>NZ_JBVHLJ010000005.1:6146-16016 GCF_055559055.1 Streptomyces sp. NPDC024687 | reverse complement strand
GAAGGTGCGGCTTCGCGGCGGGCGCGGCCTCCCCCTGGGCGCGGGCGTGGTGGCTGAAGAAGGCTCGTGTCCCGGTGTGCGGGATGCGGGCCATGTTCTCGCGGCGGTTCTGACGGAAGGCGCGGCTTTACGGCGGACGCGGCCTCCCCCTGGGCGCGGGCGTGGTGGCCGAAGAGGCCCGTGCCCCGTTGCCGGGAGGCGGGCCTTGCTTCTCTCGGTGCGGTCCTGACGGGATTTGCTGCGTCTGATTGCCGCTTCGCTGCGGGCGCGGCCTCTCCTTGGGCAGGGGGCCGTGCGTGAAGAAGGCCCACGTTCCGTGTGCGGGACGCGGGCCGTGCTTCTCGCCGCAGCCCTGACGGAATGTGAGGCTCCGCCGCGGGCGTGGCGCACGAAGAAGGCCCGCGTCCCGTTGCCGGGAGGCGGGCCTTTCTTTTACTGCGGTCCTGACGGGATTTGAACCCGCGGCCTCCACCTTGACAGGGTGGCGAGCACTCCAAACTGCTCCACAGGACCAGGTTTCGCGGCGCTTACTGGTGCGTTGCGCTGCGAGAAGGACTGTACAGGAGCTGGCGGGTCCTGGTCGAACTCACCCTCCGTGCAGGGCCCGTCACGGGGCCAGGGTGTCGATCGCCTTCACGATCCGCTTGTCGGAGACGGGGTACGCCGTGCCGAGCGCGTGGGCGAAATAGCTGACCCGCAGCTCCTCGATCATCCAGCGGACGTCCAGGACCTGCTGGGGCACGGGCCGGCCCTGCGGGAGCTGTTCCAGGAGCCAGGCGTACTCGTCCCGCATCTCGTGGACCTTCTCCATACGGGTCGTGTCCCGCTGGACGTTCGTCGGCATCTGCTGGAGTCGGCGGTCCGCCGCGACCAGGTACCGCATCAGGTCGGGCAGCCGCCGCAGCCCCGTCGCCGTCACGAACCCCGGCTTCACCAGCGCGTCCAACTGGGCCCGCACGTCCGCCAGGTTCGCCAGCAGCGCCGGGCTCCGTACGGACTTCAGGCGCCGCTCACAGGCGTGCCAGGCGGCGAGCACCTGCTGCACCTGCCCGACCGTACGGACCGTCGTGTCGACGATCTCGGCGCGCACCTTGTCGTACAGCTTCCGGTACGACTCCTCGTCCCACGCCGGCCCCCCGAAGTCCCCGATCAGCTTGTCCGCGGCCGCCGTCGCGCAGTCCTCGAACAGGGCCTGGATGGAGCCGTGCGGGTTCGCCGACAGGGCCAGCTTCTGGGGGTTCGTCAGCTTCTCGGATGCGAACTTCGCCGGGCTCACCGGGATGTTGCGCACGATCAGCCGCCGCGTGCCCTTCCACATCGCCTCGGTCTGCTCCTCCTCGGTGTCGAAGAGGCGGACGGAGACCGTGTCGCCGTCGTCCACCAGCGCCGGGTACGCCTTCACCGGCTGGCCGGCCCGGCGGGTCTCGAAGACGCGTGTGAGCGTGCCGATCGTCCAGTCCGTCAGGCCCTTGCGCTCCAGGGACTCGCCGCCCTCGCGGGACGCGGTCGCTGCCGCCGCCTGCGAGAGGGCCTGGCGTGCCTTCGGCCTCAGCTTCAGGCGCAGTGACTCCAGGTCCTTGTCCTCGGCCAGATTGCGGCGCCGCTCGTCGACGATCCGGAAGGTGATGCGGAGGTGGTCCGGGACCCGTGCCCAGTCGAAGTCCTCCGCGTCGAAGGGGACGCCGACCATGCGCTTCAGCTCGCGCGCCATGGTGGTCGTCAACGGCTCCTGCAGCGGGACCGCCGTATCGAGGAACCGCTTCGCGAAGTTCGGTGCCGGCACGTAGTTGCGGCGGATCGGCTTGGGCAGGGAACGGATCAGCTCCGTCACCAACTCCTCCCGCAGGCCCGGGATCTGCCAGTCGAAGCCCTCGTCCTTCACCTGGTTCAGGACCTGGAGCGGGATGTGGACCGTCACACCGTCCGCGTCCGCGCCCGGCTCGAACTGGTAGGTCACCCGGAACTTCAACGGCCCCTGCCGCCAGGAGTCGGGATAGTCGGCCTTCGTGACCGCCTCCGCCGACTCCCGGATGAGCATCTCCCGCTCGAAGTCCAGGAACTCCGGCTCCTCGTGCCGCTTCCGCTTCCACCACGAGTCGAAGTGCGCCCCGGACACGACGTGTTCGGGCACCCGCTGGTCATAGAAGTCGAACAGGGTGTCGTCGTCGACCACGATGTCCCGGCGCCGGGCCCGGTGCTCCAACTCCTCGACCTCGCTGAGGAGTCTGCGGTTGTCGGCGAAGAACTTGTGGTGGGTGCGCCACTCGCCCTCGACGAGCGCGTTGCGGATGAACAGCTCGCGGGACGTCTCCGGGTCGATACGGCCGTAGTTGACCTTGCGCTGGGCGACGATCGGTACGCCGTACAGCGTGACCTTCTCGTACGCCATCACCGCGGCCTGGTCCTTCTCCCAGTGCGGTTCGGAGTACGTCCGCTTCAGCAGGTGCTCCGCGAGCGGCTCGACCCACTCCGGCTCGATCTTGGCGTTGACGCGGGCCCACAGGCGCGAGGTCTCCACCAGCTCCGCCGACATCACGAAACGCGGCTGCTTCTTGAAGAGCGCCGAGCCCGGGAAGATCGCGAACTTGGCGCTCCGGGCGCCGAGATACTCGTTCTTGTTGCCGTCCTTCACGTCCTTCATGCCGACGTGCGAGAGCAGACCGGCGAGGAGCGAGACGTGCACGCTCTGGTCGGCCGCGTCCTCCTCGTTCGGATGGATGCCCATCTGCTTGGCGACGGTCCGCAACTGCGTGTAGATGTCCTGCCATTCGCGGATGCGCAGGAAGTTCAGGTACTCCTGCTTACACATCCGGCGGAAGGACGACGAGCCGCGCTCCTTCTGCTGCTCGCGGACATAGCGCCACAGGTTGAGGTAGGCGAGGAAGTCGCTGGTCTCGTCCTTGAAGCGGGCGTGCTGCTGGTCGGCCTGGGTCTGCTTGTCGGCCGGGCGCTCGCGCGGGTCCTGGATGGAGAGCGCGGCGGCTATGACCATGACCTCGCGGACACAGCCGTTCTTCTCGGCCTCCAGGACCATGCGCGCCAGGCGCGGGTCGACGGGCAGCTGGGCGAGCTTGCGGCCGGTCTCGGTGAGCCGCTTGCGCGCGTCCTTCTGCGCCGGATCAAGGGCGTTGAGCTCCTGCAGCAGCTGCACGCCGTCACGGATGTTGCGGTGGTCCGGCGGGTCGATGAAGGGGAACTTCTCGATGTCCCCGAGGCCGGCCGCGGTCATCTGCAGGATGACGGAGGCCAGGTTCGTCCGCAGGATCTCGGCGTCCGTGAATTCCGGGCGGGCGTTGAAGTCCTCTTCGCTGTACAGGCGGATGCAGATGCCGTCGGAGGTACGGCCGCAGCGGCCCTTGCGCTGGTTGGCGCTGGCCTGCGAGACCGGCTCGATGGGCAGCCGCTGGACCTTGGTGCGGTGGCTGTAGCGGGAGATGCGGGCGAAGCCGGGGTCGATGACGTACTTGATGCCCGGGACGGTGAGGGAGGTCTCGGCGACGTTGGTCGCCAGAACGATCCTGCGCCCGGTGTGCGGCTGGAACACGCGGTGCTGCTCGGCGTGCGAGAGCCGGGCGTAGAGGGGCAGCACCTCAGTGAAGCGGTACTTCCTCTTCTCCAGCGCGTCGGCGGTGTCCCGGATCTCCCGCTCCCCGGAGAGGAAGACGAGGATGTCGCCCTTGCCCTCGCCCTGGAGCTCCTCCACGGCGTCGCAGATCGCGGTGATCTGGTCGCGGTCGGAGTCCTCCGAGTCGTCCTCCAGCAGCGGCCGGTACCGCACCTCCACCGGGTACGTCCGCCCGCTGACCTCGACGATGGGCGCGTCCCCGAAGTGCCGGGAGAACCGCTCGGGGTCGATGGTCGCCGAGGTGATGACGACCTTGAGGTCGGGGCGCTTCGGCAGCAGCTGGGCCAGGTACCCCAGCAGGAAGTCGATGTTGAGGGACCGCTCGTGGGCCTCGTCGATGATGATCGTGTCGTAGGCGCGCAGCTCGCGGTCGGTCTGGATCTCGGCGAGCAGGATGCCGTCCGTCATCAGCTTCACGAAGGTCGCGTCCGGGTTCACCTGGTCGGTGAAGCGCACCTTCCAGCCGACGGCCTCGCCCAGCGGGGTGTCCAGCTCCTCGGCGACCCGCTCGGCGACGGTACGGGCGGCGATCCGGCGGGGCTGGGTGTGCCCGATCATGCCCTTGACGCCCCGGCCGAGCTCCAGGCAGATCTTCGGGATCTGGGTGGTCTTGCCGGACCCGGTCTCACCGGCCACGATCACGACCTGGTGATCACGGATGGCGGCCGCGATGTCGTCCTTCTTCTGGCTGACCGGAAGCTGCTCGGGATACGACACGGCGGGCACCCGCGCACGGCGCGCGCCCACGCGCTCCTCGCCCTTGCCGACCTCCGCCTCGATCTCGGCCAGCACGGCGGCGCGCGCCTCCGGCTTGCGGATCTTGCGCGCGCCTTCGAGCCTGCGCCCGAGCCGGTGCGCGTCACGCAGGGACAGCTCGGTCAGGCGGGCGGCGAGTTCCCCGAAGCCGGGGGAGCCGGGGGCGGGGGCAGGGTGCGTAGACATACGCGATCCAGGATCTCATCCTCGGGAAATTACTGGCGAACGGTTTTGTCCCGG
Organism: Streptomyces sp. NPDC024687; assembly: GCF_055559055.1. NCBI lineage: Bacteria > Bacillati > Actinomycetota > Actinomycetes > Kitasatosporales > Streptomycetaceae > Streptomyces > Streptomyces sp. NPDC024687. The sequence goes on along the minus strand of NZ_JBVHLJ010000005.1, from coordinate 11,395 downwards.
GGGTCGGTGTCACGGCCCAGGGGGCTGGTGTCACGGCACGGCACATACAACAAGACCCCGATCCGGGGATCGGGGTCTGTGCTGTGGCTGGGGCCGGGGTCGAACCGGCGACCTACCGCTTTTCAGGCGGTCGCTCGTACCAACTGAGCTACCCAGCCGAGAGGCTTCCGGGGAAACCTCAGCGGTCCTGACGGGATTTGAACCCGCGGCCTCCACCTTGACAGGGTGGCGAGCACTCCAAACTGCTCCACAGGACCAAGCGTTGTGCACGAACAGTGTCGCACACGGTGATGCGTGCCCCCAACGGGATTCGAACCCGTGCTACCGCCTTGAAAGGGCGGCGTCCTAGGCCGCTAGACGATGAGGGCTATCGGCCCGCCTGGGCGCTTCTCAGCGCGTCGGGGACGTGAGAAGCATATGGGATGCCGGGAGGTATCGCCAAAACGGTTTCAGGGGCTGCCCGTGGGCGAGGCCGTGGAGGAGCCCGTGCCCGAACCCGTGGGGGAGGGGGCCGCTCCCGGCTGGTTGTCCTCCGGGAGGTGGCGGCTGACCTCCGCCGTGGTGAGGCCGAGGCCGCCGAGTTTGATCTCGTCCCAGGCCTGCAGGCGGCGGGTGTCACGGTCCAGGTAGAGGATCGAGGCCTCGATGGGGTCGGGGTACTTGCCCTCGACGGCCCGCAGCCCGCTGCCGCCCGTCGAGCCCTCCACCCGCAGGCGCGTGCCCTTCTTCATGAGCTCCATCTCCTGGTGGTGGAGGTGGCCGGACAGGATCATCGGGACCTCGCCGTCGACCTCGCGGGCCGCCGAGGGCTCGTGGGCGATCGCGAGGTCGACCGGGGTGCCCGCGGCCCGCTGCGCACGCAGGGCGGCGGCCAGGCGGTCGCCCGCCGCCTCCTGGGACTCGTCGGCCCCCGGGTTCGTGGAGCGGTCGGGGGTGAACTGGGGGTCGCCGATGCCCGCGAACCGCAGTCCGGCGATCGTCTCCGCCTTGCCGTTGTCGAGGACGTGGACCCGCTTCAGGCCCTCCATGTAGCGCTGGGTGGTCAGGGAGTCGTGGTTGCCCCGCACCCAGACGTACGGCGCCCCCAGGTCGGGGATCGGGTCGAGGAAGCCGTTCTCCGCCGCCGTGCCGTGGTCCATGGTGTCGCCGGAGTCGACGATCACATCGACCTTGTACTGCTCCACCAGCGAGGCGATGATCTTCCAGCTCGCGGGGTTGAGATGGATGTCGGAGACGTGCAGGACCCGGATGGTGGTGGGGTCCGGCTGGTAGGCGGGGAGCGTGGACGTGGCGTCGTAGAGCTTCGTCACGTTCGTCACCAGGCGGGCCAACTCCTTCTGGTAGACGTCGAACTCGGTGACGATGCTCCGCGCGTTGCCGACCAGCGAAGGGGCGGAGGAGAGCAGTCCCGAGAACTTCGGCTCCAGGACGGATTCCGGGTTCCAGGTGGCGTACGCCGTGCCGCCGCAGGCCGCCAGGAGGGTGAGGGCGAGTCCGCCGGCCGCGAGGGCGCGGCGGGGGCGGCGGTAGACCGCGAGGCCGAGGGCCGTGGCGCCCGCCACCACGGCGACGCAGGAGCGCAGGGCGAGGTCGAGGGTGCCGTGCTCGACGTCCGTGGCGACCTCGTCCTGGAGGCCGGAGAGGCGCTCGGGGTGGTCGACGAGGGCCTGGGAGCGTTCCGGGTCGAGCTGGTCGACGTTGACGTCGAGGCGGACCGGGGCCTGGTGGCTGTCCAGCTGGAGCGCGCCGAGCGGAGAGATGTTGATCTTCGTGCCGCCGGTCAGGGACGGGCGCAGGGTCATCGTCGTGTTCATGGGGCCGACCGGGACCCGGACGTTGCCGACGATCAGCAGACCGAGCCAGGCGCCCAGCAGGACGACGGCGACCAGACCGAGGGCGCGGGCCCAGGGGTGCGGCTGGTGGACGAGCTCGACGGACGGGTTGGATCGGCGCCTGCCGTACTGGCGGGCGAGGGCTCGCGGGGGCCTTCGTAGGGTGCTCAGGATGCTCCGGACGTTCAGGACTGCGGCGGGGACGCGGGCCATTGATCCCGTATGCCCAAGTCCGCCCGCGGATATGCGGCGTGCTCATGGCTCTCGTACGGATGGCCCGTACCGGAGAATGGGCTTGTGCTGGAGATGACGCGCGAGGAGTTCGAGGAACTGGTCGCCGAGGCGCTGGACCGGATTCCGCCGGAGTTGACGCGGCTGATGGACAACGTCGCGGTGTTCGTCGAGGACGAACCGCCGGCGGACGATCCCGAGCTGCTCGGGCTGTACGAGGGCACCCCGCTGACCGACCGGGGCGAGTGGTACGCCGGGGTGTTGCCGGACCGGATCACGATCTACCGGGGGCCGACGCTGCGGATGTGCGCTTCCCGCGAGGAGGTCGTCGCGGAGACCGAGGTGACGGTCGTGCACGAGATCGCCCATCACTTCGGGATCGACGACGCGCGGCTGCACGCGCTCGGTTACGGGTGAGTGGCTTTCGAACGGGGCGCGTGTCCTCTTGTGGGCGGCGGGAGTTGGGCAGGTTGACTCTTTGACGACCGCCCTCGGAGGTGGCTGCTCGTGCGCCCCTTGTACGTACCCGTCCGTCTGGCCGCCACGGTCATGGCCGTCGCCGCCGCAGCGGGCTGCATGAGCGTGGGCGGGGACGAAGGTGACGGCAGCGCCAAGCCGTCGCACTCCGCCGGTGAGCGGGGCGGGGAGGCGCCGGACGGCGATTCCGCGGCCTCGGGCGGTTCCGTGCGGCTCGGCGGGACGGGCTCGGACGGCAAACACGGCAAGCACGGCAAGGGCAAGGACGGCAAGGAGCCGGCCTCGCCCTCGGCGTCCGCCCCGTCGGGAGCCGGCGCGTCGGCCCCGGCGGGGGCGGAGCCGGGGAGTTCGGTGAAACCGGTGCCCTCGGCTACGTGGGCCGACCCGGCACCCACCCGTACGCCCGACCCGGAGCCGCCGGCGCCGAGCGAGCCGCCCGCCTCGCCCACGCCGTCGCCGCCGCCCGCCGAGCCGTCCTCCTCCGCGCAGCCGGAGACGGGGACACAGCTGAGCCAGCGGGAACCGGCGCCCACCGCCGGATCGCCGGTGTGACGGACCCCGTGGCAGGGCCCTGTGAAAGGCCCCGAGTGACCTCGGATACACACGAGGGGATCCGTTTGCCTTCGGGGGTGATGGGTGCGTATGGTTATAGATCGTTTGATCATTTGCCCGGCGCCAAAGCAGAAGAGCGCCGTGTGGCGCGTTCTCTCCCTTACCGTGGCTGACCGCATTGAGGCGGTCGTATTGCGAATCACGGAGTTGACGGGCGCGTGCCGACGAGACTCCGGAAGGTTTCGCATACGCATGTCCATTTCCAGTACTGATCACGTCGTCGTGCCCGAGAACGAGGGCACCGAGGACGTCACCGAGGCCACCACTCCCGAAGTCACCTTCGAGAGCCTCGGTCTCCCCGAGGGCGTTGTGCGCAAGCTCGCCCAGAACGGCGTGACCACCCCCTTCCCGATCCAGGCCGCGACCATCCCGGACGCCCTGGCCGGCAAGGACATCCTCGGCCGTGGCCGCACCGGCTCCGGCAAGACCCTCTCCTTCGGTCTGCCGACCCTGGCCCGCCTCTCCGGCGGCCGCACCGAGAAGCACAAGCCGCGCGCTGTCATCCTCACCCCGACCCGTGAGCTCGCGATGCAGGTCGCGGACGCTCTCCAGCCCTACGGCGACGTCCTCGGCCTGAAGATGAAGGTCGTCTGCGGCGGTACGTCCATGAGCAACCAGATCTACGCCCTGGAGCGCGGTGTCGACGTGCTCGTCGCCACTCCGGGCCGACTGCGTGACCTCATCAACCGCGGCGCCTGCTCCCTGCAGGACATCGAGGTCGCCGTCATCGACGAGGCCGACCAGATGTCCGACCTGGGCTTCCTGCCCGAGGTCACCGAGCTGCTCGACCAGGTCCCGGCCGGCGGCCAGCGGATGCTGTTCTCGGCCACGATGGAGAACGAGATCTCCACCCTGGTCAAGCGCTACCTGAGCAACCCGGTCACGCACGAGGTCGACAGCGCCCAGGGCAACGTCACGACCATGTCGCACCACATCCTGATCGTGAAGCCCAAGGACAAGGCGCCGGTCACTGCCGCGATCGCCTCCCGCAAGGGCCGCACCATCATCTTCGTCCGCACCCAGCTGGGCGCCGACCGCATCGCCGAGCAGCTGTGCGACTCCGGCGTGAAGGCCGACGCGCTGCACGGCGGTATGACGCAGGGCGCGCGCACCCGGGTGCTGGAGGACTTCAAGAAGGGCTACGTCAACGCGCTCGTCGCGACCGACGTCGCCGCCCGTGGCATCCACGTCGACGGCATCGACCTCGTCCTGAACGTCGACCCCGCCGGTGACCACAAGGACTACCTGCACCGCGCAGGGCGTACCGCTCGCGCGGGCCGCACCGGCACGGTCGTATCGCTGTCCCTGCCGCACCAGCGCCGCCAGATCTTCCGGCTGATGGAGGACGCGGGCGTCGACGCCGGGCGTCACATCATCAACTCCGGTACGGCCTTCGAGCCCGAGGTCGCCGAGATCACCGGCGCCCGTTCGATGACCGAGGTCCAGTCCGAGTCCGCGGTCAACGTGGCTCAGCAGGCCGAGCGCGAGGTCGCCCAGCTCACCAAGGAGCTGGAGCGGGCGCAGCGCCGCGCGACCGAGCTGCGCGAGGAGGCCGACCGTCTGGTCGCCCGCGCCGCCCGTGAGCGCGGTGAGGACCCGGAGGCCGCGGTCGCCGCCGTCGCCGAGGCCGCCGTGGCCCAGGAGACGCAGGCCCCGGCCGAGGCCGTGGTCGCCGAGCAGGCCGCCGAGCGTCCCGCGTACGAGCAGCCGCGTCAGCGTCGTGACGAGCGGGGCAACTACGAGCGCCGTGACGACCGTCGGGACGACCGTGGTGGCCGTTCCTTCGAGCGCCGTGACGACCGTTCCTCGGGTGGTTTCAACCGCGACCGTCGTGACGGCGAGCGCGGCGGGTTCCGCCGTGACGACCGTCGGGACGACCGTGGTGGCCGTTCCTTCGAGCGCCGTGACGACCGTTCCTCGGGTGGCTTCAACCGTGACCGTCGTGACGAGCGTCCCTCGGGTGGCTTCCGCCGCGACGACCGCCCCACCGGTGGTTTCAACCGTGACCGTCGTGACGAGCGTCCCTCGGGTGGCTTCCGCCGCGACGACCGCCCCACCGGTGGTTTCAACCGTGACCGTCGTGACGAGCGTCCGTCC
>NZ_JBVHLJ010000005.1:0-6055 GCF_055559055.1 Streptomyces sp. NPDC024687 | reverse complement strand
CGTCCGTCCACCCACCGTGGCAGCGACCGTCCCTTCAACCGCGACCGTCAGGGCGACCGCCCCACCGGTGGCTTCCGCTCCGGCGGCCACGACCGCCCCACCGGCCGTCGTGACGACCACCGCACCACCGGCACCGGCACCGGCACCGGTTCCTTCGGCCGCCGCGACGACAAGCCGCGCTGGAAGCGCAACGGCTGACACAGCGTGAGCTGAGCTGGGCCCGTACGACTTCGGTCGTGCGGGCCCTTTTCGTATTCGTATTCGACTACCGCACCCTGTGGGGCAGTTGTTAACATCCGTTGATCGCGTGACGGAGTGTGGCCGAGGGGGAAGACAAGGCCTGCCGCCGCGCCTTTTCTGACTTCCCTGGGGAGGGACCCTTGACCCGGCGTGCCCGGATCGCACTCACTCTTGTCTCGCTGGCCGCGCTGAGCGCCGGCACCCTGACGGCCGCGGGCCCGGCCGCCGCGGACACCACCCCGACACCGATCGCCACGGACGGCGTGTGGGGCATCGACTACGCCGCCGGCTATCTGACCAGCGTCGAGTACCGGCCGAACGGCGAACAGTACGTGGTCGGCCGGCAGGTCTCACCCGACGGCTCCGCCGTGCTGGAAGAGGCCACCCGCGGATACGCCGGCGTCTTCGCCGACGGCACCCACCTCCAGCGGGTGCCGTGCGACGCGGGCGACTGCGTGCCACTGCGCTCCACCGGTAACCAGAGCGTCGGCTACTTCCAGGTCGACGAGTACGGGAAGGAGCGCGCCCAGGTCTGGGTGACGCGGAACAACTACCACGGGACGGAACCGGCCGTTACCGGCGGCCGGTTCGTGGACGCCACCGGCCGCTACTTCGTCTACAACGCGGCCTCCACCGGCAAGCAGTACGTCGACGCCGCCAACCGGTACCGCGACGAGGACGTCCGTCTGACCCGCTCCGTCACCGCCGCCTCCGTCTGGGGCTCGGCGTTGTGGACGCCGGGCTCGGGCAACGGCGTCGTCACCCAGTACGACCTGGAGTCGAAGAAGACCGTCACGACCGTCTCCACCGGAGCCCCCTGCACGGTCAAGGAGCTCCAGGTCGTCGGCCGCTGGATCTACTGGAACTGCGGTCCCACGGGCGCCGCGGGCGTGTACGACCGTACGGCGAAGAAGAACATCACCGTGCCTTCCGGCCCTGCCCTCGTCGGTGACGGCTACCTCGTCCAGCACGACCGGAGCGCCGGCAAGCTCATGCTCACCGACTTCCACTCCGGTACGGCCGCCGCCGCGCGCGCGATCGCCGACCTGCCGGGCGGGAACACGGCCGACCAGCGGCGGCTGACCTGGACCGTGGACAAGTTCGGCGGGGGCGTCGCCTACGTCGGTACGGACCGCTCGATCCGGGTAGTGCCGAGCGGGGTGCCCGCGCAGCCGCTCGCGAAGATCGAGGCGGACCTGGACGACAGCGACTTCGACGCCGCAGGCCGCTACAGCGGCAGCATGACCTGGAACAGCGTCTGGCAGCTGAACAAGCCCGCCGACTGGACCTTCACGGTGAAGGACGCCCAGGGCCGCACCGACCGCACCCTCAGGGGCAGCGGTACGGCGATCGACCTGGCCTGGGACGGAAAGACGGAGTCGGGCGCGTACGCGTACAACGGCCCGAAGACCTGGACGCTGACCGCCACCGCCGCCGACGGCGCGGGCACGTACACGACGACCGGCACGTTCGGGCTCACCGGCGGCCGCCAGGGCCATCACGACCAGGGCCGCTACAGCTACGGCGAACTCGTCACCCTCAACTCCTCGGGTGCCCTGACGCTCCAGTACACCAGGGGCAAGGGCACCTTCGACTTCAAGGACAGCGCGTCCGGCTGGCCCGTCGGCACCGTCGCCGTTCCCTTCGGCGACATGGGCAAGGACCGCTGCGCCGAGATGCTGGTCCGGATGCCGAACGGCGAGCTGCGACGGTACGCGGGCATGTGCGGGGGGTCGTACAGCCCGTCGAACAGCCACACCTCCCTCGGCACCGGCTGGAACGCGTACAACGTCCTCACCGCGCCCGGCGACCTGACCGGCGACGGCCGGACCGACCTGCTGGCCCGCAAGGCCTCCACCGGGGACGTCTACCTGTTCGCCAACGACGGCGCGAGCAAGCTCAAGCCGGGCGTGAAGATCCGCAGCTGGGGGACGTACAAGAAGATCGTCGGCGCCGGTGACCTCAACGGCGACGGTTTCGGTGACGTCCTGGTGCAGGACAGGGCCGGGACGCTGTGGCGTTACGACGGCACCGGCACCGGCCAGGTGAAGGAACGGGTGAAGGTCTTCTCCAACTGGGGGGCCTCGTACAACGTGGTCGTCGGCGTCGGGGACATCACCGGGGACGGGAAGAACGACCTGGTCTCCCGGGACACCGGCGGCAATCTGTACCGCAACGACGGCAACGGCAAGGGGTCGTTCGGGCCGCGGGTGAAGATCGCCACCGGCTGGCAGGGCTACAAGGGCATTTTCTAGCCAAGTTGTGATGCATGTCACGCCCCCGGTGAGGGAATCGCTGGGGGCATGACAGATGACGACAGAGTGAGTGGGCTCTCCGACGAAGAACGGCTTGCCCAGCTCGGCTACACGCAGGTCCTCGCCCGCCGCATGTCGGCGTTCTCCAACTACGCGGTCTCCTTCACGATCATCTCGGTCCTGTCGGGCTGTCTGACCCTCTACCTCTTCGGCATGAACACGGGCGGCCCGGCCGTGATCACCTGGGGCTGGGTGGTCGTAGGCCTGATGACGCTCTTCGTCGGCCTGGCGATGGCCGAGATCTGTTCGGCGTACCCGACCTCCGCGGGCCTGTACTTCTGGGCCCACCGCCTGGCGCCGCCCCGGACCGCGGCCGCCTGGGCGTGGTTCACGGGCTGGTTCAACGTACTGGGCCAGGTGGCGGTGACGGCGGGCATCGACTTCGGCGCCGCGTCCTTCCTCGGTGCCTATCTGAACCTGCAGTTCGACTTCGAGGTGACGCCCGGCCGGACCGTGCTGCTGTTCGCCGCGATCCTGGTCCTGCACGGCCTGCTGAACACCTTCGGTGTGCGGATCGTGGCGCTGCTGAACAGCGTGAGCGTGTGGTGGCACGTGGTCGGCGTCGCGGTGATCGTCGGAGCCCTCACCTTCGCCCCGGACCACCACCAGTCGGCGTCCTTCGTCTTCGGCGAGTTCGTGAACAACACGGGCTGGGGCAGCGGCTTCTACGTGGTCCTGCTCGGCCTCCTGATGGCCCAGTACACCTTCACCGGCTACGACGCCTCGGCCCACATGACCGAGGAGACCCACGACGCGTCCACGGCGGGCCCGAAGGGCATCGTCCAGTCGATCTGGACGTCGTGGATAGCAGGCTTCGTCCTGCTCCTCGGCTTCACCTTCGCCATCCAGTCCTACGACGGCGCCCTGAACTCCCCGACCGGCGCGCCGCCGGCCCAGATCCTCCTCGACGCGCTCGGCGCCACGGCCGGCAAGCTCCTGCTGCTGGTCGTCATCGGCGCCCAGCTGTTCTGCGGAATGGCCTCGGTGACCGCCAACAGCCGCATGATCTACGCCTTCTCACGCGACGGCGCGCTGCCGTTCTCGCACATCTGGCACACGGTGAGCCCCCGCACCCGGACCCCGGTGGCGGCGGTGTGGCTGGCGGCGGCGGGGGCACTGCTGCTCGGGCTGCCGTACCTGATCAACTACACGGCCTACGCGGCGGTGACGTCCGTCGCGGTGATCGGTCTGTACATCGCGTACGTCATCCCGACGCTGCTGCGGCTGCGCAAGGGTGAGGGGTTCCAGCGCGGGCCGTGGCACCTGGGCCGCTGGTCCCGTGCAATCGGAGTGGTCTCGGTGGCGTGGGTCGCCGTCATCACGATCCTCTTCATGCTCCCGCAGGTCTCCCCCGTCACCTGGGAGACCTTCAACTATGCCCCGATCGCCGTCCTGGTCGTCCTCGGCTTCGCCTGGACCTGGTGGGCGGCCTCGGCCCGGCACTGGTTCCTCAACCCCGAGCACGAGCGCACCAAGGCCCGCGAGGCGGCCCGCGCGAACGCGCCCGAACCGGTCGATCCCTGATCTTCCCGCCCGTTCCGCCCGCCCGACACGGCCGTGTCCCGGATACCCGATCGGAGACACGGCCACGTCCGGCTATGCTCGGGGAGGCAACATCGCCTGGGCCCTTAGCTCAATTGGCAGAGCAGTGGACTTTTAATCCATTGGTTGTGGGTTCGAGTCCCACAGGGCCTACGGCTCGTAGGCGGGGGATATGCCCTCTGACCTGCTATGCAGCGCCTGAGTCGGCTTCGGTTGGCTCGGGCGCTGCTTCGTTCTCAAGCCACTGCGTGAGCGATGCGTGAGCGGATGTGCCCATGGCCTGCGGATCAGGTGCCGCTTGCGCCATCGTGATGGTGGGGTGCCGGAGCGTCTCCTTCACCGTGAACAGCGCAGCTGCCGCCCGCGCGGCAGGGCCGGCCCGCTCCTGGCCCGAGACCAGCCGCGCCTCGGGCGAGGACGACCACTGGACGTGAGGAGACCTCCTGGAGCCGTCCGGGCCGTCCGGCCGTCCGGTCGGCCTCGGCGAGGAGTAGCGTGAAGTCATCGGGAGTACCTCGCGCACCGGCCCCGACGCCGGTTCCGTTCCTGGTGAGCAACGACACCGGACATCTGCCCGCGCGCAGGGGTCCGGGGACGGGTCCGCACGATGTCCGCGACCACCGACCATCCCGCGCCGCGCGCAGTGCCCTTCAGGGCACCGACCGCGCGTCTCGCGCTCAAACTCGTGAACCCCACTTCAGAACATGCCGAGTTGGACGGCGCCTGGTGGCCCCGCTCACGCGACCTGGCCCACGAACTCCCCTCGCTGGCCGACGTACTGGACCCGCTGTGGGGACGGATCACCCGTATCGCCGTCAACCCCCGCTACTGGCCGGTCATCCCGCCCAGGATCTTCGTCAACGGTCATACGGTGAGGGTCGGTTGGTTCACCTCGGAGCTGGACCCGCACAAGATCCTGCTGCTGTCCGGCACGTCGGGCCCCTGGGACCTTCTGGTGGTTCCCCCCGAGACCGTCGCCCCCTCGGCCGCCCGGCTGATGGCCGCCGCGAGCGCGAGCACCGACCCGCAGGCGACCGCGACCGCTCTCATAACGGCGGAACAGACCGGGCACACCTCTTCGTCGTACCACGCCGACACCGCACACGCCGCCTGACTGGCGGTAGGGAAGTGACCCTGCGCGGCACCGCGTCGCCACGGGTCATGGCCCGACACGAACCGCCCGCACGGCACAGGGGCGCGATCCCCGGAACCCCCGCGAGGGTCCGCCCACCGGACAACAGGGAGTCGGCATGACCGTTTCACGGACCACCAGGAACCAGGCGCAGGCGATGAAGGGCAGGATCACCGAAGAACTCGGCCGGGTCACCCACAACAGGCGGCTGCAACGCCGGGGCAGGGCCGACCGAGTCTCCGCAAGCGTGAAACAGGCCGTCGACAAGGCCAAGGCCACCTTCGCACGGAACGGAGGCGACGCCCGATGATGTACGACCAGACGCGCGCCCAGCAGCCCGAGGGGCAGGCCCGGGTCTCCGCCGACCGTCGCCGGACGGGCCCGGAGCCACTGGTCCCGTCGGACGGACAGGACAAGGTTCTCCAGCGCCTCCGGCATGCCCTCAACGCCTTCGCCGACACACCGCGCGAGGCGCTGGAAGAGGCCGAAAGCGCCTACGACGAAGCCACCGCCCAGCTCGTGAACGCCCTCGCGGAACGGCGGCAGGTCCTGCGCGCCGGCTGGCAGGACCGGGATCCCGAGACGCAGTCCGACGAACTCCGGCTCGCGCTGAGGCAATACCGGGAGATCACCCAGCGACTGCTCCATTTCTAGGCGGCCGTCGCTCCGCGTCGCGGCGGGGCGCGGAGTAGTGTGGACCGTACCGAGAGCACTTCGCACACCGGCTTTCACGCCGGGTCGTTCTCGGCGAGAGATGAAACCCGGGCCGCCGCACAGCGGCCCGAGACGGGTCCGCGCCATGTCGGCGACCTTGAACCCAACCCTG
>NZ_JBVHLJ010000004.1:204161-749759 GCF_055559055.1 Streptomyces sp. NPDC024687 | reverse complement strand
TTTCAGGCAGGGTCTCTACCCACCCGCGGAGCAGCGCTTTCCAACACACCACACCCCTTCGCCCCCCCTCGCAGGGGGGGGGGCGAGGGTGCGGTCGCACCCTCGCCCGCCCGTCGACGCGGTGGGGCGAGGGTGCGGTCGCACCCTCGCCACGGTTCCCTCCTCACCCGGAGGCCTGGTCGCTGTCCTTCATCTCGCCCCAGCCGTGCCAGCGCTCGACCTCGATCCAGGCGCTCACGCGACCCCGGACCCGGTTCGGGTAGGGACGGCCGCCGTAGTGCGTGGAGAGGCGGTCGATGTCGGCGAGGTCCTTGGCCTCGTACGTCTCGGTCACGCGGCCGATGAGCGTGATGTGCGTGTACCAGTTGTCGCCGTCCAGGACGGTGAGGGTGACGCGGGGGTCGCGGCGCAGGTGCTTCAGCCGGACCCGGCCCTCGTCCAGGTTGATCAGGACACGGCCGTCCTCCCAGAGGTACCAGGTGGCGGCCGACACCGGTGTGCCGTCGGAGCGAAGAGTCGCCATCACACAGGGGTTGGGACGCCGGAGCAGTTCGACGGCCTCGGGCGGCAGCGGGGGCTTGGACACGAAGGGGTCCTCCTCGGGATCCTCGGGTTCAGGCGTTCTCGTCGAAGCTCGCATAGTAGGCGGCGGCCATGTCCTCGTCACCGTGCCCCTGGGCGGCGGCGCGTTCGAAGCGCTCGGCGCTCGCGGCGGCCACGTCCAGGCGGACTCCGCCCCGCTCACCGGCCTCGACGATCAGCCGGGCGTCCTTGGCGGCGGTGGAGACCGCGAACTGGGCCGGTGACAACCGGCCGTCCAGGACCATGCCCGCCTTGGCCCGCAGGTAGCCCATGTCGAGGGGGCCGCCGTCGATGGCGTCGAAGAAGCCCTGCGGGTCCACGCCGAGGGCCTTCGCGAGGGCGAGAACCTCGCCGGCCGCGTTGGTCACCGCGAGCACCCAGCTGTTGGCGACCAGCTTCAGCCGGGTCGCGCTGCCCTCGGCGCCGTCCTCGCCGGTCCACACCGTGCGGGCGCCGACCGCCTCGAAGACGGGAGTCACCGCCCCGCGGCCGTCGACCGGTCCGGCCGCGAGGACCAGCAGCTGACCGGCCTCGGCGGGCTGCCGGGTGCCGAGGACGGGCGCGTCGAAGAAGACCAGCCGGTGCTCGCGGGCGAAGGCCGCCAGCTCGGCGATCGCCTCGATGCCGACGGTGGTCGACTGCACCCAGGCGGCGCCCGGGCGGAGCCCCTCGGTGGCCTGGCGCATGACGTCCAGGGCCGCGGGGCCGTCGTACAGCATGGTCAGGACGACATCGGCGCCGCGCACGGCTTCGGCGGGGCTACCGGCGATCTCGACACCGTCGGCGGCCAGCGGCTGGGCCTTGCTCGCGCTGCGGTTCCAGGCGCGGACGGTGTGTCCGGCGCGGGCGAGGTTGCGGGCCATCGCGGCACCCATGATGCCGGTGCCCAGGACGCTCACGGTGAGCTTGTCGGTCATGACGTCAACTCCATGCGGGGATACGGATGTCTGTCAGGAACCGAGCTTGCCGGAAGCGGCGCGGATCGGCCCGTCCAGCCACGCCTGGCGGCCGTCGAGCCTCGGGTTCGGATGCTCCTGGGCCGACGCGGCGGCGGGCTTGCGGGCTACGTCCCGGTCGCGGCCCCCTGACAGACGGTCACCGCGTGGCTGGGAGGGGTTCCACCGTGACGAATCCCTGGGTGTTCACGGCCGGGAGCGGTGCGTTCGGGCCGTAGAGGAAGCCGGCGAGGGCCGGGGTGTCGAGGAGGAAGGGGAGCTCGGTGTCCAAGTACTCGGTGCCTGCGGTCAGTTGGTCGGCGGTCGGGGTCCAGTCGACGGGCATGGTGGTGCGCAGGACTCCGGTGACCATGCGGGTGCAGGTGACGTGGAACGCGGGCTGCTCCTGGTGGGCCCGGGTGACGCGTTCGAGGGTGGTGCGGTAGGCCGGGGTGTCGTAGAAGTCGGCGAACTCCGCGACTTGCAACCGGGCCGGGTCGATCCGCGTGGTGGCCACGGCGCGGGAGATCCGGTTGGCCGTCTGGCGTACGTCGCGGTGCGCACGGGCGCGGGCGTGCCGGGGTTCGTAGCCGCGGCCGAGGTAGGTGCAGGCGACGGTGTCCGGGCCGGGGTGGGCGATGAGAAGTAGCCGTTGCCGGCGCAGATCCCGAGGAAGACGTGGTGACCGGCGTCGACGAGGCCCGCGCAGCGCTCGGAGAAGGGGGTGGCGAGGAAGCCGTCCCCGCGGCGGGCCACGGTCGAGGGTGCCCAGGTCGTCGGGATCGCCCAGTCGTCCATCGCGGGTTCCCCCGTCTTCACATCGCCCGCGCGGGCGGTGCGCCGCTGGTTCTCCGGTCGCCGCTGTCGAGAGGAGAAGCAGCCGGCGGCACCGTAGGTTCGCCGCGCACCGCACCGCATCGCACCGGCGACTAGCCGAGCGGCTTCTCCAGGATCGCCTTGCGGTGGCTGAAGGTCTCGATGGAGTAGCGGCCGTGGTAGTTGCCCATGCCGCTCTCGCCGACCCCGCCGAACGGCAGGTCGGAGACGGTGAGATGGGCGAGGGGCAGGCCGTAGCCGAGGCCACCGGAGGAGGTCTCGTCGGCGATGCGGCGCCGGGTCGTGTCGGAGTCGGTGAACACGTACAGCGCGAGGGGCTTGTCCCGGTCGTTGATGAAGTCGATGGCCTCGTCGAGGCCGGGGACGGTGACGATCGGCAGGATCGGGCCGAAGATCTCCTCCTGCATCACCGGGGACTTGGGGTCCACGTCGGCGAGGACGGTGGGCGCGATGTACTTGCTCGTGCGGTCGCTCGTGCCGCCGACGACCGTGCGGCCCGAGTCCAGCAGTCCGGTGAGCCGGTCGAAGTGCCGTTCGTTGATGATGCGGCCGTACTCGCCGGAGTCGGCGGGGTCGCTGCCGTACAGCTTCTCGACGGCGCTCGCGAGCAGCGGCTCCAGGGCGGCCGCGGTGTCCGGGTCGGTCAGGACGTAGTCGGGGGCGACGCAGGTCTGCCCGGCGTTGAGGAACTTGCCGCGGGCCAGGCGGTCGGCGACGACGGTGAGGTCGGCGTCGCTGTCGACGAACGCCGGGGACTTGCCGCCCAGTTCGAGGGTGACCGGGGTCAGGTGCTCGGCGGCGGCGCGCAGGACGACACGGCCGACCGTGCCGTTGCCGGTGTAGAAGATGTGGTCGAAGCGCTCGGCCAGCAGGGCCGTGGTCTCCGGGATGCCGCCCTCGACGACGGCGACGGCGTCCGTGTCCAGATAGGCGGGAAGCAGCCGGGCCACGGCGGCGGAGGTGGCCGGGGCCAGCTCGCTGGGCTTGGCGACCACCGCGTTGCCGGCGGCGAGGGCGCCGACCACCGGGGCGAGCAGCAGCTGAGCCGGGTAGTTCCAGGGCGCGATGACGAGGACGACGCCGAGCGGGTCGTACTGCGTCCGGGCGCTCGCGTCGGCGCCGAGGTGGGCCGGGACCGGGGCGGACTCGGGGCGCAGCCAGTCGGCGAGGTGGTCGAGGGTGTGGTCGATCTCGCGGATCGTGAAGTCGATCTCGGTGCGGAAGGCCTCGGTGGAGCTCTTGCCCAGGTCGGCGTGGAGGGCGGCGGCCAGCTCCGTGCCCTTCTCCGTGAGCATCTCGCGCAGGCGGCGCAGCTGCGTCGTACGCCATTCGACGGGCTTGGTGCGGCCGCTGCGGAAGGTGGCGCGCAGTCGGGCGACGACGTCGGCGGGCTGCTCGGGGGCGGGGTGGTTCACGGTTGCCTCGCTGGGGTGCGCGGGCCTTGCGGCCTCGTCTCGACGGTCAGATGTATATTGCAACCTTTTCCCCTCCGGGCGCATTCCAGGCCACCGCCCATACTTCTCGTGAGGGGGGTCACAGCGCGCGGCGGCGGCGTTCGAGATACGTGCGCTCCGCCGGGTTCTCGGTGAGTTCCGCGGCCTTGGCGTAGGCGTCCGCGGCTTCCTTGTCGCGTCCGAGGCGGCGCAGCAGGTCGGCCCGGACGGCGTGCAGGACGTGGTAGCCGTCGAGGTCCAGCGCGTCCACCAGGACGAGGGCCCGGGCGGGTCCCTCGGTCTCGGCCACGGCGACCGCCCGGTTCAGGGCCACGACAGGGCTCGGCGCGACCGCCATGAGCTGGTCGTACAGCCGGCGGACCTGGTCCCAGTCGGTGGGCGCGTCGCTGTGGACGGCCTGGATGGCGGCCTGGATCTGGTACGGCCCCGGTTGGTTCCGGCGCAGACACCGCCGTACGAGCGACTGGCCCTCGGCGACGAGCGCGTGGTCCCAGCGGTCGGGGTCCTGCTCGGACAGCGGTACGCGTGCGCCGTCGGCGTCGGTGCGGGTGGCCCGGCGGGACTCGATGAGCAGCATCAGTGCGAGGAGCCCGGTGACCTCGGGCTCGTCCGGCATCAGCTCGGCGAGCAGACGGCCCAGGCGTACGGCTTCGGCGCACAGTTCGGGGGTGCCGCCGTAACCCTCGTTGAAGATGAGGTAGACGACGGCGAGCACTGCCTCGATCCGGTCGGGGAGGTCGGCGTCGCGGGGGACGCGGTAGGGGATGCGGGCGTCGCGGATCTTGGCCTTGGCGCGGACGAGGCGCTGGGCCATGGTCGGTTCGGGGACCAGGAAGGCGCGGGCGATCTGCGCGGTGGTGAGGCCGCCGAGCAGACGCAGGGTGAGGGCGACCCGGGCCTGCGGGGCGAGCGCGGGGTGGCAGCAGGTGAAGACGAGGCGGAGCCGTTCGTCGCGCACGGGGCCCTCCTCGGGCGGTGCGTCGGGGGCGTGCAGCAGGGCGGCCTCGGCCTGGCGGGTCTGCCTGGTGGACTCGCGGCGCAGCCGGTCGATCGCGCGGTTGCGGGCGGTGGTGATGATCCAGCCGGCCGGACCGGGCGGCACACCCGTCTCCGGCCAGCGCCGGAGAGCCGTGGTGAAGGCGTCCTGGACCGCTTCCTCGGCGAGGTCGATGTCGCCGAGGAAGCGGACGAGGACGGCGACCGCGCGGCCGTACTCCTCGCGGAAGACGCCCTCGATGTCCGGGGTCATCAGTCCGGTCATCAGTCCTCGGACTCGTGCTGGAAGGGGCGCACCTCGATGGGCAGGGTGGTGGCCAGGGCCGCCTTGCGCCCCCACTCCAGGGCCGCGTCCAGGTCGGGTGCCTTCACGATGCACAGGCCGCCGAGCTGTTCCTTGCCCTCGGCGTAGGGCCCGTCGGTGATCAGCACGTCGCCGTCGCGGGGCCGCAGCACGGTCGAGGAGTCGGGGCTGTGCAGTCCCCCGGCGAAGACCCAGGCACCGGCCTCGCGGAGCTCCTGGTGGAAGGTGTCGAGCCGCTTGCCGATCTCGGCCAGCACCTCGGGGGCGGGCACCTCGTCCCAGCCGGGCTGCATGACGTTGAGCAGGTAGTACTGCATGTCGTTCTCCTCCTGTGAGTCTGTCTCACCTCCTACACGAACGGCAGACCCCCGGATCGACACCGCGCGCGGCGGGATCGGGAGAATCTGCCCATGACCACCGCACCGCATCCGCTCCTCGCCACGGCCCGCGCCCTCGCCGACGGCCTCCTCGCCCCGCAAGCCGCCCGGGTCGACCAGGAGGGGGTGCCCGTGGGGCACCTCGACGCGATCGGACGCTCGGGGCTTCTCGGGGTGTGCGCGCCGAGGGAGTACGGCGGTGCGGGCGCCCCGGACGCGGTGGCGCGGGAGGTCCAGGAGATCCTCGCCGGGGCGTGCTGTTCCACCTGGTTCGTGCAGACGCAGCACCACTCGCCGGTGCGGATGCTCGCGCAGTCCGCCCTGCCGGCGCGGGAGCGGCTGCTCGGGCCGCTGGCGACCGGCGAGTTGCTGGCCGGGATCGCGTTCGCGCACGTCCGCGCGTTTCCGCGGGTGCCGGTGCGGGCGACGGCCGAGCGGGGCGGCTGGCGGTTCGACGGGAGGGTGCCCTGGTACACGGGCTGGGGTCTGAACGACGTGATGCTGCTGGCCGGGGTGAGCGAGGCGGACGAAGTAGTGATCGCGTTCACGGCTGCTCGCGAGCAGCCGGGACTGCGGGCGTCGGAGCCGATGCGGCTCGCGGCGCTCACCGCGGCCCGGACGGTCTCCCTGGAACTGGACGGCCTGTGGCTGCCCGAGGACGCCGTGGTGCTGCGCACCCCGCAGGAGAAGTTCGCGCTGGTGGACCAGCCGCGCAACACCAACGCCTCCCCCGCCGTCTTCGGCGTGACCTACGCGGCGCTCCACCTCCTGGAGGAGGCCGGGGAGTCGAGGACCGCGGGTGCCCTGCGCGGCCGTCTCGACGAGGTGCGCGGGCAGGTGTACGAGCTGGCCGAGCATCCCGTCCCGTACGAGCGCGTCCCGGAACGGCTGGCGCTCAAGATGCGGTCCTACGACCTGATGCGGACCGCCACGACCGCGGCCGTGGTGGCGGGGGGCGGCCGGGCCATGGACCTCGGCGGTACGGCCCAACGGCTGTTCCGGGAGGGGATGTTCCTCCTCGTGCAGGGGCAGACGGCCGAGGTGCGGCGGGCGCATCTGGACGCGCTCGCGGAGATCTAGCCGAGGAGGACCTCGATGAGTTCGGCGGGTGCGTCCTCCTGGACGAGGTGACCGGCGCCGGGGATGAGTTCGAGGCGCGCTCCCGGGATGCGGGTCACCAGTTCGCGCCCCTTGTCCGCAGGGATCCAGGTGTCGTCCTCGCCCCAGCACACCAGCGTCGGGATCGCGATCTCGCCGTACCGGTCCTGCACCTCGTCGGTGTGGCGCTGGTCGGCCTGGGCGATCTGGCGCTAGAAGGCGGCCTGGCCGGTGTCGCCGAGCCAGGGTTCGACGAGCCGGTCGTGGACGGCGGGGTGCAGGCCGGGGCTGCTGGCCGAGCTGACGTACTCGCGGACGAGGGCCCGGTGCAGGGCGGGCGGGAGTTGGTCGAAGACCTCGGAGTGCCCGCCGACGAGCCGGAAGAACGGTGTTCCCCAGGGGGCCAGTGCGACCGGGTCGACGAGGGTGAGCGAGTGGTAGCGGGCGCCGTGCAGCAGATGGGCCCGCAGGGACACGGCACCGCCGAAGTCGTGGGCCACGACCCGGGGCCGGTCCAGGTCCCAGTGCGCCAGGAGTTCGGTGAAGACCCTGCCCTGGGCCGCCAGGGAGACGTCCTGGCCGGCGGACTTCTCCGAGGCCCCGTAGCCGGGCATGTCCCACACGAACACGTGGTGGCGGCGGGAGAGGGCGCGGGCCACGGCACGCCACACGTACGAGGAGAAGGGCGTGCCGTGCAGGAGGACGACCGGGTCACGGCCGGGGTCTCCGAGGCTGTCCCAGCGGACCTCACCGGAGCTGCTGCGGAAGGTCCTGGTCAACGTCCAGTCGCCCACGGGCTGTTCCTCTCGACGGATGCGCAGGTCGAACCCGTGAGCGTACGTCGTGACGGCCCTAGCTCGCGAACGGTACCTGTGCCGAGGGCGCGGCCCGCTCCCCGGCCGGGTGCTGCCACAGTCCCTGCGCGGCGAGGCGCGGCAGGACGCCCTCGCCGAACCAGTAGGCCTCCTCCAGGTGCGGGTAGCCGGAGAGCACGAACTCGTCGATGCCCAGGGCGTGGTACTCCTTGATCCGCTCGGCGACCTCGACGTGGCTGCCGACCAGCGCGGTGCCCGCGCCGCCGCGCACCAGGCCGATGCCGGCCCACAGGTTGGGGTGGATCTCCAGGCCGTTCCGGTCGCCGCCGCCGTGCAGGGCGAGCATCCGCTGCTGCCCCTCCGACTCGCTGCGGGCGAGCCCGGCCTGCACCGACCTGACGGTCTCCGGGTCGAAGCCGTCGAGCAGCCGGTTCGCCTCGGCCCAGGCCTGCTCGGAGGTGTCCCGGGTGATGACGTGCAGCCGGATCCCGAAGCGCAGGGTGCGGCCCTCCTTGGCCGCGAGCCCCCGGATCCAGGCGATCTTCTCGGCGACCTGCGCGGGCGGCTCGCCCCAGGTGAGGTACACGTCGACGTACTTGGCGGCGACCTCCCCGGCGATGGGCGAGGACCCGCCGAAGTACACCTCGGGCACCGGGTCGGGCACGCGCGCCAGCTTCGCGTCCTCGACGTGCAGGTGCTCGCCGTGCAGGTCGACGGTCTTGCCCTCCCACAACCTCCGCACGACGTCCAGGAATTCGCCGGTACGACGGTAGCGGGCGTCCTTGTCGAGGAAGTCCCCGTAGGCCCGCTGCTCGTGGCTCTCCCCGCCGGTGACCACGTTGAGCAGGAGCCGGCCGCCGGTCTGCCGCTGGAAGGTGGAGGCCATCTGCGCGGCGAGGGTCGGCGAGACGAAGCCGGGCCGGAAGGCGACCAGGAACTTCAGCCGCTCGGTGTTCTGGCTGACCATCGCGGTGGTGAGCCACGCGTCCTCGCACCAGGCGCCGGTGGGCGTGAGCGCCCCCATGAAGCCCAGGTCCTCGGCCGCCCGGGCGATCTGGCTCAGGTAGGCGACCGTCGGCGGCCGGTCCCGTCCGGAGACGGTGGCGGGTGTGCCGTGACCACCGCCCACGACATGACGGCTGTCGCCGTTGGTCGGCAGGAACCAGTGGAAGGTGAGGGACATGGGGGTCTCCGATCGGGAAGGTCCGCTGTTCGCTACAGGAGGCCGTGCCGGGGCGGCCTGGTGCCGCTGAGCACGTACCTGCCGATGTGCTGGATCTTCCAGCGGGCCGGGTCGTGCAGGGTGTGGGTCCGGGCGTCTCGCCAATGCCGGTGCAGGTTCAGGGAGTTGAGGGCCGATCGGGTGCCGGCCACCTCGAAGAGGGCGCTCGCCACCTCCACCGCGGCCTGGGCCGCCTGCACCTTGGCGGCGGCGACCGCGATGGACGCCTCGGCCGCCGAGTCGTCGGTGAGGTCGGCCCGGGCGGCTTCCACGGCCCGGGCGGCCTCCCGCAGCAGGGCCTCGGACGCCCTTGTCTGCAGGGCCAGTTCGCCGAAGCGTTGGATCAGCAGCGGGTCCTCGGCGGCCGTGTCGACACCGCTCTCGAACCACGGGCGGCTCTTCGTCCGGACGAACTCCGCCGCCTCAGCGAGCGCACCCCCGGCGATCCCGGTGTCGATGGCGGCGTGCAGCAACTGGGCTACGGCTCCGTGGAGTTGGGGTCCTTCGAAGGTGAGGTGGTGGGGCAGGACCCGGTCGGCGGGGACTTCGACGCCGTCGAGACGGACGGTGCCGCTGGCCGTCGTACGCTGGCCGAGACCGTCCCAGTCGTCGATCACCGTGAGGCCGGGGGCGTCCGCGGGCACGTAGGCGACGTACAGCTTGTCGTCCTCGGCGCGGGCCAGCACGGGGATCCAGTCGGCGAACAGGGCGCCGGTGGAGTAGTGCTTGACGCCGTCGAGGCGGTACGAGCCGTCCGGCTGCGGGTGCAGTCGGGTGCGGATGTCCTGGACGTGCTTGGTTCCGGCCTCGGACTGCGCGTTGCCGAGGCGGCGCCCGGCGAGCAGTTCGGCGAAGAAGAACTTCCGCTGCTCCTCGGTGCCCTGACGGTGGATCACGTTGGCGTAGACGAAATGGCTCTGCGGGATCTGGGAGAGGCTCGCGTCGGCGGAGGCGAGCAGCCGGAAGATCTCGGCGAGGGTCGTTGCGCTCACATCCGCTCCCCCGTGCTCGGCGGGGACGGTGACGGCGAGCAGCCCGGAGGCGGAGAGCCGGTCCAACTCCTCGCGGGGCAGCCTGCGTTCGGCGTCCCGGGCCGAGGCGCCGGCGCGGAACTCCGCGGCGAGCGACGCGGCGACCGCCACGGCCTCCACGTCGTCGGCGATCACGTGGGCCGGCCCGTGGGCTGTCCTGTGGCCTGTCATGGGGGATCAGCCCGCCGCCGCCAGCACCGGCCGCCGTCCCAGCGCGGTCGAGAACTCGTCCACGACCAGGGTGAGCGCCTCGGTCGCGGTGGGCGCGATGCTCAGCGTGCCGTCGTCCTGCACGCTGATCTCCTTGTCCAGGGTGAACCAGCCCTGCACGATGTGGGCCGCGCCCATGGAGCTGAGGACCGGCCGCAGCGCGTAGTCGATGGCCAGGACATGGGCGGTGGAGCCGCCGGTGGCCAGGGGCAGCACGGTCTTGCCGGCGAGGGCGTACTGCGGGAGCAGGTCCAGCAGGGCCTTGAGGACTCCGGAGTACGAGGCCTTGTAGACGGGTGTGCCGACGACGACCCCGTCGGCCCGCGCGAACAGTTCGGTGGCCGCGACGATCGCCGGATGCTGGAAGTCGGCGCCGAGCAGCGCCTCGGCGGGGATGGTGCGCACGTCGAGGGGGATCACCTCGTGGCCCTGCGCGGTCAGGCGCCGGTCGAGGTGGCGCAGCAGCCGGTTGGTGCGGGAGGAGGCGGAGGGGCTGCCGGAGACGGACAGGACGGTGGCCATGGGGTCCTCTTTCGGGGCGGGGAGGCGGGGCGCCCCCGTTCAGGAGGGGGCGCCCCGGGGAAGCGGTCAGGAGTACCAGGTGGGTTCGGGCAGTTCGCCCTCGATGACCCAGCGGCCGACCTCGCGCCGCTTGTAGGCGACGGGGTCGTGGAGGGTGTGGGTGCGCACGTTGCGCCAGAAGCGGTCGAGGCCTTCGGCGGTGGCGGTGGAGCGGGCGCCGGTCACCTCGAAGATCCGGCTGGAGATCTCCAGGGCGACGTCGGTGGCGCGGGCCTTCACGGCGGCGACCCGCACCTCGAAGTCGCCGCGGGCCTGCTCGGTGACGGCGTCGGGGTCGTCGTGCAGTTTCTGGCCCTCGGCGGCGACGGCGTCGGCGAGGGCCTCGGCCGCCCAGAGCTTCGCGGTGAGGTCGCCGTAGCTGTCGATGACGTACGGCTCGTCGACCGCGCGCTCGAAGCCGCCGTGCAGCCAGGAGCGGGACTTCTCGCGGGTGTAGGTGGCGGCCGTCTCCAGCGCGCCGCCCGCGATGCCGAGGTAGAAGTTGACGAAGACCAGCTGGATGGTGGGGACGTTGAGGGTGTTGTAGACGCGCGGCTGGAACACCTTGTCGACGTATCCGGCCGCGCTCGACCACGGGCTGCGTACGCCGTCGATGGTGACGCCACCGCTCTCGGTCAGGCGCTGGCCGATGTTGTCCCAGTCGTCGTGGAAGGTCAGGCCCGCGGAGTCGGAGGGCACGATGGCGAAGATGTGCTGATCGGTGCCTTCCAGGACGCCTTCCAGGACGGTGACGTCGGAGACCTTGCTGCCGGTGGAGAACGACTTGCGGCCGGTGTAGACGAGGTCGTCGCCGTCCTCGGTCACGACGACGTCCTTGTCGCGCGGGTTGACCGCGCCGCCGAAGAACCAGCGGTTGCTGGACGCCTCCGCCTCCACGTGCTCCCACTGCTCGCGGGTGCCGACCAGGCGGACGGCCCAGAACCACAGGTAGTGGTAGCCGAGGAGCTGGCCGATGGAGCCGTCGGCCTTGGCGATCTCGCGGACGACCCGGTACGCGGTGGGCCAGTCCTGGCCTCCGCCGCCGTGCTCGGTGGGGCCGAGGAGGGTGACGAGGCCGGCGTCCTTGAGGAGCTGCACCTCGGCGTACGGGGTGGCGCCCGCCCGGTCCCGGGCGGCGGCGTCGGTGGCGAGGACGGCGGCGACCTCGGCGGCGCGGGCGATCCAGCCCTGCGCGGTCTCGGGGGCGGGGCGGTGCTGCCAGTCGGTGTTCGTGACGGTGCTCATCTCGGTGACCTCCTCAGACCTGGGCGGGGGTGGACTCGGGAAGCTGGGCCTCCAGCTCACGCACGAGCGGCAGTACGCGCTTGCCGAAGTACTCGACCTCCTCGTGGTAGTGCAGGAAGCCCAGCAGGAGGAGGTCGACTCCGAGGTTCTTGTAGGCGACGATCCGCTCGGCGATCTGCTCCGGCGTGCCGATGAGGCCGGTGCGGAAGCCGTCGTTGTACTGGACGAGGTCCTCGAAGGTGGAGTCCTGCCACATGCCCTTCTTGTCGCCGGTGGACTGTCCGGCCTGCTTCACGGCGGCACCGAATCCCTCGACGGCCTCGCTGTCGGCCTTGGCGACGATCTCGCGGAGGGTGTCGCGGGCCTCGGCCTCGGTGTCCCGGGCGATGAGGAAGCCGTTGAGGCCGAACTTCGGTGCGGTGCGCCCGACTTCGGCGGCGGCCTTGCGGACGTCGGTGAGCTGCTCGACCACCCCGTCGAAGTCCTTGCCGTTGGAGAAGTACCAGTCGGAGACCCGGCCGGCCATCTGACGTGCGGCGGTGGAGTTGCCGCCCTGGAAGATCTCCGGGTGCGGCCGCTCCTCGGTGTTGAGGGGCTTCGGCTTCAGGGAGAAGTCACGCAACCGGTAGAAGTCACCGGCGAGTTCGGCGTGGTCCTCCGTCCAGATCTTCCGCAGGGCGGTGATGAACTCCTCGGAGCGGCGGTAGCGCTCGTCGTGCTCCAGCCAGGGCTCGCCGAGGGCGGTGAACTCGCCCTTGAACCAGCCCGACACGACGTTCACGGCGAAGCGGCCCTTGGAGAGGTGGTCGGCGGTGGCGCCGAGCTTGGCGAGGACGCCGGGGTGCCACAGCCCGGGGTGAACGGCGGCGATGACCTTCAGGCGCTGGGTGGCGAGCAGCAGGGCGAGGCTGAAGCTGGTCGACTCGTGCTGGTACTCGGCGCCGTAGCTGGCCATGTAGCGGACCTGGCTGAGGGCGTACTCGAAGCCGTTGTTCTCGGCGAGGACGGCGAGTTCGCGGTTGTAGTCGTAGCCCCAGTCGGTGCGCTGCTCGATCTTGCTGGTGACGAGTCCCCCGCTGACATTGGGGACCCAGTAGGCGAATTTCACGGGCGCGGCAGGCATGCGTGACTCCTGTTGCGGAATGTTTTCGGGCACGCCGAATTCAAGGGGTGCGCGAGCGCACGGAATTCAGGCGTGGAAACTCTCGAAAGAGCTCTCGCTGGAACTCTCGAAAGAGGGGGAGGCGCGGCGGATCGGAGGGAGGTTGATCAGGCCGCGGCGCAACAGGAGGCGCTGGAGACGCGCGCGAGGTCGACATGGCGTCGCCGCGTGAGGTCCAGTCGCATCTTCATGCCGTCGATCGTGACAGCCGGTGGCGAGAGGCGTCAAGGAAAACCCGACCGGTCTCGTATCGCGGACCATTGAATTTCACGAACGTGTGACAGGGAAACCCTTGAACCGGGCGGGAAATGGCCCGCATTCTTCGGGGCATGCGGACGGAACAACTGGAATACATCGCCGCGGTGACCCGGCTCGGCTCACTGCGCCGGGCGGCGGAGGAACTGCGCCTGTCGCAGCCCGCGCTGAGCGAGACCGTGCGGAACCTTGAGCGCGAGCTCGGGGTGGACCTGCTGGAGCGCAAGCGGTCCGGGGCGACGATGAGCGCGGAGGGCCGGGAGCTGCTGCCGCACATCGTCGGCGTGCTGGAGGCGGTGGACCGGCTGCGGTCGGCGGCGGGGGAACAGCACCGCATCAGCCGTATGGTCCGCGTCGGCACGGTGAACGCGGCGACCGTGCCGCTGCTCATCCCGGCGGTCGAGGACTTCCGGGCCGCGCATCCGGTCACCCAGGTCGAGGTGGTCGGCGCCCAGCAGAGCGACATCCACCGGGCCCTGTCGGAGGGCGGATTCGATCTCGGGCTGGTCAATCATCTCGACGGCGACGACACCCCGGCCGGCTTCGAGTCGACACAGCTCCTGCACGGGCGGCCGGTGGTGTGCCTGCGCCCGGACAGTCCGCTGGCCGCGCGGACGTGTGTACCGGTGGACGATCTGCTCTCCCAGCCGTTGATCGCCATGCGCACCGGCTATGTCATGCACCGCTTCGTGCACCGGCTGCTGGACGGGCGTGACGCGTCCTTCGCGTACTCCACCGACGGGGCGGAGATGGGAAAGCTGATGGTGGCAGAGGGGCTGGGGGTGACTGTGCTTCCCGACTTCAGCGTGGTCGGGGATCCGCTGGAACGCCAGGGCACGGTCACCCACCGGCCGATCGAGGGCGACACGACCCGGGTGCTGCTGATGCTTCAGCGCCGCAGGGCCGAGTCCGTGCCGCGGGCGGCGCGGGACCTGCACGAGGTGTTCGTGCGCCGGGCCCGGCAGCTGGGCGGGACGCTGACCCTCTGAGGCCGGGTTTCAGTCCTCGTCGCGGCTCGGGACGACCACGAGGAACGCGTCGGACTGGATGTCCATCACCACGGTCGCAGGTTCACCCTGCGCACGCCTTTGCGCCGCGTACTCCTCTGCCGGCCACGATCCGCGCGGAGCTCCTGCAGGGAACCGCTCCAACACCTTCGCGCTCATAGCGGCAGACACCTCCAACATCGCTGACGAACCGTCTCGTACCAGTCCGCTTGCCCGGGATTCCGGCGCACATGTGCACGCCCCGGTGTTTTCCCTCCGGTCGCCTGGCCCGCTCCCGCATCCGAACGAGGTCCGGCGGGGGAAGTGATCACAGGGGGCGACAGGAAGGGCCGGCAAGCGATGCACGAGGACGACACGCGCGAGGGACCGCGCTGTCTGGTGACCGGTGCGACGGGATACATCGGCGGGCGTCTGGTTCCCGAGCTGCTCGACGCGGGGTACCGCGTACGGTGTCTGGCCCGTTCCCCCGACCGGCTGCGCGACCATCCCTGGGCCGGCCGGGCCGAGGTGGTGCGCGGTGACGTGACGGACGCCGCGTCCGTGGCCCGGGCCCTGGACGGGGTGGACGTGGCGTACTACCTGGTGCACGCGATGAGTTCCGGCAGCCATTTCGAGGACACCGACCGCAAGGCTGCCCGGATCTTCGCCGAGCAGGCCCGGATGGCGGGCGTGCGGCGGATCGTGCACCTCAGCGGCCTCACCCCGGCGGGGGTGCCCGAGGACGAGCTCTCCCCACACCTGCGTTCCCGCGCCGAGGTGGCCCGCATCCTGCTGGACTCCGGGGTCCCGACCACGGTCCTGCGGGCGGCCGTCGTCATCGGCTCGGGCTCGGCCTCCTTCGAGATGCTGCGGTACCTGACCGAACGCCTTCCCGTGATGATCACCCCGAGCTGGGTGCACACCCGCATCCAGCCGGTGGCGGTCCGCGATGTGCTGCGGGCCCTCGTCGGCAGCGCCCGTATGCCGTCGGACGTGAGCCGGGCCTTCGACCTCGGCGGGCCGGAGGTCCTCACCTACCGGCAGATGATGCTCAGATACGCGGCCGTCGCCGGGCTCCCCCGCAGGATCATCCTCCCGGTGCCGGTGCTCACCCCCGGGCTGTCCAGTCACTGGGTGGGCCTGGTGACGCCGGTGCCCGCCTCGATCGCCCGGCCGCTCACCGAGTCGCTGCGGCACGAGGTGGTCTGCCACGAGCACGACATCGCCCGCCACCTCGCCGGCCCGCCCGCCCCTGCGATCGGCTTCGACGACGCCGTACGACTGGCTCTGCAAAGGGTGCGGGAGGCGCGCGTCACCACCCGGTGGTCGTCGGCGTCCGTGCCAGGAGCCCCGAGCGATCCGCTGCCCACCGATCCCGACTGGGCCGGCGGAAGCCTCTACCGCGACGACCGGGAGTTGCGGGTCGACGCCCCGTCCGAGGCGCTGTGGCGGGTCGTCGAGGGCATCGGCGGTGAGAACGGCTGGTACTCCTTCCCCCTGGCGTGGGCGGTACGGGGCCTGCTGGACCGGCTGGTGGGCGGGGTCGGACTGCGCCGGGGGCGCCGGGACGCGGCACGGCTGCGGGTCGGCGACTCGCTGGACTTCTGGCGGGTGGAGGCCATCGAGCCCGGCCGGCTGCTGCGGCTGCGGGCCGAGATGCGGCTGCCGGGCCTTGCCTGGCTGGAGATGGGAGTCACGACCGGCGAGGACGGCGGCACCCGCTACCGGCAGCGTGCCCTGTTCCATCCGCACGGTCTGCTCGGCCACGCCTACTGGTGGAGCGTCTCGCCCTTCCACGCGGTCGTCTTCGGCGGCATGGCCCGCAACATCGCCCGGACCGCGGCGGTTTCGGCGGCCCGCGATCCGAAGCACGTCCCGGCCCCCTGACCTCCCGGCTCCCTTCCGCACCCCCGGAGTACGCACCATGAGCATCTCGGTCGTCCTGTTCACCTGCGACCTGCGTCTGCACGACCACCCTCCCCTCACGGCGGCGCTCGACGGCACCGAGCGGGTCGTCCCGCTCTTCGTGCGGGACCGGGCCGTGGACGCCGCCGGATTCGCCGCGCCCAACCGGCTGGCGTTCCTCGCCGACTGTCTGCGCGACCTCGACGCCGGTCTGCGCGAGCGGGGCGGCCGGCTGGTCGTGCGCTCCGGTGACCTCCTCGACCAGGTGCGCAAGGTCGCCGCCGAGGCGGACGCCGACGAGGTGCACATGGCGTCCGACGTCAGCGCGCACGCCCACCGGCGGGAGGAGCGGCTGCGCCGGGTCCTGGAGGCGGAGGGCGTGCGGCTGCACGTCCACGACACGGTGACCACGGCCGTCGCCCCCGGTGTGGTGGTCCCGGCCGTCTCGGACCACTTCGCCGTCTTCACGCCCTACTTCCGGCGCTGGTCCCAGGAGCGGCTGCGGGACCCGCTCACCGCCCCGCGGACCGTGCGGGTCCCCGACGGCGTGGTATCCGAACCGCTGCCGTCCCGGGACGGCCTGACCGGGCTCTCGGAAGGCCTCGCCGAGGGCGGTGAGACGCAGGGCCGCAAGCGGCTCGCCACCTGGCTGCGGGTCGGGCTCGCCGGGTACGAGGACCGTCACGAGGACCTGGCCGGCGACGCGACCTCCCGGCTCTCCCCGCACCTCCACTTCGGCACCCTCTCCCCCGTGGAGCTCGTCCACCGGGCGCGCCGGGCGGGCGGTCCGGGCGCGGAAGCCTTCGTACGGCAGCTCGCCTGGCGCGACTTCCACCGGCAGGTGCTCGCGGCCCGCCCTGCCGCGGCCGCCGCCGACTACCGCACGCAGCACGACAGTTGGCGCTCCGAGCGGACCGCCGGGGACGACATCGCGGCGTGGAAGGAGGGCCGCACCGGCTACCCGGTCGTCGACGCCGCGATGCGCCAGCTGCGACACGAAGGGTGGATGCACAACCGTGGCCGCCTGCTGACCGCGAGCTTCCTCACCAAGACGCTGTACGTGGACTGGCGGATCGGTGCCCGGCACTTCCTGGACCTGCTGGTGGACGGGGACCTCGCCAACAACCAGCTCAACTGGCAGTGGATGGCGGGCACGGGCACCGACACCCGCCCCAACCGGGTCCTCAACCCGGTCGCCCAGGCCAAGCGGTACGACCCGGACGGCACGTACGTCCGCCGCTGGGTGCCCGAACTGGCCGCACTGGCGGGGCCGTTGGTGCACGAGCCGTGGAAACTGCGAGGTCTGGACCGCGCCGCGCCGGACTACCCGGATCCGATCGTGGACCTGTCCGAGGGACTGGCCCGCTTCAAGCGGGCGCGCGGCCGAGACTGAGGCCGACGGGGCGCCGGAGACGGCCTGCACGCCACTGAGGTCAGCCGGATGTCGGAGGCGCTTCGGCCGTGTACAGGCGGGCCAGGGCGTCAAGGGCGTCCTCGAAGGCCGTCGGCCGCAGCATTCCCGGGGCGGAGCGGCCGAGCCAGCCGGACCCGCCCAGCATCACCACCGGCCTTCTGCGGGCGCCCTTCACCCCCCACTGGGCGTCGGCGATGTGCCGGGCCAGCGGCAGGCTCGCCGTGGAGCGGGCCTGCGCCCACAGGACGACGGCCGCCGGGCCGAGCCGGTCCACCGCGGCAGTCAGCGCCTCCGCGGGTACGGCGGCCCCCAACATCCTGGTGGGCACGCCCAGTTCACCCAGGCCGGCGTTGAGTGCCTCCAGTGCCAGTGTGTGCTGCTCACCGGGGACGCAGGCCAGCACGACCGGCCCGGGGCCGAGCGGGTCGCCCTGTCGGGCCGGGGGACGGGTGCGGCGGCGCAGCGCGGTGGACATGTGCCAGGACAGCAGGTGCTCGACCTCGACGTAACGGTCCCCGGACGAGGCCCACTTGCGGCCCACCGCGTGCAGCGTGGGCACCATCACCTCCTGCCAGGCGACGGCGAGGCCGTGGATCTCGACCGCCGCGGTCAACTGCTCCTCCACGGCGGGCGCGTCCAGGCGTACGGCTGCGCGGGCGAGACCACGGCACTCCTGGCGCACATCGCCCAGGGGGAGCGGGCCGGCCGCCCGGGACCGTGCGCCGGCCGCGGGATCCGGTGTCCTCGGCGCGACCGCGCCGCCGCCTTGCTCCTTGGCCGCGCGGGCCGCCTCGGCGGGCGGCACACCCGCGGCGGTGAGCCGGCACATCGCCTCCAGCACGGCGACGTCCCGCGGCGTCCAGCGGCGGTGCCTGCCGTCGGTGCGGACGACAGGGCCGATGCCGTAGCGGCGGTCCCAGGAGCGCAGCGTGGTGGGCGACACCCCCAGCCGCCGGGCGAGGGCACCTGTGGTGAGGCTGGTCCCACTCATGGAGCGACTATACGACGCAGAACCGACGCAAGTCCCTGACCTTGCTCAGCCACCGCACCGGCCGCGATCGGGCGCCAGAAGTCGAAGGAGACGAATCATGGCCTACCTCTCACACAGCCGAGGTGACATCGCGAACCACCCCGACGCTCCGGAAATGCGGGAACGCCAGGCCCGCATGCTCGGTCTGCTGGCGCTCGGATTCACCCAGCCCCCTGAGCGCATGTACGGCCTCAGCTGGGCCTGCTCCTGGGGCTGATGTGCACCGTCACGGCGGCGAAGAGCGCCCCCAGGCCGTAGCGGATCCCTCGGCACAGGAGACGGCACTCACCCCAGGCAGGCGCCGAGTTCACGCCGGTGACCCGCCACCCACTCCATCGCGGCCCGCACCTCGTCCACGGCTCCCTGCTCGCGCAGCCGGATCATGGCCCGCTCTCCCCGGAACGCGCCCGCCTCGATCCCCCGCAGGCACCGGTCCTGCCACCACAGCACCCTGTCCAGCAACCCGTCCCGCCGGTCGAGGCCGTAGGCATCACAGATCAGCCGGATACGGCGGGCGGTCTCCCCTACCTCCGCCACGTCCGGCCCCAGGTCGAGGTACTGCCAGCACACGTGGGCGAGGTCGTGCATCCGCTCGCCCGGAGCGGCAAGGTCCCAGTCGATGAACGCGGCGGGCCGCCCCGCGGCGTACACGGTGTTCTTCGGTGCGAGGTCGTTGTGGCAGACGACGTCACGGTCCCCGGCGAGCGCTGTCCCGTGGGTCAGGTCATGGAAGACGCGGACGAGTCGGGCAACCTCCGCGAGGGCCTCGTCGGTTCGGACCGCGGCGCGCTCGCGCGGGCTCACGGCGGCCCGCCCCTCGATATGACCGAAGGTCTCCCGGCCGAGTTCGTCGACGCCGAGGAACCGCGGCGCCCCCGGCCAGCCCGCCCTCTCGAACAGGGCGAGCAACTCCCGCACGAAGCAAGACCGTTCGGACGGCGGGCGCCGCACGGTGTCCCCGACCCGGACGACCAGGTTGACCGCGCCGCCGCCGAGCACCGACTCCTCCATCTCCGGCCGCCTCCCCGGGCATCGCACCCCTTTGGTGCGCTTTCCAAGGCTACGGCGTCCAGTGTCGCGCCGAGGGACGGAAGGGGCGAACGGGTCACTGCTCGACGATGGGCGCACGGTGATCGACATCGCGGCCGAGGTAGCAGCCCGGCCGGGATCAACTGACGTTCAGTGCCGTGTCGTCGATGACGAACGACGTCTGGAGCGTGGAGCCCTCCGTGCCGGTGAACTTGAGGGTGACGTTCTGGCCCGCGTAGGCCGCCAGGTTGAAACTGCGCTGGGTGTAGCCGGAGGCCGCGTTGAGGTTCGAGTACGTGGCCAGGGTGCTCAGTACCGTGCCCGAGTTGTTGAGGACCTGCACCTTGAGGGTGTCGTAGGCGGTGCTGGTGGAGGTCTCGGCGGTGTCGACGTGCAGGTAGAAGCTGAGCGTGGCCGTGGTGCACGCGGAGGGGACGGTCACCGACTGGGACAGGGTGTCGGTGCGCGCGGAGCCGTAGCCGTCGAGCCAGGCGTAGTAGGAGCCGGTGCGGGCGGACTCGCTGCCGGAGTTGGTGATCACACCGCTGCTCGCGGTCCAGGTCGAACTGCCCGACTCGAAGCCGTTGTTGCCCAGAAGCTGTGCCGACGTGCAGGTGGAACCGCCGCCGCCGTCCCCGCCGCCGCTGCCGCTTCCGCTCCCGCCGGACAGCCACTCGGTGGCGTTGAGGGCGAGGGCCGCGTTGGTGGCGCCGGAGTCGTTCCAGCCGTCGTAGAGGGTGTTGCCGGACTGGCCGGTGCCGTCGTCGATGGGTGAGCTGTCGCCCCAGAAGGCGACGCGTCCGCTGCCGAAGGTGCTCGTCGCGAAGAAGGCACCGGTGTTGCCGGAGTAACCGGTGCGGTAGAGCAGGCCCTTGACGTTCGCGTTGTCGGCGGGCTTGAGGGTGGCCGTGGTGCCGCTGGCGATGAGGCTCTTGGTGACCGTGCCGAAGGAGCCGTGCAGGACGGGGTTGCTGCTGTCGCTGATGGCCGACGGATAGTCGGAGCTGATGCTCAGGGAGTCGATGGAGAAGCCGAACGGGTCGGTGGAGTCGACGCTGTTG
Source organism: Streptomyces sp. NPDC024687 (assembly GCF_055559055.1). NCBI lineage: Bacteria > Bacillati > Actinomycetota > Actinomycetes > Kitasatosporales > Streptomycetaceae > Streptomyces > Streptomyces sp. NPDC024687. Next base: position 729,250 of record NZ_JBVHLJ010000004.1, on the reverse strand, counting down.
TTGCTCATCAGGTCGTTGAGGATCTCGAGCGCGTCCTCGCCGTCGTTGTTGCGGTCGGCGCCGGTGTGGTCGGAGATCATGAACAGCCCGCCGCCGTTCTTCACGAAGGTCATGATCGCCGTCTTCTCGGCGGTCGTGAACAGCGTGTTGGGTTCGGGCAGCACCAGGGTGTCGAAGTTCGACAGGTCGGTGGCGGAGGAGCCGCCGTAGGTGAGGGCGCTCGTCGCGGTCTTGAGGCTGTAGTCGCCGGTCTTCTGCAGGGCGACGCCCCAGGAGGAGAGGGCGCCGGTCCAGTCGGTCTCGGCGGAGGGCGAGGAGTCCTGCCCGAGGGGGTCGGGCTGGCTGGTGGAGACGATCCAGTCCGCGTTTCCGGCCGTCTCGGCGTGGGCGTTGTCGAAGAGGATCCGGTGCGGGGTGGCAGCGGCGGCGGGGGTGGCCTGTACGGCGACACCTGCGGCGAGGAGGGTGACTCCGGCGAGGACCGCGCCGAGTCTGTGGCGGGGAAGGGTGAGTCCGGGCATCCGGCATACCTCCGTGAGGAGTTGGGGAAGGGAGATGCGGGACGGGAACTACGCGCATAGACACACGATCGATTTGGACCGTACATGACATCCAAGGGGCTGCACAGAACCGTCCGGCGCTCCTGCCGAGGATTGACCGGGTGTTGACCGACGGTTGGGACACCACCTGACTGCCGACGCCGCCGGCGGGCATCCGGAGGGCATCGTTGCTCATCGGAAAAGGGGCGGAGATGGAAGTCAGCGGCATCATCAGTGCCATCGTGATCGGCATCGTCATCGGTGTCCTGGGCCGGCTCGTGGTGCCCGGCCGTCAGCGCATCGGAATTCTGTTGACCATCCTCGTCGGCATCGTGGCCGCACTGATCGGCTCGGCGATCGCCGCGGCCTTCGGCGTGGCCGACACCAACGGCGTCGACTGGGTCGAGTGGCTCATCCAGATCGCCCTCGCCGCGCTCGGAGTGGCGGCGCTGGACCGGTCGAAGGCGCGCCGCTGACGGCCTCACGGGACGAAGCAAGCGCCCCAGCACGTGCGAGAGTGCGGCGCGCCGGAGCCTCCGGCGCGCCGCCGTGCGTGTGGGTCCCCCGGCGGCAAATCCTGTTGCGGACGCCGGGGCCCGACGGCAGGCTTCAAGCGCCCGCCGCCCCTCCCTCGTGACGGAGACCCGCTTGTCCTTCGACATCATCCCGCTCGCCGATCCCCGGCCCACCCCCGCCAGTCGCCGTCTCGCCTGGCTGGCCGCCGGGGACGACGGTGTGCCGCTCGGGTCCGCCTTCCTGCGGCTGTGCACCAAGGAGGGGCAGGAGCACCTCGCCGAACTGCAGCTCGCGGTGCACGGCGCCGAGCGGCGGCAGGGCATCGGAACCCGGCTTCTGCAGGCCACCGTGGAAGCGGCGAAGGCGGAGCGACGGCGGTCGGTCGTCGCCCAGGCCGTACAGGGCTCCCCCGCCGATCTGTTCCTGCCCGCACGGGGCTTCAGGCAGGTCCTGGCGCTCACGTACGCCCGGCTCACGCTGGCCGACGTCGATCGTGCCGCGATCGACGCGCTCCTCGAACTGCCCCACCCCGGCTACCGATTGATCGAGTGGGAGGGCACCGTGCCCGACGCGCTGGCGCGGTCGTTCGCCGACTCGCGGCGGGCGATGGACGACATGCCGATGGAGGGCGCCGACTTCGGCAGGGTCGTCTGGGACGTGGAGCGCGTGGTCGCGGCCGCGGAGGCCGTCGCGCGGCGCGGCGAGCTGCTGCACACCGTCGCCGTCGTGGACGCGGCGGACGGAAGCGTGGTCGGGTTCTCCGAACTGGTCGTGCCCGGCGACGGGTTGGGCGACGGTCAGCACTACGGCACCGCTGTGCTCCCCGAACACCGCGGGCATGGCCTCGCCCGCTGGATGAAAGCGGCGGCCGTCCGCCACACCCTCGAACGGCACCCGGCGCTGTCCGGGCTGTGCACCGACACCGCGGACAGCAACAAGCCGATGCTCGCCGTCAACGACTCCCTCGGATACCTGCCGACCCACCGGGCCGTGGAGTACCAGCTCGACCTGTGATCACCGGATCGTGGCGGCCCGCAGTGCGGCCAGGCCCTCGCGGCCGGAGGGGTACACCGGCGTCCACCCCAGTTCCCGCTCGGCCTTGCGCGCCGAGACCCGCATGCTCGTCGAGAACATGGTGTGCGCGTACGACATCGGCCTGGTCAGCCACCGGGGCACGGACATCGGCTTCGGCAGCCCGAACTCCTCGGCCACGGACAGCAGATGGGCGCGGAAGCCCATGGGCGTGCGGTCCGCGATGTTGTACGCCTGTCCGGGGCGCCCGTGTTCGACCGCGGCGGCCACCGCGCGGGCGGCGTCGGTGAGTTCCACCCAGGGCAGGACCCGGCCGTGGTCGGCGGGGGCGGGCAGGCTGCGCCTGCGCAGCAGGGGCAGGAGGGCTTCGGTGCCGCCGGGGCCGTAGAAGAGGCCGAAGCGGAGTGCGATGCCCTCCAACCCGGCTGCCCCGAAAGTGAGTTCCTCCTTGGTGCGCATACCGGCGAGGTGCCGCTCCAGCTCCGGGTCGGTGCCGCGCGGGCCGAATTCGTCGTCCTCGGTGATCAGATGGTCGCCGAAGTCGCCGTAGCCGTATCCGAAGACCATCGACTCGGTGACGAAGCGGCGTGCTCCGGTGGCCCGGGCCGCCTCGATCAGGTGGGCGGTGCCCTGGATGCGCAGGGCGTCGGTGGCGTACATGTCGCGGTGGCGCATGGGCGCCTTGCGCAGGGCGGTCGCAGCGTGCACCACCGTGTCGAAGTGCTGTCCGTCCACCGCGCGCAGCAGGGCGTCGCGGTCCATGAGGTCGGCGCGGACGCCGTTGCCCGCGCTCCGGCCGAGTCCGGTGACCTTGTGACCCGCGTCGGTCAGGGCCCTGGCGATGTGGCGGCCGAGGACCCCGCTCGCCCCTGCGAGAAGGATGCTCTGGCTCTGGTTCGTCGTCATACCGGTGCGACGGATCGGGCGGGGCCGGATGTGACATCCCGGCCGCCGCCGGGCACTACGGCTGGTACACGTGCGGCTGCGTGATCGTCAGCGGGGTGAACCCGAGGCGTTCGAGGATGGGGCGGCTCGTGGCCATCGCGTCGACCTGGAGGTAGCGGTAGCCACGCTCCACGGCGGCGCGGGCGCGGTGGGCGACCAGGGCGCGGTAGATGCCGCGGCCGCGCCAGCCCTCCACGGTGCCGCCGCCCCACAGGCCGGCAAAACGGGTGCCGGGCACCAGCTCCATGCGGGCCGCGCTGACCGGCTCGTCACCGGCGAGCGCGACGGTCGCGATCACGGTGTCGGGGTCGTCCCGGAGCCGGGCCAGCAACTGGTGCCGCAGCCGGGAGCTGTCGGTGCCGAAGGCCTTCTCGTGCACGTCCGCCACGAGATCGACGCCCGCCCGGTCGGTGACCGGGAGGAAGCGGATCCCCTCGGGCGGTTCCGCGTCCAGGACGAGATCGGCGACCTCGGCGATCATCAGCGTCTCCTCTGGCTCGGGGGTGAACCCGGCCGCCCTGAGCCGCTCTCCCAGATCCACGGGCAGGTCGTGCCCGTACAGCTTCCACTCGAACTCCAGGCCGAGCCCGGTGTAGTACGCGATCTGCTCGGCGATCGCCTTGTCGACACTCGCCTCGTCCAGGTCGGACCAGACCACGCCGTTCCAGCCGTGCTCGGCGGCGACCTGGCGAACCACCCTGCCGACCCGCTCGACACGGGCACCGGGACCGTCCGGTTGGGCGCCTTCGCGCATGTTCCGGTCGAAGAGGGCGAGTACCGCAACATGATCCATGTGCCCACTTCATCACCCGGAGGCCCACGCGGCAATGGCGTTTAAGGCCGCACGTCCGCCGCGCGCACCGACGCCAGGTAGGCGCTGAGCCGGTCACGGTTGCGGGCCAGGCAGTCGATCCGGGCCTGGATGCGGTCGACGTGGGCCTCCAGGAGGGCGGCCGTCTCCGGTGTCAGGTGCTCGGGCGGCAGCAGGATCTCCTCCGGTCCCGACAGATACGGCAGGATCGTGCGGATCATCTCCGTGGTCAGGCCGGAGTCCAGCAGCCCGCGGATCTGCTGGACGTCCCGGACCGCCGCCTCGCCGAAAGCGCGGTAGCCGTTGTCGGCCCGCTCGGGGTGGAGCAAATCCTGTTCCTCGTAGTAGCGCAGCAGTCTGGTGGGGACTCCCGTACGGCGGGACAGTTCACCGATCCTCATGACGCGCTCCCGGGTCGCCCTTGCCTTCACACTGATGTGAAGGTCCGAGCATGGTCGCATGTCCACCATCTCCCCGGCCAAGGGCACGGCCCTGCCCGCGTCCGCTCCGCTGCCGTGGTCCGGGCTCCTCGCCCTGTCCACGGCCGCCTTCACCGCGGTGCTGACCGAGCTGCTGCCCGCGGGACTGCTGCCCCGCATGGCCCCGGCTCTGGGTGTCCCGGAGGCCCGGATCGGCTTCCTCGTCACCGGGTACGCGGCCGCGTCCTTCGCCGCCGCGATCCCGCTGACCGCACTGCTGCGCGGGCTGCCGCGCCGACGGGTGCTCGTCGGGGCGCTGCTCTGCTTCGCGGTGAGCAACGCGGTCGTGGCGCTGTCCTCGTCGTACCCCCTGACGTTCGCCGCCCGGCTGGTGGCCGGGTGCGCGGGCGGAACACTGTGGGCGATGCTCGCCGGGTACGCGGCACGGATGGTGCCGGCCGCGCGGCGCGGCCGGGCCATCGCGATCGTGCTCGCCGGGATCACTCTCGCTCTGTCCCTGGGCGTCCCGGCCGGCACGGCGCTGGCCGGGGCGGTGGGCTGGCGCACGGCGTTCGGGCTGCTGTCCGGGCTCGCGGTGCTGCTGGTGGGCTGGGTGCGGTGGCGGGTGCCCGGTTTCCCCGGCGAGGCGCGGCACACGCGCGTGCCACTGGTCCGGGTCGCCGCGCTGCCGGGCGTCCCGGCCGTCCTGTCCGTCACGCTGTTCCTCCTGGTGGGGCACCAGGTGATGTACACGTACGTCGCCCCGTTCGCGGCGCACGCCGGCTTCGGCCGTACGGGAGTGGTCCTGCTGGTGTTCGGGGCGGCGACGGTGGCGGGCATCTGGCTCACCGGGCTGCTGGTGGACCGGCATCCGCGGCCGACGCTCCTCGGGGCGCTGGGGCTGTGCGCGGCCGTGATGCTGGTGCTGGGGCTCGCCGCCGGGGTGCCGGGTGTACTGCTGGTCTCGGTTGCCGCGTGGGGCGTCGCCTTCGGGGGCGCGCCGACGCTGATCCAGACGGCGCTGGTCGACGCCTCGGGCCCGGAGCGCGCGGACGCGGCCACGTCGTTGCAGACCACGGTGTACAACGCCGGGATCGCGATGGGTTCGCTGACCGGCGGAATGGTCTTGGAGGGCCTGGGTGCGGGCGCCCTGCCCTGGACGGCTCTGCCGCTGGTGCTGGTCGCGCTCGGGGTGGTCGCCGTGGGCCGGCGAAACGCGTTTCCGCCGAAGCGGCGATGATCCTAGGCTCATGTCATGGTCGTGAAGGACATAGAACTGCCGTATCTGCGCCGCTGCGTCGAGCTGGCCGCCGAGGCGCTGGAGGCCGGGGACGAACCGTTCGGATCGGTCCTGGTGAGCGCCGCCGGTGAGATCCTGGCCGAGGACCACAACCGCGTGGCCTCCGGTGACCGCACCCGGCACCCCGAGTTCGAGCTGGCCCGCTGGTCGGCGGCGCACCTGACCCCCGGGGAGCGGGCTGCGGCCACCGTGTACACCTCCGGCGAGCACTGCCCTATGTGCGCCGCCGCGCACGCCTGGGTCGGCCTCGGGCGCATCGTGTACGTCGCCTCGTCCGCACAACTCGCCGAGTGGCTGGGCGAGTTGGGCGTGCCGGCGCCACCGGTGCGGACCCTGCCGGTCAACGAGGTGGCCCCTCAGGTGGTCGTCGAGGGCCCGGTGCCCGAGCTGACGGAGCGTGTACGGCTCCTGCACCGCCGGTTCCACCAGGGCTGACGCAGCGAGCCCAGCGAATCGCTCGTCGAACTTCTGGCACACCAGGCCCATGGGCATCACGCCGGCACAGGCCAGGGCGCATTCCATGATCCCTCTCGCCCGGAGGCGGGCCGCCGGAGGGCCCCTTATCGTGATCGGAGGGCGCCGATGGGCGTCCTTGGAGGCATGGATGCTCGCCAAGGTGACGAGGCGGCGATGCGCTCTGTCCGGAGCCGTGGGGCTGGTCCTGCTCGGCGCCGGACTGCCGGCCGTGGCCGCGGACGGCTCCGGACCGGACCTGTCGCCCTTCTACCGCCAGAAGATCAAGTGGTCGAAGTGCGTGGGCATGGAGACCCCCGACGACCTGCAGTGCGGAAAGGTCACTGTTCCCCTCGACTACGCGAAGCCCCGCGCGGGCACCCTCGACCTGGCACTCGCCCGCTACCGGTCCACGGCCGAGCACAAGCGGGGTTCGGTGCTGCTGAACTTCGGTGGCCCCGGCGGCGCCGGCGTGCCCGGACTCGCGGCCGGCGGTGACGACTTCATGGGCCTCACGGACGAGTACGACGTGGTGTCCTTCGATCCGCGCGGCGTGGGCAGGTCCTCGCCGGTCAGCTGCGGCGCCGGCACCGACGAGGCGCTTGCGGCCACCGACGACGAGACGGCCGTCGCCCAGGATCCGCGGACCGTGCTCGGGCGGTTGCGGAAGGCCGCCGCCCAGTGCGCCGAGCACTCCGGACCGGTGCTCCGCCACATCGGCACGGTGAACGCCTCCCGCGACCTGGACATCATGCGCCAGGCCGTCGGTGACAAGAAGCTCAACTATCTCGGCTTCTCCTACGGAAGCCGGCTCGGGGCGGTGTACGCGGCCCAGTTCCCGGACAAGGTGGGCCGGCTGGTGCTGGACGGTGTGGACACCCTCACCGAGCCGCTGTCCGAGCAGGGTGTGGCGGGCGCCGCGGGGCAGCAGACGGCGCTGGAGGACTTCGTCGACTGGTGCGTCAAGGACATCGGCTGTCCGTTCGGCACCGACGCGCGCGGCGCCCGGGAGCAGGTCGTACGACTGGTGGCGTCACTGGACGAGGACCCGGTGCCGACGGATTTCGGCCCCGCCTTCACCGGCCAGGACCTCGTGGGCGCCATCAGCCAGGCCCTCTACAGCGAGGATCTGTGGCCCTCACTGGAGCGGGCGCTCGCCGAACTGGTCGAGGACGGCGACACCACGGGAGTGCTCGCCTTCGCGGGCAGCGGCTCCGGTTTCCTCACCCGCGCCCGCCCGCCCTCCGACGACCCGACCCACAGCACCCTCTCCGACGTGGAGGACGTACCGCTCGACAATCTTCCGGCGGCTCTGATGGCGGTCAACTGCGCGGACGATCCCGACCGCCCCGGAGCCGACCGGATCACCAAGGATCTGCCCCGGCTGCGGGCCGCCTACGAGAAGGCGTCCCCGGTCTTCGGCCGCTACCGGCTCACCGAGTACCTCATGTGCTACGGCCGCCCGAAGGGCACCGACTTCATCCGCGAGAAGGTGCGTGACGTCGGCACGCCGAAGATGCTGCTCGTCGGCACCCGCGGCGACCCGGCGACGCCGTACCGCTGGGTCGTGGAGACCGCGAAGCGCCTCGGCGACTCGGCCGTGGTCCTCGACAACAAGGGCGAGGGCCACACCGGTTACGGCTCCTCCAAGTGCGTGCACCGCAAGGTCGACGACTTCCTGCTGTACGGCAGCCTGCCGCCGAACGGCAGCTCGTGCGGGGCCGAACGCGACGACTGAGGCGAACGGGAGACCGGGGGTCCGGGGGTCCGCCTCAGGACCCCCAGTACGCGAGCCGGTGCATGGCCGTCGCCGCCCCGGTGAAGCCGTCGTCGCCCAGCACCTCGCGCAGTTCCGCGTTGAAGCGGTCGATCTCCGGCTGGGCGGCGCGCAGGGCCTCGGCCCCTGTGCCGGTCAACTCCAGTACGACGGCCCGGTGTTCACTCGGGTGCGCTTCCTTGGCCACGAGACCCGCCGCCGTCAGCCGTCCGACCAGTCCGGTCACCGCCGACTCGCGCAGTCCGAGCGTGCGGGCGAGCCCCTGCTGGGTGATGCCCGGCTCGTCGCGCACGGCGAACAGGGCGCCCAGCTGGGCCGTGGTGACACCCGCGGCGGCCAGGCAGCGCCGGTCGGCGGCGGTGCGCAGGCGGTGTGCGGCCTGCTGGAGCAGGAAGTAGAGACGCTGGTCGTCGGGGTCGGACATGGGCCGATGTTGACAGACGCGCCCGGTCCGCGCCAGTCTCACTTCACTAGCGAAGTGAGGTGTGGGCATGCATCGGACCCTGGACTTGGAGCTCGCCCGGAAGGTTCTGGCGGCACAGCCCTTCAGCAGGCTGGTCGGCGCCCGGCTGACGGCCTTCGAGGAGGGAGAGGCGACCCTCGAGTTCGACATCCGCGGCGACCTGCTCCAGCAGCACGGCACCCTGCACGGCGGAGTGCTCGGCTACGCGGCGGACAACGCCCTCACGTTCGCGGCGGGCTCGGTGGCCGGCTCGGCGGTGACCACCGCCGGTTTCTCCATCGACTTCCTGCGACCTGCCCGCGGCGAGCTGCTGCGCGCCCGCGCCCGGGTCGTACGGGCCGGCCGTACCCGTGTGGTGTGCCGCTGCGACCTGAGCACCGTGGACGCCGGCGGCGCCGAGACCCTGTGCGCGGTGGCGCAGGGCTCGATCGCCGTCCTCGCACCGCTCACGGCGTGAGCCGTCGGGTGCCGACGCCGTATCAGCGAAATGCCCTGTACGCGCGATCAAGTTGCCCCGAATGCCTGATCGGCCGATCGGTCCTATGGTGCTGTTATGGAGCACGCACTCAGCCCTGCGACCCTCTCCGAACTGCGCCGTCCGCGCGCCTATCCGGCGGTGTCCGTGCTGACGCCGACCCACCGCCGTGAACCCGAGAACGCCCAGGATCCGGTCCGGCTGCGCAATGTGGTGGCCGAGGCCAAGAAGCAGCTGGAGGCCGATCCGGCGATCCCCAGGTTGCGGCGCATCGACGTCTCCCGGCAGCTCGACCAGGCCTTCGCCGAGATCGATCTGACGCACACCGCGGACGGACTGGTGATCTTCGCCGCGCCGGGTGAGCACCAGGTGTGGTCCCTGGCCCGTGCCGTGCCGGAGCGCGTGGTGCTCTCGGACACCTTCCTGACCCGCAACCTCGTCTCCGCACAGGCCTCCGAGCGGCCGTTCTGGGTGCTGTCGGTCTCCGCCGACCGCGCCACACTCTGGAACGGCGGTGTCGACCGGGTCGCCGAGCATCGCGCCGGCGGCTTCCCGCTGACCCGGACCCGCGAGAACTTCGACGCCGAGCGCCTGGAGCGGATCGGTGACCTGCCGAGCACCTACCGGGACGAAGACACGCGGCACTTCCTGCGGGACGCCGACTCGGTGATGACCAAGGTGCTGCGCGAGGACCCGCGCCCGCTGTACATCACCGGCGAGACCGCGGCGCTGTCCGCCCTGCACGAGGTCGGCGGCGTCACCAGGGACGCGGTGCACGTCCCGCACGGCGGGCTCGCGCACGGCACCCCGGAGGCGGTGTGGCAGGCGGTCCGGCCGCAGGTCGCCGAGGATGCCCGCAAGAGCACCGACGCGGTGACCCGCGAGCTCGAATCGGCGCGCGGACGGCGGGCGTTCGCGGCCGGCGTCGACGAGATCTGGCAGAGCGCCCGGGAGGGCCGACTGCGGCTGCTGGCCGTCGAGGAGAACTACCGGGTGACGGTCCGCGACGAGGACGGCGATCATCTGGTCCCGGCCGAGAGCGGCGACCTCGACGCCCGCGAGGACATCGTGGACGAGATCGTCGAACAGTGCCTGGACACCGGCGCCGACGTCCGCTTCGTACCGGACGGCACGCTGGGCGGCGCCGACGGCATCGCGGGTGTGCTGCGGTTCTGACGCACGGCTCACACGGTCCCGAAGAGTTCGCCGAGCCCCCGCTCGACGGCCTGGTCGAGGTCCTCCTGCCCGGCGCCGACCACCGCGTAGGTCCGCAGCAGGAAGCCGCGCAGGGCGGGCGTCGGGAACTGGAGGAGGGCGAGGCCGTACGGCGAGTGGAACTCCACGACCGTGGTGTCCCGGCCGCACGGCCAGATGTGCACGTCCCCGGCGCCGGCCGGTCCACTCAACCCCTCCTCCAGCAGGGCACGGGCGAAGGTCCAGGTCACCCCCTGCCCGTCCAGGGTGACCTCGGGCGGGAAGTCGACGCACACCGCAAGTGGATCGGTGGAGCCGTAGCGCAGGGTGGCAGGGATGGGCAGTTCCTGGTTCTCCGCGGTGATCAGGCGGGCAGGAGCGGGCTGCTGGAAGGTCGTGTCCATGTTCTTAGGAGCACGCAGACCCCCTTTGCATTACGCCTGAACGTGGGCGAATTATTGTGACCTGCATCACATGCGAGTGATCACACCGAGTCTCCTAGACTCTTTAGAACACAGGACCGTCGAACACATAAATGAACACCCGCCCAACCACCCCGGCGACGCATCAAGTCACGTACGTCACCTACGACTTGAGGCACCGAACGGCGTAGACAATACGTCCGGTACGACCGCTCCGTGAAGACTGTGGCATATGCCAGAAGCACCACCGGATCGTGTGTTGCCAAATCTCTTACAGCGCGTCGCGGCCTGTGCAACAGTCGTAACGGTCCTTCCGTCCCGCGTTGGTCGAACCGTCCCCGCATCGGAGTGCGTCATGTCGTCCCACCTCTCCGCGGACCGCCCCGCCGCCCAGCCCCCAGGACGCGGCTCGGTCGACGCGCTCATATCGCAGGCGCGGCGGCTCAAGGGCGACGTGGACGCCGTACGACGGGACGCACCGAGCGACGATTCGGACCCCGCGGAGCGCTGGCAGCGCGCGCTGTACGACCTCGCACTGCACCAACTCAACGACCTCGACGAGCACTTGGCGCAACTGCGGGACGGCCCGCCGCCCGTGCCCTCGGCACCCGCGGCACAGTCCGCAGCGCGAACCGCGCCGCCCGCTCCCCGGCGCGGCTCGTTGCTCAGCCGGGTCGGCAGCGCGGAGTGGAACCTGCTGACGGACGAGGCCAGTTGGTCCGGGGAGCTGTACGAGATCCTGGGCCGCGACCGCACCGCTCCCCCGCTCACCCTCGACGAGCTCCCTTCCCTGGTGCTCGACGAGGACCGGCCCAAGCTGACCGTTATGGTCACGGACTGTCTGGTCGACGGCCAACGCATAGACGGCGAGTTCCGTGTCGTGCGCCCGGACGGCGAGGTGCGCACCGTCCACATGATGGGCGAGCCCGTGCTCGCCGCCGACGGCAGCACCGCCTCGATGTGGGCGGTGCTGCGGGACGTCAGCGAACTGCGCCGCAGTGAACGGGTGGTGAGCGAGACCCGTGACTCGTTACAACGCCACCGGCAGCGCGCGCAGAGCGAACACCGGCTCGCGGTCGAGCTGCAGGAGGCCGTGCTGCCGCCGTGGCGTGGCTCCCTGCGGCTCCCGCACCGGGGCACCGAGACCCTGGACCTGGCCGCCCACTATCTCCCCTCGTCGTCCAGCGCCCTGATCGGCGGCGACTGGTATGACGCACTCGAACTGGCCGACGGGGAAACGCTGTTGAGCGTCGGGGACCTCACCGGGCACGGCGTTGCCGTGGCATCCGGCATGGCGACCCTGCTCGGCGCCGTGCGCGGCATGGCGATGGCGGGCACTCAGCCCGGCCCGCTGATGTCCCTGCTCAACCAGTTGCTCGACGCCACCGTGCAGCCGGCCCTCGGCAGCGCGGTCTGCTGCCGCTACCGCCCCGAGACCCGCACCCTGGTCTGGGCACAGGCCGGGCACCCCGCCCCACTGCTGTTCCGGGGCGGGACGGGGCGCAGGCTGGACTCCCCCGACGGCGTGCTCCTCGGCGCGACCTCCGGAGCCGTCTACGCGCAGGCCGAGGAGACCCTCGAACCGGGCGACCTGCTCCTGCTGCACACAGACGGACTGGTGCCCGGACGCGGCAACGCGGACGCCGTGAACCGACTCCTGGACCTCGCCCCCCGGTTCGGCGGGGCGCGCACCGCGCAGGACGGAGTGCGGATGGTCATGGAGGAGTTCGGTGAGACCGAGCGCGAGGACGACGCCTGCGTGCTCATCGCCAAGGTGACTTCATAGCAACCTCATGCCCGTGTGCTGTTGCCACCCCTTCCCTTCTGCTTCGGCAGCGCCAGCCTGATCTCCTCGCGCAGTTCGCTGATCTTGGGGTAGCTGGAGTACTCGGCGGTGAGCCGGTACATCTGGCGCAGCCGGTCCCAGGTGCGATGGGAGGAGTTGGAGCCCATCGACACCAGCGCCAACCGCGCGTACCGGTCGGCCTGTTCGGGGTCGTCGGCGATGAAGCAGGCCGAGGCCATCGACAGGAAGTCGAAGATCTTCGACCGCTGACGTCCGTCGACCCGCAGGGCGAGCGCCTTCTCCGCGTAGTGCTGGGCGAGCGCGGCCGCGCTCGGGTCGTGCTCGGCCAGGGTGCGGTAGGCCAGGGCCTGCATGCCGTACAGGTCCTCCTCCTTGAAGGTCTGCATCCAACTCGGCGGTGGCACGTCGCTCTTGTCGGAGACGAAGAGGTCCTCCGCCTGTCCCAGGGTGCGGCGCATGGCCTGGCCCTTGCCCATGGATGCCTGTGCCCAGGCCTCGATGGTGTAGAGCATCGCCTTGGTGCGGGGCAGCACCTCTTCGCCGGAGCCTGACCGGGCGAGCTTCATCAGGTCGAGCGCGTCGTCGGGCCGACCCAGGTGCACCATCTGGCGGGCCGCGCGGGAGAGCGCCTCGCCGGCCCGGGGCCGGTCACCGCCCTCTCGCGCGGCATGGGCCGCGATGACGAAGTACTTCTGGGCGGTGGGTTCGAGGCCGACGTCGTGGGACATCCAGCCCGCGAGGACGGCCAGGTTGGCGGCGACGCCCCACAGACGCCGCTGGAGATGGTCGGGGTGCCGGTAGGCGAGCATGCCACCCACCTCGTTGAGCTGGCCCACGACCGCCTTGCGCTGGAGGCCGCCGCCACGGGCCGCGTCCCAGGCCCGGAACACTTCGACGGAGCGCTCCAGCTCCTCGATCTCCTGCGACCCGATGGGGGCGGCCTCGTAACGGTCGAACCCGGCGGGGTCGGCGTGCAGAGGGTCGTCGAACTGGGGGGCATCGGCGGTGAGGGACGGATCGGTGTGCAGCCAGTCGTGCATGGCGCTGCTGAGTACGGATCCCGCGGTGAGCGCGGCACCCGCGCCCACCAAGCCGCGTCGGTTGAGCATGAGGTCCATTCCCGTGAATTCGGTGAGGACCGCGGCGGTTCGGTCGGGCGCCCACGGCATGCCGTCGGGATGTTCCGCGCTCCCGTCGCCCTGTCGTTTCCCCGTACGCCCGTGCCGGACCAGACCGAGGTCCTCAATGGTCACGACACGGCCGAGACGCTCGGTGAACAGAGCTGCCAGCACCCGCGGCACCGGATCGCGCGGGATCTCTCCCATGTCGATCCACCGCCGCACCCGCGAGGTGTCGGTCGAGAGCTGGGGATGGCCCATGGCCGCCGCCTGCCGGTTGACCAGCCTCGCGAGTTCACCCTTGGACCAGCCGGCCAGGCCGAACAGGTCCGAAAGTCGGGCGTTGGGTTGTCCGCTCACGTCAAGCCCCCAGGTTCTCGGCTGAGTTGACAGTAGCCCCGGGTCAGTTGCTCCGGGACTATTCGCCAGGGTTCGCCAGGGTGCGCCAGATGGTGTGCCACGGGGCATATGCGCTGAGGTAGGAACGCGCCACCCCGACCCGGACCGCACAGGGACATTCCCCAGGGTGCACCCGGTGGTCCGGATCGGGCGGCGCACTGCTTCTCCAGGCACAGCAGGCACACGAAGGGATCTGTCTCTCCCATGTACGCAGCATCGTCCTCCGTGTCCGCCCCGCCCAGGTCGCCGCATCTCCGCCCGGCGGGCGGTGGCCCCTACCTCGACCCCGCGCGGCCGACCGCCCCCGTACCGGGTACGGGCAGGGCACGACGCGTTCCGGGGCTCGGCACCCAACCGCTCAGCGGGAGACTCGACTTGTCCGGCCCCCAGGGCGCCCAGCTGCGCACGGCGATCGCGTCGGTGCACCGGATCTGCCCGGAGTTCGCCCCGGTGCAGGTGCTGCGCCGCAGCGGACGCTCCGTGCTCCTGGTCGGTACGACGGGACGCAGCACGGCCGTCGCCAAGTGTTTACTCGACCACTCCCCCGTATGGGCCGAGCGCATCCGGCACGAAATAGCCGCATACCGTTCGTTCGTCCGGCACCGGCCCCCGGTGCGCGTCCCGCGGCTGATCGCGGCGGACCCGGACAACTGCACCCTGGTCATCGAGCGGATGCCCGGCAGGGCGGCGGCGCTGCACCGGCATCCCGCGGAGTCCCCGCCCCGCGCGGACATCAGGGCGGCGCTCGGCGCGGTCTGCCGGCTCAACGCCTGGCGTCCGCCCGCGGGCACCTTCGACGCCCCGCTCGACTACGCGGCCCGCATCTCCCGCTACCACGAGCTGGGGCTGCTGACCGACCGCGACCTGGGCGACCTGCAAAAACTGCTGCACGGCATCGCGCACTCGGCGGGCCGGCAGGGCATGGGCCAGTTCTGCCACGGCGACGCACTGCTCTCGAACATCCTGCTCTCACCGGCCGGTCCAGTGCTGGTGGACTGGGAGCACGCGGGCTGGTATCTGCCGGGCTACGACCTGGCGACGCTGTGGTCGGTCCTCGGCGACGCCCCGGTGGCGCGTCGTCAGATCAGCCAGATCGCCCAGTCGGTGGGCCCTGCCTCGCGGGACGCGTTCCTGGTGAACCTGATGCTCGTGCTGACCCGTGAGATCCGTACCTACGAGACGGCCGTGCAGCGTTCGATGCACGACGCGACCCCGGCGGCATCGGGCCCCGCCCACCCGGGTGCCGCGCCGTCCGGCGAGACACAGCGGCTGCTGCTGAGGCGGCTGCACGACGACTGCCAGCTGGCCCGTCGGGCCGTGCGCGCGGCGGTCGGCACTCGCTGACGGGGACGACGGTCCGCAGTGCGCCCTGTGAAGCGGCGCGCTGCGGACCGTCGTATGTCCGCGGCGTCTTTCGCGAGTGGCGGTCAATGGTGTACGCCACTGACGCCCCGCAGGCCCGCGGGGCCTGCGCCACGAAACTCCCGTGAACCCGGATTGACATGGGAAATTCCCTGCATCTGGGCATGATTGACGGATCGTCGACAAGCCGGTAGCACTGACGCACGCCCGGCCCCGCTCGGCTCATCGCGCTCGATCGTCCCTGGAGGCTGCATTGCGAGGATCCGCCACCGACCCCAACAGAGCCACCCGGAGGGTGCTCGGCACGCTGGCCGGCACCGCCCTGCTGCTGCCCCTGCTCGGCGCGGCCCCGTCGTCGGCCGAGGACTCGGCGGCCGGCCTCCAGCGGGCCTTCGCCGCGGCGGCCGCCGAGTACCACGTGCCGCAGAGCGTCCTGCTGGGTGTCTCGTATCTCCAGTCCCGCTGGGACACGCACGCCGGCGCGCCGAGCGTGACGGGGGGCTACGGGCCGATGCACCTGACCGACGCCCACACCGCGCTCGCCTCGGCGCCGCACCACAGCGAGGGCACCGAGGACGCGCGCGGCGACAGCGCCCGCGCCGCCCTGCTGCCCGCCACGAAGATCACGGCGCCCACCGAGCTCCCCGCCCGCCTCGAAACCCTGCCGAAGGCCGCCGAGCTGACCGGCCGGAGCGCCGAGGACCTGCGCACCGACCCCGCGGCCAACGTCGCCGGCGGCGCCGCGCTGCTGGCCGCCGCCCAGCGGGACCTGGGCGAACCGCTGAGCCAGGACCCGGCCGACTGGTACGGCGCGGTGGCCCGCTTCTCCGGCGCGGACGACAGCGCGACCGCCGCGGCGTACGCGAACGACGTCTTCGACGTGCTGCGCACCGGCGAGGAACGCACCACGGACGCCGGCCAGCGGGTCGCGCTGGCCGCCCGCCCGAAGCTCGCCCCGGACACCGCGCAGCTGGCCCGGGCGGGCCTCAGGAAGCCCAAGTCGGGAAGCACCGAGTGCCCCAGGACAGTGTCCTGCGAGTGGATCCCGGCGCCGTACGAGGAGTTCGGGGACAACGACTACGGCAACCACGACCTGGGCGACCGTCCGGCCTCGCAGAGCATCAAGTACATCGTCATCCATGACACCGAGGGCACCTGGGAGGGCGTCCTCAATCTGGTGCAGGACCCGACCTATGTGTCGTGGAACTACACCCTGCGCTCGACCGATGGTCACATCGCCCAGCATGTGAAGGCGAAGGACGTGGCCTGGCACGCGGGCAACTGGTACATCAACGCCAAGTCGATCGGTCTGGAGCACGAGGGCTTCCTGGCCAATCCGGACGCCTGGTACACGGAGGCGATGTACCGGTCCTCGGCGCGGCTGGTGAAGTACCTCTCCGCGAAGTACGGCATCCCGCTGGACCGGCAGCACATCCTCGGCCACGACAACGTGCCCGGCCCGACGACCTCGACCGTCGCGGGCATGCACACCGACCCCGGCCCCTATTGGGACTGGCGGCATTACTTCGAGCTGCTGGGCCACCCGTTCAGGGCCACCGCCCCCAAGCAGGGCGGCCTGGTGACGATCCGCCCGGACTACGCCACCAACCAGCCGCGGTACACGGGTTGCGTCACCAAGGGCGAGCCCTGCGCGTCCCACGGTTCGAGCGAGGTGCGGCTCTACTCGGCCCCCGACGAGAACTCCGCCCTGATCACGGACATCGGTCTGGGCGGCAGGGCCCCGACGACCGACGTCAACGACCTGTCGTCACGGGTCTCGACCGGCCAGCAGTACGCGGTCGCCGGGCGCGACGGCGACTGGACGGCGATCTGGTACCTGGGCCAGAAGGCCTGGTTCAAGAACCCCAAGGGCGACCCGACGGCAGTGAGTGCCGCCGGTCTCGTCGTGACCCCCAAGGAGGGCGTCGACAGCGTCCCGGTGTACGGCCGCGCCTACCCCGAGGCCACCGCCTATCCGACAGGGGTGCCCGCGCAGGCGGTGTCGCCACTGCCGTACAAGGTGCTCAAGGGCCAGACGTACGTGATCGGTGACAAGGTGCCCGGCGAGTACTACTACGCGGTCACCTTCACGACGGACTCGCACAAGGTCGTGGTCGGCAAGGACCTGTACTACGAGATCCAGTACGGCCACCGGGTGGCGTTCGTGCGGGCGGCGGACGTCGACGTGAAGCCCTCGGTGCGGCGCTAGCGGGAAGGGGCGGGGGACTCCGTCCGGGACGGTGTCCCCCCACCTGCCGGCCGTCAGCCCTGCTGGAAGAGCTCCGCCGGCAGGGGCTTGAGGAGGGCGTACAGGTCGTCCGTGATCGGGCGGTCCCAGGCGGCGATGGTCACCTGGACGTTGTCGCTGCGGTCGAACTGGACGCAGGAGATCCGGCTCTCGGAGAGCTTGAGGCGGCGCACGATCAGGAGGTTGTCGCCCTGCATCACCGGCATGTCCTCGGTGTCGGTGACGGTCACCTCCTCGTCGTTCTCCAGCGCGAGCAGCAGCTGGGCCACCTCGAAGGGGACCTGCCCCTCGGGGACCTCGCGGGCCGGTGAGCCCTCGGGGAGGTTGCCGATGATCATCGCGGGGCCACGGCCGCCGAAGAGGTCGTAGCGAAGGAAGACGCCCTGGCAGGTGCCGTCGGGAGCGGGCAGGAGCCCCGCGCCGAGGTTGCCGGGCCAGTCGCCCGGGTCCATGGCCAGTACGTCGAAGTCTGGACCGGCGGGGGTTGCGCTGCGGCGGCGGAGGAACGACATGCGCCCATGGTAATGGGCAGTCACGTGGTCGTGCGGGCGCAGGTACGTGGGGGCCGGTCGCGAGGTTCCCGCACCCCCGCGCGGCACCGCTCACCGTTCGCGTGTTCGTACAGCACGTCGAGGCGGTGGCCACCGTGCCGATTCCGACGTCGAGGACGGCGAGCCCCTCACCATGAGGGCCGCCTGAAACCGAGCGTTTCGAACCGGCGGGCGTTCCGCGGGACATGGCGCAAGAAGCAGTGGCTGCTTCGGACCGATGCTCGCGGTTGCCGTGGGACCGTCCGGGACCGCAGCCGTTCTGCCTTCTTGAGCCGCCGCCTGCGACGTCACTGCTTCCGGTGACGCTCATGGTGGCGTGCCACCCGGGCGCGGTTGCCGCAGGAGGGCTTGCACCACTCCTGCCGCGGATGATCCTTCAGGAAGTAGCGCACGCAGCGCGGGGCATGGCAGGCGCGCAGCCGCCGCCGGTCGGCTCCGGCGAGAAACGCGATCGCGGCCTGCGCGAGCACGGCCGTGAGATCGGCTCCCCGGGGCGACGGCTGCCGGTGTACGACGGGTTCGGCGTCGTCGGTCCAGTGCAGGACGGGGACGGTCGGAGTGCGGGCGGCGGCCGCATTGAGGCGGGCGACGGCCTCGGGCACCGGCAGGAGGCGGGCCGCGTCGGCGGGGCTGGGCGCGTCGGGGCGCACGGCGCGGGCGAACAGGGCGCGGACGGCGGCCCTCAGGTCACGCACCGCGGCGAGGGTCTCCTCGTCGACGACGAGATCCGAGGCCTCCGGCAACGTCCCGGCATGTTCCCGGACCCAGGCGGTGAGACCCGCGAGGTCGCTCAGGTCGTCGGCGACACCGCCGTGTCCGTCGTGCCGGATGGTGAGGGCCAGGTCCAGGGCGAGACGGGTGTCGCTGGGGATCGTGTCCTGCATGCGGCTAATGCTAGATGTCGCAGCACCCATTAGTGCACAGTCATGGCGGTGCGTGATCCAGTGGGAAGGCCCGGGCGGCCGTCAGTCCTCCGGGAGGTCCTGCGGCTCCACCGCCCCGGGCGGTACCACCGCCACCGGGCTCGCGGCGTGCAACAGGACGGCCTGTGTGACGGACCCCATCAGGCGGGCCGGTGCCAGCAGGCGGCGCCGGTGCCGGCCGACCACGACCAGGTCGGCGCCCTGGGAGGTCGCGACCAGATGTCCGGCCGCGCCGCCTGCGGGCACGTACGGCTCGGCGACAACCCCGGGGTGGCGGGCGATGTGCGGGGCGAGGAAGCCCTCGGCGAGGGCGCGGGTCTCGTTCTCCACGGCATTCTGGTCGATCTTCGGCGGGATCATCTCGCCCAGTGCCGCCCAGCTCTGCAAGGGCCACTGGTAGGCGGAGACCACCTGGAGGCGGGCGCCGCGCAGACCGGCCTCGCCGAACGCGAAGTCGAGGGCGGCGTCGTCGGGGCTGTCGACGTGCAGGCCGACGACCACCCGCGGGCCCGGCCCGGTGGGCGCCTCGCCGTCGACCTCGCGCCCGGGGCGGGGCACCACGACCACGGGGCACTCGGCGTCACGGGCGGCGGCCATGCCGTTGGAGCCGAGCAACAGGCCGGCGAAACCACCCCGGCCACGGGAGCCGAGCACGAGGAGCTGGGCGGTGGAGCCCAGTTCAGGCAGCACGGCACCGGGTGCGCCCTCGACACCGAGGTACTCGGTCGGCGGCTGGTCGGGCCGGTCCCCCAGACGGGTCCGTACCCGGTCGAGGACGGGATCGTCGTCCGGGTCCGGCGCGCCGGCGACCAGGACGTCGGGCTGGGCCCAGACGGCGTACTGCCGTACATGCACCACCCGCAGCGGCGCTCCGCGCCGGCGGGCCGCGTCGAGCGCCCAGTCCAGGGCGCGCAGGCTGTCGTCCGAACCGTCGACCGCGGCGATCACCGGCAGGGTGCTCATGTGTTCCTCACTTCCGGAAGGACGACCCTCCCCTTCCTGGGGTCAGCCTCGCTCAGGCGTCGGCCCCGGGAAGGTGCTCAAGGTCGCGTGTCCGGAAAAAGGGCAGGAACACCGACTGCTCAGGTGAGGTCGAACTCTCCTTCCCGCGCCCCTGACACGAACGCGCCCCACTCCGCGGGGGTGAAGATCAAGGAAGGGCTCTCCGGGCGGCCGCTGTTGCGCATCGCGATGAACCCCTCGACGAAGGCGATCTGGACATCCCCCCGACCGCGGCTGCTCGAGTGCCAATCGGCGTTGCTCAGGTCCAGCTCCGGCTTCTCCCAGCCCATGAGCGGCTGCTGCTGGATGGTGGTCTCGGCCACGTCCGTGCTCCTCCCGATTGCGTCGTCCGCGGCCAGCCTAGCGATCGACCCGGACCGCCGACAGGCCACGTGAGGGGGACCTTTCAGGAGTCAATTCACGCATCGGGGGGCTCAGACCCCACGAGCCACATGGAGAAGAACTGGGATCCGCCGCCGTAGGCGTGCCCGAGCACCCTGCGGGCGCCCTCCACCTGGTGTTCCCCGGCCTGTCCGCGTGCCTGGAGGGCGGCTTCGGCGAAGCGGATCATGCCGGAGGCGCCGATCGGATTGGTGGAGAGCACTCCGCCCGACATGTTGACGGGCAGATCCCCGTCCAGTTCGGTGACCCCGGCCTCGGTGAGCTTCCAGCCCTCGCCCTCGTCGGCGAAGCCGAGGTTCTCCAGCCACATGGGTTCGTACCAGGAGAACGGCACGTACATCTCGACGGCGTCGATGTCCCGGCGCGGGTCGGCGATTCCGGCCTGCCGGTACACATCGGCCGCGCAGTCCTTGCCCGCCTGCGGCGACACGGCGTCCTTGCCGGCGAACAGTGTCGGCTCGCTGCGCATGGCGCCGCCCAGCATCCAGGCCGGCGGCCGCGGCGCCCGCGCGGCGCCCGCCCGGTCGGTGAGCACCATGGCGCAGGCGCCGTCCGAGGAGGGGCAGGTCTCGGAGTAGCGGATCGGGTCCCAGAGCATGGGTGAGGCCTGGACTTTCTCCAGGGTGATGTCGTGCTCGTGCAGATGCGCGTACGGGTTCTTGAGCGCGTTCCGGCGGTCCTTGTACGCCACCAGGGAGCCGACCGTGTCGGGCGCGCCGGTGCGCCGCATGTACGCGCGCACGTGCGGAGCGAAGAAGCCGCCCGCTCCGGCCAGCAGGGGCTGCTGGAAGGGGATCGGCAGGGACAGGCCCCACATGGCGTTGGACTCTGACTGCTTCTCGAAGGCGAGGGTCAGGACGGTGGAGTGCACCCTCGCCGCCACCAGGTTCGCGGCGACCAGGGCCGTGGAGCCGCCGACGCTGCCCGCCGTGTGCACGCGCAGCAGCGGCTTGCCGACCGCGCCGAGCGCGTCGGCCAGGTACAGCTCCGGCATCATGACGCCCTCGAAGAAGTCGGGCGCCTTGCCGATCACCACGGCGTCGATGTCGGCCCAGGTCAACTCGGCGTCGTCGAGCGCCCGTCGGGCCGCCTCCCGGACGAGCCCGGCGATCGACACGTCCCGGCGGGCCGCGACATGCTTGGTCTGGCCGATGCCTACGACGGCCACGGGCTCCTTGCTCATCGGGGATCCCCTTCGAGTACGGCGACCAGGTTCTGCTGGAGACAGGGCCCGGAGGTGGCGTGGGCCAGGGCGCGGTCGGACTCGCCCCGGTGGATACGGGCGGCGGCCTCGCCGATGCGGGCGAGTCCGGCGGCCATCATCGGATTGGCGGCGAGAGCTCCCCCGGAAGGGTTGATCCGGGTGGAGTCGTCGAGTCGCAGAGCCTTGCGCAGGACGACCTCCTGCGAGGTGAACGGCGCGTGCAACTCGGCGGTGTCCACGGGCCGTTCGAAGGCTCCGGCCCGCTCGGCCGCCAGGCGGGTGGAGGGCGAGTCGGTCAGGTCGCGGACGCCGAGCGAGTGCGCCTCGATGCGATGGTCGATCCCGCGGATCCAGGCGGGGCGCTCACACAGGTCCCTGGCCCGCTCCCCCGCCGCGAGGACCACGGCGGCGGCCCCGTCGCCGATGGGCGGGCAGTCTCCGGTGCGCAGCGGACGTACCAGGTAATCCCCTTGCGGCACAGGGCCCTTGAGCTGCGCGCGCGGGTTGTCGGTGCTGCGGCTGCGGGCGCCGATCGCGGCCAGTTCGCGCTCGTCCGTGTCGCCCGCGTCGATGAGCGCCTGGGCCTGCAGGGCGGCGAGAGCGACGGAGTCGGGCCACAGGGGGGCGACGTAGTACGGGTCCAGCTGCCGGGTGAGCACGTCGCGCAGGGAACCGGGCGAGGACTTGCCGTAGGAGTACACCAGCGCGGTGTCGGCGTCGCCGGACAGCAGCTTGGTCCATGCCTCGTACAGCGCCCAGGCCCCGTCCGTCTCGACGTGCGACTCGGAGATGGGCGGCCAGGCGCCGACCCCGTCGAGGGCGAGGGTGAAGGAGAAGGCGCGCCCCGCGAGGTAGTCGCAGGAACCCGAGCAGGTGAAGCCGATGTCGGCGGTCTTCAGACCGGTCTGCGCGATGACGTCGTGCAGGACCGGCATGAGCATCTCCACCTCGGACAGTTCCTCGGTGGAGCGCAGGGTGTCGGACTGGGCGAAGGCGACAACCGCGATGTCACGCGTCACAGCAGCTCCTTGTACGTCTCGTAGTCCGCGTCGGGTTCACCGGTGGGCCGGTAGTGGTCCGGGTAACGGCCGCCCTCGGTCCACACCGGCTCGACCCTCAGGCCCATGCGCACCTGGTCGTACGGGATGCCGCCGATCCGGCCGTGCAGCGCGAGGTCGGCGCCGTCGAGGGCGATGTGGGCGTAGACGTACGGCACGTCGATGTCGAGGTTCTTCGCCTTGATGTTGACGATGCAGAAGGTGGTCACTGTGCCGGCAGGACCCACTTCCACCTGTTCCGCCGTGGCCACACCACATGTGGGGCAGGCACCCCTGGGCGGGACGTACACCTTGCGGCAGGACGGGCAGCGCTCACCGACGGCCCGGCGCTCGGCGAGGGCGTTGATGTAGGCGGTCTGGGCGCGGCCCGGCGAGTAGGTGTAGTCGAGGCGGGCCTCGGCGACGATGCCGTGGACCGGGTCCTCGAACTCCCCGGCGTGGACGGTGACTTCGGAGTCGTCTCCGTCGTACGGCTCGAAGCACGCGATGTCGGTGATGGCACCGGTGCGTTCCTCGGCCCACCGGACCCGGACGCGCATGCCGGTGCGGACGGCGTCGGGGCCGGGGGCGTCGAGGGCGTGCAGCAGGGCGGTGTCGGCGCCGTCGAGCTTCACCAGGACCCAGGCGAAGGGCGTGTCCAGCGGCTGACCGCGACGCGGTTGGTGATTCCAGGCCCAGGTGGTGACGGTCCCGGTGATGCCGACGTGGACGAGATCGCGGATCTCCTCGGCGGTGACGGGGTCGTACTCGACGGGCGGGACCAGGGTGCGGCCGTCGCGGGTCTTCACACCGAGGATCACGCGTTCCCGCAGACCGGTCAGAAAGGCGCTCTGGACGGGGCTGAGAGAGCGGGTGAAGGGGAATTCGACGACCAGGGGGGCTTTGAGGACTTCGGGCATCGAGGGCGTGCCTCCTTCGAGGACGGACGCGCGCGGGTGGGCGGACGGTGGCTTGGCGGGCTCGGCGAGTCCAACGCCCCAGGGGCGCGGGGAACTGCGCGACCGGCCACCGACGGCCCGCAGTGTCCGACGCACCTGGGACGAAGGCTCACTCGCGCCGGTAAGCGGGCGGACGCTTCTCCGCGAAGGCGCGCGCACCCTCCTTCGCATCGGCCGTGTCGAAGATCGGCCACCCCCGCTTCAGCTCGGCGGCCAGCCCGGCGGTCTCGGTCATCTCGGCCGTCTCGTAGACCGAGGCCTTCACCGCCTCGACGGCCAACGGACCACAGTCGTTGATCAGTTCGGCGATCTCCAGGGCCTTGGCACGAGCCGTGCCGTCGGGGACGACATGGCCGATCAGCCCGATGTCGGCGGCTTCCCGTGCGGTGTACGGGCGTCCCGTGAGCAGCATCTCCAGCGCGTGCGTGCGCGGGATCTGACGTTGCAGCCGGACCGTGGAGCCGCCGATCGGGAACAGGCCGCGCCTGACCTCGAAGAGGCCGAAGGTCGCCGACTCCCCGGCGACCCGGATGTCGGTGCCCTGGAGCATCTCCGTGCCGCCCGCCACGCAGTACCCCTCGACGGCCGCGATCACCGGTTTGCGAGGGCGGTGATGGCGCAGCATCGCCTTCCAGTGCAGGTCCGGGTCGGCGGTCAGCCGCTCCCGGTACTGCTCGCCGCCGGTGCTCTTGCCCGCGAGGGCCTTGAGGTCCATGCCGGCGCAGAACGAGTCGCCCGCGCCGGTGAAGACCACCGAGCGGATCGAGTCGTCCGCGTCCGCCTCCAGCCAGCCGTCGTACAGGCCGACCAGCATCGGCAACGAGAGCGCGTTCTTCGCCTCGGGCCTGTTGAGCGTGAGCACCAGCGTGGCGCCCTCGCGCTGGATGTCGAGGTGTTCCGTGCCACCCATCGACCGTCTCCCCTCTGCCAGAACGAGAACAGGTTGCAGTAGGCGCCGATGCACTTCAAGGGTTTTCTGACAGACAGTCAGATTTCTTCGCGTGAGCCCTTCACAGTCACGCCGCCCTTTGCTCTGATGACCGGCGAACCGTCACAGAGCCAGGCCGGGACCAGTTCAGGAGGAACGGTGGAGTACAACCTTGCCGACCTGTTCGAGTCGGTCGTCGACGTGGTGCCGGACCGTGAGGCGCTCGCGTACATCGACATTCCCGGTACGGGCGGGGAGCGACGGCTGACGTACGCGGAACTGGACGCCGCGGCCAATCGCATCGGTCACCATCTGCTCGACAGCGGAGTACGGGCCGGTGAGCACGTCGGGCTGCACCTCTACAACGGGGTGGAGTACGTGCAGGCGCTGCTGGGCTGTCTGAAGGCGCGGGTCGTCCCGGTCAACGTCAACTACCGGTATGTCGAGGAAGAGTTGGTCTACCTCTACCGGGACGCGGATCTGGTGGGGCTGGTCTTCGACACCGAGTTCACCGACCGGGTGGCGGCCGCACTGCCGCACGCGGAACGGCTGCGGCACCTGGTACGGGTCGGGGAGGCGGAGCCGGGCGCGCTACCGGCGGTGGACTTCGCTGACGCCGAGGCTTCCGGGTCGTCCCAGCGCGGGTTCCCGGCGCGTTCGGCCGACGACCAGTTCATCATCTACACCGGCGGGACCACCGGGATGCCCAAAGGGGTGATGTGGCGCCAGGAGGACCTGTTCTTCTCCGGGCTGGGCGGCGGCGCACCGACCGGGGAGCCTGTCGAGCGGCCCGAGGAGCTCGCCGAGCGGGTCGCGGCGGGCGGGGCGGGGATCACCTTCTTCCCCACGCCCCCGCTGATGCACGGCACCTCGACGCTGACCGCTCTCATCGGCTTCAACTTCGGCCAACGGGTCGTGCTGCACCGCAAGTTCGTGCCCGAGGAGGTGTTGCGGACCGTCGAGCGGGAGAAGGTCAGCGCCATGTCGCTGGTGGGCGACGCGATGCTGCGGCCGCTCATCGACGCGCTGGAGGGTCCGATGAAGGGCACCGACATGTCGTCGGTGTTCAGTGTGTCCTCGTCCGGCGCGATCATGTCGGACACGGTGAGCCGGCAGTTCCGGGCGCTCGTGCCGAACGCCATGCTGCTCAACAACTTCGGCTCCTCCGAGTCCGGCTTCAACGGGACGGCGACGGAGGACTCCGGCCCCGAGCGCGGCTTCCGGGTCCGGGTCAACTCCCGCACCCAGGTGGTCGATCCGGCCACGCACGAGCCGGTGCCCGTGGGCGAGGTGGGCCGGGTGGCGCAGTGCGGCCATGTGCCGCTCGGCTACTACAACGACCCGCGGAAAACCGCCGAGACCTTCTTCGAGAAGGACGGCGAGCGGTGGGTGCTGCTCGGTGACATGGCCACCGTCGACGAGGAGGGGATCGTCACCGTCCTCGGGCGGGGCTCGCAGTGCATCAACACGGGCGGCGAGAAGGTGTACCCGGAGGAGGTCGAGCAGGCGCTCAAGGCGCATCCGGATGTGTACGACGCGCTCGTGGCCGGGGTGCCGGACGTGAAGTGGGGGCACCACGTGGCCGCCGTCGTGCAGTTGCGCCAGGGGGCGGTGCGGATGTCCCTGGATGATCTCCAGACGCACTGCCGGACGCGGCTCGCGGGGTACAAGGTGCCGCGCCAGCTGGTGATCGCGGAGTCCATCCGCCGGTCGCCGAGCGGCAAGGCGGACTACCGGTGGGCACAGAAGGTGGCGGTGGCGGCCACGGACGGATGACGGCCCCATCCCGGCCCCGTGCGATTGAACCGAACGTGACGTGCGACCGTACTGGTGATGGCAGGCTCGGTCAGCGGGCCCTGTTCGTCATGCCGTCGTGGCAGGACCGCACGCCACAGCAAGACCGCACGGAAGGACCACCGGGTGTCGCTCTTCACGCGCTCTCGTCAACTGCCGGACACCACTCGGGACGAGGCGGATGCGGACGGTGGGGGTGCGACGGGGGAAGAGGTG
The DNA here is from genome assembly GCF_055559055.1 of Streptomyces sp. NPDC024687. NCBI lineage: Bacteria > Bacillati > Actinomycetota > Actinomycetes > Kitasatosporales > Streptomycetaceae > Streptomyces > Streptomyces sp. NPDC024687. The sequence continues at coordinate 702,954 of NZ_JBVHLJ010000004.1, read as the reverse complement.
ACGGAAGAGGTCGCAGAGGAGACCGGGACAGTCGAGAGAGGGACGGCCGAGAGCACTGAGGCCGCCGAGACCACTCGGGCCGCCGACACGTCCGAGGCCGGCGAGTCCCCGCGCCCCGGCTGGTTCGGCTGGCGCCGCCGCTACCCCCGTACGGCCCGTGGTGTGTCCGTGGGGACGAGCGTGCTGGCCGGACTTCTGGTGCTGCTCGTGCTGCTCTTTCCGAACCGGCTCGACCACATGAACCTCCGGTCGTTCTTCCGTCTCCCCGTCGAGGCGATCGTCATCGCGGCCGTCCTCCTCGTGGTGCCGCCGAAGGCACGCCGGATCGCGGCGGTCGCCTTCGGGGTGTTCCTCGGACTGTTCACCGTCCTGAAGTTCCTCGACATGGGCTTCTACCAGACCCTGGCCCGGCCGTTCGACCTGGTCTTCGACTGGATCATGCTGGGCAACGCGACGGACTGGCTCAGGGAGACGTTCGGCCGCACCGGCGAGATCCTCGCGGTGATCGGGGTGATCGTCCTTTTCCTCGCCCTGCTCGCACTGTGCACGTGGGCGATGGTCCGGCTGACGAACGTGATGTCCCGACACCGTTCGACGGCCGTCGGTACCACCCTCGTCCTCGGCACGGTGTGGGTCACCTGCTTCACGGTGGGCGTGCAGTTCGGCGGAGTCTCGGTCGCCACCAAGGGCAACACCGAGTTCCTCGCCAACCGTGTGCAGCACGTGCGCAACGGACTGGGCGACGCGAAGGTCTTCGAGAAGGAGTCCGCCGTCGACGCCTTCGCCGCGACCCCTCCCGACCAGCTCCTCACCGGGCTGCGCGGCAAGGACGTCCTCTTCACGTTCATCGAGAGCTACGGCCGGGTGGCGATCGACGACCCGGCGATGGCACCGGAGATGGACGCGACGCTCAAAAAGGGCGACGCGACGCTCAAGGCGGCCGGTTTCGCGTCCCGCAGCGGCTGGCTGAGGTCCCCCGTGACGGGCGCCGGCAGCTGGATGGCCCACTCGACGTTCCTGTCCGGTCTGTGGGTCAAGAACCAGCAGCGGTACCTGAACCTCACCTCCAGCGACCGGGCGACCCTCACCAGCTACTTCCAGAAGACCGGCGACTGGCGCACGGTCGGCATCGTGCCGGGTGTGCGCAAGTCCTGGCCCGAGGGCAAGTACTTCGGCCTCGACCACATCTACGACTCCACGCACCTCGGCTACAAGGGGCCCTACTTCAGCTGGACGCCGGTGCCGGACCAGTTCAGCCTGGAGGCGTTCCAGAAGCTGGAGCACGGCAAGAAGAACCGTGACCCGATCATGGCGGAGATCATCCTGGCGTCCAGTCACAACCCCTGGTCGCCGATCGCCCACACGATCGACTGGAACGACCTCGGTGACGGGTCCGTCTTCGAGCAGATCAAGAAGGAGGGCACGAACCCGACGGAGGTCTGGAAGAGCCAGGAGCGGGTGCGCACCGAGTACCGAAAGGCCATCCAGTACTCCGTGGACAGCCTGACCCAGTGGATGCAGCGCTACGGCGACGACAACACGGTCCTGGTCTTCCTCGGCGACCACCAGCCCGTCCCGACCGTCACCAAGGGCTCCACCAGCAGGGACGTGCCGATCACGATCGTGGCCAAGGACCCGAAGGTGCTGGACCGGGTCGACGACTGGAACTGGACGGACGGCCTCAAGCCCGCCGACGACGCGCCCGAGTGGGGCATGGACAAGTTCCGCGACCGCTTCATGACCGCGTTCGCGAAGTGACGCGCGGCGGCGCGTCCAGGAAGGGCACGACGGCGGTCACCTACCGGACGCCGGGGATCGCCTGAGGGATCGGCCTGGCGGAACCGCCCCCGCTCAGCAGCGTGGGCATGGTGATCCGCCCCATGTGGCCCCACCACACGGGGTCGGGGTCGTTGCGCTGGGCGTCGGTCGCCCGCAGCATGGCCCGGTCGAAGGGCGGGCCGGTGTCCGGGGCAGGACCTGCGTCGTACTGCGGCGAGCGGCTCGGCGATCTCGGCCCAGTCCCCGCCATTCGCACCCCGGCAGCGGCGCCCTGCGGCCCCCAGGACCGGTACGCGAGGCGGCTGTGCGCGCGGGAGTCTTGCTTCGGTGCTGATCGCCTGGATTACTAATCCCAGCACCTCGACCGAATGATCGGTCGTCCGTAATGATGGGGTCGGTGGAAGGGACGTTCCGATGGCGGATACGGCGGAGCTGCTGGACTCGGGCGAACGACTGGATGCCGGGGCGTTGCGGGCGGTGCAGCTGGAGCGGTTGCGGGCGTCGCTGCGGCACGCGTACGAGCATGTGCCGTTCTACCGGGAGTCCTTCGACCGGGCAGGTGTCCGACCGGACGACTGCCGGTCCCTGACCGATCTGGCCGGGTTCCCGTTCACCACCAAGGCCGACCTGCGCGAGAACTATCCGTACGGGATGTTCGCCGTGCCCCGGGACCATGTGCGCCGCATCCATGCCTCCAGCGGCACCACCGGACGCCCCACGGTCGTCGGCTACACCGAGAACGATCTCTCCCTGTGGGCCGACATGGTGGCGCGTTCCCTCCGGGCGGCCGGCGCGCGACCCGGAGACGTGGTGCATGTGGCATACGGCTACGGACTGTTCACCGGCGGGCTCGGCGCACACTACGGTGCCGAACGGCTCGGCTGTACGGTCGTCCCCGCGTCCGGTGGCATGACGGCACGCCAGGTCCAGCTCATCCAGGACCTGGCACCCCGGATCATCATGGTGACCCCGTCGTACATGCTCACGCTGCTCGACGAGTTCGAGCGACAGGGCGTCGATCCGCGGAGCACCTCCCTGCGGGTGGGCGTCTTCGGTGCCGAACCCTGGACCGAGGAGATGCGCCGGGAGATCGAGGAGCGGTTCGCGATCGACGCGGTGGACATATACGGGCTGTCCGAGGTGATCGGGCCGGGCGTGGCGCAGGAGTGCGTGCAGACCAAGGACGGGCTCCATGTGTGGGAGGACCATTTCTTCCCCGAGATCGTCGATCCGATCACCGGGGAGGTCCTGCCGGACGGCGAGCGGGGTGAGCTGGTGTTCACCTCGCTCACCAAGGAGGCCATGCCCGTCATCCGGTACCGGACCCGTGATCTGACCCGGCTGCTGCCGGGCACGGCCCGGGTGTTCCGGCGGATGGAGAAGGTCACCGGCCGCAGTGACGACATGGTGATCCTGCGCGGGGTGAACCTCTTCCCCACCCAGATCGAGGAAATCGTCCTGCGCACCCCGGGCGTCGCGCCCCACTTCCAGCTCCGGCTCACCCGCGAGGGCCGCCTGGACGCCCTCACCGTGCGCGCGGAGGCCCGGCCCGGCGCCACCCCCGAGACCCGCGAGGCCGCCGCGCGGGCCATCGCGACGGCCGTCAAGGACGGCATCGGGGTGTCGGTCGCCGTCGAGATCGTCGAACCGGAGTCCCTGGAGCGGTCCGTCGGAAAGATCCGCCGGACCGTCGACCTGCGCCCCCGCTAGCCCTTCACGCCCCTCACGCCCTTCACGACGAGAACCGGTCCCGCAGCTCCCGTTTCAGGATCTTTCCGCTCGCGTTCCTCGGCAGCTCGTCCACGAACAACACCCGCTTGGGCGCCTTGAAGTGGGGGAGCTTCTCCCGCGCGTGGTCGAGCAGTTCCGTCTCGGTGACCTCGCCGCGAGGGACGACCACCGCGGTGACGGCCTCGATCCACCGTTCGTCGGGCAGGCCGATCACGGCGACCTCGGCGACCGCGTCGTGCGTGTACAGCGCGTCCTCGACCTGGCGTGAGGCGACCAGCACCCCACCGGAGTTGATGACGTCCTTCACCCGGTCGACGATCGTGAAGTAGCCGTGCGCGTCCCGCACCGCGAGATCGCCGGAGTGGAACCAGCCGTCCCGGAAGGCCGCTTCGGTCTCCTCGGGCTTGTCCCAGTAGCCCTCGCACAACTGCGGCGACTTGTAGGCGATCTCGCCGGGCGTACCGTCCGGCACGTCCTTGCCGTTCTCGTCCACGACCCGCGCGTCGACGAACAGGACGGTGCGGCCGCAGGAGTCCATCCGCCCCTTGTGCTCGCCGGGCGCGAGGACGGTGGCGAGCGGGCCGATCTCGCTCTGGCCGAAGCAGTTGTAGAACGCCAGCTTCGGCAGCCGCTCGCGGAGTCGTTCCAGGACGGGCACCGGCATGATCGAGGCGCCGTAGTACGCCTTGCGCAGCCCGCTGAGATCGCGCGTGTCGAAGTCGGGGCGGTTGGCCAGGCCGATCCACACCGTGGGCGGGGCGAACAGGCTGTCCGCGCGGCCCTGTTCGATCAGGTCGAAGAGACGGTCGCCGTCGGGGGCGTCGAGGATGATGTTCGTCGCGCCGACCGCGAGGTACGGCAGCAGGAAGACGTGCATCTGGGCCGAGTGGTACAGCGGCAGCGAGTGCACGGGCCGGTCGCCCGCGCTGAGATCGCAGGCGGTGATCGCGCTCAGGTACTCGTGGACCAGGGCGCGGTGGGTCATCATCGCGCCCTTGGGCAGGGCCGTCGTCCCGGAGGTGTAGAGCAGCTGGACGAGGTCCTCGCTGCGCGGCTCGGGGCCGTCGTACGGCGGTGTCGCGGCGAGGCGTGTCAGCAGCGAGTCGGCGGAGTCCCGCAGCGGCAGCGTGCGTACACCGGCCGGCAGCCGTCCCGCGAGGTCGGGATCGGCGAGGACGAGGGTGCTGCCCGACTGGCCGACGATGTACGCGAGATCGTCACCGGTGAGGTTCTGGTTGACCGGCACATGCACCAGCCCCGCGCGGGCGCAGGCGAGGAAGGCGATCAGATACGCGTCCGAGTTGTGGCCGTAGGCACCGACCCGGTCACCGCGTGAGAGACCTTCACCGAGCAACACGCTCGCCGCACGCGACACCGCGTCGTCGAGCTCCTCGTACGTCCACGATCGCTCGCCGTACTCCACCGCGACGCGCGCCGGGGTGCGCCGGGCGGTGCGGCGCAGCACCCCGTCAACCGTACTGCCGTGTCCAGGCGTCATACGGGACAACCTACCGGTTGGTACGCTCAACCGCTCCTTCCCTCAACGACGTTGGGAGGCACGATGCGCACCCGCCCCAGACGCGCCGTCGTCGCGGCCGTGGCCCTGTTCGCCGCCGTCGGCACACTGCCCGCCGCAGCCGCGCAGGATCAGCGGCGCCAGGAACATCCGTCGCACGGCGGTCTGTCCGCCACCATCCGCTACACCGAGTACGGCATCCCGCACATCCTCGCGAAGAACTACGCCGATCTCGGCTTCGGCACCGGGTGGGCGCAGGCCGCCGACCAGGTGTGCACGCTCGCCGACGGATTCGTGACCGTGCGCGGCGAGCGTGCGCGTTTCTTCGGGGCGGACGCGGCGTCCGACTCGGCGCTCTCCTCCGCCACGAACAACCTCTCCAGCGACCTGTACTTCCGCGGGGTGCGGGAGGCGGGGACGGTGGAGAGACTGATGGCCGAACCGGCGCCGCTCGGTCCGAGCCGTGCGGTGAAGGACCTGATGCGGGGCTTCACCGCGGGCTACAACACCTGGCTGAGGAAGAACCGCATCACCGACCCGGCCTGCAAGGGCGCGGGCTGGGTGCGCCCGGTGACGGTCCAGGACGTCGCCGCGCGCAACTTCGCGCTGGCTGTCCTGGGCGGTCAGGGCCGGGCCGTGGACGGCATCACGGCCGCGCGGCCGCCCGCGTCCACCACCCCGACGGCCGGCACACCGGACGCCCGGGACACCGCCCGCGCGGCCCGGGACCTCTTCGCGGCCGACTCCGCCGACATGGGCTCCAACGCCGTCGCCTTCAGCGGGGCCACCACGGCGAACGGCCGCGGACTCCTCCTCGGCAACCCGCACTACCCCTGGCAGGGCGGCCGCCGCTTCTGGCAGTCGCAACAGACCATCCCCGGCGAACTGAACATCGCGGGCGGCTCACTGCTCGGCTCGGCGACGATCTCCATAGGCCACAACGCCCAGGTGGCCTGGAGCCACACGGTGGCCACCGGCATCACCCTCAACCTGCACCAGCTCACCCTGGACCCGGCCGACCCGACCACGTACCTGGTGGACGGCAAGCCGGAGCGGATGACCGAGCGCCGGGTGACCGTTGCCGTCAAGGACGGCGAGCCGGTGACGAAGACCCAGTGGTGGACGCGGTACGGCCCGGTCGTCACCTCGCTCGGGGCCGCGCTGCCGCTGCCCTGGACCGCCACGACGGCGTACGCCCTCAACGACCCGAACGCCACCAACCTGCGCGCCTCCGACACGGCCCTCGGCTTCGGCAAGGCCCGCAGTACGAGCGAGGTGCTGGGCGCGTTGCAGCGCACCCAGGGACTGCCGTGGGTCAACACGATCGCCGCCGACTCGCGCGGCCACACGCTGTTCACGCAGTCCCAGGTGCTGCCCCGGATCACCGACGAACTGGCCCAGCGCTGCTCCACTCCCCTGGGCAGGGTCACCTACCCGGCCTCGGGAGTGGCGATCCTCGACGGCTCCCGCGGCGACTGCGCCCTCGGCAGCGATCCGGACGCCGTACAGCCGGGGATCTTCGGGCCGGCGAAGATGCCGGTCCTCAAGGACGCGCCGTACGCGGAGAACTCCAACGACAGCGCCTGGCTGGCCAACGCCGAGCGGCCGATCACCGGGTACGAGCGGGTCTTCGGCACCGTGGGCACGCAGCGCTCGATGCGGACCCGTGGAGCCCTCCAGGACGTGTCCGCGATGGCCGCGCGGGGGCGGTTGACCGTACGGGACCTGCAGGCGCAGCAGTTCGCCAACCGGGTGACAGCGGGCGGTCTCGTGGCGGCGGACGCGGCGAAGGCATGTGCCGCGTTCCCCGGCGGTACGGCAACGGGCAGTGACGGCAGGGCTGTTGACGTCAGCGCGGCTTGTGGAGTGCTCGCGGCCTGGGACCGCACCGCGAACACCGACAGCCGGGGTGCGCTCCTCTTCGACCGGCTCTGGCGGAAGCTGCCCGTGGCCCAGTTGTGGAAGGTGCCCTTCTCGGCGACGGATCCGGTGAACACCCCCAACACCCTCAACACCGACTCACCCGCCTTCGCGACGGCCCTCGCGGACACGGTCACCGAACTCAGGGCGGCCGGCATCCCGCTGGACTCGCGGCTCGGGGAGCACCAGTTCGTCGTACGGAACGGCAAGCGCGTCGCCGTTCCGGGCGGCACCGAGTCGCTGGGGGTGTGGAACAAGGTCGAGCCGGTGTGGAACCCGGCGGGCGGCGGATACACGGAGGTGACCACCGGGTCCAGCTACATCCAGGCGGTGGGCTGGGACAGCGGCCGCTGCCCGGTGGCCCGCACCCTGCTGACGTACTCCCAGTCCTCGAACCCGAACTCGCCGCACTACAGCGACCAGACGCGGCTGTTCTCGGCGGAGCGGTGGGTGACGTCCCGGTTCTGCGAGAAGGACATCATGTCGTCGCCGGCGCTGCGGGTCGTGCGGGTGCGCTCATGAGGCTCACACCGGTCGCGGGCGCCCCTCCCAGTACGGTTCCCGCAGCCGCCGCTTGTACAGCTTGCCGTTGGGGTCCCGGGGCATCTCGGTGATGAAGTCGACGCTCTTCGGGCGCTTGTAGCCGGCGAGTTGGGCGGCGCAGTGGGCGAGGAGGTCTTCGGCCAGGTCCGGCCCGGGCGTGTGGCCCGGGGCCGGTTCCACCACGGCCTTGACCTCCTCGCCCCAGTCGTCGTGCGGGATGCCGAAGGCGGCGGCGTCGGCGACGGCGGGGTGCTGGAGCAGGACGGACTCGATCTCGGCGGGGTAGATGTTGACCCCGCCGGAGATGATCATGTCGATCTTGCGGTCACGGAGGAAGAGATAGCCGTCCTCGTCGAGGAGGCCCAGGTCTCCGACGGTGAAGAAGTCGCCTATGCGGTTCTTCTTCGTCTTGGCCTCGTCCTTGTGGTAGGCGAAGCCGCCGGTGTTCATCTTCAGGTACACGGTGCCGAGTTCGCCGGGCGCGAGCGGGTTGCCGTCGTCGTCGAAGATCGCGAGCTCGCTGATGGGCCAGGCCTTGCCGACCGTTCCCGGTTTCTTCAGCCAGTCCTCGGCGGTAGCGAAGGCCCCGCCGCCTTCGCTGGCCGCGTAGTACTCCTCCACGCAGGGCCCCCACCAGTCGAGCATCGCCCGCTTGACGTGGTCGGGGCAGGGGGCGGCGCCGTGGATGGCGTGCCGCATGGACGAGACGTCGTAGCGTGCCTGGACGTCCTCGGGCAGGGCCAGCAGGCGGTGGAACTGGGTCGGGACCATGTGGGTGTGGGTGCACCGGTGTGTGTCGATCAGCCGCAGCATCTCCTCCGGCGTCCACTTGTCCATCAGCACCAGTTGGTGCCCGATGTGCAGGGACGCGGCCGCGAACTGGAGGACGGCGGTGTGGTAGAGCGGCGAGCAGACGAGGTGGACGTTGTCGCCGAAGGGCCGGATCCCGAAGATGCCGAGGAAGCCTCCGAGGTACGCCTCCTCCGGCCGCTTGCCGGGCAGGGGCCGGCGGATTCCGCGCGGGCGGCCGGTCGTACCCGAGGTGTAGTTCATGACCCAGCCGAGTTCGCGGTCCGAGGGAGGTGACTCGGGTTGTCCGTCGAGGAGTTCGGCGTACGGCCGGAAGCCCTCGACCTCGCCGACGGCGTACCGGTGGCTCGCCGCCAGGCCCGCCTCGTCGGCCGCCTGTCGTGCCGCGTCGGCGAAGCGTTCGTGGGCGAGGAGGACCTTGGCGCCGGAGTCGGCGACGATCCAGGCGATCTCGGGGGCCACGAAGTGGTGGTTGATCGGGACCAGGTAGAAGCCGGCCTGGCTGGCGGCGAGGTGCGCCGTGAAAAACTCGGCGCTGTTGGGCAGGACGACGGCGAAGGCGTCACCACGTTCGAGTCCGGCGGCGCGCAGGCCGTGGACGAGCTGGTTGGCGGCGGCGTGCAGGCGGCCCGCGGTCCAGGGCGAGCCGTCGGGGGCGATGAGGACCGTACGGGAGGGATCCTGCGCGGCCTGCGCCCAGAAGCCCGCGGGAGGTGTGCTCGTCACTGGCCGCTCCTTCCGGCGATGCGGTTGATGCGATCGACGGCTTTCTCGAAGCCGCGGGTGAGGTCGTCGAAGACGGCCTGGACACTGCGTTCGCTGGTCATCCGGCCGACGATCTGGCCGACGGGTGTGCCCAGCAGTGGCTCCACCTCGTACTTCTGGATGCGGGACACCGCATCGGCGACCAGCAGGCCCTGCAGGGGCATCGGGAGGGTGCCGGGTCCGTCGGCGGAGTCCCAGGCGTCGGTCCATTCGGTACGGAGCTGGCGCGCGGGCTTGCCGGTCAGCGCGCGGGAGCGGACGGTGTCGCCGGAGCCGGCCGCGAGCAGCTTCTCGATGAGCCTGGGCGAGGGCAGTTCGGCCTCTGTGGTGGTCAGCCATATGGAGCCCAGCCACACACCTTGAGCCCCTAGTGCCAGTGCGGCCGCCACCTGCTGACCGCTGCCGATGCCGCCCGCCGCCAGCACGGGCAGCGGGTCCACGGCGTCGACGACCTCGGGCGTGAGGACCATGGAGGCGATGTCCCCGGTGTGTCCGCCGGCCTCGTAGCCTTGGGCGACCACGATGTCGATGCCGCCCTCCTTGTGCTTGACCGCGTGCCGGGCGCTGCCCGCGAGGGCGGCGACCAGGACGTCCTGGTCGTGTGCGCGGGCCACCACGTCGGCGGGCGGGGAGCCGAGGGCGTTGGCGAGCAGCCGGATCGGATAGTCGAAGGCGACGTCCAGCTGGTTGCGGGCGACCTGCTCCATCCAGCCCGTGATGCGCCACCCGGACACCTCGCCCTCGGCGAGTTCGGGCACGCCGTACTTGGCGAGGGTGTCCTTGACGAACTGCCGGTGCCCCTCCGGGATCATCGCCTCGACATCCGCCTCGGTCACCCCTTCGACCTTCTTGGCGGGCATGACGACGTCCAGGCCGTACGGCTTGCCGTCGACGTGGGCCTCGATCCAGTCGAGGTCCCGTTTGAGTTCGTCGGGCGCCGTGTAGCGGACCGCGCCGAGCACTCCGAAGCCACCGGCCCGGCTGATGGCCGCGGCGACGGCGGGGAACGGCGTGAAGCCGAAGACGGCGTGCTCGACTCCCAGTTTCTTGCTCAGCTCCGTCTGCATGGGCGCAGGATGCCGCAGACCTGCGGACGACGGAAGAGGTTTTCTGATGCTCCGTCAGATTCAGGTCGCGGAGCGGAGCCGTGCACGGGACGGGGCCGGGGACCGGCGGCTCAGCCAGGGATGTCCAGCCGCTGGGTGCCGACGACCGACAGCAGCCGTAGCGCCTCTTCGGACGGGGAGCCGGGTACCGCCGTGTAGATCACGACGCGTTGGTCGCGGTCGGCGATGTCCAGGACGTCACAGTTGACGGTGACCGGGCCGACCACGGGGTGGTCGAAGGTCTTGCAGAGGGTGGGGCGGGTCGTGACGTCGTGGGCGGCCCACAGCCGGGCGAACTCCTCGCTGCCGTCGAGGAGTTCGGCCACCAGGCCGCTCACCTCGGCGTCGTCAGGATAGCGGGCGGAGACGGCGCGCAGCTGCTGCACCGAGGCGACCGCGAACTCCTCCCTGTCCGACACCCCGTACAGGCGCCGTCCCTCCGGGTACGGGCCAAGGAAGGCGCGCCGGACGAGGTTGCGGTCGCGGCGGGAGAGGGCGGAGAAGTCCTCCATGAGGGCCGCCGCCAGGTCGTTCCAGGCGATGACCTCGTAGGTGGCCGACATGACGATCGCGGCGGCCTGCGGCAGCCGGTGCAACAGGTCGACGACGCTCTGGCGCACCTCACGGGAGGGACCGGGCCGCGGACCGGGCGGGGTGCCGGCCAGGTGGTGGAGGTGGTCGCGTTCGGCGTCCGACAGGCGCAGGGCGCGGGCCACCTGTGCCAGGACCTCCAGGGAGGGGCGGGGGCCGCGCGCCTGCTCCAGCCGGGTGTAGTACTCGGTGGAGATGTACGCCAGCTGCGCCACCTCCTCGCGGCGCAGGCCCGGGGTACGGCGGCGCGGTCCGGCGGGCAGCCCCACATCGGAGGGGGCGATGCGCTCGCGCCGGCTGCGCAGGAAGTCGGCCAGTTCTCGTCGGTCCACGTCCCCAGTGTGCGGGGGTCCCGGGTCGCCCAGCCAGGTACCACCTGTGCCTGGATAGGGATCACGGCCGGAGGAAGGCTCGTCGGCATGACCAACACCACGATCACTCCCCTGCTCGCCGACAAGGTCGCCTTCGTCACCGGTGCCGGACGCGGCATCGGCGCGGCGGCCGCACGGCTGTTCGCCCGGGAGGGCGCCCGCGTTGTGCTCGCCGCCCGCACCGAGACCCAGCTGAAGGCCGTGACCGAGGAGATCCGGGCGGCCGGCGGCACCGCCGACTACGTCCTGTGCGACCTCGCCGACCCGGCGAGCGTCCAGGCCGCCGTGGACCGGGCCGTCGAGTTGTACGGCAGGCTCGACGTCGCCTTCAACAACGGGGCGACGATCCAGCAGCCCGGGCCCATGGACCGACTTCCCGAAGCCGACTTCGACCATGTCCTCGCCGTCAACCTCAAGGGCCCTTGGCTGGCGATGAACGCCGAGGTCGCCGCGATCCGCGCCACCGCCGGAACCGGCGCGATCGTCAACAACTCCAGTGTCGGCAGCCTGATGGCCAACCCGTGGCTGCCCGTGTACGGGGCCGCAAAGCGGGCGGTCAACAGCCTCACCGCGTCGGCCGCCGCCACGTACGGCCCGGAGGGCATCCGGGTCAACGCCATCGCCCCCGGCACCACGCTGACGGAGATGATCGACGAGTGGGAGGCGAGCTCCCCGGGCATCGTCGAGCAGCTCGTCGCACAGACCCCGCTGGGCCGCGGTGCCGACCCGGCCGAGATCGCCGAGGCCGCGGCCTGGCTGCTGAGCGACCGGGCCTCGTACGTCACCGGCGTGGTGCTCCGCGTGGACGGCGGCAGCCAGGCCTGAGGGGTGGGCGCGGTGAGCGGGGCACGGCATCCGGCCTGAGGGCACACGCACTCGCCCGACGCATCGCAGCCGGGCCCAAAGGCAGACGCACGCTCCCAGGGCACGGCAGGCGGGCGCGAGCAGCGTGCGACAGCCGCGCCCGAAGCCAGGCGCACACGAACGGAACGCGGCAGCCGGCGCGAAGGCAGGCCACGCGGCCGTGCGTCAGTCGCCCAGTTCCTCCAGCACGGCCATCGCCGCGTTGTGCCCCGGCACCCCGCTCACCCCGCCGCCGCGCACCGCGCCCGCCCCGCACAGCAACACGTTCGCGTGCCGGGTCTCCACTCCCCACCGCCCGGTGCCCTCCTCGGCGTACGGCCAGGACAGATCCCGGTGGAAGATGTTGCCGCCGGGCAACCGCAGGTCCCGCTCCAGGTCGAGCGGGGTCTTCGCCTCGATGCAGGGCCGGCCGTCCGCGTCCGTGGCCAGGCAGTCGGCCAGCGGTTCGGCGAGGTGCGCGTCGAGCTGGGCAAGAGTCGACTTGAGGAGTTCCTCACGTACGGCGTCGTTGTCCCGGTCGAAGAGGCGGGCCGGGGTGTGCAGACCGAACAGGGTGAGCGTCTGGTAGCCCTGCTCGACGAGGTCCGGGCCGAGGATCGTGGGGTCCGTGAGGGAGTGGCAGTAGATCTCCGAGGGCGGGGCGGTGGGGAGCCGGCCGGCGGCGGCCTGGGCGTGGGCGGTGGCCAACTGCTGGTAGCCCTCGGCGATGTGGAAGGTCCCGGAGAACGCCTCGCGCGGGTCGACCTCGCTGTCGCGCAGCCGCGGGAGGCGCTTGAGGAGCATGTTGACCTTGAGCTGCGCGCCTTCGGCGGGGGCGGGCGGCCGGTCGCCGGTGAGGGCGGCGAGTTCCCGCGGTGAGGCGTTGACCAGGACGTGCCGGGCCGCGACGGTGCCCTCCGCCTCCCCGGTGCGGTACGTGATCTCCGCCGAGCCGCCGTCCGTGGAGATCCCCACGACCTCGTGGCCGGTGGCGAGGACCGCGCCGGCCTGCCGTGCCGCGGTCGCCAGGGCGTCGGTGAGGGCGCCCATGCCGCCGACGGGTACGTCCCAGGCACCGGTCCCGCCGCCGATCACGTGGTAGAGGAAGCAGCGGTTCTGCTTGAGGGAGGGATCGTGGGCGTCGGCGAAGGTGCCGATGAGCGCGTCGGTCAGCACCACACCGCGGACCAGGTCATCGGCGAAACGATCCTCCACGGCCACGCCGATCGGCTCCTCGAACAGGACCCGCCAGGCCTCCTCGTCGTCCACCCGTAGACGCAGTTCGTCCCGGGTGGGCAGCGGCTCGGTGAGGGTGGGGAAGACCCTCTGCGCGACGCGGCCCGTCATGTCGTAGAACCGCTGCCAGGCCTGGTACTCGCGTTCGCCGCCGGTGAGCTTGGCGAAGGCATCCCTGGTGCGGCGCTCGCCGCCGCCGACGAGCAGTCCGGTCGGCCTGCCGTCGCGTTCGACGGGGGTGTACGACGAGACGTTCCGGGTCCGGACCCGGAAGTCCAGGCCGAGGTCACGGACGATCTTCTTGGGCAGCAGGCTGACCAGGTACGAGTAGCGCGACAGCCGGGCGTCCACGCCCGTGAACGGCCGGGTGGAGACCGCGGCTCCCCCGGTGTTCCCGAGCCGTTCGAGGACCAGTACGGACCGCCCGGCGCGGGCCAGGTAGGCGGCGGCGACCAGGCCGTTGTGGCCGCCGCCCACGATGACGGCGTCGTAGGCGCGGTGGAGTCCCTCGCGTGCAGGCATGGTTCTTCGTAACACGTGATGATCTAGGTCGGCCAGAGGTGGGCGGCACCCGGCGGTGACGGTCACTGCATGCCCGAGGCCCGCTGCTGCCGCAGTACCGCCACTCTCCGGTAGAGGTCCACCGCCTCCGCGCCCCGGCCGAGCTGTTCCAGGCAGTGCGCCTCGTCGTTGCGGCTGGCGAGGGTGTCGGGGTGATCGGCGCCGAGAACGCGCTCGCGGGCGCCGGCCACCGTGCGGTACTCGGTGAGGGCGTCGGTCCAGCGGCCGAGCCAGCCGAGACCGACGGCGACCTCGCGGCGGCTGACCAGGGTGTCCGGGTGGTCGGGGCCGAGGACTCGCTCGCGGATCGCGCACACGTCCCGGGACTCGGCGAGGGCCTCTTCCCAGCGGCCGAGGCGGCCGAGGTTGACGCCCAGGCCGTGGCGGGCGCGCAGGGTCTCGGGGTGGGCGGGCCCGTGGACGCGGGTGCGGTCCTCGATCAGGTCGCGGTAGAGGCGGAGTGCGTCGGCGCTGCGGCCGAGGCGGCCGAGGCTGATGCCGACCTCGTAGCGGGCGGCGAGGGTGTCGGGGTGATCGGGGCCGAGGGCTTGGGCGCGGGCCTCGGCGACCTCGTGGTAGGTCTGCAGGGCTTCCGCCCAGCGGCCCAACTGGCCGAGCGCGTAGGCGACTTCGTAGCGGGTGACGAGGGTGTCGGGGTGGTGGGGGCCCAGCACCCGGGCGCGCGCGACGGCCACTTCGCACGCCATGCGGTAGGAGTCCTCCAAACGGCCGAGCCTGCTGAGGTTGAAGGCGAGGTTGTGACGACAGCGCAGGGTGTCGGGGTGGTCCGGGCCCATCCCGCGCTCGCGGGCGGCGAGCACCGAGGTGTAGACCTGGTGGGCGTCGAAGTGGCGGCCCAACTGGCCGAGGACGTACGCCATTTCCTGACGGACGGCGAGGGTGTCGGGGTGGTCGGCGCCCAGGGTGCGGGTCCTGGTCGCGGCCACGTGCTTGTACGCGCGCAGGGCGTCCGCGGCGCGGCCGGTGCGGCTGAGGGTGAAGGCGACCTCGTAGTGGCTGGCGAGGGTGTCGGGGTGGTCGGGGCCGAGCAGGTGCTCGCGTTCGGCGGCGACCGCGCGGTGCACCTCGCCGGCCTCCGCCCAGCGGCCCAGGCGCCCGAGGCTGAGTCCCGCGTTGTGCCGCCCGGCGAGTGCCGTGAGGGCCTGCGCGGAGGGCACGGACGGCACGTCCGGCACGGGTTCCTCGACGCGGCCGGTGGCGGGGCGGGCGATCCACTCGCCGGTGAGAGCGGCCCCGGCGTCCGGGGGTGTGGTGACGAGACCGGCGCCGGTGGCCTTGTGGCCGGTGGTCATACCCCGGGTCCAGGACGGCAGCCGGGTCTCGCGCGGGCGGGCGGGGTCGGGCCACTCCTGCGGGCGGAGGTCGGGCGGCTCCTGGGGCCGGAAATCGGGCCGCGGGGTGACCACGGTGGGCACGTACGCCGGTGTGGTGCGGCCCAGGGTGATCCGGCGGCCCAGCTCACGGGCGTCGCGCGGGCGCTGTTCGGGCTGTTTGGCCAGCAGGTCGAGGATGACCCTGTCGAGGTACGCGGGGAGTTCGGCGCGGTGGCTGCGCGGCGGCCGGGGCGGGGTGTCGCGGTGGCCGACGAGGATCGCCCACGCGTCCTCCAGGTCGAACGGCGGTGCCCCGGTGGCGATCTCGTACAGCACGCACCCCAGGGAGTACAGGTCGCTGCGCTCGTCGACCTCGGAACCCCCTATCTGCTCCGGCGACATGTAGTGCGGGGTGCCCATCGCGATGCCGGTGCCGGTCAGCCGGGAGGTGAAGTCGACGTCGTGGCCGAGCCGGGCGATGCCGAAGTCGCAGATCTTCACGGTGCCGTCGGTGAGGCGGACGATGTTCGCGGGCTTCAGGTCCCGGTGCACGATGCCCTGCTGATGGGTGTAGGCGAGGGCGGCGGCGACCTGCTCGGCGATCTCGATGACGTCGGCGACGGGCAGGGGGTGCTGTTTGTTGTCCTCCAGGAGCTGGCTGAGGTTGCGCCCCTCCAGGAGCTCCATCACCAGGTAGAGGACGCCGTCGGACTCGCCGAAGTCGTGGACGACGGTCACCCCCCGATGGCTGAGCGCGGCGGCCACCCGGGCCTCGCGCCGGAACCGCTCCCGCAGGACCCGGGTGAAGCTCTGGTCGTGCTGCCCGCCCAGCGGCTTGAGGCACTTCACGGCGACATGACGGCCCAGTGACTCGTCGCGGGCCCGCCACACCTCACCCATGCCCCCGCGCCCGATCAGATCGAGCAGCCGGTACCGCCCCTGGATGACCCTGCTGTCCCCCATCTGCTGCGACCGCCCCCGTCGAACTCGCCCCGCCACCCCTGGCCCGTCCAGTATGGCGACCTATCGTCCGAGTTTGTACGGGGCGGGGCGGGTGCCGGGGCCGAGCCGGTCCATGGCGCGCAGGATGTGCTTGGGCGGGAGTTGCCAGCGCAGACGTGCGGGAACGCAGCGCAGCAGGGTGCCGGTGGCGCGCAACTGGCGGGTGACAGTGGTGGGCTCAGGGGCTTTCCTGCCGTACAGCTCATGGGCGTACGGCGGCAGGGCGGCGTATGCCAGCTGCGCCACGCGCCGCCACAGCACCGCGCGCGCCGGGACGAGAAGGGGGTGCGTCGGCGGCCGGAGCAGGAAGTCGTCCACCTCGCGGGCCTCGGGAGTAGCCGCGAGTTCGGGGAGCGCCTTCTCGAAGTAGGCGGCCATCTCGACCTGGTCGGCCGGTACGGCGTCGGGGTCCAGGCCCACCAGGCGGGCGCTGACCCGGTGCTCGGATATGTAGCGGTCCGCCAGCTCGTCGGTGAGACGGAAGCCGGAGCGGCGGGCGACCTGGAGATAGGAGTCGATCTCGGCGCAGTGCACCCACAGCAGGAGCTCGGGTTCGTCGACGCCGTAGCGTTCACCGGTGTCGGGGTCGGTCGCCCCGAGCATGCCGTGGATCTTGCGGACCCGGGCGCCGGCCTTCTCCGCGGCCTCGGTGGTGCCGTAGGTCGTCGTGCCGACGAAGTTGGCGGTCCGCATCAGCCGGCCCCAGGCGTCGCGCCGGAAGTCGGAGTTCTGCGTGACGCCGCGCAGGGCGCGCGGGTGCAGGGCCTGGAGGTAGAGCGCGCGGATGCCGGCGACCCACATCATGGGGTCGCCGTGCAGCTGCCAGGTCACGGACGATGGACCGAACAACCCCGGATCAGCCGTCATGTCGGCAGTGTGACCACGATCGCCGGTCGGCACAAGGCAACGTCGGTGACCTGCGCTGCCGCCGACTGGCTTCAGCAGCCGGGTGCACCACCTCCAGAACGTCGTGCGTGCCGAGCACTTTGGCTTCAAGCAGCTCGGCAAGAAGCGCCTCGTCCGGCACGCCGCCCAGGAGCACGCGGCCGGGTCGCTCGGTTACGGATCTGTTCCGAACTCTTGACGACAGCCGTATGACTGCGTAGACATGACAGCGCAGACAGACCGCGTGGCCAGTCACTGGCGGGTCTGGCATCATCTGGCTCGTACATCCGGCCATCGGGAGACACCATGACGCGAGGAACGACACGGAGCGGCAACACCGCGGCTCCGCGCAGCGTGGATGTGGCCCGTCTGGCGGGGGTCTCGCAGAAGACGGTGTCGCGGGTCTTCAATGACGAGCAGTACGTCTCCGCCGATGTGCGCAGGCGCGTCCTCGAAGCCGCCGAAGAGCTCGGCTACCGGCGTAACAACGCCGCCCGGGCACTGGCCTCCGGACGCACTCGCTCCATCGGTGTGGTGACTCTGGGCACGGCCCTGTACGGACCCGCCACGCTGCTCATGGGCGTGGAGCGGGTCGTCCGGGACACGGGATACGCGCTGCACGTGGTCAACACGATGGAGGGCGACGCCTCGGGCGTGACCGGTGCCGTGAGTTCACTCCTCGATCAGGGCGTGGACGGCATCGTCATCTCCGAACCGATCGACGAAGCGGGTACCGAGGGAGACGCTTCCTTCCGCATCGACGTTCCGGTGCTCGTCCTTGGTGCGCCACTACCTCTCACCGCGCCCAGGGCGCTGACCGCCGGGGGCGGTGCCGACCTGATGGCACACTCCGCCGTCGAGCACCTGCTGGAACTCGGGCATCCGACAGTCCATCACCTGGCCGGTCCGCAGCGGTGGTACGCCGCCCGGGACCGCCTCGAGGGATGGCGGGCGGCGCTGACCGCGCACGGCAGGGCCGTACCGCCGGTCGTCGAGGGCGACTGGTCGGCCGCCTCCGGATACCGGGCGGGACGGGGACTGGCCGAAGACCCTGACGTCACCGCGGTGTTCGCCGCCAACGACGACATGGCGATCGGCCTGATCCGCGCACTGACGGAGGCCGGGCGCCGGGTGCCGGAGGACGTCAGCGTCGTCGGATTCGACGACATTCCGGTCGCCGCCTATGTGACTCCTCCGCTGACCACGGTGCGGCAGCCGTTCGACGCCGTGGCGCAGGAGGGACTCAAGCGTCTGGTGCATGCCATCGAGAACCCGGACGCGGATCCGTTACCCACGAGCGATCCACCCATCGATCTCATCGTCCGCTCCTCGACCGCGCCACCACCGAGCCGGACGACCCCGGCTCGTGGCCGGCGTACCGCCTCTCGTGCACTCGGGGGCGCGGACCGTCCGCCGCTCCCGAACGGAGGCCCGTCCACCCACCGCTGACCCGCACCGGTGAGCCCGGACATCAGCAAGTCCACGGCGGGCGCGTGACTTCAGTACAAGCCGCTGCTTCCGGTCACGCCCCGCCCCTTTCGACGCCTCCGCCGCACGATCGCCGCGGGGCCGTTCCAGAAACCAGCAGGCGCTGAGCCAGGTTCCCCCACCCTCTCTGCCTCTGGTTTCATCCCCTTCTTCTTCTTCGGCCGCCACCGCCACCTCCGCACACGGAAGACGCGCCGGCCCCGGTCCACGAGGACCCGCACCCGGCCCTGTCGGTGTCCGAGCCTCGGCAGGCGCGTCCGCGCCCCCTTCACCACACCTTCGTACGCCCTTGCCAGGCGTGCCGTCATCTTCGCCACCGGCGGGAGTTCACCATGCCCAGAAACACGTCCACATCCATGTCCGGCCGCTCCTCGATGAGCCGTCGACTGTTCCTCACCACGACAGGCGCCGTCTCGCTCGGCCTCACTCTCACCGCCTGCGGCGGCAGCGACTCGGGCGGCTCGTCCGGGTCCTCCAAGCCTGTCAGCCAGGCCGACATCGACAAGGCGATGAAGACGCCGACCGAGCTGACGTTCTGGACCTGGGTCCCGAACATCGACAAGGAAGTCGCCCTCTTCGAGGCCAAGTACCCGGCCATCAAGGTCAAGGTCGTCAACGCCGGCCAGGGCACTCCCCAGTACACCAAGTTGCGTACGGCTCTGAAGGCCGGCAGCGGCGCCCCGGACATGGTGCAGATCGAGTACCAGGCCATCCCGACCTTCACCATCACCGACAGCCTGCTCGACCTGCGGCCGTACGGTGCCTCCGCACTCAAGGAGAAGTTCGTCGACTGGACCTGGCAGCAGGTCAGCGGCAGCAAGGGCGAGGTGTGGGCGATCCCGCAGGACACCGGCCCGCTCGGCATGCTGTACCGCAAGGACATCTTCGACAAGCACGGCATCAAGGTCCCCAC
Organism: Streptomyces sp. NPDC024687; assembly: GCF_055559055.1. Taxonomy (NCBI): domain Bacteria; kingdom Bacillati; phylum Actinomycetota; class Actinomycetes; order Kitasatosporales; family Streptomycetaceae; genus Streptomyces; species Streptomyces sp. NPDC024687. Next base: position 683,560 of record NZ_JBVHLJ010000004.1, on the reverse strand, counting down.
GACCTGGGACGAGTTCGCCGCCGCGGCCCGCAAGCTCCACAAGGCCGACCCCGATGTCTACCTGACCAACCTCGCGGCCAACCAGGTCGCCGCCTGGCACGGCCTGCTGTGGCAGGCGGGAGCCAAGCCGTACGTGGTGTCCGGCAGGAGTGACATCACCATCGGTGTCGACGACGCCGTCTCCAGGAAGCTCGGCGCGTACTGGGGCGGCCTGGCCCAGGAAGGGGTCGTCAGCACCGACCCCGACTTCACCGACGGCTGGTACGCCGGGTTCAACAAGGGCAAGTACGCCACCTGGATCACCGCCGCCTGGGGGCCGGCCTTCCTCTCCGGCTCCGCCAAGGCCACCTCCGGCAAGTGGCGCGCCGCCCCCCTCCCGCAGTGGGACACGTCGAAGCCGAGCTCGGGCAACTGGGGCGGCTCCACCACCGCCGTCCTCCGCTCCACCAAGAACCCCATCGCGGCCGCCCAGTTCGCACAGTTCCTCAACAGCGACCCGGCCAGCGCGAAGATGTTCGCCACCGAACAGTTCTTCTTCCCCGCCACCAAGGCCCTCCTCACGGACGCCACGTTCACCGGCGACGCGCCCGCCTTCTACGGCGGCCAGAAGGTCAACCAGGTCTTCGCCGACATCAGCTCCACGGTCAACTCCTCCTTCCAGTGGCCCCCGTTCCTCGACCAGGCGGCGACCGACTGGACCGAGACGGTCGGCAAGTCCCTCGCCGACAAGACCGACACGGTCCGCGCGCTCGGCACCTGGCAGACGCGACTCACCACCTACGCCAAGAGCCAGGGCTTCACCGTCGAGACGCCGTAACGGCCCGTCGGGTCCCGTGCGGTGGCGCGGGACCCGCCCCCACCGACACAGTCCCAATCCCTCAGAAAGGCCCGATGATGACTGCCACAACCGCGGCCTCCCCCAAGGGCAGGAGGCGAGACGGGTCGACACGCCTCGGGCGCGGCGGCAAGAGCCGTCAACGGACGGCAGGACCGCTGTTCGTCGCACCGTTCATGGTGCTGTTCCTGCTGCTCTTCCTCGCCCCGCTCGGCTACGCCGCCTATCTCAGCCTGTTCCAGGAACGCCTCATCGGCGGCACGACGTTCGTCGGGCTCGACAACTACGCCCAAGCCCTGAGCGATTCGCAGTTCCTGCACGGCATCGGACGGGTCGCCCTGTTCTTCGTCATCCAGGTCCCGGTGATGCTGCTGCTGGCGCTGGTGTTCGCCCTCGCCCTCGACAGCGGGCTGCTCCGGCTCGCCCGTGTCATCCGGCTGGGCATCTTCATCCCCTACGCCGTCCCGAGCGTGGTCGCCGCGCTCATGTGGGGCTATCTGTACGGACCGGACTTCGGCCCCTTCGCCCAGCTCAGCCGCAATCTCAGCCTGCCCGTTCCGCACTTCCTCAGCGACGGCTGGATGCTCGGCAGTCTCGCCAACATCGTGACCTGGGAGTTCGTCGGCTACAACATGATCATCCTGTACGCCGCCCTGCGCACCATCCCCGAGGAGCTGTACGAGGCCGCCGCGATGGACGGGGCCGGCGCCTGGCGGATCGCCTGGTCCATCAAGCTGCCGGCCCTGCGCCCCGCGCTGATGCTCACCCTGCTGTTCTCGGTGATCGGCAGCTTCCAGCTGTTCAACGAGCCGAAGCTGTTGATGACCATCGCCCCGGACGTGATCAGCAGCTCCTACACCGCCAACCTCTATGCCTACACGCTCGCCTTCACCGGCCAACAGGTCAACTACGCGGCCACGGTGTCCTTCCTCCTCGGCCTGGTCATCGTCATCGCCTCCTACGCCGTACTCCTGACCGCGAACCGCAGGAGGTCCGCATGACGACCATCACCCGCAGGGCCACGATTGCCGAGCCGTCGACGAAGCCGCCTTCCGCCGCGCCGCCTCGACGGGGATCCGCCTCCCGGCGCCGCAGCACTCCGCTGACGATCGCCATGCTGACGGTCCTGGCCTACTTCCTCCTGCCTCTGTTCTGGCTGCTGATCGCCTCGACCAAGAGCACCCAGGACCTGTTCAACAGCTTCGGCCTGTGGTTCTCGCACGCCCCGCAGCTGCTGACGAACGTCAGGCAGACCTTCACCCAGGACGACGGGGTCTTCGTCCACTGGCTGCTCAACACGGTCATGTACGCGGGCGTCAGCGCGGTCGGGGCCGCGCTGCTCGCGGCCGCCGGCGGGTACGGTTTCGCGAAGTTCCGCTTCCGCAGTGACCGGTTCTCCTTCAACCTGGTGCTCGGCGCCGTCATGGTCCCGGCCACCGCGCTGGCGATCCCGACCTATCTGCTGTTCGCCAAGGCCGGTCTGGTCAACACCCCGTGGGCGGTCATCCTGCCCTCGCTGGTCAACCCGTTCGGCCTGTACCTCATGCGCATCTACGCCCAGGACGCCGTCCCGGACAGCCTCCTGGAGGCGGCTCGAATCGACGGCGCCGGGGAGGCGCGGATCTTCGGCACGATCGTGCTGCGGCTGCTCGCGCCGGGTCTGGTCACTGTGCTGCTGTTCACGCTCGTGGCGACCTGGAACAACTACTTCCTGCCGCTGATCATGCTCAATGATCCAAATCTCTACCCCGTCACCGTCGGCCTCTCCTCCTGGGCGGCGCAGGCGCAGAACGGCGGGGCCGGTGCCAGCAGCGACATGCTCGCCCTGGTCGTGACCGGCTCCCTCATCTCGATCCTGCCCCTCGTCGTGGCCTTCCTGCTGCTCCAGCGGTACTGGCAGAGCGGCCTGGCCGCCGGCGGCGTCAAGCAGTAGGGCCCGCGGCCCTCGTACCACTCCCCGCATTTATCGGAGGTTCCCCCTCATGGCGGCTCTGCCTGCCCGCGTCCTGTTCGGCGCCGCGTACTACCACGAGTACACGCCCGCCTACGACCCCGAACTGCGGCCCGACGAACGGCTCAAGACCGACCTGGACCTGATGGCCGAGGCGAACTTCACCGTCATCAGGGTCGGCGAGTCGGTCTGGTCGACCTGGGAGCCGGACAACGGCCGCTTCGACCTCGACTGGCTCCAGCCCGTCCTCGACGGCGCCCACGAGCGCGGCATCTCCGTCATCGTCGGCACGCCGACCTACGCGGCTCCGCCGTGGCTGGCCCGCCAGTACCCGGAAATCACCGCCGAGTACGCCACCGGGCAGCGGCTGGGCTGGGGTGCACGCCAGGAGATCGACTTCACCCACCCCGCCTTCCGCTTCCACGCCGAGCGGGTCATCCGCAAGATGGTGGCCCGGTACGCCGACCACCCGGCGGTCATCGGCTGGCAGGTGGACAACGAGCCCGGCCTGCACCTCCTGCACAACCGCGGTGTCTTCGAGCGCTTCGTGGACCACCTGCGGGAGAAGTACGGGGACGTCGAGACCCTCAACCGCGAGTGGGGCCTGGTCTACTGGTCGCACCGCCTGTCCACGTGGGCCGACCTGTGGACCCCCGACGGCAACGAACAGCCCCAGTACGACGTCGCCTGGCGGGAGTTCCAGGCCCGGCAGGTCACCGAGTTCATCGGCTGGCAGGCCGACATCGTCCGTGAGTACGCCCGGTCCGGTCAGTTCGTCACCACCTGCATCTCCTACACCCGCCAAGGGGTGGAGGACGACGAGATGTCGGATCGCCTCGACATCGCCTCCGGCAACCCGTACTACGACATGCAGGACGGCCTCCTGCTGCCCGACCCCACGCCCGACGCCCACGAGCAGAAGTGGAAGACCACCGGCGTCTGGTCGATGTACCAGACCGCGGACTGGATGTTCTCCTCCCGCCAGGCGCCGTTCCTGGTCACCGAGACCAACGCCCAGAGCATCGGTTTCGCCTGGGACAACCGGCCCGGCTATGACGGTCAGTGGCGGCAGGCCGCATGGGCGCACGTCGCGCGCGGCGCCCGGATGATCGAGTACTGGCAGTGGCAGACCCTGCGCTTCGGCGCGGAGACCTACTGGGGTGGCGTCCTCCCGCACAGCGGCCGGCCCGGCCGCACGTATGCCGAAATCGCCCGTCTCGGCGCGGAGTTCGAGACGGCGGGGGAGCTCGTCGCCGGGCTCGAACCGGACTCCGACATCACGATGGTCTACTCGATGCCGAGCAAGTGGCTGATGCAGAAGTACCCGCCGCTCGCGACCCCTGACGGCGAACCGGACGCCGCCGCCTACCACCGCATCTTCGACCCCTTCTACCGCGGCGCCTTCGACGCGGGCCGCCAGGTCCGCATCGTCCACGCCCGGCAGCTGCACGAGCAGACGGCACCGGAGGAAGCCGCCCGCCGCCACCCCGTGCTGGTGGTACCGGCGCTGTACATCGCCGCCGACGCCGCCCTCGACTGGCTCGCCGCCTACGCCCACGCGGGCGGTCACCTGGTGCTCGGCCCGCGCACCGGCTACGCCGACCACGAGGCCCGGGCCCGTCACGAACCGGCCCCCGGGCGGCTGGTGGCAGCCGCTGGCGTCCAGTACGACGAGTTCGGCAACCTCGCGCGCGACATCCCGATCCGCGCCGTACCCGGTGCCCCGTTCCAGGTGCCCACGGGCGCCGCGGCCACTCAGTGGATCGAGTGCCTCACGGCCACCGACGCCGACGTCCTCGCCGTGTACGAGCACCCGCACTACGGCCGCTGGCCCGCGATCACCACCCGCGGCCACGGCGCGGGCCGCGTCACCACCGTCGGCACGGTGCCGAGCCGCGACCTCGCCCGGGCGCTGGCCGCATGGCTGGTCCCGGCCGCGAGCAGCGGGTGGCGCGACCTCCCGGCCTCGGTCACCGCGACCACCGGCACCTCACCCGACGGTCGCCGTGTCCACATCGTCCACAACTGGAGCTGGGAACCCGTGAGCGTCCCCACCCCGGCGGACCTCTCCGACGCCCTGACGGACACCCCCCTCTCGACGGGCACGGCGCTGGACCTCGGCGCCTGGGACGTACGCGTACTCGTCTCCACCGACGCCGACAGCGCGCCGACTCCCGGAGCAACCAACCAATCCTGATCCATCCCCTGAGGAGGGGCCATGCAGAGAAGAAGGCTTGGACGAGCCCTCGGAACCTTCGCGGCGACATCCGCGATCCTCGCGATACCCATGGTCAGCGCGCAGGCGTACAACCCGACAGGCGGAACCCTCTACCAGCTGGGCACCGAGCCGTGTCTGAAAGGGCGGGGCAACTGCGCGGTCTACCCGAAGTCGGCGCAGTTGCCGAGCGGACGTCTGGTCGCGTCCTTCGAGAAGTCCACCGTCGTGACGGCGACGGGCAGCGCCAACAAGCAGACGCTCCCCGTCTACAAGAGCGACGACCGCGGAACCACGTGGCAGCCGCTCTCGGAGGTCAAGGCTCCGGCATACCTCTCCAGCGACCCGCAGTACGCGAAGTACACGAGCAACTGGACGAACCCCTACCTGTACGTCCTTCCGCAGGACGTCGGGAACCTGAAGCAGGGCACGCTGCTGCTCGCGAGTGTCGTCTCGGGCGACGACTACTACTACAAGGAGCACAAGGCGGCCGACCCGAACTGGACGCCGACCAACGACGGCGACCGCAAGGACCTGGCGATCGCCCTGTACTCCAGCTCCGACGACGGCGTGACGTGGAAGGTCGAGAACGTCGTCGCCACCGGCGGCTGGCAGGGCGGCAGCGCGGGCGCGACCGGCCAGAACATCGCGGCCGCGAACACGAACCATCAGGTGGACCCGGTCTGGGAGCCGTACCTGATGGTCTACAAGGGCAAGCTCGTCTGCTACTACTCCGACGAGAACGACTACACCGGCTTCAACACGACCACCGGTGTCCCGACCCTCGATCCCGCCAACGACACGGCCACGGACTCGCAGGGCCAGATCCTGGCCCACAAGACCTGGGACGGCACCGGCGCCGCGTGGAGCGCCCCCGTCGTGGACATCGCGGGACTGACCCAGACCATGGCCGGCGGCAAGACGGAGATCGGCGGCGGGCGGCCGGGCATGGCGAACGTCGTCCGTACGACGGACGGCAAGTGGCTGCTGACCTTCGAGTACTGGGGCGGCGGAGTCAACACCAAGTACGTGCTCGCCGACGACCCGTTGAAGTTCTACACCGGCTCCGCCACCGGCACGGGCGTCACCACCCTGCCGATCGACACCGGCTCGCACGCCCTCGCGACGGGCGGCAGCCCGGTCCTCATCAGGCTGCCGGGTGGCCGCCTGGTCTACAACGCCGCCGGCAGCGGCAATGTCTGGGTCAACGACAGCGGACGCAGCGACGGCACCTGGAAGGAGTACCAGACGACCTCGCAGGCCGGCTACAGCCGCAACCTCCAGTACGTCGACGGCACCGGCCGCATCGTGATCCTCAACAACCAGGGGACCTCGACGCTCAAGTTCGCCGAGGTCGATCTCGGCCACACGGACGGCGCCTACTACCAACTGGTGAACCGCAAGACCGACCAGGTGATCGGCACCGGGAACAAGACCAACGACGCGAACATCGGCAACGCGGATGTTCCCGACGTCCGGCTGGAGGCCCCGGGCTCGGCGGGCAACGCGGACACCCAGTACTGGCACGTGACGACCGAGCCGAACGGCGGGGTGAGCCTGCTGAACAAGTCGGGCGGCCGGGCGGCGGCGATCTGGACCGGCAATGCCACGGCCGGCCAGAAGATCGGCCAGTGGGTCGACAACAGTGCCACCGGCAGCTGGAACCTCGTCAAGACCAGCGACGGGTTCTACAAGCTCCAGTCCGTCAAGAACACGAGCCTGTACCTGACCGGTGCGACTGCCGGGGCGCAGCTGACCTTGCAGACCGCGGCCACGGACGGCTCACAGGACTGGGAGCTCGTCCAGTAGCAGCACCTCGTTCGAAACCGGGGCCTGGCACCCGCTGCCAGGCCCCCATCCTCATTCACATGATCGAACATTGGCCGACATTTCGAACATTCAGTTCGGACGGTCCGTCTGTCGGACGGCGCCGTGGTGGCCGGTCACCTGCGCCCCTCCATCGGCGGTGTCAACCCACACCCATTCCACGGTCGGAGCCTTTCCGCGGGAGACCGTCAAATACTCGTCCCATTCACTATTCTCGCGTCACCGCATAACCGGATACAGATGGCCATCGAACCGTCACCAATACGGATTCCTCTTCCGCGAACCACGAGTGGTCGACTCCACGCCCCCAAACAACGTAATCCCCTTGTTTCGCCAGAAGAACGCTGCGCCCTGGGAAATCCACGCGAAACCTGCCACTGATGAGAACCAGGACGGCCGTTCGCTCTTCGCCTGTCACCCACTGCAACCGCCGGTCACCACGCGGATGAACGCCCCACTTGACCTCTACCGCAGTTGTGTGACGAGGATCATCGGTGTCCTTGAAATGGCCGAGAAGCCAGCCTCGATCCAACAGTGCATCATCGCCCGCATTCCCTACATATACGCTGTCATCCATAACATGGAATATATCAGCCTCAACCGCATCGAAATGTGCCTACAAAACAGGTCGACGAACGACGTAGGCGCGCTCGGACCAATTGGCGGGGACAGCCTGCCACCTGCGGATGAGTCGATGATGATTCGGCAGTTCTCGACCTTGTCCGAAGCCTCGACGAGCAAGCGGGTAGGCCGGGGTGGCGCCGGCGCGGTCGGTGATCTCGCGGGCCTGTGGTGCGCGCCCACGCGGTGGCGCTCAACAACGCGGACGCCTCCATGGCGGAGGGACCGATTCGGCAGAAGCCCCGCGCAGCAGGCTAACGCCGTACCCGCGGCATCCCCAGACCGATCCACGAGATGATCTCCCGCTGGATCTCGTTGTTGCCGCCGCCGAAGGTGAAGATCACCGCCGAGCGGTAGCCGCGTTCCAGTTCGCCGTGGAGGACGTCGCCCGCCGAGCCCTCCTTCAGCGCGCCGGCCGCCGCGACGATCTCCATGAGCCACGCGTAGGCGTCCCGGCGGGCCTCGGAGCCGTAGACCTTGACCGCGGAGGCGTCCTGCGGGGTGAGGGTGCCGTCCTCGACGGCGTTCACCATCCGCCAGTTGAGGAGTTTGAGCGCGTCGAGGCGGGTGTGGGTCTGGGCGAGGCGGCGGCGCACCCACGGCAGGTCGATGACGCGGCGGCCGTCGGCCAGCTTGGTCTCCATGGCCCAGCGCTGGACGTTCTGCAGGGCTCGGATCGCCATGGTGCCGTGGGCGGCGAGGGTGACGCGCTCGTGGTTGAGCTGGTTGGTGATCAGCCGCCAGCCCTGGTTCTCCTCGCCGACCCGGTGCGAGACGGGGACGCGGACGTTCTCGTAGTAGCTGGCCGTGGTGTCGTGCGAGGCGAGGGTGTTGATGACGGTGCACGAGTAGCCGGGGTCGGTGGTCGGCATCAGGAGCATGGTGATGCCCTTGTGCGGCGGGGCGTCGGGGTCGGTGCGCACGGCGAGCCAGACCCAGTCGGCGGTGTCGCCGTTGGTGGTCCAGATCTTGTGGCCGTTGACGATGTACTCGTCCCCGTCCCGTACCGCGCGGGTCTTCAGGGAGGCCAGGTCGGTGCCCGCGCCGGGCTCGCTGTAGCCGATCGCGAAGTCGATCTCACCGGAGAGGATGCGTGGCAGGAACCAGGACTTCTGCTCCTCGGTGCCGTACCGCATGATCGTCGGGCCTACGGTGTTGAGGGCCATCAGCGGCAGGGGTACGCCGGCCTGGGCGGCCTCGTCGAAGAAGATGAACTGTTCCATCGCGGTCAGGCCGCGGCCGCCGTACTCCTTGGGCCAGCCGACGCCGAGCCAGCCCTCCGTGCCCAGGCGCCGGATGGTGTCGCGGTAGAAGCGTTTCTGGGCGTCCCGGTCGGCGAAGCGGGCGTGTGCGTTGTTCGGGACCAGATCGGCGAAGTAGGTGCGCAGCTCGATGCGCAGCCGCTGCTGTTCGGGCGTGTGGTCGAGATGCACGGCGCCTCCAGGCTCCCAGGCCGGTCCTGACGGCGCACACGGTAGAACGTGTTCCAGAAATTGGGAACGGTCAGACGAGGGTCGCCATGAAGTCCGTGCACGCCTGGGCGCACTCTCGGCACGCCTTGGCGGCGTCCTCGTTGCCGACATGCCGGTCCAGGACCTGGGCGCACTCCAGACAGACCGACCTGCACCATTCCAACTGGACGCGGATGCCGGCCTCGTCGAGGTGGTTATCCTCGGACAGGACCCGGCAGGTCGCGTCGCACACCTCGGCGCACATGATGCCCTTGCGTCGGAGTAGTTCCTGTTCCTCGGTCCCGTCCGGATCGACCAGGCTCGCGCGCAGCGCACAGGCCCGTGCGCACTCGGTGCACGCCTGGGCACACGCGAAGCGGTCCTCCAGGAACCGGAAGAGCTCCTGCTGAGAAGTCGAAGTCGTCACAACAGGCGGGTAGCCGGGGTCCGGGCCGCCAAACCCGGAGTTCCCGGGGGTTTGCGTCCTCCGGGCGTCCTCCGGGCGTCCCCTGTGCGGGTCGATTCGCTCGCCGGACCAGGGGTACTCGCGTGGCATGAACCAAGCCCTGAACACCGAATGGATGGATCTGGCCGCGGGCCGGGGCGGCCTCGCGGCCGGAGTGATCGCCGCGGGTGTGGTGGTCGTGGCGGTGCTGATCGGCGCCTTCTGGCTGGGCGCCCGCGTCAAGCGCCGCGAGTCGCGTCCGCCGACTCCCGAGGAACAGCCGAGGCTGCCCGAGAGCGGGCCGGTCCGTGAGGTCAGGGAGCACCGGGAGCCCGACGAGGTGCCCAGGAGCGACACCCGCCTGACCCCGCACGAAATGCCCCAGCACGGCAACAGTCCGACCCGGACGGGTCCGGGGGGAGAACGTCCTCGCTGGGACGATGGCAGCAGCGGCTCGTTCGGCAGCGGCGGTCCGGGAGGCGGCTGACGTCCACGGCCATGGCTTGGACCATGGCACGCATCCGGCTTTGCCGTAATCGTCTCGTCCGGAACAGCGCTGGGGCTGTTGGAGGCGGGCGCCCGCTCACTCACCGAGCCGGGCGGCCGCCTCCAGCATCACCGCGTGCACGAAGGCCTGCGGGAGGTTGCCGCGCAGCTGACGCTGGGCGATGTCGAACTCCTCGGCGTACAGCCCCGAGGCCCCGCAGGCGCCCCGGTTGCGTTCGAACCAGCGATACGCCTCGACGGTCCGGCCCTGCTGGTGCTCGGCGAGCGCCATGACGAACCCGCACAGTACGAAAGCGCCCTCTGCCTCTTCCAGGGGGCGCTCGTCGTGGCGGAAACGGTAGAGGAAGTGGTCGTCCGCCAGTTCCCGACGGCACGCGGCGAGGGTGGCCCGGGTGCGCGGGTCGGCGGCGGGCAGGGCACCCCGTATGCCGGGCAGCAGCAGGGCGGCGTCCACGGACGGGTCGTCGGGCGTGCGCTGCCAGTGACCGTCGGGGTGGAGGCAGGTCCGCTCGACGGCGTCGAGGACCCCGAATCCCACCGCACCCCCTCCAGCCACGCCACACCCCCTGCCGGTCGGCATCGCCGCACTGACCGGCATCCCACCAACCGACCAAGCCGCCCTTTAAGGAACGAGCCCCACACCCCATCCCGTCAGCTCTCCGCGCCTCCCCTACTCCCATCGCTCCCCGACACCGCCGCGGCCACCTCGGCGAACGCCCCGCCGAGTACACGCCCCGCGCCGTCCGGCCCCCACGGGGGTGGGGCCGGCGCTTCAGCAGTCGGCGGCGGCTGCAGATCCATTCTCTTGACCGCCCCCCCTCGCACGGCATCCGTCCTTCGGCCAGGAAGCGGCGCCGAGCGCGGGGCGCCCCTCCACCGTTCGGCCGAGGGCACGGTGGATCTCCCGCGTCCGGCGCGCGCACGCCTGCTTCACGGACGTGCTCCCCGACCGCTTCGCCGTCGAGGCAGCCAACTACTGTTCAAGCCCCAGACGTTGACCCGCCTCCGGCACGACAGCAGAATGATCCCGCCCCTTTGAGAGCGCTCTCAGAACATCCCGGCTCGTACCGCCCGAGGAGACCCATGACCGGCAGCCCCCGCCCGCCCCTCAGCCGCCGCACGCTCATCGGGACCGGCCTCGGAGTCGCGGTCCTCGCCGCGACCGGCACCGGCACCGCGCAGGCGGCCCAGGGAACGTCCACGGCGCCCGGGGTCTCCGCGCCCCGCCGTGCGCAGGCCTTCCTGGCCGCCGCCATGGACGCCTACCCGGACCACGGCACCATCCGGCTCACCCAGAGCTACACGGACCAGGCGGGACTGTTCAGCACGGCGTTCACGTACGACAACGCCCTCGCGGTCCTGGCCCATCTCGCGTCTCCCGCGGGCGAGTCGCGGGCCGTGGCCCTCGGTGACGCGCTGTTGTACGCCCAGGCCCACGACCCCGTGTACGGCGACGGCCGGCTGCGGCAGGCCTACAACGTCGGGCCGTACACCTTCTACGACGGCTCCCCGCAGCCGGACGGGTTCGTCAGGGCGGACGGCACGGCCAACGTCGGTACGCAGTTCGGCTTCACCGGGACCGCCGTGGGCGACATGGCGTGGGCCGGCATCGCGCTGAGTGCCCTCGCCGGGCGCACCGGTGAGCGGCGCTTCCTCACCGGCGCGGTGCGGATCGGCGAGTGGATCGAGCGGGTGGGACGGACCGACGAGCCGCTCGGCGGCTACAAGTTCGGGGTCGACGGGGCCGATCAGAAGCTGCCGTTCACCTCGACCGAGCACAACACCGACCTGGTCGGCCTGTTCGGGCGGCTCGCCCGGCTGACCGGGGACAAGGTCTGGCGGGAGCGTCGCGCGCGTGCCAGGGCCTTCGTCGAGAAGATGTGGGAGCCGTCGGGGGGCTTCTTCTACACCGGCACCAACGACGGCGTGACGATCAACAAGTCCCCGATCCCGGAGGACACCCAGACCTGGACCCACCTCGCCCTCACCTCCCCGGCCCACTCCCGCTCCCTCGACTGGGCCGCGGCCGAGCTGGCCGTACGGGACACGGCCGACCGCCCCAACAGCACCGTTCCCGCCGGGCAGTCCTACGAGGGTGTCACCTTCAGCTCCGCGAGCCTGCTGGCGAACGAGGGTGCCCCCATCGCCGACGGCCAGCCCAGGCCGGACCGCAACGGCGTCTGGTTCGAGGGCACCGCCCACCTCGCGCTCGCGCTGCGGCACCGGGGACATGCCGGGGACGAGAAGCGCGCCCACCGCTTGCTCGGCTCGATCGAGCGCGCCCAGGACCACCTCGGCGAGGCCCAGACCGTCGGCGGCACGGCCCTCCCGGCCCGTTCCGGGGTCGTCTCGGCGAGCAGCCCGCTCGACACCGGATTCGGGTTCGGCTACTACCCCTACCGTCACACCGGCGCCACCGCCTGGTACCTCCTGGCCACGGCCCGCGCCAATCCGCTGCGGGGCTGACGCCTCCGCCCGCTCCGCACGGTCGACAGGAGGCGATCTTTGCTGCCCCATGGCAGGGAGATGACCGGATAACTGCTGATCCATGACCGGATAGCTGCCTACCTGCACTCATGATGGTCGGCGTAAGTAAGGCGTGCCTACGCTAACCAGCGTCCACGGCAGGCCGAGAGCGACTGTCATGGAGGGGCCCAGCACCCATGTGGGACGACGCGTTTCCGAGCTTCCTCATCGGACTGAGGGAGGGCCTGGAGGCCGGGCTGATCGTCTCCGTTCTCATCGCCACGCTGGTGCGCTCCGGTGCTCGGGCCCGGCTGCCGCAGGTGTGGACGGGGGTTCTGGCCGCGATCTCCCTCGCCCTGAGTTTCGGTGCCGTGCTGACCTTCACCGCCGCATCGCTGTCCGCCACCGCCCAGGAGGCGTTCGGCGGTGCGCTGAGCGTGGTGGCCGTCGGGTTCGTCACCGCGATGGTGTTCTGGATGCGCCGCTCGGCGCGGACGTTCTCCGGTGAGATCCGGGAGAAGGTCACCGGGGCACTGGGCATGGGCGCGGGCATGCTGATCGCGACCTCGTTCCTGGCGGTGGGCCGCGAGGGCCTGGAGACCGCGCTGTTCCTGTGGACCACGGCCCGCGCGGCCGGCGAGTCCGCGGGCCCCCTGACCGGTGCCGGTATCGGCCTGGTCCTCGCGGCGGGCCTGTGCTGGGGGCTGTACCGCCGTGTCCTGCACATCAACCTGACGAGGTTCTTCACCGCGACCGGCGCCGTCCTCATCGTGATCGCGGCGGGTGTGCTGGGCTACGGTCTGCGCGACCTCCAGGAGGGCGGAGCGCTCCCCGGCGGGACGTCGTACGCCGTCGATCTCGGCGGCAGCATCGACGCGGGAGCCTGGTACAGCACCCTCGTGCAGGGCGTGTTGAACCTGACGCCGACCATGACCTGGCTCCAGGTGGCCGGGTACGCCGGCTATCTCGTGGTCGTGATGCCGCAGTTCCTGCGCAGCTCGCCGGGTCGACCGACGGAACCGGCCCCGAAGGCGCGGGAGACCGAGCCGGCCCGTCCGGCGCCCGTGCGTCGCCGCCCCGTGTGGGTGATTCCGGTCGCGGTCGTCGCCGTGCCCGCCGCGCTGGCGGGAGGCGCGGTCACCCTCGGCGGGTCCCGTCCCGCCGGTGCCCAGACCGTGGCCGTGTCCGAGACGGACTGCGGCCACGGCTTCACCGCGCCGAAGCCCGGGCGCCGGACTTTCCGGATGCACAACACCGGCGACAAGACCTCCGAGGTGTACCTCATCGACCCGGGCACCGGCGCGGTCTACGGCGAGGTCGAAGGCCTCGCTCCCGGCACCACCCGCGATCTGACGGCAACCGTCGCGGGCGGCACGTACGCCTGGCGCTGTGTCCCCAGCAGCGGCAAGGCGGTCACCTCGCGCGCGGTACGGGTCACGGGCGGCGGTGGGTCCACGGCGGCGGTCGTCCCGGTCTCCGCCGCCGATCTGGCCGCGCCGCTCACGTCGTACAAGGCATACGTCGACCGGGGCCTGGCCACCCTCGTCACACAGACCGGACGGCTCAGCGACGACGTCGAGGCCGGCCGTCTCGGGGCAGCCCGCACCGACTGGCTGACTGCGCACCGCACCTACGCCTCGCTCGGCGCCGCCTACGGCACCTTCCAGGACTACGACCGGAAGATCGACGGCAGGCCCGACGGACTCCCCGGCGGGGTGCACGACAAGGACTTCTCCGGCTTCCACCGGATCGAGCACGGTCTGTGGCACGGCGAGTCGGCGCGTGAACTGGCCGTGCCCGCCCGGCAACTCGCCGCTGACGCCGCCGCGCTGCGCAAGGCGTTCCCCGCCCAGGACTTCGATCCCGGAGACCTGCCCCTGCGCGCCCACGAGATCCTGGAGAACACCCTCCAGTTCGAACTGACCGGCGACGCCGACCAGGGCAGCGGCACGGAACTCGCCACCGCCGACGCCAACCTCGCCGGCACCCGGGAACTCCTCTCCGTCCTGCGGCCGTTGCTGACCGACCGCGCCCCGCATCTGCCGCCCACCGTCGACACGGACATCGCCCGGCTGCAGAAGCTGCTCGACTCCGCGCACCCCGGCGGGAGTTGGACTCCGGTCGGCCGCCTCGACGGGAGCGCGCGGGCCCGGTTGGACGGGGCCACCGGGCAGCTTCTGGAGGATCTCGCGCCGGTGCCGGACCTGCTGGAGATCAGGAAGTCCGCGTGAAGAACAACGAGCAGCAGGGCCAGCACCCCGGAGGGAACCACCCCATGCCGTCGAGAGAAGCATCAGGCTGTCCCGCCGGGGCCGGCCGCCGCTCCTTCGTGCGAACGGCCCTCGGCGCCTCGGCCGCGGGCGCGGCACTGGCCGGCGGCGCCTTCGCCTTGAGCGCGAGCGGGGGCACGGCCGAAGCACAGGCCGCGGACGCCGCCGGCACCGCGAAGGTGCCCTTCCACGGCGTCCACCAGGCGGGCATCCTCACCCCCGCACCGGCCGCGGCCACCTTCGTCTCCTTCGACGTCATCGCCGACGACCGCGCGCAACTGGCCGAGCTGCTGCGGACGTTGACAGCTCGCGCCCGTTTCCTGACCGCGGGCGGCACCCCCGCCGACCTGGGCGTCGGCGCCCCGCCCTCCGACAACGGCATCCTCGGCCCGGACGTCACCGCCGACGCCCTCACCGTCACCGTGGGCGTCGGAGCCTCGCTGTTCGACGACCGCTACGGCCTGGCGAAGGCGAAGCCGCGCCGGCTCACCCCGATGCGGACCTTCCCCAACGACAACCTCGATCCGGCCGCATGCCACGGCGATCTGTCCCTTCAACTCTGCGCCGCCCGCCAGGACACGGTGCTGCACGCACTGCGCGACATCGCCAAGCACACCCGAGGCGCGATGCAGATCAAGTGGCGCATCGACGGCTTCCAGAACGTCCCCCGCCCCAGTGGCGCCCAGCGCAACCTCCTCGGCTTCAAGGACGGCATCGCCAACCCGGAGGTCACGTCGGCCCGCGAGATGAACCGGCTTGTATGGGTGGGCGACGGACAGGGCGAGCCGGCCTGGGCGCGCGGCGGCAGCTACCAGGTCATCCGTGTCATCCGGATGCTCGTCGAGTTCTGGGACCGGGTCTCGCTGACCGAGCAGGAGCAGATGTTCGGCCGCCGCAAGGACACCGGCGCCCCGCTCGACGGCGCCAAGGAGACCGACGTCCCGCAGTACGCCAAGGACCCGCACGGCACCGGCATCCCCCTCGACGCGCACATCCGCCTCGCCAACTCGCGCACCACCGCGACCGACAACTCACGTATTCTGCGCCGTGGTTACAACTACGACCGCGGCATCGACGACGTCGGCAACCTGGACATGGGCCTGGTCTTCTGCTGCTACCAGCAGGACGTGCGGCGCCAGTTCGAGGCCACCCAGACCCGTCTGATCGACGAACCGCTCGTCGACTACATCTCCCCCACGGGCGGTGGCTACTTCTTCGCGCTGCCGGGTGTCCGCGACGCCGCCGACTGGCTGGGGCGGGAACTGCTCACGCCGTGACGGCCACGCGGAACTCTCCGCTACGCCTGCGGCCGGCGGCCTCACGAGCGGACGTTGGCCCGGACCGCCTCTTCGATGGGTGTCGATCCCGAGTCGAGTTCGAGGATCTGCCGGCCGATCCGGGGTTCGTGGAGCAGTTCGGCGAGGGTGGCGGCGACGTCGTCGCGAGCGATCTGGCCGTGGAACTCCGCCGGCCCGAGGGAGACGGTGCCGGTTCCCGGGCCGTCGAGAAGGAGTGACGGACGGAGGATCAGCCAATCCAGATCACTGCGGCTGACTGCGATGTCCGCACCCTTCTTCACGGCGAAGTAGTACTCGACCTCGTCCGGGAGCTCGCGTTCCCGCCATGATTCCGGAAGCACCGACACCAGCACGAAGCGCTCCACCCCGGCGAGACGTGCCGCCTCGATCGCCTTGACGACCCCCTCACCGTCGACGGCTGTCGTGACCTCCCTGCTGCCGCCGTTCGATCCGGCACTGAAGACGATCACGTCGACGTCACCGAACGCTGTCGCGAGTTCCTCCACGGTCATGCCGGAGAGATCGCCCACTCGGGTGTGCACGCCCAGCGACGCGAGTTCGGCCTGCTGGTCCTCCCGGCGAACCAGTCCGTGGACGGCGTCTCCCCGAGAGAGCAGCTTCCGCGCGAGCAGACCACCGATGCCGCCGGTGATGCCGATGACGAAGACGTCCACCTCTGTTTCTCCGTTCTCTCGATGCAACTCGGGTGTTGTTCGTTGACGACCTTGGTTAACGACGATAACTTATCGCCGTTAACCAGGAGAGGAGTGGCCCGTGGTCGCACTTGAGGCCGATGACGTCTACGCGCTCGCGCCGTACGCCAAGACGCTCGGGGTCGAGTTCGAGGAAATGGCGGCAGCCGGCGTGCAGGCCCGACTGGCGCACGACCATTCCCTCTCCACGGTGGGCGGCGGCCTCCACGGAGGGGCGTTGATGGGGCTTGCCGACGTGTGTGCCGCCGTGTGCGCCGCACTCAACGGTCCAGCCGGCGCCGCACCGGCCACCGTCGAGTCGAGCACGCATTTTCTGCGGCCGGCACGCACGAGCGTCGTCGCGACAGCTCGTCCGTTGCGGCTGGGCCGCAACAGCGTCATCGAGGTCGACATTCGTGATGCCGAGGGCGAACTGTGCGTGCGGGTGACCCAGGTGGTCACCAGCGTCACACCGAAGACATCCTGATGCCCGGTCACGCACCCGTGTCCGTGACCGGTTCCCGGGTGCGCGCCGCCAAGGGGCAGGGCGGCCTGCTCCGGACCCAGCTTCTCGACATCGCCGATCAGCTGCTGGAAGACGGAGGCGCCGAGGCTGTGACGATTCGAGCGGTGGCGACCCGTGCGGGAGTCAGCCCGCCGGCCGTCTACCTCCACTTCGCCTCGAAGCGGGAACTCGTCCATGCGACGTGTCTGCGGGTGTGGAGCTCGCTGTTCATTGAGCTGGAAGCGGTGTCCCGGGACGTCCCGGACCCCGTGACGGCGCTGTACGAAACGTGTGTCGCCTACATCGCGTTCGGACTTCGTCATCCTGCCCAGTACCGACTGGTGATGTCCGGTGAGGCCACCGAGGCCAGCCGCCGGAACGAGGACGAGTGCTTCCGCTATTTCCGGGACAAGGTCGCGGCCTGTGCTGATGCCGGGGTTCCTGTGACGAGCAGGACCGAAACGGCCAGAGCGCTGTGTGCCGGCGTGCACGGGGCGGTTTCTCTCCTGATCCACCAGGAGCGTGACGCATGGCCTCCGGACAGCGAGCGCTACATCGGACGGGCGGCGTCGTCGGCCGTCCACGGCGCCCTTCTCACCGCGTCCCACATGATCAGACCCTCACTGGCCGGCGTGCCGCAGTCGGACTGAATGCGCCGGGACCGGTCGGCCGCAGACCGTCACCGGAACAGCGGAACCTCTCCCGGCGTGACCTCCGGTGCCGCAAGGTCGATACTGCCGAAAGCAGCACTCGCAGCCTGAATATCACCAGGAGATACCCATGAAGATGCTGATCAACGTTCCGGAGTCCGTGGTCGCGGACGCCCTGCGCGGTATGGCGGCCGCCCATCCGGAGTTGACCGTGGATGTCGAGAACCGGGTGATCGTACGGCGGGACGCCCCCGTTGCCGGGAAGGTCGCCCTGATCTCCGGCGGTGGCTCCGGGCACGAGCCGCTGCACGGCGGATTCGTCGGACCCGGCATGCTCTCCGCGGCCTGCCCGGGCGAGGTGTTCACCTCTCCGGTGCCCGATCAGATGGTGCGGGCGGCGGCCGCCGTGGACAGTGGGGCCGGCGTGCTGTTCATCGTGAAGAACTACACGGGTGACGTGCTCAACTTCGACATGGCGGCCGAGCTCGCCGAGGACGAGGGCATCCAGGTCGCGAAGGTCCTGGTCAACGATGACGTGGCGGTGACCGACAGCCTCTACACGGCAGGTCGGCGGGGCACCGGCGCCACGCTGTTCGTGGAGAAGATCGCGGGGGCCGCGGCGGAGGAGGGACAGTCGCTCGAGCGGGTGGAGGCGATAGCCCGGCAGGTCAACGAGAACTCCCGGAGTTTCGGCGTCGCGCTCAGCGCGTGCACCACGCCCGCCAAGGGCAGCCCCACCTTCGACCTGCCGGCCGGCGAGCTGGAACTGGGGGTCGGCATCCACGGCGAGCCCGGCCGGGAGCGGCGGGCGATGATGACCTCACGGGAGATCGCCGACTTCTCGGTGCACGCGATCCTGGACGACATGAGCCCGCGCAATCCCGTGCTCGTCCTGGTCAACGGCATGGGAGCCACCCCGCTCCTGGAGCTGTACGGCTTCAACGCCGAGGTGCAGCGGGTGCTCGCCGACCGCGGGGTCGCCGTCGCCCGCACCCTGGTCGGCAACTACGTCACCTCGCTCGACATGGCCGGCGCCTCGGTCACGCTGTGCCAGGTGGACGAGGAGCTGCTCCGCCTGTGGGACGCGCCGGTGCGGACGCCGGGGCTGCGCTGGGGAGTGTGAGCAGGAGATCAACGTACCGACCACGCAAGGAGATCCAGTGCTCGACGCCGACTTCTTCCGCCGTTGGATGACGGCGACCGCCGCCTCCGTGGACCGGGAGGCGGAGCACCTGACCGCCCTCGACTCCCCCATCGGTGACGCCGACCACGGCAGCAACCTCCAGCGCGGGTTCACCGCGGTGACCGCGACCCTGGAGAAGGAGGCCCCGGACACCCCGGGCGCGGTCCTCACCCTCGCCGGAAGCCGGTTGATCTCGACGGTCGGCGGTGCTTCGGGACCCCTGTACGGGACTCTGCTGCGGCGGACCGGCAAGGCGCTCGGGGACGCCGGCGAGGTCAGTGCCGAGCAGCTCGCCGAGGCGCTGCGGGCCGGGGTGGAGGCGGTCATGACGCTGGGCGGGGCCGCCCCGGGTGACAAGACCATGATCGACACGCTGGTGCCGGCCGTCGACGCGCTCGGCGCCGGTTTCGCCGCGGCGCGGACGGCCGCCGAGCAAGGGGCCCTGGCGACCACGCCGTTGCAGGCCCGCAAGGGCAGGGCGAGTTATCTCGGCGAGCGCAGCATCGGGCACCAGGACCCGGGCGCGACCTCGGCCGCCCTGCTGATCGCCGCGCTCGCGGAGGCCGCAGGTGAGTGACGCGAAGCTGGTCGGGATCGTTCTGGTGTCACACAGCGCGGAGGTCGCCGCGTCCGTGGCGGAACTGGCGAAGGCGCTCGCGGGCGGTGGCACGGAGGTACCCGTCGCCGCGGCCGGGGGCACCGAGGGCGGTGGGCTCGGTACAAGTGCGGAGCTGATCGCCGGTGCGGCCGCCGCCGTGGACCGGGGCGCCGGGGTCGCCGTTCTGACCGACCTCGGCAGTGCGGTGCTCACGGTCAAGGCGCTGCTGGCGGAGGGTGACGAACTCCCGGAGGGCACGCGGCTGGTGGACGCGCCGTTCGTCGAGGGAGCGGTGGCCGCGGTCGTCACGGCGGCCACCGGAGCGGACCTCGCGGCGGTGGAGGCGGCGGCCGCGGAGGCGTACAGCTACCGGAAGGTGTGACGCGGGGGGAGCGGCTTGTCCTGGACGAACTGCTTCGCGAGCCGCTCCCCCGTCGCGACGGCGGCGGCATGGTCCTCGATCGGTTTCACCTGCGTGTTCCTGAAGACGATGTAGGTGACGCCGGAGGGCGTGCCGCCGCCGCGCGGATCGGGGCGGATCCCGAGGGCCTTCGCGGTGGCGTAGGACGCCTCGCCGATGATCTGGCCGGGACCCACGTCCCCGACGACGGCGTACTGCACCCGGTCCCCGTACACGACGGCCGCGACCGCGCCGCCGCGTACCCCGTGCTCGCGGTAGTCCCAGATCTGGCTCGGCGCCGGCACCACGATGTACGGCAGGCTTTCGGCGCTCAGATAGCGGCCGTCGGACTGCTCGAAGGCGGTCGCGTCGGAGAACAGCGGGTCGGTGCGGCGGTTGCAGTGGCTGCCGGACCGGCCGTCGCAGTCGATGTCCATGTCGGCCTTCCAGAAGACGGCGTCCCTGGTGCCGCAGACCGGGATGGTCGCGGCCGTGCCGTCGTCACTGCGGTAACGGCCGTGTGAGACGGGCTCGCAGGTGCGCACCCTGGCCAGGAGGTCGGCGGCCAGGACCGCCCCCTCGCGCCGCACCACCGGCTCGGTCCGGGCGGCGGCGTGCTCGACGGCGGGGGACGTCGTCGGGGCGAGCAGCGCGGCGCTTGCCGCGGCCAGCGTCAGCGACTGGACACGCACGATAAGGGTCCCTCTCCTCGGCGGCATTGACGGGCACTCAGCCCAATCTGATGCCGCTTCAGCCGAGCGGCCACCGCAGAAGGGCCGGACGGGGCAGGGGCCGGGGGCCCGAGCCCTCGACGAACCCCGGCCTACCGGCCACCCGTACGGCGCGGGACAGCGACGACAGCGGCCCGCGCCACCGGCACGAACTCCGGTCACCTCGTGGTGAGTTCGGCCGTGAAGGCATTCAGCCTACGTAACTCTCCCGAGTCCGTCCCATACGGTCCGCCCTCTTGCTGCGGACAGCCACCCGGCGCCATATTGGTCCGGACCATTGCCGTGGTGTTCTCCCGGGAGGCAGAGCCGTGCGAGGCGTTCCCGTTCCCCTGTGCCTCTGCGCCGCGCTGGTCTTCGTCGCCTCCTGCGGGTGGGGCGGACCGGACGACGGCGAGAGCGGCAGGCTGCCCGCCGCCCCGGTGGGCGTCACGGCCGCCGCGGGCAGCGCGACCAGTGTGCACGTGATGTGGAACGCCGTCGGCGCGGGGATAGAGCGCTACGAGGTATATCGGGACACCACAAAGGTGGAGGAGGTGCCCGGTTCACAGCACATGGTGGATGTCGTCAGGCTCGAGCCCGCCACCCCGTACGCCTTCACCGTGCGGGCACGCGACACCGAGGGGCGACTCGGCCCGCCCAGCCGGGAGGTGCGGGCGACGACTCCGGCGGCCGCGGCGGCGGACCGCTCGGCCCCGACCCGCCCCGGCGAGCTGCGGGGCCGGACGGCGGGCAGCCGGGCCGTCCAGCTGAGCTGGGCCGCCTCGGCGGACGACCGGGACGTGGTGTCGTACGACATCTACCAGGGCAGCACGAAGATCCACAGTGTGGGCGGTGCCCAGACGGCGGCCGTGGTCACCGGGCTGCGTCCGGGCACCCGCTACGCCTTCACCGTCCGGGCCCGGGACGCGGCCGACAACCTCTCACCGGCCGGGGACACCGTCCGCCTGACCACTCCGGGCGGCGACGACGGCCGGGACACGGCACCGACGGACTTCCGTGCGACCACCCGGCGGGGGGACGGCGGCGCGTACTACCTCGACCTGTCCTGGCTGCCGCCCCGGACGGACGGTGTCGTCACGGAGTACCAGGTCCACCTGGACGGCCGGGCGGCCACCTCGCTCGTGTTCGGCGGGACGCCTCCGCGCGGGAGGACGACGTACAGCTTCTATCTGGGGCGCGAGGCCGGTGAGGGGCACCGGGTGCGGATCCGCGCGCGGCTGCCCGACGGCACCTGGGGCGGGCTGTCGGCGGAGCGGTCCGTGACGACGGGTGCCGCTGCTCCCCCCTGACGCCCGCCCCGCTCTCCCATGACGGCCGCTCACGTCTGCGCCGGACGGAGCAATCCGTCACCTGTCCGGCGCAGCAGCGCATGCGGGCCTGGCCGGGGGCACATTGGCTGTCCTTGAGGCAGCACGGGCTTCCCCCACCTCGGCGGCGCCACGGATGTTCCGCCGACCGTGCCGCCGGAGGGCAGTCCATGCGCACTGAACAGCTACTTCTCCGCTCCGGCCTGACCGTCGCGGCCGTCGCCGCGCTGCCGCTCGCCCTGACCGCCGGGCCGGCCGCCGCGGCATCGGGCATCTCCGTGAGCACCTCCGGATCCACGGTCTCCGTCACGACACCGGCCTGCTCCCGTACCGCGACCAACGGCGGCTGGGGCACCGCCTCGCTGCTCACCAGCAGCCAGGCGAACTTCAGCCAGGGCCGGCAGGTGGCCCTGTCGGGTACCACCTCCCTGCAGTCCGCGGCCTGGTCGAGCGTGAGCCCCGGGACGTACACCGTCATCGTGATGTGCGCCTACAACAACAGCACGGCGGGCACCCAGTCGATCATCGTCTCGGGGTCCGCCACGCCCACGATCTCGGCGACGGCCACGGCCTCCCCGTCCCGCGGTGTCATGGGCGGTCTCGGCGGCGCCACCGAGGACTACGGCACCCTGACGCTGGCGGCCGGCGGCGGCCTGGTGGCGGTCGGCGCGGTGGCCGCGGGGTGGTTCCTGCGCCGGCGCTCACGGCCGTACCGCCTCTGAACGCCTTCAGGGGGCCGGTCGCCTCCGAAAAGCCTTCAGGAGTCCGGGAGTTCGTCCAGCTCCCGCAGTGCCTCGGTGAGCCACTGCGTCCAGAAGGTCTCCAGCTCGATGCCCGCGCGCAGGACCAGGTGCTGAAGCCTGGCCTGCGCGCTGTCGTTGCCGGGTGGGAAGTCGCGCTTCTCGATCTCCCCGTACTCGGCCAACTGCCGCCGGTGCAGGTCGAGATGGCGGCGCAGGTCGGCCTCCAGACCCGCCGTGCCGACGACGGCGGCCGCGCGCAGCCGCAACAGCAGGGCGTCCCGGTGCGGCTTGGGGTCCTGCGCCGCGGCCGTCCAGCGTTCGAGTTCGGCGCGGCCCGCGGGCAGGACCTCGTAGCTCTTCTTCTGCCCGCGGGTCGGCTGGGCCGCGGGCAGGGCCCGGATGTACCCCTCGGCCTCCAGTTTTCCCAGCTCGCGATAGATCTGCTGGTGCGAGGCCGACCAGAAGTAGCCGATCGACCTGTCGAACCGGCGGGTCAGGTCCAGCCCCGCCGACGGCCTTTCGAGCAGTGCGGTGAGGATCGCGTGCGGGAGTGACATGGAGTCATCCTAGGGACGGCGCCGGTACGGGCCTCAGAGGGCGGCCGCGACCTCGGTGCCCTGCTTGATGGCCCGCTTGGCGTCCAGTTCGGCGGCCACGTCGGCGCCACCGATCAGGTGAGCGCTGCGGCCCGCGGCGACGAGCTCCTCGTACAGGCCCCGGCGCGGCTCCTGCCCGGTGCACAGCACGACGGTGTCGACCTCCAGGACCGTGCTCTCCTCACCGACGGTGACATGCAGTCCGGCGTCGTCGATACGGTCGTAGCGCACACCCGGGACCATGGTGACGCCCCGGTGCTTGAGCTCGGTGCGGTGGATCCAGCCGGTGGTCTTGCCGAGTCCGGCGCCGACCTTGCTGGTCTTGCGCTGGAGGAGGTGCACAGTGCGCGGCGGGGCGGGGCGTTCGGGGGCCGCGAGTCCGCCGGGTGCCGTGTAGTCCATGTCGACGCCCCACTGACGGAAGTACGTCTCGGGGTTCTCGTGCGCCTTGTCGCCGCCGTCGGTGAGGAACTCGGCGACGTCGAAGCCGATGCCTCCGGCGCCGAGGATCGCCACCCGGTCGCCGACTGGGGCGCCGTCCCGCAGGACGTCGAGGTAGCCGACCACGCTGGGGTGGTCGACGCCCGGGATGTCGGGGGTGCGCGGGGTGACACCGGTGGCCACGACGACCTCGTCGTAGGCATCCAAGTCGCCGGACGTCACAGGGGTGTTGAGCCGTACGTCCACGCCGTGGGCGTCGAGCTGGTGGCGGAAGTAGCGGATCGTCTCGTCGAACTCCTGCTTGCCGGGGACCTTGCGGGCGACGTTGAGCTGGCCGCCGATCTCGCTCGCGGCGTCGAACAGGGTGACCTCGTGGCCGCGTTCGGCTGCGGAGACAGCGCAGGCGAGCCCCGCCGGACCGGCTCCGACCACCGCCACCCGCTTGCGCAGCCGGGTCGGGGACAGCACCAGTTCGGTCTCGTGGCAGGCGCGCGGGTTGACCAGACAGGAGGTGATCTTCCCGCTGAAGGTGTGGTCGAGACAAGCCTGGTTGCAGCCGATGCAGGTGTTGATGGCATCGGGACGGCCCTCGGCGGCCTTGTTCACGAACTCCGGGTCGGCCAGCATCGGGCGGGCCATCGACACCATGTCCGCGTACCCGTCGGCGAGCAACTCCTCGGCCAGTTCGGGGGTGTTGATGCGGTTGGTGGTCACGAGCGGGATCGACACCTCGCCCATGAGCCGCTTCGTCACCCACGTGTAGGCGCCGCGCGGCACCGAGGTCGCGATGGTGGGGATGCGGGCCTCGTGCCAGCCGATGCCGGTGTTGATGATCGTGGCCCCGGCGGCCTCGACGGCCTTGGCGAGCGTCATCACCTCGTCGAGCGTCGAGCCGCCCGGGACGAGGTCCAGCATGGACAGCCGGTAGACGATGATGAAGTCCTCGCCGACGGCCTCGCGCACCCGCCGCACGATCTCCACGGGGAAGCGCATGCGGTTCTCGTACGAGCCGCCCCAGCGGTCGGTGCGGTGGTTGGTCTGCGCGGCGATGAACTCGTTGATGAGGTAGCCCTCGGAGCCCATGATCTCCACGCCGTCGTAGCCGGCCTGCCGGGCGAGGCGGGCGGCGCGGGCGTAGTCGTCGATGGTCCGCTCGACCTCGGCGTCGGTGAGTTCGCGGGGCGGGAAGGGGCTGATCGGCGCCTGGAGGGGGCTCGGGGCGACGAGGTCCCGGTGGTAGGCGTACCGCCCGAAGTGCAGGATCTGCATCGCGATCCGGCCGCCCTCGCGGTGCACGGCCTCGGTGATCTGCCGGTGCTGCTCGGCCTCCGCGTCGGTGGTGAGCTTGGCGCCGCCCTCGCCGGGCCGGCCCTCGTCGTTGGGCGCGATGCCGCCGGTGACGATCAGGCCCACTCCCCCGCGTGCCCGCTCCGCGTAGAAGGCGGCCATGCGCTCGAAGCCGCGCTCGGCCTCCTCCAGGCCCACGTGCATGGAGCCCATCAGGACGCGGTTGGGCAGCGTGGTGAAGCCCAGGTCGAGCGGGTTCAGCAGGTGCGGGTAACGGCTCATCGGGCCCCTCCGTCGCGGTCTCGTGCCTCTCTGTTGTAGAGGACCGCGACACCTTTGTGCAACTAGTTGCACAACCGGCCGGGGGTGATCCGAGCCACGTCGGCGGCTTCAGCTGTGCGTGTTCTTGCCGCTTGCCTCGTCGGACCTCTCGGTCCCGGCCGCGGCCAGGCTCCCCAGCAGCGCGAGCGCCTCCTCGGACGGGCTGCCGGGTTCGGCCTGGTAGACGACCAGCTGCTGTCCCGGGGCACTGTTGACGGTCAACGACTCATAGTCCAGGGTCAGTTCGCCGACCAGCGGATGCCGGAAGCGTTTGCTCTCACGGGTCTTGCGGCGGATGTCGTGGCGGGCCCAGAGCCTGAGGAACTCCCCGCTGCGCAGCGACAGTTCACCGACCGCGGCAACCAGTTGCGGGTCCTCGTGACCGGTTCCGGCGGCGGCCCGCAGCGCGGCCACGGTGTTCACCGCCACGGGCTCCCAGTCCGGATAGAACCCGCGCGCGTCCGGATCGAGGAAGACGAGCCGCAGCAGGTCGCCGCTGTGGGTGTGACCGGCGAACAGCGCCCCACCGAGGACGTTGTGGGCCAGCACGGTCAGGCAACGGTCCAGGACCACCGCCGGAGTGCGGTGCCAGCCCTCCATCATCCGCAGCAGCACGGGGTTCACCGGGTCGGGCCGCGGGCCGCCCCGGGAACGGTCGGCGACGGGACGGGCCAGCCCGTGCAGATGCTCGACGGCGTCCTCCTCCAGGCCCAGGACCCGTGCCAGCGCGTCGACCACCTGTGCCGAGGGGTTCCGCTCACGCCCCTGCTCCAGGCGCACGTAGTAGTCGGTGCTGACCCCGGCCAGCACCGCCACCTCTTCGCGGCGCAGGCCCGCCACCCGGCGCCGGCTTCCGGCAGGCAGCCCCGCGTCCTCGGGCCGGACGAGGGCGCGCCGGGCGCGCAGGAAGAGACCGAGCCTGTTGTCACTGTCCATGCCCTCGACCCTAGATCCGGGCGGGGGCCCACGGGAGTCCGCAAGGTGGCCGCGGTACTCCTACGATCCGTTCTCCTCGGGGCGATACGGCCTGGTCCTAGGCCGGGGCCGGTCCCACCGTTGACGGCATGACACACACCTGGAACCTCACCCACCGCGTCGCGGTCGTCACCGGTGCCACCAGCGGGATCGGCGCGGCCACGGCACGGCGCCTCGCCGCCGCCGGAGCGAGCGTCGCACTGCTGGGCCGCCGCGAGGACCGCCTCAAGACGCTGGCGGACGAGCTGCGCTCCTCGGCCGGCGGAGCGGTCCTGCCCGTCGCCGTGGACGTGACCGACGCCGAGGCCCTCTCGCGGGCGGCCGCCGCCGTTACCGGGACGCTCGGCACCGTCGACCTGGTCGTGGCCAACGCCGGCGTCATGCTGGGCGCCCCCTTCGAGCGCGCCGCGACCGACGAGTGGGACCGCATGATCGACGTCAACCTGCGCGGTCTGCTGCACACCTCCCGCGCCTTCACCGACGATCTCCTCGCGGCGGCCTCCCGCGGCGGCCCGGCGGACCTCGTCCACGTCGGTTCCGTGGGCGGGCATCTGCTCTTCCCCGACTGGTCCGTCTACTGCGCCACCAAGGCGGCCGTGGCCCATCTCACGCGCAATCTCCGCGCCGAGCTGGGCCCGCGCGGAGTGCGCGTGAAGAACATCGAGCCGGGGGTCACCACCACCGAACTGGGCGGGGACATGCGGGACGCCCCGACACGGGCGACCCTGTCCCGCCTGCGCACCGACGTGCAGCCCCTGCACGCGGACGACATCGCGGAGGCCGTCGCTTTCGCGACCGCGGCCCCGCCCAACGTCAACGTCGCGGAGATGGTGGTGGTACCGGTGCGGCAGGGCTGACCACGGGGTGGCCGGTCGCGCCCGATCGCGCGACCGGCCACCCCGTCGCCCTGGAGTACCGGCAGTCCGTCAACGGCTCTCGAGCCGCACGTGCAGCTCCCGCTCCTGGTCCCCCGACGCGGACGAAAGGTCCCGCACCGTGAACGTCGAGTCCAACGTCTTCCGAAGCTTGTCGATGGCCCAGTACCCGCCCTGCGCGTCGATCTCGACGGAGGACGACAACGGGGCGGGCGGCGGGCAGGAACGCGCCTCGGTCACCTCGAAGGTCCCCAGCCACACCATCGGCCGCGACTCATGAAGCTGCTGCGGCACCTCGTCGGCACCCCGGTCCGACTCGAAACACGCGGCCAGCGTGTCGAAGACGATCCGCGCGTCCTCCGCGCTGCCTCCACTGATCTCCAGGGAGACGGACTCCTCGTGCGCTTGCTCACGATCCATCGTGGTCGCTCCTCTCGTGGCGATGACCAGTCCGCCGGGTTCCCCGCGAGCCGCGCCACACCCCCAGAAAAGCACCACGTTTCCCGAAGCACTACCAGCGGCGGCGTCCGCGGGTCCACCGAGGCGGGCCCGGAACGCGGCGGTCAGGAAGGCGCCAGGACGGTTGTGCCACCGTCGCATCCGGCCACAGGGGCCCCGCCATCGGTGCCGGCCCCCATTCCGAGGAGGGCCGGCACCCGCCCGTCAGGGGCTCAACTCCTGGTGAAGCGGTACGTCTTGCTATCCGTCAGGACGCAGAAGCCGGGCGAGACGACGATCACACGCAGGGTTGCGGTACGGCGGTCGTAGTCGATGCCCTCCGCCTCGAACTCGCCCGAGCAGGAGCTCCTGAGGGGCAGCCGGCGCAGTGCCGTGACATGCCCGGAGACGTTCGCCGAGCCGGTCGAGGCGACGGACAGGTCGATCTGGAGGAGCGGCTTGGTGTAGCCGAAGAGCGTGCCCGCCGGGTCGTCGGAGGAGCACAGCAGCTGGGTGGCGCTCAGGAAGTCGCAGCCCTGTACGTCCCGGACGGCGTGGTCGAGGGTGACGGTGGCCGCCTGCGGAAGGTTCGCCGAGGGAGAGGTGCTCGCGTTGACGCCGGGCGTGGGGAAGACCAGCAGGCGGGTCATGGTGCCCCACTCACCGGACAGCATCCACTGTCCGTCGGGTGAGATCGCGGCCCAGGAGTTGTTGAGCGCCTCGCCGGGGCTGAGTGAGTGGACGTACTCGGACCAGGTGCCGTCGGGCGCCTGCACCCGGAACATCTTCGCGGTGCCGGAGTCGGCCTGGTAGGGCTCGATGTAGTGGCCGTCGTAGGAGGCGTCCGGGTCGCCCACGTGGTTCCAGCCGCGGCTGGAGACGCCGATGGGGATGGTGCCGATGCCGGTGTACCGGTTGGCGGATCCGGCGGGGACCTCGACCGAGGTGAGGCCCTGGCTCTCGGTGAGCGGGTTGGCCCGGTCGGAACCGGTCTCGGTCCAGGTGTCGGCCGCGGAGGCCGGCGGTGCGGCGGCCAGGAGGGCCGTCGCGGTGAGGGTGACGAGGGCGGCGAGGAGCGCGTGACAACGCTGTCTGGCGCGCAGGGGCATGGATGACTCCCGGGGCTCCTGGGGCGGGGTGCGGTGGGTCGGCGACAGTCTGACGTGCCCACGCCAGTCATGTACAGACCAATCGAATGAACGAGCGGCCTTCGTCACCCCGGCGCACTTCACCGGACGCGCGCCCCCGTGTTGAGAGATGGTGGAAGAACACGACCGCGTGGTCACGCAGACGGTTGAACGCGGTAGAACAAGGGGAGTCGGCACGGGGGTACGGCGTGCCGCGAGGACGGTCTAAGGCGGTTCGTGCAATGGGTGCAGCCGGAATACCCGCGTCAGAGGGTGGAGACCCCCCGCGCGGGGCGGTACGGCCGAGCGGGCTGCTCGACGAGTTGGGCATGGCCTCGGTGGTGCTGGACGCCCAGGGCCACATCGTGCTGTGGAGCCCGCAGGCCGAGGAACTGTTCGGCTACACCGCGCCGGAGGCGCTGGGGCAGTACGCGGCCCATCTGATGATCCACGAGCAGCACGCCGACCTGGTCGTCAAGCTGTTCGCCGACGTCATGGAGACCGGCCAGAGCTGGGCCGGCGCGTTCCCCATTCGGCGCAAGGACGGCTCCACCAAGCTGGTGGAGTTCCGCAACATGCGGCTGCTGGACGACCACGGTGACGTCTACGCGCTCGGGCTGTGCGCCGACCAGTCGACCGTGCGCCGCCTGGAGCGGGACGTGGCGCTGTCCGCCCGGATGGTCTCCCAGTCCCCGATCGGGCTGGCCGTGCTGGACACCGAGCTGCGGTACGTCTCGGTGAACCCGGCCCTGGAGCAGCTGAACGGTGTGCCGGCCGAGGAACATGTCGGCCGGAAGATCGGCGAGGTGCTGCCCCATCTCGACGTGGCCGCCTTCGAGGCCGCCGCCCGGGAGGTGCTGCGGACCGGCAAGCCGCTGGTCGACCAGCACACGATCGGCCGTACACCCGCGGATCCCGACACGGACCACGCCTGGTCGGTGTCGCTGTACCGCCTGGAGGACGCGCTGGGGACCGTCCTGGGCGTGGCGGGCTCGGTGCTGGACGTCACGGAGCAGCATCTGGCGACCGTGGAGGCCGAGACGGCCCGGCGCCGCCTCGCGCTCGTCGCCGACGCCTCCGCCCGCATCGGCACCACCCTCGACCTGGACCGCACCGCCCGGGAGCTGGCCGACGTGGCCGTGCCGGAGCTCGCGGACGTGGCGGCCGTGGACCTGCTGGAGGCGGTGGTGCAGGGCAGGCCGAGCACCCTGCGGCCCACCGAGCCCGCCGTGATGCGTCCCCTGGCCGTCGAGGCGGCCGGTGCCCCGGACGCCCTGGCCGCGGCCGATCCGCCCGGACAGGTCGCCCGGTACGCCCCCGAGCGCCTGGTCACCGAGTGCGTGCGCACGGGGAACCCGGTCCTGGTGGCTCAGGTCGGGCCCGAGGACCTCGTCCGCATCGCCCGCTCACCCGAGGCCGCCGCACAGCTGGCCAGGGCCGGCCTGCACTCCTATCTGGCCGTGCCGCTGATCGCGCGCGGCGAGGTGCTCGGCGCCCTCGACCTCAAGCGCATCCGCAACCCGGAGCCGTTCGGCGAGGACGACGTGCTGCTGGCTCGGGAGCTGGCGGCCCGCGCGGCGGTGCAGATCGACAACGCCCGCTGGTACCAGGACGCCCGCAACACCGCTCTGACCCTCCAGCGCAGTCTGCTGCCCAGCCACCCCTCCGTGACCGGCGGCCTGGAGGTCGCCTCCCGCTACCAGCCCGCGGGCGCCACCGCCGAGGTCGGCGGCGACTGGTTCGACGTGATCCCCCTGGACGAGGGCAAGACCGCGTTGGTCGTGGGCGATGTGATGGGCAGCGGAATCAACGCCGCCGCGACGATGGGCCGGCTGCGCACCGCGACGAACACCCTGGCCTCCCTCGACCTCGACCCGGCCAGGCTCCTCGAACACCTCGACCGGATCACCGAGGAGCTGGACCACTCCATCGCCACGTGCGTGTACGCCGTGTACGACCCGCGGCTCTCGCAGTGCCGGATCGCCAACGCCGGGCATCTGCCGCCGGTACGCCTGCGCCCCGGCCGTCCCCCCGAGCTGCTCGAACTCCCCACGGGGGCGCCGCTGGGCGTGGGCGGTGTCGCGTTCTCCACGACCACCGTCGACCTCGCACCCGGTGACCGGCTCGTGCTGTACACGGACGGTCTCGTCGAGACCCGCCAGCATCCGCTCGACGAGCGCCTGGACGCGCTCCTCGACCTGCTCGACACCCCCGACGGCCCGCTGGAGGACATCTGCGACCTGCTGCTGCGCACCCTGCACCAGCCGGACAACTCCGACGACGTGGCACTGCTGATCGCACGGGTGCAGACGCCTGCGACCTGAGTGCGCCCGGCACACGGGGCGGGGGGAATGCGCTCCGGTCGGCGTCCTGGCCGCCACCGGCACGATCGCCTGCGCCGGGCACCACGGTCCAGGTGACCGGCTGGCTCGACGGCGGCGGCACCAGGACCGCCGCCCGGGTCCTCATCGGAACCGGGGAGAACGACTGCCCCGACACGCCTTCCGGCCCGGGCGCCCGCCGTCACGGGGACCCGGCGGAAGAGGGCAGGGCGTCCTGACTCGCGTCGGGTACGGCGGTGGACCGCCGGGGCAGCAGGAGCGGGGTGGCCAGCAGCAGGAGGCCGGCCAGCGCGATCGCCTCACGGGTTCCGGTCAGCGTGGCCAGCAGGCCCCACAGCGCGGTCAGGGCCGCGGTGGTCAGCTTGCCCGTCACCGACCAGGCGGAGAGGGTGCGGACCACCCGGTCCGTCGGTGTCATCCGCAGCCGGTGGGTGGAGAACACCGGGTTGAAGACGGCACAGGAGGTGATCACCCCGAGCTCGACGCCCATCACGAGGAGCAGCCCGGCCGTACCGGGGCCGACGAAGGCCAGGCCGAGGGGCCAGCACGCGCGCAGGATGCCGGAGGTGATCAGGACACGGTGCTCTCCGAACCGGGTGACCAGAGGGAGTGCCATCCGTGAGCCGAGCAGGCCGCCGAGGCAGGGCACCGAGAACGCGAGGGCGTACTGCCAGGGGGCGAAGCCCAGCGGGCCCAGCATGAGGACGGTCAGCAGCGGCACCGGCACCATGATCAGGGCGTTGACGAGGACCGTGTTGAAGAACAGGGGGCGCAGGCTGGGGCCGGCGAGGATGTGACGCCAGCCCTCCAGAAGGGACCCCTTCGCCTCCCCGGCGGTGGGGACGGGCCGTGGCTCGCCTGCGCCGATCGCGCGGATCCCCAGGGCCGACAGCAGGTAGCTCACGCCGTCGGCCAGCAGGGTCGTCACGGGACCGAAGAGCCCGATGGCGGCCCCGCCGAGGGGAGGTCCGATCACGATGCTGGTCCAGTTCGTGGCCTCGAACCGGCCGTTGGCGACCAACAGGTCGTCCGGGCCGACAAGCGACTTGAGGAAGGCCCCGGAGGCGGCGGTGAACGTGATGTCGGCCGCCGCGACGACCACCGACACGGCCAGGAGCTGGACGTAGCCGAGCGCACCGAGCGCGTACGCGGCGGGCACGCTCAGCAGGGCGGCGAAGCGCACCAGGTCCATCGCGACCATCACCGGTCTCTTGCGGCGGAACTCCACCCAGGGCCCGAGCGGTACGGCCACCGCCGCCCCGACCGCGAGACCGGCGGCCGCCAGCGCGGACACCGCGGCGGGGCCGGCGTGCAGCACCAGGACGGCGATGAGGGGGAAGGCGCCGAACGACAGCGAGGTGCCGAACGCGCTGACCGCGTAGGCCGCCCACAGCCACCCGAACCGCCGCCCCAGCGACCGTCTCGCACCCACGCCCGAACCCCCCTCGCCGACAACTCCACGTTGACCGACGCCATCCAACCGAGTGCCGGGCCTGCCGATCAAACAACCACGGCACCGACCGGTCACAACCGCCGGTTGTGCGGTGCCGGACTAGGCTTCCGGCATGGATCTCGACGCCGTACGCACCTTCGTCGCCGTGGCGGACGCGGGGCGGTTCCAGGAGGCCGCCGACGGGCTGGCGGTCACCCAGCAGGCCGTGTCGAAGCGGGTCGCCGCGCTGGAGAAGGACCTCGGGGCGCGACTGTTCACCCGTACCCCGCGCGGCGCGCGGCTGACCATCGACGGACAGGCGTTCCTGCCGCACGCCCGCGAACTGCTCCGGGTCGCGGAACGGGCGGCCGCTTCGGTACGACCGGGCAGTCGAGCACTGCGCGTCGACGTGATCGGCCGCCGGCTCGCCCCCGCGGAGCTGCTGCGCGCCTTCCACCGCGCGCACCCCGGTGTCGAGCTGGACGTCGTCCCCCTCTTCAACGCCGACGCGGCGCTCGCCGCCCTCCGGTCCGGCACGATCGACGCCACGTTCCGCGCCGTCCCGCACTCCGCGGGGCAGCAGTCCACCGACGGCATCGAGTCCGTGCGGGTCTACGACGAACCGGTCCAACTGCTCACCGGCCCCGGCCACGCGTTCGCGGGAGCCCGCTCGGTGGAACTCTCCCGGCTGGCCGGGCACCGCATCTGGATGCCCGGCCTGGTCACCGGAACCGAGTGGGGCACCTACTACGACGACCTCGCCGCCGCCTTCGGCCTGACCATCGAGGTCACCGGCCCCGATTTCGGCACCGACCCCCTGCTCGACACCATCGCCGACTCCCCCACCCTCGCGACCCTGGTCGGCGAGCTGACCCGGCTGGTCTGGCTGTCCGACCAGGACCTGCGCCGTATCCCGGTCCACGGGCCGACGCCGGTCTACCCGCACTCCCTTCTCTGGCGCGCCGACAACCCGCACCCGGCGCTCGCCGCCCTCCGGTCCCATCTGCACGCCACACATCCCGACCCGCCGGATGTGGGGACGTGGGCTCCGAGCTGGGCCTAAGCCGTCCTGGTGCCGATCACGACATGGGCGTACAGCTCCTCCGAGACCGCCAGGCGGGGTGTCAGGCCGCTGTGGGTGAAGGCGTCGAGGGCGGCGGCGGACTGGCGTTCGCTGGTCTCCACGAGGAGGCAGCCGCCGGGGGCGAGCCATCGAGGGGCCTCGGCAGCGACCCGGCGCAGGATGTCCAGGCCGTCCGTGCCGCCGTCGAGGGCGACCAGGGGCTCGTGGTCACGGGCCTCGGTGGGGAGGAGGGCGACCTCGTCGGTGGGGACGTAGGGCACGTTGGCCGCGAGGATGTCGATACGGCCGCGCAGGTCGGCGGGGAGGGCCTCGAAGAGGTCGCCGGTGTGGACCCGGCCGCCCGCGTCGGCGGTGTTGCGCCGGGCACAGTCCACCGCGGCCGGGTCGATGTCGGCGGCGTGCAGTTCGATCGGGCCCAGCGCGGCGGTGAGCGCGGCGCCGACCGCACCCGAGCCGCAGCACAGGTCCACGACGACCGAGGCGTCCGGCACCCGGGCGAGGGCCTGGTCGACGAGGAACTCGGTGCGACGGCGCGGCACGAAGACGCCGGGCGCCACGGTGATGCGCAGTCCCCGGAACTCGGCCCAGCCGACGACGAGTTCGAGGGGGTGGCCGATGACCCTGCGGTCGACCATGTCGGCCAGTTCGGCCGGGGTGCGGGCGGCGGCGAGGATCAGCCGGGCCTCGTCCTCGGCGAAGACACAGCCCGCGGTGCGCAGGGCGGCGACGACGGAGTCGGCGGAGGTGTAGCGGGGAGAGAGTGAAGGCATGAAGCCGGGAGCCTTTCGAAAGCCGAAGGGCGCTCCCGCGGTCACCTGGGCCTAGCGGCGGTGATCCGCGCCGGTTCGAGGAGAGAGCACCCGATCTGACACAGCGTCGATGGGTCTCACCTCCTCGGTACCTCACGGCTGGGACCGCCCTCAGCCGGAGGGCCACCCTACCTCAGGGCGCGGGGAGTTGTACTCTGCAACCAGTACTGCGAGGGAGGTCCGGTGGAAGCTGCAACGGCCGTGGAGACGATCCAGCGCGAGATGACGGTCTTCGCGCGACGGGCCCGGGCCTCGGCGGGCCGCCTGCATCCCGAGCTGTCGCTGGTGTCGTACACACTCCTCGGGCATCTGGAGGAGCGCGACGGCTGCCGCGCCACCGACCTGGCCGCCCATTACGCCCTGGACAAGTCCACGGTGAGCCGCCAGGTCGCCGCTCTGGAGCGGGCCGGGCTGATCGAGCGGCGCCAGGACCCGGAGGATCACCGGGTCCAGGTGCTGCATCTGACCGAGGCCGGCCGGCGCATCCTGGCCCGGGTCACGGTGAGCCGCCGCGTGGCCGTCGGCGAGCGGCTCGCGGAGTGGTCGCAGGAGGACCTGGAGCGGTTCGCCGGGTACCTCGTGCGCTACAACGCCTGGCCCGGTCCGGAGGACGACGATGTCTAGGAGACCGCCTCCGGCAACCGCTCGGGAGCCCGTGCGGCGAGGAACGCGGTGGTACGCCGCAGCCGGAAGCCGAGGGACTCGTAGAGCCGGACGGCAGAGGTGTTCGCGGCGCTGGTGTGCAGGAAGGGCGTCTCACCGCGCTCTCGTATGCCGTGGGCGACGGCACGGATGAGCCGGGTCGCGAGGCCCTGGCCGCGGGCGGCGGGGTCGGTGCAGACCGCGCTGATCTCGGTCCAGCCCGGCAGATGCAGCCGCTCCCCTGCCATCGCGACGAGGGCGCCGTCCCGGCGTATGCCCAGGTAGGTGCCCATCTCGATGGTGCGGGGCAGGAAGGGTCCGGGCTGGGTGCGGGCGATCAGGTCGAGGATCTCGGGCACGTCGGCGGGGCCGAGGCGGACCGCCTCCGGGTCGGGCGCGGCGTCGAGACCGTCGTCGACCAACTGCACGCCCTCGATCTGGAAGGTGGTCTCCCAGCCCTCGGGCACCTGGCCCGCGTAGCCCGGCAGCGGCACCTCCGCGCCGGCACCCGCGAGCGCCGCGAGGTCGGCCCAGTCGCCGGCGTCGGGTTCGTCGGGCAGGGCGAGCCACGGCGAGACGTCGGTGGGGTAGCGCAGCACCCGGCCGCGCTTCTCGGCGAAGTGGGCGTGCGGGCCGGTCAGGGAGGCGAGGGCCGGGTTGTCGAGGACGTGCCGTGCGCCGGCGCTCATCGGGTGACCTCGATGACCGTCTTGCCGCGGGCGTGGCCTTCCTCGACGGTGCGCAGGGTGTCGCCCGCCCTGTCGAGGGGAAACGTCTCGGTGAGGTGCGGGTCCAGGTCCCCCTTGAGGACGAGCCGGGCGACCTTCTCCAGTACGGCCGCGTTGCGGGCCCGCCCCACCCGCGCGCCGCCCAGCCGCCGCACGTCCTCCTCCGGGGCGCCGGCGGTGATCAGCTTCGCCCGGTCGGTGAGCACCTCGGCGGCCTCGGCGAGCACCTGACCGCCCACCAGGTCGTAGACGGCGTCCGGTGCGCTCGCCCGGGCCCTCTCGGCCCAGCCGGGACCGGAAGCCACGTGCTCGGCGCCGAGCGACGCGACGAAGTCCTTCTTGCCCTCGCTCGCGACCCCGACGCCCCTCAGGCCGAGGGCGCGGGCGATCTGTACGGCCGCCGCGCCGACTCCCCCGCCCGCGCCGGTCACCAGCAGCGTGGCGCCCGAGGGCGGGTCGAGCTGGCGGACGCCGTCGTACGCGGTCGCGGCGGCGACGGGCAGGGTGGCGGCCACCGTGTGGGACAGCTCCGCGGGCTTGTGAGCGGCGATGGCGGCCGGCACCAGGGTGTATTCGGTGTAGCCGCCGGCCAGCGCGGTGCCGAAGACCGCGTCCCCGACGGCGAACCCCTCGACGCCGTCCCCGACCTCCTCGACGACCCCGGAGACCTCGTTGCCGAACACGACGGGGAAGACGCGCTCATCGCTCTCGCCGGGGCGCCGGTAGCCCGTGCGCTGCTTCCAGTCCACAGGGTTCACGCCCGCCGCGTGGACGGCCACCAGAAGCTGTCCGGGGCCGGGACCCGGCCGGTCCACGTCCACGAACGCCTCGGTCTCCGGTCCGCCGTACCGCGTGAAGACGTACGCCTTGGGCATCTGCTTCCTCACTCTCTCGCGCTGGAGTGCCGGGACACCGGCCCGGCACTCCAGCGCCAAAGAGTGGTGCGCGGCGGCTATTCCCGGTGCCGCACAGTGTTCATGCGGCCGCAACGATCGGGGCACTGACCTGGGACGGAGCACGCCGCGACGACAGCGTACGGTTGATGCATGAACGTCACCCGAGGCTTCACCGGACGCCCCCGCGTCCCGAACGGCGGGCTGCCACCCGGCCAGTACGACGCGGGCGACGACTGGCCCGTCCTGTCCGCGGAGGTCACGCCGGACCTGTCGCCGGCCGACTGGACGTTCCGGGTGGACGGACTGGTCGAACGACCCCACACCTGGGACTGGGACGAGGCGCACACGCTGCCCGCGTCGGCCTACGAGGGTGACATCCACTGTGTGACGAGCTGGTCGAAGTTCGGGGTGCGGTTCGCGGGTGTGTCACTGGACGCGTTCTTGGCTGTGGCGCGGCCACATGGGTCCGCCACCCATGCCGTCGCGTACTCGCACACCGGGTACACCACGAACCTGCCGCTCGCGGACCTGACCGGGGGGCGGGCCTGGATCGCGTGGGAGTACGACGGGAAGCCGCTGCCCGCCGAACACGGCGGCCCGGCGCGGCTGTTGGTGCCGCACCTGTACTTCTGGAAGAGCGCCAAGTGGGTCGCGGGACTCACGCTGCTCGACCACGACGAGCCGGGTTTCTGGGAGCAGAACGGCTATCACGCGCGGGGCAACCCGTGGGAGGAGCAGAGGTACTCCGGTGACTGAGGCACTCTCCTCCCCCGCCTTCGCTCCGGTCACGCGGTTCGCGGTGCCCGGGCGGATCGCCGTCAGCAACCGGGCCGCCTCCGAGTGGCAGACCGCCACACTCACCGAGGTCCGCCGCGAGACGCCCTTCGCGTCCACGTTCCGCTTCGCCGTGCCCGGGTGGCAGGGGCATCTGCCCGGCCAGCACCTGATGCTGCGGCTGACCGCCGAGGACGGCTACACGGCCCAGCGCCACTACTCGCTCGCGTCGCCGCCGGAGGACTCCGGGCACATCGAGCTGACCCTGGACCATGTCGAGGGCGGCGAGGTCTCGACCTGGTTCCACACGGTGGCCGAGCCCGGTGACAAGGTCGAGGTGCGGGGGCCGCTGAGCGGTTTCTTCGCCTGGCCCGGCGACCGGCCCGCGCTGCTGATCGGGGCCGGTTCCGGGGTCGTACCGCTGATGTCGATGGTGCGCCACCACCGGGCGCGCGGGCTGTCCGTGCCGCTGCGGCTGCTGGTGTCGGCACGCAGCCCCGAGGAGCTGATCTACGCGCGGGAGCTCGGTGCCGAGACGACCCCGGTGTTCACGCGGAGCGCCCCGGACGGGGTGCCCGTGGGACGTATGTCGGCCGCACATGTGGCGCCACTCCTGGCCGATCAGCCGGAAGCTGGGTGGGAGGCCTATGTGTGCGGTTCCAACGCGTTCGCCGAGCATGCCTCGCGGCTGCTGGTGGAGGCCGGTCAGCCGGTGGACCGTATCCGG
This sequence comes from Streptomyces sp. NPDC024687, assembly GCF_055559055.1. NCBI lineage: Bacteria > Bacillati > Actinomycetota > Actinomycetes > Kitasatosporales > Streptomycetaceae > Streptomyces > Streptomyces sp. NPDC024687. The sequence continues at coordinate 645,371 of NZ_JBVHLJ010000004.1, read as the reverse complement.
ATCGAGCGCTTCGGCTGACGGTGGTGCGCAGGCGCACCGGACGCATATGTGCGCCCCACCACACGTGAACGACGCGGATGGAGGGGTACTACATCTGTAGGCCCACTCGCAGGGGTGCGGGGTGCGGAGGTCGACATGCGAACCCGGGTGCGCGGCTGGCGCTGGCGGCGCAATCCGCTCAGGCGCCGGTCGGACGTCGTCGAGGCGTGGACGGTGCTGGCCGTCGCTGTACTGATGCTGGTTGCCGCGCCGCTGATCGGCGCGGTGGTGGGCTGGTGGGCGCATGACGACGCCCGCACGGTGGCGGCCGAGCAGCGCTCCGAACGCCATCGGGTCCGTGCGGAGGTCGTCGACAGGGTTCCGGACGCGCCGCCCACGGTCCAGGGCGGCCGGGAACGCTCCTACCGAGTGACCGTGCGCTGGACGGAGGCGGGCGGCGCCACGAAGACCGCCACGGCCCGGGTCCCGGCGGGTACCGACCGGGGCGACACGGTCGACGTGTGGTTCGACTCCCGGGGCCGGAGCGTGACCGCACCTCCGGACGAGACGGCGATCTGGCAGCACACCCTGGTGATGGGCGCCTGTGGCGCGGGCGGCTCGATCGCCGTGATCCTTCTCGGTCACTCGGTCGTCCGCGGTGTGGCGGACCGCCGGCGGCTCGTCGAGTGGGAACGCGACTGGGCTCTCACCGAGCCGCAGTGGACCCGCCGCCGGGCCTGACCACGAGGGTCCCGGGGCGCCCGCAAAAGCCTGGCGATTCGTCCGGCGACACACGTACGGTGTGATCATCCGGCCCTGTCCCTTCGCAAAGGCGGTCCTGCATGGCCCTGTTCGACCTCCCCATCGACGAATTGCGCGAGTACCGCAGCGACTCCACCGAACCCGAGGACTTCGACGCGTTCTGGTCCAAGACCCTTCAGGAGGCCCGCGAGCACGATCTGGACGCCCGCTTCGAACTCGTCGACACGGGCCTGTCCACCGTGAAGGTGTACGACGTGACGTTCGCCGGGTTCGGCGGCCACCCGGTCAAGGGCTGGTTCACGATCCCCGCCGAGGTCTCGGCGCCGGTCCCGGTGGTCGTGGAGTTCATCGGGTACGGCGGCGGCCGCGGTCTGCCCCACGAGCATCTGCTGTGGGCCTCCACGGGCCGTGCGCACTTCGTGATGGACACCCGCGGTCAGGGCAGTGCCTGGGGCGGCGGCGGTGGCACCGCCGACCCGGTGGCCGGTGCGCCCGCGTACCCGGGGTTCATGACCCGGGGCATCGACGCGCCCGAGAACTACTACTACCGCCGGGTGTTCACCGACGGGGTGCGTGCGGTGGAGGCGGCCCGTTCCCACCCGCTGACCGACCCGGCCCGCACGGTCGTCCTCGGCGGCAGCCAGGGCGGGGGCATCTCGATCGCGGTCGGCGGCCTGGTCCCGGACCTGGCGGCGGTCGCCCCGGACGTGCCGTTCCTGTGCGACTTCCCGCGCGCGGCGACGATCACGGACCGTCACCCGTACCGCGAGATCGGCCTCTACCTCAAGACGCACCGCGGCCGCTTCGAGGACGTCCTCGGCACCCTCGCCTACTTCGACGGCGTGCACTTCGCGAGCCGCGCCCGCACCCCGGCGCTCTTCTCGGCGGCCCTCGAGGACCTGACCTGCCCGCCCTCCACCGTCTTCGCGGCCTTCAACGCCTGGGCCCACGCCGACAAGGCGATCGAGGTCTACGACTTCAACGACCACGAGGGCGGCGGCCCGTATCAGGAGGCGGCGAAGCTGCGCTGGCTGCGCGCGTACGCCTGAGTCCTGCCGGGAACCTTCCCTCCGGCCCGACCAGTCGGTATGTTCTCGGGACCCGGATCGCAGTGTCGCGGTCCGGGCTTCCGGCGACGACGGAGGGTCCATGTCCGAGCACCGGCCGGCTGTCCACGGCCACTGCGACGAGCGCTTCGCGGCAGTGCGGGCGGCGTTCGAGGAGAACTTCCGGGACCGTGCCGAGCTGGGCGCCGCGGTGAGCGTCACGGTCGACGGCGAGACGGTCGTGGACCTGTGGGGCGGCTGGGCCGACGCGGCCCGCACCCGCCCCTGGGAGCGCGACACGCTCGTCAACGTGTGGTCGACGACGAAGGGCCCGACCGCCCTGTGCGCCCACCTCCTCGCCGACCGGGGTCTGCTCGACTTCGACGCCCCGGTGGCCGCCTACTGGCCGGAGTTCGCCGCCGCGGGCAAGGAGAAGGTTCTCGTGCGGCACCTGTTGTCGCACCGGGCCGGCCTTTCCGGACTGCGCGAACCCCACGCCCTCGCGGAGCTCTTCGACTGGGAACTGACGACACGGCGGCTCGCGGCCATGCAGCCCTGGTGGGAGCCGGGCACGGTGTCCGGGTACCACGCGTTCACGTACGGTTTCCTGGTAGGGGAGGTCGTCCGGCGGGTCTCGGGGCTGCTGCCGGGCGCCTTCCTCGAGCGGGAGGTGACGGGGCCGCTCGGCATCGACTTCACCATCGGCCTGCCGGAGAAGGAGGCGGACCGGGCAGCCGAGCTGGTGCATCCGCCGGTCGCGTCGACCGCCGAACAGGCCGCGGTCTTCGCCCAGTTGGCACCCGCGGCGATCGCCGCCCTGACCAACCCCTTCGCGGGCGCCGCGGAGGCGAACACGCCCGAGTGGCGGGCCGCCGAGATCCCCGCCGCGAACGGCCACGGCACCGCCCGGGCCGTCACCGCGCTCTACGGGATCTTCGCGGGCCGGGGCACCTTCGACGGCCGGCGCATCCTGTCCCCGGAGGCCGCCGAGCGGGTCCGCGAGAGCCAGGGCAGGTGCCGTGACCTGGTGCTCGGCGCGGGGCTGGACAGCGAGACGGAGCTCGGGCTCGGCCTGTGGCTCAGTGGGCCGAACGGCTCGTACGGGCCCAACCCCCGGGCCTTCGGGCACGACGGTTTCGGTGGGTCGTGCGGGCTGGCCGATCCCGAGGCGGGGGTCACGCTGGGCTATGTCATGAACCGGATGGGGCCGCACATCGCCGACGATCCACGGAAGATGACGCTGATCGAGGCGTTGTACAGCACCCTGTGACAGACGGCCGCCAGGGCAACCGCGGCGAGCGGCTAGAGGGGCCGCCTGGCCACGACCATCCGGACCCGCGGACTGCCGTCCCGGCGCACGCCGAACCCGGGCAGGGCGTGCAGCTCCACCCGAAGGCCGGCCCATTCCAGTTCCCGGCGTACGTCCCCGAGCCGGAAGGCCCGGTAGTACATGACGAACGGCGGTCGCCACAGGGCGTTGCGCACCCGCATCACGGCGTCGAAACCGAGGAGCATCCAGTAGGCGGGCGACGACGGCCGGGGTGGGGCGACGATCGGGAAGGCGAAGCAGCCGCCCGGGCGCAGGACTTCGCGGGCCTGGGCGAACAGGCCGGGCAGTTCGCTGGGCAGGAAGTGACCGAAGGCGCCGAAGCTCACGACGAGGTCGAAGGTGGCGGGGGCGAACGGCAGTGCGCGCGCGTCACCCCGCACCCAGGAGACGCGCGGCCCCCCGGACCGGTTCCGCTTCCGGGCCACGTCGAGCATCCCGGCGCTGAAGTCGATGCCGGTCACGCTCTCCCGGCACACCCGCGTCAGCACCCGGGCCCCGGCACCGGTGCCGCAGCACAGGTCGAGGCCCGCCTCGAAGGGGCCCATTCGGCGCAGCGCGGACGCGACGGCGTCCAGCACCGAGTCGGGCGTACGGAAGGGGGTGTGGTCGAACTTGGGGGCGAGCAGGTCGTAGCCGCGCTCGACGGAGGACAGCGCCTGGACGGCGAGTTCGCGGAGGCTGGGGCCTTCTGGGCTGAACATCCGGGTCAGCTTAGGGGAGCGCGGCGTTTCAGGACGCCGAGCGCGCGCTCGCACCAGCGGACGGTGGCCGTCTCCAGGTCGATGCCGCCCATGAGCGTGACGTAGGGGCCGATGCGGTCGGCCTCCGCGAGGTACCGCTCCTCGGTGCGGCCGTCGAGGAGCCGGTCACGGAGGCGCTCGTAGCGGGCGAGTTTGCCGCGCGCCCACGACATGCGCTCCTCGAGCAGCGCCCGGGTGACCTCGGGGTCGACGGTGTCCATGGCCTGGATCTTGATCAGGAACTCGTCGCGGAGGGCGGCCGGCCTGCGGGGCGGCTCGGCGGCGAACGCGCTCAGCTCGCCTCGGCCGGTCTCGGTCAGGGTGAACAGCCGCTTGTTGGGCCGGCGTTCCTGCTGTACCACCCGCGCCTCGATCAGCCCGTCCCGCGCCAGTCGTTCGAGCTCACGGTAGAGCTGCTGAGGGGTCGCGGGCCAGAAGTTCGCCAGCGAGACGTCGAAGGCCTTGGACAGTTCGTAGCCCGAGGCCTCGCCCTCCAGGAGGGCGGCCAGGACGGCGTACTTGAGCGACATGTGGACACGCTAGCAGCGGGTGATTAGTCTACTCCACACCTACTCAACAAATTGACTATGGAGGCGGCGTGCGAGCGTTCCGAGAAGCGGTCGAAGCGGGTGACCTCGGCGCTGTGGAGGCGTTGCTGGCCGAGGACGTGGTCTTCACGAGTCCGGTGGTGTTCAAGCCGTACGAGGGCAAGGCCATCACGGCGGCGATCCTGGGCACGGTCGTCAAGGTCTTCGAGGACTTCCGCTATGTGAGTGAGCTGAGCAGCGAGGACGGCCGTGACCACGCGTTGGTCTTCGCGACCCGGGTCGGCGAACGGGCGCTGGACGGCTGCGACTTCATCCACCTCGACGACGACGGCCTGATCGACAGGCTGATGGTGATGGTCCGTCCGCTGTCGGGCGCACAGGCCCTCGCGACGGCGATGGGCGCCCGGTTCGAGGAGGTCGCGAAGGAGGCGGAAGCGAGGGCCGCCGCCTCCTCCTGAATCCACGCACCCGGGGTCAGGGAGCTGCGCCGGGGCGATCATCCCCGCCGACAGGTCGATGTCCGCCCGCACAGGCCCGACGTCGCGAGCCTCGTCGCCAGGGCCTCGGCCACCCATCGTGCAGGTGGCGGCGCTGGAGCCGGCCCGACGGGGCAGCCGGACCGGCGTCGTCCGCCCCGGTCACCAGGGCTTCCAGTACCGGCGTTGGCGCGACGATCGCCTCCTACTCCGACCCGCACTCCGCGAGCCGCCTTTCGAGGAAGTGGCGCTCGGCGTCGTTCTCCACCAGCTCCAGGGCCCGCTCGTACGCCTGCGCCGCCTCGGTCGTACGGCCGCTGCGGCGCAGCAGGTCGGCGCGCGTGGCCGGGAGCAGGTGGTAGCCGCTCAGCTCGCCCTCCCGCTCCAGTTCCGCGACGAGGGCCAGCCCCGCCTCCGTGCCCTCGGCCATGCCGACGGCCACCGCGCGGTTGAGGCGGACCACGGGCGAGGGCACGAAGCGGAGCAGCTCGCCGTACAGGGCGGCGATGTCGGCCCAGTCGGTGTCCTCGGCCGTGGCGGCGGTGGTGTGGCAGGCGGCGATGGCGGCCTGGATCTGGTACGGCCCCGGCCGGCCCCGGCGCAACGCGGTCTCCAGCAGGGCGGCGCCCTCGTCGGCCTCGGCGCGGTCCCACGCGGTGCGGTCCTGGTCCTCCAGGGTCACCAGTTCGCCGTCCGCGTCCACCCGGGTCCCGCGACGGGCGTCGTGCAGGAGCAGCAGCGCGAGCAGGCCGAGGGCCTCGGGCTCGTCGGGCATGAGGCGGGCCAGGACCCGGGCCAGCCGGATCGCCTCCGCGCACAGGGTCCGGCGTACGAGATCGGCGCCCGAGGTGGCCGCGTACCCCTCGTTGAACAGCAGGTAGATCACGCCGAGCACGCCCGTCGTGCGCTCGGGCAGCAGGTGGGCGGGCGGCACGCGGTAGGGGATGCCGGCGTTGCGGATCTTCTTCTTGGCGCGCACCAGGCGCTGCGCCATGGTCGCCTCGGGGACGAGGAAGGCGCGGGCGATCTCCGGTGTGGTCAGTCCGGCGAGGGTGCGCAGCGTCAGGGCGACCCGGGCCTCGATGTGCAGCGCGGGGTGGCAGCAGGTGAAGATCAGCCGCAGCCGGTCGTCCTGGACACCGCTGTCGTCGTACGGCTCCCCGGGTGCCGTGAGCATGGCCGCCTCCCGTAGTTTGCGTGCTCCGACCGCCTCCCGGCGCAGTACGTCCATGGCCCGGTGGCGGGCTGTGGTGGTGAGCCAGGCGCCGGGGCGGCGCGGGACGCCGTCGCGCCGCCACCGGTCGAGGGCCTGGGCGAAGGCGTCCTGCGCGCACTCCTCGGCGAGGTCCCAGTCGCCGGTCACCCGGATCAGGGTGGCGACGACCTGGCCCCACTCCTCGCGGAAGGCGGCGGCGACCGCCTCTTCGGCCGTCACTCCCACACGGGCCGTACTTCCACGGAGCCGCCGCCGAGGGCCGCCGGATGCCGGGACGCGAGGGAGATCGCCTCGTCCAGGTCGGCGACCTCGATGATGTCGATGCCGGCGATGTACTCCTTGGACTCGATGAACGGGCCGTCGGTGAGCAGGACCTCGTCGCCCCGGACGCGCACGGTGGTGGCGTCGGAGGCGGGGCGCAGGCGGGCTCCGCCCTTGACGAGGTCGCGGCCGCGGACCTCCTCGATGTAGGAGGTGAAGCGGGCGTCCTCGGCGATCTCGGCGGGGCTGAGTTCCTCGCCGGCGACGGGGGTGCAGATCAGCAGGGCGTACTTCATGACGTGGCCTCCGTGACGTGCTCGTGGACGATCAGCCAGCGGGGGCCGATGTCGCGGTAGCCGGTGGTGACGCGCAGCAGTGTGTCGTCGCTGCGGACGAGGGCGTGGCCGAAGGCGATGCTCTCGTCGACGTGGACCCGGAAATCCAGGACCTCGCGGGTGGCCGGCCCGGTGGGCGTTTCGGCGAGGGCCTTGCGAAGAGCCTCGACACCCTTGTGGTGCCGGCCCTCCGTCGCGACCTCCGCGTCCTGCGCGTAGCAGGCGATCCTCCGCTCGGTGTCCCCCGTGCGCGCCGCCTCCGTCAGTTCGGCGTCGAGGCGGCGGATCTGCCCCTCGGCGTCCTCGTCCTCCCAGAACGGCCGTACCTCCATGGCACCGATGGTCGCCACGGGGTGCTTCGCGGCCGCCTCGACGGCCTCCTGAAGGCTGTCGCACTCCAGGATGTCGAAGCCGGCGACGTACTCCTTGGTCTCCGCGAAGGGGCCGTCGGTGCGCAGCACCTCGCCGCCGCGCACCCGCACGGTGACCGCGTCGGCGGGCTGGGCGAGCCGGTGCCCGTGCAGCCGTACGCGGCGGTCGCCGAGTTCCTCGACCCAGGGTTCGACGGGGGCCATGCCCGAGGCGTCGTTGGTGTCGTCGCCGCAGACGAGCAGCATGTACTTCATGGTTCCTCCCGGTCCTCATGAGCTTCCTACACCCGGCCGACGAACGGGACCGGACCGAATCGACACCTGCGCGCAGAAAAAAGTGGGCCGGATCTGCCGGGTGCGCGGTTGGATGGCGTCATGACGTCCGACGAGCAGGCGCGGCTGATGCGGGTCAACCAGGCCAACTGGGACGCCCGCACCCCCGTCCACCTCGCCAGCCGGTTCTACGGCCTCGACCAGGGCCTCGATCCCGAGCGCTGGTTCGCCGCCTTCGAGTGGGAGGACCTCGGCGAGCTCACCGGCCGTGATGTGCTCCACCTCCAGTGCCATCTCGGCACGGAGACCCTCGCCCTCGCCCGCCGCGGGGCCCGGGCGGTGGGCCTCGACTTCTCCGAGGCTTCCGTCGCGGCCGCTCAGGGGATCGCGGAGCGGGCGGGCGTGGACGTCGAGTACGTGCGGGCGAACGTGTACGACGCCGTCCAGGCGCTGGGAGGACGGCAGTTCGACGTCGTGTACACCGGGAAGGGCGCTCTGTGCTACCTCCCCGATCTGGACCGGTGGGCAGCGGTGATCGCCCGACTGCTGCGCCCGGGTGGCCTGTTGTACGTCGTCGAGTTCCATCCGCTGCTCAACTCGCTGGGCCCGAAGCCCGCGCCGGACGAGGGGCCTGAGTTGCTGCTGCGCCACGACTACCTGGGCGGCGACGGTCCCGTGCACCGGGACGCGACCCACACGTACACCGACGGCCCGGCTGTCGAGGGCGCCACGGCGAGCTACGAGTGGATGCACGGAATAGGAGAAGTCATCAATGCGTTGACGGGGGCGGGACTGAGGGTCCGGCACCTCCGCGAGAGCGACGAGTTGCCCTGGCCGCGTTGGCCGCAGATGGTGCGTACACCGTCCGGCTGGTGGCGCCTTCCCGCCCCGCGGATCCCGCTTCTGTACGGCCTTGCGGCCGACCACTGAGCCAGCCTGTGCTACTCTGCGGCTAGCACTTGTGCACGCCCCTTCTTGGGCGCCGGTGCCAGTTACCACTCCCCGCTGACAGTTGGGTCAGCTCTTCAGCACCACCTCGCGATCAGGGCTTCCGCAGCCGTACCCGAGGCGCTGTCTCCCGCCGCCGAAGGCGTCGTCCGCCTTCCTTCTCGCGGCTTCCCCCCTTCCTTCCGCATGTCCCATGCCTTCCGTCCTCGAAAGGACAGACCATCATGACCACCACTCTCGAACGCCCCCCGGTACAGCAGCAGCCCCCGGTCCGCGCCGTCACCGGCGTCCTCGACATCGACTCCGGCGGGAAGGGTCACCTGCGCGCCGCGAGCCTGCTGCCCTCGCCCTCCGACCTCCAGGTCTCCCCCGCACTGATCCGCAGGTTCAACCTGCGCAAGGGGGATGTCGTCGACGGGGTGCGCGGCACCCAGCGCGCCCTCACCGAGGTCGCCCGCGTCAACGGCGACGCCCCCGACCGCAACCGGCGGAACTTCCACGACCTCACACCACTGCACCCGCGCGAGCGGATCCGGCTCGAACACCCGGCGTCCGCCCTGACCGGGCGGGTCGCGGATCTGATCGCGCCCGTCGGCAAGGGGCAGCGCGGGCTGATCGTGGCCCCGCCCAAGACCGGCAAGACGGTCCTGCTCCAGCAGATCGCGGCGGCCGTCGCCGGCAACCACCCCGAGTGCCGCCTGATGGTGGTGCTGCTCGACGAACGCCCCGAGGAAGTCACCGACATGCGGCGCTCCGTGCGCGGTGAGGTGTACGCCTCGACGTTCGACCGCACGCCCAAGGAGCACATCGCGCTGGCCGAGCTGGTCATCGAGCGGGCCAAGCGGCTCGTCGAGGCCGGCGAGGACGTCGTGATCCTGCTCGACTCCCTGACCCGGCTGTGCCGGGCCCACAACAACGCCGCCCCCGGCAACGGCCGCACCCTCAGCGGCGGCGTGGACGCGACCACGCTGATCGGGCCGAAGAAGTTCTTCGGTGCCGCCCGGCTCGCCGAGGAGGGCGGCTCGCTCACCATCCTCGCCACCGCCCTGGTGGAGACCGGCTCGCGCGCCGACGACTTCTACTTCGAGGAGCTCAAGAGCACCGGCAACATGGAGCTCCGCCTGGACCGCGAACTCGCCAACCGCCGCGTCTTCCCGGCCGTCGCGATCAACCCTTCGGGCACCCGCCGCGAGGAACTCCTGCTGGGCCCGGCGGAGTTGACCGCCGTACGAGGGCTGCGGCGGGTTCTCCAGAACGGAGACGGCCAGGGCAACCTGGAGACGCTCCTTCAGCGGATGCGCGAGACCCCGGACAACGCGACCTTCCTGCGCCGCATCCAGCCGACCCTGCCCGCCGGCTGACGGACCATCCCCCGTCCGGGTGCTCACGGGCCCCGCACGGCCCGGGCAGCGCGATGTACGGCGGGTCCGTTCCTAGCTTTGCGGTATGACTATCGGTTTTCCTTCTCGGATGGCCGTCTCGGCCTGCGCCCTGTGCACGACGGGCCTGCTGGTGTTCGCCTCCGCTGCGGCGGCCGCCGACCCGGGCGCCGACCCCGGAGCTCCCGGCGCACCACCGGCCGCGGCCGCACCGCCCGCCCTGCTGTACCGACCCGGCATCCAGGTCCGGCCGCACCCGGGCGTGCCCCCGGTCCCGGAGGTGTCCGCGCTGTCGTGGGTGGTGGCCGACGCCCACACCGGGGAGATCCTCGCGGCGCACGACGCCCACCGCCGGCTGCCGCCGGCCAGCACGCTCAAGACCCTGTTCGCCCTGACCGTCCTGCCGGTGCTGCCCGGCGGCCTCCGGCACACGGTCCGCGAGGAGGAACTCGCCGGCATCGGGCCCGGCAGCAGTCTCGTCGGGGTCGCCGAAGGAGAGACCTACCAAGTGGCCGACCTGTGGCGCGGGGTCTTCCTCAACTCCGGCAACGACGCCGTGCACGTCCTGGCCGGGCTCAGCGGCGGCTGGAGCACGACAGCCGCCCGGATGCAGGCCAAGGCGCTCGCCCTGGGCGCCCGCGACACCCACGTCTACTCCCCCGACGGCTACGACGCCCCGGGCCAGGTCTCCTCGGCGTACGACCTCGCGGTGTTCGGCCGGGCGGGGCTGCGCAACGCGGACTTCGCGCGGTACTGCGGCACCGCCGAGGCGCAGTTCCCCGGCCGGGGCGGATGGCCGTACGGGATCCGGAACACCAACCGGCTGCTGACCGGTGCCGACGGGGTGGAGCCCTACGACGGGCTGATCGGCATCAAGAACGGCTACACGAGCCATGCCGGCAACACGCTCGTCGCCGCCGCCCGCCGGGGCGAGAGGACGCTCGTCGTGACGGTGATGAATCCTCAGTCGGGCGGTGGCCTCGCCGTCTACGAGGAGGCGCGCGTGCTGCTCGACTGGGGGTTCGGTGCGGCCGGACGGGTGGACCCGGTGGGCTCGCTGGACGCGCTGCGGGCTCGGCCCCGGCCGGGGCCCGAGGCCGCCGTGCCGGCCGCGGCGGCGGTCTCGCCGCAGGACGACGGGACCGGCCCCGGCTGGCTGGAGACCTGGGCCATCCTGGGCGCCGCCGGGCTCGGTGCGGGATCGATGGCCGTGGCGCTGCGGTCCCGGTTCGGGCGTTCGGCACGGCGCTGACCCGCCGGGAGCCACAGCAGCAGGCCGAGGGTGATCCAGGTGTAGGCGTTGCCGCCGAGGAAGCCGTCGACGCCCGACGGGTCGTCGAACCACAGCCACACGACGCTGGTGCACAGCACGGCGTACAGAGCGCCCGCGATCCGCGGATGCTCCGTGCGCACGAGGACGGCGAAGGCGGGCAGCAGCCACACCAGGTGGTGCACCCAGGTGATCGGGCTCACCAGACAGGCGGTCAGGCCGGTCAGCGCGAACGCGGCCGCCCAGTCCCCCGCCGCCACCGCCCGCCGGGCCCGTACGGCCCACACACCCAGGGTCAGCAGGACGGCCACCGCCCAGACCCCGCGGTCCGGTTCGCCGAGCCGGGCCAGAATGCCCTGCAACGACTGGTTGGAGACGTAGTCCAGCCGGCCCACCCTGGTCGTGTCCCACAGCGCGTCGGTCCAGTAGAAGCGCGAGGCGTCCGGCGCCACGAGGGCGGCGAAGCCCGTCGCGGTCAGGGCCACGACCGTGGCGACCGCCGCCGCGCGCCCGCGCCGGGCGAGCAGGAGCAAGCCGATGAAGAGGGCCGGCGTGAGCTTCACCGCGGCGGCCAGCCCGATGCCGACACCGGCCCAGCGTTCCCGGCCGGTGGCGAGCAGCCAGGCGTCGACGAGGACGAGGGCCAGCAGCACGAGGTTGACCTGGCCGAAACTGAAGGTGTCGCGCAGCGGTTCGAACAGCGCGAGCGCGCAGGCGCCCAGGACACAGCCGTACCAGCCGTGACGCCGCCAGGCCCGGCCGGTAAGCAGGCGCACGACCACGGCCAACGCCACCAGGTTGAGCAGCAGGCTCACCACGATCGCCGCGCGCAGGCCGAGCGCGGCCATCGGAAGCATGGCGACGGCCGCGAACGGCGGATAGGTGAAGCCGTACGTCGTCCCCGGCACCCGGTAGTCGTAGAGCCGTCCGCCGTGGTGGACCCAGGTGTCGACGGCTCCGTGGTAGACGCGCAGGTCGAACCAGTCGCGCAGGAGCGGCACGGTCGCGGTGAAGACGGTGACGGCGGTGGCGGCGGCGAGGACCAGCAGCAGCCGGCCGCGCTCCGTGGCCGGCGCCCTCATGCCGTACGTCCCGTGGCCGGGGCCTGGGCCGTCTGGTGGGCCTGGACCAGCACGACCAGGGCGAGTACGCCTCCGGAGACGGCGAGGACGAGTTGCCCGGTGTCGGCCGGGCCGCCGCTCGGGAGGGTGGCGAGCGCGAGCACACCCGTGACCGCGGCCACCCGGTGACGTACCGAGGCGCTGGGCGCGGCGGCCGCTATGAGGAACAGCCCCCACAGCGCGTACCAGGGCCGGATCGCCGGGCCGAGGGCGGCGAGGGTGGCCAGGCTCAGGCCGAGGGCGTAGACGGGTCGCGGACGCAGGCGCAGCCAGGTGTGGCCGATGACGGCGACGGCCGTGACGATGCCGAGCGCGTGCCAGAACGGGACGGCCAGCGGGGCCAGATCGCTGCCGAACCGTTCCAGCAGGGCTGCGGTGGCGCGGCCGAGGAGGCTGGTGAGGGCCCAGTTCCCGGACGACACAGGGGTGTTGAGGGCGCCGATCCAGCCGTAACCGGTGCCCGCGACGGCTGTCACGGCGACGGTGGTGGCGGCTGGCGAGACGACGGCCGTCACCACGGCTTTCGCGGGACGGTCGCCGGCCCGGACGCGCATGACGACGATCGCGGCGAGTCCCAGGACGGCAGGCGCTTTCACCAGGGCGGCGAGCGTCACGAGTACGGCGCCCAGGACCGGCCACCTGCCGAGGGCGGCGACCAGGCCGAGGCCGAGAAGCCCCAGCATGACGGCGTCGTTGTGGGCGCCGGCGACCAGGTGCAGCAGCACGAGCGGGTTGAGGGCGCCGAGCCAGAGCGCCGCGGCCGGGTCGGCACCGCTGTGGCGGGCCAGACGGGGCAGGACGGCCGCCATCAGGGCCACGCCGAGCAGGGCGACGAGCCGCATCCCGAGCAGACCGGCCGGGAGTTCACCCTGGGATGCCCTGGCCAGCGCGGAGGCCACGCCGAGGAAGACCGGGCCGTACGGGGCGGCCGTGTCGCGCCACATGGGGGCGACCTCGTCCGCGAGGGGGCCGCCGAGCAGGGCGGGGCCGTGGGCGTAGACGTCCATGTGGGCGTCGGCCATGGCGCCCTGGGCGAGGTAGCTGTAGACGTCCCGGCTGAACAGGGGCGGGGCGAGCAACAGCGGTACCGACCAGACGACGAGGACGGTCATGAGTTCGCGCGTGCCGGGCCGCGTCTCGGGGCTGCGCACCAGGCGGCCAAGGAGGAGCCAGGCCGCGATCAGCAGGACGACACCGAAGTAGGCACCGACCAGGCCCAGGGCCGCCTGCGGTGAGGCGGGGGTGAGGAGTTCGCGGACGGGGAGGGCTCCCGCGGTCTCACCACCCGCGGCGAGGAAGGCGGTGCCGACCAGACCGAGGATCCGGCAGCGGCGGAGATCGACGGGAACGTTGGCCAACACATCGGCAGCGTGTCAGTCGTGGGTGGCTGGAAGGCGACGGCGTGGCGACCGGGGTGTGACCGGTGCGTGGGCGGGTGCGGGATGCGCTCACCTCGTCTCAGAACACGGACAGGCCCGTCAGCGTCGTGAACCTGTCCAGGGCCGCCACCCCGGCCACGGAGTTGCCGCGCTCGTCCAGGCCCGGACTCCAGACGCACAGCGTGCAGCGGCCCGGCACCACCGCGATGATTCCGCCGCCCACTCCGCTCTTGCCGGGCAGGCCCACCCGGTAGGCGAAGTCGCCCGCCGCGTCGTACGTGCCGCAGGTCAGCATGATCGCGTTGATCTGTTTGGCCTGGCTGAGGGTGAGCAGGCGGCTGTCGTCGGCGCGGATTCCGTGGCGGGCCAGGAAGCTGGTGGCCAGGGCCAGGTCGGCACAGGACGCCCTGATCGAGCACTGACGGAAGTACTGGTCGAGCAGGACCGGGATCTCGTTGTCGATGTTGCCGTACGCGGCCATGAAGTGGGCCAGGGCGGCGTTGCGGTCGCCGTGGGCGGACTCGGAGGCGGCCACCTCGTCGTCGAAGTCCAGCGCCGGGTTGCCGCTCTCCTCGCGCAGGAAGGACAACAACTCGCCCGCCGCGTCTCCGGTACGGCTGTGGAGGCGGTCGGTGACGACGAGGGCGCCCGCGTTGATGAACGGGTTGCGCGGGATGCCGCTCTCGTACTCCAGCTGCACCAGGGAGTTGAAGGGGTTGCCGGAGGGTTCGCGGCCCACGTGCTCCCAGAGTGCGTCGCCCTCGCGGGCCAGGACGAGCGCGAGAGTGAAGACCTTGGTGATGGACTGCGTCGAGAACGGCTCGCGCCAGTCACCGACGCCGTACACCGTGCCGTCCAGCTCCGCGACGGCCATGCCGAAACTGCGTGGATCGCAGGCGGCGAGCGCCGGGATGTAGTCGGCGGGCCGGCCGCGGCCGGGGGTCCGTTCGATCTCGGCGGCGACGCGCTCCAGGACCGGTTGGAACTGCGAGGACATGAGCGTCATCATGCCGCACGCCTGTCGCGGGAGCGTCTCCGGGTCTCCGTGGTGCACCGGCCGTTCCAGGACGCGGCCTGGTCGCGGGTGCGGCAGCGGTAGCGGCAGGAGGCCAATCAGGCATGTCTTGAGCCGAACTCCGCGTGCTGGCCCGCCGGTCCCCGCCTCGCACGTCAGGGTGACAGTCTGCGGCCCCGTATGGGGTCCGCTCGGCCATCGAGCAGACAGGAGCGATGTTGCGCCAGCGGAACGAAGGCGACGGAGCCACCGGCTTGCAGCGGCCGGCCGACACGAAGAGCACCGGGGCGGTCGCCGGTCCGCTGCGGCTGAGTGCTGCGGCCGGCCTGTGCGCGACCGCGTTGCTGCTGGCCGGGTGCAGTGTGCCCGCCCCGTACACACCCCTGTTGGAGAACCCCAGGGACGGACGAACGTTCTACCTCAGTCCGCGGGGAGACGACGGAGACGACGGCCGGACACCGCAGACCGCCTGGCGCACGCTCTCGCGCGCCGACGCCGTGCGGTTCAAGCCGGGCGACCGGCTGCGGCTGAAGGCGGGGGCACGTTTTCCGGGCAGTCTGAGCATTGGTCAGGGGGATGCCGGAAACGCCCGCAAGCCTGTCGTGATCGAGTCCTACGGAGAGGGCCGCGCGACGATCGCGGCCCACGGCAGGCGCGCCGTCGAGGTGCACAACACGAGCGGCGTCGTCATCCGTGACCTGGTCCTCGTCGGCGACGCCGCGTCCTACGGATCGCACGAGGGCATCGCCCTGGTCAACGATCTGCCCGGCGGCCGGAAGCTGCCGTACGTCCGGGTCTCGGATGTCGAGGTGTCGGGCTTCCGCGACGGCCTCCGGCTGCACGGCGGCACCGGGGCATCCGGCTTCCGCGACGTGGTGATCAGTGACTGCGCACTGCATGACAACCAGGACGCCGGTCTCGTGGCGGACGGTCCGCCCTTCTCCGCGGACGCGCCCGCCTACGCGCACGACGAACTGACGGTGTCGAGGGTGACGACGTACCGGAATGTCGGAGACCCCCTCGCGGCCGACCGCAACACCGGCAGCGGCATCGTCCTCGGCAGTGTCCACCGTGGCACGGTGGAGCGGTCCGTCAGCCACGACAACGGGAGTCTGTCCTCACCGGACGCCGTCGAAGGTCCCGAGGGCATCTGGACGTACGACTCGTCGAGGATGACGCTGGAGAAGAACGTCTCCTACGGCAATCACACCGGTTCCATGGTGGACGGCGGCGGGTTCGGTCTCGACAACAACGTGTCCCACTCGCTGATGCAGTACAACCTCGCCTACGGGAACGACGGTTCGGGCTTCCTGGCGTACTCCGCCGCCCCGAACACGGCGCACAGGGACAACACGATCCGGTACAACATCAGCCACAACGACAGCCGCAAGCTCCCGCAATACGGCGGCATCGTGGCGTTGGGATCGCGGGTCGGCGACCTGTCGATCTACCAGAACACGGTGCTGACCCAGGCGAACGGCGCCGTCCGCGCTCCGGCTCTGCGGCTCGAACCCAACCTGCGCGGTGTCACCGTGCGCAACAACGTGTTCGTCACTGACGGCTCGCCCGTCGTCTCGGCGCAGGGTGCCTTCGACCCGTCGTCCGTGCTGATGCAGGGCAACGACTACCACGGTTCGCAGGGCTGGGCCTTGCTGTGGGGCGGGCGTGAGTACACCGACATGGCCACGTGGCGCCAGGAGACGGGTCAGGAGTCGCTGGGCGCGCAGGCCACCGGCAGTGAACGCGACCCGTGCCTCGCCCAGGTTCCGCTGCCCGCGGCCGGTCCGAACCTGCACGGCAGCGGCCCGACGCGCGGCGCACTCACGGGACGGTGCGCCGACACGTTGGCCGCTGCCGCCGTGGACCTGCGGTCCATGGGGGTCGACCCGGGACGGGTGGACTACTTCGGAGCGCCGCTGAGAGGATCCCCCGGCGTGGGAGCCGTGCAGAGCGGTCCGACCGCCTGAGGGATCGTCACCCGTACGGTGTCGCCCGGTCCTGGTGGCGGAACGTGGACCGGGCGGCCCAGAGCGCGGAAGTGCCAACCGGCCTCCCGCCAGACCGTCGCGTCCAGGGCGTTGCGCGCGTCGGCGATCCGCGGGGCCCGGACCACCCGGAACAGCTTCGCCGGGTCCAGAGCGCGGTACTCGCGCCACTCGGTCAGATGCAGCACCAGATCCGCGTCCCGGCACGCCTCCATGACGTCCAGGGAGTAGGACGGTCCGGGCAGTGCCACCCGCGCGTTGTCGATGCCCTCCGGATCGTGCACGCGGACGTCGGCGCCCTGGGCGACGATCTCGGCGGCGACGGCAAGCGCCGGCGAGTCCCGCACGTCGTCGCTGTCGGGTTTGAAGGTGGCGCCCAGCACCGCGACCCGCCGTCCGGCGAACTCACCGCCCAGGAGCTGCCGGGCCAGGTCGACGGTCCGCCGCCGCTGCCGCTGGTTGATCCGGTCGACCTGGCGCAGGAAGGACACGGCCTCCTCCACCTGCAGTTCCTCGGCACGGGCGAGGAACGCGCGGATGTCCTTGGGCAGACAGCCGCCGCCGAACCCGAGGCCCGCGGAGAGGTAGGCGCGCCCGATGCGGCCGTCGTGACCGAGGGCGTCGGCCAGGGTCACCACGTCGGCGCCCGAGGCGTCACACACCTCCGCCATGGCGTTGATGAAGGAGATCTTCGTCGCGAGGAAGGAGTTGGCGGCGACCTTCACCAGTTCCGCGGTGGCGGGATCGGTGCTGACGTAGGCGACACCGGCCCGCAGCATCGGTTCGTAGACCTCGCGCAGGGTTCGGTCGGCGTGGGGCGAGGTGACGCCCACGACCAGCCGGTCGGGGCGCAGGGTGTCCTGGACGGCGAAACCCTCGCGCAGGAACTCCGGGTTCCAGGCGACCTCGGCGTCGACGCCGGGGCGAACCTGTGAGGTCAGCCTGCGGGTGAGGGTCCGGGTGGTGCCCACCGGCACGGTCGATTTGCCGACGACGAGGCTGTCGCGGGTCAGGAGCGGTGCCAGACCGTCGACGACCGCCTCGACGTGGCGCAGGTCGGCGGCGAGGGAGTCGGCGCGTTGCGGTGTGCCGACGCACACGAAGTGCACGTCGGCGAAATCGGCGGCCTCCTGCAGGGAGGTGGTGAAACGCAGCCGCCCGGCACGGGTGTTCCTGATGAGGATCTCCGGCAGGCCGGGTTCGAAGAAAGGTGCCCGGCCTGCCGCGAGTGCCGCGATCTTCCCGCTGTCGGTGTCGACACCGAGGACGTCGTGTCCGATGTCGGCCATGCACGCGGCGTGCACTGCTCCGAGGTAGCCCGTACCGATGACGGTCAACCGCATGGGAGTACTCCTGTCTTGGGACGCCGAGTCGACGGGTCAGCGGGCGTAGCCGTGAGGGTTGAGCTCCTGGAACCGCCAGGCGTCACGGCACATGGCGGCGAGGTCACGCGTGGTGGTCCAGTCCCAGGCGTCGGACACCGCACTCGCGTCGGCGACGAGCTCCGCGACGTCGCCGGGTCTGCGGTCGACGACCTGGTAGGGAATGGCTCGGCCGCTTGCCTCGCCGAAGGCCGCGACCAGTTGCAGCACGGAGGTGCCGGTGCCCGTGCCCAGGTTGAACACCCGCATGCCGGTACGGTCGTCCAGGTGCTGAAGGGCCACCCGGTGTCCCTCGGCGACGTCCATGACGTGGATGTAGTCCCGCACTCCGGTGCCGTCCGGCGTGGGGTAGTCGTCCCCGAAGACGCTCAGCCGCTCCCGTCGGCCCACGGCGACCTGGGCGACGTACGGCATGACGTTGTTGGGGACGCCCTGCGGGTCCTCGCCGAGCAGCCCGCCGGGGTGGGCTCCGACCGGGTTGAAGTAGCGCAGCGCGAGCACCTTCATGTCCGTCAGGTGGGCGCAGACGTCCTCCAGGATCCGCTCGCACATCAGCTTGGTCCGGGCGTAGGGGTTCGTGGGCGCCACCGGGCTCTGCTCGGTCAGGGGTACGGTCCGCGCGTCGCCGTAAACGGAGCACGACGAGGAGAAGACCAGCCGTCGGACGGCGTGCTCGTGCATGACCGACAGCAGTGCGCAGGTGCCGCCCACGTTCGTGTCGTAGTACTCGACCGGCAGCGCCACCGACTCCCCGACCGCCTTGTGGGCCGCGAAATGGATGACTGCGTCCACCTGATGGGTGGTGAACACCTGCGCGAGAGCCGGGCGGTCGCGCACGTCGACCCGGTAGGCGGCGGTGAGTGGTCGGCCTGCGGTCTTGGCGATGCGCTCCAGGGCGCGGGGAGAGCTGTTGACGTGGTTGTCGACGACGACGACCTCGTAGCCGTGGGCGAGCAGTTCGACGCAGGTGTGGCTGCCGATGAAGCCGGCGCCACCGGTCACCAGGACGGTTTCGGGCATCGGGCACCTCGTTCTTCGTCACAGAGGAGGGGGACGTTGCGTGCGGGACGTGGGAGGGCCGCCCGCATCAGCCGGGGAGGAAGCCCCGCACGTAGGTCGGGAACAGCAGCAGCGCGAAACCCAGCGGCACGAGCGCGACGAGACCCGAGGCCAGCGGCAGGATCGCCGTCCGCAGCGCCCGGTGCGTGCCCACACCCGCGGACTTCGCGGTCTCACGGATGTGCAGCACGCTGACGGCGAGGGTCACCAGCGCGTAGGAAAGCGCCCCGAGCAGGCACAGGAACACATAGCCGATGGCGGGGCCGGTCAGCTGGCCGACCACGGCCGCAGCGGACAGGATGACGGTGATCAGCAGGTAGGGAAGCATCAGGCGCAGCGGCAACGGCTCAAGGCCGTCGCGGACTTTGGGCGTCACCTTGAAAACGACCTTCCTCGGCCGCAGTCGCTGCAGAACCGCGGCCGCCGCTCCCCAGGCCACCCACGGCCAGCGGGTCAGCCCGAACAGCCACCCCTCCCAGCTCAGCAGCGGCGCGTCGACGGGCCGCAGCAGGCCGCGTCTGCGCAGCAGCAGGGTGAGCAGGATCAGGAAGAACGACATGGCCCAGAAGTGCAGGAGGAAAGCGCCGTAGTTCACGCTGATCCACGGCTCGCCGGTGACCGCGGCGATCGGCGGCAGCAGCAGGCCGGCGGTGGTCGTCAGCGCGAGCAGCGGATAGTAGGAGAGGGCGAAGGCGAAGCGGATCCGCAGCCGGCCCGGCATCCGCCACAGATGCTTCGGGAGCATGCCCAGCAGCATGAACACCAGGCTCCGCGACCACTGGAACTCCTGTGTCACCATGGCGGCGAAGGTGATGGGGCCGTCGCCGTGCGCCTCCGCGTCGATGGCGAACGCCCCGTGCCAGCCCGCCGAGTTCAGCAGGAACGTGGTGGCGAAGTCCTCGGCCAGTTCGGGGCCGAGCCCGCCGATGTCCTTGAGGGCGCGGGTCCGTACGGCGTAGTGGGAGCCGATGCACAGCGGTGCCAGACCGTCGGAGTGGCCCAGTTGCATCGGTCCGTGGAAGGTGGCCTCGCGGTACAGCCGTCCGCGAGCCGACCACGAGGTGCGGGCGTTGGCGTCGCACACGCTGGGCGCCGCGACGTAACCGACAGCCGGATCGGCGAAGGGCCGGACCACTTCCCCCAAGTAGCGGGGGTGCGGTACGTGGTCGACGTCGAGCTGGGCGACCACGTCGTAGTCGGAGTAGCCCCAGTGGTCGTAGAAGTGCGCGAGGTTGCCCTCCTTGCACCGGGTGCGGCGGGGCCAGGCGTCGCGGTGGTACGACGCGGCACCGCGGCGGCAGGACACGCGCACGGCGTTGGCCTCGCACCAGTCGAGGATCTCCTGGCTCGGGTCCTCGTCGCACAGCCATACGTCGTAGGGGTGCGGGAATTGCTGGCGCAGCATCGCGCTCAGGGTGGTGCGGGCGACCGCCCAGGGCTCCGACGGTGCCCGGGTCACCACGAACGCGGTCCGCAGCCGGGGCACCTCGACGGCGGGGTCGAAGGTGCGCAGCCTCACCATCACGACGACGAAGTACAGCGGCAGCACGGACAGATACAGCAGGAGGGCGCTGTTCACCGCGAAGCCGACCAGGCCGAGCCGGTGTTCCGGACGCAGCCACCACTCCCAGAAGCAGACAAAGGCGGCCCACCAGCCCACCGCGAGCAGGGACACCTTCATCTGGTCGAGGCGCCCCAGCAGGGGCATGCAGGACGCGGGCCCTGGCGTGAGCCGTCTGCGCGGTTTGCCGAACACCGGTCCGTCGGCGGGCATGCCGACGACGTTGCCCGCCGAGAGAGTCCACAGGTGGGTCCTCAGCATCGCCTCGTCCGTGTGCACGGCACCCGGAGCACCGCCCAGGGCGGCGCCGGGCGTCCGGCCGTGATCCGTCTGGGTCACGACGCGGCAGCGACGGTCGCGCCGGCCCGGCCGGAGGCCGCCGTGACGACGCCGTCCTGCTGTCCGCCCCGGATCGCGGAGAGGGCGGCGGCGATGTCGTCCGGCCGGGAGGCGAACCACTCCACCGTTCGCCGCAGACCCTCCTCGATGCCGACCTCCGGGCTCCAGCCCAAGCGCTGCGCCGCTCGCGCGATCGCCGGCCGACGGCGGGTGGGGTCGTCGACGGGCAGCGAGTGGAACTGGATCTCTGCCGGTGATCCCGTGAGGTCGAGAACGAGTTCCGCCAGTTGCAGAACCGTCAGTTCGACAGGATTCCCGAGGTTGACCGGTCCGGGTTCGTCATGGTCGAGCATGGCGACGATTCCGCGCACCAGGTCATCGACATAACAGAAACTGCGGGTCTGCTTTCCGTCTCCGTAGACGGTCAACGGCTCCTGGGCGAGCGCCTGGACGACGAAGCTGGAGACGACCCGGCCGTCGTGCGGGCGCATGCGCGGACCATAGGTGTTGAAGATCCGCACGATTCCCGTGTTCGTTCCGCGGTTCGTCCGGTAGGCCTGGGTCAGTGCTTCGGAGAACCTTTTCGCCTCGTCGTAGACGCTGCGCGGGCCGATGGGGTTGACATGACCCCAGTACGTCTCGTCCTGAGGGTGTACCGCGGGGTCCCCGTACACCTCGCTCGTGGAGGCGAGGACGAAGCGGGCGGCGTGGCGTGCCGCCAGCCGCAGTGCGTTCTCCGTACCTCGGCT
Organism: Streptomyces sp. NPDC024687; assembly: GCF_055559055.1. Taxonomy (NCBI): domain Bacteria; kingdom Bacillati; phylum Actinomycetota; class Actinomycetes; order Kitasatosporales; family Streptomycetaceae; genus Streptomyces; species Streptomyces sp. NPDC024687. The sequence continues at coordinate 623,847 of NZ_JBVHLJ010000004.1, read as the reverse complement.
GCCCACGGCGAGCGTCTCCAGCGGACGGGCGAGGTAGTCGGGGGGCGAGGCGGGGCTGGCGAGATGGGCCACCGCGTCGACGGTGCCGGACACCTCCAGGGACACGCTGACGTCCCCGCGGACGAGTTCGAAAGCCGGGTCTGCGAGAAAAGGGGCGATGTTCGCCGGATCGCCCGTCGAGAAGTCGTCGAGGCACACGACGTGGTCGCCGCGCCGAAGGAGCGCTTCGCATAGATGCGAACCGAGAAAACCGCCGCCACCTGTCACGGCCACACGCATGAATTCTCCTGGACTCACCGAAGGGATCCATCGCTCCGCCCGGCGCAGAGTGTGCAGGACCTTTCACCAGGACAGGAGACGGCCTGATTTCGAAGGCCGCACAATTCACAATATGAGTGTTAATCGCACTTTCCCGCGAAGGGCGACACGGGCTGCGCCGATCAGCGGGTACGGCCCGAGCGGACGCTGTCTCTCGTTCTCGCCCCGCCACTCGGATGTGGCGGGGCACCGCCCCGGCGCAGTTCACTCCTGAGTGTGACGGCACCGCGTGTCGGTGCAGCGCGGCACCCCGGTGTCACGCGGCGGGAAGGGGCCACACCTCAGACCGCCCCTCCCGTGCCGCTGCCGGCGAGTACCTCGGGACGCAGGAGATCCGCCAGTCGCTCGGCGGGCAGCAGCCCCTTCTCGAGGACGAGTTCGGCCACGCCGCGACCGGTGGCGAGGGCCTCCTTGGCGATGTCCGTGGCGGCCGTGTAGCCGATGTGCGGGTTGAGGGCGGTGACCAGGCCGATGGAGTTCTCCACGCTCGCCCGCAGCGCCTCGGTGTTGGCGGTGATCCCCTCCACGCAGCGCTCGGCGAGTGTCAGGCAGGCCGCCCGCAGGTGCGTGACGGACTCCGAGAGGGAGTGCAGGATGATCGGCTCGAAGGCGTTGAGCTGGAGCTGTCCGGCCTCGGCGGCCATGGTGATGGTGACGTCGTTGCCGATCACCTCGAAGGCGACCTGGTTGACGACCTCGGGGATCACCGGGTTGACCTTGCCGGGCATGATCGACGAACCGGCCTGTACGGGCGGCAGGTTGATCTCACCGAGGCCGGCGCGCGGCCCGGAGGACAGCAGCCGCAGGTCGTTGCAGCTCTTCGACAGCTTCACGGCGATCCGCTTGAGCACGCCGGACATCTGGACGAACGCACCGCAGTCCTGGGTGGCCTCGACCAGGTTGGCGGCGGTGACCAGCGGCAGGCCGGTGATCTCGGCGAGGTTGCGGCGGGCGGACTCGGCGTATCCGGCGGGAGCATTGAGCCCTGTCCCGATGGCCGTGGCGCCCAGGTTGATCTCATGGATCAACTGGACGGCCTCGTCAAGACGGTGGCGGTCCTCGTCGATCATGACGACATAGGCCGAGAACTCTTGACCGAGCGTCATGGGCACCGCGTCCTGCAACTGTGTACGGCCCATCTTGAGCACATCGCGGAACTCGACGGCCTTACGGGCGAACGCGTCCTGCAGTACAGCCATCGCGTTGAGCAACCCACGCACGGCGAAGACCGTGGCCACCTTGACGGCGGTCGGGTAGACGTCATTGGTCGACTGGCCCAGGTTGACGTCCTCGTTGGGGTGCAGGAACGAGTACTGCCCCTTCTCGTGGCCCAGCAGTTCCAACGCCCGGTTCGCGATGACCTCGTTGGCGTTCATGTTGGTGGAGGTGCCGGCCCCGCCCTGGATCACGTCGACGACGAACTGCTCGTGCAGCTTGCCGTCCCGGATCTCCCGGCAGGCCTCGACGATCGCGGCGGCCTTCCTCGGCTCCAGCAGCCCGAGCTCCTCGTTGGCGAGCGCGGCGGCCTCCTTGACGGCGGCCAGGGCGTCGATGAGGTGCGGGTAGGCGGAGATCGGGGTGCCGGTGATGGGGAAGTTCTCGGTGGCACGCAGGGTGTGGACACCCCAGTAGGCATCGACGGGGACGTCGCGGTCGCCGAGGAGGTCGTGCTCACGGCGGATGACGGCGGCGGTCATGAGGGTACGGGTCCTTGTCTGCAGGGGTCAGGTGAGTTTTTCAGGGGCGCGGAGCTGTATCGATGTGCGGCTCCACCGCGTGGGCGCGACCAGCCACAGACGACCCGCAGCCGCCGAACGACAAGTGCGCCCGGGCCGCTGGGGCCCTTCTGATGGATCTCCGTGGAAGAAGGAGCGGCGTTCGGTGCGTGCGATCGGCGTGCGGCGTGGAGGGTCATGTGGCTCCGCCACGCCGTGCGGTGAGCGTGCGTGCCGGGCGTCGCGACGCCGCGGAGATCCCATCAGAAGGGCCCTAGGCGCAAGCCGACGCGGCAACCGGCTCCAGCGATCGAACGGGCCGCACACGCCCGACCTCGACACCTCCCCCGAGCAGCGCCTCCCCCTGGAACTCGGTGAGCAGGTCCGGCGAAACGCCGGCCCACGCCAACGCCGCCGCAGCGACCGGCACCCGCGCCCGATTCGCCCCGTCGGAGATCTTCACGGCGACAGCGCGCCCGTCCGGCAGCGCGGCGACCTGAACGCCCTCGAAGCCGTCCTTCGCGAGGAGCCCGGGTACGGCCTTCATCAGCGCGGCAACGTCCCGCCCCGCCCCGGAGGCCATCTCCGCGTGCTCCCGCATCGCGTCGGCGACCCGGGCCTCGGGCGTACCGGGAGCCGCCGAGGTGATCCGTGCGGCGGCCCGGGCGAGACCGTGCAGTGAGACGGAGAACAAGGGGGCACCGCAGCCGTCGACGGTCACCCGCGCGATCCGCTGCCCGCTCAGGTCCTCGACGATCTCGGCGATCGCCTGCTGGAGCGGATGCGAGGGGTCGAGGTAACCGTCGAGAGGCCAGTCGTTGAGCACGCATGTGTAGAGCATCGCCGCATGCTTGCCGGAGCAGTTCTGGGCGAGCCGCGAGGGTCCGCGGCCCTCCCGGATCCAGGTGTCCCGGACGGCCGGGCCGAACGGCATGTCCGGGACGTTGCGCAGGTCGTCCTCGGACACACCCGCGAGCTCCAGGATCCGCCGGGCTCCGGCGAGGTGGCGTTCCTCGCCGGAGTGGCTGGCCGCGGTGAGCGAGAGGAGCTCGCCGTCGAGCGGCAGCCCGGCCCGGACCATGGCGACGGCCTGGACCGGTTTGAGCGCGGACCGCGGATAGAACGCGGCCTCGATGTCGCCGAGTTGGAAGCGGACGTCCCCGTCGCCGTCGAGGACGACGACGGAACCGTAGTGGGTGCCCTCGATCAGCCCACCGCGGATGAGGTGGGCGACGGGAGCATGGAGGGGTTCACGGACCAGGGGTGCGGCCGCGACGGGACTGCTGTGCATCACTTCCTGCTTCTCCGGATGTCACGCGGGTCACGCGTGCGTGCCGGTCGGTTCGGGCTCGGATTGCGCGCGTGCGCTCACGCGCCGGTCGATTCGCTCTCGGTGGAGGTACGGGACACCCTGCCGCGGACCGCGAACCAGCCCGCGACCAGGGCGGCGACGATCAGCGGGAGGCACAGCACGGTGGTGCGGCCGGCGCCGCCGTCGGCGTACATGAGGACCAGGACGGAGGCGAGGAAGGCCAGCGTCACGAGTTCGGTCCAGGGGGATCCCGGCAGTCGGTAGCCGGGGCGGGTCAGGTCGCCCTTCTCGGTCTTCTGCCAGAAGAGCAGGTGACAGACCATGATCATGCCCCAGGTGGCGAGGATGCCGATGGCGGCGAAGTTCAGCACGATCTCGAACGCGTCGGCGGGGACCACGTAGTTGAGGCCGACACCGAGGACGCACATACCGCTGGTGAGCAGGATGCCGCCGTAGGGGACCTGGCTGCGGCTCATGACGCCGGTGAACTTCGGGGCGGAACCGGACATGGCCATGGAGCGCAGGATGCGCCCGGTGCTGTACAGGCCGGAGTTGAGGGAGGACATGGCCGCGGTGAGGACGACGAGGTTCATCACGCCGCCGGCCGCCGGGATGCCGATGTTGGACAGGACGGTCACGAAGGGGCTCTCGTCGCCCGTGTACTTGTTCCAGGGCAGCAGCATCGACAGCAGGAGGACCGAGCCGACGTAGAAGACGCCGACGCGCCACATGATCGAGTTGATCGCCTTGGGCATGATCTTCTCGGGGTTCTCGGTCTCGCCCGCGGCGACGCCGACGAGTTCGACGGAGGCGTAGGCGAAGACGACCCCCTGGATGATCAGCAGCATGGGCAGCAGGCCGTTGGGGAAGACGCCGCCGTTGTCGATGATCAGGGACGGGCCGGGGTGGTGGCCGTCGATCGGGTGCCGGGTGGCCAGCAGGAAGACGCCGATCAGCATGAACGCCACGAGCGCGCCCACCTTGATGATGGCGAACCAGAACTCCAGCTCGCCGAACATCCGCACCGAGATGAGGTTGACGGTGAGGACGACCGCGAGCGCGACGAGGGCGATCACCCACTGCGGGATGTCGGAGAACATGCCCCAGTAGTGCGTGTAGAGGGCGACGGCGGTGATGTCGGCGATGCCGGTGGTGGCCCAGTTGAGGAAGTACATCCAGCCGGCGACGTAGGCGCCCTTCTCGCCGAGGAACTCCCGGGCGTACGACACGAAGGCGCCGGAGGACGGTCGGTACAGGACGAGTTCGCCGAGGGCGCGGACGACGAGGAAGGCGAAGACTCCGCAGACCGCGTAGGCGATGAACAGGGAGGGGCCGGCGTCGGCGAGGCGGCCGCCGGCGCCCAGGAAGAGGCCGGTGCCGATCGCGCCGCCGATGGCGATCATGTTGACGTGCCGTGACTTGAGGGACTTGCTGTAGCCCTGGTCTCCGGCGTCGACATGGCCGGAACGTTTCTGCACGCCGTCGTGCAGGGACTGCTCGCTCACGCCTGGGACTCGCCTTCCGTGGGGGTGTCCGTGCCCGTGTTCGGGGAACGCACGATGTCGGTGAGGGTGGTCTCTACGCGGTCGAGGTGGTGGGACATGGCCTCCACCGCGTCGTGCTCGGAACCGTCGATCAGCGCCTCGACGATCGCGCGGTGCTCGCGGTTGGACTGCTCCCGGCGGCCGCCCAGCTCGTTGAGGAACGCCGACTGACGCGCCAGTGCGTCCCGGATCTCCTCGATGACCCGGCGGAACACCGGGTTCTGGGCGGCCTCGGCCACGGCGAGGTGGAAGAGGGTGTCCATCGCGACCCACGCCGTGGTGTCGGTCTCCCGTTCCATCCGGTCCAGGAGGTGGGCCAGGTGGTCCAGGTTCTCCGGGGTGCGGCGCAGGGCCGCGTACCCGGCGACCGGGATCTCGACGTGGCGGCGCACTTCCAGCAGGTCGCTGGCCGCGTAGTCGCCGAAGGTCGGGTCCTCCACCGCGCTGGCCACGACGAAGGTGCCCTTGCCGGTCTTGGAGACGGTCAGGCCCATGGTCTGCAGCGCCCTGAGGGCCTCGCGCAGGACGGGCCGGCTGATCTCCAGGGTGCGGCAGAGCTCCGCCTCGGAGGGGAGCTTGTCGCCGATGGCGTACTCCCCGCGCTCGATGGCGCCACGCAGATGCGCCAGCACCGCCTCCATGGCGCTGATGCGCCGCGGAGGCTGACTGGCTGTCCGGCTGTCTGACAGGTTCACGTGAGTGATACTCCGGGCGACGGGAGGGTGCTGTCAAGGGGGTGGCTGGAGGGGGCCCGGAGCCCGGGGGCGAGTCGCACCCCATGGCGGTCCGGTCGCCGCCCGGCCCCGCGACAGCCACCGCACCCCCGTCAGGGGCCACACCTCACTCCGTGGCAGTCGCCGCCCTGTGACCCGGAACGATCGTCACCCAGCCCTGGACGGTCCCCGCCCCGCACCGGGCATCCACCTCCGGCCCCGTGACGGCCACTGCCTCGGTCCCGCGACGGTCGTGCCCGCACCCCGCACCCAGTGACGGCCGCGCCCCCGCCTCGCAGCGTTCGGCACCCGGCCCCCGGCCGTCGCCGCCCCGCACCCCCAGCGCGCTCAGCTGTCGAGGGCACCCGTCGTCAGCAGGCCGAAGAGGAGCAGGCCCACGATGATGCGGTAGATCACGAAGGCGTTGAAGGAGTGCTTGGCCACGAACTTCAGCAGCCAGGCGATGGAGCCGTACGCGACGACGAAGGAGACGGCCGTGCCGACGGCGAGGGGGGCCGCGCCCACGCCCGCGCCCAGGGCGTCCTTGAGCTCGTAGATGCCGGCGCCGGTGAGGGCGGGGATGCCGAGGAAGAAGGAGAGGCGGGTGGCGGCCACGCGGTCGAGGTCCAGGATGAGTGCCGTGGACATGGTGGCGCCGGAGCGGGAGAAGCCGGGGAAGAGCAGTGCGAGGATCTGCGAACTGCCGACCAGCATCGCGTCCTTGAACGAGGTGTCGTCCTCACCGCGCTTGTGCCGGCCCATCTGGTCCGCCGCCCACATCACACCGCTGCCGACGATCAGTGACCCCGCGACCACCCACAGGGAGGCGAGCGGCCCCTCGATGAGCGGCTTGGCGGCGAGGCCGACGATGACGATCGGGACGGTCGCGGCGATCACCCACCAGGCGAACTTGTAGTCGTGGTGGTACCGCTCCTCCTTGTTGACCAACCCGCGCCCCCACGCGGAGACGATCCGCACGATGTCCTTGAAGAAGTACACGAGCACGGCGGCGATCGCGCCGACCTGGATGACGGCCGAGAACCCGACGACGGCGTCGTCGTCGACGGGGATGTTCATCAGCCCCTCGACGATCTTCAGATGACCGGTGGACGAAACGGGCAGGAACTCGGTCACCCCCTCGACGGCTCCGAGGACGACGGCCTGACCGACGCTGATGACGCTCATGGGATCCAGTTCTTCTCAGGGGAAGGCATGTGCGGAGGCCACAGTCTTACTACACGCGGGCAAGAACGGATTCCCTACGCCCACACCACGTCCGCCAGCGCCACCCCCGCGTACGCCGCCCCCAGCCCCGCCACCACGCTCGCCACCACGTTGGCGGCGGCATAGAAGCCTGCCCCGGTCTCCGTCAGCCGCAGCGTCTCGTACGAGAACGTCGAGTACGTCGTCAGCGCCCCGCACAGACCGGTGCCCAGCAACAGCTGGAGGTGGGGTCCGGCAGCCCCCGCCGTCACCGCGCCGGTGAGCAGGCCGAGGATCAGACAGCCCGTGACATTGACGGCGAAGGTGCCCCAGGGGAAGACCGAGTCGTGCCGTGACTGCACCGCGCGGTCGGTGAGATAGCGCAGCGGGGCACCGACCATGGCGCCCGCGACGACCAGCAGCCAGTTCACAACGACTTCTTACCCTTCGTGCCCGCTTTGCCCTGTATCCCGTCCGGGTGCCTGCCCTGGGTCTTGTCCTGGTTCGGGTCGCGGCCGACGTACCGGATCACCTCGCACGCTTCGAGGGTCACCAGGCCCTCGGTGACGAGCTCGTCGAGCTGCGGCAGGAACTCACGCACACGTGGCTCGGTGTCGACGATGACGACGGCCACCGGCAGGTCCTCGCTGAGGGAGAGCAGCCGGGAGGTGTGGATGCGGGAGGAGGCGCCGAAGCCCTCGACACCGCGGAAGACGCTGGCCCCGGCGAGACCGGCGGCGTGGGCGCGGTGCACGATCTCGGCGTAGAGGGGCTTGTGGTGCCAGGTGTCGTTCTCGCCGATGTGGACGGTCAGACGCAGGGCGTTGCCGGTCAGCCTTGTCATGGCTGCCTCCACTTCAGGACGCGGCGGGCCGCCGTGGACGCGAGCCACACCGCTGTGAGGGCCGCGAGCAGGGTGGCGGCGAGGTAGGCCAGGCCCGTGCCGGGCCGGCCGTGGTCGACGAGTTTCTGGATGTCGACGGCGTAGGTCGAGAAGGTGGTGAAGCCGCCGAGGACGCCGGTGCCGAAGAAGGGGCGGACCAGGCGGTGGGCGGCCCACACGTCGGTGATGACCACCATGAACACGCCGATGACGGCACAGCCGACGACGTTGGTCCAGAACGTCGCCCAGGGGAATCCGCCGGGCGGGGTGGGCCAGTACAGGGCGAGGGCGTACCGGGCCGTGGCGCCCAGGGCGCCGCCGAGCGCGACCACCGCGACAATGCGTGCCTGGCCCTGCAGGAGGGAGCGGCGTGGGGCTCTGGCGGGGGCGCGCACGCTCTCCGGGGCTGTCATCGTCGTGCTCTCCTACTCGCCGGGGCCCGGGCGTACGGGCACGTTCCCTCGCAAGTAGGGACCGTTGGCGGCGCCTTCGCCGCGGTTCGGGTACGGCGGGCCCCACCGCCGGTGTCGCGAGAGTGATCGCGACCGAGGACCAGGGTAACGCCGGGGCGCCGCCGGGGTCACTTCACGACGGTCGGCCCCCACAGGGCCTCGCAGACGCTGGTGACCATGCGGGAGCAGGCACCACCGGTGCGGCCGCTACCAGCCCTTCTCGAACATGCGGGCCACCTCGGCGATGCGCATCTCGTCGCGCCGGTAGTACGTGCGCCACCGGACTCTCCTGGTGCGCAGCAGGCCGATGTCCACGAGGAGGCCGAGGTGGGTCTGCGCGACCGAGCGGGGCACGCCGAGCTTGGCCGCTACCGCGTGTGCGGTGACTCCGTCCTGGGCGGGATCGCCGTGCCGCTGCGGCGGGAAGTGCGCGGCGGGATCCTTCAGCCACTCAAGGATGTCCAGGCGCCTGTGGTTGGCCGGAGTCCTCAGCATCTCGTCCCCTCCGCCCCTCCTTCTGCGTGTGTCCACTGTCCCGCAGGAGAAGCCGCCCTGTCCCGGAGTCGCCGAGCTTGTCCGAGATCGATCGAACTCCCCTGTGGTCAGAGGCCGTTCGCGCGTACTTGAGGCCGGCCTGAGGCCGTGAAGGGGGTCCGGAGGTGAGGCCCCCTCCGCCCGCGGCTCGTGGTCTCGCGGGCGGAGGGGAGTCGGTTCAGCCGTCGAGTCGTACGACCCGCACGGCACCCGCCGGGACGGCGAGTCGGCCCGCGGCGCGTTCACCGGTCAGCAGTTCGGTGCCCGCCGCGTCCAGGGGCACCTTGGCCTCCGACGCGGTGTGGTTGATCACGAAGACGTAGGAACCGGTCTCTCCGTTCCGCCGGACCACCTCGACGTCGTGGGGCAGGTCGGCGCGCGAGGGGAGCTGGGCGTCCTCGGCCGCCCATCCGAGCAGCGCGTCCAGGCCCTGGGCGGCCAGGCGCGTGGAGACGTACCAGGCGGTGCCCTCGCCGTGCCGGTGCCGGGTGACGGCGGGGTGGCCGGCGGCCAGGCCGTCGGCGTACGTCCACACGGTCTCGGCACCGCGCGGCACCACGAACTCGGTCCACACGTCGCCGGTGAGCTCGGAGCCGTCGGGGCCGGTGATGCGGACCAGCTGGTCCGGCAGCAGCGGCGAGAACTCCTCCACGGTCAGGCCCAGGACGTCCCTGAGCGCGCCCGGGTACGCGCCCGCGTGGACGGCGTCGTACTCGTCGACGATGCCGGAGAAGTACGACACGACGAGGGTGCCGCCGTTCGCGACGTACTCCTTGAGGTTGTGCCCCGCGGTCTCCGTCATCAGGTACAGGGCGGGGACTACGACAAGGGGATAAGCCGACAAGTCGGCTTCCGGGTGGACGAAGTCGACCGTCAGGTGGCGGTCGTAGAGGGCCTCGTAGAAGGCGTCGGCGCGCTCGCGGGCGTCGTGGTCCTCGCTGGGGCGCCAGTCGAGGTTCTGCGCCCACCAGGAGTGCCAGTCCCACAGGACGGCCACGTCCGCCTGAGTGCGAGTGCCGCGGATCGTGCTCAACGAGTCCAGAGAGGCGCCCAGTTCGACGACCTCGCGCCACACGCGTGTGTCGGTGCCGCCGTGCGGGACCATCGACGAGTGGAACTTCTCGGCGCCGCGCCGGGACTGGCGCCACTGGAAGAACATGGCGCCCTCGGAGCCGCGGGCCACGTGCGCCAGGGAGTTGCGGGCCATCTGGCCGGGGGCCTTGGCGGGGTTGCGGGGCTGCCAGTTGACGCCCGAGGTGGAGTGCTCGAGCAGGATCCAGGGAGCGCCGCCCGCGACCGAGCGGGTGAGGTCGGCGGCCATGGCGAGGTTGACGTGGGTGCGGCGGCCGTCGGTGATGAGGTAGTGGTCGTTGGTGACGATGTCCACCTCGCGGCCCCAGGCCCAGTAGTCGACGGAGTCGCACTGGCTGAGCGCGGTCATGAAGTTGGTGGTGACCGGGACGCCCGGGGAGAGCCGGTGCAGGATGTCCCGCTCCGCAACGAAGTTCTCGCGCATGGTGGCGTCGGCGAACCGCTTGTAGTCCAGCGCCTGGCCGGGGTTGCCCACGGTGGCCGCGGTGCGCGGCGGGTCGATCTGCTCAAGGCTCGTGTAGTGCTGGCCCCAGAAGGCGGTGCCCCAGGCCTCGTTGACGCCGTCGACCCCGCCGTACGTCGTCTCGAGCCAGCGGCGGAAGTGGGCGGCGCAGGACTCGCAGTAGCAGGCGGAGACGGGGACGCCGTACTCGTTGTGCACGTGCCACATCGCGAGGGCCGGATGGTCGGCGTAGCGCTCGGCGAGCCGGGTGGTGATGTTCGCGGCGGCCGCGCGGTAGGCGCTGTTGCTGTGGCAGATGGCGCCGCGGGAGCCGAACGCGAGGCGGGTGCCGTCGGCCGTGACGGGCAGCGCGTCGGGGTGGGCGCGGTAGAACCAGGCGGGCGGGACGACGGTGGGCGTGCCGAGGTCGACGCGGACGCCGTTCTCGTGCAGCAGACCGAGGATCCGGTCCAGCCAGCCGAAGTCGTACACACCCGGTTCCGGCTCCAGGAGCGCCCAGGAGAAGATCCCCACGCTGACCATGGTCACGCCGGCCTCGCGCATCAGCCGGACATCCTCGTCCCAGACACTCTCGGGCCACTGCTCCGGGTTGTAGTCCCCGCCGAAGGCAAGCCTGGTGAGGCCCCTGGGGGTGGTCTCCGGCATGACTCTCTCCCGTTTCGAGTAGGTGGGAACGTGCACACACGGCTCCTACAGCGCGCGCCCCAAGATAACCGCATAGAGGCAAAGCTTGCCAAGTGCCTTACGTGAGTCATTTCTGTGCACGATCCCAGCCTGTTCGCAGCCCCGGGAACCGTCCCGCCGTACGAACGCCCCTCCTCGCCCCGGAGAGCCTTAGAGTCTTGACCATGAACAATGCGGGGGGCCGGCGCAAGCCACCGACGATCCACGACGTGGCCCGCGAGGCCGGGGTCTCGCGGGGCACGGTCTCGCGTGTGCTCAACGGCGGACACTACGTCAGCCCTCCCGCGCTGGAGGCGGTGAACGCCGCCATCCGCAAGACGGGGTACGTCGTCAACCGGCACGCCCGCTCGCTGATCACCGGCCGCTCCGACTCGGTGGGCTTCCTGCTCACGGAGCCCCAGGAGCGGTTCTTCGAGGACCCCAACTTCAACGTGCTGCTGCGCGGCTGCACCCAGGCGCTGGCCGCGCACGACATCCCGCTGCTGCTGATGCTGGCGGGCACCGAGGACGAGCGGCGCCGGATCAAGCGGTTCATCACGGCGGGCCACCTCGACGGCGTCCTGCTGGTGACCAGCCACTCCGCCGACCCGGTGGCCGAGGAACTGCACAAGGCGGGAGTGCCCGTCGTGCAGTGCGGCAAGCCCATGAGGTCCGGTTCGAAGGTGAGCTACGTGGCGGCGGACGACCGCGACGGCGCCCGTGACATGGTGCGCCATCTGCTGTCGCTGGGCCGCCGCCGGATCGGCATCGTGACCGGGCCGCTGGACTCGCCCGGCGGGGTCGACCGTCTCGCCGGCTACAAGGAGGTGCTGACGGAGGCGGGTGTCGAGATCGAGGAGCGGCTCGTCGTCTCCGGTGACTACAGCCGGGCCGCCGGAGAGGCGGGCGCCGAACGGCTGCTGGCCCAGGCCCCGGACCTGGACGCCGTGTTCGTCGCCTCCGACCTCATGGCGCTCGGCGCCCTGACGGCCCTGCGCCGGGCGGGCCGCCGGATCCCCGAGGACGTGGCCGTGGGCGGCTTCGACGACTCCATCGCGGCCACGGAGGCCGTCCCTGCCCTCACCACGATCCGCCAGCCCTACGACCGCATCAGCGCCGAGATGGTGCGGGTGCTGCTGGCCCAGCTGGGCGGCGAGGATCCGGCGGCGGTGATCCTGCCCACGGAGCTGGTGCGACGCGAGTCGACGTGAGCCGGGGGTGAGGTCGGGCCGGGGCCCATCGGGAACATCGGCAGGGCTCACTGACAGCCGACCCCGCCCGCCGGCATGTTCATGCTGCTCGGCGACCCGGTCAGCGGCGCGGGCAGAGAGGCTGCCGGGCAACGGCGACGCGGGCAGCCCGAGGCACGGCGATCAGATCGGCACGCGCGAGCACGCTCTCACGGGTCGGACCGGGCGGGGGCGGTACGTCCCACGGGGGTGATACGTCCTACCAGGGCGACAACGGGGCGTGGCTCCGCCGGAACCCGGTAGGGCTCGGTCAGTTCGGGAAGCACCGGCGCCGGCGCAGTAGCCCTGCATGCTGCGGTTCGCGGGGACGGTGCGCAGGCGGCCGAGGAACACGTCGGTCGTTCCCTGTCGCCCGGTCATGGGCGCGCCGGCCGCACGACGGGCACGGAGGCCGCCGTACGACATTCCACGCTGCTCCGGCAGGTCGCCGCGGCCGTGACGTGAGTGACCGGTCAGGATCGGAGAAGCGCACCCGCCCTCCCCCGGCCTAGCGTGAAACCACCGACGCAGACCCGTCGGGGGGACATCACACGAGGAGCACACCATGACTGCCGGCCTCAAGACGATCATTTACCCCGTCAAGGACCTGGCCGCCGCGAAGGCCCTGTTCAGCGCGCTGCTGGGGGTGGAGCCGTATGCGGACGAGCCGTACTACGTCGGTTTCAAGGACGCGGGACAGGACGTCGGCCTCGACCCGAACGGGCACGCCAGGGGCATGACCGGCCCGGTGCCGTACTGGCACGTCGACGACATCCGGGCGACGCTCGCGGCGCTGGTGGCGGCCGGGGCCGAGACGCTGCAGGACGTCCAGGACGTCGGCGGCGGCAAGCTGATCGCCTTCGTCAAGGACGCGGACGGCAACCTGGTGGGGCTCACCCAGGACCCGCAGGCCTGAGACTTACTTGCATACGCAGTAGTTGCACAGGCAACAATGAGCGGATCGGTGTTACCGTGCATGTATGGCGGTGAACACGGTCTCGACCGGCCTCGAGCAGCGGTGGCGGGACATCCTGTCGGTGCACGCGCGCACGATGTGCGAGATCGACCGCGCGCTGCACCCCTACGGGCTGGGCGCGAGCGATTTCGAGGTGCTCGACATCCTCGCCACCGAGTCGCCCCGGGAGGGCGACCAGTGCCGGGTGCAGAACCTCGTCGGGCGGGTGCATCTGAGCCAGAGCGCGCTGTCCCGACTGATCGGCCGCCTGGAGAAGGACGGCCTGGTGGAGCGGTCGATGTGCGCGGAGGACCGGCGGGGCGTGTGGGTGTCCCTCACCCGCAAGGGCCGTGACCTGCACGCCGAGGTGCTGCCGCTGCAGCGTGGCGTGCTGGCGGAAATGCTCCACGACTAGCAGACCGTCCCCGCCGGGCGGCACGGTCTACGCCAGCGACTCCCGTACGGCGGCGAACGCGGCCTCGACGGTCGCCGGGTCCGCGCCCGGGCGGGCGAGCGCGCTCATGGGGATCGGGGTGACCTCGGGCAGGCCCTCGTACGGGGTCAGCCCGTCGGGCGCGGATCCGACGGCCGCCAGCAGCGCCACTCCCTGCCCGCTGCGGGCGATGTCCAGAACCCCCGCGAGATAGCCCGCGTCCCCGACGACCGCGGCGGGAACCCCGCGCGCGGCCAGCGTCGCGATCGCCCGCCGCAGGATCGCGCACGGGTCCTCGATGGCCACCAGCGGTACCGGCGCGGGAGCCTGCGGCGGCTCCCAGCCGGGCACGGCGTGGCAGGTCAGCGGGAGCCCGCCCACCCGGGTGCCCTCGGTCGCGGCGGCCTCGGTGACGTACACCGCGACATCGACGCTGCCGCGCTCCACGGCCTCCACGAGCCGGGCGGAGCGGTCGATGCGGAAGCGGACCCGGCAGCCGGGCGCACTTCCTGGACGGCGGCGGTCAGCCGGGGCAGGAACTGGTCGGCGGCGTGCTCGGTGGAGCCGATGGTCACGACGTCGCCCTCGGCGCCGAGGAGTGTGCGTACGGCCTCGTCGTGAACGGCGAGGATCCGGCGGGCCTGTTCGAGCAGCAGGCGCCCCTCGGGGGTGAAGCGGGTGCCGCGTCCCTCGCGCTCGACGACCTACCGGGTCGGCGGGCAGCAGGGCGACATCTTCGGCCTGTGGGGCGAGCCGCTGAAGTAGACGGCCGAGCAGATCGCCGCCGTGAACGCGGTCGCGGACGCGGCGGGGCGTCCCCGTCCCCGTCCCCGTATCGGGGTGTCGTTCCGCCCCATCATCGGGCCCACCGACGAGCTGGCCTGGGAGAAGGCGCACCGCACGCTCGGTGTGCTCAAGGACCGGGCCGCGAGCGCCGAGCCGCTGCGTCACTACCGCACCGCCGGCCGCCCGGACAACGTCGGTTCCCAGCGGCTGCTCGACATCGCCGAGCGGGGTGAGGTCCACGAACGCTGCCTGTGGACCGCGCCCGCGGTCGCCACCAACGCGGCCGGCGCCCCCACCGCACTGGTCGACTCCCCGGCGACGGTGGCGAAGGCCCTCCTCGACTACGTCGACATCGGCTGCGACCTGCTCTCGATCCGCAGCCACGACCCGCCCAACGACGCCATCGACTACGCCCGTCACGTCTGCGGGACGCTGACCGGGGAGCACGGGGTGGGGGTGCTCAAGCGGCAGTGGGTGGCCGAGGAACTCGGGCCCGCCGCGCACGCGTTGCAGCGGCGGATCAAGGAGGTGTTCGACCCGCGGGGCATTCTCAACCCCGGAAAGGCGTTGTAGTCCCGGCTTGGGGTCATGCTGGACACCAGACGCCGAAGACGCGGAGCGGGAAGGGAGTTGGGGACGCCGTGGCCGTGGGAGCAGACCTGGCGGCCGAGTTCAGCAGTTACTCGACGAACTCGCTGGACGAGGCGCACGACGCCATCGCGGCCCACTACTACGACCTGCGGCTCGAAGTCGTCGGTCACGCCTCGGAGTTCGCCACCCGGCTCAGTGTCGTGGAGCTCGGCGCGCTCACCGTCGGCGACATCCGGTTCGGCACCGAGATGCGGATGAGCTTCGGCGAGCCGGGCGTGTACCACGTCGCCGTCCCCTTCGGCGGCCGCTTCAGCCTCCAGGAGGGGCGCGGGGACGTGGGGTTCGCCGACAAGCGGCGGGCGCTGGTGTTCGATCCGGCGCGGGACATCCACATCGACGCCTGGTCCGCCGACTGCCAGGCACTCACGGTCAAGATCGACAAGGCGGCCGTGCTCCGGCAGTTGGAGGTCCTGCTGGGCCGGTCGGTCCGGCGCCCGCCGCGCTTCGGGCCATGCATGGACGTCTGGCGGGGGCCGGGCCTGAGCTGGGTGCGCCTCGCGCTGTGGAGTCTGCTGGAACGGGACGTCCCGCTCGGGCTGCTGAGCCATCCGATGATCCGTGGCCGTCTGGTGCAGACTCTGCTGGAGGGCATGCTGCTCGCCACCGACCACACCTTCCGCGCCGCGCTGGAGGCCCCTCCCCCACCGATGCGCCCGGCGTCGGTGAAGCGGGTCATGGACGCCGTGCAGGAGCTGCCCGCCGAGCCCTACGACGCGAACCGGCTCGCGGCCATCGCCCAGGTCAGCCTGCGCACCCTGCAGGAAGCTTTCCGCAGACATGTCGGCCTGTCGCCCATGGCGTACGTCCAGGAGGTGCGGCTCCAGCGTGTCCACCGGCAGCTGCGGGCGGCGGCGCCGGGGACGACGACCGTGACGGACGTGGCCCACGCGTGGGGGTTCGTCCATCTGGGCCGGTTCGCGCGGCGGTACCGGGAGCGCTTCGGGGAGTCACCCTCACAGACACTGCGCGCCGCGTGAGCCGGCACGCCCGCCACTCCGCCGCGTTTTGCGGACATGCGCCACGTTTTCCGGAGCGACGGCCTGCCGGATCGGCCCTATGGTCGGGTCACGGCGATCGCACGGCGCACGGGGATGAGCAGAGTCGGCGCCGCTCATCTCTGTTTCGCACGCGAGAACCACGGTGCGGCAGCGGGAGCAGGCCGCACCCCTGCGGGCCCGGCCGCTCCCTCTTTGTCGCACGTGGTGGCCGGGCCCCACTGTGTGGGGCCGGCGTGCGGCTCAGCCCTGGGGCCGCGCCAGCAGCGTGCGCACGCCCTCGGACGTGAGCGTCAGCGGGTGCGTGGAGCTGGCGTCGATCGACAGCGAGAGGTCGCCGTCCGGCCACTGCGCGGCGAGCGCGCCCAGCGGCACCAGACGGTAGCGGGAGACGAACGGAAGCAGTTCGGCCATCTCCGTCTCCGAGGTGAACACGGGCACCACGGGAGCGCCGTCCTGCTGCTCCAGCACGGGCAGCGCCACGGTCGTGTCCTCGTCCGCGGCGTCGTCGGGCACCGGGATGAGCACGTCACTGGTCGCGAGCGTGTCCAGCGCCGTCGCGTCCTCGGTGTTCTGCGTCAGCGCGTCCAGTGCCTGCTGGGCCGGTGTGGCGCTGTGGTCATTGGCAGGTGTGTCCATGGCAGATCCCCTGGTAGCGGCGGTCGTGCGGCCCCGCCCGCGGGCATGATCGCCCAGGGCGCGGTGCTGCTCGCGTACCCGAGGGTGCCGAGAGCATGCGTGCGGGACGTCAGGGAATCAGCGCGATGTGCTCCGAGGGCAGACCGAGGGTGTCGCATCCGACCCGCCGCACGAGGGGCTCGTACATGCCGGGTCCGACATGGGTCCAGT
Source organism: Streptomyces sp. NPDC024687 (assembly GCF_055559055.1). Lineage (NCBI taxonomy): Bacteria > Bacillati > Actinomycetota > Actinomycetes > Kitasatosporales > Streptomycetaceae > Streptomyces > Streptomyces sp. NPDC024687. The sequence continues at coordinate 607,057 of NZ_JBVHLJ010000004.1, read as the reverse complement.
ACGTGGCCGCGTCCCGAAAGTAGCGCTGCATCCGTTCGCCGTCGCGCGCGTGGCGGGAGCCGGCCGTGCGGAACAGGATGCCCTGGAGGACGTCCCAGGCCATGCGACCGGCGTTGAGGAACGTCAGGGCGAGCCGGTTGTCCTCGGCCGCGGTGAAGGGTGCCTCGCCGCTCACGTTGCGGCGGCAGGCCTCCATCCAGTCCTCGGCACTCTGCCTGAGGGCCGCCTCGGCCAGGTGGACCATGCCGAGGGCCTCGCCGAGGTGGCGCTGGTAGTCGGGCAGGTCCGCGCGGGTGCGCTCGGGTTCCAGGAGCAGGGGGCGGGCGGCGACGATCCGGGCGTACTCGTCGGCGGCGGCGTACGCGGTGCCGATCATGACCGCGGCCAGCTCGCCGTGGAAGAAGCTGGGCGCGCGTCCCGCGTACATCGGGTTGCCGTGCAGCTCGGAGCCGATGCTGCCGCCTTCCACCGGCAGGTCCAGCAGGCTCGTCTCGCGCGTGAAGTGTGCGGGGACACGGGCCTGTGCCATGCGGATGCTGTTGGATCCGGTGCCGCGCAGACCGAGGGAGCCGCGCCAGTCGTCGAGGACCGTCCACACCGAGCGCGGGGCGACGAACAGGACGGGCGGGCCGGGCGGGTCGCCGGGCTTCTCGGGGGCGCGCAGGGTCTGGCCGAGGTAGTGCGTGGAGTAGGGGGCGCCCGAGGAGTAGGGCCAGGTGCCGTCGAGGAGGACGTGGTCGGGGCCGTCGGGCTGGGCGACGCCCACCGGCGCGGCGGTGGAGGCGGCCCGGAAGTCGCCGTCCGTGCCGAAGAGTTCGTCCTGGGCCTTCTCGTCGAAGACCGTGCGGGCCTGGAGCACATGGGCGGCGGTCAGGGACAGGGCCCAGCCGGTGGAGGGGCAGCCGCGGGCGATCTCGACGACCACGCGGTAGAAGACGGGCAGGCCGAACTCGTGGCCGCCGTAGCGGCGCGGCTGGAGGATCCGGTAGAACCCCGCCCGCAGGAAGTCGTCGTGGGTGGCCTCGGGGTAGTGCGTGAGCCGCTCGGTCTCCGCCTGGCGGGCGAGCAGCGCGGGTCTGAGGGCCACGGCCCGTTCGATGATCTCCCGCTCGGTGGGGCCGGGTCGGGGAGCGGCTGTCACGGTGCCTCCTGACAGGTGGGGCTGTCCTTCCGTGCTGCGCTACGAGTGATTCAACACGGCCGAGTGCCGTCCGGTACCGACCGGATATCGCCAAGTGCCGTCAGGTTGGGATCAGTTGATCCACGGTGACGATCCGGATCAGCGGTCCGTACGCCGCCATCACGTCCAGCGCCCTGGCGTGCGAGTCGTCGTCGGCCCCGGCGCAGGCGTCGGACACCACCAAGGTCTCGACGCCCGCGTCGGCGGCGGCGAGGGCGGTGGACAGAACGCAGCAGTCGGTACTGACACCGGCCAGGACCAGACGGCCCTCGGGGCCGACACGGGCGGCGAGTTCGGGGGTCCACTTGCCGAAGGTGGTGGCGTCCATGATGTGCGGCGCCCGGTCCGCGAAGTCGTCGGTGAGGCGCCACAGCGGGGCGTGCGGCGGCTGCAGGGCGAAGGACCACCGCGCGTAGTAGGCCCGCCATGCGCCGGTCGGCTCGGCGGGGGCGACGAAGCGGGTGAACGTGACCCGTTCGGCGAAGGCCGGCAGCAGTCGTCGTACGCCTGCCGCCGCCTCGGCGTAACGAGGGGCGGCCCAGGGGCTGTCGGGCTCGGCGAAGACGCGCTGCATGTCGATGGCGGCGAGCAGCCCCGTCGTCATACGACGCCCTCCTGTGCGCGGACCCGCCCGCGGCCGAGGGCCAGGGTGCCGAGGAAGCCGACCGCGAGCGCGGCCAGCACGCCGAGGTTGGCGTAAGCCCAGGCGCCGGACGTGCCGCCCAGGCCGAACGGGTCGAGGAGATAGCCCTGCCAGTCCAGCCAGCTGGCGGCCGAGTTGGTGACCAGGCCCCAGCCGAGGGCGGTGGCGAGGAGCGTCAGGATCAGCGGGGTGGGCGGTACGTCACCGTAGCGGCCGCTCGGGCGGTAGAGGTCGGCGTCGTCGTAGTCACGGCGGCGCAGGCAGAGGTCGGCGAGCATGATGCCGCACCAGGCGGCGATGGGGACGCCGAGGGTGGTGAGGAAGCCCATGAACTGGCCGAGGAAGTCGTCGGCGAAGAACACGATGTAGATCGAGCCAGCGATCATCAGGACGCCGTCGACGAGGGCCGCCAGCGGGCGCGGGATCTTCAGGCCCGCCGAGAGCAGGGCGAGGCCGGAGGAGTAGATGTCGAGGACCGCGCCGCCGACCAGGCCGAGGACCGCGACGACGGCGAAGGGCACCAGGAACCAGGTGGGCAGGAGGGTGGTGAGCGCGCCGATCGGGTCGGCGGCAACGGCGTCGCTGAGCTTGGTGGACGATCCGGCCAGCAGCAGTCCGAAGACCAGCAGGAGCAGCGGGGCCACGGAAGCGCCGAAGGTGGTCCAGCCGACCACGCCCCGGCTCGACGAGGTCCGGGGCAGATAGCGGGAGTAGTCGGCGGCGGCGTTGACCCAGCCGAGGCCGAAGCCGGTCATCATGAAGACCAGTGCGCCGATGAAGTCCTGAGCGGAGCCCGCCGGAAGGGCGCTGACGGTGCTCCAGTGGATGTGGTCGGCGACCAGCCCGACGTAGACGACGGTCAGTACGCCCGTCACCACGGTGATCACGGTCTGGAGCCGCATGATCAGGTCGAAGCCCATCACCCCGCCGACGACCGTGAGGCCCGCGACCACGACCAGGGCGATCACCTGGGTCCCGGTGCCCCCGCCCCAGCCGAGCCGTCCGAAGACGGTCGCCGTGGCCAGGGTGGCGAGGGCGCACAGCACGGTCTCCCAGCCGACGGTCAGCACCCAGGAGACGACCGACGGGAGGCGGTTGCCGCGCACTCCGTAGGCGGCGCGGCTGAGCACCATCGTCGGGGCGGAGCCCCGCTTGCCGGCGACCGCGACGAACCCGCACAGCAGGAACGAGAAGACGATCCCGATCACGCCGGCGACCAGCGCCTGCCAGAAGGAGATCCCGAAGCCGAGCACGAACGAGCCGTAACTCAGGCCGAGGACGGACACGTTGGCGCCGAACCACGGCCAGAACAGCGTCCGCGGGGTGCCCTTGCGTTCGGCGTCACCGATCACGTCCAGCCCGTGCGTCTCCACCTGGAGCTGCCGGGCGGTGGATCTGCTGCTGGTGGATCCGTTGTCGGCGGATCTGTTGTCGGGGGATCCCGAGGAGTCCGTCATCGTCGACCTGCCTCTTCAGACGTGTTGGGGCGACGGTAGGCAGGGGGCGCGGGGGCGTCAATCACACGAGTCCGTATTGCCGGTGTCCGTCCCGCGCCGGTTCAGCGGTGCTTGACGCCGGCCTCGGCGCCCGGGGCGAGGGTCGGTTCGGTGACGGGGACGTCGCCGAGGGCCCGGTCGACGGCGGCGAGCAGGTCGTCGGAGAGTTCCACGCCGGAGGCGGCCGCGTTGGCGTGGACCTGGTCGGGCCGGGAGGCGCCGGTGATCGCGGAGGCGACCTCGCCGCGGCGCAGGACCCAGGCGAGCGCCAGGGTGGGCATGCTCAGCCCCGCTTCCTCGGCGATGGGCACGAGGCGCTGGACCGCTTCGAGGATGGCGTCGTTGTAGACCAGGTCCTTCGAGACCGCCATGTCGGCGGAGGCGAACCGGCTGCCCTCCGGCACCGGCTGCCCCGGCTTGTACTTGCCGGTGAGCACGCCCTGGGCCAGCGGCGACCACACGATCTGCGAGATGCCGTTGGCCGCGCACAGACCGAACACCTCGGCCTCGGGGGCCTGCCACAGCATGGAGTACTGCGGCTGGGAGGAGACGAACAGTTCGGGGCCGGCGAGGTCGATCGCCGCCTGGATCTGCTCCGGGGTCCACTCGCTGAAGCCGATGTAGCGGGCCTTGCCCTGTTCGACGACTTTCTGGAAGGCCTCGACGGTGTCCTCGATCGGCACGGTGGAGTCGAAGCGGTGCGCCTGGTAGAGGTCGACGTGGTCGGTCTTCAGGCGGCTGAGGGAGGCGTCGATCTGCTGGGCGATGTGGGCGGGGGACAGTCCCTGGTCGGCCGGGTCATCCGACATCGGAAAGTAGACCTTGGTGGCCAGGATGTAGGAGTCCCGGGGGTGGGCGGAGAGGATCTCGCCCCAGGCCGTCTCCGCGGCCCCCCGGCCGTAGGCGTTGGCGGTGTCGAAGAAGTTGATGCCCGCGTCGAACGCCGCCTCGGTGCAGGCGCGGGTCGCGTGCGCCTCGACGCCGCCGGAGTAGGTGAGCCAGGATCCGAGTGAGATCTCCGAGACGCTCAGGTCCGAACTGCCGAGTGTGCGGTACCGCATGGTTGTCGCTCCTTGTTCCGGGCCGGCCGCCGTCGATGACCATGCCAGGCTCTCACCGATCCGGTCGGCCTGTTTCACTCGGCGTCGAGCTGGTGATCGGACCAGACGTAGCTCTCGGGCAGCAGGTCGGTGATGCGCACGGTCCGGGTGCCGGCGTCCGTGCCGACGATGACCGCGATGTCGGGGAAGTAGTCGAGCAGGACCTGCCGGCAGCGGCCGCACGGGGGTACGACCCCGCGGTCGCGGTCTCCCACGGCGACGATCGTGTCCAGCTCGTAGGCGCCCTGGGCGGCCGCCGCGCCGATGAGGACCAGTTCGGCGCAGGGGCCTCCCGTGAAGTGGTAGGCGTTCACGGCGGTGACGATCCGGCCGTCCCGGACTCGGGCAGCGGCCGCCATGGTGTGGTTGTCGCCCCGGCACCGCGTGCGGGCGACGTGCGCCGCGGCCTGGACGAGTTCGTGGTCGACGGGGTCGGTCTGCGTGGTCAACTTCTCCTGCTTTCGTCGTGGGTCAGCCGACGTTGACCCGTGTGACGCGCGCCTGCAAGCGAATTAGGAGCGGCTGGAGAGCCGACCCCGCGCATGCCGCACGTGATCTTCGCGCCTACTCTTCCTCTGTTCGAAATACCCACGGACACGGCCAAGGCGGGGGACGACACATGGCTTATCGGCGCGCGGTGATACCCGCCCTGGTCGGCGGGCTGCTGATCACCCTGTTGTTGTGGTGGGCGGGAGCGAGCGCGCAGGCACTCCAACTGCGCGGCAGCACAAGCGTGTTCGACGTGGACTCGGTGAACGAACTCCGCCGCTGGCTCACACCCTGGTCGTACGACTCCTCGGCGGCCCTCGGCTCCGACGGGGCCGCGGCCACGGCCCAGGGCACCCGGTACGCCGATCTGTACAGCACCGGGATGCAGATCAGGTTCGTGGCCCTCTTCGCGTTCTTCCTGGCCGGCGCACTGCTCCTGCTCCGCAGGATCCCGCCCGTGCAGGGCCGTACGCCGGCCACGCTGCTCGCGCTGTGGGCCTGGGCGCCGGTGGCCGCGACCTCGGCCGTGACGGTCTCCGCGCCCTGGTTGATCGCGTCCCGGGGGCGCGGCGGCTACCGGGTCCTGCCGCAGCTGGCGGGGGTCATCGCGTCGAGCGGGCCGGTCGCGGTGTTCGCGGGCCTGGTGACCGCCCTGCTCACGGTGGTCGTGGCGCGTGTCACCGCCAAGGGCGCGGACCCGCTCCCCCGGCGCAGTGTGCCCCCGGGTGCCGCGCGCCTGTCCGCGAGCGTCGGAACGGCGGTGGTCGCGCTGTCGCTGGTGGTTCTGTCGTACGACTCGGTGGCGGCCCGGATCCAGACGACGTTCAGCGGCGCGGGCATCCTGTCCGAGCCCGGTGACCTGCTGCGTCAGTGGCTCCTGCTCGGCGCCTGGAGCGGCCCGGCGACCGCGTCGCCCGGCCGGTGGTTGCTGTACCGGGCCGCCGACGTGCTCCTGCTGGCGGTGGTGTGGTGGTCGCTGCGCCTGCTGCCCGGGCTGCTCACCCGGACCACCGCGCCGGCGATAGCGGTGGGAACGGTCTGCGCGACCGTGCTGGGCCTGTTCGCGAGCCAGGTCCTGCACATGGCGATCGACGACACCGCCGCCGTGTGGGGTCCCGTGCACATGCTCTCCCCGCTCGGCGGCGGCGTTCCCGCAGCCCTCACCTTCGGCCTCACGGCAGGACTGGCGGCCTTCGCGACCCTGCGGCTGACCGGGGACCCTGACCCCGCCCCCTCGCCCGTTGTTCCTGCCTGAGCCCGTCGGCAGCATGCCGTGATGCGCATCAACACCGCCTACGAAGGCGCCCTCGGCGACCACTTCGCCGACAACGCGACAGACGGCCCCTCCAACGCCCACACCGACCGGCCCGCCATGTTCGCCCTGGCCGGTGAGGTCACCGGGCTGCGCGTCCTCGACATCGGCTGCGGCGCCGGGCACTACATCACGGAACTGCGGGCCAGGGGCACGGCCGAGGTGGTCGGCGTCGAGGGCAGCGCGACCCTGTTGCGCCATGCCCGTGATCGCGTGGGCGACGACGACGCCGTCACCCTGCACCACCACGACCTGGAGGAACCCCTCGGCTTCCTGCCCACGACTCGTTCGACCTGGCGGTCCTGGCAGCCCTGGTCCACCATCACCTGGAGGCCCGTCGGGAGCTGCTGGCTGAAGTCCACCGCGTCCTGCGTCCCGGCGGGACCCTGCTGGTCTCCACGCTTCACCCGACCGCCGACTGGGTCTGGCACGGTGGCTCCTACTTCGACGAGGACCGTGTCGAGACGCGGTTCGGAGACAGCGGCACGACGCACTCGTACCGCCGTATGACGATGCAGACCTTCCTGGGCGAACTCCTCGACGCCGGGTTCGCCCTGGAGCGGTTCGTGGAGCCACGGGCCACGGAGGCGGCCCCCGCGTGGACGAGAGCCGCTACCTCAAGACCCACCGGACGCCGTTCTTCGTCGCCGTCCGCATGCGGAAGAACCCTCCCGTCCTCCCCCGCGCGGACGTTTCCTGATCAGCCTGACAGCGGCCGTGAGGATTCCGGGGGGCCGCCCGGCGCCGGGCAACTCACCACGGACGGTGCACGGCCACATCGAGCACCTGTTCCGCAAGACGGCCCCGCCTCCCCCGCCGGAGCCACGGTGCCCGCCCGGCCGCACGGGGCGACGTCCGCGTCAGGTCGTGGCCTCGCCGACCGTACCGTCCCGGTCCGCGGTGGGCTTGGTGGCGCGGACTATGGCCGAGTGCAGGCCGTCGGCGACCGGGTGGGTGGGGACGATCTCGACGCCGGTGAAGCCCGCGGCTTCCAGGCCCGCGCGGTACTCGGCGAAGGACAGGGCTCCCGCGATGCAGCCGACGTCGTCCCCGCGTCGTGCCCGCTGTGCGGCGGTGAGGGCGTCGTCGGCGACGACGTCGGAGACCCCGATGCGGCCGCCGGGCCTGAGCACGCGGAAGGTCTCCGCGAAGACGGCGGGCTTGTCGACGGACAGGTTGATCACACAGTTCGAGATCACGACGTCGACCGTGTTCGCGGGCAGCGGGATCGCCTCGATGGTGCCCTTGAGGAACTCCACGTTGGTGGCGCCCGCCTTCGCCGCGTTGGCCACGGCGAGGGCGAGCATCTCCTCGGTCATGTCCAGCCCGTACGCCCTGCCCGTCGGTCCGACGCGGCGGGCGGAGAGCAGGACGTCGATGCCGCCGCCGGACCCGAGATCGAGGACCCGTTCGCCCTCGCGCAGTTCGGCCACGGCGGTCGGGTTGCCGCAGCCGAGGGAGGCGGCGACGGCCTCGGCGGGCAGCGTGTCGCGCTCGTCCGCGCCGTACAGGGTCGAGCCGAAGTTCTCGTCGGCCTCGACCGGTTCGGGCCCGCAACCGGCGTTGCCTCCTTCGGTGACCTGGGCGGCCGCCGCCGCGTACCGTTGGCGGACGGTCTCGCGCAGATCGGTGGACTGCTCGCTCATGACCTCTCCTCCCCGCTGACTTCGTGGTCGCCGGATCAGCCGCCGTGCCGGGCGCCCTGGACATGGAAGTTGAAGTCGCCGTGGCCGAGCGTGCCGTACAGGCGCAGCCAGATCGGCAGGAGCATCTCCACGCCGCGGGCGCTGGTGATGTCGCCCAGGTCGATGACGCTCGCCTCGGGCCACCCGAAGGAGCCGAGCAGCGCGGTGACGGACTTCTTGGCGCCGGTGTCGTCGCCGCTGACGAACACGGTGTGCTCCCCCGGCACCCGGGACGGATCCACCATGACGAAACAGTTCATGGTGTTGAGGGTCTTGACGACCTTGGCCTCGGGGAATGCGCGCTGGATGCGTTCGCCGAGGCTGTCGGTGTTGACCGGGTCCAGCGTCGGCGGCATCCCGGCGGAGAAGTCCAGCGGGTTGGCGACATCGATCAGGATCTTGCCGCTCAGGTTGGCTGCGCCCGCCGACAGCAGTGCGGTGAGGCTCTGCCCGCCCGCCGTGGTGTTGACGACCGTCTCGCCGAACGCCGCGGCCGCCTCGAAGGTCTCCAGACGCACCTGGCCGTGGTCGGCGTGCCACTGGGCGAACGGCGGATTGCCCATGCCGTCGGGTTCGGTACGGGCGAGAGTGGACTCCGGATCGCGGGTGCCGATGACGACGTCGTGACCGAGGGAGGCGAGCTTGCCGGCGATCGTCCGGCCGACGATGCCGGTACCGAGGACTGCGTAACGCATACGAGTGGTCCTTCCGGGACTCGGGCGATCGGCCGCAGGGGCCGCGCCCATGACGAATCCGAGCCAGGTCGTTCGCTGCCGCGTGATGACGGTAGCTGTCCAGATGTCGGCACGATCCCCTCTATCGTGGAAAATCACATCATGATGGCTCGTGTCGAGGCAGGCTGCACATGAGGAATCCGCAGATCGACTACGCGGCGGTATTCCGGGCCCTGCCCGGCATGGTGGCGCTACTGACGCCCGAACTGGTGTACGTCGACGTCAACGACGACTTCGTACGCCTCACCGGTCGCGCCCGTGAGCAGCTGCTGGGCCGCTACATCTTCGACGTCTTCCCCGAGAACCCCCATGACCCGGCCGCGGCCGGGATGCGGGAGACACGGGAATCGATGCTGCGCGCGGTGACCACCGGCGAGCGCGACACCATGGCGGTGGTCCGCTACGACATCGAGGACCCCCAGCGTGTGGGCCACTGGCAGGAACACTTCTGGAGCCCGGTCAACGCCCCCGTCCTCGGCACCGACGGGAAGGTGACCCTCATCGTGCACCGGGTGGAGGAGGTCACCGAGCTCATCCGCGCCCACGGCGGACTGGGCGAAGGCGGCCGGGCCCGCGTGCTGGAGGCCGAGCTGTACACCCGGGCGAGGGAACTCCAGGAGGTGAACGAACGCCTGCGCAAGGCCCACGCCCGCGAACGCGAGGTCGCCCTGGCTCTTCAGGAGGCCATGCTGCCCGCCCCCAGGCCCGTGGGCCGCCATCAGGCCGCCGTCCGCTACCGGCCCGCCGTGGGCGCCCTCAACGTGTGCGGTGACTGGTACGACCTGGTCGACCTGCCGGGCGACCGGCTCGCCGTCGCCGTCGGTGACGTCGTGGGGCACGGTCTGGCGGCCGCCTGTGTCATGGGCCAGCTGCGCAGCGCGCTGAGCGCCGCCGCCCGCGTCGCCGACGGCCCGGCGCGGGCACTGGAGGCGCTCGGGCTGTACGCCCGCTCCGTGGACGGCGCCGAGTCGACCACGGCGGCCACGGCCTTCATCGACTGGGACGACCGCACCCTCACCTACAGCAGCGCCGGCCACCTGCCGCCCGCCCTGCTGCACCCGGACGGCACGGTGTCCTTCCTGGACCGGGCCACCGACCCGCCGCTCGGCGCCAGCCCCGAACACGCCACCCGTCCGGAGGCGGTCTCGCCCTTCGACGAGGGCGCCACGCTGGTCCTCTACACCGACGGTCTGATCGAGCGCCGCACCGAGGACATCGACGCCGGTCTGGCCCGTCTCACCGACGCGCTCACCCGCCACCGCCACGCCGGCCCCGAGGACCTGGCCGACGCACTCCTGACGGACCTGCTCCCGCCCACCGGCAACTCCGACGACACCGCTCTCGTCGTCATCCGCCTCTGAACGGACCCGCCGCGGCGCCTCGAGGTCGTAGGGGCCCTCAGTTCTCCGCGGGCATCACGCGGGTCACCTTGCCCTTGGGGGTCGCGTCCATATAGCCCGACTGGCTGTACTCGTTGCTCAGGTAGACGGCCATGCCGAGGGGGGTGTCGAACGTGTCATTGGGCTGTCTCACCAGCACGTAACGGGTGTTCGGGTTATCGACGTTGAGTTTCTTGCGGGCCTCGTCGAGGAGCCTGGGCACCTTGTTCCAGTCGAAGCCGTCGAGGTCGAAGGGCTGGTCGCCGCCGGACAGGGTTCCCTTGATGATGCCCTTCTCCACGCCCGTCCCCAGGCGGTAGGTGTAGGTGTCGTACTTGCTGTCGCTCCCGTTGACCATCATTTCGGCCGACGCGAAGTCGTCGTAGACGGTGAAGTCGCCGAACCTGTCCCGGCCGCTCTCCTGCTGCAACGCCTTGATGGCGGTGCGGATGCCGTCGGGGGTGAGCAGGGTCGTGGCCGTCGTGCCCGTCGTGTCCTTCGACTGCCGGGCTGCCGGGGCCGCGGCCGGCGAGCCGGTCGACTCCGGGGCCGAGGAGGCGAAGGACGAGGCGCCGGCGCCCGTGGTGCCGCCCGAACCGCCCGAGTCTCCCCCGGAGGGCAGCAGCCACCACATCAGGATCATGGCGCTCGCGACGGAGGTTCCCGCGACGCCGAGCAGGAAGCCCGGTCGGGGCCGGTTCCCGCGGCCCGCCCGGACGGGTGAGGTCACCGGCTGGCCCGTTCCGGCGGGGGCACCGACGAAAGGAGTCGTGGGCTGATGCCACGCGGTCCCCGGTCCGCCCCGCCCCGACTCGATCTCGGCCAGCCACCGGTCCAGCACGGCGGACGACGGCCGCGCCGCCGGATCCCGTACGAGCACGCTCATGAGTACGTCGCCCAGGGCACCGGACCGCACCGGTGGCGGCACGCTCTCGTTGAGGACCGCGGCGAGGGTGGCGAGGGTGCTGCCGCGGCGCAGCGGGTGGTGTCCCTCCACGGCGGTGTACAGCATCATCGCGAGCGACCACAGGTCGGAGGCGGCTCCGCCCTCGTGGCCGGAGATCCGCTCCGGTGCCATGAAGTCGGGGGTGCCGATGATGGATCCGGTGGCGGTGAGGCTGGTCGTCTCACGGATCGCGGCGATACCGAAGTCGGTGAGCACGGGGCGCCCGTCGGATCTCAGCAGGACGTTGGCGGGCTTGACGTCCCGGTGCTGGATGCCGGCGTCGTGCGCGGCGGCCAGCGCGGCCAGCACACCTCGGCCGATTCGTGCCGCCTCGGCCGGCGGCATCGGCCCCTGGGCGAGCCGGTCGGCGAGCGAGCCGCCGCTGACCAGCTCCATGACGATCCAGGGGTAGGTGCCCTCGCCGCCGTCGACTATGTGGTGGATGGTCACGACGTTGGGATGGTCGATCCGGGCCAGGGCCCGTGCCTCGCGCAGCACCCGTTCCCGCAGCATCCGCGCGCCGTCGGGGTCGTACTCGGCGAGGTCCCGGTCGGGCGGGCGGACCTCCTTGACCGCGACCATCCTGTGCAGCACCAGGTCCCTGGCCCGCCAGACCGTGCCCATCCCGCCGCCGCCGAGACGGGCCTCCAACTCGAAGCGCCCGTCGACGACTCGTCTGCCGGGGCCCTCGTCTGACTCACTCATGGGCGGGAGCTTAGTGGCCCCCACCGACACCGTTCGCCGCCTCCCCGATCACGACCGCGGAGCGCGGGAGGAGTCGGCGTTCGCGTGTTCCGGCTCGGGCGCATCCGCCCTCACGGGCCTGGCCGACGGCGGGTCAGACGGCGTACCGGAGCTCAGTGAGCCGGGTTGGCCTCGGCCGTCCGCTGCGCTGCCGCCGACTCTCCGGGCGCGGCCTGGACGGCCTGTGCGGTCTGCTCGGCGGGGGCGGCCGGGGCGGCGGTGCTCTGTGCGGTGCCGTCCTCCTTCATGGCCTTGGCCTCGCTCTTGAGGATGCGCATCGACTTGCCGAGCCCGCGGGCGGCCTCGGGCAGCTTCTTCGAGCCGAACAGCACGATGATCATGATCGCCACGATCAGCAGGTGCCAGGGCTCCAGTCCGTTGCGCAGCATGCCGCACGTCCCTTCTCGACGCTCATTGTTGCCAGCTTGCGCAACTGTACAACCACGGGCCCGGTCCCGGCCTCACTCGTCGGAGTCCTTCTTGTCGGTCGCCTCCGCGTACGCCTGTGCCGGTGTCATCGGCACCCCTTTGAGGGAGACCGTCTTGTAGGGGCTGACCTCGGCGCACTTCTTGGCCTCGTCGGCGGTCTGCGCGTGGGCGTTGGACACCGCGGCTTTGGTGTCGGTGGGCGCCGGGGAGGACGAACCGCCCGGAAACGTGCTGCCGCTCGTCCAATCCCCGCCGATCACCAGCGTCAGGCCGGTTCCGGTGCCCTCCTTGACGTGCGAGGTGGGCAGTCCGAGCGCCTTGGCCGCCGTCTGGGCCTCGGCCTTCTGGCCGGTGCCGTAGGTGAGGGTGGTGGTCGTCGCGGGGCTCGGCGCGTTGGCGGTGGTCGTGGCGGAGCTGAAACCCTGGCCGGTGAGCGCGTTGGCGATGTCGGAGGCGCGACCGGTGATCTCGGTGCCGTTCTCGACGGTCACGGCGATCTTGGAGGCCGGTACCGCCGTGGCCGTGGCCGTCGCGGCGGCCGCCACGGACTTCTTGCCGGAGCCGGTGGTCAGGGACTGGTCGTCGGCGATGCTTGAGAAGAGGGCCTTGGCCCCCGCGCCCACCACCACCCGGTTCGTGTCGTTCGGATCGGCGGCGGTCTGCATCGTGGTGAAGGTCATCCGCTTGGTGGGGACCTTGTTCACGTCGGCCGCGAGCCCGATCAGCTTCTTGACGCTGCCGAGACCGTCGTCCACGGTGAGCGCCTTGGTCGCGGCGTCGGCGAGGGCGTAGACCGCGGTGGGGTCGGTGAGCGTGCCCGCGCTCTTGAACTTCCGGATCATCGCGCTGAGGAAGATGTGCTGGGAGACCGTACGACCGAGGTCGCTGCCGTCCCCGAAACCGTGCCGGGAGCGGACGAACTCCAGGGCCGCCTCGCCCTTGAGGGTGTGGTCGCCCCGGGACAGTTTCAGGTGCGAGTAGGTGTCGTAAACGTTGTTGTTGACGCACACGGAGACACCGCCGACCGCGTCGGACATCTTGACCACGCTGGAGAAGTCGAGCTTGACGAAGTGGTCGATGGGGATGCCGGTGAGCTGGTGGATGGTGGCCACCTGGCAGGCGGGACCGTACCGGAGGGCGGTGTTGATCTGGCCGTAGTAGCCGGACGTGGACTGGCCGCCCCCACTGTCCTTGCAGGCCGGGACGTTGACCATGGTGTCGCGGGGGATGCTCATGACGGTGGCGTTGGAACGGTCGGCGGATATGTGCACCACCATCTGCACGTCCGCGTTGCCGTTGCCGCTCTGCACCCCGGTCTGGGAGCAGCCGCCGCCCAGCTTGCAGTCCGCCTTGCTGGTCCGGCCGTCCGAGCCCATGACCAGGATGTTGATCGGGGTACGACCGAACGCGTCGGCCTTCTCCGAGCCGCCCTTGCCGTCGAGCGAGACGCTGTTGATGTTGCCGTTGAGGTGCTGGTAGAACCACCAGCCGACCCCGGCCGTGCCCAGGACGAGGATCGCCAGACACATTCCGACGATCTTCAGCACCCGCCTACCGCGCCGTACCGGACGAGCCCGGCGACGCGACCGCTTGCCGCCCTGCGAGCGGGCCGCCTCCCGGGCCGCGGCACGGCCGCCGGGCAGAGGTGGCGCGCCGGCCTCGTCCTCCCGCTGCCCCGGCACCCGGCCGGTGCGGCTGCGCGTGGCCTGACCGCCCGGGCTGTCCCACCGGTCGCTCATCTACCACTCCCACGAAACGGTCGGGCCCCTCAGGCCGGGCCATGGAGTGGGCGGCCGGGCGTGCGCGGCGGTGTAAAACAGGCGGAGCGGGAAACTCGCCTAGGTTGCGTAGTTGCGCAATCTAACAAACCCCTGGCCCGGCCAGCACGGACACCGTCGCATTTCACGGGTGAGAGATCTCATGGCGGAAAGCGGCAACCTCCCAGGCACCTCAGCCTTCGCCCACGGATCTTGCCGCCTTCGCCCAGTTGGCACGCAGTTTGTCGAGGTAGGACTGGGCCTGGCTGCCGGGGGTGACGCCGCGCGCGAAGGCGAGCATGTTGCCCGCGCCGGTGTTGTAGCCGAGGGCCAGCAGCTCGTCCTCGCTGTACGGGGCGGACCAGGTGGCGGGCAGGGCGGCCGCCAGGTCGTGCAGGTACCAGGCCTCGGCCTCGATGGCGAGGTCCCGGTCGTCGGGCAGCTCCTCCCAGCTGCGGTGCGCGAACTCCCGGCCCTTCTTGACCTCGTCGAACGTGGCGCGGTGCATGTTGGCGATACCGAAGGCCGCGTCCGGCTTGAGCTTCTGCCAGGCCCGCTCCAGGGACGGGGCGTGCGGTTTGTACGCCTCGTTGTAGAGGATCGCCATCAGCAGCCGGACGTCGACACCGGTCTGCCGGGCACGGCTGCGGACCTGGGAGGCGTAGTCGGCGGGGTCGTACGGCGAAGAGGTTTTCGTGGAGGCCGAAGGCCCCGCCGACGAAGCGACCGAAGGCGGGGCCGAACGCGTGGTCGCGTCTGCCGTCGGGGTCGGTGTGGGGGTGTCCGTCGGGGCCGGAGCCGAGGAATCACCCTGCGAGGTGTTCGCCGCGCGCACGATGACGTACAGCGCGAGAGCGAGGACCACCACCGGGATCCAGCGCCGGCGCCTCGATACCCGGGCATCTTCCATGCCTCGCCCCCTCTCCCGCACCCTTCGTACAGGAGGCGGACTAAGAGCCGCGTGAGGCGGTGCTGTGAGCCCCGAGCGGTCCGGTACGGGCGGTGAGTTGGCCGACCATGACACGGACCACGGTCACGATGTCGGGGTCGTCGACGTAATAGACCTGCCTACGGCCCTCGCGGCGGGACCGCACCAGCCCCGCGAGCTTCAGCTTGGCGAGGTGCTGGCTGACCGCGGGGAGCGCGCCGCCGACCCGGTCGGCGAGGTGGGTGACGTCGCTCTCGCCCTGGGACAGCGCCCACATGATGTGCAGCCGGGCGGAGGAGGCGAGGAGTCCGAACACCGCGGCCGCCTCGGTCAGCACCTCGGCCAACGGATCCTCGAAGCCACCGGCGAGTGTCGCCACGGTCCCCTCCCCCTGCCCCGCCCCGGTCACTGTCGACGCACGTGTGCTCTCTCAGTGTAAGGGCCCTGGGCGTGGCCCACACGAACACCTCCACTTCATCGCTTGCGCAATGTAATAAGCATGTGAAAGAACATCGACGACTTGTCACCAGCACCCCACAAGCCTCTTTCCTCCCTGGCGCCGATCCATAAGCTTGCGCAATCAGGCAACTCAAGCGTCAAGGCCCCGGTGGATCTCGCCCGGCCGGACGCGACTGGAGGACTACCACGTGGGCATCATCGGCTGGATCATTCTGGGTCTGCTCGCCGGAGCCATCGCCAAGATCCTGCTGCCCGGCCGCGACCCGGGCGGCCTGATCGGCACCACCCTCATCGGGGTCGCGGGAGCGTTCGTCGGCGGCTGGCTCTCCGCGCGTCTCCTCGACCGCCCGGTGGAGGGCCACTTCTTCGACCTCTACACCTGGGGCGCGGCGATCGGCGGCTCCCTGGTGCTGCTGATCGGCTACCGCCTCCTGTTCGGCAACTCGCGCAACTGAACCGCGAGTTGCACTCGGTGCTCCGGCAGGGTCTACCGGTCCGGGTGGAGCCGCCGCTCACGGGCCCGCTCCCCGCTGTTCGCCCCGGATGCCCGGCGCACAGCCCAACTCACCGGCACACAGCGGCCGAAGCCCACGGTGACGACGGCGAGGAGGGCGAGCGTCCACCCGGCCGTGGTCACCGACGGGCTCAGTCCACGACCGGGCCGACGCGAATACGGCGACGGCGGACCGTGCGATTCCGTCGGCGGTGTGCCCCCGTTCGGCGGGCACTCGGGCGTCACCAACTACAGATGGGGTGACACCGCATGGAGATCTCAGGCGTGATCAGCGCGATTGTCATCGGCATCGTGATCGGTGTCCTCGGCCGACTGTGGTCCCCGGGCGCCAGCACATCGGCATGCTGTGGACGATCCTGATCGGCATCATCGCCGCCTTCATCGGCACGGGCATCGCGGCAGGGCTCGATGGCGCCGACACCAAGGGCGTCGACTGGATCGAATGGCTGATCCAGATCGCCGTGGCCGCGCTCGGGGTGGCCGCCCTCAGCAAGGTGAAGGTGCGCCACTGACGAGCCGCCCCCAGGGCGTGACCGTCAACTCGGCGTCGCCTGCCGGGTCGTGCCGACCGTGCAGACCCGGCAGGCTCGCCCCGGCGGCCCGGCGGCGCGTTCACCCGTCGAGCACGGCGCCGGCCTTGAGTCGGCCCCTCTCCCTGCCGGTGCTCTCGACGCGGAACAACTGGTGCTCGTCCTACGACAGGTCAGGGCGACCAACTCCGCCACCGCCTCACCCGGCCCTGTTCGAGGCCGGCGCGGCAGTGATGGGTGATCCTGGAGTCGCGTTCCCCCAGCCACTCAGCCATGTCCGTCACCCCGGGCTGCCAAGGCACACGGCCACTTCCTCGATTACATGGCGATATGTCCCTTGCCCCCCCCCGGCAAGGGACTAGCCCGCAGTCCGTGGGCCAACAGCCAACGTCCGGGAGGAAGACCGTCCTCACCGCGATCACCCTGCCTGGACTCGCGTCCGGTGAGACCACGGGGAGCGGGAAGGGCGATGGGTGTGGAGGACGAGCAGCGCCAGGGCGCCGGTCGCTGCGGACCAGGTGAGGGAGAGCAGGCCGTGGGACCAGGGAATGTGCGGGGTGAGGGCTGAGCTCAGCGCCAGCTGGTTCACGCCGTACAGAGGAAGCGCGGACACGCCTGCCACATTCATGAGTGTGTTGAAGACGGGGTTCTGCAGTCCGGTGTCGACCAGGCTGAGCATGATGATGAGGAAGAAGCCCTCCAACTCGCCGTGGACCAGAGAGCCGAGCAGAAGACCGATCCCGCCGTAGGCGAGGCCCGCGCCTGCAAGGGCCAGTCCCAGGGCGCCTGCGTGGCGCACGGGCAGGGAGATCCACAGCAGGATCGTGGTGTAGAAGGCCAGCAGGGCGGCGGTGAGGGCGACGGCAGCAAGTTTGGCCAGGAGCATCGGAAGCCGAGGGTAACCGGCCAGCAGCAGACGGCGGTCCATCTGCCGGGACTGAAAGGTCTCCGTGAAGGTGATGAAGCCGGCGACCATGGTGACGGCGCCCAGCGCGCTGGCCACCTGACCCACCTGACTGGCCGGGGCGGAGGCGGAGGCGCTGATGGCGGCCAGCCAGATGCGCACCAGTGCGTCGGAGGTGCACAGGCGTGCCACGGCGATCCAGAGCGGGATGAACGCCACCGCCAGTGCCAAGGCCAGCCGGTTGCGCAGATGGCCCAGCAGAGTGCAGCGCAGCAGTTCGGTGAATGCCGTCCAGGAGAGCCTCAACGGTCGATCTCCTCGAAGTGCAGACGCCCTTGGCGCAGATGAGCGATCGCGTCGAAGTGGTGCAGTTCGTGCAGCAGGTGCGACACCACGATGATCGAACGACCCTGATCACGCAGATGGGCGGCCAGGGTCCAGAACCGCTGATGGGTGTCCCAGTCAAAGCCCTGGTAGGGCTCGTCCAGGACCAGCAACTGCGGATCGTGCATGAGAGCGATCAGCAGGTTCAGCTTCTGTCGCGTTCCGCCACTGAGCTCGCCGACCTGCTGTCGTCGGCAGCCGGTCAGTGCCAGTAGTTCCATCAGCTCGTCGACGCGCTCCAGCGTCGGCAGCCGGTAGGCCATCTGGAACAACCGCAGATGCTGACCGACGGTGAACGCATCGTTCAGCACCGCTCGTTGCGGGCAGTACCCCACTGACCCGGCCCGTGTCACCGTTCCTCGGTCGGGTGCGAGGTGTCCTACGGCGATCTGCAGCAGAGTGCTCTTGCCCGCCCCGTTCTCACCGACGACTCCTACCAGCGTCCCGGCGGGCACATCGAGGTCGACGTCGCGCAGGACCTGTCTGCCGCCGTACTTCTTGCAGACTCGGCTGATCCGCAGCCGTGGCCGGTGGCGTGTCATTACCATCTACACATAAGCCCCTCGTAAGATCGGACAGGCGTAACGCATCGGCTCGCAGAGGGCCGCCACCGGCAGACCAACACCTACCTGCCTCATCCGGGTCCTGGCCGGTCAGCTGCGCTCGATGCGCACTGCTGCGCGGTTCAACGAGTCCTTACCTGTGGTGTAACGGCAGCCACCGCATCAGCATCGCCACTCCACAGGCTTTATGCCTCCCAGCAGGGCGTGACGTGAGGCGCCATCTGCCGTTGTAGAAGGCGATGCCCCCGACACCACAGCCAGACTTCCACGTGTCCACGATCGTGATCGGAGCCGGTCCCCACGGCCTCGCGGCTGCCGCGCTACTTCGCCGCGCCGGCGTGGCGACCGTGATCCTGGAACGGGCGGACCTGGTGGGAGCGAACTGGACGCAGCGGTATGACCATCTGAGTCTGCACACCACCCCCGGCGCGTCGAAACTCCCCGGCCTGCCGGTGCCCCGCCGGGCGGGCCCATGGGTGAGGCGGGACGACTATGTGCGATACCTGAAGGACTACGCCGCCCATCACCGACTCGACGTCCGGGTGAGCACCCCTGTGCAACGCATCGAACGGGCCGAGCCCGGTTCGGGAGCACAGTGGCTGGTCCACACCCCGGACGGTCCCGTGCCCACTGGCGCGGTCGTGGTGGCCACCGGCCGCTGTCATACCCCGAACCTCCCCCATTGGCCCGGGCGTTCGACCTTCACCGGCACGCTGCTGCACTCGGCCCACTACCGCTCTCCGGTCCCCTACCGCGGGCAGCACGTCCTGGTGGTCGGCGCCGGCAACAGCGGTACCGAGATCGCGAGCGTCCTGGCCGGGGCCGGAACCGATCGGGTACGGATCGCGGTCCGTACCCCACCCAACATCCTGCCCCGCTCCAGCGCCCGATGGCATGCGGTCGGCCGGCTGACGGAGGTCCTCCCGCTCGCGTGGCGCGACCGCACCTCCCTGCTCACGCAACGTCTCGCGGTGCCCGACCTGACCTCGCGGGGACTGCCACGGCCCCGCACAGGCCTGTACACCCGCCACGCCCGCGAAGGCGTCAACCCGGTGCTCGACCACGGCTTCGTGGACGCCGTCCGGTCCGGGCGGGTCGAGCCGGTCGCGGCCGTCCAGGCGTTCGACGGCCCCGACGTGTTACTGGCCGACGGCACCCGACTGCGACCCGACGCGGTCATCGCGGCCACCGGCTACCGGCCCGACCTCCACGACCTGGTCGGGTCCCTGGGCGTACTCGACGAAGCCGGGCAACCCCTCGTCGTAGGGGCACAGACCCATCCCGAAGCCCCGCACTTGTACTTCGCCGGATACACCAATCCCCTCACGGGTGTCCTTCGCCAGGCGGGCATCGAGGCGCGCGCCATCACCCGCGCACTTCGACGTGAGACGGCGCAGGCACCCGTTCTCACCGCCCAGGCCGGTGACCGTACAGCCGACACGCCCCGACAAGGGCATGCTCCGAGCTGACGGAGCGCGTTCGACCTCGATGCTTCAGCGCCATGAGGGCACGCCCGTGCCGTCCACCGGCGTGATCCGATCGTCCCGGGGCGACCACTGCGGACGCCCCGCTCCGTCGAGAAGAAGAGATCACGCAGGCAACGATCAACCCCTCCCGCTCTCCGGGTAACGTTCAAGGTATGAGTCATCCACACCCCGAACTGAAAGCCGCCCCGCCTCTTCCCGAAGGAGGGTTGCGGGTCATCGCCCTGGGCGGCCTGGGTGAGATCGGCCGCAACATGACCGTCTTCGAGCACGCGGGCAAGCTGCTCATCGTCGACTGCGGCGTGCTGTTCCCGGAGGAGACCCAGCCCGGCGTGGACGTCATCCTGCCGGACTTCACCTCGATCCGGGACCGGCTGGACGACATCGTCGCCGTGGTACTCACCCACGGCCACGAGGACCACATCGGCGGCGTGCCGTACCTGCTGCGCGAGCGGCGCGACATCCCCGTCGTCGGCTCCAAGCTGACGCTGGCGTTCCTGGAGGCCAAGCTCAAGGAACACGGCATCCGGCCCCGCACGGTGCGGGTACGGGAGGGCGACCGGCGTACCTTCGGGCCCTTCGACTGCGAGTTCGTCGCGGTCAACCACTCCATCCCGGACAGCCTCGCGGTCGCGATCCGCACCCGCGCCGGGATGGTGCTGCACACCGGCGACTTCAAAATGGACCAGTTCCCCCTCGACGACCGCATCACCGATCTGCGTGCCTTCGCCCGGCTGGGCGAGGAGGGCGTGGACCTCTTCCTCACCGACTCCACCAACGCCGAAGTACCTGGCTTCACCACCTCCGAGCGCGAGCTGAACCCGGCCATCGAGCAGGTGATGCGCACCGCGCCGCGCCGGGTCATCGTCTCCAGCTTCGCCAGCCATGTGCACCGCATCCAGCAGGTCCTCGACGCCGCCCACCAGCACGGCCGCAAGGTCGCCTTCGTCGGCCGCTCGATGGTCCGCAACATGGGCATCGCCCGAGACCTGGGCTATTTGAAGGTCCCCTCCGGTCTGGTCGTGAGCACGAAGGAGCTGGAGAAGCTCCCGGACCACAAGATCACTCTGATCTGCACCGGCTCCCAGGGCGAACCGATGGCCGCGCTGTCACGGATGGCCACCCGCGACCACCAGATCCGCATCGGCAAGGGCGACACCGTCCTGCTCGCCAGCTCCCTCATCCCCGGCAACGAGAACGCCATCTACCGGGTGATCAACGGGCTTACCCGGTGGGGCGCCCACGTGGTCCACAAGGGCAACGCCAAGGTGCACGTCTCCGGGCACGCCAGCGCCGGCGAACTCGTCTACTGCTACAACATCGTCAAACCCCGCAACGTCATGCCCGTGCACGGCGAATGGCGCCACCTGCGGGCCAACGGCGACCTCGCCATCCGTACCGGCATCGACCCCGACCGGGTCGTCATCGCCGAGGACGGTGTCGTCGTCGACCTCGTCGACGGCCGCGCCTCCATCACCGGCAAGGTCCCCGCCGGCAACGTCTACGTGGACGGCATGGAAGTCGGCGGCGCCACCGAAGCGTCCCTCAAGGACCGCCTCACCCTCGCCGAGGAAGGCGTGGTCACGGTGGTGGCGATCGTCGACGCGGACACCGGCGCCCTGGCCGAGGCTCCCGACTTCCTGGCCCGCGGCTTCGTCCACGACGAGACCACCTTCGAGCCGGTGATCCCCGTCATCGAGAAGACGTTGGCCACCGCTGCCGAGGAAGGCGTCGGGGACGCCCGTCAACTCGAACAGCTCGTTGCCCGCGCCGTGGGCAACTGGGCGTTTCGCACCCACCGCCGCAAGCCCCTCATCATCCCCGTCATCATCGACGCCTGAGCCACGGCCGGGCAGCACGGTCCCCGGTTCCGCTCGCGGTCTCGCTGGCATCGCAGCCGAGCACAGGAGTCGGCAGCAACCCTGGGAAGCCGGGGCGGCACCGAGCTTTTGGCGCCGCCCCCTCGCGCCGCCGGGAGAGAATCCCTGAGCGCCGGCGAGGCCAAAGAGTCACGGTGACCGTATGCGAGCCTGACGGAGACGGTGGGCCGCCCAGTCGCACTTTGGAGAACGGGCGTGGCCGCGGCAGGGCGATGACCTTGTCGGGGACACCGGCGGCGGAGGCCGCGGCGCCCGTGGAGTCACTCGACGTGGTCGCGCGCATGCTCAAGGAGCACCTCGGGGCTGCGGCGGTGTCGTTCCTCATCACCGACTTCACCGGCGGCTCGGTCGTACGGCTGGGGGCGGCGCGCAGCGTCGACACCGATGAACCCGCCCGGCGCATCCCGCTGCGAGGCACGCTGTACGACGATGTGATCCGCACCCGGCGGCCGAGCGTGGAGGACGAGGGTGAGGACGCGCTGGTGCGGATCGTCGCCCCGGTGACCAACCGCGGGGACGCCATCGGGCTCCTCGAACTGTTCCTACCCGCGGCGCCGGACGCGGAGGTGATGCGGGGGATCGGCGAGACCGCGCACGCCCTGGCGTACATCGTCATCGCCAACCGGTCCTACACCGACGTCCTGGTCAGCGTGCCTGTTTCTCCCAGCAGGCCGGCTACCGCGGCCCGGACCCGGGCTTCACTGGTCACGCTGGCGTCGACGGCATCAAGCCGTCGCCCGTCACTGCCACTACCTGAACGGGCGAGATCCAGGAGCCGTCGACTTCTGCCACGGTGAGGAACGGGACTGCTCGTACCGTCTGGGCTTCAACCTGGGCATCGAACTGACCCAACTCCTGGTCGTGGTCCTGCTGATGCCGTCCCTGCTGGTTCTGGCCCGCACGCGCTTCTACCCTGCCTTCCGCACCGCCGTGGCGGTCATCGGCCTGGTCTTGTCGGTGTCCTGGATGCTCGAACGCGCGGCCTTGACCTCCACCGACCCCTTCGAGAGCGTCCAGACCTGGCTGGTGGGACACCCGCTGTGGGTGGCGGTGACGGTCGTGGGACTGGCTGCCGCCGCCCATGGAGTCGGGGCACGAGCGCGTGAGACGGCGGCCGAGCAATGACTGACCGCCCGGGTGCAGCCCGCTACACCCCGGTTCGGACACGCGCTCCCTCGATTCCTTCACAAGGAGGATCATGCTCGGACGTCAGGGTTGCCGGATGACTCGCCGACTGGGATGCCGACGCCTTCCCCACTGCGCAGCACAGCGGGATGAGGACGGCGCAGCGGGCGGCTTCGGCGTTCTCCTCCTGGAGGCACTGCTCGTCTGCCGGCTGCCGGGCGCGCCCCGTTCGGCGTCGGCCGCCGGCTCGTCCTGGACGAAGGCGCCGGCGTCCGGTCGTACGCGCCGTCGGCGGCGGCAGCGAGCAGCCGCACGATGCGCGTTCACTCCGCGACTTCGGCCGGGCCTCGCTCATGCAGCAGGCTCCGGCCCGCCGGGGCGACGGCACGCAAGCCAGGTGACCCGACGGGCAAGGCCGTGCGGGTCACCTGTGAGCGAGGGAGGCGATCAGGCCCAGGAGCTGACCGCCGTGAAGGAACTGTCGGCGCGGAAGGTGGCGTTGTCCTGGTAGGCGTCGACGCGCAGTTCGTAGTTGTAGTGGCGGAGGTAGCGGCCGGGGTAGTTGTAGGACTCCAGGCTGACCGAGCCGGTGGCCGAACCCGGCCGGGCGCAGTAGGTGGCGTCCTTGTTGAAGAGCACTGTGCCGTTGCTCGCGTCGAAGCGGATCCGGAAGTCCTTGTGGCGCAGGTAGCGGCCGGAGGAGTCGCGGAACGAGTAGCAGTTGGAGTCGGCCAGGCCGGGGATGACGGTGAAGGTGGCGCTCTGCTTGACCGCGGCGGTGCTGGTGGAGGTCACCGGGTCGAGGTAGCCGAGGCTGTCGGTGCGGACGGTGGCGTAGCGGCCGGGGAAGTTGACGGACTGGAGTGAGCGGGTGGTGTTCACCGGCAGGGTGGTGCCGCCGGAGACCGGGGTGATGCTGCTCAGGGTGGGGACGACTTTCTTGATCAGGCCGTCGGAGTCGAACTCCATTTTGTCGATGGTGGTTTCGCGGTGGGTGCCGTCGCCGCCGGGGATGGCGAAGCGGTGGTAGGCGATGTACCAGTCGTCGGTGCCCGGTACCTGCACCACGGAGTGGTGGCCGGTGCCCTTGATGCCGAGGGAGAGGTCCTTCTCCAGGATCACGCCCCTCGTGGTCCAGGGACCGGTGGGCGAGGGACCGGTGGCGTAGGCGACCCGGTAGTTCTCGTCCCGGGTGTCGTTCTCCGACCACGTGAAGTAGTAGGTGCCCTTGCGCTTGACGACGAAGGAGCCCTCTCGGAAGCCGCTGGTGGTGATGTCGGTGACCTTCGAGGCGTCGAAGGAGACCATGTCGTCGCCCAGCGGGACGACGTACGCCCGGCCGTTGCCCCAGTAGAGATACGACTGGCCGTCGTCGTCGGTGAACACCGCCGGGTCGATCATCTGGCCGGTGAAGGCGCCGCGGGCGATCAGCGGCTTGCCGAGCGGGTCCGTGAACGGGCCGGTGGGCGAGTCGGATACCGCGACGCCGATGTTCGTGTCGGCGGAGTAGTAGAAGTAGTACTTCCCGTTCTTCGCGGTCATCGTCGGGGCCCAGGCCCGGGCGTCGGCCCAACTGACGTCGGGTCCGAGGTCGAGGATGACGCCGTGGTCCGTCCAGTGGACGAGGTCCTTGGACGAGTAGGCCTTGAACTGCGTACCGCTCCATCCCGCGAAGCCATCGGTGGTCGGGTAGAGGTAGTAGGTGTCGCCGAACCGGACGATGTTCGGGTCGGCGGTCAGCCCCGGCAGGACGGGGCTCCTCATGATGAGCGCCGACACGGTCCAGGTGCGCTTCTGGCCGTCGGAGCCGGTCACCTCGTACGTCACGGGCGCGGTGAAGTCGCGCGGCGTGCCGGAGGCCGGGCTGATCGAGGCGCCCTGGGCGAGGGTGAACTGCGGGGCGAGCGCGGTGAGGTCCGTGCCCTCCTTCACCGGCAGTGTGATCTTGCTGTTGGCGTCGTCGATGACGGCCGCGATCTTCAGCGAGGGGTGGGTGGCCGCGGCGATGCCCGTGGTGTTCCCGCTGACATCGAGGACCTCGCCGGGAGTCAGCGCGCGGTTGTAGACCCGGAAGTCGCGCATCTTGCCCTTGAAGAACTTGTCACCGCTGTAGAGCGACTTGCCGATGGAGTTGGCCGTGGTGATGCCGGACCCGATGGAGCCGGGGGTGAGGGTGAGCGACGTGTTGCGGGCCACCTCCACGCCGTCCTGGTAGAGGACGCCCGTCGTGCCGGTCTGGGTGTAGGTGACGTGCTTCCATACCGACCGCGGCAGCGCGGCGGAGGCCTGGGTGTTCTGCTCGGTGGAGAAGCCCCCGGAGGCGATGGCGGTCCGCAGCGAGTTGCCGGTGGCGAACAGATACCCGTTGCCGGCGCCGTTGCTGGTGTTGCCGAAGCCGTAGAGGAAGTACGGCGTGGCCTGGGCGGCGTCGATCTGCACGTCCATCGAGACGGTGATCGAGTTCATGCCGCTCATGATGTTGTCCGGGACCTTGATGTAGGTGTCGGAGCCGTTGAACGAGAGCCCTTCGCCGGCACCCGACCAGCCCGCAGTGCCGTTGACGGTGCCGTTCCGGCCGTTGCCCGAGGCGTCCACCGCCACGGTGCCCGAGGAGGCGTCGAGTTTGTACCAGAGAGCCAGGCCGTCGGTGATCTCCGCCGCCCGGGCGGGGGCCGCCGGGCCGACGACGGCCGCCAGGAGCGAGGCGGCGGCCACGGCGGCCAGAGCGCCCGGCAGGAATCTTCGGCGGCTCTGAGGTCTGACGCTGCGCATGGGTTCACTTCCCCTGAAGAAGACGGCTTGCGAACAAAGCCCGATATGACGAACGATTTCTTCCGGCTCGACGACTCGCCGCGCCTGCGGGACTCCTGACACGTTCGCCCGCCGGACGGTACGAGAGGTCTTCACCGTCGTTCGCTCTCGCTCACGAGGGCACTCGTGGTGGGGATGCCGGCGCCTTCCCCGTCGGCGGGTGGGCGGCGGGTGGGAGGTGGCCCCGTGAGGGCGCCGGCATTCCTGTTGGCGCGGGTCAGCTCGTCACGCGGAAGGTGGCGTCGCTTCGCCCCGTCGTGGTGGTGATGGGGTCGAGCTTGAGTTCGTACGCGTAGTGGCGGATGTAGCGGTCGGGGTAGTTGTAGGACTGGAACGACGACCATGTGGAGTCGGCGAGTCCGGCGACCTGGCGGAAGCTGGCGTCCGCGGCGAACCCGGCGGTGCCGTCGTTGTAGACGAGCTGGAAGTCGAACGCGGAGTGCCGCAGGAAGTACCCGGGGAAGTTCACCGACTCGAAGGAGACGGTGCCGGTGCCCGCCAGGCCGGTCCTCATCCGGAACTGGGAGTCCGGGCTGGTGCTGACGTTCTGGTCGATGCGCACGTCGAAGTTGGTGTGCCGCACGTACCGGTCCTGGAAGTTGAACGACTGGAGCCGGTTGGCCGTCGTGTTGGGCCAGCGTGCGAGGACGCGGCTCTCCTCGGCGGCCGTCAGGTTCATGATCCAGCCGTGGCGCTTCTTGGTGCCGCCCATGTTGTAGCTCGTCGACGCCTGCTTCTGGTAGGCGGCCGGGTTGGACGGGTCGCTCGTCAGAACCGGCATGTAACCGCCGCCGGTGGCGTACTGGTCGAGGTAGAGGGCCCACTGGTTACTGCCGTTGAACTTCATCCACATCGGGCCCTCGACCTGGGAGCCGCTGAGGCCGACGCCGGAGAGGTCGCCGAGGGTCGTCCACGTGCCCAGGATCGAGTTGCTGCCTTCGAGCGTGATCTGGCCGTCGCCGGAGGCCCGTACGTAGCGGTAGTTGCCGACACCGGACGGCACCTCGATGATCTGGGTGTCGATGATGCCCTGGGTGCCGGGGCGGTCGATGTAGACCTGCGGGGTGGTGATGGTGCGGAAGTCCGTCGTGTGGGCGGAGTAGATGCGGTGCTTCGTCACGCCGTTCAGCGGCGCGTTCGTCGCCCAGTACAGGACGTAGTCATTGCTCGCCGGGTCCCAGATCGCCTCGGGCGCCCACGCGTCACCGGCGCCGGGGATCGCGTCGGCGACGTTCAGGAGGCGCGGCTGCGACCAGGTGACCAGGTCGGTGGACTCCCACACCACCAGGTTGCGGCTGCCGCTGGTCTGGGCGTCACCCCATCCCTGCCCGCAACCGATGCACAGGTCGGTCGCGACGATCCAGTACTTGCTGCCGTCAGGCGATCTCACGAATGCGGGGTCGCGCACCCCCTTCGTCCCGACCGTGGAGCGCAGGACCATGCCGCCGCCGTTGAGGTCGTTCCAGTGCAGACCGTCCGTGCTGTGCGAGAGGTACATCTGCTGATTGGTCGACCCCTCACCGGTGAAGTGCACCATGAGGTAGCCCGGGTCGGCGGCAGCGGCCTGCTGGGCTGTGGTCAGCGTCTGGGAGGTGAGGAGCAGGCCGACGGCGGCCAATACCGCCGCCAGCCGTGCGAGAAGAGCGCGCATGTACGTTCTCCGGTCTTTCTGCGGGTGCCCTGATCGGGCGAAGGTGGGGCAGAGGGGAAAGCTCACGGTCGCTGTGCCTGCGGGACAGGACCTGCTGACGCGTGACGCGGAACGTCGCGTGGGGCCCGGTAACGGCCGAGGAACCGGGGTCATCGCCCGGGCGGGGCGGCGACCGCGGACAGCGCAGCGGCGGGCTGGGGGACGACTGAAGCGAACAGGGCCGGCACAGGAGCCGCGAGAGTGAACCAGTAACGGGTGCGGTACAAGGACGTCCCCTTTGACGGCCAGCGGGTTCGACATTTCGAACGCCGTGCGTAACTTCGACAGGAAGATAAGTTTCGGCCAAGACCACGTCAATGGAAGTGGCCAAATCTGCTGACAAATATCCTGTGGGCGCACCTGGGGCCACGGCGCTCAGGCCCGGAAAGGGCCCTGTTCGCCCTTCACCCGAGCCCGCGAGCCCAGGAAGTGTGCGGGCTGCCGTCGGGCCCCCGCATGGGCGGGACCTTCGACGTTGCCGTCGCCGGTTGCCGACCGTCGATGGCGAGTCCCGTGGAGCGGTTGACGACGGGTGGGCGCCTCTCAAGCAGCCGCAAGACGGCGACCGGGTGGTAGCGGTCGGGCGTGAGCTGCGCGATCGCCATCGTTCCCGCTCCGTGCTACTGATACGACCCCGGGGCGGCGGGCCGTAGGCGTGCGGCCCTTCGAAGCGCTGGTTGTTGATCGAGGCCCCAACCCGGAGATACGGCACATACTGGCCAGTTTGTGCCACCGCCGACCCCCTACCGCCCCCCTCCGGAGTCTGCCGTCCTCAGGACGTCACGTTCGGCGCCCGGGCCGGGTCCGCCGACGGGTCGGTCCGCCTGGAGTCGTGCGACTCAGGTGCCCGGACCGAGGGCCTTCCATCACTGCGCTTGACCTCGTCGGCGCCCCGGATCCGATCCGTCGGCCGGTCGCCGCCAGCACAGCATCGGCGGGGGTCCCGTGACGGTTTGGTGGGCGTTCAGGTGGGTCTGGGTCACCGTGTTGCCCTGCCGGTCGACGAGAGGGCCTTGGGGCTGACCTTTCTGTGCTTGGCCGGGTGGGTGAGCCTGAGGTGCCGCTTGCCGTTCGCACCGGTGTGCCCGCTGGCGTTCTTCCAGGGGTGGCCGCCGTCGTGACCGGACGGCGCACTTGGCGGCTGCCGGGCCCTGACCTCGATCGGGACGGTGAGGCGGGTGCCCGCCTTCGCCATGCAGCTGAGGCTGAGCCGGGGTGTGAGGCGGCCACGGACGACGGCAGCCGGGCGAGCGTGATACCGGGAACCCTCGGTCCGCGCCACCGGCCGGACAGCGTGGCCGAGGGTCCGGCCGACGCATGGACGACGCCCGCATCTGTCGGACACCCGCACTGGACGACGTCCCGATCCGCGCTTCGAGCCCAGCCCGCTCACGCCACGACGACGGCACCCCGCGCAGGCGCCAAGGGCGTGCGCGGGGCTGGGCCGGCGGGTGGCGGTCAGCTTACGCCTTGCCCTTGCTGACCACCCACTTGCCGTGGACCCAGTTGCCGACCGTCTCGTAGCCGGAGCGGAACGAGCCGAGCCAGTTCAGGGTCAGGTTCGCCTCCGCCGTGGACAGTACGGGGGGTGTAGCTGCTCGCCTCGTCCGCCGGTTCGCCCGTGGTGTTCGTGGCGACGTACGGGAAGGGGTACGTGGGTCGGGTCGCGGTGGTCTTGCCGGTGCTGTCGACCGATGTGGTGAGGAGGCTGTCGGGGGCCTGGTTGTCGGTGACCCAGTCGACGATCGCCGTCAGCGCGTCCAGCTTGTCCGGTCCCTGTCCACCGCCGCAGTGCGCGACACCCGGAAGCAGGAACAGCCGGGCGAAGCTGCTGGTGGCCGCCGCGCCGCCCATGACCTTCTGCACCGCCTTGTAGTACGCCATCGTGCCCACAGCCGGGATGTGCTGGTCGCCCAGACCGTGCCAGAGGATCAGCTTGCCGCCGGCCTTCTTGAACGCGGTCAGGTCAGGGTCGGTGGCGTCATACATGCCTTCGTTCGACTGCATGATCTTCTTGAAGTAGGCCGACGTGAACTTGACGTCCCTGTAAGTCAGTTCGGGGTGCGGCTCGTCGAAGACCTGGTAGCGGATGGTCTCCCGGACGAAGCTCATGTCGCCGGTGGTACCGGTCGCCGTCGTGGGCACGATGATCCCGGCCCAGTTCAGTTCCGAACCGCGCAACTGGTAGCCCGGGTAGAGGAGTTCGCCGTGCTCGTCGGTCGGACCGCTGTAGATGCGGCGCAAGGTGGTGACCTGGTCGGCGGTGAGGCAGAAGTCGGAGGCGGTGGAGGCCTGTCCTGCCTCGCACTTGATGCTCGCCGGGTCCCAGTCGCAGGCCAGGGGGTCGGCGACAATCCCGTCGGCGGGGGCGTCGCAGCCCTTGAGGACGACCGCGTGGAGTGGGGCGAGGTCGGCCGTGGTGATGGTCGCCGGGCCGCCGTTCAGAAAGACGGACTGGGCAGTCCAGGCGTGCGAGAAGGTGTTCAGCGCCGTGAAGTTGTTGGCGGGAGCCCCGGCAACAATGCCGTCGAAGTCGGTCGGGTAGCGCTGGGCCTCGGTCAGGGCCTGGTGGCCGCCCTGCGAGCAGCCGTCGAAGTAGGAGTGGGTGGGGGGCCGGCCGTAGTACTGCTTGACGAGGACCTTGGCGACCTGGGCGAGCAGGTGGTCGGACTTGTAGCCGAAGTCGGCGCGCAGGGTGGGGTCGGTGGAGAACAGGCCGCCGCCCTGGTAGTGGCCCTCGTCGCTGGAGCCGACCGCGAAGGCGCCGTCGGTCAGCGGGACGCAGCCGTACGACGCGGCGGCGTTGCCCGTGTTGACGTTGCCGCACAGGCCGCCGCAGCCGAGCTGCAGATAGTCGGCCTGCCAGCCGGTCTGCGGCAGGCGCAGCTGGAAGTGGATCTGCGGGGCGATCACGCCCTGCACATTGCAGTACGCCCAGTTCCCGAGCGTGTTGTCGGCTCCGGCCACCTCCGCGGCCGAGGTGATCTCGAACGGCACACCGGGCACGGCGGCCGCGAGGTCCAGGGACGCCACCTGGGAGCAGGGAACGGCCGGCGCTGTACCGGACGTGGTGCTACTCGCCGCGCGGGCATCGACCGCTTCGACGGCCTGCGCAGCACCCGGGGAACCGGGGGCGAGCGCTGCGCTCCCA
The DNA here is from genome assembly GCF_055559055.1 of Streptomyces sp. NPDC024687. NCBI lineage: Bacteria > Bacillati > Actinomycetota > Actinomycetes > Kitasatosporales > Streptomycetaceae > Streptomyces > Streptomyces sp. NPDC024687. Next base: position 576,740 of record NZ_JBVHLJ010000004.1, on the reverse strand, counting down.
CCGGTCACGAGGGCGAGCACGGTGGCCACAACGGCGGGAAGGGTGGCGGTTCTCCTGCGACACCAACGGGTGAATACGGGCATGCCTGGTCTCCGTTCCAACTCGGTGCGTGTGGGGGGCAATTGCGGCGCCTGTGCCGGGGTGCACTGCGCGGTCCGTCAGTACTCCGTGGCCTGGGAAAGCAGGTAGGCCTTGGGGAAGGCGAGCTGCGCCTCGCTGTCGGCGTGGGATCGGCGCGAAGCCGTCGCCGAGTTCCATCGACAGCGGCTTGCCGGTGCGCAGGGCGGCCCGTCGGAAGGGCGCGGCCGTTGGGGTTTCAGGTGGCGGCGAAACGGGCGGCGTACGAGGACGTGGTGTCGGCGATCTCGTGGTCCTGGTCCGTCCAGGGCCGGTCGGTGCCGTACAGGCTCCCGAAGAGGTAGTACTTCTCCGCCTCGCAGTAGGCACCCGCGCCGTCCGCCGACTCGATCGGGTTGGTGGTGTCCGTGCCCCGGGGCGCGTGCGTACCCCGGTAGTTGTAGGCCGGGCTGCGGTAGTACCTGGAGTGCGTCGCCGACCAGCGCCTGACGCGCCTCGGCTTCGCGCCGGCCCTCGGCAGCACCGGCTGAGTCCGGCACGTGGGTCGACCGCACCTGCGGACCGGCCCGCTTTCTCACGGAATTGACCGGCTCACTTCTTCTTCTGCTCGAAGAGCCAGTCCCGGATTCCTTCGATGGTGTAGGCGGCCCGCCAGGTGCAGACGTGGTTGTCGACGGAGTTCTCCGTCAGGCCGGGCCAGACCACCGTGCCCTTCTTCAGCGCCACGAAGTTGACCGGGGTGTTCCTGGCCCGCATCCGGGCGGCGTACGGAGCGAACTCACCCGGTGTCAGCTGGCCGTCCCAGACCGCGCGGCTGATCCTCGCGCCCGCCTTCTCGATGGTGTCCATGATGCCGGTCATGCCGGGATAGGCCTGCTCGTCACCCTCGGACACCACGGCCCAGATCTTCTGCTTGGCCAGCGGCTTGACCTGGGAGAGGTCGTCCCACTGGCCGGCCACGAGGAAGGAAGCGGCGAAGAGGTCGGGATAGGTGAAGTCGAGTGCGATCGACGTGATCGTTCCGCCGGACTGGCCGGTGGTGTACAGCCGCTTCTTGTCGATGCTGTACTTGCCGGCCAGCGAGTCGATGAGCCCCTTGATGGTCTTCAGGGCCGGTGCGTTGCCGTCGCTGCCCTCGTCGTCCTCGCCGGTGAACTGCGGTGCGAGGACGAAGCAATCGTGCTTGGCCTGCTCCGACGGAGTGGCCCAGATGACGGCCCCGAGCCCCTGGGCCAGCGTGATGAGCGGATTCGTGCTGGCCGTGCCCCCGTCGTGCATGAACAGCACCATGGGATACGACCTGGACTTGTTGTAGTCCTTGGGCACGAACAGGTTGTACTGCAGGGACCTGCCGGTGTCGGCGTCCGTGTACTTCAGCTGCTGGAAGTCGTCGACGATCAGGTTGTCGACCTTGCTCGTCGTCATCGCCGTGCTGTTCGCGGCGTACGCGTCGCCGCCGGTGGTGGTCACCGTGCCGACCTGGGTCACCTCGGCCGACGCCGTCTTCAGCGTGGGACTCTTCATGCCTCCACCTCCGCCCGGGCCACCGGTCGGAGAGCCCGACGGCGAGACGGTCGCGGACGACGACGGCGAAGCCGAGGCGGAGGCGGTGGGCTGCTGCGAGGAGGACGACGAACCGGAGAAGCCGTCCTCGTACAGGCGGGCCGCCTCGTCCAGGGGCGAGAGCTCGATGATGACGTAGCGACCGTTGGTCCCGTGTCCCGCCTTCGCCGCGGCGGTGTTGGCGTAGACGTTGGTCACGGTCCTGTCGGTGACCTTGAACGTGGCCGGCGACAGCTTCGACGCGTCGATTTCCGTGTCGTACTCGAGGGTCACGGCGGTGAGCTTCTGCCCGTCCCCGAACACCTCGGTGATGGCTGTGCCCTCGACGATGTGCCCGGAGCTTGCGGCCAGTTGTGTCCCGGTGACGCTGGTGCTCGCCGAGCCGGAGGAAACCCCGGCCACGGCGGGAACGGCGCTTGCGGCGACGATTCCGGCAAGGAGACTTCGGCGTTTCACTGATCTTTCTCCCTTTCATATGCCGACCCGCACTCCTGCGCAGTGATGGAGACCCTAGGGTCGCTCCAAAGAATCGTCAACAATATCGTCAACTAACTAGGGGACTCACAGAGACAGAGAGGCTCCGCCACCCACAGAAACGCGGGCGAACCGGTCGAGTCCGCCCCAGGCCGGGCGGGCATCCCTGATGGCCGACTTGGGCTCGCAACGCCGACAGCGGGATCACCCCGGGCAACGCCTCCCTGCTCGGCGGCGGAGATGGTGCCGAAAGAGCGCCCTCCCCTTCAACCACCCATCCGCTCACCAAGCGCCCGGTCGACCACTTCAAGGTGTTCTACGGCCCCGGCTGCACCCGATCTGCCATCGTCGACATGGAGGAACTCGCCCCCCGAAGACGCGAGCGCACCGCGATCCACGGAGCCACAGCCGCCGACTGCTCGACTCTCGGCTCTCCTGACGAGTTGCTCGGCCGGTGAGCGACGAGGACGGTCGACGGTCCCCCTCCGTACGATCACCCGGCGGCCCACTCCCGGATGAGCCGCACCGTGCGCTCGGGCTGCTCCCGCGCACTCGGAAGTTCTCCTGTGCACCGGGCGGGACGTCGCTGTGAGCCGCCCATGAGGTCATATGGGCCCCCATGAAACGAGCAGGATTGTTGGCATCATCGTCAACAATTCTTTACGTTCGCAGTAGCGGATCGCTCGGTCCGCGACCATCCGTGAGCACCGGCGGGACACTTCCGGAGAGGACATCAAGTTGAAGCACAAGGCAATGAAGCGTAGGTCGGTCGTTCTGGGGATCGGTGCGACCGCCGGTGTCGCGGCGGTCGGCGGCATCGCCGTCAGCGCGCAGGCGTCGAGCGAGACCGCCTCCGACTCGTCGTCCTCCTCGTCCTCCTCGGACGGCCTGGTCTTCGATCCGGACGGCTACACCGAGATCACGACAACTCTCAAGGACACCGGCGGCACCGCGCACGACGTGACCTACCACTTCTGGAAGGCCATCACGTACGTCTCCAAGCCGGTCGACGAGAAGTATCAGAGTCTGATCGTCAGCGTGCCCGTCGAGATCGACGGCAAGGCCGTGGACGCCTCGAACGCGCCCATCGTCCTGTCCAACGTCATCGCCGGTTACGTCGAGTCCTCCGTGGCGGCGGCCACCGGCATCGGTGGGGCGGCGATGGGCGGAACGCCCCCCACGGGTGGCGGCGGCCCGTCCGCGTCTCCGACGGCATCCGCCTCCGCGACGGCCTCCCCGGCCCCGCCCAGCGGCGGCGGGGCGGCCGCCATGCCGCAGATGGCGCTCCTGGCCGGCTACGTCGTCGTCGAGCCCGGCGCCCGAGGCCGCACGACGACGAACTCCGCCGGCGAGTACTACGGCACGGCACCGGCGGCGATCATCGACCTCAAGGCGGCCGTGCGGTATCTGCGCGCCAACAAGGGCCGCATCCCCGGCGACACCGACCGGATCGTCTCCGCCGGCGTGAGCGCGGGCGGCGCCCTGTCCTCCCTGCTCGGCGCCTCCGGCGACAGCCCGCTCTACGACAAGCTCCTCGAGGAGATCGGCGCCGCCGACGCCTCCGACGCGATCTTCGCCACCGGTGCCTGGTGCCCGATCACCGACCTGGAGCACGCCGACGGCGCCTACGAGTGGAACTGGGGCACCAACGTCACCCAGTCCACCGGCAAGGTCGTCGACCAGACGGTGTCCAAGGATCTTCAGTCGCAGTTCGCCGAGTACCAGGCGAAGTTGAAGCTGCGCGGCCTGAAGGGCTCGGGCTTCGCCACGCTCACGGCCCGCAACTACGACGACTACCTGCTCAAGCAGTACCTGGAGCCCTCGGCCACCACCTACCTCACCGCCCTGTCGGACTCCGACCGCGAGACCTACCTGGCGAAGAACACCTTCATCACCTGGGCGAACGGCAAGGCGACCTTCACCTGGGCCGACTTCCTCACCCACGTCGGCGCCCGCAAGAAGACCACCCCGGCATTCGACGCCTTCGACCTGTCGGCGGGCGAGAACAACGAGTTCGGCGCGGGTACCACAAAGGCCCGCCATTTCACGGCGTACGGCGCCAAGAACGACACCACGGGCCTGACCACCAAGCGTGTCGCGAGCGACATCCCCGCCAAGCTCGACCTGATGAACCCGATGTACCACCTCGTGGAGAAGGCCAACCCGAAGCGGACCAAACATTGGTGGATCCGCCTCGGCACCAACGACACCGACACCTCGCACGTCATCTCCGCGAACCTGGCGGCGGCCGCGGCGACCCTCGGCGACGACGTCAACCACCTCTACTACTGGGACCAGGGCCACGGCGCCAACATCGACCTGCCCGACTTCGTGGCCTGGATCGCCAAGGTCACCGGCTACAGGAGCGCAAAGAAGTAGCACCGACACCAACAGCCGCCCGCCCGGGCCGGTCGGGGCTCGGGCGGGCGGATCCGCGCGTGGCGCCAGGTCTCAGACCAGAGGCCACAGCGCGGCGGTGAGAACGAAGCCGGCGCAGCCCATGACGGTCGTCAGGACCGTCCAGGTGCGCAGGCCCGCCGCCACGTCGAGACCGGCGAGCTTGGTGAACATCCAGAACCCGGCGTCGTTGATGTGGGACAGGGCCAGGGCGCCCGCGCCCATCGCCAGGGCGACCAGCGACAGCTGACCCGTCGACAGATCGGCGCGCTGGAGCAGCGGGGTGAGGATGCCGGCGGTCGTGATGAGGGCGACGGTCGCCGACCCCTGGGCCGCGCGCAGGGCGAGCGCGGTCAGGAAGCCGAGCACCAGCACGGGCAGCCCGGTGCGGTCCAGGACGTCGGCGATCGCGTCACCGATGCCGCTGGCGACCAGGACCTTGCCGAAGACACCGCCTGCTCCGGCGACGAGGATGACCATCGCGACGGGCGGCAGCGCGGCCCATGACCTCGGCGATGTGCGCGCGGTTCCAGCCACGGCGGGCGCCCAGGAACCAGCCGCACAGGGCGACGTCGATGAGCAGGGCCACCATCGGGGCACCGAGGACGGTCAGGACGGCGCGCAGGGTGGAACCCTCCGCGAGCGCGTTCTGGCCGACGGTGCCAAGGAGGATCAGCAGGATCGGGGTGACGATCAGCGCCAGGACCATGCCGAAGGACGGCGGGCGGACGTCGGTCTCCGAGGGTGCGGGCTTGGTGAGTACGGCGGTGGCGTGGCCGCCCTCGTAACCGGTGTCCTCGGCGGCCGCGGCCTCGTGAAGGGCGCGGACGACCTCGCGGTTGCGGGCGGCGGCGTCCTCGGGCGACAGGCTGCGGGTGTTGGTGAGGACGAAGAAGGCGGCGCTGTCCTGGCGCAGCGCCCAGCGCAGGTCGTCCGCCGTCCAGGAGGTCAGGACCGGGACGTCGGCGACCGTCTGGGTGCCGGTCGGGTCGTCGTCGAGGACGACGAGACGGGGGCCACCGGATAGGCGGGCGGCCACCTCGGCGGCACTCACCTCGCGGACGGGCGGGAGTCCTTCCAGCACCGCGGCCTCGCTGACGGGTCCCGTCTGGGCATGGAGGGGTAGGGACATGGCGAGTTCCTGGTCTCTAACGGAGAGTTTGGGGAGGGTCGGGGGGCGTCAGTCGAGGTCGCGCTTGATCACATGGGTGCGCAGGTCGTCGGCGGTCTGGTTCATGTGGCCGTCCATGGCGACCCGGGCGGCCTCGGGGCTGCCGGACTCCAGCGCGGCGAGCACCGCCTCGTGGTGCGCGATGGCGTTCGTACGGATCTCCGGGACGGCCGATGTCTCCCGGCGCCCCTCGACGAGCAGAGGTCCGAACGGCTCGAAGAGCAGCGGGACGAACAGATTGCCCGTCGACCGCATCACCGTGTCGTGGAAGTCGATGTCGGCCTGCACGAACTGCTCGGTGTCGCCCGCGTCGGCGGCCTCCCGCATGACCGCCAGGTGCTGGCGCAGCACATCCAGGTCTTCGTCGGTGCGGCGGGAGGCGGCCAGCTCGCACGCACCGTTCCCGATGAGCCGCCGTGCCTCGATCAGCCGCTCCGACAGGGCGCCGCTCGAGGTCCGCGAGGCCGCCCGCACCACCGGCTCCAGCGCGGTCCACCGATCCGGCGGGTTGACGTAGGTGCCCCGGCCGCGCACCACTCGGACGACGTTTTGCGCACGCAGCTGCTTGACCGCCTCGCGCACGGTCAGGCGGCTGACCCCGCCCTGCTGCGAGAGCTCTCCCTCGGGCGGGAGGGCGGAGTCCGGCGGGTACTGGCCGTCGATGATCGCGGTGAGCAACTGCTCGGCCAGGTCATCGGAGAGCGACATGACAGGAACCTCTTCGTTCGGCGATCACATCTGACGTCAGACATCTGATGTCTATGCGTCGGAAACGATGACCCGGAGGCAGGACTCGTCAAGACCTCCGTCGGAAACGATCGAGGGATCATGGAGGCCGCTGCCACCCAGCCGCCGAGGCCCCCGCATCGCGCCTCGTCGACACGACGCCGAGCGCACCCGTCCACTCCCCTCTACCGGCCAGGGCCGCCTCGCGGTCAGCGCATCCGCGGTCAAGGTTGTCCAGCTAATCAACGCACAAGTTCTGCCGCCATTGCGGCCCTGAGGAATAAGGCAATGGTGGTGGCGCAGACTGGGCACCGGCGGCTGCCCGGGCAATCCCGTACGTCGCGCGCCAAGCTGCATTCTGACCTGGACTTACGCACTCGCCCTGGACCAACTGGACGCCCGTGGATGGTTCCTACGACATGTGCCATGAAATACCACCCACGCGGGCGACACCCGTAACGCGTCACCCTTCCTGCTGTCCATAGTCACCTCCACTCATACGCAGGCCATGACAGCCAAAATCCAGCTATACACGGACCAACCGATCCGTAAGGCCACCAAATACACCATCACCGCAGCTCAGGGGCTCACAAGCGCTGTACTCCAGCCGACGAAGAATCTGCTGGAAGGAACGCGCACCGCGCCCAGGCGCAGCGCCTTGGCCGTGCTCACGGCGGCAGAGCGGCAAGGCCGGGCTGGGCCTCTCAACCCGGTCAGTACCACACAACGACTGTGAGTCGATCGCCCAGATGCCCGAGTTCAACAGAGCGTAGTCAGCGCCACACCGGCCCCGAACCGCGTGTCCGTGAGTCGGCATGGTGGCCACACGTAGCCGACCCTCGATCTATGGTGCCCCGCCACATGTGCGCCTGACCTGCGAATTCCTACGGTATGGCAACACGAAAACGTCCCCGCCAACCGCTTGGAAGTGGTACCGATGTCCTCCCCTTCGACCGCTCCCCCAGCCCCGAACACCCCTTCCAGTCTCAAGCGCATCGTCGCGGCCAGCCTCATCGGCACCACCATCGAGTGGTACGACTTCTTCCTCTACGGCTCCGCGGCCGCCCTCGTCTTCAACAAGCTGTTCTTTCCCGACTCCGACCCGCTCGTCGGCACGCTGCTCTCCTTCCTGACGTACGCCGTCGGATTCGCCGCCCGGCCGCTCGGCGCCCTGGTGTTCGGGCACTACGGTGACCGGCTCGGACGCAAGAAGCTGCTGGTCCTGAGTCTGCTGCTGATGGGCGGGGCGACCTTCGCGATCGGGCTGCTGCCGACCCACGCGACCGTCGGCGCGGCCGCTCCCGTGCTGCTGACCGTGCTGCGCCTGGTCCAGGGCTTCGCGCTCGGCGGAGAGTGGGGCGGCGCCGTCCTGCTCGTGTCCGAGCACGGGGACGCCCGGCGGCGCGGCTTCTGGGCCTCGTGGCCGCAGACCGGCGCGCCGGCCGGGCAACTCCTCGCCACGGGAGTGCTGTCCCTGCTGACCGCCGTTCTGTCGGACGCCGCGTTCGGCAGCTGGGGCTGGCGCATTCCCTTCCTGCTCTCCGGCGTCCTGGTGGTCGTCGGTCTGTGGATCCGGCTGTCCGTCGATGAATCCCCCGTGTTCAAGCGGGCGTTGGCACAGGCGGAGGCCCGCAAGGCGGCGCGGGACGGCGCGGTCGAGAAGCTGCCGGTCGTCTCCGTGCTGCGCCACCACTGGCGCGATGTGCTGGTCGCGATGGGTGCGCGCATGGCGGAGAACATCAGCTACTACGTCATCACCGCGTTCATCCTCGTCTACGCCACCACGTCGGCCGGTGTCTCCAAGCAGACCGCCCTCAACTCGGTGCTCATCGCCTCGGCCGTGCACTTCGCGGTGATCCCCGCCTGGGGTGCCCTCTCGGACCGCGTCGGCCGGCGCCCGGTGTACCTGTTCGGCGCGGTCGGCGTCGGGCTGTGGATGTTCCCGTTCTTCCGGCTCGTCGACACCGGCGGCTTCGGCAACCTGATCCTCGCGGTGACCGTCGGCCTCGTCCTGCACGGCGCCATGTACGCGCCCCAGGCGGCCTTCTTCTCAGAGATGTTCGCCACCCGGATGCGGTACTCCGGTGCCTCCATCGGCGCCCAGTTCGCCTCCGTAGCGGCAGGCGCCCCGGCCCCGCTCATCGCCACCGCGCTGCTCTCCGACTACGGCAGCTCCACCCCCATCGCCCTCTACGTCATCGCCGCGGCCGTTCTGACGGTCATAGCGGTGGGTGTCGCCAAGGAGACCCGCCACCGGGACCTGGCCGACGTCGAGCCGGACGCCGAACCGGAGCCGGCGGCCACCTCCCACGCGGCGGACGCCCGGACCGTCTGAACCCCGCCCCGGGCCCGGTCGGCCCCCGTACGCCCGGGCGTGCGGGGGTCAGGGGCGTGTCGGCGCCGACAACAGGTGCAGCCGCAGCGCGAGTTGGATCTCCAACGCGCGCGCGGGACTCTGCCAGTCCTCGCCGAGCAGACGTCCCACGCGCTCCAGGCGCTGGGCGACGGTGTTCACATGGACGTGCAGCTCGTCCTTGGTGCGGGCCGGGCTCATCCCGCACGCGAAGTAGGCATCCAGGGTGCGCAGCAGATCGGTGCCCCGCCGGTCGTCGTAGGCGACCACCTGGCCGATGGTGCGGTCCACGAAGCCGGCGATGTCCCGGTCACCGGCCAGGAGCAGACCGAGGAACCCGAAGTCCTCGGCGGCGGCGCCGTCTCCCGCGCGGCCCAGAAGCCGCAGCGCGTCGAGGCAGCGCCGGCCCTCCTCGTAGGCGGCGGCCACGGCGTCCAGGTGGACGGAGAGGCCGCGGACCGGGGCCGAGGCACCGACGGTCACCGCCTCGTGGACGGCTGTTCCGAGGTGCCCGGCGGTGCGGCGGGCGAGTTCGGTGGCCGTGTCCCCGGTGGTGAGGGGCAGCAGCAGGACGGTGCCGCCGTCGCGGGCGGCGGCCAGGCCGTGCCGGGTGGCGGCGAGGTGGGAGGCCGCGGACCACAGGCGCCTGCGGGCGGCCGCCTCCTCGTCGGCGTCGGCCGCGGGGCCGTCGAGACGGGCGGCCAGCACGACGTGGGTGGCGTCCAGGTCGGCGTCCAGCCGGGCGGCCCGTTCGCGCAGCAGACGGGGGTCGCGGTCGCGGGCGTCGAGCAGGTCGTCCAGGAGCTCGCCACGGACCCGCTGTTCGGCCTCGGCGGCGGTACGCCTGGCCAGCAGGAGCAGCGAGGTGACCATCGCGGCGCGCTCCAGGGTGCGCTGGTCCACGGGGTCGAGCCCGGGGTGGCCGCGCAGTACCAGCGCGCCGAGCAGTTCCCCGCCGGCGGCGACGGCGGCGATCCAGTCGTCGCCCTGCTGTACGGCGTGGCCTTCGGCCCGGGACGCCTCCAGTGCCGCCTGGGCGGGTGCGATCTCGGCGAACTCGACCGTGCCGCCGAGGATTTCGGAGACGGCCGCCGCCACATCGTGCACCCCGCCACCGCGCAGCACCAGTTCGGCGAGCCGGTCGTGGACGTCGGAGGCGCGCTCGATGACACCGCTGTGATCCCGGATGATCTCGTTGGCCCGCTCCAGTTCGGTCAGGGCCGAGCGGGTCTCGGTGAGCAGGTTCGCGGTGTCGATGGCGGCGGCGGCCAGCGCGGCGAAGGAGCCGAGGAGCGCGATCTGCTCCCGCTCGAAGACCCGGGCACGCCGGTCCGCCGCGAACAGCACGCCGATGACGTGGTGCCCCAGGGTCAGCGGCACGCCGAGGATGGCGACCAGGCCCTCGTCCCGTACGCCCGCGTCGATGGTGAGGGTGTGCTGGAAGCGGTCGTCCTTGAAGTAGTCGTCGGTGACGTACGGGCGGGCGGTCTGGGCGACCAGTCCGCCGAGCCCCTCGCCCATCCCGAGCCGCAGTTGCTGGAAGCGGGCGGCGACCGAGCCCTCGGTGACCCGCATGTAGGTGTCGCCGCGCACCGGGTCGTTCAGGCTGAGGTAGGCCACGTCAGTGCCGAGCAGGGACCGGGCGCGCTGCACGATGGCCCGCAGCACCGCGTCCAGGTCCCGGAGCCCGGCCAGGTCGTGGGCGGTCTCGAACAGGGCGGACAGCTCGGCCTCCCGCCGCCTTCGGCCCTCCAGCTCGGAGCGCACGCGCAGAGCGACCGCCTTGGCCGCTTCGAGCGCGGCGATCCGCTCGGCCGGCCTTCCCTCGGCGCGGGCGATCAGCACCGGCTGCTCGTAGGCGTCGGCGGACGCGCCCCTGGCCAGCAGTTCGAGGAAGGGTGCCTCGGCACTGCCGGCGGGGCGCTCGACGGACTGCGCGTGATCGCTGGACATGCCCACAGGATTGCTCATCGCACGCTCACTCCGTCAGGCCTGTGGAAAACCCCGGGCCGGGTGCTGTGCGGTCGGATGCCGGTCAGTGCGCGGTCCAGCCGCCGTCGAGGACGAGCGACGTGCCGGTGACGAAGGACGCCTGCGGACCGCACAGGTAGGCCACGGCCTCGGCGACCTCCTCCGGCTCGATGAGCCGCTTGAGCGCACTGTCCTGGAGCAGCACCTCGGACACCACCCGCTCCTCGGGGATGCCGTGCGCCCGGGCCTGGTCGGTGATCTGCCGCTCGACCAGTGGGGTGCGCACATAGGCGGGGTTCACACAGTTCGAGGTCACTCCGTGGGGGGCGCCTTCGAGGGCGGCCGTCTTGGACAGGCCCTCCAGACCGTGTTTGGCCGCCACGTAGGCCGCCTTGTAGGGCGAGGCGCGCAGACCGTGCACGGAGGACACGTTGACGATCCGCCCCCAGCCCTGCCCGTACATGTGCGGCAGGGCGCCGCGGATGAGTCGGAACGGTGCCTCCAGCATCACGGTGAGCACCGTGTGGAACACCTCGGGCGGGAACTCCTCGATGGGGCGCACCAGTTGGAGGCCGGCGTTGTTGACGAGGACGTCGGTGCCCGCGGCGGCGTGCTCGGCGGCGTCCAGGTCTGTGAGGTCGAGGACTTGTGCTTCGACGGTGCCCGCCAGCCCCGCGGACTGCTCGGTGAGCGCGTCCAGGCCGGCTGCGTCCCGGTCGACGGCTCTCACCTTGGCCCCGGCCGCCGCGAGCCGCAGCGCACAGGCGCGGCCGATGCCGCCGGCTGCGCCGGTGACGAGGGCGGTGCGGCCGCCGAGGTCGAGCGTGGGGGCGTGGGGGCCCGGGAGGGCGCTGCTGGCGGTCATGGTCCGACTCTAGGCAGCGCCCGCCGCGCACCACATGTGGTCACACCCCATACTTCACTCGGAACTCGTAGCGTCGAACCATGTGGGTGCGTCGGTCAGTGCCTGCTTGATCCGCTGCAGCCCGAACTCGTTCAGTTCCGGCAGGGCGTCCACCGCGAACCACCCCACCTCCAGCGACTCGTCGTCGTTGACCCGCGCCTCGCCGCCCACGGCCCGGCAACGGAACGAGATGTCCATGTACTGGCAGATGTCGCCGTTGTCGTAGGTCACGGGCTTGAGCGCCTGGACCACGATCACCCGCTCGACGACGCAGTGCACGCCCGTCTCCTCCTCGACCTCCCGCACGGCACAGGCCGCGGGCTGCTCCCCCGGTTCCGGGATGCCGCCGATCAACGACCACTTGCGGGTGTCCGAGCGGCGGTTGAGCAGCACTCTGCCCTCGTCGTCGAGGACGACGGCGCTGACGCCGGGGAGCCAGAGGAGGTCGTGACCGATGGACGTGCGAAGGGTGCGGATGAAGTCAGGGGTAGCCATGCGCCGACCCTAACCGCGCTCGCCGACACCCAGGTGATCTTCCGGACGGCGCAGGACCGGCGTACGGTCACACGCTCTCGGCGCGACGCCCGCGCAGCCCCGAGCCGATCGCCCAGCCGAGCCCGCCCGCGGCGACCAGGACCAGGGCCATCTCGGGCAGGATGCCGAGCCGGGTCGCCGGGGTCTGCGAGGACCTCAGCGGCACCTTCTGCACCAGCGAGGCGGCCACGAACATGCCGGTCTTCTGGGTGATCCGGCCGTCCGGCATGATGATCGCGCTGACGCCGCTGGTCACCGGCACGGTGACGGTCCGGCTGTGCTCCACGGCACGCACCCGGGACATGGCGAGCTGCTGGTAGGTCATCTCGCTGCGGTCGAAGGTCGCGTTGTTGCTCGGCACCGAGATCAGCTGCGCGCCGTCGGTCACCTCGGAGCGCACGGCCCAGTCGAACGCGGCCTCGTAGCAGGTGACCAGGCCGACCTTGGCGTTGGCCATCCGGAAGACGCCCGGCTCGGTGCCCCGGCTGAAGTCCTGGCGGACCATGGAGGTCCAGTTCTTGTTGATCGCGCCGACGAGGGAACGCAGCGGGAGGTACTCGCCGAACGGCTGGATCTGCCGCTTGTCGTAGGTGTCGGTGGGGCCCTCGACCGGGTCCCACAGGATCTGCTCGTTGTAGAGCTTGCCGTCCCGCTCGACGACGCCGCCGACGGAGATCGGGGCGTCGATGGCCTTGGCCGCCTGCTCGATGACGACGGCCGCCTCCGCGTCGGTGAAGGGGTCGACGTCGGAGGAGTTCTCCGGCCACAGCACGATGTCGGGCTTCGCGATCTTGCCGGCCTTCACCTCGGCGGCCAGCCGCTCGGTCTCGCGCGCGTGGTACTCGAGCACGGCCCGCCGCTGGGCGTTGAACTCCAGCCCGGCGCGCGGCACGTTGCCCTGGATGGCCGCGACGGTCACGGTGCCGTCCTCGGCCTTGTCGCTCACCAGCGTCCGGGCCGCGAGCGCCCCGAGCACCGGTACGGCCACGCTCAGCAGGGCCACGGCCGCGGCGGGACGCCGTACGGCGCCGATGCCCCGCCGCTCCACCACCAGGCGGACGATCTCGTAGAGGCCGAAGCCGCACAGGACGACGGCGAAGCCCAGCACGGGCGTGCCACCCAGCGCGGCGAGCGGCAGGAAGACGCCGTCGGCCTGGCCGAACGCGATCTTTCCCCAGGGGAAGCCGTGGAACGGCGCACGCGCGCGTGCCGCTTCTCCGGCGATCCACACGGCAGCCGCCCACACCGGCGCACCGGGCAGCTTCGAGACGGCGGCGATGCCCACGCCGACCAGCGCGACGAAGATCGCCTCGATCGCCACCAGCGCGAGCCAGGGCCCGGGACCCACCTCGACGCCGGTCCACACCAGCAGCGGCAGCAGGAAGCCCAGGCCGAAGAGATAGCCGAGACCGAAGGCCGCCTTCCAGCCACGGCCGCGCAGCACCCAGCCGAAGACGGCGAAGGCGGGCAGGGCCAGCCACCACAGGGGGCGGGGCGGGAAACTGACGTAGAGCAGCACTCCGGAGAGTGCCGCGGCGGCGGCCGGGACGAGACGGCGGAGCCGGAGGGCCCAGCGGGAGACGGTCGCGGACTGCGGTTCCAGCCTGTCCGACTCGTCCACGGAAGTTGCGGTGACGGTCACTCCGGGAGTGTACGGCGGTTGACCTCGGCGTCCACAGCGCGGTCCGCCGGCCGGCCGTGGCGCCGCCCGCACGCCTGGGCCGCGTAGTTCCCGCACAACTCGTCCACAAATCACCCCTCAGCCGTTACGGTGTGCCGGAGTCCCTGTCGTACGGGCCGGCAGCGTCCGGGCGGCGGGGGCCACAGGTCGGGGGACCGGGGTTTCGGGGGGCGGGGTGGGTTCCACGGGGATCACGTCTGTGGCCGGTTCCGAGGAGGACGGCGACAGACGAAACGTTTCCGATGTGGTGGGCGTACTGGTGCTCGGCGCCTGTGCCGCCTGGTCGCTGATCACCGCGGCCGCGCACGACGGGCGTCCGGAGGGCGTGCTGCTCGCCCTGCTGGCCGTCGCCGCGGGGTATGCGGCCGGCCGGATCTCGGGGGCGCTGCTGCCGGTCGCCGCCCCGTGCGCCGCCGCGGTGACCGGACTGGGCCTGACGGTGGGACTCCCCCGTCTCACGCCCGGACCGGACATCGTCGGTCCACTGGGGCACGCGGGCGCCACGGCCGCCCTGCTGACGCTCGCCACCGGTGCCGCGTGCTGCGCCGCCTGGACCACCGGCTCTTCTGCCCTGCGGCTCCTGCTGCGGCTGCTGGCCGCCGGCATCGCGATGGTCTCGGCCGCCCTGGGTTCGGCGTCCGGCCTGGCCACCTGCATCGCGGTGCTGTTGTGCTCGCTCGCCGCGGGCCGGATGCGCCACCGCGGTCCGGGCATCGTCGGCCTCGCCCTGGCCGCGACCGCGGTGACCGGCCTGACCTGGGCGGTGGCCGGCAACGCGGTACCGGAAGGGCTCGCCGATGCCCTGCGCGGCCGGCTCACCCCGCACCGGATCGGCCTGTGGCACGACGCCCTCCACCTGGCCCGGGAGAACACCGCCCTCGGGGTGGGGCCAGGCCGCTTCGGGGAGCTGAGCACCACGGCGGCCCAGTCCCTGCTGCCCGACGGGAAACCGCACTCGGCTCCGCTTCAGATCGCCGCCGAGCAGGGGGTGACCGGGGTACTGCTGCTGGCGGCGGCCTTCTGCTGGCTGCTGTACGCGCTGTGGCGCTCTCCCCGTCCCACGCCGGTCGTTCTCACGGCGGGCGCGGCCCTGACGGCGCTGGCGGCGATCGCCGCGGTCGGCAACGCGCTGAGCTTCACGATGGTGTCGGTGGGCGTCGGATTTCTGGCGGGCCTGACGACGGCCCACCCGCTCATCGACGAACCGGCCGGGAAGTGACCGATCGGCCCGCTCTCAGCGGCTCGGACCCGTCGCCCGGGGCCGCAGCCGGTCGCGGATGATGCGTACGGCGGCCTCGGCGTCGTCGACGGTCACGGTGAAGGTGTGCCCGTCCCACAGCTGAAGGACCACGCCCTCGCCACGGCGTACGACGACGGCGGTGCCCTTCTCGGGGCGCCAGCGGTAGCCCCAGCCGCCCCACTGCCGCGGAGTGACGTGCGGGATGAACTCGGCTCCGGCGACATGGTCCAGCGGGATCCGGCGGCGCGGCACCCCGATGTGGCCGCAGCGCACCTCCAGGGAGTCCATGTCGACCTTGAGGGCGACATGGACGAAGGCGAGCGTGAGGAAGAGGACCAGCAGCCCGGCCGCGATGCAGCCGACCACGGACATGACGAGCGGGGCGGCCCCCGAGGTCCACGTCGAGTCGACGGCGAGCTCGACGCCGAGCGCCAGGATCGCGGCGCCCCCGAGCGCCAGCAGCCACTGGATCCGGTTGGAGGCGCGGCCGGTCCAGACCTCGGTGTGGTGCGAGGTGTGCTCGCCCTGGGGGTGGTCCCTCATGCCTACGAGGTTACTCAGGTTTCGCCGCGCTGGTACCTCGTCGCACAGAGTGACTGCTCCGGGCGGGCTTTCCGGCCGCCGGCAGGTGGTCAGCGGGCGGGGGTGGCGGTCCGCAGGAGCCGGCCCTCCGCGTAGGCCAGGGCGGGTGCGGGCAGGGCGGCGCCCTCGCGTCCGCTGAGCAGCACCGTGAGAGTGCCGGTGGCGGCTGCCTCGGGCGCGGGCTGCTCACCGATCCGGCGCAGCGCCTGGGCGGCGACCGCTCCGGCGGAGCCGTGCAGGACGAGCGGCGGACGGCCGGGGCGCTGCACGGCGGCACGGATGCGCTCGGCGACCAGTTCGTAGTGCGTGCAGCCCAGGACGACGGTCGTCACGTCCGCGGGGGTCAGGGCGGCGGCCGCGGCCACGGCGGCGTCGACGGCCGCCTCGTCGGCGTGCTCCACCGCCTCGGCGAGGCCGTGGCAGGGCACCTCGGTGACCGGCACCCCGTCGGCGAACTCCTCGATGAGACCGCGCTGGTAGGGGCTGCCGGTGGTGGCGGGGGTCGCCCAGATGGCGAAGGGACCGCCGGCCGCCGCCGCGGGCTTGATCGCGGGAACGGTGCCGATGACCGGCAGATCCGGTTCGAGACGGGCGCGCAGGGCGGTCAGGGCGTGCACGGTGGCGGTGTTGCAGCCGATGATCAGGGCCTCGGGACCATGGGCGGCGGCGGCCTCGGCGAGGGTCAGGGCGCGCCCGATGATGTCGTCCGGTGTGCGGGGACCCCATGGCATGCCGTCGGGGTCGAGGGAGAGCACGAGATCGGCGTCGGGGCGCAGTCGCCGTACCGCGGCGGTGGCCGCCAGCAGACCGATTCCGGAGTCCAAGAGCGCGATCTTCACCCGGCCACGATAGACGATGAGCCCTTGGGGGCCGGTTGCGTGGGGCAGACTGCGGGCGTGAGCGCCCTCGCGTGGACCGCCGTCGTATCCCTCGCTGCCTGGCTGTGGCTGCTGCTCTGCCAGGGCTCCTTCTGGCGTACGGACATAAGGCTCCCGCCGCAGCGCGATCCCGAGACCTGGCCGTCCGTGGCTGTGGTGGTGCCGGCCCGCGACGAGGCCGAGGTGCTGCCCGTGAGCCTGCCCTCTCTCCTGGCCCAGGACTATCCGGGGCGGGCGGAGATCTTCCTCGTCGACGACGGCAGCACGGACGGCACCGGAGAGCTGGCCCGCGAACTGGCGCGCCGGTCCGGCGGACTGCCGCTGACCGTGTCCTCACCGGGTGAGCCGCCGGCGGGATGGACGGGCAAGCTGTGGGCCGTAGGCCATGGCATCGCTCTGGCACGCGCGCGTGGGCCCGAGTACCTGCTGCTGACGGACGCCGACATCGCCCATGAGGCGGACAGCCTGCGGCGGCTGGTCGCCGCCGCGCACGCCGGTGGGTTCGACGTCGTCTCGCAGATGGCCCGGCTGCGGGTGGAGAGCCTGTGGGAGCGGCTCGTGGTGCCGGCGTTCGTCTACTTCTTCGCGCAGCTGTATCCGTTCCGCCGGATCGGCAGGAGGGGCACGCGGACGGCGGCCGCGGCGGGCGGCTGCGTCCTGCTGCGCGCCGACACGGCCGAGCGGGCGCGGATCCCGGACGCCATCCGGCACGCCGTCATCGACGACGTGGCCCTCGCGCGGGCCGTCAAGGGCGGCGGCGGCCACATCTGGCTGGGCCTCGCCGAGCGGGTGGACAGCGTGCGCCCCTATCCCCGGCTGCACGACCTGTGGCGGATGGTGTCGCGCAGCGCGTACGCCCAGCTCCGCCACAACCCCCTGGTGCTGCTGGGAACGGTGGCCGGGCTGACGCTGGTCTATCTGGTGCCGCCCGTCGCCGTCCTCGCCGGCCTGGCGACGGGCAGTGCGGCGACCGTGCTGCCGGCTGCTGCCGCGTGGCTGGTCATGACGGGGACGTACGTCCCGATGCTCCGCTACTACCGGCAGCCGCTGTGGCTCGCTCCCCTGCTGCCGTTCACCGCGTTCCTCTATCTCCTGATGACGGTCGACTCGGCGGTGCAGCACTACCGGGGTCGTGGCGCGGCCTGGAAGGGCCGCACCTACGCGCGCCCGGACGCCGTCGTCGGTGAGGAGCGCTGAGGTCTCACTTGCGGCCCGGGGTCCAGTTCATGCCCCAGCCGTAGACGTGGTCCACCGTCCGCTGCGGGCTCACTCCGCGCTCGGGCACCAGATAGCGGGCCTCGCGCTGGACGACCAGGTCGTCGCCGGTGTTGGTGATCAGGGCCAGGGCGCACACCGTCGAGGGCACCGTGCACTCGTCGAGGGAGAAGTCGATCGGGGCGCCGTACTGCGGCTGGAGGGTGACCGTGGCGTGCAGGTCGGCGAAGGAGCGCGCGCCCTCGTAGATGGTCACGAAGACGAGGATGCGCCGGAAGTCGCGCTTGTGGTCGAGGTTCACGGTGAGGTTCTCACCGCTCGCCAGCGCACCGGTGCGGTCGTCGCCGTCGAGGTGGATGTAGGGCGGCTGGTGCAGGGCTCCATAGGCGTTGCCGAGCGCCTGTACGACCCCCTTGCGGCCGTCGGCGAGTTCGTACAGGGCGCACAGGTCGAGGTCGAGGTCGGCGTGCATGGCCGCCGCCCGGCCGCGCTTGCCGCTCCAGCCCGAAAACTGTTTGTGCACCTGCCAGTTGAGGTTTACACGCATCGCGCCCGAGGTGCCGCCCTGTTTGGCGAGGGAGACGGAGGGAGCCGACTTGGTCAGCGTGACTTTGGAGAGGCGGACCGGTTGCGAGGAGGGGGCGGGCGGTGGCGTCACCGGTGCCGTCTGCTGGGGCTCGTCCACGGTGATGCCGAAGTCCGTTGCGAGACCTTCCAGTCCGCTGTCGTAGCCCTGACCGACGGCACGGAATTTCCACGCGCCCTGACGGCGATAGAACTCCCCGAGTACGAAAGCGGTTTCTACTGTCGCGCCCGTGCTCTCGAACCGCGCCGCCACAGTGCCCTGCGTGGCATCTCGCACCTCGATGTAAAGATCAGGGATTTGAGCGAAGGTCCCGCCGTCCGCGGAAGCGGCGAGCACGACGGTCTCCACCGACGGCTCCACGCGCGCGAGATCGACGAGCAGCGTGTCGGTCACCCGGCCGCCGTCGGTGCGTTTGCCCTCGTGGCGGACGGCTCCTGAGGAGTGCTGCGGCTGGTTGTAGAAGACGAAGTCGGCGTCGGAACGGACCTTCGCGCCGACGAGCAGCAGGGCCGAGGCATCCGCGGTGGGGACCCCCGGCCCGGTACGCCAGCCCAATTCGACGCGCAGTGCCGTCGTGGGCACCGGAGCGTTCGAGCCTTTCGGCATTGACATGTCTGCCCCCATCAGGTGTCGGCAGGCCAGGACGCGCCCCGGCGGTCCTTCGAGTTCTATCCGCCCAACCTATTCCCCCGGGACAGCGAACTCCCATCCCGCGCACAGGAAGATCACCCGCCAACCCTCGGTAACCCCTCCGGAACTCGGCCTTTACACGGATGAGACCCGGATTGGCGTCCTTTTTTGCCGAGTTCGCTCGCATTGGGGGTCCCACGTCACTGCCGACACGGAAAACAACCCTCTTATCGGTCTCCCCAACCAGCACATCGTGGGCTTAACTTATGTGCCATGACCTCCCCCCGCTCCACTTATGGCGGCGGCTACTACTCCGCCTCCTTCCCGGACACTCCGATCTACGACTCGCTCGTGGCCGAGCGGGGCACCCCGCAGATCGCCCCGATCCGGGTCCCGGCCGCCTACGACGTCCCGGCAAGCCACCTGCCCGCGCTGCCGTCCGCGCTGCCCGCTCTTCCCGCTGGCACCTCCTATTCGGGTCCGTCCTACTCCTCCTACGGCTACCCGCAGGCGCAGCAGCCGTCTCCGCTGCAGCAGGCGCCCGGGGCGTACATCCCGCAGCAGGCCGCCGCGCCTCGCGGTTATCCCGGGCCGCAGCAGCAGCCGCGTCCGGCCGGCCCCGGCATGGGCACGGGCTACGAGGCGATGCGCCCCGCGGCTCCCCGACCCGCTCCGGCGGCTCCCTACCAGGACCCGTACAACAACCAGCAGTACCGCGGGTACTGATTCCCCTCCCGGGCTGTCGGTGCCGCCTGGCACGATGGCCTCATGGGGAATGCGCAGCTGTTGTCGATACATGTCCATCCGGTCAAGGCGTTCCGGGGTCTGGCACTCCGGGAGGCCGAGGTGGAGCCCTGGGGGCTGGCCGGTGACCGGCGCTGGGCGCTGGTAGACGACGGGGGAAAGGTCGTCACCCAACGACAGCAGCCGCGCCTCGCGCAGGCCGCCGCCGAGCTGATGCCCGGCGGCGGCGTTGTTCTGTCCGCGCCCGGTCTGGATCCGCTGACCGTGCCGGTCCCCGAGCCGGGCGAGACCGTCACGCTGGACATCTTCGGGGACAAGGTGGAGGGGGTGCCCGCCGCCGACGCGGACGCGGACGAGTGGTGCAGCGAGTACCTCGGTGCCCGGACCCGCCTGGTCCACCTGGACGACCCCGCCACCCGCCGCCCGGTCGAGCCCGAGTACGCGCTGCCGGGCGAGACCGTCACCTTCGCCGACGGATACCCGCTGCTGCTGACCTCCGCGGCCTCCCTCGACGCCCTCAACTCCCTGATCTCCGAAGGCCGGCACGCGGCCGAGGGCCCCCTGCCCATGAACCGTTTCCGGCCGAACGTGGTCGTGAGCGGCACCGACGCCTGGGCCGAGGACGACTGGTCGCTCATCGCCATCGGGGACGTCACCTTCCGGGTGGCCAAGATGTGCGGGCGGTGCGTGGTGACCACCACCGACCAGGACCGGGCCGTCCGCGGCAAGGAGCCGTTGCACAGCCTGGGCCGGCACCGCCGCTTCGGCGGCAAGCTCGTCTTCGGGCAGAACCTGGTGCCCCGCTCCCGTGGCACGATCCGGGTCGGTGACCCGGTGACGATTCTCGACCAGTGAGCGAGCAGCACGGGAACACCGCCCGGGGGCATGCACGTTGGGGCTTTCGTGAGGAGTTCATGAGAGGCCCGGCCGCAGGTGATTTCGCTCTCTCTTCGGCCGGTCCCGCGCGTGAACGACTCCGTCGGGGGTTATCACGGAGCGGGAAGGGGGTGCGGACGGTGCGAGCGATCAGTGGACTGTGGCGTTGGCGGCGCAACCCGCTGCGCCGCGGGACCGACCTGGCCGAGGCCTGGGCCGGCCTCCTGGCCCTGCTGCTGATCCTGGTCGTAGCACCGGTGATCGGCTCCGTCACCGGGGGCGCGGCCCAGAGAGCGCTGCAGCAATCGGTCCGTGAGCAGCAGGATTCCCGTCGGCTGGTGACGGCGACCGTGATCCGCAGGCTGGAGCGTTCGCCGCTGGACGCCGACCCCGAGGCCGCCTCGGGGCGGGAGGTGCGCAGCCGAGTGGTGGCCGGCTGGACCGCGCCGGACGGCACCGCGCACCGGGGCACGGTGATGGCCGCCCTCCAGACCCCGCACCGCGGCGACCACTTCGGCATGTGGACGGACCTGCACGGTCGCGCGGCGGCCCGGCCGCTGGACTCCGCCACCGCCACCACCCACGCCGTCCTCGCGGGCACCGGGGCGGCCCTGCTGACCGCGGGCCTGGTCGAGTGCGCCAGACGGCTCGCCGTCTGGCGCATGGTCCGTCGCCGGTACGCCCGTTGGGACCAGGCATGGGAGCGCGCGGGCCCGGACTGGGGCCGGACCGGCACCGGCAGCTGACCGCCTCACGGCTCTGGTCAACCCACCACCCGCGCGCACGCTACGGTGGACCGGCCGAGGTTCCTCGGCAGCACAAACCCGCGTACGACGAGGTGGGGGCACAGCAACGCCATGGCACAGGGCACGGTCCAGGTGACGCACACCGGTACATCGCGGTGGCGGCGCCGCACGGGTGAGTACGCGTCACTCGCCGCTGCCCTGGAGGCCGCGGCGGACGGGGACGTCCTCACCGTCGCGCCCGGCACCTACCGGGAGAACCTCGTCGTGCAGCGGGCGGTGACCCTGCGCGGCCCCGAGGGTTCGCCCGGTTCCGTGCGCATCGCGCCCCTGGACGGGGTGCCGTTGACCGTGCGTTCCTCCGCCGTGGTGCAGGACCTGCACGTGGAGGGCCAGGACGCGGCCGCGCCCGCCCTGCTCGTCGAGGAGGGCACACCGGAGCTCACCGACATCCGGATCGTCACGCGGTCCGCGGCCGGCATAGAGGTACGCGGCGGCGCGCGCCCGACCGTACGGCGCTGCACCGTCGACAACCCGGCCGGCATCGGCATCGCCGTACTGGACGGCGCGGGCGGGGTGTTCGAGGAGTGCGAGATCGTGGCGGCCGGCCAGTCCGGTGTCTCGGTGCGCGGCGGCGCCCACCCCCGCCTGGAGCGCTGCCGGGTCCACCACACCTCGGGCGCGGGACTGACGGCGACCGGCGAGAACTCCGCGCTGGAGGCTGTGGGTTGTGAGGTCTACGAGGTCCGCGGCAGCGGGGTCCAGATCACCGGCCGGGCCACCGCGCACCTCACCGACTGCGATGTGCACCGCACCACCGGCGACGGCGTCACCCTCGACACCGACGCGGTGCTGACCCTGGCCGACTGCCGTATCCACGACATCCCGGAGAACGCGGTCGACCTGCGCTCCCGCTCGGTGCTCACCCTGACCCGCACGACGGTCCGTCAGTTCGGGCGCAACGGCCTGTCGGTGTGGGATCCGGGCACGCGCGTGGACGCCAACCAGTGCGAGATCTTCGACAGCACCGGCGACTATCCGGCCGTCTGGATCAGCGACGGCGCCACCGCCGTACTGGACTCCTGCCGGGTGCACGACGTGCCGGACGCCCTGTTCGTCCTCGACCGCGGCTCCCGCGCGGACGTCGTCGACAGTGACATCTCCCAGGTCCGCAACACGGCCGTGTCCGTGAGCGACGGCGCCACCGCGCAGCTCGACGACTGCCGGATCCGGGACGCGGCGACCGGCGCCTGGTTCCGTGACCACGGCAGCGGCGGCACCCTCAACAACTGCACCGTGGACGCCACCCAGACCGGCGTGATCGTCACCAAGGGCGCCGACCCGACCATCGAGCGCTGCACGGTCGACTCCCCCGCCGAGGCGGGCTTCTATGTGTCGGCGGACGGCCGCGGCAGCTTCCTGAACTGCCGGGTGACGGGCAGCGGCGGCTACGGCTTCCATGTCATAGACGGCTGCCGTACGACCCTCAAGAAGTGCCGCACGGAGCGCTGCGCGCGCGGCGGCTACGAGTTCGCCGACGCCCCCGACGCGGCGGCCGGATCGGGCCCCGTCGTCGAGGACTGCACGAGCGACGAGAGCGGGGGCCCGACCCCGCCCGCGGCGCGCGAGACGGCCGTACTGACGGACTCCCCCTCCCCTGGACTGCTGATCCCCGGGCAGCGGGTCACCGAGCAGGAGCCGCCGGCCGTCGCTGCCGAGCCGGAGAAGCCCTCGCGCACCTCGAAGGCCGTTCTCGGTGAGCTCGACGCCCTGGTGGGCCTGGACAGCGTCAAGCGCGAGGTCCGGGCGCTCACCGACATGATCGAGGTGGGCCGGCGGCGCCAGGAGGCGGGCCTCAAGGCGGCGTCCGTCAAGCGCCACCTGGTCTTCACCGGCTCCCCCGGCACCGGCAAGACGACGGTCGCCCGGCTCTACGGCGAGATCCTCGCCTCCCTCGGTGTCCTGGAGAAGGGGCATCTCGTCGAGGTGTCCCGCGTCGACCTGGTCGGCGAGCACATCGGTTCCACTGCGATCCGCACCCAGGAGGCCTTCGACAAGGCGCGCGGCGGAGTGCTGTTCATCGACGAGGCGTACGCGCTGTCGCCGGAGGACTCGGGCCGGGACTTCGGCAAGGAGGCCATCGACACGCTGGTGAAGCTGATGGAGGACCACCGGGACGCGGTCGTGGTGATCGTCGCGGGCTACACCGCCGAGATGGAGCGGTTCCTGTCGGTCAACCCGGGTGTGGCCTCCCGTTTCTCACGGACCATCACCTTCAGCGACTACAACCCCGAGGAACTCCTCCGCATCGTGGAGCAGCAGGCCGAGGAGCACGAGTACCGGCTGGCACCGGGCGCTCCGGAGGCTCTGCTGAAGTACTTCACCGTGCTGCCCAAGGGGCCCGCCTTCGGCAACGGCCGTACCGCGCGCCAGACCTTCGAGGCGATGGTGGAACGGCACGCGAGCCGGGTCGCCCAGGTGGACGACCCGACCACGGACGATCTGACCCTGCTCTACGCCGAGGACCTGCCCGAGTCCTCCTGAGACCGCGGTACCGGCACGTCCGGCTGGAGCCGGCCCAGCAGTCTCGCCCGCTCCTCGGCGAAGACCGGGTCGGCCTGGTAGTCGGAGTGGCCGAGGATCGGGGCGGGCAGCGGGTGCAGATCGGTGCGGCCGTAGGCGAGCGGGTCCTTGAGGGGCTCCCGGTCCACCTCGGGGCCGCAGTCGCCGGGCAGCCGGACGGGGCCGCCGATGGGGTCGGTGAGCCGGTAGAGGTTGCGCCAGCAGTCCACGTCGTGGTGCAGGGCGGTGAGCGCGGCCGGACCGAAATGGGCCGGGAACCAGCGGCCGTAGAGGCGCTCCAGCGGGGAGCCGTAGGTCAGCAGGCCGACGCGTTTGCGGACCGCAGGCTCCAGCTGCCAGGCCGCGGCGGCCGCCAGGACACTGCCCTGGGAGTGGCCGGAGATGACCAGCCGGCCGCGCGTGGCCCGGGTCCAGGTCGCGATCCGCCAGGTCAGGTCCGGTACCGCGCGCTCGGCGTAGCAGGGCGGGGCGAAGGGGTGGGCGGCGCGCGGCCAGAAGGTGCCCACGTCCCAGAGGATGCCGATGGTCCGGCGCGCGGAGGGGTCCTTGTAGGCGCGGCGGCCCCACGTGACGAACAGGATGAAGCCGAGGCCGATCAGCCAGGAGCCGAGGGCCTGCGCGGTGTCGGCGGCGCCCTGAACGAAGACGTACGCCCCTTCGGCGGCCTGTGCCGGTGTCCTGCGGGAGGTCAGGGCGCCGACGAGGGCCCCGGCTCCCAGGAGCAGAGTGCTGGCCGATGTCACTCCGAGCAGGCGCGGTCCCCGGTCCGTCAGCGCCGCCATCGCGCGGGTGCGGGCGATACGGCGGGTGCGTGCCGCGTCCTTGGGCTCGGCGGGGTACTCGCTCTCGACCGTGCCCAGTTGGGCCCGTCCGGAGCGCCAGGTGCGCCGGCCGAGCCAGGCGCAGTGCGCCAGCAGCACGAGAAGGACCAGCGGGATCACGGACGCCTGCCAGGTCAGCAGGACCGGCGGGCCGGGGATGGTGGCGCCGGTGCCGTCCAGCCAGTCCGACACGCGCTGCGAGACGCCGCCGGACATCACGCCGCCCAGCGCGCAGGCCAGTGTCGCCACGGCGGGTCCGGCGAGCCCGCGCATGGCGGCGCGCGGGTCGGGATGCGTGCGGTACAGCAGGTGGGCGACCGCGGCCAGGGCGACCACCAGCAGACCCTGCACGAAGGCGATGCCGCCGAAGGTGGCGTCCCCCGACAGCCGGCCGTGCGACTGCCACCCCGGCCGCTCCCACCCGGCGTACACCGCGGCGAGGGCGAGCAGGAGGAGCGCGGCGAGCGGCAGGCGCCGTACGAGACGCTCGTCGAGCTGCCGGTCGAGATACCTCTCGCTGCGTCCTCGGCGGCACACCACCCAGATGACGGCGACCCCGGCGGCGACGAGGCCGGCCAGCAGGAGCCGGCCCAGCGTGTCGAGGAGTGCGGGGCCGCCGGGTTCGCGGTCGAAGCGGGCCGCCGTGGAGCTGACGGCGGCGGCGATCGTCAGCAGGCCCGCGGCGGTGTGCGCGGCGCGCAGGCGGGCGACCAGGCGGCGGCCGTACCAGAAGCCGGGCCGGCTGAGCGCGGTGCGGCCGTGGTTCTCCTCGGGCTCGCCCCCGCGGGACATGGGCTGCTGGGACTCGTAGGCGCTCCAGGTGCGGTGGGACAGGTACCAGAGCAGGCCGGTCAGCGCGGCCGGGACCAGGGCCGCGAGGGCGAGGCGGCGACCGGGCCTGCTCCACCAGCCGGCCTGCGACACGTCGGGCGACAGGAAGCCCAGCCAGGTGTGCGACTCGGCGCACGCGCGTGTGCCCGCGCACTGCCAGGCCGCGAGGTCCAGGGCGACCTCGCAGGCGGCGGCGACCAGCAGAACGGTCAGAGTCAGGCCCGCGAGCCGGACCAGGAGGCCGTACAGGCGCACGGTCCGTTTGCGGCCGCGTGCGGTGGGGCGCATCCAGTGGGCGAGGTTGACCACCATGAACGGCAGTAACAGCAGCCACAGGGCGCGGGTGCCGTTGCCGGAGGTGAGGTTGCACCAGACGTACGCCTCGGGCACCGGGCCGGTGCGGGCGTCGCGCGGTCTCCGCTCGGCGTCGACGTCGTCGGCGCGCCGGAAGACGGCCGCGATGCCGTCGCCGGTGATCCGCACCGTGCGCGGATCGTCGAGCATTCTCTCCGGCGTGGTGCCGCCCACCCCGTGGACCAGGAGTTCCAGGGCGGTTCCGGATGCTTCGGGCCGGGCGGGCGAGCCGTCCGCGCCCTTGGTCGGGACACGTTCCACTGTCTTTGCACTTCCCCCGTGACGCGCTGTCGGCATCTGTCCGTGCGGGAACAAGGATCTCCCGTTCGGCGCGTCGCGCACACCACTCGTCACGGAATCTCCCCGATCCGGGCGACAGCCGGAGCCCGGGTGTCACCCCGGTGGCAGGAGTGAGACGGGGCGGTCGGTGGCGCTGCGGGTGGGGGCCCGTGCGAGTATGGGACGTCCCGCGCACCAGGGACGGGCAAAATGTGCTTGTGGGAGAGGGTGCGCAGGGCGTGTCGGACAGCCGCAGGCGAAAGGACCGGAGCGTACGTGAGTGAGAATCAGAACCTCCTCGCGGAGCAGCGGCGCGCCCTGATCCTGGACGAGGTCCGGCGCCGAGGCGGGGTGCGCGTCAACGAGCTGACCCGCAAGCTCGGCGTGTCGGACATGACCGTACGGCGCGATCTCGACGCGCTGGCCCGCCAGGGTGTGCTGGAGAAGGTGCACGGCGGCGCGGTCCCGGTGGTGGAGGCGAGCACCCACGAGCCGGGCTTCGAGGCGAAGTCGGGTCTGGAGCTGACCGCCAAGGAGGACATCGCGCGGTCTGCGGCGGAGCTGGTCGCCCCGGGCACCGCGATCGCTCTGTCGGGCGGTACGACGACGTACGCGCTGGCGCACCATCTGCTCGACGTGCCGGATCTGACCGTCGTGACCAACTCGGTGCGGGTGGCCGACGTCTTCCACGCGGCGCAGCGCACCACCGGCCCCCGTCAGGGCGCGGCGACCGTCGTGCTGACCGGCGGTGTGCGCACCCCCTCCGACTCACTGGTGGGCCCGGTGGCCGACCAGGCGATCGGGGCGCTCCACTTCGACGTGCTCTTCCTCGGTGTGCACGGCATATCGGTCGAGGCCGGCCTGTCGACGCCGAACCTCGCGGAGGCCGAGACCAACCGGCGTCTGGTGCAGTCGGCCCGGCGGGTCGTGGTGGTCGCCGACCACACCAAGTGGGGCACGGTGGGCCTGAGTTCGTTCGCCTCGCTGGAGCAGGTCGACACGCTGGTGACGGACGCGGGGCTGCCGGCGTCGGCGCGCGCGGAGATCTCGGAGCATCTGCGGCGGCTGGTCGTGGCGGGCGACTCCGTTGACGGTACAGACATCTGACGGAGCGCCAGCTAGGGTGACCCTTCCCGTTCACACCTGAGGGGGTTGTCCATGGCTCACCAACTGCGCGAGGTGGGGCTCGACTTCATCGCGACCGCACCCGTACGGCTGGTGTTCGTACAGCAGATGTCGGCTCCGCCGGAGGCGGTCCACCGGGCGCTCGCCGAGGACGTACCGGGCTGGGAGGAATGGTTCTCCGCGGTGACACTGGCCCGCTCGACCGGGGACGGGTCGACCCGGGAGCTCCACCTCAGGGGCGGCGGGCGCTTCCAGGAGACCGTCCTCGCGGCGAAGGCCCCCGAGCTGTACGCCTACCGCGTCGACGTGGCCAACGCTCCCGGTGCCCGTGCTATCGCCGAGGAGTGGCGGCTCACTCCCGCCGGGGCGGGCACCCATGTGCGCTGGACCTTCGCCGTCGACGGCACTGCGGTATTCCGCCTGGTCGCGAAGCTGGGACGGGCCGGGCTGGGGCGGGCCTTCCGGGACGCGGTCCGGACGCTGGACCGGCGGCTCGGAGTGCAGGGCTCCTAGCCGGGATGCAGGCTGCTAGCCGGGGTGCAGGCTGCTAGCCGGGGTGCAGGTCGGGCCGCCTTCTGCGGCTTGTCGACGAGACCAGGCCCTTCGGGTCCAGCTTGCCGTGCCGGTGCCGGCGAGGGTCGTACAGCTTCTGTCCGCTAGGGGCCGGCGGGAGCGACCTGGCCGGGCCAGACCCCCGTCTCCAGCAGTGCGGCGATCGCCGCCGTGTACGGCTCGATGTCCAGACCCTGCTCGGCCAGCCACGCGTCCGAGTAGTACTTGTCCAGGTACCGGTCGCCGGGGTCGCAGAGAAGGGTGACGACGCTCCCCCGGCGGCCCTCGGCCACCATCTCGGCGACGATCTTCAGCGCGCTCCACAGTCCGGTGCCCGTCGAGCCGCCCGCCCGGCGCCCGATGGCACGATCCAGTGCGCGCACGGCGGCGACACTGGCCGCGTCCGGGACCTTCATCATGCGGTCGATCGCTCCGGGCACGAAGCTCGGCTCCATGCGCGGCCGGCCGATGCCCTCGATGCGCGAGCCGCAGTCGCACGTGACGTCCGGATCGCCGGTGCTCCAGCCCTCGAAGAAACAGGAGTTCTCCGGATCGGCCACACAGATACGGGTGTCGTGCTGCATGTAGTGGACGTACCGGGCGAGGGTCGCCGAGGTGCCGCCGGTGCCGGCCGTGGCGACGATCCACGCCGGCTCCGGGAAACGCTCCAACTCCATTTGTCTGAAGATGGATTCGGCGATGTTGTTGTTGCCGCGCCAGTCCGTGGCCCGTTCCGCGTAGGTGAACTGGTCCATGTAGTGGCCGCCCCTCTCCACCGCGAGGCGGGCGGACTCCTCGTACATGGTGCGCGGGTCGTCCACGAAGTGGCACCGGCCGCCGTGGAACTCGATCAGGCGGATCTTCTCGGCGCTCGTCGTGCGCGGCATGACCGCGATGAAGGGCACGCCGATCAGTTTCGCGAAGTACGCCTCGGACACAGCGGTGGAGCCGCTGGACGCCTCGATCACCGGGCGGCCCGGCCTGATCCAGCCATTGCACAGACCGTAGAGGAACAGCGAGCGGGCGAGCCGGTGCTTGAGGCTGCCCGTGGGGTGGGTCGACTCGTCCTTGAGGTACAGGTCGATGCCCCACCTCTCCGGGAGCGGGAAGCGCAGAAGGTGCGTGTCGGCCGAGCGGTTGGCGTCGGCCTGGACCTTGCGGACGGCTTCTTTCAGCCAGCCGCGGTAGGCGGTGTCACTGTGGTCGACGTCGAGGGTGTCGCCGGTCCGGGTCTGCTGAGGGGTGCTCACGGCGGGGCTCCTAACACTGCGCGCCGACGGCGCGTCGCGCGGCGGATGTCTCGATCATAGACACCTTCCGCACGCTTCTCACCTGCATAAACACACCTTTGAGCACCCCAAAGACAGCCTGGGGTCGCAGCGGAGCGAGGCGGCGGGGGCGCATTCGAACGAGTGCTCCGGGCGCCCCCGGCGAGATGTCATGCGCACTGGTGCTCGACGCCCGTGGCGGGCAGACTGCACCGGGCGGGACGGACGTCTCGAACGGGGGCGCGCACACTGGGTCACGACAGAAGCCGGCTCTCGGCCCACACGGGAGCAGGAGCCGGCACACCGACGCGCACAAGGGGGCGGGGCGGCATGGCGGAGCCGGAGTTCACGGCTATGGGCGTGCGGATCGGGAAGAGGTTGCGCTCGCTCACCCGGGCCGGCCAGGTCCGGATCAACGACGGCAGGCTGGAACTGCTCACCAGTTACGGCAGCGAGATCGACAGCGCGCCGGTACAGGCGGTGCGCGCTTCCAAGCCCTGGTTCGCCGCGGACGACCGGGCTCTCGCGGACCTCAACGGCAACCGGTATCTGCTGACCCTGGGCGAGAAGGATCCCGCGCCGGGCGAGCCCGGGCCGCCCGCGGCACGCCGGTTCATCGAGGCCGTACGCAGGGCTGCGGGGCGTAGCGACTAGGTCACCGCGAGTTGCGAAGTCGCACCTCCTGCGTCACGCTGGTCTCACATCACTCTGGGTTTACCGGCGATCACGCTGCACACCAGCCCGCCGGGCACGACGGCAGGCGGCCGTTTCACGCAGGCACCTGCCGGATCGATCCGAACTCCGTGTTCTTCCGGACCTCACGTCGGGGAGTCGCAGCCGTGATCAGTCACCCAAGCAGGCATTGCACTGTGGAGCTTCAGGCTCTGCCGGCGCGGATCGGCCAGGTCCGCAGAATCCTTTCCGCACAGTTGCGCTACTGGCATCTGGATCCCCTCATAGACCGGGCCGTGCTCGGTGTGACGGAGCTGTTGACCAACGTCCACCGCCATGCCCAGCCCGACAAGACGTGCACCGTGAAGATCGAGCTGCTGCTCGACCGGCTCATGGTCTCGGTGCACGACCACGACCCGCGTCTGCCGGTCGTGGCCGACATCAAGGACACCGAGCCGCTCGCCACGTGCGGGCGAGGGCTCGCGATGGTCGCCGCGGTCAGCGAGAGCTGGGGCGTACGGCCGGACGGCGAGTCGGGGAAGTTCGTGTGGTTCACACTCCCGACGCCCTCCGCCGCACGGCCACCGCGTCGCACCGTCCTCGACAAGTCCGCGCTCAGGTTCGCCGAGGTGCGGGTCGACGGCCGCAGGCCCGAACACACTCCCGCCCGGTCGGCCGTTGCCGGCTGACCGGGCGGTGACGCCTTCTCCTTCCGCTCGTGCGCCCGCGGGGCGCGCCCCTCCCGGGCTCCCGCGGCCGACGCGGCCGCTCAGTGACCGTCGGCGGGCTTTTACCGGCCTCACTCGGTGGCGATCGCCCGCAGTACGTCGAGACGGGCGGCACGTTGGGCCGGGCGCAGGCCCGCGAGGGCTCCCGCGGCGACGCCCACCAGGGCGACCACCGCGAGTTGCAGCGGTGGCATCGCGAAGGCGAAGGTGCTGTCGCTCGTCCCGTCCGAGGCCCTGACCAGGACCCAGCCCAGGAAGGCGCCGAGGGTGAGTCCGCCGACCGTGCCGAAGGCGGCGACCAGGACGGACTCCCAGCGGACCATGGCGCGCAGCTGGGAACGGGTCTGGCCCACGGCCCTCAGCAGGCCCAGTTCGCGGGTGCGCTCGTGGATCGCCAGGGTCAGTGTGTTGGCGATGCCCAGCAGTGCGATGAGGACCGCGAGGGCGAGCAGCGCGTAGACCAGGGTCAGCATCATGTCTATGCCGCCGGCCGAGGACTGCGCGTACTCGTCGCGGGTCTGCACCTCGGGATGGCCGTACCGTGCCGCCACCTTCTCCACCGCCGCCTTGCCCGCGCCGGCGCTCACGCCGTCCTTGAAGGAGACCGCGACGAGCGTGTCGGAGTCCTGCGTGCGGTGCGGGGCCCAGGCCGCGCGGGTGATGACGTAGTCTCCCGCCAGCTCGGACCGTCCGTAGACCGCGCGGACCGTGAACATGTCCTTCTTGCCATCCGTGAAGGTGAGTCGGGCCTTGTCGCCGGTCGTGAGGCCCTGCTTCCGCGCCTCCGACTCGGTGATGGCGATGCCGTCGGTGCCGAGCTCGCGCAGGGAGCCCCGCACGGTGCCGAGGTCGAAGGTGCGCTCCAGGGCGAGCGGATCGGTGACGGTCAACGCCCGTCCCTGTCCGTCGACTTCGGCGACACCGCGCCCGAGACCCACGGCCGTGTCCACCTCGGGCAGTTGCTGGACGGCTCCGGCGAGCCGCGGGCTCAGTCCGCTGCCGCCCGCGCCGAACGACGGTGTGCTGACGGCGACATCGCCCGCGAAGGACCGGGACACGGTCTGGTCCATGGTGGCCTTCAGGGACGCCCCGAACACCGTGAACAGTGAGACCACGGCCACGCCGATCATCAGCGCACCGGCGGTCGCGGCCGTCCTCTTGGGGCTGCGCAGGGCGTTGCGCCGGGCGAGGGAGCCGGTGACACCGCGGAGCCGGTCGAGGGGACCGCCGAGCACATGTACGGCGGTCGTGGAGGCGACCGGGCCGAGGACCACGAACGCGACGAGCGCCAGAAGGGCTCCGGTGCCCGCGAGCCAGAGGGACGGTGACACCAGGACGCCGGTGAGGGTGACGGCCATGGCCAGTGCGGCCAGGCCGGATCCGGTGACGGCACGGACGCGGGAGGTGCCCGACCGGTCGACGGCCGTCTCGCGCAGTGCGGCGAGAGGTGCGGTGCGGCCGGCGCGTACGGCGGGCAGCAGCGCGGAGCCCAGGCAGACCACGACGCCGACCGCGAGCGGCAGCAGCATCGACAGCGCGCTGACCACCAAGGCGCCCTCGGGGAAAGGGAATCCGATCGCCGGGAACAGTGCCTGGAGGCCGGCGGCGATTCCGATGCCGCCCGCGAGGCCCGCGGCGGAGGCGGTGACCGCCACGACGCTCGCCTCGGTGAGGGTCGATGCGGTGACCTGGCGACGGGAGGCGCCGAGTGCTCGCAACAGGGCGTTCTCGCGGGTGCGTTGGGCGACGACGATCGCGAAGGTGTTGTGGATGGAGAAGGTGGCGACGAGCAGGGCCACGCCCGAGAACACCAACAGGAAGGCTGTGAAGGCGGTCAGGAACTGGCTGGAGATCATGTCGGTGTTCTCCTCGGTCGACTCCTGACCGGTGATCGCCTCAACGCCCTGGGGCAGTACGCTCGTCAGCCGGTCGACGAGCTCCCGCTGGCTGACACCGGGGCCTGCGCGCACCTGGATGCTCGACGCCTCGCCGGGCCGGGCCGTAAGGTACTTCTCGGCGTCGGCCTGAGTCATGCCCGTGAACGTCACCTGGGCCATGCCGTCTTCGCCGCCGAAGGTCGCGAGACCGACGATGGTCACCTCGACGGGGTCGGGTGTGCGCAGGATCGTCGTGTCGCCGATCCTCAGGTGGCCCTTCTCGGCGGTACCGCGGTTGACGACGACCTCGCCGCGCCTCTTCGGCGCGCGGCCCTCGGCGAGTTGGTACGGGTTGAGCTTCGGGTCGTCGATCCAGTTGCCGGCGAGGGTGGGCGGACCCTGGCCGCCGATGGGCTTGCCGTTCTTGCCGACGAGCTGGCCGGCGCCCTGGATGTCGGGGGCGGCGGCCGCGACGCCGGGTACCTGTTCGACGGTCTCGACCAGGTCGGTGGCGACCGGCTCGCGCACTCCCTGGCTCTCCCCCGGCGTGCTGATGGCCTCGGCGCTGCGGACCACGGCGTCGGTGCCGCCGGTCGCGTTGCCGAACATGGTGTCGAAGCCGGCGCGGAGGGTGTCGCCCATGACGAGTGTTCCGGCGAGGAAGGCGACCCCGAGGAACACGGCGAGGAAGGTCCCGGCGAAGCGGCGCTTGTGGGCACGCAGGGACGACACGCTCAGGCGGAGGGAGGCGTTCATGAGGGATCCTCCGCCCGGGTCGGAGAGAGAGACTCCGGTGCCGCGGTTGGAGAGGGAGTCTCCGGTCCTGTGGTTGGAGAGGGAGTCTCCGGTCCCGGGAGGGATCGGGTCCGCGAGGGCGCCTGCGGCTGCGTGGGGGCTTGCGTGCGTGGGGGCGCCTCGGTCCGGGGGGGACGCCTCCGTCTGGGGCGTCGGCTCGGACCGGGAAGCCCCCTCCGTCCGGGAGGTCGGCTCGGACCGGGAAGCCCCTTCCGTCCGGGAGGTCGACTCGGACCGGGAAGACCCCTCCGCCCGGGAGGTCGACTCGGACCGGGAAGACCCCTCCGCCCGGGAGGTCGACTCGGACCGGGAGGCCTCCTCCGCCCGGGAGGTCAGATCGGTCCGAGAGGGCACCACCGCTCGGGGCGACACCTCCGACCGAGAGGGCATCCCCTCCCCGGAGAGAACCCCCACCCGGGACGACACCTCCGCCCTGGACGACACCCCCGCCCGTGAGGACACCCCCGTCCTGGAGGGCACCCCCGCCCGGGACGTCACCTCGAAGGCCTTCAGGCGGTCCAGGACCCTGTCGGCGGTCGGGGATTCCATCCGGTCCACCAGGCGTCCGTCGGCGAGGAAGACGACCTCGTCGGCGTGGGCCGCGGCCACCGGGTCGTGGGTGACCATGACGACCGTGCGGGCCGTCTGGCGCACCGTCCTGCCGAGGAGACCGAGTACCTCGCCGCCGGAGCGGGAGTCAAGGTTTCCGGTGGGCTCGTCGGCGAAGACGACGTCGGGACGGCCGGCGAACGCCCGGGCCACGGCGACGCGTTGCTGCTGCCCGCCGGAGAGCTCGGAAGGCCGGTGACGGAGCCGGTCACGCAGGCCGACCACGTCGATCAGCGCGTCGATCCACTCGGGGTCCCCCTTGCCTCCCGCGAGGTCCAGCGGCAGTCGGATGTTCTCCTCGACGGTCAGCGTCGGCACCAGGTTGAACGCCTGGAAGACGAAGCCGACGCGGTCCCGGCGCAGGAGGGTCAGGCGGCGGTCGTCGAGGGAGCCCAGATCGGTGTCGCCGATGTAGGAGGTGCCCTCGGTGAGCGTGTCGAGGCCGGCCGCGCAGTGCATGAGGGTGGACTTGCCGGAGCCGGAGGGCCCCATGATCGCGGTGAAGCGGCCGGCCGGGAAGTCGACGCTCACCCCGTCCAGGGCCCGCACGCCGGTGTCGCCGCTGCCGTACACCTTCACGGCGTCGACCACCCGGGCGGCCGGCAACGTCCTCGTCGAGGCGGTCGTGGCGGTCATGCCGCACCGCCCTTGCCCGCCGCACGGCCGAACTGCTCGTCCAGGACGGACAGTCGGCGCCAGTACTCGTCCTCGTCGATCTCGCCGGAGGCGAAGCGGCGGCCGAGCATGGCGATCGGCGAGTCCCCGGAGGGGCCGGCGTCGGCCGGAGTGCGCCAGGGGCCGCGGCGGCCGCGCCAGGCGGTGCGGCGCAGGACCGTGACGACGCCGAGCACGACGGCCGCCCAGATCAACGGGAAGAAGAGGATCCACGGGCCCGGGCCACCGTCCCAGTTCGCGAGAGTCTGCATGTCGGTTCATCTCCCTGGAGTTTCTGAACGTGTCGTTCGGTGCTGCTTCGAGACTGGCTCCGGGGAGGGGGTCGGGTCGTCGTACGGCCAGCGGCAGTGCGCGTACCTCACGGGGAGTACGCGGAGGACTTCCGCCTGCTCCCCAAAGGCCTCGACTTCTGTAACTACTAGTATGTACAGTGAGAGCATGAGCACCTCGGACCGACTGATCGAGTCCACCCGTGAGCTGCTGTGGGAGCGCGGCTATGTGGGGACGAGCCCCAAGGCCATCCTGGAGCGCGCGGGGGCCGGACAGGGCAGCATGTACCACCACTTCAAGGGCAAGCCCGACCTCGCCCTCGCCGCGATCCGAAGGACCGCCGAGGAGCTGCGCGCCACCGCCGAGGGAGTACTCGGCGGGCCCGGCACGCCGTACGAGCGCATCGAGGCGTATCTGCGGCGTGAGCGCGACGTGCTGCGCGGCTGCCCGATCGGTCGGCTCACGATGGATCCGGATGTCGTCGCCAGCGACGAACTGCGCGCGCCGGTCGACGAGACGATCGACTGGATCCGTGAGCGCATCGCCGGGATCGTCGAAGAGGGCAAGGAACAGGGCCAGTTCGCGGCGTCGCTGGACGGCGAGGAGATCGCGGCGACCGTGCTCGCGACCGTCCAGGGCGGCTATGTCCTGGCCCGTGCGTCCGGCTCGCCCGCCGCGTTCGACAGAGGTGTGCGGGGCCTGCTCTCGCTGCTCACTCCCCAAGCGCCGTAGAGGAGGCGACCGATGCACGCGATGCAGTACGAACTCACCCTGCCCACCGACTACGAGATGGACGTCATCCGCGCGCGCGTGGCCCGGGTCGGGCATGTGCTGGACGACTGGGAGGGGCTCGCCCTCAAGACATATCTCATGCGCGAGCGCGGGGTGAGCGGCTCGCCCGTCAACCAGTACGCGCCCTTCTACCTCTGGAACACCGTGGAGGGCATGAACGCCTTCCTCTGGGGAGGTGCCTTCCAAGGACTCAGCGACGACTTCGGGCGGCCGTCCGTGCGTCAGTGGACAGGCCTGTCGTACGAGGAGGGAGGCGCCGCCCGCTCTCCTGCCCGGTGGGCCGTGCGGCGGTGTCAACCTGTGCCGCAGGGCGTGGAGTTGACCGAGGCGATGGCGGACGCCGTGGGTGAGACGGAGCGGCTGGCCGGGCAGGAGGGCGCGGTGCTCGCGGCGGCCGTGGTGGACACGGCCCGCTGGGAGCTCGGGCACTTCTCGCTCTGGGCGCATCAGCCGTCCGGGGCGGACGGCGAGGTGTTCGAGGTGCTGCATGTGTCGGCACCGGGCCGGGGGCGGCTGCCGCGGGGACGACAGTGGTGAGCGCGGTTGCGGTCCGTACGGTGGCCGGTGACGTGCCCGCCGGGCAGCTCGGGGTGTGCGACGCTCACGACCATCTGTTCTTCGGAAGTCCCCGACTGCCGGGTCAGGAACTGCGGAGTGTCTCCGCGGCGCGGGCCGAGCTGGCGGCGTTCGCCGCGCAGGGCGGTGGCGCAGTGGTGCAGTGGACGCCGTACGGGCTGGGGCGGCGAGCCGCCGATCTGCCGCCCCTGGTCCGGGAGACCGGGGTGCGGATCGTCGCCGCCACCGGGCTGCACCAGGCGATCCACTACGACGACGCCACGCTCTCCGGGCTGCGCGGCAGGCTCGCCGATGTCTTCGTCGCCGAACTGACCGAGGGCATCGGGGTGTCGGGGGTCCGCGCGGGACTGATCAAGGTGGCGGGCGGTTTCCACGCTCTGGACGCGCACGCCCGCTGGACCATGTCCGCGGCGGCCGAGGCACATCGTGCGACGGGGGCGCCGATCGCCGTCCACCTGGAGCTGGGGACCGGCGCGCTGGACGTACTGGACCTGCTGTGCGGGGAGTTGGGGGTGCCACCGCGGCAGGTGATCCTCGGTCACCTCAACCGCTCCCCCGACCTCACCGTGCACGCCCAGGCCGCCGCGTCGGGCTGCTACCTCGCCTTCGACGGGCCGTCGCGCGCCAACCACGCCACGGACTGGCGCATGCCGGACGCCGTACGCGCCCTCGCCGAGGCGGGTCACGGGGACCGTCTCCTCCTCGGTGGCGACACCACGACCGCGGCCGCCCGGTCGGTCGACGGGGGCCCCGGGATGCCGTATCTGCTGCGCCGGGTGCGTCCGCGACTCGCCCTCGAGCTGGGTGAGGAACTGGTGCGGCACATTTTCGTCGACAACCCCGGTCGGGCCCTGGCCGTGGAGTGGAGCCGCCCTTGACGCCGCTCACCGGCCGGGCGCTCACCAGGGGAGGGCACTCACCGGCAGAGGGCGTCGATGTCCTCGGAGAAGGCCGGGAACTCGGAGCGGGCGGAGGTGACGATGTCGCGGGTGGGGCGGCGCGGGGTGCTCGCGTGACGCTCGGCGAGTTCGGTCAGCGCCGGGTTCGGGCGGGCGTCGTACTGCTCGTGCTCCACCACCTCCATCGGGCCCAGGCCGTCGGCCAGCACCCACAGGAAGTCGGACAGGTTCGCCGCGACCACACCGCGCTCGCCCTCCGAGCCCAGGAACACCACGGGCTGCTCGACAAGGGGCCGCCCCTGCCGCACGCACCACAGGGCGGCGAGGCCCCCGGTGCCGTCCTGTCCGAAGACCCGGTAGTCGTCGCCGTCCAGTTCGTGGTTGCCGGTCCAGTGGCGCAGCCAGTCGGTGGTCTCCTCGGCGGAGTCGAAGGCGTCGTACGGCTCGAAGTCCACGCCCTCGCCGTCGGCGTAGTCGAACTCCACGCGGGCCACGTCGGCCAGGGCGGGCGGGAAGGCGCGGTCGTCCTCAGTCCTGTCGATCATGCCCGCAGGCTAGTCGCCGCCACTGACAACGGCCCTGCGCCCACCGAGATGTCCACCGAGGGCCGGCGCAGGTCGGCGCACGTCGGCGCACGTCGGCGCTGTGGAGCTTGACGGCACCGCCGGGCGCTCGACCAGACTGACCTGACCGGCCTGACAGCGATGGGATGAACATGCGAGTCGTCGTGATCGGCGGAAGCGGGCACATCGGCACCTTCCTGGTCCCCCGCCTGGTGCGGGCCAGCCACGAAGTGGTCAACATCAGCCGCGGCACGCGCACCGCCTACGCGGAAGCCCCCGAATGGCAGCAGGTGCGTCAGGTGGTCGCCGACCGGGAGCGGGAGGACAGGGACGGCGGCTTCGGGGGCCGGGTGGCCGGGCTGGGCCCGGATGTCGTCGTCGACCTGGTCTGTTTCACCCTGGACTCGGCCACCGCGCTGGTCGAGAGGTTGCGCGGCGAGGTCGGGCATCTGCTGCACTGCGGCAGCGTGTGGCGCCACGGCCCCGCCGACAAGCTGCCGATCTCCGAGAGCACGGGGACCCCGCCCGTCGGGGAGTACGGCATCCAGAAGGGCCGGATCGCCCGGATGCTGAAGGAGGAGACCGCTTCCGGGGGCCTGGTGACCACCTCCCTGCACCCCGGGCACATCGTGGGCCCCGGCTGGCATCCGGTCGGCCCGCTGGGGAACCTCGACCCGGCGGTCTGGTACGCGCTCTCGGCGGGACAGCCGCTGCGGATCCCCGGCAGCGGTGTCGAGCTGATGCACCATGTGCACGCGGACGACGTGGCACAGGCCTTCGAGCGAGCGATCGAGCACCGGGACGCGGCGGCGGGAGAGGACTTCAACGTCGTCGCTCCCAGCGCGCTGAACGTCCGCGGATACGCCCGCGTCGCGGCCGGCTGGTTCGGCCGGGCCGCGACGCTGGAGCCGGTGACCTGGGAGCAGTTCCGCAGGACCACGGCCCCGGAACACGCCGACGTGAGCTGGGAGCACCTGTACCGCAGCCAGTGCTTCACCATCGAGAAGGCCAGGACCCTTCTCGGGTATGCCCCGCGCTACGAACCGGAGGCCGCCGTACTGGAGTCGGTGCGATGGCTGATCGACCACGGGGAGCTGAAGGTGGCGGGCGCGCTCAGCGCCTGACCGGAGCGCGCGCTTCTAGGACCGGCCGGCG
This sequence comes from Streptomyces sp. NPDC024687, assembly GCF_055559055.1. Taxonomy (NCBI): domain Bacteria; kingdom Bacillati; phylum Actinomycetota; class Actinomycetes; order Kitasatosporales; family Streptomycetaceae; genus Streptomyces; species Streptomyces sp. NPDC024687. The sequence goes on along the minus strand of NZ_JBVHLJ010000004.1, from coordinate 537,970 downwards.
TCCAGGCGCTCCACCCGGGCCACATTCTCCCGGTCCTCGGCGTCCTCGCTCGGCTCGGCGGTGAACCAGGCGTCGAGGATCTCCTTGAGGAGCGGCTCGGAGGTGAGGCGGAGGCTGAGCGCGAGGACGTTGGCGTCGTTCCAGCGGCGGGCGCCGTCCGCGGTGTAGGCGTCCGTGCACAGGGCGGCCCGTACGCCGGGGACCTTGTTCGCGGCGATGGAGGCGCCGGTCCCGGTCCAGCAGCACACGACGGCCTGGTCGGCCGTCCCCGCGGCCACCTCACGGGCCGCGGCCTCCGAGCAGACGGCCCACTGCGGGTCGGCGCCGGGGCTCAGGGCGCCGTGGGCGACCACGTCGTGGCCCCGCGCGCGCAGTTCGTCGACGAGGGTGCGCGCGACTGGTTCGTCCATGTCCGAGGAGACGGAGATCCGCATGTCACGAGCCTACTCGGCGGTTTGCCCAACGGACGACGGGTTCCAGGTAGGCGACGTGCGGACCGGCGAGGTCCGGCAGGTCGGCGGGTGCGCCGACGAGGGCGACCCGGTCGAACTCCGGGGCCTGCCCTCGTGCCGTCTCGACGGCCACGAGTGTCTCGAAACGCTCGTGGAGGCGGGGCGCGGGCAGGGGCGGCGCCAGGTAGTGGACACCGACCTGTCCGTCCTCGCCGTGGGTGATCAGACAGCGGGTGAGGTCGGCGGCCGGGAGGTCGACGCCCGTCTCCTCGGCCAGTTCAACGGCCGCGTGGCGGCGCAGTGCGTCCTCGTCGAGCGGCGCCTCACCGGTGGGCGGTTCCACGGAGCCGCCGGGGAACTGCCAGCGGCCGGGCGTGGCGGTGGACGACGACATACGGCCCACCAGTACGCGCCCGTCCTGCGTCGGCTGCACCACGCTCACGAACAGGGACCGCAGAGCGGTGGCGCCCGGGACGCGGCGCAGGGCGAAGTAGCGATAGGTGACGCGGGACCAGGAGACGAGCAGGGTGTCCGGGGTTTCCCGGGACAGTCCCGCGCAGACCACCACCGGACCGTCGAAGAGCGCCGGGTTGGCCAGGACCGCCCGGTCCCACTCGCGGTTCATGGCCGTCCGCGTCCCGGCCGGGACCACCGGGGGCGCCACCTCGACCAGGCGCAGCCCCCGCGTCTCGAGCAGCTCAGCCACGGGTCAGTGCCCGCAGCGGATCGTCCAGCACGGGCTGCCACGCCAACTCTGCCGCTCCGACAAGGCTGTTGTGGTCCAGGGTGCAGGCCAGGATGGGGACGCCGCCGCTCTGTCCCCACAGGCTGCGCTCGGCGACGACGGCCCGCAGGCGCTCGGGGTCGGCGTCCAGGAGGGTGCGGTGGAGGCCGCCGAGGATGATGCGGTCCGGGTTGAGGATGTTGACGAGACCGGCGAGACCCAGTCCCAGGCGGTCGATCAGCGACTCGGCCGCCGTACGGACGGCGGGGTCGTCGTAGTGGTCGCGGACGAGGTCGTCGGCCTGCCGGAGCAGGGACTGTTCGGGGCCGGGGTCGAGTCCCGCCGCAGTGAGCAGGGCCAGCGGGTCGGCCTCGACGTCCAGGCAGCCGCGGCTGCCGCAGTAGCAGGGGCGGCCCTCGGGGTTCACGGTGAGGTGGCCCACTTCCAGGGCCAGGCCCGAACTGCCCGTGTGCAGACGCCCGTCGAGCACCAGCGCCCCGCCCACACCTCGGTGTCCGGTCGCCACGCACAGCAGGTCGCGGGCGCCGCGGCCCGCGCCGTGCCGGTGCTCGGCGAGAGCGGCGAGGTTGACGTCGTTGCCCGCGAAGGCCGGTCCGGTGATGCCGGCGGCGCGCACGCATTCGTCGAAGGTACGGCGGACGGGGGCGCCCGCGGGCCAGGCCAGATGCAGGGGGTTGAGGGCGAGGCCCTCGGGTTCGGCGACCGCGGACGGCACGGCGAGTCCGGCGCCGACGCAGCGTCTGCCGGTCGTGCGCAGCAGGTCGGCGCCCGCCTCCACGACGGAGCCGAGGACCTTCGCGGGGTCGGCGTCGACGGTCTCGCAGCCGGGCGCGGTGGCGACGATACGGCCGCCCAGCCCGACCAGGGCGGCCCGGAAACCGTCGGCGTGCACCTGCGCGGCCAGCACGACAGGACCCTCCTTGGCGACCGCGAGGCGGTGCGAGGGCCTGCCCTGGGAACCGGCGGCCGCGGTGGGCCTCGCGTCGACGCGGATCAGTCCGAGCGCCTCCAGCTCGGCGGCCACCGCGCCGGCCGTCGCCCGCGTCACCCCGAGCTCGGCGGTGAGCACGGCCCGGGTCGGGGCGCGCCCGGTGTGCACGAGCTCCAGCGCGGGCCCGAGCGCACCGCGCCCCCGGTCCAGCCGCGCCCTCGAGGTGGTCCCTTCCCCCGCCGGCCGGGGGTCCGCCTTGCCGCTCATGAGGGCGAGTCTCCCATGATCCGTTCGTCACTCCGGTCAGAGGCCGCTGACGCGCAGCGTGATGTTGAGCCGCCCGGTCAGCCCCAACTCGGGCGGGGCGGTGCCCGGATGCACGCGGGGCACCCCGTGGTACGCGAGTCTCGACGGGCCGCCGAAGACGAACAGGTCGCCGGTGCGCAGCTCGACGTCCGTGTACGGCCTGGTCCGGGTCTCGGGGTTGCCGAAGCGGAAGACACAGGTGTCCCCGAGGCTCAGGGAGACCACGGGGGCGTCCGACTTCTCGTCGCTGTCGCGGTGCATGCCCATGCGGGCGTCGCCGTCGTAGAGTTTGTCAGTGCGATGTCGTAACCGGAGACCTCGGTGTCCAGGGCGTCCCGCACCGCTTCCCGGCCCAGTTCGCCCAGCCAGTCGGGGAAGGGCTTCACCGGTGCCCCGTCGCCGTCGACGACCGTGGGGGCGTAGCCGTACGGGTACCAGTGCCGGCCCAGGCAGACCTGCCGGGCGGTCATCGTGCCGCCGCCGGGGGTGCGGACCGTGCGCGGTCCGGCGGGCGGGCGCGCCCACTCCCGGCAGGCCGCGAGCAGCTCGCGCTGTCGTGCCGGGTCCAGCCAGTCCGGCAGGTGCACCGCGCCCGGCGCGATCTCCGTGCGGGCTCTGGGGAACAGCTCGGCTTCCATGGTTCCATCCTGCCCGAGCGGGCCTGAGCTGCGGCTCGGCTAGCCTGGACGCACGATGGACGACCGAATGACGACGCCCTGGGGCGAGCTCGCCCTCACCCGCTTCCCCGAGGACCCGCGTGACCGGCTGCGCGCCTGGGACGCCTCCGACGCGTATCTGCTGAGGCATCTCGCGGACGAGGGGGTGCCGCTGTCCGGCACGGTCGTCGTGCTCGGCGACCGCTGGGGCGCCCTGGTGACCGCGCTGGCGGCGCACCGGCCGGTGCAGATCACCGACTCCTTCCTCAGCCAGGAGGCGACCCGCGCCAACCTCGAACGCGCAGGTGTCGAGCCCGGTGCCGTCCAGCTCCTCACCACGCAGGACCCGCCACCCGGCCGCGTCGATGTCCTGCTGGTGCGCGTGCCGAAGAGCCTGGCCCTGCTGGAGGACCAGTTGTCGCGACTGGCGCCCGCCGTGCACGAGGGCACCGTGGTGGTCGGCACCGGCATGGTGAAGGAGATCCACACCTCGACGCTCCGGCTGTTCGAGCGGATCCTCGGGCCGACCCGCACCTCGCTGGCCGAACAGAAGGCCCGGCTCATCTTCTGCACACCGGAGCCGTCGCGCGCCCGGCCCGCCAACCCCTGGCCGTACGGCTACACCCTCCCGGACGGTATCGGTGCCGCCTCCGGGCGGACCGTCGTCAACCACGCGGGCGTCTTCTGCGCGGACCGGCTCGACATCGGCACCCGCTTCTTCCTCCAGCACCTGCCGGACAGCCGCGGCTCCCGGCGGATCGTGGACCTGGGCTGCGGCAACGGAATCGTCGGTACGGCCGTGGCCCTGGCCGACCCCGAGGCCGAGGTGCTGTTCGTCGACGAGTCCTTCCAGGCCGTGGCCTCGGCGGAGGGGACGTACAAGGCGAACGGGGTGCCGGGGCACGCGGAGTTCCGGGTCGGGGACGGTCTGACGGGGGTCCCGGCGGGCAGCGTCGACCTCGTGCTCACCAACCCGCCGTTCCACTCCCACCAGGCCACCACCGACGCGACTGCCTGGCGAATGTTCACGGGAGCGCTCGGGGCGCTACGGCCCGGCGGCGAACTGTGGGTCGTCGGGAACCGGCACCTCGGGTACCACGTGAAGCTGCGGAAGTTGTTCGGCAACAGTCAACTGGTCGCCAGTGACCCCAAGTTCGTGGTCCTCAAGGCGGTAAAAAGGCCGAGTGACTGATTCCTCGGCGCGGGACTTCTACGACTCGCTGGCTCCGGACTACCACCGGATCTTCGCGGACTGGGACACGAGCATGGCGCGGCAGGCGGCGGTACTGGGCGCCCTGCTGGGGCCGGGCCCGCACCGGGTGCTGGACTGCTCGTGCGGGATCGGGACCCAGGCGATCGGACTGGCGCTGGCCGGGCACCGGGTCGTCGGCAGCGATCTCAGTCCCGTCGCCGCGGCCCGCGCCGGCGCGGAGGCCGCAGCGCGCGGGACCCGGCTGCCGACGGCGGCCGCGGACATGCGGCGGCTGCCGTTCGTACCGTCCGTCTTCGACGTGGTCGTCTGCGCCGACAACTCCCTGGCGCATCTTCTGACGGCCCCGGACGTGGAGGCCGCGCTCGCGGAGATGCGGCGGGTTCTGCGGGACGGGGGTCTGCTGCTGCTCACCCTCAGGGACTACGACGAGATCCGCCGGACCAGGCCCGGGGCCGCACCTCCGCAGGTCTCCGAGAGCCCCGACGGCCGGGTGATCACCTTCCAGCTGTGGCACTGGCACGAGGACGGCGAGCACTACGACCAGGAGCACTTCCAGCTGCGGCCCGGTGACCGGGACGACTGGGCCGTCCGCGTCCGGCGTACGACCTCGTGGGCGCTGACCCGCGCGCAGCTGACGGAGTTCGTGACCGCGGCCGGTTTCGTCGACGTGCGCTGGCACGATCCGGCCCCCGGCGGGTTCTATCAGCCCGTCCTCACGGCCCGAGCAGCCGGATGATCCGCCGGGCCGCCTCGACCATGGCGTCCCGCCCCGCGCTCAGGTACTTCCGGGAGTCCACCACCTCGGGGTGAGCCGCCAGGAACTCCCGGATCGCGCCGGTCATCGCGAGGTTCAGCGCGGTGCCGACGTTGACCTTGGCGATGCCGCCCGCGACGGCCGCGGTGAGTTCCTCGTCGCGGACTCCGGAGGAGCCGTGCAGGACGAGGGGGACGTCCAGGGTCGTGGAGAGTCGTTCGAGGAGGTCGTGGTCGAGCGTGGCGGTGCGCTCGGTCATCGCGTGGGCGCTGCCGACGGCCACGGCGAGGGCGTCCACACCGGAGTCGGCGACGAAGGCGCGGGCCTCGGCGGGGTCGGTGCGGGCGCCGGGGGCGTGGGCGTCCAGCGGGGGCCGGCCCTGCTTGCCGCCCACCTCCCCCAACTCCGCCTCGACCCACAGCCCTTGGGCATGCGCCCAGTCGGCCGCGGCCCGGGTCGCCGCGAGGTTCTCGGCGTAGGGCAGGTGGGCCGCGTCGTACATCACGGAACCGAAGCCGGCGTCGGCGGCCTGGTGGAGCAGGTCGTCGCTCTGGACGTGGTCGAGGTGCAACGCGACGGGTACGGCAGCGTGTTGGGCCGCGGTGACGGCGGCGTGGGCGAACGGGAGGAGGTTGCCGTGGCGGAACTTGACGGCGTTCTCGCTGACTTGGAGGACGACGGGCGCGTCCAGGGACTCGGCGGCGGCGATGACGGCCTCGACGTGCTCCAGGGTGATGACGTTGAAGGCGGCGACGGCGGAGCGGGTGGCGGCGGCGCGGGTGACGAGCTCGCCGGTGGTGACCAGGGGCACGAGTCTCCTAGGGCCTGTGGTGGGGATCAGGTCGGCTGCGAGGGACGGGAGCGGAGGAGGGAGTCGACGCCGCGCGCACTCCGACAGGCTTTCGGGCCCTTCTTATGGATCTCCGTGCAAGACGGAGCGGCGTTCGGTGCGTGCGATCGGTGAGCGTGCGTGCCGGGCGTCACGATGCCGCGGAGATCCATCAGACGGGCCCTAGGGGCGGGCGAGGATCACCGAGCGGGTGAGGTGGCGGGGTCGGTCCGGGGCGAGGCCGCGGGCCGCGGCGACGGCGACCGCGAGGCGCTGCACGCGGACCAGTTCGGCGAGCGGGTCGAGGGTGCCCGGCACCCACAGTGCGCCGGTCTCCCGGACCTGTGCGGCCAGACCCTCGGGCGCCTCGCCGAGTATCCAGGTGGCGGTGCCGTGGGTGGTGATGCTGATGGGGCCGTGCCGGTACTCCATCGCCGGATAGGCCTCGGTCCAGGCGAGGGACGCCTCGCGCATCTTCAGCCCGGCCTCGTTGGCCAGCCCGACCGTCCAGCCCCGACCGAGGAAGGTGAACTGCGTGCACTCGACGAGGCCTTCGGGCAGGGGTGTCGAGAGTGCGGTGCGGGCGTCGGCGACGACGGCGTCGGTGTGCAGGCCCAGGTGGGCGCGGAGCAGGGTGAGGGCGGTGGTCGCGAACCTCGTCTGGACGACGGAGCGTTCGTCGGCGAAGTCGAGGACGACGACCTCGTCGGCGGCGGTCATGACCGGGGTGGCGGGGTCGGCGGTGAGGGCGGTGGTGCGGGTGCTTCCCTTCAAGTGCCCCAGCAGGTCGAGGACTTCGGTCGTCGTGCCGGACCGGGTGAGGGCGACGACACGGTCGTACGAGCGGCCGTGCGGGAACTCCGACGCGGCGAAGGCGTCCGTCTCGCCCTGGCCGGCGCCCTCGCGCAGCGATGCCACCGCCTGCGCCATGAAGTACGAGGTGCCGCACCCGACGATCGCGACCCGCTCCCCGGCCACCGGAAGCGCGCGGGCGTGATCCGCGGCCTCCGCCGCCGCCCGGGTCCAGCACTCGGGCTGACTGGTCAGCTCGTCCTCGACATGAGTCATGCCGTACCTCTCTGTCATCGTGATTACTCTTGCAAGATATAGCCCTTTTTCGAGCACAAGCAAGCATTCGCACGCAGGCACGGTGCACCCCGTAGTGCTCGGGCCGTTTCCGTGACACCCGCGGCCGATCCTGCATAGGCTGATCCGCAGGAGGCTGCGATGAGCGGATCACCTGGGGATCACACGGGCTACCTGCCGATCGCCGAGCACGGTCTGATCGGCGATCTGCGCAGTGTGGCGCTGGTCGGGACCGACGGCACGATCGACTGGTACTGCTGCCCGTCCTTCGACGCGCCGAGCGTCTTCGCGTCGATCCTGGACGCGGAGCGCGGGGGCGCCTTCGAGCTGGCGGCGGCCGTGCCCGCGCGGACCAAGCAGTTCTACTTCCCCGACACCAACGTCCTGATCACGCGGTTCTACACCGAGGACGGGGTGGGCGAGGTCCAGGACTTCATGCCGGTCGACGGCGACATGGTGGAGACCGACCGGCACCGGCTGATCCGGCGGGTGGTGTGCGTGCGCGGCTCGATCCCGTTCCGCACCCGCGTGGCACCGCGCTTCAACTACGGCGCCCAACCGCACACCCTCCGCATGGTCGGGGACGTCGCGGTCTTCGAGTCCCCCAAGCTGTCGCTGGGCCTGACCGCGACCGTGCCGCTGGAGACCGAAGGGCCGGACGCCCGCGCCGACTTCAAGCTCTCCGAGGGCGAGTCGGCGGTGTTCGCACTGGACCAGGTCGGCGGTGAGGTGACCCCGCGCCGGTGCGCGCGCACCGAGGCCGAGGAGCAGTTCAACAGCACGGTCGCCTACTGGCGGCACTGGCTGTCCGCCTCCAAGTACCGGGGCCGCTGGCGGGAGATGGTGCACCGCTCCGCCCTCACCCTCAAGCTGCTCACCTACGCGCCCACCGGCGCCATCGTGGCCGCGCCGACCACGAGCCTGCCCGAACAGCTCGGCGGCGAGCGCAACTGGGACTACCGGTACGTGTGGGTGCGCGACGCCGCCTTCTGCGTGTACGCGCTGCTGCGCCTCGGCTTCACCAGCGAGGCCGAGGCGTTCATGGACTTCCTGATCCGGCACGTCAGCCCGTCCGCTGACGGCCACGCCGGGCCCTTGCAGATCATGTACGGCATCGACGGCCGCACCGATCTGACGGAGCGTGAACTAGGCCATCTGGAAGGGCATCGGGGCTCCGCGCCGGTCCGGGTCGGCAACGCGGCCGCCGACCAGCTCCAACTCGACATCTACGGTGCCCTGATCGACTCGATCTACCTCTACGACAAGTGGGCCAAGCCGATCTCCAGCGGCCAGTGGGACGACGTGTGCACGCTGGTGGAGTGGGTGTGCGAGCACTGGGACCAGCCCGACGAGGGCATCTGGGAGACCCGCGGCGGCCGCAAGAACTTCCTGTACTCGCGGCTGATGTGCTGGGTGGCGATCGAGCGGGCGATCCGCATGGCGAACCGGCGCGGGCTGCCCGCCGACCTGAACCGCTGGCGGGAGTGCCGCGACACGATCTACCGACGGATCATGGACCGGGGCTGGTCGGAGACCCGGCAGGCGTTCGTCCAGCACGAGGACGGTGACGTGCTCGACGCGGCCGTCCTGATGATGCCGCTGACCAAGTTCATCGCGCCGACCGACCCCAAGTGGCTGTCCACGCTCGACGCGCTGACCGAGGAGCTGGTGTCGGACTCCCTCGTCTACCGCTACGACCCGACGGCGAGCCCCGACGGACTGCGCGGCGACGAGGGCACCTTCTCGATCTGCTCGTTCTGGTACGTCGAGGCGATGGTGCACGCCGGGCGGATCGACGAGGCGCGCCTGGCCTTCGAGAAGATGCTCACCTACGCCAACCATCTGGGCCTGTACGCCGAGGAGATCAGCAACACCGGCGAGCAGCAGGGCAACTTCCCGCAGGCGTTCACGCACCTCGCCCTGATCAGCGCGGCCTTCAACCTGGACCGGGCCCTGGGCTGAGGACCTGGTCGGGGAATAGCTGTCGGCCCGCCCCTCGTTTCTGTCAGCATGACGACGAACGCGCCGCGCACCGAGGTCCTGCGGTACACCGCCTTCTCCAGCAGCCCCGAAGGCGGGAACCCCGCCGGAGTCGTACTGGACGCCACCGGCATGGACGACGGCGAGATGCTGGCCGTCGCCGCCGAGCTCGGATACTCCGAGTCCGCGTTCCTGACCGCGCCCCCGGAGGGGCTGGCCGGGCCGGAGGGGCGGGTGTTCACCATCCGTTACTTCAGCCCCAAGGCCGAGGTGCCGTTCTGCGGGCACGCCACCGTCGCGACCGCTCTCGCGCTGGCGGAGCGGATCGGACCCGGGGAGCTGGTGTTCGCGACGCGCGCCGGGACCGTGCCGGTGGCGGTGACCGAAGAGGGCGGGACGGCCGTGGCCACGCTCACCAGTGTCGAGCCGCATGTCGAGGCGGTCTCCGAGACCGACCTCACCGAGGCGCTCGCCGCGCTCGACTGGCCGGCCGCCGATCTCGACCCGGCGTTCCCGCCCCGGATCGCCTTCGCCGGCGCCCGCCACCTGGTCCTGGCGGCGGCGACCCGTGCCCGCCTCGCGGACCTGGCGTACGACTTCGCCCGCCTCGAGGCCCTGATGCACCGACTGGACCTGACCACTGTCCAGTTGGTGTGGCGGGAGTCGGACACCGTCTTCCACGTGCGTGACCCGTTCCCCGTCGGCGGCGTCGTCGAGGACCCGGCCACGGGGGCCGCGGCCGCCGCGTTCGGTGCGTACCTCCGCGAGTTCGGCCTGGTCCCCGAAGATGCCGTCCTCACCCTGCACCAGGGTGAGGACCTGGGCCGCCCCGGCGAGCTCACGGTGACCCTGCGCACGGGCGACCCCAGGATCCGGGTGAGCGGCGCGGGGACCCGCATCGGCTGAGGACCGGGGCCGTGCCCGCCGGAGGCACCGTGGGAGCCCCCCAGGTCCTCACCCTGACGCGGAGTGAGGACCTCGCCCGCAACGGCGACCTCACGGTCACCCTCCGCGCGGGGCCCCCCGGATCCGGGTCAGCCGCGCGGGAACTCGCATCGGCTGAGAGCCGGGGACCGTGCTCACCGGAGGGCCCGTGAGGAGCCCCAGGTCCCCGGATGACCCGCCGGCCGCGACGGACGCCATCCGCCTCGGCCGTGGTCGCTTGTGCCCTGCCCCGGGCCCGGGATCCGGCGATCAGGCCTGGGACGGCGCCGGTTCCGTCGCTCGGGGCAGCCGGCCGAGGCCCCGGTCGAAGCGTCGTAGGAGGAGCACGGCGGTGGTGGCGAGGCCGGTGAGGAGGCCGAGCCAGAGGCCGAGGGTGTCCAGGCCGAAGGCGAGGCCGAGGAGGGCCGCTGCGGACAGGCCCACGAGCCAGTAGCCGACGAGGGTGATGCGGAAGCCGCCCTTGGTGTCGTCGAGGCCGCGCAGCAGACCGACGCCGATGTTCTGGGTGCAGTCGAAGAACTGGAGGACCGCGGCGACCAGGAGCAACTGCGTGGCGATCTCGACCGCCCGGTCGTCACCGTTGTCGAAGAAGGGGGCGAGCACCAGGCCGGGCACGGTCACGTACACCAGTCCGACCACGGCCGTCACCGCCGCCGCGCAGGCCAGGGCCGTGCTCTTCAGCCGCTGGGCCGCGGCCGGGTTGCGCAGCGCCAGCTCCCGGCTGACGCCGATGGACGCGGCGTGGGAGAGGCCGACGGCTATCTGGAAGACGATGTAGACGAGCTGGTGACGGCGGTGTGCGCGGCCGTTTCACTGCAGGATGCCTGCGGTGCGGGCGGCAGCCAGCCAGTCCGGGAATTCTTGCAGTAGCTGGTCGAAGAGTTCGTGGTTCGGGATGGCTTGTGGGGTGCGGCCGGCGTGGAAGTAACCTGCATTGTCGACGATGCGGCGGGCCGGGACGGCGAGAGTGTCCATCTTGCGCAGGAAGGCGAACTCGTTGTCGTCGGGGTCGCCGAAGCCGATGAACTGCCAGAACAAGGGAAGGCGAGCGGCCTTGCACAGGTAGCGTTCGGCAGCGAACTTGCTGGTAGGGCCGCCGTCGGTTTGGAAAATGACCAGGGCGGGGCAATGACTGCCGGATTCCATGTAGTGGTCGATGACCTCGTCCATGGCCCAGTGATAGTTGGTGCGTCCCATGTGACCGAGGTTTTCGTGCAGCTTGTTGATTCGCCCGCGGTAGCCGCTGAGCGTCAGGTCCGTGGATCCGTCGACGTCGGTGGAGAAGAACACCACGGGAACGGTGCCGTCGTCATCGAGGTGAGCCGACAGCGACAGAACCTGCTCAGCCAGGTGCTGCATGGTGCCGTTTCGGTAGTAGGGCCGCATCGACCCGGAGCGGTCCAGCACGAGATATACCGCCGCCTGCACGTCCTGCAGCCCATGCGTGCGCACGCTGGTACCCGCCGCCTTGTACAGACTGACCAGATCAGGTGCCCTCTCCTGCACCTTGGTCAGACTGATGGCCGTGGCGCGCTCAATGCTGTTCGTCGGGATCACTCCTCCATGGTGGTGCCCTGAGCTTCCGAGCAGGTGATCAGTGCAGCTTGCCTGAGATCGGCCCAACCTGCAGTGGGACAGGTCAGTTGATGGAGCAGCGCCGGGCCGCTGAACGGGAGGCACGGCGGCCGGTCTGCCAGGAGCGCGGGGAGAAGTTCACCGACCAGCGCTGGGAGGAGACCACCACACGCGATCCCTGGAAGACCGGCAACCCGTACCTGGGCCGCAGCTGCTGGACCGACTACCTCGCAGGCAGGAAAGCTGCCGCCGAAGCCGCCCGCGTCCAGACCGCCGCACCTGCCCTCGCGGAGCCGCTCCAGGGTGCGTGACAGCAGCCGGGAGACATGCCTGGTGGAGACACCGAGCCGTTCACAGATCTGGGCCTGGGCCGCTTCTTCGACGAACCTCCAGTACAGGATCTTGCGTGACCGTTCGATCTGCGGCTGTCCGACGGGCGTCGTGGTGCGGTCGGGAGGAGACTGGAACAGTACGGGCGCGCCGGGGGGACCACGGAGTTCGTCATGCATGTACACAAGGTGGGCAGTGACACCACCGTTCTCGCGGACAGTCTCGACGTACCGGGCATCGGATTTCTCCCTGCCAACGCCTTCGTCCTGTTCGCCAGGGAACCGGTCGTCGTCGACACCGGGCTCTCCCTGTCCGACCGGGACTTCGTCGCCACGCTGGGCTCGGTCATGGACCCCGCTGATGTCCGTTGGATCTGGCTGACCCATCCAGACCGCGACCACACCGGTGGAATCTTCGCCCTGCTGGAAGCCGCCCCGCGATGCAAGGTGGTGACCACCTTCATCGGCGCCGGAATCATGTCGACCGAACGGCCACTGCCCCTGGACCGGGTGTGCCTGGTCAACCCCGGCCAGAGCCTCGACGCCGGTGACCGCACGCTGCACGCCTTCCGGCCTCCGCTCTTCGACAACCCCGCCACCGTCGGCTTCTACGACGACCGCACCCGGGTCTGCTACAGCTCCGACTGCTTCGGCGGGCCGATGCCGAGCGAGGACATCGCCGAGAACGGGCACGCCTCCGACCTGTCGCCCGACGATCTCCGGGCGGCGCAGTTGATGTGGGCCACCGTGGACAGCCCCTGGGTGCACATCGTGGATCCCGGGAAGTACCGCTCGACGGTCGAGCAACTGCGGCGCATGGACCCGGAGATCGTGCTTTCCACTCATCTCCCGCCGGCCGTCCGGCTCACCGACCGCATGATCGACACCATCATGGGCGCGCCCGACGCGGACCCGTTCGTCGGGCCGGACCAGCGCGCTCTGGAGCAGATGCTGGCCACCTTCGAGCCCGGGGCGACCACCACACCGCCAGCCCCCGCGTAACGGGCGTGCGTCGGCAGGTGGTTCATGACACGCTCCCGGGACTGCGGCTGCGGCTCCCAGATGACGAGGCGGTACTCCGCCGCGCGCTGCTTCCTGGTGCGGCACCGGCTGACTTGACGCTGTTCGATCGCGTGAAAGGGCTTCCCGTCGGCGGCATCCGCGCCGCTGGGACGGGCACAGCTCTGCCCCGAGGGGGCTGCACCTAGGCGGACAGATATGTGAGTGCCGGATAGGAAGGAACTCGCCAAGGACGTGTCCGCCATGGCCAACCCCGCTGGCGGCATGGTCGGATCCAACCCGCCGGTCCCGACGTGGGCGTCCGGGTCGTGAAGTCCGAGACCAAGGCGGGCAAGATCTACTGAGTGATCACGCCGTTAAACGGTTTCGCGGGGACCCGTCACCGCGCGGGTCGCGTCGCTCACGTGCCTGGCCGGTTTCGCCGCTCCCACGGCTCGCTCCTCAGGAAGTGGTTGTCGTAGAGCTCCTGCACCTCGAGGAGGCTTTCCGGGGTGACCTCGCCGAGCGCGACGCGCTGGAGGTGGCGGAAGTACTCGAAGCGTTCGACGCCCGGGGTGATGACGATGAGCAGGTCGGCGTCGGCGCCGGGGACGGCCGCGAAGGCGTGCGGGCGGCCCGGCGGGACGATGACGAGGTCGCCCCGCTCGGCGGTGACGACGTCCTCCCCGGACAGGAGCTCGGCGGCGCCGTCGAGCACGAAGAACATCTCGGCGGAGTTGTCGTGCCAGTGCGGGCGCGCGCCGTCGGCTCCATCGGTGAGGGTGACGCGCTGGGTGGACAGCGCTCCTCCGGTCGCACTGCTGTCGGCCAGCAGCTTCACCGCGGTGGAAGCGCGCCCGACCACCTCGGCCTCGGCATCGCGGACGATCACGGTCTGGTCGAACTTCGGTATGAACAGCGACATTCCTGGACCCCCTGACATCGGTACGGACCTGCTCAGACGAGGAAGAGCAGCACGGCACTGATCAGTACAACGACCGCCGTGGCGAAGTGGATCCCGAACGCCACGGCCTTGGTGCCGCCGTGCCGCAGCACTATCAGGGTGTCGCCGAGCGGGGTCAGCGCCACGACGAGCATGTACCAGGCCTCGGCCCGGGCGCCCACGAAGAGCAGGAGGGCCAGGCCCAGGACGCCGTAGGTGGCGTCCCGCAACCCCTTGATCGCGAGGTAGGCGGCGTCGCCGTCCGGCTTGGCGGGCACGCCGTAGCCGGCGGCGGCAAGGCGGGGCTGGAGCAGGAAGCGGGCTCCGATGAACAGGATGAACAGGTTGAGCAGAACCGCGACGGTGTACGGGTGGCAGTCATGCCGAGCTCCGTTTTTCTAGCATCGCTAGGGAGACAGGATCGACGCTAGCAGAGCATCGACATATTTTCTAGCAGCGCTAGCATCACTGTATGTCGATCCAGACGCGCCGGGAGCGCGAACGAGCACTGAGGTCAGATCGGACACCGCCCGCGAGGGCCGGTGTCCGCGTGACTCGGGCCACAGGCAGGCGAGCTGCACACCGTACGACCTGGGGAACCTATGGCAACGGGGTGGCGACCGACGGTGTCCTGTGCTGCGATGGACCTCAACGGGTGTTCGGCGTACGGGAGTTCGCGGTGACCGACGGGGTCGGAACGACGAAGGTACGGGACGTGGTGCGTGCGGTGGTGACCGAGCGCGCGCCGAACGAGCTGCCCCTCGTCGAGGGGCTGTTTCGGTTCGACGACGAGGAGGCCGTGCGCGTCCTCGCCGGGCGGGGACCACGCAGGGAACCGCTCGGATTCGGTCTGGCCGAGGCCACCGCCCTGGTCACCGCCGTGGTGTGGCTGACCCTCGACCAGGTGGCCCGGCGCGCCCTCGACGCCGCCGCCGACGGTCTGCTCGCACGGTGCCGCTCCGGTCTGCGCCGGGTCCTGCGCCGGGGAGCCGCCGCTCCTCCGTGCACGCTGCCCGAGCTGGACCGCGACCAACTCACCCTCGTACGCGCACAGATCCTGCGGCTCGCGATCGAGCGCGGTATCGACACGGACGAGGCGGCCTCGCTGGCGGACGCGGTTGTGGTCCACCTGGCGACGGCGGATCCGGCGGCGGACGGGGCTTCCGGCAGCGCTGACACGGGCGGTGAGGTCGACCGGTCGGTCGCCGGCACCGATTCGTGAACGCGGTGAACACGCCCGTCGGCGGGGCGTCCTCAGGACCGCACAGACCCCGGCGGCGCGGCATCGCCGACACCGGGCCCCGTTTCGCGCTGCTGATGACCGTCGTGACAGCGTCCAGCGTGAACATGCTGGACACCGTCCTGACGCCGAAGCCCAACGACACCCCGGGCGACCCGCTGGGCTGTCTGCTCGCGGCCGGGATGGACCCCGACGGCCGCAACCTGGACAACCTGCTGGTCACCATGCGCAGCTCCGAGGCGCTGTCGAAGTGCATGTCCGGGGTACCGACGTTCGAGTACTGGAAGGGCATGGCCGCGACGCTGCTGCTGTTGGCGGTTGCGGCGGCGGTGTACTGGTGCACACCACGGCTGCGTGAGCTCAGGCAGCGCACGGTCCCGGTCGGGGACGTGGACACCGACGGTACGCTGGCCGCCGAACTCGCCGAGCTGCGCGCCCGCTCCGGCATCACCTACGGCCTGGCGTTCCGGGTGGAACCGGCCCGGACCACCGCCGGTGCCGTCGTGTACGGACGGTTCGGGAACTACACGGTGTGCCTGCACGCCGGCCTGCTGGTGCGGCGCAGTACGGACCCGGAGGGCTTCCGCGCGGTCGTCCTGCACGAGCTCGCCCATATCCGTAACCGCGACGTGGACTTCGCCTCCGCCAGTACGGCCCTGTGGCGGGTGTTCGTGGTGCTCGCGCTGCTGCCCTACCTGTACCACGAGGGCCGCCTGCTCTTGAGGGGCCTGTTCGGCACGGCCGACTCACCGTTCTGGCCCGGGACCGCGTCAATGCTGGCGTACTCCCTGCTGGCCGGTCCCGTCCTGGTGGGCCTGGTGCACCTGGCCCGCGCCGACCTGCTGCGCCGCCGCGAACTGCACGCCGACGCCGGGGCCGTCGACTACGGCGCGTCGCCCGCCGCATGGCAGCACCGGGACCCGCCCGGCACGGTGGCGGCCTCGGTGCGCCGTGTCACCGCGCTGCTGCGGACGCACCCGACATGGGCCGAGCGGCGCCGCGCGCTCGCCGACCGCACCCGGCTGTCGGGGGTGGGCGCACTGTCCATGTTCCTTGTCGGAGTGAGCGCCACGTTGCTGGTCAACGCGCTGCAGGTGGTGCCGGGGCTGTCCGCGGACAGCGGCGCCGCATGGTGCACGGCTGCTTTCATGGCGCCGATGCTCTGGTTCCCGTTGGCGCGTTCGGTGGCCGCGTCCCAGGGCGCGGGGCAGGGCGAGTCCGGCGTGCGGTCGGGGGTGTGGCTCGGCTGCGGCCTGGTCCTGGGCGAATTCGCGCGCGGCAGGCACGGCAACGAGTGGCTCGCCCCCGAGCCCTGGTTCCTGCTCGGCCTGCTGCTCGCCGCGACGGTCGCCGCGGTGTGGTCGGCACAGTGCACACGGCTGGCACTCGCCCTGCCGCGCAGCTGGGCGCGGCGGGCGGCGGGCCTGCTGAACCTGCTGGTCGTCGCGGCGGTGCTGGGGTCCGGGTTGCGCTGGTGGTACTGGGCGGGCCAGTACCTCTCGGTCGGCCCGTACAACCGGACCGACCTGCTCCGCCACCGGGTGACGTCGACGTTCCCGGGCACGTGGCAGGCCTACTCCCGGGAACTGTCTGCCTACGTCACGCTGCAACCCAACCTGGTGGCCTTATCGAAGAGCATCCCGGTCGAGGCCGCTGCCCTCGCTCTGTGGCTTGTGCCGCTCGTGGTCTGGGCGTGCACGGGCACTCCGGGACTGCGGGTCCGCCGGACACTCCTGGCCGGCCTGGCGGGCGGTGCGCTGTGCTGGGCGGGGCTGCTCGCGGTCGGTTACGTCCAGCACGGCCGCCGCCCCGGCCCCCTGGCGGAACGCACCGGTGCGTACGACTTCTTCCACACCTGGCTGGTGGTATGGGCCATCGTCGCCTCGAGCCTGCTCACGGCCACCGCCGTGGCAGCCGTCTCCCGGCACTTCTGGCTCCCCCGCGCCCTGCTGGCGGCCGCGGTGGCCCAATTCCTCGGCGTAGCCGGGTGGTTCGTCCTCTTCTCGGCCGACGGCTGCCTCGGCCGGTACAGCGTCCTGACCGACCGTTGCCGGTGGTTGCCGGCCCTCGGTCTGAACCACCTCGACCTGATCACCCAGGCCACCCTGGCCCCGACGATCCTCCTCGCAGGGTGCGCGGGGCTGGTCGGTGCCGGGGTCGGGTGGGGCGTACGACGGTTGCGGTGCGGGTGGCACGTACGGCCGGCCCTGGCCGATCGCCCGGACGAGACACCGGGCCGGGCGCAGACACCACCCCCGCCTCTTGCCGTCCCCGCGCCGCGAAGGCGGAGGCTGCTCTCCTCGGGCGTGGTCCTCGTGCTGGCCGTCTCCGCGTCACTGCTCACGGTGGCGGCGCACGAGTCCTCGTCCGGTGTGAAGCCGGCCAGTGCATCGGTACCGGTCGACACCGCGGGTGAGAGGATCGACGATCTGGTCGACTCACCGCCGACGGCGAGGACGGCGAAGATCCGTGAATGGCAGGCGCTGGCGTGGCTCCAGCACGGCGGCTTGACGCACTCCAAGCGAATCGTCGACGCCGCACAAGGCATCAGCCACGCATACGCCGCCGCCGTGCAGAAGCCGCGCGACAACGGAAAGATCATGCTGGAGACCAAGAAGTTCAGCCGACTCTGCGGGGCCCTGGCGAAACGAGCCGACGACGCCCTGGCCTACTTCCCCGTGCCGGACAAGAAGCTGCACAAGACCTGGTCCGTGACGTTGAAGGGGATCGCCCGGCAGGGCCGGATCTGCCAGGACGCGATGACCCCCGGCGACGACGACCCGTACACGCCGGAAGCGGACCGGGCACGGGCCTTCGATCAGGCCCTCGACGAGATAATCGACGCCTTGGACTCCCTCGGCTCCATGATGGAAGAGATCACGAAGGTGGCGACGAGCTCGACCTGACGACCGCCCACGCTCAGGCCGGACACGTGCTCCGGCCGAGGGGCCTTTCACTATGCGCGCCTGATGGAGGTCGCGTGGTTGCTGCCGTGTATGGCAAGGCGCCGGAGGCCTTCGTAGCGGAGCCACTAACGGGACTGCGTGCTGCTTCGGCCCGGATGACTGGGCGCAGGGCCTCCCACGGACAGCTCGCCCTGGATCCCCACCCCGGAGTCCGAGCCGACCTCGCCGAGAATCCAGCGATCGACGACGCCCTGATCCGCGTACTGGCCGGCGACCGTGACCACGACGTGCGGCGCAGGCTCGCCCACAACCCCACGTGCCGCTGGACGTGCTCACGCACTTGGCCGGGGCTGCCAACATCGGCGCCACCCTGCTGCCGCGGATCGCCGCCGCCTCCCTTGACGAGGTCAAGGAGCTGGCCCAGTCGCCGAACCCGGCCGCGCGGATGCTCGTGGCCCAACGACGCGATCTGCCGCCCGCGATACGCGACGCGCTGGCCGCCGACCCCGACGCGAAAGTGGTCAAGTCCATCGCGCCCCACCCGGGCCTGTCCGAAGCCCAACTGCGCGCCATGCTTGACCGGCACGGAGTCCGGGTCGTCGCCGAGGTGGCAGTTAACCCGGACGCGACTTTGGCGCTGCTGGAGGACCTGGCCCGGCACGAACCATCGGTACAGAAAGCGTTCCGCGAGGTGGCCCGGCATCGCCGTGCGACAGCCCCGGCGCTTCTCGCCTGCCTGGCTGACAAACAGGCGAGGCCCATAGCCGCCCGCCATCCGGTCCTCCCGCCGCCGGTCGTCGTAGAGCTGCTCACCGACACCGACTGGCAGGTGGCGCAAGCGGCGGCCGCCAACCCGTCGCTGCCGCTCGCCGTGATGTCGGAACTGGTTCCCCAGCTGTCATTGCCTTGCCCACCAACTGAACGCTCAGCCCCGCCAGCTCAAGCGCCAACCCGCCAACCGAAGCGGTCAGCCACAACCGAGTGTGACTGAGTGCTTGAGTTGGCGGATCCCGTCAACTCAAGCACTCAACCGCGTTCGATGGTCGGTAGTGCGTCACGCTGGTTCGACGGGAAGCCACAGCTCGCAGGTCGCGGTGCTGAAGTCGTCCGCGCGCTCGATGACCGCGACGACCGAGGGGCCCGGCCGCAGCCGCCACGGGTTGGAGGGGAACCACTCGGTCGCGGTCGCCGCCCAGGTCGTCTGCAGGGCCTGCGGATGCGGCCCGCTGGTAGGGAAGACTGCCCACATTCCAGGTGGTACCTCGATGGCGTCGAGCCCGTCCGGGACCGGCGTGTCCCGGCTGAGGGCGACTCCGTGCAGGTAGGTCAGTTCACTGCCCTCTCGGCTGTCGGGATCGAGGTCATCGGTGACCTGCAGCAGGCCCTTCGGTTCGGTGTCGCTGAGGGCCTTCAGCCGCAGATGCTCCTGCGGCGGTAGCGCAGCGATGTGCTCCTGGATGTGCGGGTTGACGCCCTGGTGAATAAGCGGAACCCGGGTTGCGTGTCCGGCCAGCCGGAATGCGGGGCGGTCGACGAGGCGGGTGTCCATGGGGATACTCCCTTCAACAGTCAGGCGGAACCTGAGCTGCGGTTGTGTGCGCAAGGGGCCTCCATTACGGCGCACGTCACTGGGGCCGGCACCGTGGACTGCCCGGAACGCGCGTCCGAACGCCTCGCTCGATCCGTATCCGTGCCGGACGGCGATGCCCAGCAGATCCCCCTTGCCCCGCACGACGTCGGCGGCGGCAACTGTCATGCGGCGCCGCCGCACGTACTCCGACAGCGGCATACCGGCCAACGACGAGAACATCCGACGCAGGTGGTACTCGGTGGTACCGAGCTCCCCGGCCAGCTTGTCGACGTCGAGCTCCTCGGCGAGGTGCTCCTCGACAAGATCGACAAGTTGGTTGAGTGCCGAGATCATTGGGAAGCCTCCGTTTCGACTCCCACCCTGACAGCAGGCACCCCGGCAATACCCGACCACTGCGATCCGATCTGGTCAGGCGCCTGGACTGAGACCGCGTTCGAGATCTGCTCTGTCTCGTGGACGAAGTGCCGCCGGAATGCCGCACCCTCGGCACGATCCGGTCCCGCCTCTTCAGGGCCTTCGCCCACAGCGTCGCCGCCCATCAGCTCCGGGACATGACCGACAGCCGGACCTGAATGGCGGTCAGCGCCAACGCCAGCGGGCCGGGCGCCAGGAAGGCCAGCGGTACCAGCATCCAGGCGCACAGGGCCGCCGTGGCCACCGCGAGCAGCACCAGGGCGCTCCCGCCGACGTCCCGCACGGCGTCTCTGGCTGCCTCCCGCACGGCGCTCCGCCAGTCGGTGAGCGACTCGGGGCGGGCGCAGGCCCGCAGGCCCACGACGAGAGCGCCCGCACCGATCGCCGCGGCCACCACCGCGAACAGCGGTGCCCCCGGCAGTCCGGCCCCGGCCAGCGCGAGGTCCGCCAGGAGCAGCAGCGCACCGGCGAGGGCGACGGCTCCCGCCGCCAGGTCGCCGGCCCGCAGCCGTCGCCGTAGGGCCGCGAAGTACCATCCGGCGGTGGCGGGTTGCCCCTCCCCCGCGCCCCGCAGCACCGCGCACGCCGTCGACAGCGCGGCCGGGGCTGTCACCACCGGCAGGGACACCAGGGTGGTTGCCAGGCCGACGCTCAGCATGTCGGCGAACAGGGTCATCCTGGGCCCGAAGACCTCGCCCGGTTCCCGGGTACGCATCCCGCTCATCCCTTGAGTCCCGAGCTCGCCATGCCCTCCACCAGGAATCGCTGGAAAGCGAGGAAGAACAGCACGATGGGCAGCAGCGCGATCACCGACATCGCGAACATCGGGCCGAACGCCGACTGGCTGGAGGCGTCCACGAACGACCTGAGGGCGAGCGTGAGCGTGAACTTGTCCGGGTCGAAGAGGTAGATGAGCTGGGTGAAGAAGTCGTTCCAGGTCCAGATGAAGGTGAAGATCGCCGTGGTGATCAGCGCGGGCCTGGTCAGCGGCAGCACGATGAGGAAGAAGCTGCGGAAGGGCCCGCAGCCGTCGATACGGGCGGCCTCCTCCAGCTCACGCGGCAGACCCCGCATGAACTGCACGATGAGGAACACGAAGAACGCCTCCGTGGCCAGGAACTTGGGCAGGATCAGCGGCCAGTAGGTGTTCACCAGGCCGAGCTTGTTGAAGATGATGTACTGCGGGATCAGGATCGCGTGGTGCGGCAGCATGATCGTGGCGATCATGAAGGCGAACATCGGACCACGGAACCGGAAGCGCAGCCGGGCGAAGGCGTAGGCGGCGAGCGAGCAGCTGATCACGTTGCCGAGGACCGCGCCGCCCGCGATCAGCAGGGAGTTGGACAGCAGCCGCCAGACGGAGACGTCGTTGACGCCCTCGAACGCGGTCTCGTAGTTCGACCACTCCAGGTGGCTGGGCAGCAGGTCGAGGCTCGCGATGACCTCGTTCGCGGGCTTGAGCGAGGTGGCCAGCAGCCAGGCCAGCGGGTAGAGCATCACGAGCAGGGCGGCCAGACACCCCAGGTGCAGAGCGACCCGGCTCCAGCGAACGGGCTTGCGGACGGCGGCAGTTGACATGGAGGTCATCGGTCCCCCTCGGACGCGTAGAAGACCCAGGAACGCGAGGTGCGGAACAGCACCGCCGTGACGACGCCGATGACCAGCAGCAGCACCCAGGCCATGGCGGAGGCGTAACCCATGTGGGAGGCGACGAAGCCGCGGTCGTAGAGGTACATCGTGTAGACGAGCGTGGAGTCGGCGGGGCCGCCCTTGCCCGCGCTCACCGCGAAGGCGGGCGTGAAGACCTGGAATGCCTGGATGGTCTGCAGCACCAGGTTGAAGAAGAGCACCGGGGACAGCATGGGCACGGTGACCGACAGGAACTGCCGCCACCGGCCGGCCCCGTCGACCGCCGCCGCCTCGTACAGCTCCGCGGGGATCTGTTGCAGGCCGGCCAGGAAGATGACCATCGGCGCGCCGAACTGCCAGACCGTCAGCAGGGCCACGGCCAGCAGCGACCAGCCGGGCTTGTTGACCCAGCCGCCGGTGCCGAACAGGTTGTCCACGGTGCCGCCGTCGTTGAAGACGGCCCGCCAGACGAGCGCGATCGACATGGACGCGCCGAGCAGCGAGGGAGCGTAGAACGCGGACCGGTAGAAGGCCTTGCCGTGCTTCATGGACTTCAGGGCGAGCGCGACGACCAGCGCCAGCGCCAGCTGCAGCGGCACGGCTATCACGACGTACGTCACCGTCGTGAGGACCGAGCGCCAGTACCGCGGGTCCTCGGTGAACATCTGCGTGTAGTTGCGCAGGCCCACCCAGTGGGGCGGGTCGAAGAGGTTGTAGTCGGTGAAGGACAGGTACAGGGAGACGGCCATGGGCAGCAGGGTGAGGACGCTCGCGCCGAGGACCCACGGGGAGAGGAACACCCAGGCGGCGCCCTCCCGTTCGCGCTCGGGGCGGCGCTTCGACGTGGTGGCTGTGGCGCGCTTGTTCGACGTCGGGATCGCGGTGGTGGTCATGACCTCAGCTCCGCCTTCGCCTCGGTGACATAGTTCTCGGCCGCCTCGCGGGGTGACATGCGCTCGTAGGACACCTGGTCGTAGTCCCGCTGGAAGGTGCTCTGCAGGGCGTTGTCGCCGGAGGGCGGGGCCTGCGGTGGATCCTTCAACTTCCCTTCCAGGAACGCCTGGTAGTCGGCCACCGTCTTGTCGAAGTCCTTGAGAAGAGGTGCTGTCTCCTTGCGGATGGCCTCGTTGACGGGGATGCCCCGGGTGGCGCCGAGGATCTTCGCCGCACCCTTGTCGTTGAGGAGGAAGTCGACGAGCCGGCCTGCCTCCTCGGCGTGGCCGGTGTGGGCGGAGACGCCGAGGAACATCGACGGCTTGAAGTACTGGCCGGGCGTGCCGGCGGAGCCGGACGGCATCGGCGCGAGGGCGATACCCGTGGGGACCAGCGCGAGGTAACCGCTCGACGGGGCGTCCCAGTTGGTGTCGGAGACCGCCTTGCCGCGGCCCAGCGGGGTGTTCTCCACCGATCCGTCGAGCTGGGTGGTCTGCTCGGCAGGGGACACGGCCCCTTCACGCCTCAACTCGTCGGTGAAGGTCCACCACTTGGTGAGGTCGTCCGCGGTGAAGCCCAGTCCGCCGCTCTTCGTGTACAGGGCCTTCCCCTGCCCGCGCAGCCAGACCTCGAAGGCGTCCTCGCTCTGACCGGGATCGGTGGCGCCGGGTTCGCCGGTCTTCTTCTTGAGCGCGCGCAGGGCCCCGGCCCAGTCGTCCCAGGTCCAGCCCGCGCGCGGGAGCGGTACTCCGGAGCCCTTCCACGTCTTGACGTCGTAGACGACGGTCTCGGTGCCCCGGCCCTGCGGGATCGCGTACTGGATGTCGTCCACGCGGCCGGTGGCGAGCAGCCCCGGGTCGATCTCGGAGGTGCGCAGGACGGCCTTCTGCTTCGCCAGGTCGAGGAGGACCCCGCCGGAGGCGTACTGGTCGATCTGGCGGTAGTCGAGCTGCATCACGTCGGGTGCGTCACCGCCCGTGGCCTGTACGGCGAGCTTCTGCTTGTAGGCGTCGTAACCCGAGAACGACGTCTGTATGGATATGTCCGGGTGCTGTTTCTCGAACAGGGCGACGGCCTGTTCGGTGCGCTCCGCGCGGTCGGGGTTGCCCCACCACGTGTAGCGGAGCACGACCTTGCCGCCGCCGACCGATTCCCCGGATCCCCCGCAACCGGCCGCCAGCGCGCAGAGCGCCAGTGCGACGGCCGAAGCGCAGAACCCCTTTGTCCTGTGTCCGGGCATGCCGAGGTCACCTCATCCCTTTGTCGGACTTTCTACGACCCCCCTCGGAACTCCCCCCAGAACAACCGGTGTTACTCGCCGTGGGACGGCAGTGTCGTCCCCGGCAGGTTGTACTCGTCGCGTCTGCCGCACATCCCGAAGCCGCCGAGCCGGGTCGGCGCGGCCCCGTGGGCGGTCGCCTCGCCGAGGTACGACGGTTCCCCGGACGCCAGCGCGTCGAGCTGGGTGCCGGTGCGCTCGGCGGTGGCCAGGGCGCCGGCCTGCCACAGCTCGCGCCAGTGGGGCACCTTGTCCCGCACCAGGCGGGCGGCGGCCCGCTGGAACTCCAGGTACGGGCCGTTGTCGCCGTCGGCCAGGGCCTCGCGCAGCACGAGGTAGCCCTCGACGGCGAGGTCCCTGCGGCGCCGGGCGGCGGCGGCCGTCTCCGGCCCGGTGCCGGGTGGGAGCCGGGCCGCCTCGGCGTACCGCGCGGGATCGGCGAGCACCTCGGGCGGGAAGGTGAAGACGGCGTCCCCCGCCTCGGGCAGGCCGCTGTTCTGCATCAGCACGGTGATCCGCAGATCGCCGCCCTGGACCATGCGGTGCACGGTGCCGGGGGTGAACCAGGCGATCGAGCCGGGCTCCAGGGGGATCTCGCGGTATCCGTCGGGGCTCAGGGTCTGCACCGCGCCCAGGCCGCCGGTGACGACGTACGCCTCCGTGCACACCAGGTGCAGATGCGGGCTGCCGCCGCAGACGCCGTCGGCGGCCTCCCAGTCGTAGGCGCTGAGGTGGGACAGGCCCACGGCGCCCGGCAGCGGGTGGGGAAGGTCGGGCTTCACCAGGACAGGCCTTCCAGGCACGAGGACACGCGTTCCTCGTCCCAGGCGCCGTCGGCCACGACCAGCCGGTAGCGGTACGCGAAGGACTCCCCCGGCGGCAGCTCGAACTCCTCGAAGAACGCCCAGGAGAACGCGACCGTCGGGAAGGGCTGGGAGCGCACGAACCAGTGCGACTCGTGAATCGTGTGCTGCGGGTCGAGGTTCTCGGGGGCGTGCGCGAAGACGAGCGTGGAGTGGGCGTCCACGTCGTCGTGCTCGGTGGTGAAGGCGAGCCACGGGCTCTGGCTGCCCATCAGCTTGTCCGCGTCGCCGTCCGTGTCCGGGCCGAAGACCGCACCGCCGGTGAAGTCGCGGGGGCCGCGCCACTGGAGTCCGGTGTAGCCGGCCATGTCACGGCCCGCGGTGGTGGGGGAACCGAAGGCGAGCGGCTCGGCGCGCAGATTGGTGAGCCGGATCGACCAGTCGAGCGCCCAGGAGCCGGTGGCCTCGTCGACCGAGTGCACGGCCAGGCCACGCTCTTCGCGGGCCCACTCCGCGCCGCCGTTCTCCACCCAGGTCAGCGCCTCGGTGACGTCCAGCCGGTCCTCGGCAGCCGTGAACCCGGTGAAGCCGTCGTGCCGCATGGAGCCGACGCGCTCCGGCAGAGGCAGATAACCCTGGCCGTGGACATAGCAGTTGCCGCCCCAGAAGTTCTGCCCCGACAGATGACTCGCCGTCATCTGCAGGCCCTTGTGCCAGCGGTGGTCGTTGGGACGGTAGCCGGTCACCGTGCGGCCGCCGAGGGTGCGCACCGGGTGGGCGTAGGGCTTCTTGGCCTCGAAGGCCTCGGGGTCGGGTCGGTAGACGTAGCGGAGGATCTCCGTGCCGTTCGCCGCCTCGACGGCGATGTGCTCGCCGTGGACGTGGCTGACGCGGATGCTCATGCGCGCTCCTTGGGGGCCCAGTGGGGGTGGTCGCCGTGCATGGCCGGGTAGAAGGGGTCACCCGGCGCGATCTCGCCCGCCTGCACGGGCCGCCCCGTGAACGCGGACTTGTAGAGCGCGGCGGCGAACTCGAGGGTGGCACGCGCGTCGGCGCCGCTGCCGGGAGGCCTGACACCGTTGTCGTACGCGTCGAGGAGCGCGTCGAGCTGGGCGGTGTGCGAACTGGGCACGTCGGCGGCGGGCGTGCGCCAGGCGTCGACGCGGTCGGCGGCCACGTGGGGGGCGGGCGTGTAGGTCCAGTCCTCGTTGCGGTGCCCGTACAGATGGGTGAGTTCGACGGTCGCGTCGGCGCAGTCGATGCGGATGCGGCTCACCTCGTCGGGTGACAGCACACTGTTGACGACGGTGGCGAGGGCGCCGTTCTCGAACCGGACGAGGGCCGTGGAGAGGTCCTCGCTCTCGGTGTCGTGGACCAAGCGGGCCGCCATCGCGCGGATCTCCGCCCACGGGCCGAGCAGGTGCAGGAGAAGGTCGTACTGGTGGATGCCGTGGCCCATGGTGGGGCCGCCGCCCTCACTGGCCCAGGTGCCGCGCCACGGTACGGCGTAGTAGGCGGCGTCCCGGTGCCAGGTGGTCTGGCAGTGCGCGACCCGGGGGGCGCCCAGCTCGCCGCTCGTGATGAGCTCGCGCGCGTGGACGGCGCCGGAGCCGTAGCGGTGCTGGAAGACCACGGAGGCGTAGGCGCCGGACGCCTCCTCGGCCGCGGCGATCTCGTCGTACTCGGCGAGCGACAGGGTCAGCGGCTTCTCGCACAGCACCCAGGCACCCGCCTTGAGGGCCGCCACCGTCTGCTCCCGGTGCAGCGAGGGCGGGGTGCCGATGAGGACCAGGTCGGGGCGTACGGCGTCCAGCATCCCGGCCACCGAGGTGTACCCGGCGACCTCGCCGCCCGCGAGCTCCCGGAAGGCGTCGAGCCGGCCCTGGTCCACGTCGACGGCGGCGACCAGTTCTGTGCGCTCGGCGTGGGCCCTGAGCGCGGGCAGATGGCTGCCGCTGACGATGGCGCCGGTGCCGACCACGGCTACGCGGCGGCGGGCTGGGCGGGGCATACGGGTCCTCCTCGGACGTCCGGCAAGGGGACGCTGACGTGCGGGGAAAGCGCTTGCTCCCCGGAGTCGACCCTAGATCCCCGGCGATTGTCCTAACAAGACCCCCGGCGGTGATATCGGTGAACACGGCACGCACACAACTCGGAGATCCCGGGCGAAGAGCCCGGTCAGAGAGCGGCGAAGAGGTCGTCGAGCGGGGCGGGTACGCGGTCGGGGTCGAGGGCCTCGACGAGGACGCGACCGTAGTGGATCTTGCGGCCCTTCTTGGTGCCGAGGAAGCGCCGCAGCTGCTGCTGTGGGGTGCGGCCGCGCTGGGCGGGCTGGGACAGGAAGGTCTGCAGGGGCCGCAGGTCGCCCTCGTCGCGCACGAGTTCCGTCACCCGTGGCACACCCAGCGCGCGGATCAGCTCGTCCTCCAGGTCCGCCGCGCAGACGAAGTACCCCTCCGGTGCCGCGCCGGCCCGCTCCCAGCCCCGGTCGTAGAAGGGCCGCTCCCGCTCGTCGCACAGGCCCGTCAGGCGCAGGCCCAGGCCGGACGGGCCGAGCAGGTGGGCGAAGCGTCCGACGCTCATCGCCCCGCCCATCGCCAGGACGCAGAGACCCTCGGCGGCCAGGTCCCGGTCCCGGCTCGCGGCGAGCGCGTCGACCGCCGCCACATCGCTCGGTCCTTCGAGCAGGACGACGGTCCGCACGGACAGCCGGGCGGCCAGTTCGCGTGCCGGGTCGCCCGGACCACCGGCCGCCCACGCCGTGACCGCGTCCCGGAACTCCCCCATGTCAGCCATGGCACGAGTCTGTGCCCTCACCGGCCCCGACGGTAGGCGATTTCCCCCCGACCGGCCGGCCCGGCTCGCTTCTCCGTGCGGGGCTCCTCCCAGTCGCCCATGAAACGGGCTCACAGCCGGTGCCGCTCGGCCGTGACCGCGTCCCGCACTACCGGCACGTCAGCCACGGAACCAACCTGCGCGCGCACCCACCCGTCCCCCGCCGTAGACACACTCCCCTGGCGCTCACCGGCTCGCCCGCCCGTGCGGGGTCCCCCAACCGCCCATGAACCGCACTAGCAGCCCGTGACGCTCAGCCCTGACCGCGTCCCGGAATAACCGCACGTCAGCCACGGAAACAACCTACGCGCGCACCCACCCGCCCCGGCCGTAGACACTTCCCCCACCTCACCGGCTCGCCCGCCCGTGCGGGGCCCCCAACCGCCCATGAACCGCACTAGCAGCCCGTGACGCTCAGCCCTGACCGCGTCCCGGAACTTCCCCATCTCAGCCACGGAACCAACCTGCGCGCACCTACCCGCCCCGCCATCGGCGCGCATTCCCCCAACCCTCACCGGACCACGTCCCCGTGCGTCACGCGGATCTTGGACTGGCCGTGCGGGAGTTTCTCCCAGTCGTCCATGAAACGGGCGTGCAGTCCGTGCTTCTCGGCCAGGGACACGAGCGTCTCGACGCGGTAGTAGAAGTCCTCCCGGAGCACATGGTGTTCCTCGCCCTCGGTGCGGTCGAAGGTGAAGTCGAACCAGCCGCCCGGAGCGAGGACCCGGCCGACATGGGCCAGGCACTCCTCGATCACCGGCAGCGGCGAGTGCGAGAAAACGCTGTGCGCGTGGACGACGTCGAAGTGGGCGTCCGGCAGGAAGCGCAGCGTCAGGTCCCGGACCGGGGTCAGGTTCGGCAGCCGCTTCTGGAGGGACATCTCGGCGATCGTGTCCTGCGCGGCGAAGAGGATGTCGGGCGAGATGTCGATGCCGTAGTAGTGGCCCGGCTCCAGATGGCGGATGAAGCGCCAGCCGCCGCGCAGGTTGCCGCAGCCGATCTCCAGCATGCGGTGCTCGGGGCGCAGACCGTGGCCGAGCAGGTAGTCGAACTGCATCGCGCCGAGCGCCAGCCAGCGTTCCCGGCTGCGGCTGCCGACGGCCGCGTCCGGGTCGGCGCGGGTGTCCGAGCGCATCACGGCGCGGTAGTAGGAGATGTGGTCCGGGTGCCGGCGGCGCAGCCACAGGTCGCGGGCGGCGCGGGCCACATGGCGGGGCACGCGGCCCGGGTGGCGCAGGGCGTAGCCGACACGGTGGCCGAGGGCGGCACGGTTGGCGGTGAGGTTCTTGGCGGGCATCGAGAGGCCTTTCGGAGGTCTTCGCTCTGCTGTCAAGCCTCGGTGCGGCGGCCCGAGGTCCGGCTCGGTCAACAGGCTCTCGCCCCGGAGAGCTCCGGGCTACCGGCATGTCAGCCGATCGGCTGATGCGGTGCCGCCTCCGGCAGGTTAGACACGGAGCATGAACCACACCGATCCGGACGAGCGCTGGCTGGGCGCCGTCGTGCACGGCGCGTTCTTCGTGCTGCTCGGCTCGTCGTTCGTCCGCTTCCTGAGCCGCGACCAGGGCGGGGCGCGCACCGGCTGGACGGTGGCACTGTTCGCCTTCTTCTGTCTGCTGTACGTCCTCGGACATCTGCTGGCCCCGCCGCCGCGCCCGGGACTGCCGCCCACCCGGCGTCATCTGGCGTGGCTGGGCTCCGTCACCGGCGTCTGGGTCGTCCTGCTCGTGCTCGCGCCGAGCGCCACGTGGTGTGTGATGCCCCTGCTGTTCGCCGGACTGCACGCGCTGCCGCCGAGGATCGCGGTGCCGGCGGCGGCCGTGCTCACCGCGCTGGTCGTGCTCTCGGAGATACGGGTGGCCGACGGGCCGCTCAACCCGAACATGGTGGTGGCGCCGCCTGCCGTCGCCGCGGTCGCCACCGCCGTACTCGTGCATCTGCAACGGCAGGGCGCCCGGCAGCGCGTGCTGATCGAGGACCTGGTGCGCACCCGGCACGAACTCGCCGCCACCGAGCGGCGGGCCGGTGTCCTGGCGGAGCGGCAGCGGCTGTCCGCGGAGATCCACGACACCCTCGCGCAGGAGTTGTCCAGTCAGCGGATGCTGCTCCAGGCCGCCGAGCGGGTGTGGGGGACCGACCAGGGCGCGGCCCGGGAACACGTCACGGCGGCGGCGGAGATCACCTCGCGCAGCATCGCCGAGGCCCGCCGCTTCGTGCACGACCTTGCCCCGGCCGACCTCGCGGAGCGTTCCCTCACGCAGGCCCTCGGTGAACTCGCCCGGCGCGCGAGTGGCCCGGGGCTGACCGTGGAGTTCCGGCTCGACGGGGAACAGGGGCCGCTGCCGGAGCGGGTCGCGGCGGCGCTGCTGCGGATCGCCCAGGGCGCGCTGGCGAACGTACGGGAGCATGCGGCGGCGACCCGGGCGGCGCTCACGCTGACGTGGCTGGAGGACCAGGTCTCGCTGGACATTGCCGACAACGGGCGGGGATTCGAGCAGATCGCCGAACCGGAGGCGTTCCGGTCGTCGACGCGTGGGCACGGGCTTCCCGCCATGCGGATCCGGGCCCGCCAGGCCGGCGGCACGCTCACCGTGGAGTCCACGCCGGGAGAGGGCACCGTGGTGTCCGCCGCCGTCCCGCTCGTCGTCAAGGAGCCCGCCCTGTGAGCACATCGCCGCCCTCCTCGCCCGTCCGGCTCCTGCTCTGCGACGACCATGCCGTCGTACGCGCCGGGCTGCGCGCCCTGCTCTCCAGCGCGGACGGCATCGACGTGGTCGGGGAGGCCGCGACCGGTGAGGAGGCGCTCGCCATGGCGGCCCACCTGAACCCCGATGTCGTACTGATGGATCTTCAACTGGACGACGGCATGGACGGGGTGACGGCCACCCGGCAGTTGACCACATCCGGCAACGGCCCCCGCGTACTGGTGCTCACCATGTTCGACACCGACGCCGACATCACCCGGGCCATCGAGGCGGGCGCCACCGGCTATCTCCTCAAGGCGGAACAGCCCGAGGAACTGTTCTCCGCCATCCGTGACGCGGCGTCGGGCCGCAGCACGCTGTCCGCCCCGGTGGCCGACCGGCTGCTGACCCGGCTGCGCAGCCCCCGCCCGTCCCTGTCCGCCCGCGAGCACGAGATCCTCGCCCAACTCGCCCGTGGCCTCGGCAACCGGGAGATCGCCCGGGCCCTGTTCATCAGCGAGGCGACGGTGAAAACCCATCTGGGACGGATCTACGGCAAGTTGGGCGTCGAGACCCGGGCGGGCGCGGTGGCCGTCGCCAAGGAACGACGGCTGCTGCCGTGACCGGCGGCGGGAACCGGGGCCGTCCGATCCGCACTCTTCCGTTACGGCATGCACCCTTGACAGCATGCGTACTGTTTGGCGACGTTTGATCCTTGCCGGCACTTCGATCGGCGGGACGCGGACGCCGCGTCGTGGGGGGAAACTGGGGGGAACGATCGCCCATGCGATCCATGAGCAGTGATACGGACATATCCATCCACAGACCCGAAGAACTCGCCGCGTCGCTCCGCACGGCCTGGCACCGGGCGATGGAGGAGTCGCCCGAATACGCCAACCCGTTCCTGGCACCGGAGTTCGCGGCCGGAATCGGCAGACACCGCGGCGGCGCCCGGGTGGCCGTCCTGCACCAGCACGGCGAGGCCGTGGGGTTCCTCCCGTACGAACGGGGTTCCTTGGGCGTCGGCCGGGCCATCGGGCTCGGACTGTCCGACTGCCAGGGCCTCGTGCACCGCCCCGGGGTCACCTGGGACATTCCGGCCCTGCTGAAGGCGTGCCGGCTCTCGGTGTTCGAGTTCGACCACCTCGTCGAGGAGCAGGAGCCCTTCGCCCCCTACGTCACCGGGATGTTCGCCTCCCCGGTGATCGATCTGAAGGTCGGCAGCGACAGTTACCCGGAGTGGCTGCGCGGCGCGTACCCGGGGCTCGCCAAGACGACCCTGAAGAAGGAGCGCCGGCTCACCCGCGACCTGGGCGAGCTGCGTTTCGTCTTCGACGAGCGCGACCCGGGTGCGCT
Organism: Streptomyces sp. NPDC024687; assembly: GCF_055559055.1. NCBI lineage: Bacteria > Bacillati > Actinomycetota > Actinomycetes > Kitasatosporales > Streptomycetaceae > Streptomyces > Streptomyces sp. NPDC024687. The sequence continues at coordinate 506,560 of NZ_JBVHLJ010000004.1, read as the reverse complement.
GCGCACGCTGATGCGCTGGAAGTCGGCCCAGTACCGCAGGACGGGCCGGATGGACCGGTTCGCGCGACCGTGGATCGTGAACCTCGTGGAGGACCTCTTCCAGGTCCGCGAGGAGCACTTCACCGGGGTCCTGTCGGTGGTGTACGCCGGTGACCGGCCGGTGGCCGCCCACTTCGGGCCGACCTCGCGCACGGTGTTCGCCCCCTGGTTCACCGCGTACGACCCCGAGCTGCGCTACTACTCCCCCGGCCTGATCATGCATCTGCGGATGGCGGAGGCGGCGGGCCGGCGCGGGGCCCGGCTCATGGACATGGGGCGCGGCGACAAGGAGTGGAAGGACTGGCTCAAGACCCGTGAGCTGCGGGTGGCGGAGGGATTCGCCACCCGTCCCCACCCGGTCGCGACGGCACACCGTCTGTGGCGTCGGCCGGTACGGGGTCTGCGCAACACGGTCAACGCCCACCCGGCCCTGCGCCGGCCCGCCGACCGCCTCCTGAAGACGGTCGGCACCCTGCGCACGTCCGGGCACCGCTCGGACTCCGACCGCGCGGGCCCGCCGGCGAGCTGAGGCTGTCGGCTCAACCTTCCCCAGCGGGCGTGTTGTTCTCCTTCACGGTCCTTTCCTGGCCCATCGACACAAGGGGTGCCGATGCCGTACGGCTCGCGGCTGGCTGCGACGATGACCCGGCGACTGGGACGCGAGTGCGTCTACACACCCTCGGCCCGGCTGGCCCTGTACCTGGCGCTCCGGCGCTGGTGCCGGCCGGGGGCGCGGGTGCTGATGTCACCGGTGAACGACGATGTGATCCTCTTCGTGATCCTCGCGGCCGGGCTGCGCCCCGTGCAGGCGCCCGTGTCCGTGTGGGACGGCAACATCGACCCGGCCGCCGTGCCGGAGTCGACCTGGCGCAACGTGGACGCGGTCCTCACCACCAACCTGTACGGCGTGCCCGACCGGGTGCTCGAACTGCGGCGCCGCTGCGATCAGTTGGGGATCCCGCTGTTCGAGGACGCGGCACACGCGATCGGCAGTCATGTGGACGGGCAGCCGGTCGGGACCTTCGGCAGGGCGGCGGCGTTCAGCCTGTCCAAGCACGTGGCCGGGATGGCGGGCGGCTTTCTCGCCGTCGAGAACGCGCGCACCCGCCGGGAGCTGGAGCTGCTGCGGGACGACCTGCTGGCCCCCGGCCGGCTGCGGGAGGACCTGACCACCACCCTGCGCCCGCTGGCCCGCTCCGCCGTCCGCTCGCTCCATCTGGTGCGCCCGGTCTGGCGGACCATGGAGCGCCTCGGGCTGAGGGAGCGCGACGCGTTCCGGATGGACCTGCACGCACCGCGGCTCGCCGCCTCCGCCCGGGAGGCACCGAGCCTGACCGCCTACGAGAGGTGGGTCCGGGTCGATCTGCACGGTTACCGCTCCCGGCACGGCTCGCTGGTCCGCGGCCAGCTGAGCCTGCGGATGGCCCGGCTCGACGAGGACCTGGCCCGGCGCAGGGCCGGAGTCGCCCTGCTGGCGGGCACGCCATGGGCCTCGCCGGCACTGCGCGACCGGACGGCGCACGACGGCCCCCTGCCCCTCTTCCGGGTGCCGCTCCTGGTCCACGACCGCGACGCCCTCGTCCAGCGGCTGGTACGGCACGACGTGGTCTGCGGCTACATCTACGACCCGCCGCTGGACGACTACGCGGGCGCGGAGTTCGTCGAGCCCTCTCCCGATCCGGCGCCCGCCCGCTGGTTCGCCACGCACACGCTGCCGGCGGATCCCCTGCTGGCCCGCCGGATCGTGGCCGCGTTCGCGAAGGAACGGGTTGCCGACGCGCACCCCTCGCTGCTGCGGCCGGTCCGGGACGCCGCACCGCCGCGACTGCTGGGCCAGTGAGCCGTGACACCCCGCCGATCGATCACCACATCAGGGGGTTAGCATATGAGCGCCGCCTAGCTCGAAAGAGAATTCTGTGACTGTCAAGGACGACTCGTTCACCGACTGGAAGAACCGCGAGGAGATCGCGGAATCGATGATCCCGATGATCGGGAGGCTGCACCGGGAGCGTGATGTAACGGTTCTCCTGCACAGCCGTTCCCTGGTGAACAAGTCGGTGGTCAGCATCCTCAAGACCCATCGGTTCGCCCGGCAGATCGCCGGCGAGGAACTCTCCGTCACCGACACCCTGCCCTTCGTCCAGGCCCTCACCACGCTGGACCTCGGCCCCTCGCAGATCGACATCGGCCGGCTGGCCGAGATCTACCAGGCCGACGACCGCGGCCTGTCGGTGGCCGAGTTCACCGCCGAGGCCGTGGCCGGCGCGACGGGCGGCAACAAGATCGACCGCCGTGAGCCGCGGGACGTCGTCCTCTACGGCTTCGGCCGCATCGGCCGCCTGGTGGCCCGGCTGCTGATCGAGAAGGCGGGCTCGGGCAACGGCCTCCGGCTGCGCGCGATCGTCGTGCGCGGGGGTGGCGACCAGGACATCATCAAGCGGGCCTCGCTGCTGCGCCGGGACTCCATCCACGGCCAGTTCCAGGGCACGATCACCGTCGACGAGGCCGAGAGCGCAATCATCGCCAACGGCAACACCATCAAGGTGATCTACGCCAACGACCCCTCCGAGGTCGACTACACGACGTACGGCATCAACAACGCGATCCTCATCGACAACACCGGCAAGTGGCGTGACCGCGAGGGTCTGTCGCAGCACCTGCGCCCCGGTATCGACAAGGTCGTGCTGACGGCGCCGGGCAAGGGCGACGTCCCCAACATCGTGCACGGCGTCAACCACGACACGATCAAGCCGGACGAGCAGATCCTGTCCTGCGCGTCCTGCACCACCAACGCGATCGTGCCGCCGCTGAAGGCGATGGCCGACGAGTACGGTGTGCTGCGCGGCCATGTGGAGACGGTCCACTCGTTCACCAACGACCAGAACCTGCTGGACAACTACCACAAGGCCGACCGTCGGGGCCGTTCGGCGCCGCTCAACATGGTCATCACGGAGACGGGCGCCGCCTCCGCCGTCGCCAAGGCCCTGCCCGACCTCAAGGCGCCGATCACCGGCAGCTCGATCCGGGTCCCGGTGCCGGACGTCTCCATCGCGATCCTGAGCCTGCGCCTGGGCCGTGAGACCACCCGCGAGGAGGTCCTCGACCACCTGCGGGACGTCTCGCTGACCTCGCCGCTCAAGCGCCAGATCGACTTCACCACGGCCCCCGACGCGGTCTCCAGCGACTTCATCGGCTCGCGCCACTCCTCGATCGTCGACGCCGGCGCCACCAAGGTCGACGGGGACAACGCGATCCTCTACCTCTGGTACGACAACGAGTTCGGCTACTCGTGCCAGGTCGTCCGGGTCGTACAGCATGTGACCGGCGTGGAGTACCCGACCTATCCGGATCCGGCGCCGGCGGTCTGACCCGTCCGTCGCCTATGTCACCGACCGTCCGACCACGACGGGCCCCGGATCGGACGATCCGGGGCCCGTGGCAGGTGTGCGGTCAGTTCACGCCGACGTGGGCGGTGACGCCGAGTGCGACGCCCTCGGCGAAGACGAGGGCGCCGGCGTCGGCGCAGACCTCGAGGTGCGCCACGCGCAGGTGGAGACCGGCAGCGGTCGCGGCGGTGACGCCACCGGAGACGTTGTCCAGGTCGGCTTCGCTGAGCTCGGCGGCCTCGATGTGGGGGGTGACGTTCATGGCGCGCGGTTCCTTTCGCATGAGCAATCCCGAGGAGGGGGCACCGGATGGAAGCACGCCGGACACGGACACGGCCACTCAGCCGACCGCGTCTCACGGCACGTTCCGGTCGCCGCCTTCACCGGTGTCGCCACACGGTCACCCAACCCACCCGTTTCTTCACAGGATTTGCGGCAGCAGGGTCCCGGTCCGGTGCGGCCGTGGCCACTCTTCGGTTTCCGCGTGACCGAGGGGTGAACGGTGTGCAGGTTCACCGGATTTTCGATGCACCTCACTCCTGGCCCCTGGGACGGAAAACGTTTTATACGCGACCGGGGTAGACTTGCGTCGCCCATGGGGAGCAGCGAGGGGGTGGACGCCATGTCGGTTCGCCCCGCCCGTATCCAGGACGTCGCGGCCGCCGCCGGGGTCTCGGTCTCCACGGTGTCGAACGTCCTGAACCGGCCCGAGCGGGTCAACGCGCGCACCGCCGAGCGGGTCCGCGTCGCGGTCGCCGCCCTCGACTACGTCCCCCATCCGGGAGCCGCCGGTCTGCGCACCGGCCACTCGTCGTCGATCGGCCTGGTGCTGCCGGACGTGGCCAACTCCTTCTACTCGCGCATCGCGCGCGGCGCCGCGGACGCGGCGTACGAACACGGCTACTCCCTCGTCCTGTGCGACAGCGGGGACGCGCCGGAGCGCGAGCAGGGCTACTTCACGATGCTCATCGAACAGCGGGCGGTCGGCGCGGTGGTGGTCCCGCTCAGCGCCGACCCCACCCGCCTGTCGCGGTTGCGCGAGCGCGGCATCCCGCTGGTGCTGGCGGACCGCGCGATGCCCGCCCAGGAGGGCTGTTCGGTCTCCGTGGACGACATCGCCGGCGGCCGCATCGCCGTGCAGCACCTCCTGGACCGCGGGGCCCGCGACATCCTCGTGGTGAACGGCGAGCGCACGATCCGTCAGTGCTCCGACCGCTACCAGGGCGCCCGTCAGGCCGTGCGCACCCGGCGCGAGGCCCACCTCGGCCAGGCCGTCGCCGAGGAGATGACGGTGGCGTACGGCAGCGAGATCGGCCACGGCCTCGACGAGCTGCCCGACGGGGTGTTCTGCACCAACGACTTCCTCGCTGCAGGCCTGTGCCGGGCGCTGGGCGAGCGTGGTGTGAAGGTCCCGGAGGACGTGCAGGTGGTCGGCTACGGCGACCTGGACATCGCGAGCATCGTGGGCACGCCCCTGACGACGGTCCGCCAGCCTGTCGAGGAACTCGGCCGGGCGGCCGTCGAGATGCTCCTGGACGAGGTGGAGGCCCGCGCCGAACACGCCCATGAGGCAAGGGTGTTCGCGCCGCAACTGGTCCTGCGGGACTCCACGCGGACTTCCTCAGACGCGCCTTTCTAGCCGCACCGGCCCCAGCAGTCCCGAGGGAAGCTGGGAGGGGAAGGCCCAGGCGGTCGGCGTGGCCTCGGCGAGGTACGGGGCCAGGGTGTTGTGGACGGTCACTTCGAGGCGGACGGTACGCCCGGCGGTGCCGCTCAGTTCGAAGCGGTACGGCGCGCAAAACGCCTCGCCGACGGGCTCGCCGTCGACCCACACCTCGACACTGCCGCGCACCCGCCCCAGATCCAACACCGGGTCCGATCCGGCCGGCACCTCCAGGGTCCGGGTGTAGGTCACGCCCCCGCTCCAGCCGCCCAGGCCCCGCTCGCCCCACTCCCCCAGCGGCAGGGGCGCCGGTACCGTGCGCACCCGTACGGGTCCCCGCCAGGCGGAGCCACCGCGCAGAAAGGCCGTGGGGGCGGTGACGACTTCGCACTCGGCCGCCTTGTCGAGCGGCCGGTCAAGCGTCAACTCATCCCCAACGAGGGACAGTTCGGGGTCGCCGTCGATCCTCACCCGCGCGGGAAGCTCCAGGGGCAGGTCGAGTGACGCGGTCCCCGCCGGCAGGGTGAACCGGAAGCGCTGCTCGGCCTCCCGGAGCTCGTCGGTGGACCGCAGCGGCAGTACGGCGGAGCCGAGCACCGGGGCGCCGGCCAGCCACTCGGCCCCGGGCAGCGGGTGCGGTCGTACCGCGGCGGCACAGTGCTGCAACTCCCCCCAGCGGCCCTCGTGTTCGACGGTCCGCCCGTGCCACTCCCCGGTCCGGGCTTCCCAACCCGGGCCGCTCACCAGGGCAGTCGTGCCCGCCACGAGGTCGACGTAGATCCCGTCCCGCGCATCGACGCTGTCGACCACCAGGTCGAGAACGTGATCGCCGCCGTCCGGCGTCAGTTCGTGCCGGAAGAACGCGGGGACCGCGCCCCAGTCGGACTCGTAGTACTCGACCTTCTCCTGCCGTGCCACGACGGCTCCGTCGAGCAGGACGGTCACGCCCACCGCGGCGCCCACGACGAGGACCGCCGCCGCTCCCCGGTCCGGGGCGGTGATCCGGCCGCGGTAGGTCACGCTGCCGTCCGGTCGTACACCCTCGGGCAGGCGCATCAACAGCGGGCGCGGCGCGAACCCGTCCGGGCGGGACAAGCAGAAGTAGCTGCCCAGCGGGGTGTCGGCGGCGCCCGAGATGGTCTGTGGCCGGTCCTGGGCGTCGGACAGCTCGTACTCCAGCACGTTGCGGGCCCGTCCGACCTCCACCCGGGCCGACGCCAGATAGCCGCCGCTACTCTCGAGCAAACTGCCGTTCCACCACACACGTTTGACCGCCGCCGCGCCGACGTGCAGGTCGGCGGGCCCGCGGTGGTCGGTCTCCACGACGGCCCTGACTCGGGCGACCGTCCCGCTCACGGGTACCGGTACCCGCACGAACTCCTCCGGCACCAGGCCCTTGTTGCCGAGCAGACCGTCGGGGTCCGGGATGCCACGACTCGACGAGTACAGCGAGACACCCCAGTCCGCCGGAGCCAACTCCCGCTCTCCGGATAGGACTTCTTCGGCGGTGGCACTGTCCAGAGGCGCCGGCGCCTGCGCGTGGGGCACGGGCGCCAGGACGCGGACACGGTTGCCGTAGGTGGCCCGTGCCGGCTCCCAGGAGGCTTCGGTCTCGGTCCACCGCATGGTCCAGATCTGCGGTTCAGTAAGGGGGGATCCGGCGGGCAGGGCCAGGTCGCCCCAGGTGTTGTCCATGGTCGGAGCGAGACGGCCCTCCCAGCCGGTCGACAGGTCGACGGACTCCGTCCGACCCGTGGACGGCGGGGGTACGTCGTCCACCGGAGGGCCTTCGCGCCATACGACGAGGGCGGCGGGGGCGCCCTCCAGCGGCACCTCGATGGTCGAGACGCCGTCGGTGACGGTGACGTGCCCGGGGCGGCGGGTGCCGGTCGCCGGGTTCCAGATCTCGGCCTCGGCGACCGGGGCCCGCACGGTGACGGAGGAGGTGCGGGCGTAGCGTGCGGGGTCGATCTCGTGGTGGTCCCCGGGCGGATGCGTCCGGGCGTCGGGGAACGCCCCGGTGACCAGCGCGACCGCCGCGTCGCCCTTCCTCCTGACGAGCAACGGCACCTGGCCCGTCGCGTATCCGGCGGGGTCGGCCACCGCCGCGGCACCGGCCTCGGCGTCGGCCACCCGCTCCAGGCGCGGATGGTCCCGCAGCGCGGCCACGACGGAGTCGTCGCTGGCGAGCCCGGCCGCCCGTGCCGGAGGGCGGCCGACGACCACGACCCGTCCTCCGGCGTCGAGGAGTTCGACCAGCCGGCGGGCCGTCTCGTGCTCCAGGACGCTCGCCGAGGGCAGCAGGACCGCGGTGTACGCCAGATCCCTGATGCGCAGGGCCCCGTCGTCGGCCTTGGCACCCTGGATCGAGGCGTCGTCGATGACGTCGAAGGAGACGCGGTGACGGTCGAGGGCTCCGACGGCGGGCCTGAGCCAGTTGTTGGTGCCGCACAGCTCCAGGTAGTGGCGCTGGGTCTCGTCGACGTCGGCGTGGGCCCCGCCGAGGCGGCCGTCGCCGAAGTGCTGGACGGGGGCGTCGAGGGGGATGAGGGACTGCATGGTGGCGGTGGGGTGCAGAACCGCGACGTCGGCGCTGTAGGTGCCCCAGGACAGGATCGAGCAGATCCGGGCGACGGCCCGGGAGAAGGCGAGGTACTGCCGCCAGTAGGGCTGGCGCCAGTCGGTGGACGGCGGCGCCCACTCGAACCAGCCGCCCGCGGTGCCGAAGTAACTGGCGTGCGGGTTGTAGAGATTGGCCCCGCTGCGCAGGAACGGCAGCAGCCAGTCGTAGGTCTCCTCCAGGGTGCCGCCCCAGCCGGAGGAGTGGAACGACTCGATCCAGACGCGCTCGTGGCCGTAGAGGTGGGCCATGGAGGAGTGCACCTTGGCGTCGCCGTGATGGTCGCTGCCGGCGGCGCTGTACCAGCGGTGGGTGCGGAAGTAGTCCGTGTAGAGCTGCGTCGACTGGGCGGGGAAGCCGGAGCGGGCGGGGTGGCTCTGGTCGCAGCCCAGGAGCAGGCCGCGCTCCTCGTGCCAGGCGGCGAGGGGGCGGAAGAGTGCCTCTTCGGTGAGTTCGGCGCGGATGGCGTAGTAGTCGGCGCGGATCCTCCCTGCCCGGTCGGAGTCGTCCCCCGTGAAGAGGGCGGGGAGGTGGTCGAGGAGGTCGTAGCCGCGCCGGGAGCGGAACTCCTCGGGGAAGCGGCCGGTCCAGGAGTTGGTGGCGGGCAGCTCGTCCTGGAAGCTGCCGGCGATGACGTTGCCCAGGTGGTCGGGTACGCGGCGGTCGTACTCGTGGTGGATGGCGTCGAACAGGAGACCGACGGCCGCGGGGTTCAGATAGTCGAAGGCCGTGGGGACGGCGAGGACCAGGCGTACCTCGGTACCGTCGGGGGCCTCGATCCGTGGCGGTCCTCCATGGCCGGCGGGGCCGGGCCGCCCGGACACCGGACCGGTGACCGGCAGGCGTGCACCCGTGCCGTCGTAGGCCCCCAGCAGGGTCTCCGTGCCCTTCAGCGCGACCGTGCCGCCGGTGACGACCGCCCGGCGCGAGCGCAGGGCGCGGCCCGCCGCCTCGGGGTGCCGGCGGGTGATGCCGCCCTGGACGTTGGCGCCGGAGAAGCCGATCTGGTCGTAGAACCACAGGCGCGTGCCCAGGTCCCCGGCGATCTCGCAGGCGTCCTGGAAGCGGGCCCACCACTCCTCGCCGAACCAGACCGGGTCGTCGGTGCGGGCGCCGAAGGTCGGGCCGGCCGGTGCCAGGTTGATCACCACGAGGTTGTGGACGCCGCCGTCCGCGAACCGGCGCAGCTGCCAGGCCAGACGGTCACGGGTGACCTTCGCGCCGGACCACCACCACAGCGGGGTGGGGCCGAAGTCCCGGGGCGGGTTGTCGAACAGCTGTCGCAGGGCTGGAGAGATCACGGATGGGTCCTTCCGAGTACGGCCCGGACACTCTCACGGATCAAAAACGTTTTACGTCAGTTTCACCGTAGGACACCCCCACGGCCTCCACCAGAGCTGCGGGGCCGTCAGGTCGTTTCCACGGATGGCCGCATGACGTCTTGTTGGAACGTTTTTACCCTCCTATAGTCGCTGGACATCGGCCGAGAACAGCGACGTCCCCCTCCGCTCGGACCCCTCTCCCCAGACGGAGCCGCATCATGGCCCGAACCTCGCCTGCCCCGAACCAGCCGGAACCGCCCATCGAGAAGCGCCTGTGGAAGGTCGCGACCCTCTCCGGCATGGCGTCCTACCTGGATGCCGCACTCATCGTCAGCATCGGTGTCAACCTGGCCATCTACCGCGACGCCTACGACATGGGCGTCTGGATGGCCGGTGCGATCAGCGCGATCGTCACCATCTGCATCGCGGTCGGCTCCCTGGTCGGAGGACGTCTCGCCGACGTCTTCGGCCGCCGCCGCCTCTACAACCTGGACATCCTCTGTTACGCCGTCGGGGCGATCATCATCACGCTGGCGCCCGACGACATCACCCTGCTGGTGGGTGTCCTGCTCGCCGGTCTCGCGGCCGGTGCCGACCTGCCGACGTCCCTGGCCGTGGTCTCGGACGCGTCCCCCGACCACGCCCGCGGACGGCTCATCGCCTTCACACAGGTCATGTGGATGCTGGGCATCATCGTCGTGGTCTTCGTCGGCTTCGCCCTGTCGGACACCGGCATGCTCGGGGCCCGCCTCATCACCGGCCATCTGGCGGTCGCCGCGCTGGTCACCTGGCATCTGCGCGCCCGGCTGGAACTGGCCACCGGGCCGGATCCGGAGCAGGACCAGGTCCCGGCCGAGCAGGGCGTCGCGCTGAAGAACGTCTGGACCCGGGCCGCTCTGGTGCCGATGCTCGCGACCTTCGCCTTCTACGTCACCTGGGGTCTGGGCGCCAACACCATGGGCCAGTTCACGACGTATCTGCTGGTCACCGTCAGCGGTGCCTCGCAGAGCGTGGCGACCGGCATCAATCTCGCCTGTCTCCCGATCGGTCTGGTGCTGACGCTCGCCTTCGTCCGGATCGCCGACGGCCCGCGGCGCGACCGGATGTTCTACGTCGCCACCGTCGTGCAGATCGCGGCCTTCGCCATCGCCTCGCTCACCCTGGGCGCCATCGTCGGCTTCCTGGTCTTCTACATCCTGTACCAGCTGTCCTATCCCTTCGCGGGCGAGGCCAACTACAAGGTGTGGTCGCAGCTGACGCTGCCCGCGGAGACCCGGGGCACCACGCAGGGGATCACCTACGCCGTCTCGCGCGGGGTCTTCGCGGGCGTCGCGTTCGTCACGCCCGCGCTGCTCGACCGGAGCCCCAGCCTGCTGCTCTGGGTGATCACCGGCTGCATGGCGCTGTCGGCCGTCGCGGGTCTCTACATCGTGCGTGTCCTCGTTCCCCGCTCGTCCGCGGCCGCCACCGCGCCGGCGGACCTGAAGGTCGCGCAGGCCTGAACCGAATCCGAAGGAGCGCCGACCATGGCGACGACCGAATCCACCACGACGTACGCCGGTGAACGGGAGGCCGGTCTGGGCGAGTTGCTCCCGCCCGTGACCCGGCGCCGCCCGCGGATCGGGCTGGTCTCCGGCGGGCTCGGCACGTACTGGCCGCAGTTCCCCGGACTGCTGCCCCAGTTGAAGGAGTCGGCGGCCTATGTCGCCGAGCGGCTGGGGCAGTTGGACGCGGAGGTGACGGACGCCGGGTTCGTCTCCGACGCACAGGAGGGCGCGGCCGCCGCCGAACGGCTCCGGCAGGTGGACTGCGATCTGATCGTGCTGTTCCTGACGACCTATCTGACCTCGTCGATGGTGCTGCCGATCGCGCAGCGCACGCACACACCGGTGCTGGTCGTCGACCTCCAGCCGTCCGAGCGGATGGACCACGCCTCCTTCGACACCGGCGACTGGCTGGCGTACTGCTCGCAGTGCTCGGTGCCGGAGGTCGGCAACGTCTTCCGCCGGGCCGGTATCCCCTTCCGGTCGGTGTCGGGCTGGCTGCGGCAGGAGTCGGCGTGGCGGCGCATCGAGCGGTGGGTGCGGGCCGCGCACGTCCGGGCCGCGCTCCGGCACGCCCGGCACGGACTCATGGGGCATGTGTATCCCGGGATGCTCGACGTGCAGACCGATCCGACGCTGCTGTCGGCGACGTTCGGCTCGCACGTCGAGGTGCTGGAGTTCGACGATCTGCGGCATCGGGTGGAGAAGGTGACGGAGGCTCAGACCCGGGAGCGGGTGGAGCTCGCCCGGCGGATCTTCACCGTGGACGACAGCGTGGTCGACGAGGACTTCGCGTGGGGCGCGACCGTGTCGGTGGCTCTCGACCGGCTGGTGGAGGACTTCGGCCTCGACACCCTCGCGTACTACCACCGGGGGCTCGACGGCGAGCAGCACGAGCGGCTGGGCGCGGGCATGATCCTGGGTGCCTCGCTGCTCACCGCCCGGGGTGTGCCCGCAGCCGGTGAGTTCGAACTGCGCACCAGTCTCGCTCAGTTGGCCTCGCAGAGCGTCGGCGCCGGGGGCTCCTTCACGGAGATCCAGGCACTGAACTTCGAGGACGGGGTGGTGGAGATGGGCCATGACGGACCCGCCCACCTCGCGCTGAGCGCCCGCGATCCGCTGCTGCGCGGCCTCGGTGTCTATCACGGCAAGCGCGGCTGGGGTGTCAGCGTGGAGTTCGACGTCCGGCACGGCCCGGTGACCCTGCTGGGCCTCGGCCAGGACGCCGACGGCAGCCTGTCGTTCATCACCTCCGAGGGCACGGTCGTCCCCGGGCCGCTGCTGGAGATCGGCAACACCACCAGCAGGGTGGACTTCGGGCGGGACCCCGGTGAGTGGGTGGACGCGTGGAGCGCAACGGGGGTCGGGCACCACTGGTCACTGGCAGTGGGTCACCACGGCGCCGATTTCGGGGCCGCGGCGAGTCTGCTGGGGATCGATCACCGGGAGGTCTAGGGCCCTTCTGATGGATCTCCGTGGAAGACGGAGCGGCGTTCGGTGCGTGCGGTGAGCGTGCGTGCCGGGCGTCGCGACACCGCGGCGGCAGAGGACATCGTGGCGGTGGACACGGACGCACCGCCCGCCGGAGAGGTCCTCCTGAGGGCCACGGGCGTCACCAAGCACTACCCCGTGCGCGGAAGGCGTCGTCAGGTGCTGCGTGCCGTCGACGGGGTCTCCCTGGCGGTGCGTGGCGGTGAGACCCTCGGCGTCGTCGGGGAGTCCGGCTGCGGCAAGTCCGCGCTCGGCCGGTGTCTGGTCCGGCTCACCGAACTCACAGGCGGGCGTGTCGAGTTCGACGGGCAGGACATCTCGAGGTTGTCCGCGCGACGGCTGCGTCCGGTACGGCCGGGCATCCAACTGGTCTTCCAGGACCCGACCCGCAGCCCCGCTCAACCCCCGCCGTCGCGCCGGGGACATCGTGGCCGAACCGCTGCTGGTGCACCGGTAGGGCAACGGGTCAGCGGTCCGCCGCAGAGTGCGGGAGCTCTCCGACGTCGTAGGGCTGGCGGCGGCCCATCTGGACCGCTACCCGCACGAGTTCTCCGGCGGTCAGCGCCAACGGATCGGTACCGCCCGCGCCTTGGCGACGAATCCGAAGCTGATCGTGGCCGACGAGCCGGTGTCCGCGCTGGATGTGTCGATCCAGGCGCAGGTGCCGAACCTCTTCGCCGATCTCCAGGAGGAGTTCGGTCTCACGTACGTCTTCATCGCGCACGATCTCGGCGTGGTCCGTCATGTGTCGGACCGGATCGCCGTCATGTATCTCGGTGAGATCGTCGAGCTCGCCGGCACGGAGTCGTTGTCCTCGGATCCGGCCCATCCGTACACGCAGGCCCTGCTGTCGGCGGTGCCGGACATCGACGACGGGACGTTCGCGGAGGACGGGCCGCCCCGGGAGCGCATCGTGCTGACCGGTGAGGTGCCCAGTCCGGCGGAGAAGCCGACGTGGAACCCCCGCGGCTCACGGCGAACGCCTCCGGCCGTCAGGTGGCCTGTCACTACCCGCTCGCCGGTTGACGTGGTGAGGTCGGGCCCGGGGTCTGCAGCCCCCGGGCCGGTCACCCGGCCGTCAGGTCCTCAGTAGGTCCTCAGGTTCAGGTCCTCAGGTTCAGCCGAACTGACCGACCACGTAGTCGCCGGCCGGCTGCTGGGTCATGACGTTCAGCCGGTTGAAGGCGTTGATGACGGCGATCAGGGAGACCAGCGCGAGGAGTTGGTCCTCGTCGTAGTACTTGGCTGCGTTCTCCCAGACCTCGTCCGAGACGCCGGTCCCGTCGGCGAGGCGGGTGCCGTGCTCCGCCAGCTCCAGCGCGGCCCGCTCGGCCTCGGTGAAGACCTTGGCCTCACGCCACGCGGCGACCATGTGGAGACGCTGCGCGGTCTCGCCCGCGGCGGCGGCCTCCTTGGTGTGCATGTCGAGGCAGAACCCGCAGCCGTTGATCTGGCTCGCGCGGATCTTCACCAGTTCCTGGGTCGTCATCGGCAGTCCCGAGTCCGTGACCACCTTGCCCGCGGAGGCGAAGTGCTTCAGCAGCTTGCCGGCGAGCGGGCTGGCGAAGACGTCGAGTCGGGCTTCCATGGTGTGCTCCTTCTGCCGTTGTCGATGGCTACACACCTATGACCGAATGGACCGGCGGATTGTGACAGGCTCAGATGTGACCTACGTCTCCCTGGGACGGGTCCCCTAGCCGCCGTACGCCTTCTTCCAGCGGGCCCGATGCCGGGCGTCGCCCTGGCCACGGCCGTTCACCGGGCCCAGCGACACGAGGGAGGCCCCGTTGTTCCACAGGCCGAGGAGGTCGCGGTGCACGGCGAGGATGTCGTGCTCCACCGCGAACCTCTCGGAGGGGCCGGTGAAGCGGGAGGTCGTCACGAACACGGCCACGTCGGCGCGGAAGTGCACCCGGGCACCCAGCAGATCACGCAGCTCGCGGTTCGGGATCGCCCTGCTCGGTGCGTACCGCTTGCACTGGACGACCATCGTGCGGCCGTCCGGCAGCCGCCCGAGAACATCGGCGCCGTTGTCGCCCGCGCCGCCCACCCGGCGGACCTCGGTGCACCCGTCCCGTCGGCACAGCCCCGCGACCAGTTCCTCGAACTCGGTGCCCGTCATGACGTCCACCTCGGCGAGAGTCCGGCGGCCCGCCTCCACCGCGTCCTCCTGACGCCAGCGGCGGTCCCGGCCGCGCAGCAGCCGGTCCGTCCGCCACAGCCACCACCCGATCGCCCCGGCGACACCGACCAGCAGGAAACCCAACAGATACGGCCACACGCTCGCCCAGAACACCACCAGGAGGACCAGCGCCACCGCGCCGCCCCCCGCGGCCCACTTGATCCTCAGCGCCCGCTGCCTGCGAGCGGCCGTACCCCGTCGACGCCTGGCCACGGCGGCCTCCCCCCGGTGTCCCTGTCCAGGAGTCTGGGCAGTGCGGGAGGGCGTGGAAAGGGCGCGAGTCGGCCATGTCCGAACGGCCGCCGTGGACAACGGCCAGCCGCGGTACCGGAAGGCACCGCGGCCGCCGGGGAACGGGTCAGCCCTTGACGGGCTTGCCGCGGCCCCAGGCCCAGGCGAGGCGGTCGGCGCCCGACTGGTTGGTGGTCTCCAGCCACGGCTTGCTGGGCGGCCCGACGAGCTTCTGCACCGAGTAGATGTCGTCGGTGCGCAGGCCCGGCCAGTACACCGAACCCATCTTCAGCTCGCGGAAGGTGTCGGTGACGGCCTGGATGAAGTTGACGAAGTTGTCGTCCGGGGTCTTCACGTTGTAGTTCAGACCGGTCGTCATCGGCGCGCCGAACTCGTCCGCCACGGTCCGGTTCGCGCAGTCGCCGATGCGGACCTTCAGGTCGGCCACCCACTCGTCGTAGGTGGCGTACGACTTCCAGAAGCCGTAGTGGTGCAGCGACAGGTAGGTGCCCTTCAGGCGCGGGTCGGCACAGACCGTGGTGACGTGATCGTTGTAGCCGGCGCCGCTGACGAAGACGCGGTTGCGCGGCACCGACTTGTAGGTGTTCAGCCACTTCGCGGCGATGTCGGCCCACTGGGTGTCCGTGTAGCCGTGCGGTTCGTTCATCGGCTCGAAGTAGACCCGGGAGTTGTTCTTGTAGGCCTTGACAACGGTGTTCCACATCGGCCAGTAGGTGGCCTCGTCGTCGATGAAGCCGTCCTTGCGGTCGCCCGTGCCCTCCCAGTAGGACACGATGACCTTGAAGCCCTGGGCGGTCGCTGCGTCTATGACGCCCCGGTACGACTTCCAGTAGGAGCCGTTGACGGTGTACGGGTTGATCGGCAACCGGACGGTGTTGGCGCCGAGGTTCGCGCGGAACGCCGAGATGATGCGGCTCGCCTTGGTGTACGTCTGGGCGTAGGTGTCGGTGGTCGACAGTCCCGACAGCTGGAGCTCGTCGTCGGCGAAGTTGTCGCGCGGGTCAGCCCAGTTGACGCCCTTGAACTGGGTCGTGTCGGTGGTCGGCGCGGCGGCGGAGGCGGGGCTGCCGGTGAGGGTGGCGCCGCTGACCGCGGCGATCGCGAGGGCGACGAGGGAGGAGCGCAGCCTCGGGGCGCGACGGGTGCTGACGGGGGTCTTGCGCATCGACCAAACCCTTTCGGAATGACAGCATGTTTACGTAAACATGACGGCGCCGGAATCGTGGCATCCGCCTCGGCGACCGTCAAGGTTTCCCACACGTAACATCCGGTGCGACACGCAACACGTTCGTGTGCGGACGAAGGAGGCAGCAGTGGTGGAGCGGGGCGGTTCCGGTGTCCCCGGAGGCCGGCGCAAGCAGCGCGTGTCCATGGCCGACGTGGCCAAGCTCGCGGGCGTCTCCTCGCAGACCGTTTCGCGGGTCGCCAACGGTCAGCCCGGGGTGATCGACTCCACGCGCGAGCAGGTGCTGGCGGCGATGCGGGAACTGGGGTACCGGCCCAACAGTGCCGCGCGGGCGCTGCGGTACGGCCAGTTCAACACCATCGGCGTGATCCTGTTCAGCCTGTCCTCCACGGGCAACAGCCGGACGGTAGAGGCGATCGCCACCCACGCGGCGGCCGAGGGGTACGCGATCACCCTGATCCCCATCGACGTCCCGACGCAGGACAACGTCCTGGGCGCCTTCACGCGCATGGGCGAGCTGGCCGTCGACGCGGTCATCGTCATCATGGAGATCCATCTCCTCGACACCGGGACGGTGCAGCTGCCACCCGGGGTGCATGTCGTCGTGGTGGACTCCGACGCCGGCGACCGCTACAGCGTGGTCGACACCGACCAGGCCGACGGCGCGCGGCAGGCTGTACAGCATCTGCTCGACCTGGGCCATCACACCGTGTGGCACGTGACCGGCCCCCAGGAGTCCTTCGCGGGGCAGCGCCGGGCCCAGGCCTGGCGTGCGGTGCTGCGGGAGGCCGGGCGGCCGGTGCCGCCCGCGCTGTACGGGGACTGGTCGGCCGAGTCCGGTTACGCCGCCGGGCTGGTGCTCGCCGAACCGCCGGACTGCACGGCGGTGTTCGCCGCCAACGACCAGATGGCGCTGGGCCTGCTGCGCGCCTTCCACGAACGGGGGCTGTCCGTGCCGTACGACGTCAGCGTGGTCGGTTTCGACGACATCCCCGACGCGGCGTTCTTCGTGCCGCCGCTCACCACCGTCCACCAGGACTTCGCGGAGGTGGGCCATCGCTGCGTCCAGAAGGTGCTTCAGCAGATCCGCGCGGGCGGAACCGGACAGCCCGGCACCGACCTCGTCCCGACCCGCCTGGTGGTGAGGTCGAGCACCGCGTCACCGCGGGGGTGAGTGGGGGGCGGATCTTCGTGCATGATCCGACCAGGTGTGCTGTACGCGAGGACCGGGGGTTCGGCTGTGATCGTGTGGGTGAACGGGGCGTTCGGCAGCGGCAAGACGACGCTCGTGGAGGAACTGCGGGCACGGTGGCCCGAGGCGCTGGTCTTCGACCCGGAGATGGTCGGCTATGTGCTGCGCGAGATCGTGGACGTGCCGACCGGTGACTTCCAGGACCTCCCGCTGTAGCGGCGGCAGGTCGCCCACCTGGCCGTCGGCCTGGTCCAGGAGTACCGACGCCCGGTCCTGGTCCCCATGACACTGGTGAACCCGGCCTATCTGGACGAGGTCTTCGGCGCTCTGAAGGACGCGGACGTCGTCGTCCACCACTTCTTCCTCAAGGTCGCGCCCGACGTCCTGGCTCGGCGGATCGACGCCCGGAGCTTCTTCCCCGACGACCCGGCCAGGGAGGAGCGGGTGCGGGCATGGTGCAAGGCCCGCATCGAGGCCTGTACGGCTGCGGTCGACACCCTGCCCGGCGACACGGTGTTCCTCGACGGCGAGTCGACCCCCCGGGAACTGGCCGACCACGTGCTCGTCCGCGTTGGTTGACCTTGCCCCAAGGGGAGCCCGCAGCATCGCTGCATGGTGCGGAGCAGACGGCTGCTGGTCGACGTCGGGCCGCTGCGGACGGGCGCGTTCCGGCGGTTGTGGGTGGCGGGGATCGTGACCGCCCTCGGGGCTCAACTGACCGCGGTTGTCGTGCCGTTGCAGATCTACGAGGTCTCCGGTTCGTCGGCCTGGGTGGGTCTGGCCGGTCTGGTGGGCCTCGCCCCGATGGCCGCGGCGGCACTGTGGGCAGGGGCGCTCGCCGACGTACGCGACCGGCGGCGCGTGCTGCTGACGACCACGATCGGCGTCGGGGTGACGTCGTTGCTGCTGTGGGCGCAGGCGTGGGCGAATCTGCGGTCGGTCGCTGTACTGCTCGTGCTGGTCGGTGCCCAACAGGCCCTGTTCGGTGCCCACTCCACGGTGAGCAGGGCCGTGACACCGCGTCTGGTGCGGCCCGGGCTGCTTCCCGCCGCCAACGCGCTGCAGTCGATGGCCTTCCTGTCGGCCGGGATCGCCGGACCGCTGCTGGCCGGCGGCCTGCTCCCGGTCGTGGGGAGCCGGACGCTGTACCTGGCGGACGCCGTCGCCGTCTGCGCGACGGTATGGGCGGTGTGGCGGCTGCCGGCTCTACCCCCGGTCGGCGGCGGTGAGCGACAACAGGGCGCGGTTCTGCGGCAGATAGCGGACGGGGCACGGTTCGTGACGAAACGTCAGGTACTACGGACGGTCTATCTCTGCGACTTCGCCGCCCTGACCCTCGGTCTGCCCACGGCGCTGTTCCCGCAACTGGCGGCGGAGACCTTCCATCCGTCGGACATCGGGGTGTTGTACGCCGCCGTCTCGGCCGGGGGTGTGCTGGCGGGGTTGTTCTCCGGGGCCTTCGCGCGCGTTCACCGCCACGGTGTGGCGGTGGCGGTGTCGGTCGGGCTGTGGGGCCTGGCGGTGGCGGGGTTCGGGTCGGCCCACTCGCTGCCCGCCGCGGTGGTGTGGCTGCTGCCGGCCGGCGGTGCGCTCCTCGCCCTGGGCGTGTTCCGGAAGACGGTGCTGCAGACGGCCGTTCCCGACGGGATGCGCGGCCGGCTCCAGGGGATCGACACGGTGGTGGCGGTCGGAGGACCACGGCTGGGCGACCTCCTGCACGGCACGGTCGGCGCCGCCCTCGGTGTCACCTGGACCGTCATGGGCGGCGGCGTCCTGACCGTCGTGGCGGCACTCGCCCTCCTCCTGTTCTTCCCGGGGTTCCGGCGCCATCGGGCACCGGACGGGAGCGAACAGGAGGCGCTCGGCGAGTGAGTCACACTTCGGGGTCGGCGGCAAGGAGTTGCATCCGCCGCCCCATGAACTCCCGTGCCCCCGACTCAGGGTGGCCGGGGCGGGCCGGCGCTGCTCCCAGCCCTCCCATGACGGTCGTCCTCAGACGTTGCGGCGGTACTGGCCACCCACCTCGAAGAAGGCCTCCGTGATCTGCTGGAGGGAGCAGACGCGGGTGGCGTCCATGAGGACGGCGAAGACGTTCTCGCCGCGTACCGCCGCGTCCTTGAGGGCGTCCAGGGCGGCCCGGGCCTCCTCGTGGTGGCGGGCGTGGAAGTCACGTACGCGTGCCAGCTGGGACTGCTTCTCCTCCTCGGTGGCCCGGGCGAGTTCGACGACGCCGGGCTGGGCGGTGTCGGCGTGGGGGTTGCGGAAGGTGTTGACGCCGACCAGGGGCAGGGAGCCGTCGTGCTTGCGCTGTTCGTAGAGCATCGACTCGTCCTGGATGCGGCCGCGCTGGTAGCCGGTCTCCATCGCGCCTAGCACACCGCCGCGTTCGTTGATCCGCTCGAACTCCTGGAGCACGGCCTCCTCGACCAGGTCGGTGAGTTCGTCGATGATGAACGACCCCTGGAGCGGGTTCTCGTTCATCGCCAGGCCCCACTCCCGGTTGATGATCAACTGGATGGCCAGGGCCCGGCGTACGGACTCCTCGGTGGGGGTGGTGACGGCCTCGTCGTAGGCGTTGGTGTGCAGGCTGTTGCAGTTGTCGTAGATGGCGATCAGGGCCTGGAGCGTGGTGCGGATGTCGTTGAAGTCCATCTCCTGCGCGTGCAGGGAGCGCCCGGAGGTCTGGACGTGGTACTTCAGCTTCTGGCTGCGCTCCCCCGCGCCGTACTTCTCCTTCATCGCCACCGCCCAGATACGACGGGCAACCCGGCCGAGGACCGAGTACTCGGGGTCCATGCCGTTGGAGAAGAAGAACGACAGGTTGGGGGCGAAGTCGTCGACGCGCATGCCGCGCGCGAGGTACGCCTCGACGTAGGTGAAGCCGTTGGCGAGGGTGAAGGCGAGCTGACTGATGGGGTTCGCGCCGGCTTCGGCGATGTGGTAGCCGGAGATGGACACCGAGTAGAAGTTGCGGACCTGGTGGGCGATGAACCACTCCTGGATGTCGGCCATCATCCGCAGGCTGAACTCGGTGGAGAACAGGCAGGTGTTCTGGCCCTGGTCCTCCTTGAGGATGTCGGCCTGCACGGTGCCGCGCACGTTCGCCAGCGCGTGTGCGCGCAGCTCGGCCGCCTCGTCGGGTGAGGGGTCGCGGCCCTCCTCGGCGCGGAACCGCTCGATCTGCTGGTCGACCGCGGTGTTGAGGAAGAACGCCAGGACCGCCGGCGCGGGACCGTTGATCGTCATGGAGACCGAGGTCGTGGGCGCCACCAGATCGAAGCCGTCGTAGAGCGCCTTCATGTCCTCCAGGGTGGCCACCGAGACGCCGGAGGTGCCGACCTTGCCGTAGATGTCGGGGCGCTCGTCGGGGTCACGGCCGTAGAGAGTCACCGAGTCGAAGGCAGTGGACAGGCGGGTCGCCGGCTGGCCCTGCGACAGGAGCTTGAAGCGACGGTTGGTGCGGAACGGGTCGCCCTCGCCGGCGAACATGCGCGCCGGGTCCTCGCCGTCGCGCTTGAAGGGGAACACCCCTGCCGTGAAGGGGAAGTGACCCGGCAGGTTCTCGTTCCGCCAGAACCGCACCAGCTCGCCGTGGTCGGTGAAACGGGGCAGGGCGACGCGGGAGATCTTGTTGCCCGACAGGGACTCGCGGGTCAGCTTGGTGCGGATCTCACGGTCGCGGACCTTCACGACCTGCTCGTCGCCGGAGTAGGAGGCGATGACGGCGGGCCAGTTCTCGATCTGCCGGACGATGTCATGCGGGAGGCGGGTGCGGGCGTCGTCGAGCAGCGCGTGCACGTTCGCGGCATCGGAGCCGGCGTCGGTGAGCTCGGCCCCGACCAGCTCCAGGCGCTGCACCCGCCGGGCCGCCTCGGCCAGCCGCTCGGTGTCGGCGTGGTAGGCCCGGACGGCCTCGGTGATCTCGGCGAGATAGCGCACCCGGTCCGGTGGAACCACCTGCCGGATACCGGAGGAGTGGCGTACGTCGACCCGCGGCAAGGAGCCCTCGGGCAGCGGCAGTCCCTTCTCCGCGAGAACGGCCGTGAGGTGCTGGTGGAGAGCGGTGACGCCGTCGTCGTTGAAGGTGGCCGCGGAGGTGCCGTAGACCGGCATGTCCTCGGGCCGCCGGCCGAACGCCTCACGGTTGCGGACCAGTTGGCGACCCACGTCCCGCAGGGCGTCCTTGGCGCCGCGCCGCTCGAACTTGTTGATCGCCACGACGTCGGCGAAGTCGAGCATGTCGATCTTCTCCAGCTGCGAGGCCGCACCGAACTCCGGCGTCATCACGTACAGGGAGGCGTCGACGAACGGCACGATCGCCGCGTCGCCCTGGCCGATGCCCGGCGTCTCCACGATCACCAGGTCGAACCCGGCGGCCTTCACGACGTCGATCACGTCGGAGAGGTGCTCGGGCAGCTCGCGGCTGCCGCGGGTGGCGAGGCTGCGGAAGAACACCCGGTCGCCGTCGAGGGAGTTCATCCGGATCCGGTCGCCGAGCAGTGCTCCGCCGCCTCTGCGCCGGGTCGGGTCGACCGCGATCACCGCGATGCGCAGGGTGTCGCGCTGGTCGACACGGAACCGGCGCACCAGTTCGTCGGTCAGCGACGACTTCCCCGAACCGCCGGTGCCGGTGATTCCGAGCACCGGCACCCGCCGCGTCGCCGCCGTAGCCCGTAGCTCCTGCCGGAACTCCTCGGACAGCTTGCCGAGTTCGGCGCCGGTGAGAGCGCGGGCGATGGCGAAGCGGTCGCCGGTCAGGACCGCGGTGAGGTCGGCCGGCTTGCCGTCCCAGAGGTCGAAGTCGCAGTCCTTGACGACCGTGTTCACCATTCCCGCGAGCCCGAGTCGCTGCCCGTCCTCGGGCGAGAAGATCGTCACCCCGCTCTCCCGGAGCCGGGCGATCTCCTCCGGCACGATCACCCCGCCACCGCCGCCCACCACCCGGATGTGTTCCGCGCCCTGCTTGCGGAGCGAGGCCACCAGGTACTCGAAGTACTCGACATGTCCGCCCTGATAGGACGAGACCGCCACGCCGTGCGCGTCCTCTTCGAGAGCCGCGTCCACGACCTCGCGCACGGATCGGTTGTGCCCGAGGTGGATGACTTCGGCGCCCTGCGACTGGAAGATCCGTCGCATGATGTTGATCGAGGCGTCGTGCCCGTCGAACAGCGCCGAGGCGGTGACCAGGCGGACGGGGTGGACGGGGCGATGCAGATCGCTCATGGCGGAGCCTTCCCGGAGCACATCGGAAGAACACGGGCTGAGAAAATAGTAGGACGTCCTAGTAAATATAGAGGGGTCCGGGTGACGAGAAGCACAGCGGCATGCGCATGGATGACGGACGGACCGGACGGACCGGATCCGGCCGCGGGCACCCGCCGGCGCCGAGCACCCCACCTGATGGTCCCGTTCGGCGCGCAAGAGGCGCGCAGGATGCGGTTCAGGCAGGCCATCGAGGGCGCCGCGGTCCCGGTCCCCCGCCTGGCCGACACATCGGCCGGTTCAACCTGACTCCCGGTCAAGCGATCTCGATCCTTGATCTCTACGATGAGAGCTCAAGACAACCATTCCGGCCGGTCCAACGGGGGGACCCTGAGGGACCGGCCGGGGGTCGCCGATGCCAGGGTCCGCTCCCCGGGCTGCGGTGATCTTCCTTCCCAGGAGGACCTTCCGCATGTTCCGAAGTATTGGCAACGCTGTCGTCCGACATCCCGTCTGGACGATCGTTGCGTGGTTGATCGCTGCTGTGGCGATCGTGGCCACCGCTCCGAGCCTGCCCTCGAACAGTGACGAGAGCAGTTTTCTCCCCAGAAGTTATGAGTCCATCAAAGCGGCGGAACTTCAGGAGAAGGCGTTCCCCAGCGCCTTCACCCCGTCCGCGATCGCGCTGTACAAGCGCACCGACGGCGGCAAGCTGACCGCCGCCGACCAGAAGGACGTCGCCCGGATCACCTCCGAGCTGGGCAAGAAGAAGATCGACCAGGTGCAGAAGGTGATCCCCGGCCAGCCGTCCTCCGACGGCAGGTACGCCCTGACCCTGGTCCAGATGGACAGCAAGAACGCCGGCCAGCCGAAGCAGGCCGACGCGGCCAAGGTGTTGCGCGACGACGTCAAACAACTGGCCAAGGGCACCAATCTCGACGTCAAGCTCGGCGGCTCCGCCGCCCAGGCCCTCGACCAGCAGGACTCGTCCAAGCGTGGTGAGGCGCTGATCGGTATCGGCACCTTCCTCATCATCCTGGTGACGCTGCTGATCATCTTCCGGGCACCGATCCTGGCCTTCCTGCCCCTGATCACGATCGGGTTGGTGTCGGCGATCGCGAACGGGCTGATCGCGTACGCCACCAAGCTGTTCGACCTCCAGGCCAACAGCTCGATCTCGTCGATCCTGATCGTGGTGCTCTTCGGCGTGGGCACCGACTACTTCCTGTTCCTGATGTTCCGCTACCGAGAACGTCTGCGACTCGGCGACGAACCGAAGCAGGCCATGATCAACGCCGTCGACCGGGTCGGCGAGGCCATCGCCTCCGCCGCCGGAGCGGTCATCATCGCCTTCCTCGCGCTGGTCCTGTCGACGCTGGGCTTCCTCAAGCAGATGGGTCCGGCGCTCGCGATCGCGGTCACCGTCACCCTGATCGCGGGCCTGACGCTGATCCCGGCCGTCGTCTCCCTCATCGGCCCGAAGGTGTTCTGGCCGTCCAAGTCCTGGCAACGCGAGCCGGAGAACGCCCGGTTCGCCGCCCTGGGCCGAGGCGTACGGAACCGTCCGGCGCTCACCGCCGGGCTCTCCGGGCTCATCCTGGTCGCGCTGTCGCTCGGGACGTTCGGCTACAACGCCACGTTCGACCTGGCGTCCGGCTCCATGCCCAAGACCAAGGAGTCGATGGTCGTCCAGGACGAGATGCAGAAGGCGTACTCGGCGGGTGCCGCCGCGCCGACCGACGTCTATCTGTCCAGCACCGACGGCAAGCCGATCGACACGACGGTCTTCGACGGGTACGTGAAGAAGCTCGGGGCCGTGGACGGCGTGGCGAACGCTCGCCTGTCGCAGTTGAACAAGGACGGCACGACCATCGACTTCACGGTCACCCTCAAGTACGAGGCGTCGACGGACAAGGCGATCGAGACGGTGGGCCGGGTCCGCGAGGTGGCGCACTCCGACGCCCCGGAGGGCACCGAGGCCGTGGTGGGCGGCATGTCCTCGATCTTCAAGGACATCGACACGGCGGTCAACCACGACTACCGGACGGTCTTCCCCGTCGCCGCCGCGCTGATCATGCTCATCCTGGGGCTGCTGCTGCGCAGCGTGGTCGCCCCCCTGTACCTGATGGCGTCGGTGGGCCTCGGCTTCGGCGCGACGCTCGGTGCCACGGTCTGGATCTTCCAGGAGGGCCAGGGACACTCGGGTCTGATGTTCATGCTGCCGGTGATCATGTATCTCTTCGTGGTCGCCATCGGCACGGACTACAACATCCTCATGATCGCCCGGCTGCGGGAGGAGGCCCGCGAGGGCCGCGAACCACGTGAGGCAGCCGGTATGGCGCTGCGGCACGCCGGTCCCACGGTGGCCGCGGCGGGCTTCATCCTGGCGGCGACCTTCGCCACGATGATGCTGGCGGGCAACGCACTGCTCACGGAGATGGGCTTCGCGGTCTCCTTCGGCATCGCCGTCGCCGCCTTCGTCATGGCGATGTTCTTCACGCCCAGCCTCACCGCCCTGATCGGCCACGCGGCCTGGTGGCCGGGGCACGCGGACCGGGCGAAGCAGCCAGCGACCGCGCCCGCACCGGTCTCCGGCGATGACCGCGACACCGCGGTGCAGGATCCGGCCGGTCGCCGCAACTGACGCCGAGGTGACGGGAGGGACGGCGTCCGCCGGGCCGCACGGCTCGGCGGACGCCGTCCCTTCGTCCGAGCTGCCGTCTCTTCCTCCCGAGTCACCCCCGCCCGGCCGGATGCGGCGGTTCTCTGCCACCCTGGACCCCGTGGCGAACCCCGCTCCCGTCACCCCGGACGCCCCCTCCCTCGTACGGGTCCCGCTTCTCACCCAGCAGTGGCTCGACCTCGCCTTCATCCACTGGGCCGTCGAGCCGGGCGTCGTGGCCGGGCTGTTGCCGCGCGGCACGGTCCCCGACACCCACGACGGGCTCACCTACGTCGGGCTGGTCGCGTTCCGGATGCACCGGGTCGGCTGGCTGGGGCTGCCGGGGGTGCCGTATCTCGGGACGTTCCCGGAGACGAACGTGCGCCTGTACTCGGTGGGCGGACACGGGCGGCGTGGCGTGGTGTTCCGCTCGATGGACGCCTCCCGGCTGATCCCGGTGGTGATGGGACGCGTCGGCTTCCGGCTGCCGTATCTCTGGTCCCGGATGAGCGTCCGCACGGCCGCTGACACCGTCACCTACACCAGCTCGCGCCGCTGGCCCGGCCCGCGCGGCGCCCGCAGCCTGATCACGGTACGGACCGGCGAACGCATCGAGGAGCCCACCGGTCTGGAGCACTTCCTCACGGCCCGCTGGGGCATGCACAACGCCTTCTTCGGCGGATCCGAGTCGCTGGCCTACCTGCCCAACGACCATCCGCGCTGGCCCCTGTACCGCGCCGAGCTCCTCACCTGCGAGCAGGACCTCGTCACCGCGGCCGGTCTGCCCGCCCCGACCGACCCCCCGGTCAGCGTCCTGTACTCCCCGGGCGTCCCGGTCCGCCTCGGCCGTCCGGCCCGCCCGGCAGGCATCCCCACGCCCTGACCGCGGGGGCGGTGTGTTCCGGGGCCGGTCGGTGATCTCCGGCCGACGCGTCCTCGAGTCGGCCGAACGGCGGCAGCGGCCACGTCGAGGTCGTACCCATTGCGCGCCCGGGCCACCGCGGCGAGGAACTCGTCGGCCACTCCACGAGAAGGAGATCTGTCCGCCTGGCCCCGGACCCCGACAGGAACGTCGTTCCTCGGACATTCACAGTGGGATCACGTCCGAGCACTTGAACCGGTCCACGACCTCACTAGCGTCTGTGTACGTCCCGACCCACACGAGTGAGGTGTCGATGTCCACAAGACATGTCCTCGCCGGCCTGGCGCTGGTGCCGGTGCTCGCACTGCCGGCCGCCACCCCCGCGACGGCGCACGGCGGCCACCAACTCCCGCCGCCCAAGCCGCACTTCGACCTGCAGGCCCACCGCGGCGGCCTCGGCATGACGACCGAGGAGTCCCTGGAGGGCTTCGGGAAGGCGATGCGCCTCGGGGTGTCCACCCTGGAGCTGGACACCCATGTCACCAAGGACCGCAAGGTCGTCGTCAACCACGACCGCCAGATCAGCGCGGTCAAGTGCCGTGACACGGGGCCGGTGGCGGCCGGTGACCCGATGTACCCGTATGTCGGCAAGTACATCAAGGATCTGACGCTGGCTCAGATCAAGAGCCTGGACTGCGGATACCAGCAGCTGCCCGGCTTCCCGGAGCAGGAGGTCGTCAAGGGCTTCCGGATGGTCGAGCTGAAGGACGTGCTGAACCTGGTCAAGAGCTACCGCGCCAAGCGGGTCAAGCTCAACATCGAGACGAAGGTCGAGGCCGGTGCACCCGAACAGACCGCGCCGCGTGGGGTGTTCGTGCGGCGCGTGTACGAGGAGATCCACCGCTCGGGCATCGAGAGGCAGGTCACCGTCCAGTCCTTCGACTGGGGCGCGCTCAGGGCGATGCACGAGCTGGCCCCGAAGTGGCCGCTGGTGGCGCTCACCAACTACGACTTCCTCCAGGTCGGCAAGCCCGGCGCGTCCCCCTGGCTCGGCGGGATCGACGCCGACGACTACGGCGGCGACTTCGTCAGGGCGGCCGCCACGATCCCCGGCGTCAAAACCCTCTCCCCCAACTACGGCTTCCCGCAGAGCGGCAAGGTCGGCGACCCCGACTTCCGCTTCTACGCCGACCGCACGATGGTCGAGGAGGCCCATGCCCGGGGCCTGAAGGTCGTTCCGTGGACCTGCGACGACCCGGCCACCGTGGAGGCGCTCATGGACATGGGCGTCGACGGCGTCATCACCGACTATCCGAACCGCGTACGGCAGATCATGGCCGAGCGCGGCATGCCTCTGCCGAGGGCGTACCGGCCCCACTGACGCGGTGGCGCCACCGCGAGCCCGTCGCGGCGCCACCGCCGGGCCGCCGGGCTGCCGGCCCGGCGGCCCGGCGGCCCGGCGGCCCGGCGGCCCGGCGGCCCGGCGGCCCGGCGGCCCGGCGGCCCGGCGGCCCGGCGGCCCGGCGGCCATGACACTGTGCCGTCGGGCTCGTCGGGCTCGTTCTACAGTGTCCCCAGACCCGTTCTGCGAGCTTGACGCCGCGTCTGGTGCCAGAAAGAATCCCCGAATGAATGTGACCGGTCACACGAGCAGTTCCGCGAGCATCCGGGATGTCGCCGCGGCCGCCGGGGTCTCCTACCAGACCGTCTCCCGGGTGATCAACGGTCACCCGAGCGTGCGGCAGTCGACGCGGGACCGGGTCCTCGCCGCCATCGACGAGCTGGGTTTCCGGCGCAACGCCACCGCGCTCGCCCTGGCCAGGGGCCGCAGCAGGGCCGTGACCGTGCTCACCGCCGACACCACCCACTACGGCTACGCCTCGATCCTCCAGGGCGTCGAGGAGGCGGCCCGCGCGGCCACCTACTCGGTGGGCGTGGGCGTCCTCGAATCGGCCGACGAGGCCGCCGTCGTCGCAGAGGTGCAGCGGGCCGCGGACCTGGGCGGCGGACTGATCGTGATCGCCTACGATCCGGCCGGCGTCCGGGCCCTGGAGGCGGTCCCGGCCGGGCTGCCGGTCGTCGGCGTGGTCGAGACCCCGGCGAGCGCGCCCACCGACAACCGGCCGTGGGTGTGGACCGACGACCGCGAGGCCGCCTACGAGGTGACCCGGCATCTGCTGTCCCTGGGTCACGAGACCGTGCACTACGTCGCCATCCCCTCCGGCACCCGGCGCACCAGCGCCCGTACCGGTGGCTGGCGGCAGGCCCTGAAGGAGGCCGGTGCTCCGGAACCCCGTCCGGTGCAGGGCAGTTGGGGCCCCGCCGGAGGTCATGCGGCCGGCCTGGAACTCGCCCGGGACCCGTCCGTCACGGCGATCCTGTGCGGCAACGACGACCTGGCGCTCGGCGTGCTGCGCGCTCTGCACGAGGCGGGCCGCCCGGTGCCGGGCGAGGTCAGCGTGGCGGGGTTCGACGACGCCCCGCACTCCGCCTATCTGACGCCGTCCCTGACGACCGTGCGCCTGGACTTCACGGGCCTGGGCCGGTCCGCGTTCGCCCTGCTGCACGCGGCACTGGAGGAGTCCGCGCCGATCACCCCGCACCCGGTGTCCGCGCCGGAACTGGTGATCCGGGAGAGCTCGGGACGGCCGCCCGCCTGAACGTCCCCCACACGGGCCCGCTCCGCCCGGCATGCCAACGACACGCCTATGGGCGGTAGTCGACCGCCGGGAGAGCCGGTCTCGGGGCGGGGCGCCTGCTCGCCCATCCGTACAGGTCCACCGAGCAGACCGCCGCCAGCGCGCACCAGATCGACACGAACTCCAGCCGCCACAGCAGCCAGCACACCAGCGCGCCAGCCCCGGCCAGGGCTCCGAGCCCGGTGAGCCACCGGTCGCCGGAGAGCAGCAGCGAGCCGACCGTGGCGATCAGGTAGCCCGCGACGAGCAGTTCCGCCCGGGGCAGTCCGATGACGTAGGCCATGGTGTGGCCGCGGATCTCGGCCCGGACCGGGCGGGTGGCGAGGTCGTGGGCGAGGAAGGCGGCGGTCAGCGCCCCCACCGCCACGAGCGCCGCGACCCGGCGTCCGGCTCGGCGCGGGGCGGCGCACCACACGCCCACCGGCACCCACACGGCGAGCACGGGCAGGGCGATGACGGCCCAGGTGACGGTGGCCGCCCCGGTCCCGCCCCCACGTGCCAGATCCGGGCCTCGACCAGTTGGTGGGCGCCGAGCAGCAGGGGCAACGCGGCGAGGGGCAGGTCCCCGGCACGGCGGGTCCGGATCAGGCAGGCCGCCCCGACGGAGGCGATGGCCGCGCCCGCCACGACGTCCGCTGTCGCACTCCAGCACATGACACCACCATGTCAGGCCGTGGCCCCCGGCCGTGCGCTCCGCCACGACACGCACCCGGCGGACCGCTCACGCGCAGATGCTCTGCGGTGGCCGGAACGTGCGGTCGGTGCCTGAGTCCGAGTTCGCCTGGACCCGTATGGTCTCCAACTGCTGGAGCAGCGAGTCGAGTTGCCGCTGGGTCGGGTCGCGGAAGAACTCCAGGACCGCTCGGTGGAAGGCGTCCCGCAGTTCGGGCGGCATCACGTCGGAGGCGTCGAAGCACAGGACGCGGGCGCGGGAGGTGAGCAGGGAGTCGAGCTTCCGCTCGACCGGCGTCGCGGAGGTCGACGGGGACAACCCGGCCGTGTCCGGGAACAGCGGCCGTACCGGGGGATCCGCCTGCTCCCGCCAGAGCTTCCTCCCGGCCGGGCTCGACAGCCGCTCCACCAGTTGCTGGGCGTCCGGGTCGTCGCTGAAGACGGCGGCCATGTCGCCCGCGACCTCGAAGGCGTCCTGGTATGCGGGCTCTCCGTCCAGATAGCGGGCCGACGGCTCGACCTTCACATCGTCACCCGTGTAGACGTACCGGATGAAGGCGCTCTGGTGCTCGTGCGTGCAGTCGAATCCGGGTGAGCCGAGCAGGCCGCGCGGCTGTCCTCCGGCGCCGGACACGCCCTCGAACGACGTGGTCAGGGACCGTTTCACCGACTCCGGGGGACGCTTGCCGAGCAGTCTCGCCCAGGTGGTCCAGGCGCGCTCGACGGCCGGGTCGCGCCAGTCGAGGAGGCCTCTGGCCCATGCGTCGTAGAGGGTGGGGCCCGCCTGGTGGAGCAGGAGGTCCTCGATCCAGTCGGTGCCGGGCCAGCCGGAGGTGGCCTGGGAGGCGAGCCCCACGCACCAGGTGGGCCTGTCGTCGGGCGCGTCCCGTCTGCTCCACACCAGGCTCTTGAGGTCGGCCTTGAGCGGCACCCAGTACGGACGCGCCTTGTTGTCCACGATCACGGTCGGCACCCAGGGCGGGTAGGCCCGCTGGGCGGTCTCCGCGTCGAGCGGCTTCAGCTGGTCACGGCGGGCGTACTCGGTGAGTTCGCCGATGCTGTTGAGGACCGCCACGTCCGGCGGGTCGTCGGCCTCCAGCTGTGAGACGAGGGTCTCACGCAGTGAGCGGGTGCCCTCGTAGGTGTACGTCCGTCCGGTCCCGTCGTCCAGCTTGTCGAGGACTGCTTCGAAGGCCTTGCCCTCCTCGCCGGTCCAGGGGCCGAGGACGACCAGCGGGTCGCGGGTGTCCGCACCGCAGCCGGGGACGAGGGCGAGCAGACACGCCACCAGGAGGACGCGCAGCACACGGCTCATGCGACGGCTCCCGGGCGGGCGACGACCAGGTACTCGCGGCGGTAGGCGTGCAGCGTGCCGGCGATCACGGCCGCGCCGGCGAGGCCCGTGGGGAACACGAACGGGGCGATGCCGTCGAGGAGGGCGAGCCGCCCGTCCGCCAGGTCCTCGTCGATCCGGGCCCGGAGCGTCTCGATGGCCTGCGGCTCCGGTCCGGCGAAGGGCCTTTGCTCGGCGACCGTCTCCGTCCTGGGCGAGGTCCGCTTCGCCAGCGCGTCCGCGACGGGGACGGTCTCGTGCTGGGCGTCCAGGGCCAGCAGGGCGTCAACCGTCAGGAACGGTACGGCGAGCAACGGCAGGGCGGCGGCCGCGAGGGGGATGCTCAGCCGGATCCGGAAGCGGCGGCGCAGGAAGGACACCGTTCGCCACAGCCCGACGGCGAGCAGGGCGAAGGCGAGCGCGGCGATCACCGCCGCGGCGATCGTGTCCGCACCCCAGGCGGCCCGGTCGGCGAGCCGTGCGCGCAGCCGCCCCTCCAGCCCGCTCACCCGGTCGACGATCGTGGTCGCGGCGGATCCGGTCTCGGCCGGACAGCTCGGATAGGGGTTCTCGCCGGTCGCTGCGACGGCCTGCGAGCAGAGCATGCTGCGCGCGTAGGTGAGTTCGGCGTCGCGCAGGACCGGGTCGGTCGCATGGCCCTGGGCCCGGCCGATCCAGCCGGTGTAGTCGACGACCAGCGCGGACACGACCCGTAGTTTCTGCTCCTCGGCGACGGTGAGGGCGCCGCTGCGGGTGACCTGGTTCAGGCTCTGCGTGGCGCGGGCGATCCGGGTCCGGTACCGCTCGCTGAGCCCGCTGAGTTCGGCCGCCCGTCCCTCGGCGAGGTTCCGCTCGGCCTCGCTCTGCGCGATGAGCAGTGAGGCCCGGGCGTCCGCGAGGTCGACCAGCGCGGGCGCCGCGCGTTCCCGGATGTACGCGGAGTCGCCGCGCACGCCGGCGTAGGCCCAGCCGAGCGCGCCGAAGGCCACCACGGCGAGCAGCGGCAGCGCGACGAGCCGGTCCCGCAGGTAGGCACGGTTGCGGTGGCCGACGCCGGAGGGCCAGGCGTAACGGTGGACACGGCGGACGAGTTCGCCGGTTACGGCGGCGACTGCCCGCGTGAGGCGGAGGGTGTCCTGTGTGACGGTGCGTGGGCGACCGTACGGAGCCAGTCGGCGACTCTCTTGCCGAGCCATGGGCTGTCCCTGTGGTGTCGGTAGGCGAGCGGGCGGATCTCGTAGGCGCGGTCCAGGAGGATTTCGGCCACGGCCGCGTCCTCGGGTGCGGCGGAGCGGGCGGCCTGGTGGGCGAGGGTGACGTAACGGCGGGACAGGTCCTCCCGCAGGCCGTGCTCGTCGGGCGGGAGGCCGAGCCGGGGGTCGGCGCCGGCGGACAGGGTCGCGAGGCCCGCCGCGTCGAGGGCGCCACGGGCGAGGGCGCCCTGTACGGCCTCCCAGACCTCGACGGTCATCCGGACCCTGGCCTCCTCGTCGGTCAGGCCGTGCGCGTGGAAGAGCAGAGCGAGGCGCTCCAGTGCCTCGCTCAGCCGCTGCGGCACCTCGTCGTCGTGCCCGGCCCTGCGCACGTACTCGATGCCGATGCGCACGGCCGCGGTCCGCGCGGCGGTCCGGTGCCGCGAATGCTGCGGTACGGCGTCCAGTTCGCGTACGGCCTCCTCGCGCGCCCTTTCGCCGTCCAGGGCGAGCCGGGCCCGGGCGGCGCCGAAGGCCGCGCTGCCCAGGGACGGGTTGCGCAGCCGGACCGCCTCGTAGAAGGTCAGGGCCTCGTGCCGGCGGCCGAGGCGTTCCGCGCAGTGTCCGAGGGCCAGCTTGGGCGCGTACTCGCCGGGGATCGCCGCGTACACCCGGTCGAAGTGCCGCCGGGCCGTGGCGACCTGGTCGCGGGCGAGGGCGAGGAGCCCGTGGTGCCAGTCCAGCCGCCAGTCGTAGGGGGCGCGTTGGGGGCCGATCCGAGCTTCGGCCGCCCGCAGTTCCCGTTCGGCGGCTTCCGGTCCGTCGGCCGGGTTCCGCAACCGCAGCCGGCAGCGCAGG
The DNA here is from genome assembly GCF_055559055.1 of Streptomyces sp. NPDC024687. Classification (NCBI taxonomy): domain Bacteria; kingdom Bacillati; phylum Actinomycetota; class Actinomycetes; order Kitasatosporales; family Streptomycetaceae; genus Streptomyces; species Streptomyces sp. NPDC024687. Next base: position 474,202 of record NZ_JBVHLJ010000004.1, on the reverse strand, counting down.
AGATGGACCTCGGTGGAGTCCCGCCAGTCACCGATGTGCTGGAGCAGGGCCTCCGGGGCGGCGTCGGCGAGTCTGCTCAGCTCGGCGTGGTGCTCGTCGTGGGGGTCGGATCGCGGGACGGGCAGGCGCTGGGCGACTTCGGCGGGCGAGGGCGGGGCGAACGGCGACGGGGCGTCGGGGGCGGCCCAGTGGGCGAGGGGTGGGGCGGAGCCGAGGGCGCCGTCGAGGGCGTAGGGCGACTGGAGGAAGAGCGGCGAGGGCTCGAAGGTCTCGGCGCCGGTGCGCAGTGACCTCAACTCACGGAAGACACCCCGTAATTGCTGCTCCATCTCCCGCGCGTCGGCGAACCGAGCGGCGGGCCGGCTCAGCGTGGCGCGGTGCAGGACCCGGGCGAGCGAGAGGAGCCCGAGCCCGCGGGGCACGGGGGCAGTGGCGTCACCGGGCACCCACGGTTCCTTGCCGGGCCCTTCCCCGTCCCCCGGCAGATCCTCGGCGTCACCGGGTGCCTCTCCGTGGCCGGACAGGTGTCCGGAGCCCGGCGCCGCCCCGGCGTCCGGCGCCTGAAGGGGACCCGGAGAGTCCGGGTCGTCCCACGACTGCGCCGGCGCGGGGACTGGTGCCCGGCCCACTTCCGAGCCCTCACCGGCCCGCCGTGCCGCGCTGATGCCGGGCCCCTGGTCGACACCCGCCGCCTCGTCGCCGCCCGCCGGTTCCTCGACACCCGGCGCTTCAGCCACACCCGAGGTCTCACCGACGCGCGATGCCTCCTCGCCGCCTGACGTCACCCCGCAGCCCGACAGCCCCTCAGCTCCCGGCGTCCCCCCGGCATCTGGGGTCTCCCTCGCGCACGAGTTTTCATCGACGCCCAAGCTCCCCTCGACGCCCGGGGTTTCCTCCACGCCCGACGCCTCACCGACGCCGATCCCACCCTCGCCGGCCGGAACCCCCTCGCCGCCCTGCGTTTCAGTCACGCGCGAGGCCTCACCGCCATCCGGCGCTCCCTCAGCAGCCGTCCCCTGCGCAGCGGTCGGCGTCTCGCCCGTCGCCAACGCGTCCTCGACAACCCGTGTCCGTTCGGCGGCCGACAGCGCGCCCTCTGCCGCCTCGGCCACCTCCGCAGTCGACGCCGTTCCGGCATCCGCCCCCGCTGCCGTTCCGACACCCATCCCCGTCGACCCGCCGGACTCTTCCTCTTCCCCCTCCCCCAACGTCCCAAGGTCGCCCAAGCGAGCCAAGTCCTTCGCCGACGTGCCCAGTCCGCTCAGTCGGCGCAACGTCTCGCCCAGGCTGAACAGGTCGTCCTGTTGCCGGGACTCGCCGTTCGGGCCCACGGTCGGGGCCTTGAAGCCGGCGGTGGTCATCCCCGGTGCCCCGGCCGGGCGCACGCTGCCCACGTCGATGATCTTCGTCGTGGTGCCGTCGTGCATGACATTGTCCGGCTTCAGGTCGCCGTAGACCTTGCCGGGCCGGTCGGCGTGCAGATACGCGAGGGCGGACAGGATCCGTACGCCGTAGGCGAGCACGAACTCGTGGAAGCGTTCGTCGCCGAACTCCCCCGGGTTCAGTTTCGCCCGCGCCCGCACCTCCTCCAGCGTCAGCCCGTCCACGTACTGGAGGACGAGGAAGTCACCGACCCCGGGGTGATGGCCGTAGTTGAAGACGCGGATGATGTCGTCGTGGCCGAGGTCGACGAGGGCCCGCCGCTCCCGGGCCAGGGCGGCCGCCGCGGTCGCCGCCTGATCCGGGTGCAGCATCTTGATGGCGACCTCGCGGTTGTCGACCTTGGTGTCGAGCGCGAGGTACACCTCCCCCATGCCGCCGTAGCCGAGCGGCCGGATCAGCCGGTACTGGCCCGCGAGCAACTGCCCTGGGTGCAACGGCAGTTCTCCGGGGTCGATGCCGGGGCCCCAGCCGCGTCCCAGGAGCGTGATCGTGGGCAGCACGGTGGGGCCGGGGTTCTCCGCGGGAAGGTCGACATGCGCCGCCCTCAGATACATCGGCGGTCCGGCGACGACAAGCGGACCGAACGACCCCTCGGATTCCGGTACTTCACCGAACGCACTCCCGCCCCGAGCCCCCTTCATGCCTCCTCAGAATAGGGCCAGGTGCCCGGATCGACCCCTCGCGTTCCCCTTCGGACCCGGATGTCGCCGGGTTCGGCCGGTCGCAAGGCCGGGATCGGCGTCCCTCTCGACGCGGCGCCCCTCTAGAGTGAGGGGTCCCTGTCAGAAGCGTCCGGACCGCAGCCGTCCTGGCCAGCAGCGGTGAAGGAGACACGGTGACCCTGCGCGAGAGCGATCCGGAGTCTGTCGGCGGCTACCGGATCGAATCGCGGATCGGGACCGGCGGCATGGGTGTGGTCTATCTCGGCCGGTCGGCCTCGGGACGGGCCGTCGCGGTGAAGGTCGTCCACACGCGGTACGCCGACAACCCCGAGTTCCGGGCCCGGTTCCGGCAGGAGATCGCCGCCGCCCGCCGGGTCAGCGGCGCGTTCACGGCGCCGGTCGTGGACGCGGACCCGGAGGCGGCACGGCCGTGGATGGCCACCGCGTTCGTCCCGGGCCGTACCCTCGCGGAGCTGGTCGACGAGTCGGGACCGCTGGACTGGCCCGCACTGCGCCGCCTCGGCACCGAACTCGCCGAGGCGCTGCGGGAGATCCACCGCGCGGAGGTCGTGCACCGGGATCTGAAGCCGAGCAATGTGCTGCTCCTGGAGAGCGAGGGCGACGACGGTGCCGTACGCGTCATCGACTTCGGCATCTCGCGCGCGGCCGACAGCGATGTCCGTACCCAGACCGGCATGGTGATGGGCTCGCCGCCCTTCATGGCACCGGAGCAGTTCAGCCGCCCGCACGAGGTCGGCTCCGCGGTGGACGTCTTCTCGCTGGGTGCGGTGCTCGTGTACGCGGCCACCGGGCACAGCCCCTTCGAGGCGGAGAACGCCTATCTGGCCGCGTACAACACCGTGCACGGCGAGCCGCGGCTGGGGAAAGTGCCGGAGCAGCTGCGCCCGTTGGTCTCGCGCTGTCTGGCGAAGGAACCCGCGGACCGGCCGACGTCGGGCGAGGTCCTGGAGAGGCTGGCGGGCCTCCCGGAGGAACTGCCCGCCGGGACGCCGGCCGACGAGACGTCCCGGGCCCCGGAGGCCGGGACGACTCAGACGGTGACCTCGCCGCTCGGTGCCGGCGGGACGGTCCCCCGCAGGCGCCGCGGGAGGAGACTGTGGGCCGCCGTCGCCGTCGTGGCGCTCCTCGGCGGGGCAGGGGCGGCCGCGGTCGCCGTGGTGGGCGAGGAGCCGGCGGGCACGGTCGACGAGTTCGACGCTCTCGCCCCGCGGACGACGCCCGGAATGACGGCACCCACGGGCTGGCGGCCCTGGCACAACGCGCTGGGGTCGGACGGGAAGGACCAGCCGATGGGGATCGGCCCGTCGTGCACTCCGGACGCGCTGGGCGTCTTCTGCGCCTCCGAGGAGGTCGCCCTGATGCGGCTGGACCCGGCGACGGGAAAACTCGATTGGACGAAGTCCATGAGCCGCAAGCAGGTCAGCAGCTTCTCGGTGCGCAGGCCCGTCGTCCACGACGGTGTGGTGTTCGTCTACGGCACGGACCGCTCGCAGGGCATCGACGCCTATGACGGGAAGACCGGCGAGCGGCTGTGGCAACTGAAGGGCCCGCTCGGCCAGTTCGATGCACTGGGCGGAGTGCTGCTCGTGCCCCTGGACGAGCCGAGTCCCTCCAACACGGCACGCTATGCGGCCTATGAGCCGCGCACGGGCAAGGAGTTGTGGCGGCGCGAGCTGGCCTCCACCTCGTCGAGCCCCTTCTACGAAGGCCCCGGGGACACGCTCTACGCCGATCTGCGCGGCGGCGAGGGCGGCATCGCCCGCCTCGACGCGCGGACCGGCAGGACACTGAGCAGCGTCGACGCGCCCAAGGGCGACCTGTGGCTGGCGACGGTCCACGACGGCACGGCGTACTACGCGCGCTGGGAGGACGACTCCGGTGTGTCCGCGGCCTTCTTCGTCCAGGACCTCGCCAGCGGGAAGACCCGCCGGATCGACTTCCCCTGGAGCGTCGAGCCGGAGGCGCCGCCGCTGGTGCAGGGCGACACCATGTACATCTTCGACTACGGCAACGAGACCCTGCTCGCCCTCGACGTGAAGCGGGGCAAGCCGCTGTGGTCCAGCTCGCGCGACCTGCGCGTGTTCAGTGAACCGGCCTACCACGCGGGCCGGTTGTACGTCACGTTGCCGGACACCCGCATCGTGGCCCTCGACCCGAGGACCGGCAAGGAGATCGGCCGCACCGCCCCGTCCTTCGACACGGCCGGCCGATCCTTCGAGGAACTGTCGCCGACTTCGGTGCCGCCGCTGCTGGTGGGTGACGTGCTGTACGGGGTCAGCGGCCCGGGGATCTTCTCGGTGGCCGACGTCACCTGAGCCGGGCGCCGGTCGCACGGGGGTGGGCCCGGCCCGGAGGCCGGACCCACCCGGACGCTCAGGCGGTGTGCAGGGTCAGGCCGTACCGGTTGAGGATCTCGTTGACGGGCTGGAACCAGGTCTCGCCGCCACCGGCGCAGTTGCCCCAGCCGCCGGAGGTGACGCCCTGGGCCTGGTCGCCGCTGATGAACGAGCCGCCGGAGTCGCCCGGTTCGGCGCAGACGCTGGTCTTGGTCATCTGGTGCACCGCGCCCTGGCTGTAGTTGACGGTCTCGTTCATGGCGAGGACCGTGCCGCAGTGCCAGTGGGTGGTCGAGCCCGAGCGGCAGATCGAGGAGCCGACGGGTGCCACGTTGGAGCCGCGCACGAGCTGGTCGGAGACGGTGCCCCAGCCGAGCACGACGGGGACGGTCCACCAGCCGCTGCCCACGTTGACCCAGGCGTAGTCGTTGTCGGGGAAGGACGAGCCCTGGAAGTTGCCGACGTAGCTGCGGTCCCAGCCGTAGACGCTGCCGGTGTGCTGGTCGCAGTGGCCGGCGGTGATGAAGCCGCCGTGGACCGAGAAGCCGATGGAACAGCGGACGTTGCCGGTGTAGTAGGGGTCGCCTCCGACGGTTCCGGCGGCGAAGGTGGTCGGCGCGGCGGCCACCTCCCGCACGGTGACGGGGCCTGCCTTCCGGGCCCGGGCGACGAACGTCCGGACATCGTTGTCAGCCTGTCGGCCGCCGACGATGTTCACCACCACCGCGCCGGCCTTCGGGTCGACGTGCCAGCTGCTGACGGCGTCCGGTGCGGGGAGTTTGTCGATCCGGGCCTGGGTGGCGGAGAGTTCCCGGGCGGTGTGGGCGGCGGTGCGGACCGTGGCGCCGGTCGCGCGTATGTCGCGCAGGGCGGCGGTGGAGGCGTCGGAGGTGACGGCGACGGTCAGCGTGCCCTTGGCGGCGTCGAACCAGGAGCCGCCGTACGAACTGCCCGCGGCCCGGCGGACCTTGGGCTCCAAGGCCGTGGCTCGTTGCTCGGCGGCGAGCCTCGCCTCGGCCTGGGTCTTCGTGAGGTGGAAGTCCCGCTGCATCGCCGTGAGGAGTCCGGACGAGGCGGGCTGCTTCTCGTCGGCGGCCGCGGGGACCGTGCCCGCGGTCGCTCCGACACCGAGCAGGACCAGCACGGCCAGACCCGCGCGCAGGATTCGGCTGCGTCTCATGGAGATTGCCCTTCGTCGTTCCAACGGGGTGGGGGTGGAACAGCAGAGTTCTCTGAGAGCGCTCTCAGTGGTGTGGCTCGGCAGAGCGTAGCCGCTCGTGATTGACAGGTCCATACCAATACCGAGGTTGTCGAAATCCTGGCCCCCGGAACGGGGATTTCCCCGGGCCCGTGCGGGGGAACTCCCCAGGAGCCCTTTTCTGCCTCACGAAGGAAGAAGATGACACGTAAGAAAGCCCTTGTGGTCCGCGGCGGTTGGGAGGGACACCAGCCGGTCAAGGCCACGGAGCTGTTCCTGCCCTTCCTGGAGGGCAACGGCTACGACGTCCGGATCGAGGAGTCGACCGACGTCTACGCCGACACCGCCGAGATGGCCGCCACCGACCTCGTCGTGCAGTGCGTGACCATGTCCGAGATCACCGCGGAGCAGGTGTCGGGGCTGAGCGCGGCCGTCGCCGCCGGTACCGGTCTCACCGGCTGGCACGGCGGAATCGCCGACTCGTTCCGCGCCTCCTCCGACTACCTCCACCTGGTGGGCGGCCAGTTCGTGACCCATCCGGGCAAGGAACCGTGCGAACGGCGGGGCGGCGAGGAGGACAACTTCCTGCCGTACACCGTCACCCTCACCGAACTCGGCCGCGAGCACCCCGTCACCGCGGGCCTCGAGGACTTCGAGCTGAACACCGAGCAGTACTGGGTGCTCCACGACGCCCTGATCGACGTCCTCGCCACCACCACCCACCCGGCACAGCCGTGGCAGCCCTGGCACCGTCCGGTCACCTCCCCGGCGGTCTGGACCCGTCAGTGGGGTGCCGGACGGGTCGTGGTGACGACTCCCGGGCACAGCCTCGACGTCCTGGAGAACCGCGACGTCCGTACCGTCATCGAGAGGGGCATGCTGTGGGCGACGCGCACCGCATAGGCGTCATAGGGCTCGGCGTCATCTCCCGCGCCTATCTGGACACGCTCGTCGGCCACTCCGCCGTGCGCGTCACCGCGGTCGCCGACCTGGACGCCTCCCGCTCGGCCGCCGTCGCCGCCGAACTGCCCGGAGTGCGGGCGCTGTCCGTCGAGGAACTGCTGAGCAGCCCGGACGTCGACACGGTGCTGAACCTCACCGTCCCCGCCGCGCACGCCGAGATCGCCCTCGGAGCCATCGGCCACGGCAAGCACGTCTACGGCGAGAAACCGCTGGCCGCCCGACTCGCCGACGCCCGTGCCGTGCTGGAGGCCGCGGCGAAGGCGGCGGTCGGGGTGGGATGCGCGCCGGACACCGTCCTCGGCACCGGCGTCCAGACGGCACGGGCGGCGGTGGAGGCCGGAGCCGTCGGCCGCCCCCTGTTCGCCTCGGCCGTCATGGTCACCCCGGGCCACGAACGCTGGCATCCGCACCCGGACTTCTACTACCAGGACGGTGGCGGCCCCCTGCTGGACATGGGCCCGTACTACCTGTCCTCCCTGGTGCATCTGCTGGGTCCGGTGCGGGCCGTGATCGGGGCGTCCAGCCGGCTGCGCACCGAGCGGGTGATCGGGTCCGGCCCGCGCGCGGGCGAGCGGATCCCGGTCGAGGTGGACAGCCATGTCTCCGGAGTCCTGGAACACGAGAGCGGGGTCCTGACGACGATCACGACGAGCTTCGACGGTGTCGCCGCCACGGGCGCGCCGATCGAGGTCCACGGCGAGACCGGCACCCTCACGGTCCCGGACCCGAACCACTTCGACGGTGAGGTACGGCTCCTCGAACTCGGTGCGGACCAGTGGCGCACGCTCCCGCCCTCGGCCGGATACGTCGGTGCCGCGCGGGGCGTGGGGCTGCTCGACTTCGCCGCCGCGGACGGGCACAGGGCGCCGCGCGCGAGCGGTGAACTGGGCCTGCACGTGCTGGAGACGATGACCGCGCTGCTGCGTTCGTCGGCCGAGGGGCGGCGGATCGAGCTGTCGACGTCGGTGGAGCGGCCCGCGCCGGTGCCGTTGACGCCGTCGGAGAAGTGGCGCTGATCAGTCCACGGGCCAGGTGTGCGCGGGTGCGTTGAGGTGCATGTAGTCCATGTACGTCATCGTCATCCGCCGCAGCGCTTCCTGGCGGTCACAGCCCGCCTTCTCCAGATGGTGGACCGTCTCCGCCTGCCACAGGGCGCCGTTGCGGCCGGTGACGCACCGCTGCTCGATGACGCCGAGCAGGGGCTCACGCCACTCCGCGTCCATGCCGGCCAGCTCCAGGCCCCGGTGGGCGAGGGGCAGCAGCCGCCGCAACACCAGTTCCGTGACCGGCACTTCGCCCACTCCCGGCCAGTACAGGCGGGCGTCGATGCCGTCACGGGCGGCGGTGTGCAGGTTCTCCTCGGCGACCGAGAAGGACATCCGCGTCCACACCGGCCGGTCCTCGTCGACCAGGGCGCGCGTCAGGCCGTAGTAGAAGGCGCCGTTGGCGATGATGTCGGCCACCGTGGGCCCGGCGGGCAGCACCCGGTTCTCGATGCGCAGGTGCGGGCCGCTGTCGGTGACGGCGTAGATCGGGCGGTTCCAGCGGTAGATCGTGCCGTTGTGCAGGGTCAGTTCGCCGAGTTCCGGGACCCCGCCGGCGTCGAGTGCTTCCTGCGGGTCCTCGTCGTCGCAGATCGGCAGGAGCGCGGGGAAATAGCGCACGTTCTCCTCGAACAGATCGAAGACGCTGGTGATCCAGCGCTCCCCGAACCACACCCGGGGCCGTACGCCTTGTGCCTTGATCTCCTGGGGGCGGGTGTCGGTGGCCTGCTCGAAGAGCGGGATGCGGGTCTCGCGCCACAGCTCCCTGCCGAAGAGGAACGGCGAGTTGGCCGCCAGCGCGATCTGCACGCCCGCGACGGCCTGGGCCGCGTTCCAGTAGTCCGCGAACTCCTTGGGGGCGACCTGGAGATGGAACTGCGTGCTGGTGCAGGCGGCCTCGGGGGTGATGGCGTCGGCGTACATCGCGAGGCGGTCCACGCCGTCCACCTTGATGCGCAGGTCCTCGCCGCGCGCCGCGAAGATCTGCTCGTTGAGCAGCCGGTAGCGCGGATCGCCGGACAGGGCGGTCTCGCCGACGTCCGCCTCGCCCAGGGTCGGCAGGATGCCCACCATGATCAGGTGCGCGCCGACCGCCGAGGCGCGTTCCTCGGCGTGGTTGAGGGCGTCGCGGATCTCCTGCTCCCAGGAGCCGGGGCCGCCCGACAGCAGACGGCGCGGCGGGATGTTGATCTCCAGGTTGAAGCGGCCCAGCTCGGTCGACCAGGCGGGGTCGGCGATCGCCTGGAGCACCTCGGTGTTCCGCATCGCCGGGCGCCCGTCCTCGCCCACCAGGTTGAGCTCGATCTCCAGCCCGACCTGCGGCCGCTCGCTCTCGAAGCCGGACTCGCGCAGCATCTGCGCGAGGACGTCGAGGCAGGTGTGCATCTTGCCCCGGTACCGTCGGCGGTCCTCCCGCGTGAACACCAGAGCCGGCACGTCACGTCCCATAGGGCCCTCCCGAGTCCCCTCGGCGGATACCTCTCCCGTCCCAGAGTCCCACCTCCGCAGCACCCCGGACAGTCGGCGCACAGCGCCCGGGCGGTGCGCGACCCCCCGCTCACAGAACGTGCGCCCCGGCTCGCAGCCAGAGCGGGGCGGCGGTGAGGGGGATCCGGACCCGGCGCCAGGCGGGACCGGCGATCGGCCCGCCGGAGCCCGCGTACGGCAGCCACTCCCCCGGCGGGAACCACACCTGTCTCCGCCCGCCCGGCGCGTACAGCGGGGCGACCAGCAGATCCGGACCCAGCAGGTACTGCAGGTCGGCCGCGTGGGCGTCCGGGCGGTCCGGGTGGTCCAGGGCCATGGGGCGGGCGAGCGGCTCACCGGTGCGGACCGCGTCGGCGGCGGCCGAGTGGAGGTACGGCAGCAGGCTCCTGCGCAACCGGGCCGCGTGCAGGACGGCCGCGTACGCCTCCTCGCCGAAGTCCCAGGGCAGCCGGGAGGTCATGCCGTGGAACCGGCTGAGGGGCGACAGCAGGCCGAAATGGGCCCAGCGGGCGAAGAGTTCGGGGTCCGGTGTGCCGTGGAAGCCGCCGATGTCGTGGCTCCAGAAGGGGTGCCCGGAGAAGGAGAGCGAGAGGCCCGCGCGCAGGGTGGAGGCCAGGTCCTGCCAGCTCGCGTCGGGGTCGCCGGTCCACTTGGCGCCGTGTCGCTGGCCGCCGGTCCAGGTGGAGCGGCCCCAGGTCAGGCCGTGGCCCGCGACCTCCCGGGTGACCTCGGCGACCAGGTCGTTGAAGAGGAGGGGATAGAGGTTGTGCAGTCGGTCGCCCGTCATGCCGTTGTACGCCACCGCCGCCACGGGGACCGCCTCGCCGAAGTCGGTCTTCAGGACCGACACCCCGGTGGCCAGTACCCGGCGGACCCGGCCCCGGAGCCAGTCGGCGGCGCCGGGATGAGTGAGATCGAGGACGGCCGAGTCCGGGTGCGCGCCGCCCCAGACCTGGCCGATCCACGTGCCGCCCGAGGCGGTGCGCAGGAACCAGCCGTTCCTTTCGGCCTCGGCGAAGTGCGGGCTGTCGACACTGAGGTACGGGTTCATCCAGAGCGAGACGTGAAAGCCCTGTCCGGCCAGGTCGGCCATCAGCCCCTGGGGGTCCGGGAACGCCTCGGCGTCCCACTCCATGTCCGACCAGCAGCCGGATCGCTGCCAGTAGGTGTCGATGTGCAACACGTCGCAGGGGAAGCCCAGTTCGCGGATACGGCGGGCCCGCTCGCGTACCTCCCGCGCGCTGTCCCGGCAGAAGCCGCCGGAGATCCAGGGACCGAAGGCCCACCGCGGGGGCAGCAGGACGGGGCCGGTCAGGTCGCGGTAGGTGCGCAGGCACTCGCTGGGGGTGCCGGTGATCAGGTAGTAGTCGAGTTCCTCGTCGGGGACTATGAGCGACCAGGCGCCGGTGTTGTGGTGGGCGAGGTCGAAGGAGGCCGCGGCGGTGGTGTCCACGAGGACGGCGTAGCCCCGGCTGGAGAGCAGGAACGGGACGGCCTTGTAGGAGCGGGTGCCGGTCGAGCCCTGGGCGTCCTCGACCCAGCAGTCGACGCGTTGGCCGCGCAGGTCGGGGCCGGTGAAGCGTTCGCCGAGACCGTAGAAGTGCTCGTCGGGCTCCGTGAACCAGCTGTCGTGGTAGGCCGGTTGGCCGTCGGCGAGTTCGGTGACGCCGAGCGGCAGGACGGTCCCGCGGCCGCTGGGGTCGCTCACGTCGGTCGCCTGCCGGAGGTGAGGGTCGGTCAGTTCGAGTGCCAGGGGCGAGAGATGGATGTCCAGACGCAGGGCGTCGAGTCGGAGGGTGAGTGTGTCCGGTGACCGCTCGACCAGGCAGCCGGTGGTCGTGGGCGCGGTGACGACGGAGACCCTGGGTGTCGTGGGTACGCCGTCCAACCGCAGGGTGATCCGCAGGGAGTTGGCCGTCGCGGGGCGCAGGCGGAGCGTGCCCGTACGTCCGGCCGCCGTGCGTACGTCGAGGGTCACGCCGTCCGTGTCGGCGACGGCGACGCAGGCACCGGCCAAGGGGTCCAGCAGGGCCGGGACCAGGGGTGGAGGCGGTGCCACCCAGGGCGTGCGGTCTCTGGGATGCATGGCGTTCAGCCCCTCACGCTGCCCGTGGTGAGCCCGCCGACGATGAAGCGCTGGAAGACGGCGAAGACGCAGACCACGGGGATGCTGATGAGGGTGGCGGTGGCCATCAGGGCGCCCCACGACGTCCCGTGCTGCCCGATGAAGGCGTTCAGCAGGACGGTGACGGGCTGGACGTCGGGGTCCTCGGCGAGCGTGAGCCCGAACAGGAACTCGCCCCAGCCGATCAGGAAGGACAGCCCGGCCGCCGCGACCACACCGGGCACCATGAGCGGCAGCACGACCCGCAGCAGCACACCGGGCAGCCCGCAGCCGTCGACCAGGGCCGACTCCTCCAGCTCCGGAGCGACGCTGCGTATCACCGGACGCAGCACGATCACCGTGAAGGGCAGCGTGAGCGTGGTGTCGGCGGCGATCAGACCGAGGTAGGTGTCGGTGAGACCGGCCCGGCGTTCGAGGATGAACAGTGGGGCCGCCAGCACGATGGCGGGCGGGAGCTGGGCGACGAGGAGCGCGAGCACCATCGCGCCCGAGCCCCGCATCCGGACCCGGGCGAGGGCGTAGGCGAGCGGGACACCGAGCAGCAGGGTGAGCGCGACCACTCCGCAGGAGATGACGAGACTGTTGAGCAGGGCCCGGGTCAGGCCCTCGTAGCCCAGGGCCGTGGAGTAGTTCTCGCCGGTGACGGGAGTGGGCGCCCACTGCGGGTCGGGGGTCTGGATGCGGTCCGGGCGGGTGAGGCCGGTCTTCACCATCCAGTACACCGGCAGCAGGAAGACGGCGGTGATCAGCGTGGCGAGCGCGGTCAGCAGCCAGGGGTGGCGCGGTGGTCTCATCCGGCACCTCCCGCCGGCGCCTCGTCCTCGCGCCGCAGCCGTCGTACGTACCAGGCACCCGCCAGCAGCGGTACGACGAGCAGCAGCAGGCCCGCCGCGGCTCCCTGGCCGAACCGGAAGAACGTGAAGAACACCTCGTAGACGTAGAGGGACAGCACGCGGGTGGAGTCGACCGGGCCGCCGCCGGTCATCACGAAGACGAGGTCGAAGACCTTGAAGGTGTAGACGAGACCGAGGAGGAGGACGGTCACCGAGACGGGCCGCATCAGCGGGAGGGTGATGTGGCGCAGGCGCTGCCAGGCGCTCGCTCCGTCGATGGCGGCGGCCTCGTGGAGTTCGGGGTCGATGGTGTGCAGTCCGACCAGGAGCAGCAGCATGTTGAAGGGCACGCCGACCCAGACGTTGGCGAAGACGACCCCCGCCATCGAGGTGGAGGGGTCGGTGAGCCAGTCGTGGGACAGGCCGGCCGGCTTCAACAGGGCGTTGTAGGCGCCGGATTCGGCATCCAGCATCCAGCGGAAGAGGGTGCCGCTGACCACCGGGGGCAGCAGCCAGGCGACCAGCAGCAGGGAGCGCAGGAGGCCGCCCAGGGGGAACGGGCGGGCGAAGAGCAGGGCCAGGGCGAAGCCGATGGTGAACTGGAGCAGCAGCGAGCCCAGGGTGAAGACCAGGGAGAGGCGTACCGAGTGCCAGAAGGCCGGGTCGTCGGCCACGGTCCGGTAGTTGTCCAGTCCGTTGAACCGCGCGGCCCCGCCGAGAAGTTGGCCCAGGTCGACGTCGTGGACCGAGGTCCACACGGTGTAGAGGAGCGGGTAGGCCAGGAAGAGGGCGAGGAAGGCCATGCCCGGCAGGCAGAACAGGTAGCCGGTGCGGCGGCGGTGCGCGGAGAGCGAGAGGGGTTGTCTCATTGCTCGCCCAGAGCTTTGTCGATCTTTCCGGCCGCGGTCCTGGCCGCGGCGGACGGGGACGCGGACCCGGTGAGGACGGCCTGCTCCGCCTCCGCGACGGCCTGCGAGGCCTCGGCGTAGTGGGCGCCGTACTGGCGTGGCCGGGCCAGGGGCAGCTGGCTGAGGAAGAGCCTGAGGGCCGGGTCGGAGGCCCAGCTGCCCCGGTCGGCGAGGTCCTTGCGGGCGGGCAGCTCGCCGAAGGACACCAGGTACGGCACGAGGACCGAGGGGCGCTGCGTGTACTGCAGGACCTCCCACGCCTTGTCGACGTGCTTGCTGTTCGCCATCACTACCCAGTTCTCTCCGCCCAGGCAGGTGGCGGCCTCCTTGTCGCGGGGCAGGGCGACGACGTTCCAGTCGAAGTCGGCCTTCTTCAGGGTCGGGATCTGCCAGGGGCCGTTGATCTGCATCGCGGCACGCTGGTTGAGGAAGCGGGTGTTGACGTCCTGCTGGGTCCAGCCCACGCACTGCTCGGACAGGGAGCCCTTGGCGATCAGCTCGTCGAGGAAGGTGAGCGCGGTGGCGCCGTAGGTGCTGAAGGTGTCCAGGTCGCCGCCCGCCTGCCAGAGGAACGGCAGGAACTGGAAGACACCTTCCTCGGTCTTGATCGCGCTCAGGGCCAGGCCGTAGCGGTCGCCGCTGGTCAGTTTCTGGGCGGTGGAGGCGAGTTCGTCCCAAGTGGTGGGGGGCTCGACGCCGGCGGACTTGAGCATGCGGGTGTTGTAGTAGAGGGCGAGGCAGTTGCTGTTGTTGGGGATGCCGAGGGTCTTGCCGCCGACCTGGCAGCCCTCCCACGGGCCTTTGTAGTACTGGTCGGCCTGGCCCCACTTCTCGACTCTGGCGGTGAGGTCGGCCAGGAGCCGGCTGCCGCCGAGGGTGTTCATGGCCACGTTGTCGACGATGGCGAGGTCGGGGAGGTCGCCGGAGATCGCGCCCAGGGTGATCTGCCGTTCCAGTTCGGCGAAGGGGAAGGTGCGGCGCTCGATCCTGACGTCCGGGACACCGGCCTCGATGTCCTTGATCAGGCGGTTCATCCCGGGCTGGAAGTTGTCCAGGGTGAAGTAGTCCCACCAGCGCAGGGTCACCGGTCCCGACTCTTCGGAGCTGCACGAGGTCAGCCCGAGGGCGGCGGTGGCCGCCGCCACGCCGGTGACACGCAGGAAGCCACGGCGGTCGACGGGGTACGACATGGTCTGCTCCCAGAGGTTCGATGATCGGGCACAGAAACCGACGTATCAGAAATCAAGGTCAATATCGGGGAAATCGGGCAGGTCGGGGAGGTCGGACTCGGGTTCCGAGCCGGGCACCGGTCGGCAGCGTCCCGTGCTTCCGCGCAGGGTGATCAGCGGTTTCAGCAGGACGTGCCGGGCGGGCGCGTCCGGTGCGCGCAGCCGCCGCACCATCAGGTCCACGGCGACCCGGGTCATCTCCTTGGCGGGAATCTCGGCGGCGGTCAGGGGCGGGTTCACCTGTTCGGCCCAGGGGCTCGCCGCCACGCCGACCACGGAGAAGTCGCGCGGCACGCTGCGGCCGTTGCGGGTGAGTCCGCGGTAGACGCCCTCCAAGGCCGCTTCGTTCATGGTCACCAGCGAGGTCGTCGCCGGGTCGTCGCTCAGGATCCGCTCCACGGCCTCCTCCCCCGAGGCGACGTCGTCGCCGCACAGATAGGCGTGCGGGGTGAGCAGCAGTTTCTTCATCGCCTCGGTGTAGCCCTCGTCCCCGAGCCGGGCGAAGCCGTAGCCGCTGTCGAAGAGCTGCTCGGACCGGTTGACGAAGGCGATCCTGCGGTGGCCGAGGTCGGCGAGGTGCTGGACGCAGCCGCCGGCCAGACCGGCGAAGTCCAGGTCGACCCAGCCGGCCGCGTCGGCCCGGTGGTTGCGGCCGATGGCCACGAAGGGGAACCCCGCCTCGGCCAGGTACTCGACGCGGTCGTCCTCGCGGCGGATCTCCATGACGATGACGCCGTCCACCCGCCGGTCGTCGACCATCCGGGGGAACGAGGGGTCGTCATGGGCGCCGGCGGGTGCGAGCAGCAGGTCGTAGCCCTGCGCGGCGGCGGCCTCGGCCACGCCGCCGACGAAGGCGAGCTGCATGGTGGTGTACTCGCCCAGGCGGCCGGCGGGCGGGTAGAGGAGCCCGAGTGTGTGCGTGCCACGGCCGGGGTCGTCGGTTGCTGGTCGCGCTGCCATGGTCAGCCGGCCGGGAGGGACTGTTCGGCCCAGATGGTCTTGCCCGCGGGGGTCTGGCGGGTGCCCCAGCCCTGGGTGAGCTGGGCGACCATGTGCAGCCCGCGACCGCCCTCGTCGTAGGTGCGGGCGCGGCGCAGATGCGGGGCGGTGTTGCTGGCGTCGGAGACCTCGCAGATCAGGGTCCGGTCGCGGATGAGCCGGAGGCCGATCGGTACGGCGCCGTAGCGGATGGCGTTGGTGACCAGCTCGCTCACCACCAGCTCGGTGACGAACGCCGCCTCCTCCAGGCCCCACGCCCTGAGCTGGCGGGTGACCTGGGCGCGGGCGTCGGCCACGACCGACGGGTCGGAGGGCAGCGACCAGGCGGCGACCTGGTCGGCGTGCAGGGCACGGGTGCGGGCCAGGAGCAGCGCCACGTCGTCGGAGGGGCTCGCGGGCAGCAGGGCCTTCAGGATGGTGTCGCAGGTGGCCTCCAGCGAGGTGGCGGGGCCGGACAGCGCTGCACAGAGTTTTTGGAGACCCAGGCCCACGTCGCGGTTGCGCGTCTCGACCAGGCCGTCGGTGCAGAACGCCAGCAGACTGCCCTCGGGCAGCTCGATCTCGGTGCACTCGAAGGGCAGCCCGCCGACGCCGAGCAGCGGGCCGGGGGTCAGCTCGACCACGCGGGCCGTCCCGTCGGGGAGCAGCACGACGGGCGGGACGTGACCGGCGCTGGCGACGGTGCACACCCGGGACACCGGGTCGTAGACGGCGTAGAGACAGGTCGCGCCGATCTCGCCGCTGACGAGGTACGGCTCGTCCGGGGCGATGTCCTCCTTGTCCGTGGCGAGATGCGTGACCAGGTCGTCGAGGTGGGTGAGGAGTTCGTCCGGGGGCAGGTCGACGTCGGCGAGGGTGCGGACGGCGGTGCGCAGCCGGCCCATGGTGGCGGAGGCGTGGATGCCGTGGCCGACCACGTCCCCGACGACCAGGGCGACCCGGGTCCCGGACAGCGGCACCACGTCGAACCAGTCGCCGCCGACGCCCGCGCCGGTCCCGGCGGGCAGATAGCGGTACGCCACCTCGACGGCCGCCTGCCTGGGCAGGTCCCGGGGCAGGAGGCTGCGCTGGAGGGTGAGGGCGTTGGTGCGTTCGCGGGTGTAGCGACGGGCGTTGTCGACGCCGACCGCCGCCCGGCCGGCGAGCTCCTCGGCGAGGAGCAGGTCGTCCGGTTCGAAGGGCGGGGAGCCTTTCGCCCGGGTGAAGACCGCCACTCCGAGGGTGATGCCGCGGGCGCGCAGCGGGGTGGCCATGACGGAGTGGAAGCCGAACTCCGCCACCCTGGCGGTGCGCGTCTCGTGCCCGGCGATCCAGGCCTCGACGTCGGGGTCGTCCACGCCGCTGAGCACCGGTTTCCCGTCGGCCAGGCAGCGGGCGGGCGGTGAGAACGGCGGGTAGGTGTCCATGTCGCCCAGGTCGATGGCGGCCTCGGGCACATCCTCCCCCTCGGCGGTGGACTGATGGGCGGCCCTGCGCAGCACCACGGCCGCGTCGACCGGTCCCGGTACGGGTTCGTCGCCGCGCAGCACGGAGTCGAGGAGGTCCACGCTGACGAAGTCGGCGAGGCGGGGCACGGCGAGGTCGGCGAGCTCCTGGGCGGTGCGGGTCACGTTCAGGGTGGTGCCGATGCGGGCGCCGGCCTCCTGCAACAGTGCCAGCCGCTGCCGGGCCGCGTGCTGGTCGGTGCTGTCGAAGGCGGCGGTGCCGACCCCGACGATCTCACCGGTGCCGGGGTCGCGGAGGGGCCACAGCTCGATGACCCAGGCGCGGTGGTGGGTGGCGGTGAGGAGGGGGGTGGCGGGTGTGGCCCCGGGTGCGCAGGACGGCTCCGGGGCCAGACACTCGTAGCGCAGCGGGACGCCCTCCTCGGCGACCCGGCGCACAGTCCGCAGGAAGCCGTCGTCGGCGAGGGCGGGTGCCTGCCGCTCCCCGTCCGTCTCGGGAGCGCCCTCGCCTCCGCCCTGGGCGGCCGCGTTCCGCTGCCATGCGCCGGACGCCGTGGCGTGGGTCGAGAGCGCGATCGTGGCCTGGTCGAAGGCCCACTGCACCAGGGGCGCCCCGGAGTGCGGGAAGAGGGCCACGACGAAGCACCGGGCCCTGCCGTCGGCGTCCAGCGAGGGCTGGGCGTGCAGGGTCGTCTCGACGCGGTGGCCGTCCCGATGCCGTAGTGCGGCCGTGCCCCGCCATTCCTGGGACCCGGTGAGGGAGAGCCCGGTCGCCTCGGGAGCCGCCGCACCGTGGAGCAGATCGGTCGCGGCGCGCCCTACGACCTCGGGGGCATGGTGTCCCAGCAGTCGTCGAGCGCCCTCGCTCCACCCTGTGATCACGCCGTCCAGGCTGAGGGTGACCGTCGCAACATCGGATGACCACCCGCTGTGACCGTTGCCTTGATCAAAAGTGGCCATTCTTGCTCAATTCGCGCGGTGAGGTGCCTCACAGACCCAGGGTGCGCGCCGCACCGGAATCGGACAAGTCAGATCCTTCACAGCTCGGTCCCCGGATCGCAGCACCCCTCACGCCGCATCTGCCGGCTCACCTCGAGCCATTCCCGGTCGGAGGACGCGTCGGAGCGCCGCAGGGGGCCGAAGGCATCCACGAGGTCCGCCTGCTCGAAGGGCACACCCCCGCGCAGTACCGCCACCGTGCAGATGAGAGTGTCGAAGTCGGTGAAGGGATCACCGTCCACGACGGTGAGATCGGCGAGCTTGCCCTCCTCCAGGGTGCCCAGCTCGGCGTCCGCGCCGAAGACCCGGGCGGGCAGCAGGGTGGCGGTGCGCAGGGTCTCGGCCGGCGAGAGGCCGCCGCGGTGCAGCGCCCGCAGGGCGAGGTGCAGATGCAGTCCGACCGGCACGAGGGGCTGGTCGGTGCCGAGCGCGACGAGACCGCCGTCGGCGAGGATCCGCCGATAGATGGCCAATTCCCGGTCGAGCGTCGCGAGTTGGGCGGATGTGGGTGGCAGTCCGGCCTGTTGGCGGACCAGCGCGGTGTCCCACGGCGGCATCAGCCTGGTGACACGGCGGTCCTCGGCCAGCGCGGGGTCCGCGCCCAGCAGGGCGAGCGCCGTGAACGGGGTGGCGATCAGGTGGAAGCCCGCCTCGGTGTAGATCTCCTGTACGTCCTGGTAGGCGCGGCCGGTGGCGGTGGTCGCGTGCCCGAACTCCAGCCGCTGCGTGGCCTGCAGATGGGTCGTCAGGTCCTGCCCGAGCTGCACGCCGGGCGTACAGAGGTGGCTGCCGCTGCGCACCCCGAGCCTCTCGTGCGCGAAGTCCGCGGCCTCCTTCATCACCCAGCCCGGGGCGCGGACGTACGTCTTCACGAAGTCCCAGTCCAGCGCCGCCGCACGCGCCAGTGAGCGGCGCAGCCCTTCGGGAGTGCGGTGGGCCCGGCCCATGCTGTAGGCGACGCGGGCTCCGTCGAGCAGTTCGCCGGTGGTCAGCAGCCGCGGCCCGGCGAGCGCGCCCGCGGCGACCGCCTCGCGGATGCGGGCCTGCTCGTAGGCGAAGCCGCCCAGGGAGACGGCGGTCGTGATGCCGTAGGCGAGTTGGAGCGCGGTCTGCCGTCCGCCGTAGGTGCTCTGCCAGGGGTGGGTGTGCGCGTCCCACAGTCCCGGGAGCACGGTGCGCCCGCTCGCGTCGACCCGTCGTGCGGCCGACCGTCCGGCACGGTGCGGGGAGACCTCCGCGATACGGCCGTCACGGATCAGGAGGTCGATGTCCTCACGGACGTCCTCCCCGGTGCCGTCCCAGAAGCGGCCGGCGTGCACGAGGGTGTCGGCGGGGCGGGGGCGCCGGTAGCTCAACGGCACCTTGACGGTACGGGCCTTGCCGCTGCGGACGTCGATGAGGCGCGGGGTGCCTGCGGAGAGGTAGAGCAGGGTGCGGGCGTCGGCGGACCAGGAGGGGTGGTCGGCGGGCTCGGTGGTGAGGCGGCGCGGCTTCCCGTCGGGGGTGCCGTCCGCGCGGACCGGGAGCAGCCACAGGGCGGACTCGGTGACGACGGCCATCCAGTGGCCGTCCGGCGACCAGACCGGGCCCGAGTCGTAGCGGTCGGAGAGGGAGGTGTGCGGGGCGAAGGCGTGCAGGGTGGCGCTGCCCGTGGTGGTGTCGACGACCCTGATGAGGTTGTAGCCCTCGCGGAAGCGCTGGTTGAGCCGGTTGCGATCGCACAGGGCGACATACCGGCCGTCCGGGGACCAGCTGGGACGGCCGGGCAGCCCGCCCGCGCCGAGCGGGGCGACGAGGGTGCGTTCGGCGCCGTCCGGCAGGTCGCGCACGATCAGGTTGCCGGACATGTCCAGGCAGGCCAGCCGGGTCCCGTCGGGCGAGAGCGCGGGGAAGACCCGGCCGCCGTCGGCGAGCACGGTCTCCTCGCCGGAGTCGAGGTCGCGGCGCCGTACGGCGAACAGCCCGTCGCGGTCGTCGCAGTACAGCAGGGCGGTGCCGTCGGGTGTCCAGATCGGCCCCGACACATAGCGGGTGGGCGGGACATGGAGGATCTTCCGGGGTGAGCGGCCGCCCGATGTCCCGGCGGTCCACAGGGAGTTGAGTGCGGCGAAGGCGATGCTGCGGCCGTCGGGCGAGAGCGCGGGCAGGTGCAGGGCGCGCACCCGCCGGATGCCGGTGCCCTCGAAGTCGTAGGCCTTGCCCCGGTAGCGGGGCCGTTCGACGGGCATCTGAGCCGTGAACGGGATCTCCTCCGCCGCCGCGGGCGCCCCGGGGTCGAGGAGGCGGAAGTGGCCGTCCACCGCGAGCAGGAGTCGTTCGCCGTCGGTCCAGCGGGGCGGGGCGGGCAGGACGTCACCGTCGACGGCGACCGGCGTGCCGTCCACGACGAGGGTGCACGAGGCGCTGGGGGCGGGCGTGGTGCGCAGATACGCGAGAGTGCCGCCGGATGAGACGGCGGGGGTCATGAGCTGGGCGCCGGAGTCGTCGGTGTGCTCCACGGTGGCCGGTCCCGAGCCGTCGGCGGCGACCGAGGCGACGGTGTCGGCGCGCAGGGCGCCCGAGGCGGTGACGGCCGCGCGGACGAACAGCACGCGCTCGCCGTCCGGCGACCAGGTGGGGTCGAAGTCCTCCCAGGCACCGCCCTGCGCCGGGCCGTGCTGTCCGGGGTGCCCGGTGAGCCGGGTCAGCGCTCCGGAGCGCACGTCGACGACCCAGATGCGGTACGGGCTGCCGGTGACGGTGTCGCCGCCGCGCTCGGAGGCGAACGCGATCCGGGTGCCGTCCGGCGACCAGGCGGGACCGCGGTCGTCCCAGGGCCCGTCGGTGAGCTGTCGTACGTCGCCGCCGTCGGACCTCAGCGTCCAGAGGTGGAAGCCGCCGCCGCGGTAGGCGCACACGACGAGCCGGCTGCCGTCGGGCGAGAACTGCGGGCGGGTGGGTTCCAGGCCGGGCGGGGTGAGCGCGCGGGCGGTGCCGCCGGTGCGCGGAAGGGACCAGAGCACGTTCTGCACCTCGGCGACGAGCCGGTCACCGGCCGGGGAGAGCGTCGCGGAGCCGCCGGTGACGGCGGTCAGGGTGAGGGTTGCCGTGGCCGTGGCCGTGTGGGAGGGGCCCGCCGAGGCGGGTGGGGCGGCGGCCGCGACGGCGGTGGCGGTGGCCGTCACACCGGCGGCCTGGAGGAATCTGCGCCGGGTGAGCGGGCCGGGCCGGGAAGTGTCGTGGGTGCCGTGGGCGTCCAAGGGAGCCTCCAGTGGGCGCGGGTGAGGTGCCGGACGACAGGGCCCTTCCCCGCGGGGAGCGGTCCTGCGCACCAGCACGGTGTCCGGGGACGTTTTTCGCCCCCGGACACCAACCGCTCAGCTCACAGACCGTCACGCACCATCGCGGCGACGATCCGCACGTGGCGGTCGGCCGCCGTACCGGAGAACTCGTTCTCGTAGTTCAGGCCGTAGGGCCAGAAGTGCCCGCCGCCGGTCGACAACTTGGCCGAGGAACCGTGGAACTGCCGGACCAGAGCGGTCGCCTGGGCACCGGTCCAGGTGCCGCTGCCGCCCAGGGAGGACCAGCCCGCGCTCGTGCCCACGCCGATGGTGTGGGCGATCTCGTGCAGCGCGGTCCGCTCGGTCATGTAACTGCGGTTGCCGCCGAAGCGGATGGTCCCGTTGATGTTGCCGTCCGCGGTGGGCACGCTCGTGTCGTAGCGGACGGTGAGGGACTTCCCCAGGTCGCTGAGGTTGTTGTAGCGGGCCACCGCGGCGTTCATCGCCGAGGTGATGAGGGTGTACGCCGCCTGCTGGTCCGCGGTGGGGTTGCTCGCCCGCTCCAAGGTCCAGGTGATGGTGGCCGCCGCGACCTGCTCGTGGGGTGCGGTCGCGGCGGGCGGGGCGGCCTGGGCGATGCCGGGGCCGGCCAGGAGCAGGGCGGCGAGCGCTGCTGCCACTGCGGTCTTTCGTGGGTTCATGTGGGGGTCCTCTTGTGGGGGGTGGATCCCGTGGGGGGGATCCCGTGGGGGGGATCCCGTGGGGGGAAAGTCGAGGCATGAACAGTTGGAAAGCGCTTTCCAAGTGGCACGGATGTTAATGATTTGACTTGCTCACGTCAACGAGTTCGACCAGAGGGAACTCAGCGCACCAAGCACGGCCGCTTCGCGTCGAACGTCCAGCCCTTGATCAGGTACTGCATCCCGGCGGCATCGTCGCGACCCGCCGAGGCCACTTCCTCGTACAACTCCTCGGCGGCCCGGAGCCGGTCGCGGTCCAGCCGGACGCCGAGGCCGGGGGTGTCCGGGACGGCGACCTCGCCGCCGCTGATCCGCGGTGGTTCGACGGTGAGTCGCTCCATGCCCTCCTGCCAGATCCAGTGGGTGTCGAGGGCGTTGTAGTCGCCCGGGGCGGCGGCACCGCAGTGCGACATCATCGCGAGCGAGATGTCGAAGTGGTTGTTGGAGTGGCAGCCCCAGGTCAGCCCCATGGCGTTGCACAGCTGGGCGACCCGGACCGAGCCCTGCATGGTCCAGAAGTGCGGGTCGGCGAGCGGGATGGACACGGACTGCAGGGCCAGGGCGTGGGTCAGCTGCCGCCAGTCCGTGGCGATCATGTTGGTGGCGGTGGGCAGCCCGGTGGCCCGGCGGAACTCGGCGAGGATCTCCCGGCCGGAGTAACCGCCTTCCGCACCGCAGGGATCCTCGGCGTAGGCGAGCGTGCCGACGAGCGGACGGCACAGCTCGACCGCCTCCCGCAGGGACCACGCGCCGTTCGGATCGAGGGTGATCCGGGCGTCGGGGAACCGCTCCTTGAGGGCGCGTACGGCCTTCACCTCCTCGCTGCCGGGCAGGACACCGCCCTTGAGCTTGAAGTCGCGGAAGCCGTAGTGGTCGTAGGCCGCTTCCGCCTGGCGGACGATCGCGTCGGGGGTCAGCGCCTCCTCGCGCCGGACGCGGTACCACTCGACGTCCGCGTCGGGCTCACGGACGTAGCCGAGGTCGGTGCGGTCCGGGTCGCCGACGTAGAAGAGATAGCCCAGCACCCTTACCGCGTCGCGTTGTTGACCGTCACCGAGCAGGGCAGCGACCGGGACGTCGAGGTGCTGTCCGAGCAGGTCCACAAGCGCCGACTCGACGGCGGTGACCGCGTGTACGGTCGTACGGAGGTCGAAGGTCTGGGCGCCGCGGCCGCCCGAGTCGCGGTCGGCGAAGGTGTCGTGGATGGTGCGCAGGACGCGCTTGTAGTCGCCGACGCGAGCACCGACGACCAGGGGCTCGGCGTCGCGGAGAGTCCGGGTGATGGCGTCGCCGCCCGGCACCTCGCCGAGGCCGGTGCGGCCCTCGGAGTCCTCGAGAACGACGACGTTCCGGGTGAAGTAGGGGGCATGGGCGCCGGAGAGGTTCAGGAGCATGGAGTCCCGGCCGGCGACGGGGTGGACGGAGAACTTCGTGACGACGGGTTGGCTCATGGCGGGGCAGTGTCCTTCTGACGGGTGATGAGGGAGAGGTCAGACGTTCAGGGCGTCCAGCACCTGTTCCAGGACCAGTACACCGCCGAGGCCCAGGAGTGCGAGGACCGTCGTGTACGTGGTGCGCGCCTTGATCGCGTCGATGACGGACAGGTTGAAGTACTCCTTGAACATCCAAAATCCCGGGTCGTTGACGTGCGAGAAGGCGATCGAGCCGCAGGAGACGGCGAGCACCATGACCTCGGCGTGGACCCCGCCGCCCGCGAGCAGCGGCAGTGCGACGCCGGAGGCGGTGACGACGGCGACGGTCGCGGAGCCGAGGGCCACGCGCAGGATGGCGGCGATCAGCCAGGCCAGGATGATCGGGGAGATGGACCAGCCGTCGGTCGCGTCCTTGATGTAGTCGGAGATCCCGCCCTCGACCAGGACGTTCTTGAAGGCACCGCCCGCTCCGATGACCAGCAGGATCATCGCCATGGCCTGGGCCGCCTCCCGGCACGACGTGCTGACCTCCGCGAGGCTGCGCCCCATGCGCGGTCCGAAGACCCAGACGGCGACGAGCAGCGTGAGCAGCAGGGCGATGGGCGCGGAGCCGATGAAGGCGACGAAGTGCAGTCCGGCGCTGTCCCCCGAGGTGGCCAGGTCGGTCACCGCGGCACCGGCGATCAGTACGACGGGCAGCAGGGCCACCGCCAGCGACCAGCCCATGCCGGGCATCTCCTCGTCCTCGAAGACCCTTTCGCTGACCAGGCCCTTGGGGATCTCGGGGTTCATCCGCCGGACGAACGGCAGGCGCGGCCACAGCAGCGCGATGAACGCGCCGACCGGGACCGCGATGAACAGGCCGTAGAACAGGGTCAGTCCGACGGAGGCGTGGAAGGTGGCCGCCACGGCTGTGGGGCCCGGGTGTGGCGGCAGGAAGCTGTGCATGGTGGACAGGGCGATCGACATCGGCAGCCCGACCCAGAGCAGGTTGACCCGGGTGACCCGGACGAGGGTGAAGGCGACCGGCACGATGATGACGAAGGCGACCTCGTAGAACATGGTCACGCCGATGAGCATCGCGGACAGCACCATGGCGACCTGCACCCAGCGCGGGCCGCACACGTCGAGCAGTCGGCCGGCGATCCGTTGGGCGGCGCCGGAGTCCCCCATCACCCGGCCGACCATGGCGCCGAGCCCGATGGTGAGCATCGTGTCGCCGATCTGGCCCCCGATGCCATCCGACAGGACGTCCGGTATCTCCTCCAGCGCTATCCCCTGGACCAGGGCGACACCTACGGCGACCAGGAGGAGGGCGGCGAAGCCGTTCAGTCTCAGCTTCGTCATCAGAAAGAGCAGGACGAGGACGCTGATCCCGACCACGACGAGCGGCATGTGTCAGTTCTCCCTTGAACCGGCAGAGCGGTGAGGAGAGTTCGGCGGAGCGCCCCGGTGAGTCACCCCACTGAACTCGGTCCTCATACAAAGACATCGTCTACATATGAGGACGGAGGCTAGATGTAGGGATCATCGAAGGTCAATGGGTGGGCACAGGTCACCTTGCGATCGACCAACGCCGGAGCGCGTCGGCGTCCCCGCGGTGAGGTCGGCGGCCCGTGTCGCCGCGGTGCTCGATCTGCTCGCGGGGCGGAGCGAACTCAGGGGGGCGCCGGGGGGTTCCGCGGAGCGCGCGTGCGTCTTTTGCCGACCGTTGTGGAGCGCGGCTGAGTCAGCCGGTGTTGGCGAGCCGTTGGGGGCGTTCACGGGCTCGGTCGACCGGGAGGAGCGGACATCTGGCACGGTCAGAACGTGGGTTGGCGGGTACCCTCGCATGCCGGGGCGCCCGGGGGGGGCGGCATTGCTCGCGGAGTGCGCCGATGCCGAACTCCCCGGCCCGGACGAGCCGTTGGAGGCATTCGCAGGCTCGGTTGACCGGGAGGAGCGGGCATCTGCGCGCACGGTCAGCCGCGTGGGCCGGCAGGTGCTCGCGCATCCCTGGGCATCCGGGGAGGCACTGCTCGCGGAGCGCAACGATGTCGCTTCCCGTCGGCGGAGAGCCGTTGGGGACGTACCCGCACTCGGCCGACCGACAGGAGCGGCCATCTGACACGGGCAGAACGTGGGTTGGCGACTGCCCTCGCACGCCGGGGCGCCCGGGGAGGCACGCACCGATGCCGAACTCCCCGGCCCGGACGAGCCGTTGGAGGCATTCACAGGCTCGACCGACCGGGAGGAGCAGGCATCTCCGCAGGAACAGCCGCGTGCGCCGGCGGGTGCCCCGCATGCCAGGACTCCCGGGGAGGCACTGTTCGCGGAGCGCACCGATGCCGAACTTCCCGCCGCTGACGCACCGTTGGGGGCGTTCACGAGCTCGGTCGACATGAAGGAGAGGGTCGTGGGGATCGCCGGATTCGGACTCGCCTACGACACGCCCGCCGTCGACGCGTCCAGCTGCGGTGTGGCGGGAGGTTCGTTCGACGCTCGGATCGGCGGGGCTGCTCCACGAGGCAGGGGCGAGGGCGGGGCGCGCGGTCTCTTCGGCTGCGGCCCCGCGCGGGCGGAGTCGCGTTTCGCTGCGGACCGGCGTCAGCGAGGTCGTCGACCTCGGGCCTCCCCGGACAGCGTCCCGGCCGTCTGCCCCACTCCCCCGAGCCCACCAGGCTCGACGCAGAGGTGATGATGCACGGAGACGACGACGGCCTGCGCGTCCCGCCGCGGCTCGCACAGACCCAGGTCGCCGTGCTCGCGACGGCTGCGCGAGGCCCTCGGTCTGCTCCACCCCCGCGTGAGCGTCACCTCATCGACGCCGATGTGCTGTTGCAACCCACCCGTCCCGTCGACGACGACAGTCCGCGGCGTGCTGGGGCTGTGCCGTCACGACCGCAGGACTCGGCGGTCCGGGCCGGCGATGGGTCATCGACGGAGACGCGGTTGCCTACGTGCCGCTCCCCCGGACCGCAGTGTGTCCACGGCCGCCTTCTCGGCCGTGGACACCGCTCACTGCTGGCCTACGCCGGGACGTTCGGTGTGCGCCCGCCGCTCAGTACCAGTTCCTTCGCCCTGCGGAACTCGTCCTCGGTGATGTCACCACGAGAACGGATCTCGGACAGCCGGGCGAGTTCGTCGACGCTGCTGGACCGGCTGTCGGCACTGCCCGCCGTCTGCCGGATGTAGCTGTCGAAGGACTCCTGCTGAGCCCGCGCCTGCGCGACCTCCCGGCTGCCCATGTGCTTGCCGCGTGCGATCACGTACACGAAGACGCCCAGGAACGGCAGGATGATCACGAACACGAGCCAGCCGGCCTTCGCCCAGCCGCTCATGGCATCGTCCCGGAAGATGTCGACCACGATGCGGAAGAGCAGGACGAACCACATGATCCACAGGAAGAACAGCAGCATGCTCCAGAAGACGCTCAGGAGCGGGTAATCGTACGCGAGGTACGTCTGGGCGCTCATGTCTCTCCCCTTCTCTACCGGGCGACCGCCCGGTAGGAGTTGTCTCCTGTCACAGCGTGCGCATGGCGAGAACGGCCCTGCCTCACCCGAGGCGGGTGAGCGCGCTCGCCGAGTGGTTCACGGCGCGGGACCGACCGTCTTCACGCCGGGTGACCTGTGGGCGGCGGCTCGCAGTGCGAGAGCGAGAAGGAGCTCGACGACGCCCAGCAGGACGAGCCACAGTCCCAGCAGCCGGGTCAGCGCACGAGCCGATTCGGCGGGCAGGGCCAGCACCACGATCCCGGCGACGACGGCGAGCGCCGCGGCCCCGAGGACCAGGCCGCGGTGCGGCATATCCTCGGCGACCAGCGCGGTGTAGGCCGTCAGCACGCCGGAGAGCAGCCAGACGACGCCGACGATCAGGGACAGCGCCGTGATCGTCTGGAGCGGATTTCGCAGGCACAGCACTCCGGCCAGCAGGTACAGCACGGCGAGGATGAGCCGCGCGACCCGTTCACCGGGTCCCCCCGCAACGAAGGCCGTGACGAAACGGAACGCCGCGACCGTCAGCAGGTAGAGACCGACCAGGACCGCCAGGACGTGCAGGGTCTCGTCCGGCCACACCAGCACCAGGATGCCCGGCACCAGGGTGGTGAGCGCCGCCCCCAGGATCCAGGTCCATGAACCGCCGACTCCGGCGAGCAGCTCCCCCGGGGCCTGACCGGTGGCGGGGGCCGGCCCGTCGGACATCCGCTCCGGCCCGAACGGCCGTGCGGGGTCATGCGGTGCGGTCATGACGCCTCCTCGCGTGATCACGCTTCCTCGCGTGATCGCTTCACCGCGTCACCGTCCCCCGTGGCCGCAGGCCGCCGCGTCACCCATGACGGGTGATCCATACGCACGGCGACGGGGATGAAGTGGGGCCGGACGTCACGGACGGACCCGGAGGTCGGACCATGACCGTATTCAGCGAGTTCACGGCCTGCCTGTCGGCCACCGAGAAAGGGGCCCACGACCGCCACGCCCCTACGCACACGCCACGCTCGCTCCACGGGGCCTTCGAGGCCTGTCGTCGCGGGACAGCATCTGATCCAGACGACCAGTGACATCTTCCTGGGCTGGACGCACGTCGTGGGTCTCGACGGCAGGCGCCGGGACTCCTACGTACGTCAACTGCGGGACTGGAAGGGGATCGCACAGCCCGAGAGCATGCACCCCCGCCTGCTCTCGTTCTTCGGGCGGTTGTGCGGGGCCTCCCTGGCTCCGCCTACCCGGCTCCGCCTACCCGGGCGGCGGCGACCGCTTCGACCGTGCGCTCACGGAGTTCGCCCAGTCCCACGCCGAGCCGCCGCCCGGTCCGGCAGGATCCCCGCCCTACGGCTCTGACGCCACCGTCGGTGAACCGTCCGGGGTCGGCGCGCCGGGTCAGTGCGTCAGAAGGATCTTGAACAGGACGATCAGCAGACCCAGCAGCAGATTGACGAAGGCGGTGACCGCCATCAGACGCCGGCCGGCGCCCGCGCGATGTGCCGCGAGGGTCGACCAGCCGACCTGTCCCGCGACGGCGACGACGAGCGCGAGCCAGAGACCGCCTTGTACGCCGATGCCGAGCAACGGGCTCACGGCCACGGCGACGGCGGGCGGCACGGCGGCCTTGACGATCGGCCATTCGTCCCGGCACACCTGCATCACGACCCGGCGGTCGAGGGCTTGCCGGGCCAGCCGTGCCCCGAACAGCTGGGCGTGCACATGGGCGATCCAGAACACCAGCCCGGTGAGCAGAAGCAGCAACACCAGTTCCAGGCGTGGAAACTCGCCGAGTGTGCCCGCGCCGATCACCACGGAGGCGGCCAGCATGGACCCGTAGACACCGCCGGTGTAGTCGGCGTGCCGAGGATCCCGGACGCCGCCCTCG
This sequence comes from Streptomyces sp. NPDC024687, assembly GCF_055559055.1. Lineage (NCBI taxonomy): Bacteria > Bacillati > Actinomycetota > Actinomycetes > Kitasatosporales > Streptomycetaceae > Streptomyces > Streptomyces sp. NPDC024687. The sequence goes on along the minus strand of NZ_JBVHLJ010000004.1, from coordinate 445,728 downwards.
GGTCGCCCCGTATCGATCTCGCTCCTGGGCATGCTCACCACCCTTCGCGCGGTGTCCGCTCCGTGCCGACCGGCCCATCGCAGCCGATGGGAAGCGCCGTCCGCCTCACCCCCCGCGGGCGAGCCGGACGGCGCGCGGTTCACAGCAGCCCGAGCTCTCGCGCCCGGCGCACCGCGTCGTTGCGCCGGTTCACCGCCAGCTTTCGGTAGACGCTCTTGAGATGGGTCTTCACCGTGTTCACGGAGACGAACAGCTCGGCGGCGATCTCCTCGGTCGACATCATCAGGGCCAGACGCTGCAGCACGTCGCTCTCCCGCCCGCTCAGCTCCTCCACCACCAAGGGCGGGGACGGGTCCAGGAACTGAGGATGGCTGCCCGGACGCGGTGGTGGCCCGGCTGTCAGCCAGCCTGCCGCCAGGCCCTGGCAGGGCTCCGCGGTCAGCAGGTGACGCATCCAGGGGCCGGCCTCGAGGAAGGGCCGCCGCAGCCGCTCGTGCCGGGCTGCGGTGAGTGCCTGGACGACGAGCCCGCGGGCGGTGACGCGGTCTCCGCCGTCCTCCGCCGCCTGCGCCCGCACCAACAGGGCTCCGACGGTCACCGCGGGGCCGCTGGGGCCTTTGGCGCGCAGCCCGTCGAGCGTGTCGATGGCCGCACGGGCATTCCCCGTGGCGAGCTGAGCCCGAGCGGCTTGCACGGCACAGACCTGCTGGTCCTCGGGGGCGTCCAGCAGCACCTTCGCGGCCGTGTCCGGCCGTCCCTCGGCCAGATGCACGGCTGCGGTGGCGAGGGCCGACTGCCCGCGTGCCCAGGGCGAGACCTCGACGGCGGGCACGAGGTGGTCCAACGCCGCGGCGGCCGCGGCCGGTTCGCCCTTGGCGAGCAGCAGACGCGCGGTGGCCACCGACCGGCCGGCCATCGTCACCGGATCCCGCAGCGCCCCGCCCGAGTGTGCCGCCTGGTCCAGATATGCCTGCGACTCGGTCAGTTCGTTGCGGTCGGCGGCCACGGCGGCCAGGACCAACTGCTCGATACCGGAACCGGACGGTGTGGCCAGGCCGTACCGCGCCGTCTCGGTCATCGCCGCCAGGGCCTTCCGCTCCGCCCGGCCGAGCCAGCCGTTCAAGTAGTCGATCAGCGCCAGATGCCCCAGGGACTCCTCCCGCAGCGGCGCCGTCAAGGCTCCGCCGGCGGAGCCGGCCACGGCACGCAGCGCGGCGCGCGCCTCCTCGAACCGTCCGGCCCACAGCCGTGTGGAGCCCAGGTGAGTGAGCAGGAGAGCGGTGAGTTCGGGATGCTTGTCCAGAAGGTGGGCGGGCACCTCCTGCCGCAGTTCCTCCGCGGCCTCCGCCGCCTTCTCCGCCTCGCACGGCGAACCGGTCAGCCGGGCCGCCAGGGTTTCCAGCAGGGCACAGCTGAGTCGGCCCGTCGCGGGCTCGGACTCTTCCGCGGCCAGCCCCGCCTCGGCATGGTGCAGGTGGGCCAGGCCGTGGTCGATGTCGGACCGGGACAGGTCCCGGGCCGCGCGGACCAGGTCCGTCGTGGGGCTCGACGACTCGGGACCCATCCGGGAGAACAGTTCGGTGATGTCGTCGGCGCCCCGTCCGGTGAAGAGCCGGCCGATCGCGAGATCCTCCACGAAGGCGCGCGTGGTGAAATCCCAGTCGCCCGCGGCGGCTCCGTGCACCAGGGTCTCGGTGAGTGATCCGGAACTGCGCAGCCAGCGTGCGGCCCGCCGGTGCAGCTCCGGCTCCAGGTCGGGAGAGCGCAACCGCAGACGGGCCCGCAGGATTTCGCCCAGCAGCGGATGAAGACGGTGCCATCCGTGCCCGAGATCCTCGACGAACGCGTTCTCGCGCCGCAGCCCGTCCAGAAGGGGTGCGGCGTCGGTGCGGCCGGTCAGGGCGTTCGCCAGGTCGGGGCGGAACCGGTCCAGGACGCTGACGCGCATCAGGAGGTCCTGGGTCTCGGCCGGCTGCCGGCCGAGCACCTCGGCCAGCAGGAAGTCGGCGACCGTGCTCCGGTCCGCCTCGAAGTCCTGCAGATAGGCCTCCGGATCCCCGCTCTCCTGGGCGGCCAGGGCGCAGAGCCTCAGTCCGGCGGCCCAGCCACGGGTGCGGTCCACGACAGCACGCACGGCAGGCGGGGGCAGGCTCAGGTCGTGGAGATCGAGCAGCTCGGCGGCTTCCTCGGGGGTGAAGGCCAGTTCGCCGTCACGGATCTCGGTGATCTCGCCGGCCATCCGGTAGCGGTGCAGTGGCAGCAGTGGTTCGGTGCGGGTGACGAGGACCAGGCGGAGTCCGGAACCCGCGTGGTGCAGAACGAACTGGAGCTGTTCCTGGGTCTGCGGGGCGGTCACCCGGTCGTACTCGTCGAGCACGACGATCGCGGGAAGGGGACGACGGCTGAGATCGGCGGCCAGTCGGGCCAGCAGCTGGTCCTCGATCCGGTTCGCTTCCACCGGGGAGCCGACCTCGCCGGCCACCGGCAGGCCCGAGGCACGCAGGGCTTCGAGCAGGTACGCCCAGAACATCCCGGGGCCCTGCCCGCCCGCGTTCGCGTCGAGCCAGGCGACGGGCCGGTCCAGGCTCTCTGCCCAGTCGGCGACCAGCAGGGTCTTGCCCGCGCCGGCCGCGCCGTTGACCATCGTCAAGGGGGTGTGGAGGGCCTGGTCGAGGTGCCTGACCAGGCGCTCGCGCCGCAGGAAGGTGGGGGGTCTGGCCGGCACGGCGAACCGCATGCGCAGATAGGGGTCTCCCAGGGGATCGAGACAGGGAGCGGTCGCTTCCCGGGCCTTGTCGTCCCTCGTACTCATGGCGCTCACTCCCAGTGTTCTTGGGTGGCGCTCCGCCTCAGCAGCTCTCAGCATTACCGTACATATGCTTTCTTCACAGGGCCTCCCGGGACGGGATCGGCTCGTCCCCTCACCCGTGGCGGATGATGTCCTCGCGGCGCCGTGCTGGTGCGATGGCGGGGTGACCGGAAACAACGGCCTGGGGCTTGCCAGGGCGGTGGCGCGGCTGCCGCTTCGCGTGCTGGGTGTCCTCGCCGGGGGTACGGATGTCCTGACGCGGAGGCTGGTGACCGCCGTCGTGGACCGGATCGACCTGGACGACGTGGTCTCCCGGGTGGACGTGAACAAGGTGGCCGACCGAGTGGACATCGCGCGGGTAGCGGACCGGGTGGACGTGAATCGGATCGCGGCCCGGATCGACGTGGACGACATCGCCGGCCGGATGGACGTCGACCGGATCGCGGCCCGGATCGACCTCGACGGCATCGCCGGGCGGATGGACGTGAACCGGATCGCCGACCGGATCGACGTGGACCGGGTCGCCCGGCGGCTGGACGTCGACGCGGTCGCCGGGCGTATCGACGTCGACGCCGTGATCGCCCGCGTCGATCTGGTCCCGTTGACCTTGGGGGTGCTGACGCAGATCGATCTGGGACGGATCGTCAAGGACACCGGCGGCGGAATGGCCCAGGAGACGATCGACGCCGTCCGTGTCCGCGGTCTTCGGGCCGACCGGCTGGTGAACCGGGTGACGGACCGGCTGCTGCGCAGGACGGGGCTGCCCGAGGTGCCGACCGAGATGCCGACGCCGCCGTGACGTCTGCCGGGCGGGCGCGGCCACGGGGGCTCCTGGGGTACCCGGCCGGACTGGTCTCCCGTGCGGTCGCGGCCGGTGTCGACGCGGTCGTGGTGGCCGGACTGGGACTCGTCGCCCAGCTGTGCGTCGGGGCCGCCAGGCTGCTGGTCACCGGACCGCCGTTCCGGTACCCAGACCCGCCGGACTGGCTCACCGCGACGGGCGGCACGCTGATCGCCGTCCTGTATCTCACCGGCAGTTGGGTGTCGTCCGGGCGTACGGTCGGAGACCGGTTGATGGGCCTGCGCGTGACCGCCCGTACGGGACGGGAACTCGGCGTCCCGCGCGCCTTGTCGCGAGCGCTGCTGTGCCTGGTGTTCCCACTGGGACTGCTGTGGGTCCCGGTCAGCGCAACCCGTTCGTCGGTGCAGGATCTCCTCGTCTCCAGCGCCGTCCGCCACGACTGGCGCTGAGCGCGCGCCCGCCGCCTCACCCGCGCGGGGTGGTGCGGTCACTTCCCGCCCACCGCAGCCTGATCCCGGCGCCCCCGACGAAGGGGTGATCCCTGGCGCTCGATGAGGAACTCGACCGGGCGCAACGGTAGCCGGGCCTCGCGAAAGCGGGGCGTACGGTCACCGAGGGGGCCCGGTCCGCGGCAGCTTCGCCGCCGCGACCAGCCCCCCGCACCCGATCACGACCAGCACGATCAGCGCCGCCGCGTACGCCCCGAAGGCGGGGTCGGCGACGAGGATGGTGCCGGCGATCGCGGTGCCGAAGGACGATCCCAGGTTGGACACGCTGCGCGACAGGCCCGAGATCTCGCCCTGCTGCTGTTCTCCGAAGCTGGACTGCACCACGTTCACCGACGGGGTCAGCATGACGCCCAGTCCCAGCCCGATCAGCAGCAGCCCGGGCACGAACGCCCAGGCGCTCGTCCAGGCGTTCACCAGGACGATGAGCAGCCCGATCCCGCAGATCGTGCCGGCGAAGCCCGTCATGATGAGCGTCCGCTGCGACCACTTTTTCGCGAGGCGCTCGGCGCCGAGCGACGCCGCGAGGAGGCCGGCCGTGGCCGCCGTGAAGACCACGCCGGTCCGGATCGCGTCGTACCCGCGGACGACCTGGAGGTAGGCCGCCGCGACGAACGACACCCCCATGAGCATCAGCCACTGGGCGTTCTGGGTGATGAGGCCGAGATTGGAGGTGCGGTCGCGGAACAGGCTCGTCGACAGCAGCGGCTCCGCGCCGGAGCGTTCCCTGGCGCGTATCCACCGGTAGAACCAGGTGAGCACGAGCGCGCCGAGGACGAGCAGACCGGCTGCCAGCCAGCCGTTGTCGTCGGTGGCCAGGATGCCCATGACGACGAGGACGAGCCCGACGGCCGACAGGACGGCACCACCGGTGTCGAAGTCCCGCGTCGGATCGGGCGGCAGCGGATCCGTGATCCGCCGGCTCAGCAGGATGATCACCACGATGACCAGGGCCTGGAAGACGAAGGCGGCCCGCCAGCTGAGTGCCGAGGTGATGAGCCCGCCGATCAGCGGTCCGGCGGCGGCTCCTATGCCGGCGAATGCCATGACCGTTCCGAACGCGCGGGCCCGGGCCACCACGTCCGTGAACAGGAGTGTGGTCAGGATGTAGACGGGCGGGATGAGCAGGGCCGTACCGACGCCCTCCAGCAGGGAGTTGCCGAGGATGAGGACACCGAGGTTGGGCGCGGCCGCGCTGAGGAGGGCTCCGACGCCGTAGACGGCGAGACCGATCAGGAGGCACCGCTTGCGGCCGAGGCGGTCGGTCAGCTTGCCGCCGGGGATCATCAGGGCCGCCATGACCAGCAGGAAGAGCGTGATCGCGAGTTGTACGCCCTGCACGGTGGTGTCGAGGTCCTCGCTGATGTCGTTGATCATCACGTTCATGTTGGAGCCGGCGAAGCTGCACACGAACTGGGCGAGCGCGAGCGGCGCCAGCACGGCGCGCGCGGTGGCCGGTGACCGGCCCGCCGTACCGCCTCCGGTGGGGGTGTGCTGTACCGGCATGTCTTGCCTCCGGCTGCTGGGTTCGCCTCATCGTCGCCAGTCGGCGACCCACCGGTCGTCACCCCCCGGGGGTGAGGACAGGGGCGGCCCACCTGGAGCGACACTCGTGGGCGTAGCGCTGCAACCAGTGCCGGAACCGAAGACGGAGGTATCTTCCATGGCCACTACGACCGCTTCGCACCACCGTTCGGCAACCACCGTTTCCGCCGCCGGCGGCTTGACGGTCTTCGCCGCCGTGATGCTGTTCCTGACCGGCGTCCTCGGCATCTTCCGGGGGATCATGGCGATCGCCGAGGACGAGGTCTTCCTGAACACCCGCAACTACGTCTTCAAGTTCGACCTGACGAGCTGGGGCTGGATCCACCTCGCCCTCGGGGTGATCGCGGTGGCGGTGAGCCTGGGCCTGTTCTCGGGTGCCACCTGGGCCAGGGTGTGCGGGGTGGGCATCGGCGGGCTGGTGATCATCGCCAACTTCCTGTCCCTGCCGTACTACCCGTTCTGGTCGCTCACGCTGATCACCATCAGCGGGTTCATCATCTGGGCGCTGTGCGTGGTGAGGCCGGACGACCTCCACGACTAGCGGTCCGGCTGCGGTCCGGTGGTCCACGACCCGGGGGGAGGTGGTGAGCGTGCGCGACTTCGTGCCAGGGCTGCGGACGTTCTCGGCCTACCGGCGGGAGTGGCTCCTCAAGGACGCCGTCGCCGGGGTCGTGCTCACCACACTGCTGGTGCCGCAGGGAATGGCGTACGCGGAGCTGGCGGGGCTGCCGCCGATCACCGGTCTGTACACCTCCGTGCTGTGCCTGCTGGCCTACGCGGTGTTCGGCCCGTCGCGGTTCCTGGTGCTCGGTCCCGACTCCTCGCTCGGGCCGATGATCGCCGCGACGGTCCTGCCCCTGATCGCCGCCGGCGGGGACCCGGGGCGGGCGGTCGCGCTCGCCTCGGTGCTCTCCCTCATGGTCGGTGCGATCACGCTCCTGGCCGGTGTCGCCAAGCTCGGCTTCATCGCCGACCTGATCTCCAAGCCGACCATGATCGGTTACATGAACGGGCTGGCCCTGACCATCCTGATCGGCCAGTTGCCGAAGCTGTTCGGCTTCAGCACGGACGCCGACGGGCTGGTGCACGAGCTGGACGTGTTCGTGCGAGGCGTGGCCGACGGCGACACCGTGCCCGCCGCGCTGGCGGTCGGTGGCACCGGCATCGTGCTGATCCTGCTGCTGCAACGCGTGCTCCCGAAGGTGCCGGCGGTGCTCGTCATGGTCGTGGCGGCCATCGGGGCGACGGTGTTCTTCGGTCTGGGCGAGCGCGGGGTCGACCTGGTCGGCACCCTGCCCGAGGGGCTGCCGCCGCTCACGATCCCCCACGTCGGCCTGGACGACCTGGGGCCCCTGTGCGTCGGCGCCCTGGGCATTGCCCTGGTGTCCCTGGCCGACGGCATCTCCAACGCGACGGCGTTCGCGGCCCGCACCGGGCAGGAGGTCCGCGGCAACCAGGAGATGATCGCGATCGGTACGGCGAACGCGGCGGCCGGTCTCTTCCAGGGCTTCCCGGTCAGTACCAGCGGATCACGTACGGCCGTGGCCGAACGTGCGGGTGCCAGAACGCAGTTGACCGGTGTGGTCGGGGCGGGGCTGATCGTCCTCATGCTCGTGCTGGTCCCCGGTCTGTTCCGCAATCTGCCGCAGCCCGCGCTCGCGGCGGTCGTCATCACGGCGTCCCTGTCGCTGGCCGACCTCCCGGGCGCGGCCCGGCTGTGGCGGCAGCGCAAGGCGGAGTTCCTGCTGTCGACGGCGGCCTTCCTCGGGGTGGCGCTCCTCGGTGTGCTGCCCGGGATAGCGGTCGCGGTGGGCCTGTCCATCCTCAATGTCTTCCGGCGGGCCTGGTGGCCCTACAGCACGGTCCTGGGGCGGGTCTCGGGTCTGGAGGGCTACCACGACATGCGTTCCCACCCGGGCGCCCAACACCTGCCCGGCCTGGTGATGCACCGCTTCGACGGCCCCTTGTTCTTCGCCAACGCCAAGGCCTTCCGCAACGGTGTCGTCCGGCTGACCCGCTGCACGCCGCCGCCCCGATGGGTGCTGCTCGCCGCCGAGCCCGTGACCGACGTGGACACCACCGCTTCCGACGTGCTGGAGGATCTCGACGAGGCGCTCGACGAACGCGGCATCAGCCTGGTCTTCGCCGAGCTGAAGGATCCGGTGCGGCGCAAGATCGAGCGCTACGGGCTGACCCGCACCATCGACGCGGACCGCTTCTATCCCACCGTCGAGGCCGCCGTCGCCGCGTTCCGGGAGCAGACGGGCGCCGAGTGGGCACCGGCCCCGCCGTCGCCCGAGGAGCTGACCGATAAGGACCCGAACACGGGCGAGCCGACACCCGGCAGGTCGCGGGCCGCGTGGTAGCTCCTCGCCCCAGCGGCCAGGGAGGCGAGCGGGCGGGGTCGTGCGGTCCCTGCAGCCCCCAGGGGCCCGGCTGCCTCCTCACGCGCTTCCCTCCGTGCCGGGGGCTGCTCCGGCGCCCGTCTCCGCCGGCGGTCCTGTCGCGGCTTCACCCTCCGCGGGCGAGGCGGTCCGGTCTGCCATGTGGGTGACTGTGGCCTCGTACGACGCCAGTGGCACCGCCACCACGAGCGACGGCCTGTGCCGTCGTCCCCTCGTGGGCCATCGGCGCCGCACCTCCGTGTCCACGGTCGCGGGTCATCCACGGCGGTTTCCTCACCTGTCGCGGGTGACGCGAGGGCGGGCGCACTGCTGCTGGATGTGGAGGGATGGTTCCGCCGAAGGGAGTGGTCGTGAACAGCATCGGACCGGTCCAGCTGTTGACCGTCGAGTTCGGCCCCGACGCGAAGTTCGAGGGCCGTATCGTCGAGGAGCTGGACATTCTGGAGGCGAACGGGCAGATCTGCGTCCTGGACATGCTCTTCGTGGGGAAGGGGCCCGGCGGTGCTCTGTTCGCCCTGGGCTACCAGGCCGAGGGCATGGGCGACACCGTGGCCGCGCTGCTCGGGCTTCCCAGCGAACGCATCCAGTCCGCCGTGGCCACCTACCCGTCGCTTGCCGAGGGCAACGCCTTCGGACTCACGCCCGACGAGATCAGGCAGACGGCCGAGGCCCTGGACCCCGAGAGCTCGGCGGGGTTCATCCTGCTCGAACACGTCTGGGCGAAGTACCTGAGGAGGGCGATCCGCGACGCGGGTGGCGTGCCGGTGGCCGAGGGGTTCCTCACCGAGGAGGCGCTGCGACCGGTGACCGCGGAACTCGTCGCCTCGGCACGACGGGCGGACTGACCCCCTCGCCGGGTGATCCGGCAGCCGGTGCGGTCAGGGCCGTCGGTGATGCCCGCCGGCGGACCGGGCCAGTCCGAGCCCGGCGACCCGGCGCCAGTCGAGCGGCGGCCGGACCCGGCGCAGGCCCGGCCGCTGCCGGGGCACGATCACCCGCAGCGCCCGGGGCCGCAGCTCGCAGCGCACCGGCACGGGCAGCCGTACCGCCTCTCCGTCGATGCCGACCGGGATCCACGCCTGGTCGGCATCGACGACGACGTCCCGGGCCGCGGCCCGCGTCAGTTCGGTGGACTTCCGTGTCCGCAGCAGCCCTACGACCCTGACCGCACCGGTCACATGGACACCGACCACGCCCAGCTCGCCGCCGTCCAGTCGTCCCCGGCGGCCGAGACCGGCGAAGTCGCCGGTGGCGTAGGGATTGTTGCTCACCAGCAGGGCCTGCGGATCGGTGATGGTGAGCTCGCCGACCCGGGCGCTGAGGTGTGCGCCCTGATGACCCGTGAGGAGGTCGGGGAGCAGTCCCAGGGTGGTGCGGGTCTTGTCGTCACGGTAGGAGGGGCTCTGGACCACCTCCGCGTAGGCACCGAGCGACACGTTGTTGACGAAGGGGCGGCCGCCCGCGCGACCGAGGTCGACGTGGAGTTCCACACCGTCGTGCAGGGCGTCCAGCGCCTTGGCGGGGTCCTCGCGGTCCAGGCCGAGGTCGAGGGCGAAGTGGTTGCGGGTGCCGGCCGGGATCACCAGGAAGGGCACGCCGAGCGTGGCGGCGACATCGGCGACCAGCGCCTGGGTCCCGTCCCCGCCGGCGACGCCGAGCAGGTCGGCGCCCTCCGCGACGGCCGTGCGGGCCAGCGCGGCCACATCGGTGTCGCCGCCACGCTCCAGGATCAGCACCTGTGCTCCGAGCGCCTCGGCCCGCTCCTGAAGGGCGAACCGGCCTACTTTCCCGCCGCCCGAACGCGGATTCATGATCAGCACCGGGTGACGGATTCCCGGCGCGGGGAGTTCGGGCATCGGGGCGGGCACGTCGTCCCGCGCAAGGGCGGCCCGCCCCGCTCCGACCGCGACCAGCCACAGTGCTCCCGAAAGAGCGACGACCCAGGCCAGATGGGCCCTGGTGAACATCACCAGCACCCAAGCGGGCGCGGTCAGGGCCAACAGGACGGCCAGCGTCCGCAACAGCCCCCGCCTGGTCAAGGCCCACCAGATGGCGGCTCACGTCATGACCAGGCCCGCGATCGCCACGCCCACGAGGGCGAAGGTGCGCAGCCCCGCGAAGACACCCAGGGTCAGCACGGCCGCCGCGGCCGCGGCCAGCGAGAGGCGAGCCTGCCACGGCCGGCTCCGTACGGTCGGTTCCATGGCGCCACCGTGACGTGCCGTGCCGGGGTGGTCCTCACCCCCGAAGGGCGATTCCGGTGCCGTCCGAGGAGGCCGGCGCGTCCTCGCGCAGGCCCGGTGTCCGGCCGGCCGCGGCGCGATACCAGCGGCCGTAGCGCCCGGCCAGGACTCCGGCGCTGACACCGTGGGCGTACACGCTGATCGTCACGGTCAGTGCCACGACCGCCGAGACCTGCTCGGTGCCGGGTATCCGCTCCTCGAGGACCAGCAGCCCGAGCACGATGGAGGCAAGACCCCGGGGCCCGAACCAGGCGACGTAGGCCACCGTGGGCGGACGGAGCCCCGAGCGGGCCAGGCTCAGCGCGACGGGCAGCCCGCGGATCACGGTGAGACTCAGCACCGCGTAAACCGCCATCCGCCAGGTGAGCTCGTTCAGCGCCGGGGCGAGAAGGAGCGCGCCGAACGCGAAGAAGCTCAGCATCGCGAGCAACGCGCCGAGCCGTTCGGTCAGTTCGCACTCCGGGTCCGGTGTCCCGCGCTCGGTGGGATGGCGCCGTACGGCGTTGCCGTAGGCCAGGCCGGCGACCCAGGCGGCGATGAACCCGCTGCCCTCCAGCGCGGCGGCCGCCGCGAACGAGGCGAAGGCGATCATCGCCGGCAGGAGCTGCCGCCACTCGCCTGCCGCCCAGCCGCGGCGCCGCGACCGCACCAGGGCCCACCCGGCGGGCAGGCCCAGCCCGATGCCGCACACGGTGGACAGAAGCAGGGCCCGGACCACCACCTCACCGGCGCCCGGTGTCCCCGCCCGGCCAGCCTCCTGGCCCGCGGCGGCGATGAAGAGGACGAAGAAGGGCACGCACAGACCGTCGTTGAGTCCGCTCTCGACATTGAGTCCCTGCCGGACGAGCGCCGGGACCCGGCGGTCGGTGATCGCGGGTTGCCCGAGGGCGGCGTCGGTGGGCGCCAGGATCGTGCCGACCAGAGCGAGCCCCCAGACACCGAGGCCCGGCAGCAGCGGCCATGCCGCCAGCCAGCCGAGGCCGATGGTCAGCGGCAGCCCGATGCCGAGCAGCCGTACGGGCAGGAAGTCGTCACGGCGCAGCTCCCGCGAGTGCACGCCGGCGGCGTCGGTGAACAGCACCAGTGCGAGGGCGGCTTCGAGCAGCGCCCGCACGGGTTCCACGTCGTGCGCGGGACTGACCAGGCCGAGCCCGGGCTCGGCCAGAGCCGTGCCGACCGCCACGAAGATCATGGGGCCGGACACCGCCCAGGCGGCTGCCCGGGCCGACACCAGGGCATATCCCGCGACGACCGCCGCGACGACGAACACCGCCCAAGCCGACATGAGCCGCTCCGCTCCGCCCTCCGTGTCCTGCGAGCCCTCCGTGTCCGGTGGCCGAGGCCATCCTGCGGGCCGGGGGCGTCACGGGGCCTCACTCGCGGAAGGTGAACCGGGCCACCGGGCCGGCCTGCGCGGCGGCTGGAGGAGACCGGTCAGCGGCTCAGCAAGGGCAGGCCCGGCACTTCCGCTCACCCGAACACCCTTGCCCACAATCGAGCACGCACCTACCCTGACTTTGTGCCGCTGATAAACAAAATGCGTACACGCATCGCCGTACCGGACAACTCCCTCACCCGACTCCGTATCGCCCTCACCGTCTTCTTCGCCGTCGACGGCTTCATCTTCGCCGGGTGGGTCGTCCGGATTCCCGCGATCAAGGAGCAGACCGGCGCCTCCGCCAGCGCCCTCGGCCTCGCCCTCCTCGGTGTCTCGGCCGGCGCGGTGATCACCATGACGCTCACGGGACGGCTGTGCCGCCGCTACGGCACCCACCGGGTCACCGTCGTCTGCGCCGTCCTGCTCTCCCTCAGCGTCGCCCTGCCGCCGCTCACCCACTCCGCGCCGGCGCTCGGCGCCGTACTGCTCGTCTTCGGCGCCGCGTACGGCAGCATCAACGTGGCGTTCAACAGCGCCGCGGTCGATCTGGTGGCCGCGCTGCGGCGGCCGATCATGCCCAGCTTCCACGCGGCCTTCAGCCTGGGCGGAATGCTCGGTGCCGGGCTCGGCGGGCTGGTCGCCGGAAGCCTGTCACCCACGCGGCACCTGCTCGGTCTCACCGTGATCGGTCTGCTCGTCACCGCCGTCGCGGGCCGGACCCTGCTGCGCATCCAGCCGCCGGCACCCCAGCAGGACACGCCGCGGCACCAGTCCGCACCCCGTCAGCCGGGCACCGGCACCCGCACCCGCGGCCTCGTCATCACCTTCGGCCTGATCGCCCTGTGCACGGCCTACGGCGAGGGGGCCCTGGCCGACTGGAGCGCCCTGCACCTGGAGCACGACCTGGACGCCACGCCCGGCGTCGCGGCGGTCGGTTACTCGTGTTTCGCGCTCGCCATGACCATCGGCCGACTGACCGGCACCAGACTGCTCGAACGACTCGGCCAGACCCGGACGCTGGTGGGCGGCGGCACGGTCGCCGCGCTCGGCATGCTGTTCGGCGCCCTTGCCCCGTCCGTCTGGGCGGCACTGCTCGGCTTCATGATCACGGGGCTCGGTCTGGCCAATCTCTTCCCCGTCGCCGTCGAGCGGGCGGGCAGGCTGGCCGGGCCGGACGGGGTCGCCGTCGCCTCCACCCTCGGCTACGGCGGCATGCTCCTCGGCCCGCCCGCCATCGGCTTCATGGCCGACTGGTTCTCCCTCCCCGTCGCCCTCACCAGCGTCGCGGCACTCGCCGCCACCGCCGCGGTGATCGCCACACTGACCCGACGCGCGGCAACAGCCTGACCGGGCTCCCGCCAGGTCACCGCCACCACGAGGCACAGTCCGGCGCCCCGGCCCCGATCACCACCGGACCCCGAAACGCACCCCAACCTCCGCCAACCCGGGGTCATGCACCGCACACCTGACGCACGACACCAACCTGACCACACCCCCGCCAGCCCATAACCACCACGAGAAACCGTCCGGCGCCCCGGCCCCGATCACCACCGGACCGCGAAGCACACCCCGACCTCCGCCAACGCCCACCACCACGCCGCGGCCACCCCCCGCCCCTGGCCTCCACGCGACGAATGGCTCAGCCGGATCACTCCGGATGAGCCACCGCCTCCTTCTGCAGCTGCACGGCCGCCAACAGGCTCAGCTTCGGCTCCGCCTTGCGCAGGGCGCGTACCGCCGCGACCGAGGTGATGTCGCCCGTGAAGCCGACGGCGGCCAGGCGGGAGCGGACCCAGCGGGCACGCAGCACCGTCTCGGTGGCGGCGGCGGTGGACTCGACGAGGGCCACGGCGCGTTCCAGCCCGGGGCGTTCCTCCGGCGGGGCCTCCGCCAGCGCCTGGCGCAGGGCCGCCGCCACGACGTCCGCGTCCCGGACGAGCAGCACGAAGTTGTGTTTCTTGTTCAGTCCCGCGATTACCGACATGCGGTCATCGTGGCGGTCATCTTCCGCGTCCGCCAAGCGACTTGAGGAGCCTCAGAGGCTCAGCCCAGCCTTTTCAGAAGTTCGACGGCGAGCGGCGCGGAGGATGCCGGGTTCTGCCCGGTCACCAGGTTGCCGTCGACGATCACATGCGGAGCCCACGGCTCGGCCACCTCGACCTGCACGCCGGCCTCGGTGAGCCGGTCCTGGAGCAGCCACTTGGCCTTGTCGGCGAGGCCCGCCTGGGTCTCCTCGGCGTTGGTGAAGGCGGCCACGCGGCGCCCGGCGAACGCGTTGGAACCGTCGGCCTTCGTGGCGGCGAGCAGCGCGGCCGGGGCGTGGCAGACGACCCCGAGGGGCTTGCCGCTCTCCAGGGCGCTGCTGAGCAGCCGGCCCGAGACCGCGTCGACGGCGAGGTCCTCCATCGGCCCGTGGCCGCCGGGGTAGAACACGGCCGCGTAGTCGTCGAGGTTCACCTCGTCCAGCCGCAGCGGGGCCTGGAGTTCGGGGGCCGAGGCGAGCACCCCGGCGATGCGGTCGGCGTTCTCCTGCCCACCGTTGACCTCGGCCGCGAGGCTGCCCTTGTCCACGGTCGGCACGACACCGCCCGGCGTGGCCACGACGATCTCGTGTCCCGCAGCCTTGAACGCCTCGTACGGGGCGACGGCCTCCTCGGCCCAGAAGCCGGTCGGGTGCTGGGTGCCGTCGGCCAGGGTCCAGTGGTCGGCGCCGGTCATTACAAAGAGGATCTTCGACATGATGAAACCGTAGTCCTCTCGTGTCATAGAAATCCAATAGGCTCATGCATATGAGGGATAGGAACAGCAATGGCTCCGAGGATGCGGGCCGGACTGTCGGCACCCCGCCCGACCTGAACCTGTTGCGGACCTTCCTCACCGTGTACCGCACCGGCTCCTTCACCGCCGCGGCCCGTCTCCTCGGCCTGTCCCAGCCCACGGTCACCACCCAGATCCGCACCCTGGAACGGCAGTGGGGCCGCGAGCTGTTCGAGCGCCGGGCGCGGGGCGTGACCCCGGCACCGTACGCGGACGAGCTCGCCGCCCGGATCGTGCACCCCCTGGACTCGCTCGCCGCGGTGGCCGGACCCGCCGGGGACACGGAGGACGCCCCGGCCGAGCCGGTGCATCTGGCCGGCCCGGCCGAGCTGCTGTCCCGCAGCGTCCTGCCCGGCGTGGCGCCCTTGGTGGACAAAGGGGTACGGCTGCGCATCACACCCGGTCTGACCGAACCGCTCCTGGACGACCTGCGCACGGGGCGGCACGACCTGGTGATCGCCACGTTCCGGCCGCGCGGCCGCGCGCTCACCGCCCTGCCGCTCAACGACGAGGAGTTCGTGCTGGTCGCCTCCCCCACCCGGGCCCAGCGGCTCGGCGCACCGGAACACCTCGCGGCCGCGCTGCACGGCGTCCCGCTCGTCGCCTACGCCGAGGACCTGCCCATCGTGCGCCGCTACTGGCGGCACGTCTTCGGGCGGCGCCTGGTGCAGCAGCCGGCCGTCACCATGCCCGACCTGAACGCGGTCAAGGCCGCGGTGGTCGGCGGAACCGGATTCACCGTGCTCCCCCGTTATCTGTGCGCCGAGGAACTGGCGTCGGGTGCACTGGTTCTGCTCAACGACCCCGACGACCCGCCCATCAACACGGCCTACCTGGTACAGCGCCCCGGCACCTCGGGCAATCCGCACGTGGCACTGGTCCGCGACCACCTGCTGCAGGCCGCCCGCGACTGGTAGCCCCGGCGGGGCCGGTGGCCGGGTGTCGTCAGGCACACTCCTCCCATGGAGACAGCCGAGTTCATCCGGATCCTGGACCGCGAAGGCCAGTACCTCTCGTCTCCCCGGAATCACCGTGACCCTAGGGCATGGGCACAGAAAACGCACAGGACCACGGCGACCCGTCCCCCTGCTTCATCCGTAGCTCGCGTCGGCCGCCGAGGAGGCCGGTCCCGACGCCAAGGTGCCGACCTGCCCGGAGTGGCAGGTGCGCGACCTGCTGCGGCACACGGGCACGGTGCATCGCTGGGCCACGGCGTTCGTGGCCGAGGAGCAGACCGACTTCCGCCCCTTCGGTGACGAACCCACCCTGGACGGGGAGGAGTTGCTGGTCTGGTTCCGCACCGGCCACCGCCGTCTGGTCGACGCTGGGCTCCGCCGCGCCCGACCTGCGATGCTGGCACTTCCTTCCCGCTCCCTCACCGCTCGCCTTCTGGGCCCGGCGGCAGGCGCACGAGACGGCCGTGCACCGCTTCGACGCGGAGGCGGCGCGCGGCGGCACCCCCGAGGAATTCGGGCGGGACTTCGCGGCCGACGGCATCGACGAGTTGCTCCGCGGCTTCCACGCCCGCGACAAGAGCCGGGTCCGCAGCGCCGAGCCCCGGGTGCTGCGGGTGCGGGCGAGCGACACGGACGGCGCCGTGTGGACCGTACGCCTGACCGAGGAGCCGCCGGCGACCTCGTACGGCGAGGCGGGGGACGCCGACTGCGAGGTGTCCGGGCCCGCCGCGCGGCTGTATCCGGCCCTGTGGAACCGGCTGCCGTTCCCGCGGGTGACGGGGGACGTGTCGGTCGCCGAGCTGTGGCGGGAGAAGTCCGGCGTGATCTAGGAGGATGCCAACATCCTTGTGAGGACCGCGCGTTGCACCGGCAGGGCGTCACGGTGCAGCGCGCGCCCCTTGGAGGTGAGTGAGACGCGTACGCCCCGCCGGTCCTCCGCGCACATCCCGCGCTCGACGAGCCCGTCCTTCTCCAGCCGGGCGACCAGCCGTGACAGCGCGCTCTGGCTCAGGTGGACCCGCTCGGAGATCTCCTGCACGCGGTAGTCGCAGCCGCCGTGGGCCAGGACGTCCAGTACCTCGAAGTCGCTTGCGCACAGGCCGTGTTGATGAAGAGCGCGGTCCAGTTCGCACTGCGTGCGCGCGTGCAGCGCCAGGATGTCCCGCCATTGCTCCGCGAGTGCCTGCTCGGGCTTCTTCGCCACCATGCGCGGCACCGTAGCAGAGAAGACGAATTATTGCATCGGAATTAAATGCGTTCGCATTCGATGCATGCGCATGTAGTGTCTTCGCCATGACCTCTCCGCTCACCACCCCCGCGGACCCGTCCTCAGCGGTCCGCTGGACACCCAGGCTCTGGGGCACCCTGCTGGTGCTGTGCGCCGCGATGTTCCTGGATGCCCTGGACGTGTCCATGGTCGGCGTCGCGCTCCCGTCCATCGGCGCCGACCTGGGCCTTTCCACCTCGACGCTGCAATGGATCGTCAGCGGCTACATCCTCGGCTACGGCGGCCTGCTGCTCCTGGGCGGCCGCGCCGCCGACCTGCTGGGCCGGCGCCAGGTCTTCCTGGTGGCCCTCGGTGTCTTCGCGGTCGCCTCTCTCCTGGGCGGCCTCGTCGACTCGGGCCCGCTGCTGATCGCCAGCCGCTTCATCAAGGGCCTGAGCGCGGCCTTCACCGCGCCCGCGGGCCTGTCCATCATCACCACGACGTTCCCGGAGGGCCCGCTGCGCAACCGCGCGCTCTCCATCTACACCACCTGCGCCGCCACCGGCTTCTCCATGGGCCTGGTGCTCTCCGGCCTGCTCACCGAGGCCAGTTGGCGCCTCACCATGCTGCTGCCCGCACCCATCGCCCTGATCGCGCTCGTCGCCGGTCTCAGGCTGCTGCCGCGCAGCGCCCGCGAGAAGGACCACAACGGCTACGACATCCCCGGCGCCGTTCTCGGCACCGCCTCGATGCTGCTCCTGGTCTTCACCGTCGTCCAGGCTCCGGAGTCCGGCTGGGCCTCGGCCCGCACCCTGCTGTCCTTCCTCGCCGTGACGGTACTGCTGACGGTGTTCGTCCTGGTCGAGCGGCGTTCGCCGGGCCCGCTGGTCCGGCTCGGCGTGCTGCGCTCCGGCACCCAGATCCGCGCCCAGCTGGGTGCCATGGCCTTCTTCGGCTCGTACGTGGGCTTCCAGTTCCTCGTGACCCTGTACATGCAGTCGCTGCTCGGCTGGTCTGCGCTGCACACCGCGCTCGCCTTCCTGCCCGCGGGCGCACTGGTGGCGGTGTCCTCGACGAAGGTCGGCTCGATCGTCGACCGGTTCGGCACCCAGCGGTTGATCCCGGCGGGCTTCGCCCTGATGGTCGTCGGATACGCGCTGTTCCTGGGGGTCGACCTGAACCCCGGTTACGCCGCCGCGATCCTGCCGTCGATGCTGCTCATCGGCGCCGCCTGCGCACTGGTCTTCCCGTCGCTCAACATCCAGGCCACCAACGGCGTCGAGGACCACGAGCAGGGCATGGTCTCCGGACTGCTCAACACCTCGGTCCAGGTCGGCGGTGCGATCTTCCTGGCCGTCGTGACCGCCGTGGTGACCGCGGGCGCCCCCGAGAACGCCACCCCGCAGGCCGTCCTCGACAGCTACCGCCCCGGCCTCGTCGTGGTCACGGCCATCGCCGCGGCCGGGCTGCTGATCACCCTCACGGGACTGCGCACCCCGCGCCGCCCGCAGCGGTCCGTCGTGGTCGCCAAGTCCCCTGTCCAGGAGGCGGAACGCGTCACCGTACGCGACTAGGGGGACGCCTCCGACACCGTGTGCCCGGCCGAGCTGCTTGCTCCGCCGGGCACACGGCTGTGAGACTCGGCGAGTGGAGACTTACGGGGGACGCCGGAACCAGGCCGAGCGGGATGCCATCACCGTCGAGATCGGATACGCGCTGTGCAGTGCGCTGTTCGCGGCGGCGGTGCTGTTCGGGGCGGTGGCCGGACCGGCGCTGCTGTTCGAACTGCCGGGAACCGTGGAGAAGTTGCTGCTGCGCATCGGGCTCACGATCGCGCCCGTGGTCTTCGTCGCCCGGGTGATCAGTGTGCTCGTGCGCTTCCGGCAGCAGCGCCCTCAGCCCAGCCAGCCGGGCCGTACCAAGCCCGACTCGTAGGCCAGCACCACCAGTTGGGCGCGGTCGCGGGCGCCGAGTTTGACCATCGTGCGGCTGACGTGGGTCTTGGCGGTGAGCGGGCTGACGACCAGGCGGCGGGCGATCTCCTCGTTGGACAGGCCGATCCCGACCAGGGCCATCACCTCCCGTTCCCGCTCGGTGAGCCCGGCGAGGGCGCCTTCGGCCGCGGGCTCCTTGGAGCGGGCCGCGAACTCGGCGATGAGACGGCGGGTCACGCCGGGCGAGAGGAGCGCGTCGCCGTCGACCACCGCCCTTACCGCGCGCAGGAGTTCCTCCGGTTCGGTGTCCTTGACCAGGAAGCCGGAGGCGCCGGAACGGATCGCCTCGAAGACGTACTCGTCGAGTTCGAAGGTGGTGAGCATGACCACCTTCACGTCCTTCAACGCGTCGTCCTCGGTGATGCGCCGGGTCGCGGCGAGACCGTCGAGCAGCGGCATCCGGATGTCCATCAGGACGATGTCCGGCCGCAGTTCGCGCACCTTGCGCAGCGCGTCCTCACCGTCCGGGGCCTCTCCCGCCACCTCGATGTCCGGCTGCGCGTCGAGCAGGGCCCGGAAACCGGCCCGCACGAGTGACTGGTCGTCGGCGAGCAGTACGCGGATCACCGGTCGTCCTCCTTGGCCTTCACCTCGAGCGGCAGTACGGCGAGCACCCGGAACCCTCCGTCGGGCCGCGGGCCCGCCTCGATCGTGCCACCGAGTGCGGCGGCCCGCTCCCGCATTCCGGCCAGACCGTTGCCGCTGCCGCCCGCGTCGGTGCCGGTCGCGGGCCCGTCGTCGTCGATACGCAGCCGTAGCGCGTCCCCGCCGGGATCGAGCCGTACACGCGCGTGCCGCGATCCCGAGTGCCGTACGACATTGGTGAGCGCCTCCTGGACGATCCGGAAGGCGGCGAGATCCGCGCCGGGCGGCAGGGCCGGCGCCGACCCCTCGACCTCGACAGTGAGGCCCGCGTCGGCCGCCTGGGACACCAGCTCGGGCAGGCGGTCGAGGCCCGGCGCGGGGGCGCGCGGTGCGTCACCGGGGGTGCGCAGCGTGTCGAGCACCTGGCGCACCTCGCCGAGCGCCTCCTTGCTGGCGGCCTTGATGGTGGTGAGGGCGGTGCGGGCCTGTTCGGGGTCGGTGTCGAGGAGGGCGAGGCCCACGCCGGCCTGGACGTTGATGACGGAGATGCTGTGCGCGAGGACGTCGTGCAGTTCGCGGGCGATCCGCAGCCGCTCCTCGTCCGCGCGGCGCCGAGCGGCCCGGGCGCGCTCGGCCCGCTCCCGGGCCCACTGTTCCCGGCGGGTCCGGGCCAGCTCCGAGACGGCGACGATGGCGACGACCCAGGCGGCGATCACACCCTCCTGCCCCCAGGGCGCGGCCGGGTCCCCGGCCGGGGGCAGCCACTGGTAGAGCCAGTGAGCCACCAGGACATGCCCGGCCCAGAGCATGCCGAGCGCGGTCCAGGCGGCCTTGCGGTGTCCGGTCACGACCGCGCTGAAGCAGGCGAGGGCGACGGTGAGGAACACCGGCCCGTACGGATACCCGGCCCCGAGGTACAGCATCGCCGCAGCCGCCGTACCGAAGACGACGAGCACCGGCTGCCGATGCCGCCACAGCAGCAGCCCGGAGCCGGTCACCAGGAGCACCCGTGCGAACACATCGAGCGCGGCCCGGTCACCGGCCTGCTGATGGGCCGCGTAGTTCGACCCTCCGAGCACGAAGAAGGTGAGCAGCAGGGTGGACGGCCACGGCCACCGGGCGCCCTGCCCGTCACCGCCGGCTCCGCGCCACCACGACGGCCCGTGCCGCCACCACCGCGGCGGACCGCCCCCGCGCACGCCCTGTTCACCGTCCATGACAGCCACGCTAGACGCCACCGCCCGGCCGGGGCGTCAGCCGAGCGTGGTGATCACGCGTACTCCCGGCGGCGTACGCCCGCTCCCGTCCCGGCCGGTCATCGGAGGCCCACCTCCCGCCCGAGCCGGGTGACGGCGCGCCGGAAGAACGTCTCCCGGTCCGCCACGATCCGGTTGAACTGACCGAACAGCTCGAATCCGACGAGGCCGAACAGCTGGGCCCAGGCGGCCACCAGCGCGGTCACCGCCTCGGCCGGGAGGTCGGGGGCGATGTCGGCGTTCATACGCTCGGCCTCGGGTCGCAGCTCCGGGGGCAGTGCGGGCAACGACAGACCGGGGCCCGTGTGCGCGTCGCGTGCGATGCCGATGAGGAGCAGGCCCACCCGGGACGCTGCGGGAATGGTCGTGGCGGGGGCGGTGTAGCCGGGGACCGGGGATCCGTAGATCAGCGCGTACTCGTGGCTGTTCTCCAGCGCCCACCGACGCACCGCCTCGCACACCGCCACCCAGCGCTCCACGGGGGCCTCGTCGCGGACCGCGTCGTGCGCCCGCTCCGCGCTCTCGCCCAGCGAGTCGTAGGCGTCGATGATGAGAGCGGTCAGGAGGTCGTCGCGGCTGGCGAAGTAGCGGTACAGCGCGGAGGAGACCATGCCGAGCTCACGGGCCACGGCCCGCAGCGAGAGCTTGGCGGCGCCCTCGGCGGCGAGCTGTCTGCGCGCCTCGTCCTTGATGGTGGCGGTGACCTCGATCCGGGCTCGGGCTCGGGCGCATTGTGCGGTACTCATGGGCGCCAGTCTCCCATGAAATGAGAGCGGCGCACACAAACGAGAGCACCGCTCTTGCTCCGACGCCCCGGCCGTGCCAGACTGAAGACCGGGAGAGAGCGGTGCTCACAAAAGAGAGCGACGCTCTCCCGAATCCTGGGGGTCACATGTCCACGCACGTACAGAAGCCCGGCTGGTTCACGGTCAACGTCCTCAACCGCTCGGTGGCCTTTCTGACCCGCCGCGGCTTCAGCGTCTGGGGCTCACGGGTCCTGGCCGTCCGGGGACGCAAGAGCGGCGAGTGGCGCACCACCCCGGTGAACCTGCTGACGGTGGACGGCGAACAGTATCTGGTCGCCCCGCGCGGCCACGTCCAGTGGACCCGCAACATGCGCGCGGCCGGCGGCGGCGAGCTGCACCTGGGCAAGAACGCGGAGGCCTTCACCGCCACCGAGGTGATCGGCGAGGAGAAGGTCCCGCTCCTGCGCGCCTACCTCAAGCGCTGGAAGGCCGAGGTCGGCGTGTTCTTCAAGGGTGTCGGTCCCGACTCCCCCGACGCCGACCTGCTGCGCATCGCCCCCGACCACCCCGTCTTCCGCGTCACGCTCACGAAGTGACTCCGTCGTCCGCGGCGCGCTCGGCCGGACGCGGGTCCAGCGCGGCCAGCGCCCGCTGGGCCATCGGCCGGCCCCGGACCAGCTCGCCCAGTGAGGTCGCGCCCTGGGTGATGTCCTTGAACGCGTTCCACGCGGGCCGGAAACCCGTCAGCGCCGCGTGGAACAGGCCGGGCCGGCGCTCGAACGCGGTCAGCATCCGCTTGCCGACGCTCATCTCGACGCCGAGGCCCGCCTTGACGGCGAACGCGTAGTTCAGCGCCTGGCGCCGGGCGTCCACCGCGTCGTGGGCCTCGGCGATCCTGACCGCCCACTCCCCCGCGAGCCGCCCGGAGCGCAGCGCGAAGGAGATGCCCTCGCGGGTCCACGGCTCCAGGAGCCCCGCCGCGTCACCGCACACCAGCACCCGCCCGCGCGAGAGCGGCGAGTCGTCGGCACGGCAGCGGGTCAGGTGGCCGGAGGAGATGCTCGGTTCGAACCCGGCCAGGCCGAGCCGCCCGATGAAGTCCTCCAAGTACCGCTTGGTGGCCGCGCCTTCGCCGCGCGCGGAGATCACGCCGACCGTCAGGGTGTCCCCCTTGGGGAAGACCCAGCCGTAACTGCCGGGCATGGGGCCCCAGTCGATGAGCACCCGCCCCTTCCAGTCCTCGGCGACGGTCTCCGGCACCGGGATCTCCGCCTCCAGGCCGAGGTCCACCTGGTCGAGCTTCACCCCGACATGCGCGCCTATCCGGCTGGCGCTGCCGTCTGCCCCGACGACCGCCCGGGCGAGGAGCGTCTCGCCGCCCTGGAGGACCACGGCGACGGTACGCCGGTCGGGCACCGCCGAGCCGTGCTGCTCGACGCGCTGGACGGTGACGCCCGTGCGCAGCTCGGCGCCCGCCTTCTGCGCGTGCTCGACGAGCTGCTGGTCGAACTCGGGCCGGTTGATCAGCCCGAACAGCATCTGCTTGGAGCGCCGGGTCCGCGTGAAGCGTCCGTTGTTCGAGAACGTGACCGCGTGCACCCGGTCCCGGAACGGCAGCTCGAAGCCGGGCGGCAGCGAGTCCCGCGAGGGGCCGATGATCCCGCCGCCGCACGTCTTGTACCGCGGCAGCTCGGCCTTCTCCAGCAGCAGCACGCGCCGCCCTGCCACCGCCGCCGCATAGGCGGCCGAGGCCCCCGCGGGGCCCGCGCCCACGACGACGACGTCCCACACCCGCTGTCCGTCGTCCCGTACGCCGTCCGCCGGGGAGTCGTCCGCCGAAGGGTCGCCCGCCGAAGTGTTCTCGCTGCTCACGATGGTCTGCTGCTCCCGATCAAGCCATTGCCGCACCTGTCTCCCGCATCCTACGGCGGGCCCGCCCACAGACCACTGTGGGAGGATCTACGGCACTCACAGGTACAACGTCGCACCCACAAGGAGCGTGCCCATGTCGTCGAATCCGGTCGCCGAGACCGTCGCCTCGCTGATGCCCAGGGCGCGGGCGGAGCTCAGCGAACTGGTGGCGTTCAAGTCGGTGGCGGACTTCGACCAGTTCCCGAAGAGCGAGAGCGAGGCCGCCGCCCGCTGGGTCGCGGACGCGCTCGCCACCGAGGGATTCCAGGACGTGGCACTGCTCGACACCCCGGACGGGACCCAGTCCGTCTACGGCCACCTGCCCGGCCCGGCGGGCGCGAAGACCGTCCTCCTGTACGCCCACTACGACGTGCAGCCGCCGCTGGACGAGGCCGGCTGGACGACCCCGCCCTTCGAACTGACCGAGCGCGACGGCCGCTGGTACGGGCGCGGGGCCGCCGACTGCAAGGGCGGCGTGCTCATGCACCTGCTCGCGCTGCGCGCCCTCAAGGCCAACGGCGGGGTCCCGGTCCACGTCAAGTTCATCGCCGAGGGCTCGGAGGAGCAGGGCACGGGCGGCCTGGAGCGGTACGCCGAGGAACATCCCGCGCTCCTGGAGGCGGACACCATCGTCATCGGCGACGCGGGCAACTTCCGCGTCGGTCTGCCGACGGTCACCGCCACCCTGCGCGGCATGACCATGATGCGCGTCCGGGTCGACACCCTGGAGGGCAACCTGCACTCGGGCCAGTTCGGCGGCGCCGCCCCCGACGCGCTGGCCGCGCTGATCCGCGTACTGGACTCGCTGCGCGGGAAGGACGGTACGACGAGGATCGACGGCCTCACGCCGGACGCGTCCTGGGACGGCCTGCAGTACGACGAGGAGCAGTTCCGGGCGGACGCCAAGGTCCTGGACGGCGTCGAGCTGATCGGTGACGGCACGGTCTCCGACCGCCTCTGGGCGCGCCCGGCCGTGACGGTCCTCGGCATCGACTGCCCGCCGGTCGTCGGCGCCACCCCGTCGGTGCAGGCGAGCGCCCGCGCCCTGATCAGCCTGCGGGTGCCGCCGGGCATCGACACCGACGAGGCGACCAGGCTGCTCGAGGCCCACCTGGAGGCGCACACCCCGTGGGGCGCGCGGGTGAGCACCGAGCGGATCGGCCACGGCCAGCCGTTCAGCGCGGACACCACCAGCCCGGCGTACGCGGCGATGGCGGAGGCGATGGCGGTGGCCTACCCGGGCCAGGAGATGCAGTACGCCGGCCATGGCGGCTCCATCCCCCTGTGCAACACCCTCGCGGCGCTCTACCCGCACGCCGAGATCCTGCTCATCGGCCTGAGCGAGCCGGAGGCCAAGATCCATGCCGTGAACGAGAGCGTCTCACCCGAGGAGCTGGAGCGCCTGTCGGTGGCGGAGGCCCTGTTCCTGCGCAACTACGCGGCGAGCTGACCCGACGGCTCTGCTGTCGGCAGAAGGCCCTCGTCCACGGACGGGGGCCTTTCTACGGTCGTCCCATGGACGTCATCGAGCTGCTCCCGCACCTCCACCTCCTGCGCTTCCCCGTCGGCCAGGCATACCTCTGGCGGGACGGCGACGAGTCGACGCTGGTCGACGCCGGCCCTGCGGGTTCCGCCGCGCCGATCGCCGCCCGCCTCCAAGGACCCCTACGACGGATCGTGCTCACCCACTTCTACGAGGACCATGTGGGCGGGGCGGCCGAGTTGGCCGCGGTGACCGGCGCCGAGGTATTGGCGCACCGGCTCGACGCCCCCGCCGTACGGGGTGAAGTGGCGGGCCCGCCACCGGTGTTCGAGGACTGGGAGCGCCCCCTGCACGCGGAAGCTCTACGGCACCTGCCGCAGGACGGGTTCGCGAGGCCGCCGAAGCTCACCGAGCTGTCCGAGGGCGATGTCCTCGACTTCGGCGGCGGAGCCCGGGTCGTCCATGTCCCCGGCCACACCCCCGGCAGCATCGCGCTCCATCTCCCTGCGCACGGTGTGCTGTTCACGGGGGACGCGGTGGCCGCGTCCCGTTCGACGGAAAAGTGATGCTCGGCGTGTTCAACGTCGACCGGGCCCAGGCCGTGGACTCCTTCGCGAAGTTGGCGGCACTCGACGCGAGCATCGCCTGCTTCGGCCACGGGGACCCGATCATGGGGCCATGGACACCCTCCCCCGTCTCCGCACCCACGCCGACACCGCCACCTCCCTCGCCCTCCTGAGCGACCGGGAGCTCGCCGACCTCGTGGCGTCGGGCACCCCCGCGGGCACCGGGATCGGTGGCCGGGCGACCCTGCTGGAGGTGGACGGCGTACGGGTCTTCGTGAAGCAGGTGCCACTCACCGACACCGAGCTCCACCCGGACCACGTCCACTCCACGGCGAACCTCTTCGACCTGCCCGCCCACTGCCACTACGGCATCGGCGAGATCGGCAGCCCCGGCTTCGGTGCCTGGCGCGAACTGGCCGTGCACGAGATGACGACCAACTGGGTACGCTCGGACCGCTTCCCGGGCTTCCCCTTGCTGCACCACTGGCGGGTGCTGCCCGACACCCCGCAGCCGCTCCCCGAGGCGCTCGCCGACGTGGAGCGGGCCGTGACCTACTGGGGAAATTCACCAGGCCTCAGGGAGCGCATCGAGGCCCTGCGCACCGCGTCCGCGAGCCTGACCCTGTTCCTGGAGTACGTGCCGCACACCCTCCACGACTGGCTCTCCGCCCAACTGCGCACGCCTGACGCCGACTCGGCGTGCACCCTCGTGGAGCGGGGGCTGGAGGCCGTCACCGGTTTCCTCCGCGCACAGCAACTCGTCCACTTCGACGCCCACTTCGGCAACATCCTCACCGACGGACACCGGCTCTACCTCACCGACTACGGACTGTCCCTGTCCAGCCGATTCCAGCTCACCGCACGAGAAAGCGACTTCCACGCCCGCCACCGACGCTACGACCGCGCCTACGCCCTCTCCTACCTGGTGCACTGGCTGGTCGTGGACCAGTACGGCCTCCCCAGGGACGAACGCGAGGACTTCATCCGCGCCTGCGCCGACGGTCACCGCCCCGAGGGCATCCCCGGGGCCGCCGCCGCACTCATCTCACGTCATGCCCGACTGGCAACCGAGGTCGGTGACTTCAACCGGCGGTTTGTACAGGCAAGCAGGCTCACCCCCTACCCTCACGACGAAGTCGACGCGATCTCTCCCGACGCGGTCAGCCGCGGGTCGAGCACGATGTCCTCGTCCCGGGCCTCGACGCTCGGTTCCTCAGGAAAGTGACAGGCGGTCAGGTGGTCCTCGGCATTGCCCGTCAGGCGCACCAGGGGCGGCTCCTCCGTCGCGCACCGGTCCTGTGCCTTCCAGCACCGGGTACGGAAGCGGCAGCCGGAGGGAGGGTCGACCGGTGAGGGGACGTCCCCCGCCAGCCGGATGCGCTCCCGGCGCCGGGTGCCGTCCGGGTCGGCCTCGGGGACCGCGGACAGCAGTGCGTGGGTGTAGGGGTGCCGGGGCCTCGTGTACAGCGTCTGCCGGTCGGCGACCTCGACGATCTTGCCGAGGTACATCACCGCGACCCGCTCGCAGAAGTGCCGTACGACGGCGAGGTCGTGGGCGATGAAGACGAACGCGATGCCGAACTCCCGCTGGAGGTCCTGGAGCAGGTTGACGATCTGCGCCTGGATGGACACGTCCAGGGCCGACACCGGTTCGTCGGCCACGATGAGTTTGGGCCGCAGCGCGAGGGCGCGGGCGATCCCGATGCGCTGGCGCTGGCCCCCGGAGAACTCGTTCGGGTAGCGGTTGTAGTGCTCGGGGTTGAGCCCGACCGTCTCCAGCAGTTCCTGGGCGCGCCTCTTGTGACCCTGCGGCGGATTGATGCCGTTGAGCCGCATCGGTGTCTCGACGATCGTGCCGACCGTGTGCCGGGGGTTCAGCGAGGAGTACGGGTCCTGGAAGATCATCTGGAGGTTTCGGCGGGCCTCCTTCATCCGGTTCTCCGGGGTGTGGGTGATGTCCTCGCCGTCGAACACCACCTTTCCGGCCGTGGGTTCCAGCAGCCGGGTGACCAGGCGGCCCGTCGTCGACTTGCCGCAGCCGGACTCGCCGACCAGGCCGAGCGACTGGCCGGCGCCGACCGTGAAGTCGATGCCGTCGACGGCGTGCACGGCCCCGATCTGCCGCTGGAAGACGATGCCGTGGCGGATCGGGAAGTGCTTGGTGAGGCCGCTGACTTCGAGCAGGTGCTCCCCGGCGGCGGGCTGTGTGGTGCTCACGGCATGCTCCTGTTCGTCCGCCGCCCTCACTGCGCGGCTCCGGCGGCCGTACGACCGCGGATCTCTGTTCTGGTCTCCGGGGTGAGGTGACAGGCGGCGAGGTGCCGGCCGGTTCCGGCGACGGCCACCAGTTCGGGCCGTTCCGCCGCGCAACGCCCGCTGGGCACCCGGCCCTTGTAGGTGCAGCGGGGGTGGAAGGCGCAGCCGGAGGGAGGGTTGATGAGGCTCGGCGGGGAGCCCGCGATGGGGTTCAGCCGTCGCTCGACGTCCCCGGTGATCTGCGGCATCGACTCCAACAGACCCCAGGTGTAAGGGTGCTGGGGCTCCTTGAGCACATCGCGCACGGTGCCGTACTCGATGCGGCGGCCGCCGTACATCACCAGGATGTCGTCGGCGATGTCGGCCACCACACCGAGGTCGTGGGTGATGAGGATGACCGCGGAGCCGAACTCCTCCTGGAGATCGCGGATCAGGTCGAGGATCTGCGCCTGGACGGTGACGTCCAGGGCTGTCGTGGGCTCGTCGGCGATGAGCAGTTCGGGGTCGCAGACCAGCGCCATGGCGATCATCGCGCGCTGGCGCATGCCGCCGGAGAACTGGTGCGGGTAGTCCCGCGCCCGGCGTTCGGGCTGCGGGATGCCGACCCGTTTCAGCATCTCCACGGCGCGCTCCCGCGCCTCCTTCTTCGAGACCTTGTGATGGACCCGGTAGGCCTCGGCGATCTGGGCGCCGACGGTGAAGTACGGGTGCAGGGCGGACAGCGGGTCCTGGAAGATCATGGAGACCGTCCGGCCGCGCAGCGCGCGCATGTCGCGCTCGGGAAGGGAGACCAACTCCCTGCCGTCCAGCCGGATCTCGCCCGAGACGTCGGCGCGCGTGCCCTTGTGCAGCCCGAGCAGGGCCAGCGAGGTGACCGACTTTCCCGAGCCGGACTCGCCGACGATGCCGAGGGTGCTGCCCTTCTCCAGGGTGAAGGAGACGCCGTCGACGGACTTGACGATGCCGTCCTCGGTCGGGAAGTGCACCCGTAGATCCCGTACGTCGAGGAAGGGCGCGGCCGCGGGATCGGCGGCCGCCGGTTGCGGTGAGGTCTGGAGGGACACGGCGTTTCCTTGCTGCGGTGAGGGGCTCAGGCGAGGCGGACACGGGGGTCGACGAGGCCGTAGACCACGTCGACGACCACGTTGGCGAGCACGACGAAGGTGGCCGCGAAGAGCGTGGTGCCGAGGATGACCGGCAGGTCGGAGTTCTGCACCGAGTCGACCGCGAGCTTGCCGATGCCGTTGATGCCGAACACCGACTCGGTGATGACCGCGGAGCCGCCGATCAGGGAGCCGACGTCCATGCCGAAGATGGTGATGATCGGGGTGATCGCGGCCCGCAGGCCGTGCTTGAGGACGACCCGGCCGGTGGACAGGCCCTTGGCCCGGGCGGTGCGCATGTAGTCCTCGGCGAAGACCTCCAGCATGGAGGAGCGGGTGAGCCGGGTGTACAGGGCGAGGTAGACGATGACCAGGGTGGCCCACGGCAGGATCAGCCCCTGGAACCAGGCGCTGGGGTCCTGGGTGATCGGGGTGTAGCCGGAGGCCGGCAGGATCTGCCACTTGTCGACGAACAGGTAGAGCAGCAGCAGGCCGACGAAGTAGATCTGCACCGAGACACCGAGCAGGGCAAGTCCCACCGCCGCCTTGTCGGCCGCCCTGCCCCTGCGGACCGCGGCGAGGGTGCCGAGGCCCACGCCCAGGATCAGGAAGAACACCGCGGCGCCGAGACCCAGCGACAGGTCCGCGGGGAAGTCGTCCAGCAGGGTCGACAGGACCGGGCTGTCGGTCTGGAAGGAGATGCCGAGGCAGGGCGCGCCGCAGTGCACGCGCACGCTCTGGTCGCCGAAGTCCCGGCCGACGAAGAGTCCCTTGAAGAACTCCCAGAACTGGGTGAGGAAGCTCTGGTCGAGCCCGAGCGAATGCTTGATCTCGACCAGCCGGGAGGGCGAGCAGGTCTTGCCGCAGGCCAGGAGCGCGGGGTCGGACGGCAGCGCGAAGAAGATCACGAAGGTGATCACGGTGATCACCAGCAGGATCGCGGCCGCTGCCAGCAGGCGCCGGATGAGGTAACGAAGCATGTCGTGCTGGACCCTGACGTGAGAGGGGGTGTGCCCGCCGGCCGGGGCCGCCGGCGGGACTGGGAGGGCTGCGTCAGTTCCTGACGCGTCAGCTCTTGACGTAGGCGTGGACCAGGCTGGGCTCGGCGAGGATGGGGTCGGAGATGACCCCGCCGACCTTGGAGCCTGCCAGCTCGCTGAAGTTCATGTACATCAGCGGGACCACGGCGGCGTCCTTCATGATCTGCTCGTCCAGGGCGCCGTAGGCGGCGTCGGCCTGCTTGACGTCGGTCATCTTGGCGATCTTGTCGATCTGCGCGTTGACCGCGGGGTCGTTCAGGTACGACAGGTCCTGGTTGGACTGCGGCAGCTTCGCGATCTGCCGTCCGTCGAAGAGCACGGGCAGCACGGTGGAGGCGTTCGGCCAGTCCGCGATCCAGTCGCCCCACGTGAGGTCGTACTGGTTCTTCACGTTGTCGATGGTGCTGAAGTAGTTCGCCGCGTCGATCGGCGTGATGTTCACCGTGATGCCGATCGCGCCGAGCGAGGTCTTCACGGCGTCGGCGAAGTGCTCCTCGGTGGTGGTGTTCTCGACCGCCAGCGACATGGTGAGCCTGGGGTTGCCGGCCTGCTTCATCAACGCCTTGGCCTTGGTGGCGTCCCCGGCGGGGTCGGTGCTGTAGAAGTTGAACTTCTGGTAGCCGCCGATACCGGGGCTGAGCATGGTGCTCGCGTAACCGCCGTACGCCGAACCGCCGAACGCGCCGCGCACGGTGGTCTTGTCGATCGCGTCCTCGATGGCCTGACGGACCTTCAGGTCCTTGACCCGGGTGGTGTTGATGGCGAGGTAGTTGATGCCCGGGGCCGGGATGTTGTAGAGGCGGGACTTCAGGGACGGGTCACCGGAGATCGTCGTCAGGTCGGAGCCCGCGATCGGCCACTGCATGATCGAGGTCTGGGCGGTACCGGCGTCGGACTTGATCTGCTGGTCGATCGCCGACTGGTCCTGCCCGAGCTTCACGTCGATCTCGTTGACGTTCTGCTGCCGGATCGGGTCGGTCGACTGCTTCCAGGCGGTGTTCCTGACGAGGACGAGTTCCTTGTTCTTGGTGTACGACTTGATCATGTACGGCCCGTCGGAGCAGACGTGCGTGTCGTACGTGGCACCCGTGTCGTGGGCCTTGGGCACCGCCGACCAGCCGGGCATGGCGGTCGTCTGGTTGAAGTCCGCGACGGGCTGGCCCAGATGGAACACGATCGTGGACGCGTCCGGCGTCTGGATCGAGGCGAGTTCCTTGCCCGAGTAGGGCCCCTTGTAGGAAGAGCCGCCCACCAGCCACTGACTGGCGTACGGCGGACCGCCGTTGATGTCGGGCGAGAAGGTCCGCTCGACGCCGTACTTGACGTCCTGTGCGGTGACCGCCTTGCCGTCCTGCCAGGTGACCCCCTTGCGCAGGTGGAAGGTCCACACCGTGTCGTCCTTGCTGGGCGTTCCGGTGTCGGTGGCCAGGTCGCCGACGAGCTTGGGCCGGGACCCGGTCTCGTCCCACCCGGTCAGGGTGCGCACGAGCTCCTGGTCCATGCTCGAACCCTCGGTGGTGTAGACGCGCTGGGGGTCGAGGTGGTCGAAGTCGGCGTGGTCGAGGACGGTCAGCGTGCCGCCCTTGGCCGGGGAGCCGCTCCCGGTGGTGCTGGAGGAGCCCCCGCATGCGGTGGCCCCCAGTGCGATCGCCACGGCGGTGGCCGCGAGCGCGATCGAGCGCCTTCTGCGCGTCATGAGGTAACACTCCGTTCTTCTACGGGCTCGGCGGCGGCCCAAGTGGGGCCGGGTACGCCGGTGTTGAGAGGACCGCGTCAGCCGCGGGCCGCGCGGGGATCCAGGGCGTCCCGGACGCCGTCACCGAGGAGGTTCAGCGCCAGGACGAGCATCAGCAGCAGGACTCCGGGGACGAACAGGTACATGGGGTCCTGGAGGAAGAACTGCGAGGCGTCCGACAGCAGCGCCCCCCAGTCCGGGTTGGGCGGGATGACGCCCACGCCGAGGTAGGACAGGGCCGCCTCGGTGGTGATGTTCTGCGGGACGGCCAGCGCGAAGGAGATCAGCACCGGCGCCCACAGGTTGGGCAGCAGCTGGCGGAACAGGATGTGCCACCGTCCGGCGCTCATGATCCGCGCGGCGTCGACGAACTCGCGCTCGCGCAGGGACAGGACCTGTCCGCGCACCAGCCGGGCGGTGTAGGCCCAGGCGAACACCGCGATGTTCAGGACGAGGACCAGCAGCCGGAGGTTCTCATCGGTGCCGCCGTGGCTGTTGGTCTGCATCGCGTTCTGGATGACCGGGGTCAGCGCGATGATGAACAGCAGCTGCGGGAAGGCCAGCATCACGTCCATGATCCGCGACAGCACGGAGTCCATCCAGCCGCCGGAGTACCCCGCCGCGAGACCGGCCACGACACCGACGACGGTGGACAGCACGGCCGAGGCGAAGCCGACGACCAGCGAGGTGCGCAGTCCGTAGACGATCCGGGCGAACAGGTCGTACCCCGTGCCCGGTTCGACGCCCAGCAGGTGGGTGAGGCCGATGCCGCCCAGTGCTCCGCGCGGGAAGTTGCCGGTGTCCGGGTCGATCGCCCTGCCGTCGGGGGTGATCGGCCCCCAGCCGGTGACCGCCGTCAGGACCGGGGCCAGCAGCGCGATCAGGATGAAGAACACCGTGATCACGAACGCGGCCATGGTGACCTTGTCCCGTCTGATGCGCCGCCAGGCCATCCGGGCGGGCGAGCGCCCGGTGATGACCGTGCCGTCGCTCCGCGGGTCCGGCGAGGGTTCACCGGCTTGCGTGGTGCCGGTGTCGGCGGGCATCGGCTGCTGTTGCGTCGTCATCGTGCGGACGTCCCGGGTAGGTGCTGGGGCTGGCGCGGAGTTTTCGCCGTCGCCAACGGACAGGGTCTCGTCATGGGGTGTTCCCTGAGGGGAAAGACGTCGGTCGCCGGCCGTTGTCGGCGCCGTGAGACTGAGCGGACTGTCGCAACCCGCCAAGAGGCCGGTCAAGGCGGAAAATGACCGGAAAGGGGATTGTTTGCGCTCCTTGCCAAGAGTTGACGAGGGCGGGACGTTTCGTTAGCTCTGACATGGAGGTATCGCGACGATTTACTTGACGGGCTCTCGCACCCCGCTTGCCTGAATCGAACGTGCCTCGAACATGACGAAGCCCCGTCGGCGGCGGTGCGCACCGACGGGGCTCATCCGGAGGTCAGCCGACCGGCACCCCGGCTTCCAGGTACAGCGCCGCCCCGCGCTCCCGGGCCCGCAGCGCCCACCTGAGCCGCTCGTAGCGCACCGGCGGCAGCAGCTCCGCTGCCTCCTCCTCGCTGGCGAAACACCAGCCGCGCAGTTCGGGACCGGGCAGCAGGACACCTCGCGCCCGGGTGGAGTCGAGCCGCCCGCCGTCGAAGAGGAGGCGCAGTCCGCCGTATCCGGGAGGGGCGGGCGGTTCCCAGTCGACGACCAGGAGACGCGGTACGTCATCCAGTCGGATGCCGGTCTCCTCAGCGACCTCGCGCATCCCGGCCCGCGCGGGCGCCTCACCGGGCTCGACGACGCCGCCGGGGAACTCCCAGCCGGCCTTGTAGGTGGGGTCGACGAGCAGCACCCGGTCCTGCTCGTCGAAGAGGAGGACCCCGGCGGCCACGGTCTCGGCGGTGGGCTCGGGGGTCTGCACGATGTCGCACACGGGCACGGTCCCGGCGCCGAGGTCCTCGGTGATGCGGGCGGCCGTCTCGTACGGGGTGAGTGCGCTGGTGTCGATCGGATGGGCGTCGGCGGCGAGCCAGGAGGCGAGGGCGGCCCGGTAGGGCGCGATGCGGTCGTACGCCCAGTGCCCCTGCCCCACCCCGCCGAGCGGAAGGGTCGGCGGGGTCTCCCGCCCGGCTATTCGCTCACGCAGGATCGTTTCCGCCGGAGCGAGGAGAATGTGGTGGACAGCGATCCGGCGGGCGGCGAGCCCGCCGAAGATCTCGTCGCGGTACTCCTGGCGCAGCAGGGTCATGGGGACCACGAGGGTCCCGCCGAGTTCGGCGAGCATCGCGGCCGCCGTGTCGATCACCAGTCGTCGCCAGATCGGCAGGTCCTGGAAGTCGCCGACCTCGGCGAGGTGCTTGGCCGGCAGCAGCCGCACGACCGCCGCGCCGATGTCCTCGGGGTCGAAGAGCGTGCTGTTCGGGATCAGTTCGATCAGTTCCCGTGCGGTGGTGGTCTTCCCCGCACCGAACGCGCCGTTGATCCAGACGATCACGGACTCCCCCTCTTCTGTTTGGCCCCCTGAGGCTTGCCCGTTCCACCCTGCCACGGAAACCAGCCGCAGATGAGGGCGCACAAACGCGGCACCGCGGTCCTCGTGCCGAGAGCCCCGGTGCCGCGGTCCGTGCGGTCGCCCGCCGCCCTTGTCAGCCGCTCTGCCCGAGGGCGGTCCCGTCCAGGCCGTCCAGGCTCTCGTCGGCGACAGTGTGATCGAGACTACTGAGGCTCTTGTCGACGTCGAGGTGATCGAGTTCCTCGCCCAGGGCGTGCGAGGGGCTGACCGCCGCGACGACGAAGCCGGTGGCGAGGGAGGCGATGGCGAGCATGCTGCGCTTCTTCATGGCCTGATCAACGGCACCGGACGGAATGAGTCACGCTGCCGTACGCCGCGCCGCTCCCTTCCACCAGAGTCCAACACGTCCTAACGTAAACGCCCACAACATGACGCGTGCATGCCGTCATGACACCTTCCGCTGGTTCGGAGGAACGTAACGATGCGTCACCTTCACACCCGCACGACCCGCCGAAGGATGGTCACCGCACTCACGGTGCTGCTGTTCGCGGCGTCCGGGGCGGCCCCCGCCGTCGCGGCCGAGGAGGGCACGGGCTCCCCCGCCCTGGCCGACGGCCTCGCCCTCACCCCTCCCATGGGCTTCAACAACTGGAACTCCACCCACTGCCGGGCCGAGTTCAACGAGTCCATGGTCAAGGGGATCGCGGACATCTTCGTCGACAAGGGCCTCAAGGACGCCGGGTACCAGTACGTCAACCTCGACGACTGCTGGGCCCTGCCGGACCGGGACGCCGACGGCAAACTCGTCCCGGACCCGGCCCGCTTCCCGAACGGCATCGAGGCCGTCGCCGACTACGTGCACTCCAAGGGGCTCAAGCTCGGCATCTACACCAGCGCGGGCACGAAGACGTGCAGCAGCTCCGGTTTCCCGGGCGCGCTGGGCCACGAGTACAGCGACGCCCAGCAGTTCGCCGACTGGGGCGTCGACTACCTGAAGTACGACAACTGCAACAACCAGGGCGTGGACGCCAAGCTGCGCTACACGACCATGCGCGACGCCCTGAAGGCGACCGGCAGACCGATCGTCTACAGCATCTGCGAATGGGGCCAGAACAAGCCCTGGGAGTGGGCGGCGGACGTCGGCCACCTGTGGCGCACCACCGGCGACATCAGCGACACCTGGGGCTCGATGCTCTCGATCCTCAAGCAGAACCTGCCCCTGGCGCCCTACGCCGGCCCCGGGCACTGGAACGACCCCGACATGCTGGAGGTCGGCAACGGCGGCATGACGGCCACCGAGTACCGCTCGCACTTCTCGATGTGGTCGGTCATGGCCGCGCCCCTGCTCATCGGCAGCGACCTGCGCTCGGCCTCCGCGGAGACCTTCGAGATCCTCGGCAACAAGGAGGTCATCGCCGTCGACCAGGACCCGCTGGGCAAGCAGGGCAGCGTGGTCTCCTCCGGGGGCGGGCGCTGGGTCGTCGCCAAGGAGATGAAGGACGGCAGCCGTACGGTCGCCCTGTTCAACGAGTCGGGCAGCCCCCAGCGCATCGCCACGACCGCCACGGCCGTCGGCCTGCCCGCCGCCGACGCGTACACCCTGCGCGACCTGTGGCGACACCGGAGCTACAACACCGCGGGCACGATCTCGGCGACGGTCCCGGCGCACGGGACGGTTCTCGTACGGGTCTTCGCCGACCGCAGGTGGCACCAGCACCCGCCCGCCGTCGAACTCGGCCTGGACGGCGACACCTTGGTCCAGGCCGGCACGCCCGCCGCGCTGACGACGACGGTCACCGACCTGGGACGCACCCCGGCCACGCGGGTCTCCGTACGACTGTCCGGTCCCGAGGGCTGGGCCGTGCGGGCCACGTCACCGGCCTCCGCCGCCGTCCTGCCCACGGGCCGTTCGCTGCGCACGAAGTGGTCGGTCACCGCTCCGCCGGGGACGCCGACGGGGTCGTACGACCTGACGCTCAGGGCGAGTTACCGCTCACCGACCGGCGTCCGGGCCGACAGCACCCTGTCCTTCGCCGCGACCGTGGTGGTCCCGCCGCCCCCGGGCACTTCGGGGCTCGGTGATCTGCCCTGGCTGTCGGCCGCCAACGGCTACGGTCCCGTCGAACGCAACACCAGCAACGGGGAGAGCGCCGCGGGCGACGGTCATCCGATCACCATCGGCGGGGTGGTGTACGCCAAGGGGCTCGGGGTGCACGCGGAGAGCTCCGTCGAGTACTACACGGGCGCGGCCTGCGAGACGGTCACCGCGCAGGTCGGCGTGGACGACGAGAAGGGCGCGAACGGCACGGTCGCCTTCGAGGTGTGGGCGGACGGCACCAAGGTGGCGTCCACCGGCGTCCTGACCAATGCCATGCCGGCCCAGCCGCTCACCGCGGACGTCACCGGCGCCCGGCTGGTCCGGCTGGTCGTCACCGACGGCGGCGACGGTATCGACTCCGATCACGCCGACTGGGCCGACGCGCAGTTGAGCTGCTGAGCGGTGTCATACGCACTTGGCGGCCGGGTCCGGTCCGGGCCCGACCGCCAAGTGAACGTTTCTCCAACCGTGTCGGCCCGGGACCCGGGGTCAGACCACGGCGGCCGTGTCGGTCCGTTTCGCCAGCGCCGCCGCGGCCGCCCCGACCAATCCGGCGTCCGTGCCCATCTGCGCGGGCACGATCGTCAGGCGCTGGACGAAGGACAGGGTCGCGTAGTCGCTCAGCGCCTTGCGCAGCGGTTCGAACAGGACGTCGCCCGCCTTGCCGACCCCGCCGCCGATGACCGCGATGTCGATCTCCACGAGGGTCGCGGTGGCCGCGATGCCGGCGGCCAGTGCCTGGGCCGCCCGGGCGAACGAGGCCACGGCGACCGGATCGCCGCCCCGGGCCGCGTCGGCCACCGCGGCGGCGGAGGTGTCGCCGTCGGGGCCGGGCCGCCAGCCGTTCTCCAGCGCGCGCCGGGCGATGTTCGGGCCGCTGGCTATGCGTTCCACACAGCCGCGTGCGCCGCACGGGCACGGGTCACCGTCGAGATCGACACTGATGTGCCCGATGTGACCGGCGTTCCCGGTGGGTCCGGCGTGCAGTTGGCCGTTCAGCACCAGCCCGCCTCCCACCCCGGTCGACACGACCATGCACAGCGCGTTGTCGTGGCCGCGCGCGGCCCCCTGCCAGTGTTCCGCCGCCGTGATGGCCACACCGTCGCCGATCAGCTCGACGGGAAGCCCGCCGGCCGCCTCCCGGACCCTGCGGACCAGCGGATAGTCGCGCCAGCCGGGCACGTTCACCGGGCTCACGGTGCCGGTGGAGGCGTCCACCGGCCCCGCGCTGCCGATGCCGAGAGCGCCTGCGCGCCCCCACAGCGGCGAGTCGGTGAGCTCGCCGAGGGTCTCCTCGACGGCCCGCATCACGCTCTCGCCGTCCTCCTGCGCGGGCGTGGCCCGCTGTGCGCGCAGCAGGATCCGGCCGTGGCCGTCCACCAGCGCTCCGGCGATCTTGGTGCCGCCGATGTCGAGCGCAGCCACGAGGTCGGTGTGCATCAGTGTCAGTTCTCCCCGGTCAGCCTTGAGGGATGGACAGGCCGGTCTCGCGGTGGGGGTGCCGGCCGACAGATTGCGGTGGACAGTGTCTCCCGCATCTGACAACGTTGTCCAGGCTCTATGCTCGACGCCACATCCTCATACAAAATCATGGACCAGCGCATCCCCGTCGACGACAGGACAGGACGCCGTATCGTGCCCGACACCCACAGCCGAGCAGACCGCCTCGCCACGACCCGGTACGGCAACCGGCCGACCATGAAGGACGTGGCCGCGCGAGCCGGCGTCGGACTCAAGACGGTCTCGCGTGTGGTGAACGGCGAAGCGGGTGTCACAGCGGAGACGGAACACCGGGTCCGGGAGGCCATCGAGGCCCTCGGCTTCCGCCGCAACGACAGCGCGCGCGTGCTGCGCAAGGGCCGTACCGCCAGCATCGGCCTGGTCCTGGAAGACCTCGCCGACCCGTTCTACGGCCCGCTCAGCCGCGCGGTGGAGGAGATCGCCCGGGCCAACGGCGCCCTGCTCATCAACGGTTCCAGCGCCGAGGACCCGGAGCGCGAGCAGGAGCTGGTGCTGGCGCTGTGCGCCCGGCGGGTGGATGGCCTGGTGGTCATTCCGGCCGGTGACGACCACCGTTATCTGGAGCCGGAGCTCAAGGCGGGCGTCGCCACGGTGTTCGTGGACCGTCCGGCGGGCCGGATCGACGCCGACGTCGTCCTCTCCGACAACTTCGGCGGCGCCCGCGACGCCGTGGCCCACCTCATCGCCCACGGCCACCGGCGGATCGGCTTCATCGGCGACATGCCCCGCATCCACACGGCCGCCGAGCGGCTGCGCGGATACCGGGCCGCCATGGAGGACGCGGGTATCGAGGTGGCGGACGCCTGGACGTCGCTGGGCGTCACCGACCCGCAGCGGGTGCGCCGGGCCGCCGAGGGGATGCTCACCGGCCCCTCCCCCGTCACCGCGATCTTCACCGGCAACAACCGGGTGACGGTCACCGTGATCCGGGTCCTCGCCGAACACACCCGCCGGGTCGCCCTCGTCGGCTTCGACGACATCG
The DNA here is from genome assembly GCF_055559055.1 of Streptomyces sp. NPDC024687. Taxonomy (NCBI): domain Bacteria; kingdom Bacillati; phylum Actinomycetota; class Actinomycetes; order Kitasatosporales; family Streptomycetaceae; genus Streptomyces; species Streptomyces sp. NPDC024687. The sequence goes on along the minus strand of NZ_JBVHLJ010000004.1, from coordinate 407,288 downwards.
AACTCGCCGATCTGCTGCAGCCGGGCGTCACGGTCGTCGCCCAGGACGCGGCGACGCTCGGGCGTACGGCTGCGGAGCGGCTGTTCCGCCAGCTGGACGGCACGCTGCTGACGCCGGAGCGGATCGAACTGCCGACCCGACTGATCACCCGGGGCTCGGGCGAGCTCCCGCCGGCGGACTGAGCGACCGATGGAGGACTTCACCCTTGAGGCACTCGGCCTGGCCGAGGCCCCCCGCGATCATCCGCTCCGCTATCCCGGCGCCTGGCCGCCGGACTCCGCGCTGCTCGACGGTGACCGGTTGGTTCCGCTCCCCCGCGACGGGAGGTGGCACGAGGAGCGCGCCCCCGTCCTCGCGGTCGGCTCCAACGCCAGTCCGGCACAACTGCGGCACAAGATGGCCGAGTTCGGGATCACCTCGCCGATCCCGATGGTGAAGGCACGGGTGACCGGCGTCGACGTGGGCGTCTCCGCGCACGTGAGCCGCATGGGATACGTGTCCGCGTCGCCCGTCGAAGCGCCGGACGCGGTGCGGGAGTTGTTCGTCCTGTGGCTGGACGCCGAGCAACTGGCGATCATCGACGCGAGCGAGGGGGTGCCCCTGGCGCACGGCAACTACGCGCGGGCCTGGCTGCCCGCGCCCGAGGTGCGCGTCGAGCTGTCCAGCGGCGTCACGCTGCCGGGCGTCCACGCGTACGTCAACCGCCACGGCGTCCTGCGCGACGGCACCGGCGTCCCGCGCACCCACCCCGGACAGCGGGAGCTGCTGACCGAGCTCCTCGTGGGGTCGGCCCGGTTGCGGGAGCTGTTCGGGGTCACCCCGGAGGAGTTCGTGGCACGGGCCCGCGCCGACCGGCAGCTGTGTGCGGCGGGCACCCGGTTGTTCGCCGACGAGAAGCGGTTCACGGAGTCCGGCCTGGAGCGGTACGTGACGGCTCAGCAGACCGGGAGTCCGGGCACCGGCTCGTCGTTGTTCCCGCCCTTGAGGTAGACGTCGCTGACGTAGACGCCGGTGTTGCCGCTGTCGTCGTCCGTCTTCGCCCACCACACGTTGGTCCACTGGCCGGACGTCTCGCGGCGGCCCAGGTTCGACTGGCAGAAGAAATAGTTGGTGCCCGCGTAGAGGACGCCGGCCTCGGCGCCGGAGGCGGTGTAGGACTTGGCGGTCTTCCAGACGGTGCAGTTGTACTTGCCGCCGCCGATGGCCGTGCAGGCCGGTGCCGGGGCCGGGGTGGCGGTGTCGTCGTCGCCGGTCGTACCGCCGTTCCCGGAGTCGCCGCCGCCGGCATCGTCGCCGGCCGAGCCGCCGCCCGAACGGTGCCCTGGGGAGGACGTGGAGGCACGGCTCGTGGGTTCGGCGTTGTCGTCCTCGCCCGGCGTCTTCTTCGCGCCCGGGGTCTTCTTGGCCTGCCCGTCCGTCAGCGCGGCGTTGCCTGCATGGTCGCCGTCGGTCCGCGCGGAGGCGGAGGCCGAGGCCGACTCACTCGTGCCGGAGGCGGTCGGCCGGGCGTCGGCCTCGGCCTTGCCCGAGTTGTTCATCCACGCGACGGCCGTGCCGGCCACCGCGAGAACGACCACGACGGCCGCGGCGGCGAGCAGGACGCGCCGGTTGCGACGGGGCGCGCGGGAGGGGTCCATGGGGCGCGTGTCGCGAAGGACGGGCGTCTCGTAGCTGTGCGCCAAAGGTGCCGGCGGTCCCGGAACAGGGCCCTGGGGTACCGCGGACGTCGCCGAACCAGGTGCCGGAGCACCGCCTTGGGAGGCGGGCCCGAAGCCCTGCTCCGGAGGGCCGGCCTGTCCCCCGGCATCGCCCTGAGCAGCGGACCCCACCCACCAAGGCGCCGGGGCCTCGGACTGGCCCGTGGCACCCACGGCAGGAGTCCCGGGCCCGGTCGGCTGGGCGACCGCCGGTCCCGGTGCCGCTGCGGGTTCCGCCGTTTCGTGCCGCCCGTCCGGCTCGGCCTCATTCGTCGCCGGCGATCCGGATCCCGGCGCCGCCGGGACGTCGGGTGCCGTCCCGGCCTGCCCCGCCGAGCCCGCCGTACTCCGCAAGGTCGTCGTGGCACTGTCCGCCCGGGCCTCGGCGCCGTCCGCCACCGCCTGCAGCAGCACGCGCGCCTCCTCGGCCCCCGGGCGGGCCTCGGGCCGCTTGTCCAGCAGCCGCTGCAGGACGGGGCCGAGGGGGCCGGCACGGTGGGACTCGGGGAGCGGTTCGCCGACGATCGCGGTGAGCGTGGAGAACGTCGACGTACGACGGAACGGCGAGGCCCCCTCGATCGCCGCGTACAGCGTGGCGCCCAGGCCCCACACGTCGGAGGCCGGTCCCGGATCGGCGCCCTGGGCGCGCTCGGGGGCCATGTAGTCCAGGGAACCGACGAGATGCCCGGTGCGGGTCAGGCTGGTGGCCGAGCCGTCGCCCGGGTCCTCCATGGTGGCGATGCCGAAGTCGGTGAGCAGGACACGCCCGGAGCGGTCGAGCAGGATGTTGCCGGGCTTGACGTCCCGGTGCAGTACGCCGACCGCGTGGGCGGCGGCCAGCGCGTCCATCACCTTGGCGCCGATCGAGGCCGTCTCACGCGGGTCGAGGGGGCCCCGGCTGCGCAGCACGGCGTCCAGGGACGGGCCGTCGACCAGCTCCATGACGATCAGGGGGCGCCCGTCGACCTCGGCCACGTCGTGCACCGCGACGACGCCGGGATGCCGGACCCGGGCGGCCGCTCGGGCCTCGCGCTGCATCCGCAGCCGCAAATCGGCGAGTTCGGGGCCGTCGGCGTCGGTGTAGGTGCGCAGTTCCTTGACGGCGACCTCGCGGCCGAGGACCTCGTCGACGGCCCGCCAGACCACGCCCATACCGCCGCGCCCGAGCTGGGCCACGACACGATAACGCCCGGCCAGGAGCCGACCTGCCTCGTCCTGGCCCTTTCCGTTGGTCTCCCCCGAAGACACCGCTGCCCCGTTTCTGTGACCCGTCAATCCGTGCGAGACAGCCTACGGGGCAGGAGTGACAACTCCAGCCGCTGGTTGCGTCTGTGACAGGGCCGCTACGTCTTCCCCTACTTCGTGGAGACCGTCAGATCACCGCGCCGGGGCGCCGCGTAGCCCTGCAGGTCGGCCCGGGTCAGGCCGGTCAGCCGCGCGACCTCGCCGATGTCGAGGGCGCCGCAGTCGAGACCGCGCAGCAGATAGCCGCTGAGCGCCTTGGCGGTGGCGGGCTCGTCCATGACGTCACCGCCGACCCGGCCCGCGTACCGGGCGAGCCGGCCGGCGGCCTGCTCGAAGCCCTCGCGGTAGAAGGCGAACACGGCCGCGTACCGGGTGGGGAGGTGGCCGGGGTGCATGTCCCAGCCCTGGTAATAGGCGCGGGCCAGGGCGCGGCGCGTGAGGCCGTAGTGCAGCCGCCAGGCGTCGTGGACCTTCGCGGTCGGTCCGACCGGCAGGACGTTGGTGGAGCCGTCCGAGACGCGTACGCCGGTGCCCGCGGCCGCGACCTGCATGACCGCCTTGGCGTGGTCGGCGGCGGGGTGGTCACTGGCCTGGTGGGCGGCGGAGACGCCGAGGCAGGCGCTGTAGTCGAAGGTGCCGTAGTGCAGTCCGGTGGCGCGGCCCTCGGCGGCCTGGATCATCCGGGCGACCGTGGCGGTGCCGTCGGTGGCGAGGATGGACTGGCTGGTCTCGATCTGGATCTCGAAGCCGATTCGGCCGCGGTCCAGGCCGTGCGCCTTCTCGAAGGCCTCCAGGAGCCGGGCGAACGCGCTGACCTGCTCGGCGTACGTCACCTTCGGCAGCGTGAGCACCAGCCCCTCGGGCAGGCCACCCGCCGCCATCAGGCCGGTGAGGAAGACGTCGAGAGTGCGGATGCCCCGGTCCCGGACGGCCGCCTCCATGCACTTCATGCGGATGCCCATGTACGGCGCCGCCGTGCCGTTCTCGTACGCCTCGGCGATCAGCCGTGCCGCGCGGGCCGCCGTCTCGTCCTCCTCGGCGTCCGGGCGCGGGCCGTAGCCGTCCTCGAAGTCGACGCGCAGGTCCTCGATCGGCTCGCGCTCCAGCTTGGCGCGCACGCGCGCGTGGACAGGCTCGGCGAGTTCCTCGGACAGCCCGAGGACGGCGGCGAGGGAGGCGGCGTCCGGGGCGTGTTCGTCGAGGGCTGCGAGGGCCTTGTTGCCCCAGGAGCGGACGGTGTCGGCGGTGAAGGCGTCAGCGGGGACGTAGACGGTGTGCACGGGCTGGCGGGTGCCGGGGTCTCCGGGGTAGCGGCGCTCCAGTTCGGCGTCGACCGGCGCGAGGGAGGCGCTGATCTCCTCGCTGACGGCACCCGCGAGGCTCGTCGCCACCTGCTCCTGCTGGCCCTGACCCATCCCACAGCCTCCTATTTTCCGCGATACGGAATCAACAATCCGTAGAACGAAGTTATCCGCGAAGCTTCCCGACGGTCAACACCCCGTCCACAGCATGAGCCACCCGGTTCATTCAAGGTGCCGAGAACCTCTACGCCCTCTACCGCACTCCGGTTCGAACATTCATCCTGTCCCGTCGGGAGGGAACAACATGTCGGACACCCACAGAATGACGCGTCGCATGGGCCTCAGAACCGTCCTGGCCGCCGCCGTCACCGTGCCGCTGATGGGCACGCTGCCGGCCTCCGCCGCCAGGCCGTACCACCGCCGACTCGATGTCATGACGTTCAATCTGCGCTTCGCCAGCACCTCCGAACCCAACAGCTGGGCCGCCCGCCGCCCGGTGATGCGCCGCCTGCTCCGCCAGGAGGCCCCCACCCTGATGGGCACCCAGGAAGGCCTCTACCAGCAACTGCTCGACATCCACGCCGACCTCGGAGCGCACTACGACTGGATCGGCACCGGCCGCGAGGGCGGCAGCCACGACGAGTCCACGGCGGTCTTCTACGACACCCGGCGCCTGGCCCCCGTCGAGCACGACACGTACTGGCTCTCCGACACGCCCAGGGTCATCGGCTCGAACACCTGGGGCGCCGCACTCCCCCGGATCGTCACGTGGGTCCGCTTTCGCGACCGGGCCGCCGGCGGACGGGAGTTCCACGTCCTCAACACCCATTTCGACCATGTCGGCCAGTACGCGCGCGAGCGGTCCGCGCAGTTCCTCGCCGAGAAGATCGCCGCGTTCGACCCGGCCCTGCCGGTCGTCGTGACCGGCGACTTCAACGCCGCGGCCCACGACAACCAGGCGTACGACACCCTGCTCGCCACGGGACTGGTCGACACCTGGGACGCGGCCGCCGAACGCAGCGCCCTGTACGCCACCTTCCACGGTTACCGACCCCTCGTCCCCGACGGCGACCGCATCGACTGGATCCTCGCCACGCCCGGCACGACCGTGCACCGGGCCGCCGTCAACACCTATGCGAGGAACGGGCAGTTCCCGAGCGACCACCTGCCGGTGCAGGCCACACTCACCCCGGGATGAGCCGAGGCCCCCGTGACCGCCGACGCGGTCGCGGGGGCCTCGTACGCCCGGAGCGGGATCAGCCCTTGCGGGTCTTGACCTCCTCGGTGAGGGCGGGGACGACGTCGAAGAGGTCGCCGACTACGCCGTAGTCGACGAGGTCGAAGATCGGGGCCTCGGCGTCCTTGTTGATCGCCACGATCGTCTTCGAGGTCTGCATGCCCGCGCGGTGCTGGATCGCGCCGGAGATGCCGTTGGCGATGTACAGCTGCGGCGAGACGGACTTGCCGGTCTGGCCGACCTGGTTGGTGTGCGGGTACCAGCCCGCGTCCACCGCGGCACGCGAGGCGCCGACGGCCGCGCCGAGGGAGTCGGCGAGCGCCTCGATGATCGCGAAGTTCTCGGCGCCGTTGACGCCACGGCCACCGGAGACCACGATCGCGGCCTCGGTCAGCTCCGGACGCCCGGTCGACTCACGCGGGGTACGGCCGGTGACCTTGGTGCCGGTCGCCTGGGCGGAGAAGGTCACGCTCAGCTCCGAGACCTCGCCGGCGGCCGGGGCGGCCTCCACGGCGGCGGAGTTGGGCTTGACGGTGATGACCGGGGTGCCCTTGGCGACACGGGACTTGGTGGTGAAGGAGGCGGCGAACACCGACTGGGTGGCCACCGGACCCTCGTCGCCGGCCTCCAGGTCGACGGCGTCGGTGATGATGCCGGAGCCGATGCGCAGCGCCAGACGGGCGGCGACCTCCTTGGCGTCGGCGGAGGACGGCACCAGCACGGCGGCCGGGGAGACGGCCTCCACGGCGGCCTGGAGGGCGTCGACCTTGGGTACGACCAGGTAGTCGGCGTACTCGGCGGCGTCGTGGGTGAGGACCTTGACGGCGCCGTGCTCGGCGAGGGTGGCGGCGGTGTCGGCGGCACCGGCACCGAGCGCGACGGCGACCGGCTCGCCGATGCGGCGGGCCAGGGTCAGCAGCTCCAGGGTGGGCTTGCGGACGGCGCCGTCCACGTGGTCGACGTAGACGAGAACTTCAGCCATGGGAATGCTCTCCTGCGGATTGCGAAGGCTTAAGGGGCGGTAAGGGGGGTGAGCCTCAGCGGGCCAGTGACCCTCAGATGAACTTCTGGCTCGCGAGGAACTCGGCGAGCTGCTTGCCGCCCTCGCCCTCGTCCTTGACGATCGTGCCGGCCGTGCGGGCCGGACGCTCCGCGGCGGAGTCGACCGTGGTGTAGGAGCCCTCCAGGCCGACCTGACCGGCTTCCAGGTCCAGGTCGGACAGGTCCCAGGACTCCACCGGCTTCTTCTTGGCCGCCATGATGCCCTTGAAGGAGGGGTAACGCGCCTCGCCCGACTGGTCGGTGACGGAGACGACGGCCGGGAGGGAGGCCTCCAGCTGCTCCGAGGCGGCGTCGCCGTCGCGGCGGCCCTTGACGGTGCCGTCCTCGACGGAGACCTCGGAGAGCAGGGTGACCTGCGGGACACCCAGGCGCTCGGCCAGCAGGGCCGGGACGACACCCATGGTGCCGTCGGTGGAGGCCAGGCCGGAGATCACCAGGTCGTAGCCGGCCTTCTCGATGGCCTTGGCCAGCACCAGGGAGGTGCCGATGACGTCGGTGCCGTGCAGGTCGTCGTCCTCGACGTGGATGGCCTTGTCGGCACCCATGGACAGCGCCTTGCGCAGCGCGTCCTTGGCGTCCTCGGGGCCGACGGTCAGGACCGTGACCTCGACGTCGTCGTCGGAGTTCTCCGAGATCTGCAGCGCCTGCTCGACCGCGTACTCATCCAGCTCGGAGAGCAGACCGTCCACGTCGTCACGGTCGACGGTCAGGTCATCGGCGAAGTGCCGGTCGCCGGTGGCGTCGGGCACGTACTTCACAGTGACAACGATCCTCAAGCTCACGCCGGCTCTCCTACTGCATCGTCATTTCTCGGCTGCCTCTTGCAGGCAGCATAGGCGCCCCAAGCGGCCGATCCCGGTCGGGGCGGGCTCTGCTCCGACCGCAATATTACTCACCAGTACATCCAGTTCCTGCCCGCTAAGCAAGCGCTTTGAACTGTGACCTTCGCAACGCAGCGTAATCGGAACTCGACGGCCCCGCACACCGGCGGTCGGCGTCGACGAGCCGATCAGTCGCGCAGGCTGTTGAACCGGCCCTGGTGATAGAGCAGCGGCCGGCCGGCGCCCGCCGGGTCGCCGAGCCGCACCTCGGCCAGCACGATGCGGTGATCACCGGCAGGCACGCATGCGTGCACCCGGCACACCAGCCAGGCGAGCACGCCGTCGAGGACGGGGACGCCCTCGGGCCCCTCGCGCCAGACGGTGGGGGCACCGAAGCGGTCGGCGCCGCTGCGGGCGAAGGTGGCGGCCAGCTCCTCCTGGTGCTCGCCGAGTATGTGCACGCCGATGTGTTCGGCCCGGGATATCGCGGGCCAGCTGGAGGCGGTGGTGCCGATCCCGAAGGACAGCATGGGGGGTTCGGCGGAGACCGAGGCGAGGGAGGTGGCGGTGAAGCCGACCGGGCCGGCGTCACCGCTCGCGGTGATCACGGCGACTCCGGCCGCGTGCCGCCGGAAGACGGAGCGCAGGAGGTCGGGAGAGGCGAGGCGAGGACTGCCGAGGTCGGGCGTGGCCGTCATGCGGTGTTCCTTCTACGAGGAGTGTCGAGCTGGACCGTGGCTGCTCAACAGGCCGGACAGCGCGCGCTCGCGGTGCGGGCGAGGTCGACGTGGACCCGCCCGAACAGAAGGAGTTCCGTAGGCATACGGTCAGGCTGACGATAGGTGTGGTGCACAGTCAAGTGGGTCCCGGCATATGGGAGATGCCTCACCGCGGGCGCGTGGGGCGTCACACCGCCTCTCCGATCGCCGCGATGACGTCCGCCTTGCGCGGCTGGCCGGTGGCACGCCGTACGACCCTGCCGTCGGCGTCGAGGACCAGCACGGTCGGCGTCTTGAGGATGTCCAGTTCACGGACCAGGTCGAGGTTCTTCTCGGCGTCGATCTCGACGTGGGCCACGCCCGGAACCATGTCGGCGACCTCACCCAGCACCCGCCGGGTCGCCCGGCAGGGCGCGCAGAAGGCGCTGGAGAACTGCACGAGCGTGGCACGCTCGCCGAGGTCCTCCCCCAGCTCGGCCGCACCGATCCTCTTGCCGTCGTCGCGCCCGCGCACCCGCACTCTCCCGCTCCGCCGCCGTTGCAGCACCCCATAGGCGCTCGCCGCCGCGAGCACCACCACGCACACCACCAGTCCGGTCATCTACGCGTAAGCATTCACGAGACTGCAAAGATTCCCGTCTCCTCACAGTCTTTCCGTTGCGGAATGCTTGATTCATGGACATTGATGCAAGGGGGCCGCGTTTCGGCGCGGCCGTGACGACGGTCGTGCTGGCGGCCGTTCTGATCACGGGCAACGTCTGGCTGCTGGCCTGGCAGACGCTGGCGTTCGCGCTGGGCGCGGCGGGCGGGGTGGGCCGCTCGCCGTACGGCTGGCTGTTCCGCACAGTCGTACGGCCGCGGATCGGGCCGCCGACCGAGTTCGAGGCCCCGGAGCCGCCGCGGTTCGCGCAGGCCGTTGGCCTCGCCTTCGCGGCCCTCGGACTCGTGGGATACGGGCTCGGGCCGGAGTGGCTCGGGCTCGCCGCCACCGGCGCGGCGCTCGCCGCGGCCTTCCTCAACGCCACGTTCGGGTACTGCCTGGGATGCGAGATGTACCTGCTCGTGCGGCGGGTGACGGTACGCGCGGAGTAAAGGTGACTTAAAACGCCGAGGTGGATCACCGGACGGACGTGACGAGAATCTCGCGCCGAGCGGGCACCAGGGCTGGCTCCCCGTCCGTTCTTGGGGCACGATCTGCGAGATGCCGTAAACCTACGGCTGCGTAACTTACCGCCGGGATCTCCCTTCCCGGGCAGAGCAGGAAAGGGCCCATCCCGCCCATGGCAGAGCTTGTCTACCGTCCCGTCATCGGATTCGCGCAGGCCTTGTTCAAGGCTTGGGATCTCAAGATCGACCTCAAGGGTTCGGAGAACATCCCGCGCTCGGGCGGTGCCGTGCTGGTGAGCAACCACATCAGCTACCTGGACTTCGTCTTCAACGGCCTGGCAGCTCTCCCGCAGAAGCGTCTTGTGCGGTTCATGGCGAAGGAGTCCGTCTTCCGCCACAAGGTCTCGGGTCCGCTGATGCGCGGGATGAAGCACATCCCGGTCGACCGCGAGCAGGGCGAGACGGCCTACGCCCACGCCCTGGAGTCGCTGCGGTCGGGCGAGATCGTCGGTGTCTTCCCGGAAGCGACGATCTCGCAGTCCTTCACGCTGAAGAGCTTCAAGTCGGGTGCGGCGCGGATGGCTCAGGAGGCGGGTGTCCCCCTGATCCCGATGGCCCTCTGGGGCACGCAGCGGCTGTGGACCAAGGGGCACCCCCGCAACTTCAAGCGCAGCCACATCCCGGTCACGATCCGGGTCGGGGAAGCGATCGAGGCGTCCCGGGACAAGTACGCGGGGGCGATCACCCGACAGGTGCGGGAGCGGGTCAACGAGTTGCTGGAAGCCGCCCAGCGCGCCTACCCGGTGCGCCCCAAGGGGCCGGACGACACGTGGTGGATGCCGGCGCATCTCGGGGGTACGGCGCCCACGCCCGAGCAGGTCCGCGAGGCCGAGGCCCGCTAGCGTTACCGAACGGCCGTCGTGATCCGCGCTCCCGGACTGAACTTCTCCAGCAGCTCGGCCAGTTCGGCGGCCGCCTTCTCCACGTCCGCCACCGGCATCGGCGCGAGGCTCTCCAGCAGGAAGATCCCCGAGACCGTCTCCTCGGTGAGCCTGGTGCGAGGGCCCTGCCGCCAGTTCCAGCGGCGGCAGGTCACGCCTGCGTCGTCGCGCCATACGACCTCACCCGCGTCGGGATGCTCGACGACCTCCTCGCCACCGGCCACCGTCACGAAGCCCTCGTCGCCGGTGGCCCTGACGAGGCGCATCCCGCCCCGGACGTGGTCGAGGTCCTCGCCGCCGACGGGGATGAGGTGCGCGACGCTGATCGCGTTGTAGAGGTCGACCAGGAGGTTGATGCGGGGCAGGCCCGTGTCCGACAGGGCCCTCTTCGCGAGCGCCTCCGCCGAGTTGCGGGTGCGTGAGGGCTTCGAGCCGAACGCCGTGTACACCTCCCGCCAGGCCGCCATGTGCGGGTCCTCGTGCGGGGCGCGCCCGTCCAGCCGTACGGCGAGACGGCGGGCCGCGTCGTCGAGCAGCGCGGAACTGGCGTCGGTGGTGGGCCCGTTGACGAGTCCGTGGGCCTCGATGGCGAGGTGCGTGAAGCCGGGCGCGAGAGCGCGCACCTCGTCGGACACGGTCAGGGAGAGGGTCATCGGGTGCCTCAGAGTGCGGTGGGGAGCGTTTTCCAGAGGTACGGCCGGTCGGGGGCGGCCTTGAGGACGCTCAGGACGGCCGGGTGCGGTTCAGCGTACAGCACCGGGTAGTCCATCTCGTTGGACTCCGGATCGGGCGTGAAGGCCAGCCGCTCGCCATCCAGGGAGAACTGGGCGTCCACACCGGGCTTGTTGCCCCGGGGATCCTGGCGGTGCCAGGCGCCGTTGAACCGCACAGCGACCAGGCCGTGCACCACGTCGAGCTTCTGATAGCAGAGCGCGGTCGGGATGTCCTCGGCACGCAGCAGGGCGGCCAGCGCGTGGGCCTTGGCGTAACAGATGCCGGTGCCCTGCTCCAGGACGTCGGAGGCCCGCCAGGTGACGCGGAGGTCGCCGGAGTCCTGGGAGTGCGGGATCGCATCGCGGACGAACTCGAAGGCGAGCCGCGCATAGGCATACGAGTCGTCTGCCTCCCTGGCAAGCCGTGCGGCCGTCTCCCTGATGACCGGGTGGTCATGGTCGATGGCGTCATCGGCTGCCAAGTACGCGGAAAGGTCGGGGGTGTTCTGGATCAGCTCCATGCCCGCAGAGCATAGGAAGACGATCACCCGGTAGTCAATTATTTTACGCAACTCCGTATATTTATGCGGCATAGCAGTGGATGGTCACCACCTGGGACGCGTTCCATCGCTGTTCGACCGTGGCGAGCCTCGTCCAGCCCAGTCGTTCGTACAGGGCCGCGGCGGCGGTGTCGGACGCGAGGACGTCGAGCACCGGGTGCAGGCCGCGGTGCCGCGCTTCCGCCACCGCCCCGTCCATCAGCAGGGCGCCGATCCCGTGCCCTCTTGCCTGCGGGGCGACGAACAACCGGCCGATCACAGCGGCCTGTTCCCTGTCCGTGCCGTTGCGCTCGCTCCACAGGACGGGGGCCACGTCGCCTTCGCCGGCGCGGGACAGGCTGACGTGGCCCACCACCCGGCCGTCCAGCTCGGCGACCCAGCTGCCCAGCGCAGAGGCCTGCGACAGCCAATCGCCGGGCCGGACGGGCCAGTTCAGCGGATAACCGTCGCGGCGGTGGACCTCTGCCAGGGCCCGCACGCATGCTTCGACGTCGTCATCGATCCTCGCCCGGACCCGGGGTTCTGTCCTGTTCGCACCGGCATGCAAGCACAGGCGGTCTCCGGCCTAGCGGGCCATCTCCTCCTTGAGAGCCGCCACAAAAGCGTCCACGTCGTCCTCCGTGGTGTCGAAGGCGCACATCCAGCGGACCACGCCCGCGGCCTCGTCCCAGAAGTAGAAACGGAAGCGCTTCTGGAGGCGCTCGCTCACGTCGTGCGGGAGCTTGGCGAAGACGCCGTTGGCCTGGACCGGGTAGAGGATCTCGACACCGTGGACGGTACGGACGCCCTCGGCCAGGCGCTGGGCCATCTCGTTGGAGTGGCGGGCATTGCGCAGCCACAGGTCCTTGGCGAGCAGGGCCTCCAACTGCACCGACACGAAACGCATCTTGGAGGCGAGCTGCATGGACAGCTTGCGCAGGTGCTTCATGTGGGAGACCGCGTCCTGGTTGATCACCACGACCGCCTCGCCGAACAGCGCGCCGTTCTTCGTCCCGCCGAGCGAGAGGATGTCGACGCCGACCGCGTTGGTGAACGTCCGCATCGGGACGTCCAGGGAAGCGGCCGCGTTGGCTATGCGCGAGCCGTCCAGGTGGACCTTCATGCCGTGCGCGTGGGCGTGCTCGCAGATCGCGCGGATCTCGTCGGGCGTGTAGAGGGTGCCGAGTTCCGTGGACTGGGTGATCGAGACGACCTGAGGCATCGCGCGGTGCTCGTCGTCCCAGCCGTAGGCCTGCTGGTCGATCAGCTCGGGGGTGAGCTTCCCGTCGGGGGTGGGGACGGTGAGCAGCTTGAGGCCGCCCATCCGCTCCGGGGCGCCGCCCTCGTCCACGTTGATGTGCGCGCTCTCGGCGCAGATCACCGCGCCCCAGCGGTCGGTGACCGCCTGGAGCGCGACGACGTTGGCGCCGGTGCCGTTGAAGACGGGGAACGCCTCGGCCGTGGCCCCGAAGTGGCTGCGGACGATCCGCTGGAGGTTCTCGGTGTAGTCGTCCTCGCCGTACGCGACCTGGTGCCCGCCGTTGGCGAGGGCCAGGGCGGCGAGCACCTCCGGGTGGGCCCCGGCGTAGTTGTCGCTGGCGAAGCCGCGGACCTCGGGGTCGTGATGGCGACGAGCGTCGGTCTTCGGAGGGTTCACGGCTTCTCGGTCAGCCACAGACGGTTTCCGTTCACTTCGGCGGCGGGCTTGTCCCAGACACCGGCGATGGCCTCGGCCAGGTCCTTGACGTCGGTGAAGCCCGCGAACTTCGCGTTGGGCCGATCGGCGCGCATGGCCTCGTGCACCAGTGCCTTGACCACCAGGATCGTAGCCGCGGACGTCGGCCCGTCGGCGCCCCCGGCCTTGCGGAAGGCGTCGGCGAGAGCGAGCGTCCAGGCCTCGGCGGCGGCCTTGGCGGCGGCGTACGCGGCGTTGCCCGCGCTGGGCTTCGTGGCTCCGGCGGCGCTGATCAGCACGTACCGGCCGCGCTCGCTGCGCTGGAGGGCCTCGAAGAAGGCGAGCGAGGTGTGCTGCACGGTCTTGATGAGCAGCAGCTCCAGGAAGTCCCAGTCGTCCAGGCTGGTCTTGATGAACGCCTCGCTGCCCCGCCAGCCGCCGACGAGGTGGACCACGCCGTCGACCCGGCCGAAGTCCTTCTCGACGCGCAGCGCCCAGTCCCGGGTCGAGTTCAGGTCGAGCAGGTCGACGGGCTCACCGATGACGGAAGCGCCGCCTGCCCCGTAGCGGGCCGCGTCGACGGCCTCCGCCAGACGCTCCGGGTCGTTGTCCGCGCCGACGACGGTCGCGCCGGCCTCCGCGAGCCTGAGCAGCGTCGCCCGGCCCGCGGGCCCGCCCGCACCAGCCACCGCGATCACCGCACCGCTGAGAGCCCCGTTCCCCATGTTCTTCGCCTCCTGAGCAGTGTTCTCGGTACGCGGCTCGCTCACGCGGCGATCCGCTCGGCGCTGTCCGCCGTGATGCCCCTGGTGGAGGCGATCACGTGCTTCAGCTTCTTGGACAGAGCCTCATAGAACATGCTCAGCGGAAACTCGTCCGGAAGCACGTCGTCGACGAGTTTGCGGGGCGGCAGCGACAGGTCGAGGGCGTCGGGACCCTTGGCCCACTTGGAGCCCGGGTGCGGGGCGAGGTAGGTGGAGACGAGCTCGTAGCCGGCGAACCAGTGGACGAGCTTCGGGCGGTCGATGCCGTCGCGGTAGAGCTGCTCGATGTCCGCGCACAGCTGGTTGGTGACCTGGGGGGCGCGCTGCCAGTCGATGAACAGCTTGTTGTCGGTCCAGCGGACGACGTCGTGCTTGTGCAGGTAGGCGAAGAGGAGCTGGCCGCCGAGGCCGTCGTAGTTGCGGATCCGTTCGCCCGTGACCGGGAAGCGGAACATGCGGTCGAAGAGGACCGCGTACTGCACGTCACGGGCCTGCGGGACGCCGTCGGCCTCCAGCTTCACGGCCTCCTTGAAGGCGGTGAGGTCGCAGCGCAGCTCTTCGAGGCCGTACATCCAGAACGGCTGGCGCTGCTTGATCATGAAGGGGTCGAAGGGCAGGTCGCCGTGGCTGTGGGTGCGGTCGTGGACCATGTCCCACAGCACGAAGGCCTCCTCGCAGCGCTTCTGGTCGTGGACCATGGCGGCGATGTCCTCGGGCAGCTCCAGGCCCAGGATGTCGACGGCCGCGTCGGTGACCCGGCGGAAGCGGGCGGCCTCGCGGTCGCAGAAGATCCCGCCCCAGGAGAAACGTTCCGGCGCCTCGCGCACGGCGATCGTCTCGGGGAAGAGAACGGCCGAGTTGGTGTCGTAACCGGCCGTGAAGTCCTCGAACTTGATGCCGCAGAACAGCGGGTTGTCGTAGCGGGTGCGCTCCAGCTCGGCCAGCCACTCGGGCCAGACCATGCGCAGCACGACCGCTTCGAGATTGCGGTCCGGGTTGCCGTTCTGCGTGTACATGGGGAAGACGACCAGGTGCTGGAGGCCGTCCGCGCGGTTCGCGGCGGGCTGGAATGCCAGCAGGGAGTCGAGGAAGTCGGGCACCTCGAAGCCGCCCTCGGACCAGCGCTGGAGGTCCTTGGCGAGGGCCGCGTGGTAGTCGGCGTCGTGCGGCAGCAGCGTCGAGAGCTCCTGCACGGCCTCGACGACACGCCGTACGGCGGCCTCGGCGTCGGCGCGCGCGGGGGCGCCCTCGGCCTCGAAGTCGATCGCCCCGTCCTTGGACTGCCATGGCCGGATCCGCTCCACGGCATCCTTGAGCACAGGCCATGCCGGGTGCTCCACCACCCTGCTCACGGGAGGAACCCGGTCCCCCGACGCCGCCTGTTCAAGAATTTCCGTCATGTCCCATCCTCCACGGGAGAAGCTCTCGTACGGAGACCGTATATGTACGAGCTTCCGTCCAGCAAGAGCAGTCACGGGAAGTTATCCCGCCTGGGCCCATGGTCACAGAACTTTTTCCTGTCATGGCCCATGAACACCGCCATTCCGGGTAAGCGAGATCACTTCCCCGCACCTCACCACGTTCCCTCGCGTACGTACGGGTCCATCACACGGCGTAGCCATTAGGCTGCGGCTCTGCACCGAGCCGCCACCGAGCCGCCGTCGACGGAAGCGAGTTGAACCTTGAACTTCCTTACCATCGGTCATCGCGGAGTCATGGGTACCGAACCCGAGAACACCCTCCGTTCCTTCGTCGCCGCCCAGCAGGCCGGCCTCGACGTCATCGAACTCGATCTGCATCTGAGCAAGGACGGCGCCCTCGTCGTCATGCACGACACCGACGTGGACCGCACGACCGACGGAACCGGCCCGATCGCCGAGAAGACTCTCACCGAACTGCGCGCCCTGGACGCGGGCCGCGGAGAACGTGTCCCGGTGTTCGAGGAGGTCCTGGACGCCGTACGGTCGCCGCTCCAGGCCGAGATCAAGGACATCGCGGCGGCCCGCGCGCTGGCCGAGGTGATGCTCCGGCGGGACCTGGTCTCCCGGGTCGAGGTGTCCTCGTTCCACGACGAGGCGATCACCGAGATCGGCCGCCTGGTGCCCGGGGTACGGACCGCGCTGATCGGCAGTCGGTTCGGCCCCGACATCGTGGAGCGCGCCGTCGAGGCCGGGGCGGGGACGGTCTGCCTGAACATCCGCCGGCTGACCCTGGAGGTCGTGGAAGCGGCCCGCAAGGCGGACCTGAAGATCATCGGCTGGGTGGTGAACACCCAGGACCATCTGAAGCTGGTGCGGGCCCTGGAGCTGGACGGCGCGACGACCGACTATCCGCAGATCAAGCGCACCGGCCGCTTCACCGCGTGAGGCGGGGCAGGAACGTCACACGAGCGGCTTGACCAGCAGCTCGAACTGCAGATCGTCACGCTGCGGAACGCCGAAGCGCTCGTCGCCGTACGGGAAGGGGGTCATCTCTCCCGTACGGCGGTAGCCGCGCCGCTCGTACCAGGCGATGAGGTCGTCACGCACGGAGATCACGGTCATGTGCATCTCCGTGACGCCCCAGGTCTCCCGGGCGGTCCGCTCCGCCTCCGCGATGATCACCTTGCCGAGGCCGCCGCCCTGGAGCGTGGGGCTGACCGCGAACATCCCGAAGTACGCGTAGGTGCCCCGGTGTTCGAGCTGGCAGCAGGCGACGACCTGGCCGTCCCGCTCCACCGTCAGCAGCCGGCTGTCGGGCGACTTGATGACCTGGAGCACACCCTCCGGGTCCGTCCGCTGCCCCTCCAGGAGGTCCGCCTCGGTGGTCCACCCGGCCCGGCTGTCGTCCCCGCGGTACGCCGCCTCGACCAGCGAGACCAGCGTGTCCACATCGGCGTCGGTGGCGTCACGGAAGGTGAGGCCGGCGGTGGTCTCCATGGGGCGCGTCTCCACTTCAGGGGCACGATTCGGGCACGGTCGAGACTAGCGCCCCGGATAGGCTCGCCCCCATGGTGCACGTACTGAGCGGCCGCGTCCTGCTGCGGCCCACGGATCCGGAACGTTCCCGAGTCTTCTACGGCGACCAGCTGGGCCTCGCGGTGTACCGCGAGTTCGGTACGGGGCCGGAGCGGGGCACCGTCTACTTCCTCGGCGGCGGGTTCCTGGAGCTGTCGGGACGCTCCGAGGCCCCGCCGGCCGCGGACGTCCGGCTGTGGCTCCAGGTCCCGGACGTGACCGCGGCGCACGGGGAACTGCTGGCCAAGGGTGTCGAGATCGTACGGCCGCCGGTGAAGGAGCCGTGGGGGCTGGTCGAGATGTGGGTCGCGGACCCGGACGGCACCCCGATCGTGCTGGTGGAGGTACCGGCGGACCATCCCGTCCGGTACCGGCCGGGCATCTGAACCCCGCACCACACACGCACGATCCCGGTCGTTCCGACGACTTGGATATGCTCCGCCGACCGCCGTGGCCCGAGGGCGCCGAGCAGTGGAGGAGCACATGAGCGTGGACCTGAACGCCGCGGCCTGGCGCAGTCAGCGATGGGCTGCCCGGACCTCCCTGGCGGCAGCCGCCCTCGCGGTGCTGCTCCCGCTCGGGTACGGCGGTCTCGGCGGCGTTCTGCTGCTGGCCGCCGGGCTCGCGGGCGCGGCCGGCACGGCGGCGGCGGTGTGGTGGACGCTGACCCGGCGCGGACCGGAGCGCTGGCTGGCCGCGGGACTCGCGGTCGTCACCCCCGCCCTCGTCCTGGTCCTCTTCGTGGTCACCCTGGGATGGGTGCTCGTGCTGTCGCCGGTGCTGTGGAGCGTGGCCGTGTGGAGCGGGCGGTACGCGCTGCGCAGCACCGGCACCCGCCCCAAGCGCATGAAGGAACACCGGGCGCGGTCCGTGCGGCAGCCCGTCCTGATCATGAACCCCCGCTCCGGGGGCGGGAAGGTCGAGCAGTTCCGGCTGCGGGAGAGGGCCGAATACCTGGGCGCACGGGTCGTGCTGCTCGATCCGGAGGGGTACCAGGACGTGACCGCGCTGGCGCGGGCGGCCGTGGCGGAGGGTGCGGACCTGCTCGGGGTCGCGGGCGGCGACGGCACCCAGGCGCTGGTCGCCGCTGTCGCCGCGGAACACGACCTGCCGTTCCTCGTCGTCTGCGCCGGTACCCGCAACCACTTCGCGATGGACCTCGGCCTCGACCGCACCGACCCCGCGACCTGCCTCGACGCACTCACCGACGGTGTCGAGCTCCGGGTGGACCTCGGCTTCGTGGCGGACCATCCGTTCGTCAACAACGCCTCCTTCGGCGCGTACGCGGCGGTCGTCCAGAGTCCCGCCTACCGCGACGACAAGATCGGCACCACTCTGGAGCTCCTGCCCGATCTGCTCACCCGTCAGCGCGGCCCGCATCTGACCGCGCGGATCGAGGCCACCACGATCGACGGCCCGCAAGCCCTGCTGGTGAGCAACAACGCCTACCGCACCGGTGACCCCGTGGGCCTCGGCCGCCGCGAGCGGCTCGACTCCGGGCTGCTCGGCATCCTGGGCGTCAGGGTGGACAGTGCGGCCGAGGCCGCTGCGCTGTTGCTCGATCCCGCCCCGGAGGGTCTGGCGGTCCTGTCCGCGCGGGAGGTGGTCGTCGACGCCGACCATCCGGAGATCGAGGTCGGCGTCGACGGCGAGGCCCTGGTCCTGCCGACCCCGGTGCACTGCCGCCTCGCACCCGGGGCACTGCGCGTCCGCGTCCCGCGGAAACGGCCCGGGGTACCGACGGCACAACCCCGCCTGAACTGGCGCCGGTTACGCAAGCTGGCGGCGCCCGCCGGGCGGGCCTGAGCCTTCAGCGGCCCGCGCTCCCGGACCGTCGCCGGCGGTCAGGCAGGTGCCTCCTCCGGGGCGAGCGGCGTCACCGTGACCTGGTCGATGACGGGGGCGTAGGCGGAGCGCTGGCCGAACTCGTTCCTGGTGTCGCCGGCGAAGTCGGGGAGCTCGTCGGCGGTGAAGGTGAGCGTGTTGAGCCCCGGGCGCAGGGTGACGGGTACGGACAGGTTCCAGAAGTTGTTGAAGTGGAAGGTGGTGGGGAACAGGACGCGGTGGGCAGGGGCGCCGTTGACGGAGACGTCGGCATGGCGGCAGACCGGGTCCGGGTTGTAGTGGGTGGAAGGGGGCTGCTCACCGTTGGAGTAGCGGATCGTCAGCGCGTGGCGTCCGGCACGGTCCGCCGTGACCGTCAGGGTGAGCGCGTTCGCGGGCCCGGCACCGACCCCGTCGACCGCCTTGCCGCCCGTGGCGTACGGGTATCCGGTGACCCTCGCCGCGCCGGTCAGGAGGCCCTCCTCGGCGGCGTACGCGGTGGTGGGCAGGAGGCCGCGGGAGGGGGCGACCCGCAGCCGGTCGACGATCAGCCGGTCCGAGGTCCCGGTGACCGTGACTTTGTTGACGCCCCCGGCCAGGAAGAGGGGTACGGCACCGCGCTCGACGCGCCCGGTCTCCTCGCCGTTGACGCTCAACAGGCCCTCCCCGGGCCCGAGCACGTCGACGGTCACGGAGGCCTCGCCGTCGTCGGCCGCGTACACCCAGAAGGTGACGGTGCCGCCCCCCGGGAGCACGGCCACTCCGGGTCCCGAGGCGCCGCAGTGGGCGTGGCTGACCCGGGCCCCGCCGCCGAGGTCCGCGAACTCGGCGTCGTACAGGGCGGTTTCGTCCTTCTCCCGCAGCACGACGTCCAGCTTGTCGATGACCGCGTCGCCCTTGGTGACCCCGAGGTCGCGGTCCTGGGCGGCGAGGGTGATCCGGTGGCGGCCCTCGGTGAGTTCCACCCGGGTGTCGGTGTGGCCCCACACCGCCCACTTGTAGCCGAGCGGCAGCCGCAGCTCGCGCGGCTCCTCGCCGTCCACGCGCAGGAAGACGTTGGTGGGACCCTGTTCTCGCACCAGTTCGGCGAGGTTGTGCGAGCCGGCGAACACCACGAGGTCATAGGTCCCGTCCTGGGGGACCTCGACGTCGAAGGCGAGCACACCGTCGGAGCCGGTGCGCAGTCCGCCCACGTGGTAGCCGCCGGACGTGGCGAACCGGTCGACGGCGGACGGGGATCCCTCGGGCCCGTTCTTCGAGTAACCGCCGCCCGTGTAGCTCGCGTCCTCGGCCTCGTAGGTCCGCCTCCAGCGCACCACGGGCGGCAGGGACACGGCTCCGTTGCCACCGGGCGAAAGGATCACCTGGTAGGCGGACATCTCGTCGAGGTCGCCCAGAGCCAACGTCACCTCGCCCTGGCGAACCGGCATTTCCTCATCCAACAGCCTCAACGGCTGCATGCTGGACCCCACTTGGCCCGTCCAGGGAATCTCCACCAGACGCGCGTGGACCACGGTGCCGAACACCTCCGCGTCCACGCCCTCGAACACGATGTCCACCGCGCCGCCCGCACCCCCGAACACCGCCCTGGCCTGGCGCTTCTCCCGGTCGAGGGTGGCGACGCCCTGCAGGGTGTACTGCGCGTCGGGGTGCGGGGCGAGGACCCGGACGGTATTCCCGGTCAGCTGTCCGTAGGCGTTGTACAGCCACCACTGGCCGTTCGCCTTGTTCGCCTCCACCGCCGAGTCGTTGAGATTGCCGGCGATGTTCCAGTACGCCAGGTCGGCGTCGACCTTCGACTCCTCGATCGCGGCGATCCACTGGATCATCTGGCCGGGGACGGAGACGTGGTAGTTGTGCGCGTACTCGTTGATGTTGACGGGCAGCGGACCGATGCCCAACTCCCGCTCCAGTTCCCGGTACTCGGCTATGTTGGTGCGGACCTCGGCGGGCGAGGACAGCTCGTGCCAGGTGACGATGTCGGGCAGCACGTCGTGTGACTTCGCGAACTCCAGGAAGTCCCTGACCTCGGGGTACAGGATGCAGGTGTTGGGTCCGGCCACCCGGGCGTCCGGGTCGAGTTCCTTGATGAGGCGGTAGGCGGCTTCCCAGGCGGCGAAGTAGTGGTCCGGCCGGGTCCGCCAGGAGACCCGGTCGTAGCTCCACTCCCCCTCGCCGAACATGTTGCCCTCGGGCTCGTTGAACGGCACGTACACGACATGGGACCTCAACTCCCCCAGAGTCAGGACCTGTTCGACCTGACGGCGGATCACGTCCAGGTGCCCGGCGAGCCGCTCCTCACCTGTGGCACCCGGCCACTCGTAAGGAAACCCCCGGTAGAAGTCGGGCAGATAGACGTAGACGTCCTTGCCGCCCGCCGCGACGAACGGCGGCAGGATCTCCAGGGCGTCGCCGCCGGGATGCTGGGTACCGTCCTGGGCCTTCGTCGTCACCGTGCGCGGGTACATGCCCTCGACCACCGTGCGGCTGGGCACGCCGTCGCCGTAGAGGCCGTAGAGCGTGCCGCTCGCTCCCCCGTGGAAGGGGCCGGTCTCGGTGCCGAGGTCGATGGTGAGCTTCTCGGGGGCGGGGCCTTCGGCTGCCACGGCATCCATCCTTCGTTCGACATTCCGTACGACAGTCGATGATCCGCACCGACTGGTCGAACGTAGGAAGCGCGGATGGACCGCGTCAACAGGCAGCGGGCTTCGAAACTTCCGAAACCGCAGGTCGGAGGGTCAGACGCGCAGCACTCCCAGGCTGCCCTCCAGGCGGCCGAGCAGTTCCCCGAGCCGGGCGGCGAGTTCGTCCCGCGCCTCGGGCGTCAGCACTGACAGCACGGCCGTCTCGTACGCCAGTTGCTCGGGCAGGATCCCGTCGACCAGCTCACGGCCGGCCTCGGTGAGGCGGACGTGGGCCACGCGGCGGTCGCGGGTGTCGCCCCGGCGCTCCACCAGGCCCCGTTCGGTCAGCTGTTTGACGCGCTTGGTGACGGCGGCGCCGGAGGAGAAGGTCTCGCGGGCCAGGTCGCCGGGGGTGAGTTCGTGGCCGGTGCGGCGCAGCGCGCCGAGCAGGTCGAACTCGGGGCGGCTGAGCCCGGCCCGGCGCAGGGGGGCGTCCTCGGCCTGCTGGAGGAGGGCGGCACAGCGGTTGACGCGGCCGATGATCTCCATGGGGCCGGTGTCGAGGCCGGGGTGGACGGTCTGCCACTGCCGGACGACGGCGGCGACGGTGTCGTTTCTCGTCGGGTCCGCCGGTCGGCCGTTCGGTGCCGTCATGGACGTACGCCCTCCGCTCTGTGGTGCCGGATCGTCGCGGCGAGCGTACGGTGTGCGGCCTGCTCGACGCGCACGACCCTCTCCTGGGGCAGGGCGCGTTGCCACCATTCGCCGGACGCGGCCTCGACGGTGGCCCGCAGGTCGACCAGGGCGGTGGCGAGAGTGCGACGGGCCAGGTCGAGGGCACCGGGGGCAGGATGCGGCTCGGCCAGGAGGCGGGCCGTGTCGTCACGGGCGCCCTCCACGGCGGCCAGCGACTGCTCGACCCGATCGCCCGCGCGCCGGTTGGTGACCGCCAGGGCGGCGCCGAATCCGACCAGCGCCCCGACGAAGGTGTCCATGACCCGTTCGGTGATCAGCCGGCCCGGCTCCTGGTGACCGGCGAACTCGGTGATGAGCAGGGCCATCGGGGTCACGCAGACGCTGCCGAGCCAGTAGTTGCGGGCGATGAGCGCCTCCGCTCCGAAGTTGAAGGCCAGGCAGCACAGGACGAGAGCGGCGGGCCCGAGATGGGCGAGCGGGACGACGGCGGCGAACACCAACACCCCGACGAGGTTGCCGACGACCCGCTGGACGCCCCGACTCCAGGTGAGGGTGATGTTGGCCTGGTAGAGGGAGGCCGCGGTGACCAGGGCCCAGTAGGGGCGGCCGATGCCGAGAGCGAGGGAGGCGTACCCGGCGAGGGCGCAGCCCAGGGCGGTGCGTACGGCGATCGGGGCGAGCATGCGCCACACCGGGTGGGCCGGGGCGGCGAGTTCGATGTCCACGCCGAGGAGTTCGTCGTCGTCCGGCGCCTGCGGGACGGGGGCTGTGCCGCGCAGGTCGCGGGCCCAGGTGCGCAGACGGTCCGGGTCGGCGTCGGCGGGGGCGGCGAGGGCGACCTCGGCGCGGACGACGAGGCGTTCGAGGGCGCGCCGGGTTGCGGAGCGGGCTCCGGCCGACAGGAGGGTCTGCCAGGCGGCCTGGACGGCGGCGTGGGCGGTTCCACTCGCATGGGAGCGCGGGTTTTCCGCGTACGCGGCAGCCGCGTCCAGGGCGCGGGCGGTGGCCCGTCGCTCCGGGCCGTGCGGCCGCAGCAGGCCGGGGGCCATGCCGACCAGCCAGGCCCAGGCACCCGCCGCGAGGGCCAGGGCGAGGTGGCCGGGAACCTGGGCGAGGGTCTGCGGGGCGAACAGGGAGGCGGAGCTGATGAAGGTGAGGACCACGTGGCCCGGGGGGCCTATCCGGGTCGCGTCGCAGAGCGTCTTCTGTACGGCGGCCACCAGTGCGCCGACGGTGACCAGCACCATCGCGCTGCCGGTGAGCGAGGCGGCGACCAGGCCGACGCCGAGGCCGGCGACCATGCCGAGCACCACCCAGGCCAGGGCGCGGGCCCGGGCGGCGTAGGGCCGGTTGTGGGCGTACAGCGCACACAGGGACCCGGCCATGGTGTACATCGCCAGGTCGAGGCGGCCGAGGGCCAGCAGGAGCAGGTTGGACGGGGCGACCGCGACCACGACGCTCAGGGCGGGCTTGAACCAGATGTCGGAGGGCCTGCCGAGGCGCAGCACGCCGGCCATCGGGAGACGGCGTACGCGCGGGTTGTCGGTGTGGGGGGTCGCACTGCTCATGGTCAATACTTTAACAGGTGTTTTACCTGTGAACGATGTCGGGAACATCACCCTGACCTGCTGTGCTCCGCCGCACGCTCCCCGCGTACACCCTTGCGCTCGATTGCGCGCCGCATGGCCCGGGCATTCCTTGACCGACTGTCGAGCGGGGAGGTGGGCGTGCACGGACCGGCTTCGCCCGGCTGGCTGCTGGTCGCGCTCTGCGCGGCGACCGGGGTGTACTGCCTGCTGCGGATGCGCAGCAGCGTCGAGGAGCAGCGCCGGGCCGCGGGCGGTGAGGCGCTGATGGGCTTCGGGATGGCCGCGATGGCCGTACCGGCGGCCGTGTTCACGCCACCGGCGTGGGTCTGGCCGCTGTGCACGGCGGTGTTCGGCGGGGCCGCGCTGCGCGCACTGTGGGCGGCGCGCACGAGCACCCATCATCTGCATCACCTGGTGGGGGCGGGGGCCATGGTCTACATGGCGGTGGTGATGGCGGCCTCCCCCGGCCACCACGGCGGTTCGGGAGTCCCCGTAGTGACGGGCGTACTGCTCCTCTACTTCGCGGGATACGTCCTGCTCTCCGGCGCCCGCCTGATACCGGTGACCGCCGCCGGCGGCAGCGTCGGCTGGGGCGACCGTCCCGAACTCGCGCGGGCGTGCCGCCTGTCGATGGGCATCGCGATGGTGGCCATGCTGCTGACGCTCTGACGCGCGCGGCGACGCGCCCTCCTACGCGAACACCGACCACCGGGACAGCGACAGGCGGCGGCCGGGGCATACACCCACGGATCCCGGGGAACCCGGCACGACCATGCCCCCCAACGCGAGCAGCCGGACATGACCGCGGCCCCGGACCACGGACCGTCCGGCCCACCCGCGCCCCGGAATTCGCCCCCCACCGCACAGGTCGGCGAGGATCGCAGTATGCACACCCAGTCCGTCGATTCCCCGCCCCGCCCCCCGGAGCACCGGACCGCCGCCCGCGCGAGCGGTGTCCTCGCCCTGTGCTCGGTGCTGCTGCTCGTCCTGGTCGTGGCCAAGTGGCATCCGCTGCTCACCGTGGACGGCGACATCGCCGACACCTCCCACCGCTGGGCGGTCGACGAACCGGGGCTCACGCATGCCTTCCGCATCCTCACGGACTGGGTCTGGGACCCCTGGGCGATGCGCATCCTGGCAGCGGTCGCGGCGATCTGGCTGGTGTGGCGACGCAATGCCCGCTGGACCGCCGTATGGCTGGTGGCCACATGTGCGCTGGGCACGCTGCTCCAGCAGGTCCTGAAGGCCGCGGTCGGCCGCGAACGCCCCGTCTGGCGCGACCCCGTCGACACCGCGCACTTCGCGGCCTACCCGTCGGGCCACGCGCTCACGGCCATGGTCGTGTGCGGCCTCCTCCTGTGGCTCCTCCATCACTACGGCGTCGGCCGCGCTCTGTGGCTCACGGCCCTGACCCTCGCCGTGATCTCCGTCGTGGGCGTCGGCCTGACGCGCATCTGGCTGGGCGTCCACTGGCCCTCCGACGTCCTCGGCGGCTGGTTCCTGGGCGCCCTGCTTGTGACTCTGGCGGTGATGGTCCACCAGCGGTGTCGGCCGTGACCTACGGTCCAGGGCGGCTCCACGGCCATCGGGAGCCGTCCGTGCCGACCCGTAAGATCACCGTATGACTGCCGTCCTGTTCGACTTCTCGGGCACCCTCTTCCGGATCGAGTCCACCGACTCCTGGCTGAGGGCTGTCCTCGCCGAGGTGGGACTCACCCTCCCCGAGGCCGAGTTGACGCGGGCCGCGCGGGAGCTGGAGAAGGTGGGGGCGTTGCCCGGCGGGGTGGCACCCCGGGTGCCGATGCCGGACGAGCTCGCCGCCCTGTGGGCGATCCGGGACGAGAGCGCCGAGCTGCACCGGGCCGCGTACACCGGGCTTTCGCGGCTCGTCACGCTGCCGGATCCCGCGCTGCACGACGCTCTGTACGACCGGCACATGCTCCCCGCCGCCTGGCAGCCGTATCCCGATGCCGCCGAGGTGCTGCGCGCGCTGCGCGAGCGCGGGATCAAGGTGGGCGTGGTCAGCAACATCGGCTGGGACCTGCGTCCGGTCTTCCGCGCGCACGGGCTCGATCCGTATGTCGACGTGTATGTGCTGTCGTACGAACACGGCATCCAGAAGCCGGACCCCCGGCTGTTCAAGACCGCCTGCACGGCGCTCGGTGTCGAGCCCCGGGACGTCCTGATGGTCGGCGACGACCGGCGGGCGGACGGCGGTGCGGCGGCCCTCGGCTGCGCAGTGCACTTCGTGGATCATCTGCCGGCCGCACAGCGGCCCGACGCACTGCGGTCCGTCCTCGGCCTGGTGGGCTGACGGGCGGGATCGACGCCCGCGACCGGCACCGGAAAAAGTGTCCGAAAACCGGGTGGCCACCCCGCTGAGAAGGTCGCCCGAGCACACCATTGGGTCGTATGCTCGCCCACCCTGGACGATCCCCCGCGTCGCCCAGAGCAGGCGGCAGCCCCGACCAGGCCTTTTTCGGGCCGGTCCGGACGCACTGAGTATAGTTGGCTGATAGCCAGTCAACGCAGGAGTTACAGGATGTCCCCGCGCAGCGCCTCGGTCAATGAAGAGCTGCGCCGTCGTTCCCGGGAGCGGCTCCTGCAGGCGGCAGTCGAACTGGTCTCCGAGCGCGGTTACGAGGCGACGACCCTCGGCGACATCGCGGACCGGGCCGGATCGGCGCGCGGTCTGGTGTCGTACTACTTCCCCGGCAAGCGTCAACTCGTGCAGTCCGCCGTGCACCGGCTCATGCACCGCACGCTGGAGGAGGCACTGGAGCGCGAGCCGCGCTCCGAGGACGGCCGGGAGCGGATGGCCCGGGCCATCGACGCGATCCTGGGCCTGGCCCGGGACCGGACGGTGCTGATGCGCCAGCACATGGCGGGTCTGCTGGACACCGAGGGCTTCGTCGAGTGCCCGGAGCAGCAGCGCCTCGCCGAACTGCTGCGGGACACGATGGAGCGGCACGGTTCGCAGACGGTCGGGACCGACTATCCGATGCTGCGCTCGCAGCTCATGGGCGCGGTCTACGCGATGGTCCTGCCGAACGTCCCGATGTCGCTCACGACCCTGCGCGCCGAGCTGTTCACGCGTTACCGGCTCGACTGGGAGCAGGGCGTCCCGCCGGGCACCGGGGCACCCGACGGGACGTACGGCACGGACCTGTCGCGTTTCTTCGAGACGGGCCCGGAGCCCGTGGATCAGTCGAAGTAGTCAGGCTGCGTCTGGACGTTGAGCTCGCCGAGCCGCACCTTCCTGGCCGGGTTTGTGCGCTTGTCGCTGAGCTTCAGGACGTCGAAGCCCTTGGCGATGTCGTTGGAGTAGATGTAGCCGTTGTAGTAGTACGCCGACCAGGAGCCGCCCACCGTGAGCGCGCCGGTGGTCAGCGGGCCGCGCTCGAAGTACGCGATCTCCTTGGGCTTCGAGGAGTTGGTGAAGTCCCAGACGGAGACGCCGCCCTGGTACCAGGCCTGGACCATGAGGTCCTTGCCCTTGACCGGGATCAGCGAGCCGTTGTGGGCCACGCAGTTCTCGGTGCCGGCCTGGTGGCGCGGGATCTTGTAGTAGCTGCGGAAGACGAGCTTGCGCTTGTCGCCCTTGCCGACGATGTCGTAGACGCCGTCGGCGCCGCGGTTCGGACCGATCTCCGCGTTGCAGGTGGCCGCACCGCCGCCGCCCAACTCGTCGGTGAAGACGACCTTGTTCGCCTTCTGGTTGAAGGTCGCCGAGTGCCAGAACGCGAAGTTCACGTTGTCCTGCACCCGGTCGATGACCTTCGGGTGCTCGGGGTCCTTGATGGAGAACAGGATGCCGTCACCCATGCAGGCGCCCGCCGCCAGATCCTTGTCCGGGAGCACCGTGACGTCGTGGCAGCCGGTGGTCTTGGAGACGCCCGGGTTGGTGGGCGAACCGGGGTTGCCGCCGCCGTCGGGGCCCTCGCCGGGGAAGAGCACCGGGAAGTTGACGACCGCCGCCTTCTCGGGGGCGTTGCGCGGCACCTTGATGACGGAGATGCCGTCGTGCGGCGGTTGGCAGTCGGGGTAGGTCGCGTTCGGCGAGTACGAGGAGACGTAGAGGTAGACGTTCTTGCGCTCGGGCACCAGGGTGTGGGTGTGCGAGCCGCAGGCGGTCTCCACGGCGGCGACGTACTTCGGGTTGCTCTTGTCGCTGATGTCGAAGACCTTCATGCCCTCCCACGACGACTTCTCGGTCGCGGGCTGGGTGGTGCTGCTGCAACTGCTGTCGCTGCGCGAGGAGTCGGTGGACAGGAACAGCAGGTTCCCGGAGACGGAGATGTCGTTCTGCGAGCCGGGGCACAGCACCTGGGCGATCGTCTTCGGCGCCTTCGGGTTGCCGATGTCGAAGATGCGGAAGCCGTCGTAGTTGCCGGAGAAGGCGTACTTGCCCTGGAACGCCAGGTCCGAATTGGTGCCGGGCAGTGCGTCCTTGGGGATGTTGACGAGGTGTTCGATGTTGTCGGAGTGGACGATCTCGTCCTGGCCGGGTATCTCGCCGTCGGCGATCGCCGCCTTCACCTCGGCTTTGGTGCTCTTGGAGACCTCCTTGCCCGCCGCCGGGCTGTCCCCGGGGTCGGGGGTCGCGGCGGCCGGGCCCGCGGTCAGCAGCGCGGCCAGGAGACCCACGGCGGCCGTGGCAACTCCCAGTCGTCTGTGCCGGGTTCGGGAATCTTTCAACAGGATCACTGTTTCCTCCCTGTGCCGTTCATGTGGAACGGTTCACACGTCCCCGCAGTATCGTCTTCACCATGCACAGATCAACAGAGGGCAACGAACCTGTAATGAAGGGACCATGGGTGGCCACTGTGCTCTTCCGCCGCGCTCCGTACGCGACGGCCGCTCTGGCCGCTCTGGCCGCTCTCGCAGCCCTGACCCTCGGAGGCTGCGACTCCGGGGCGGACCCGAAGTCCCCCCCGGCGACCGGGCCTTCGGTGCTGGTGCCCGGCAAGCCCGGTGAGGCGAACCGCACCCTGTCCGCCGAGGACGCACAGGAGCAGCGGGCCGACGACGACACGCCCAACTCGGCGGACGTCTCGTACGTGCGGATGATGATCGCGCACCACGCCCAGGCCCTGGAGCTGACCGAACTGGCACCGCAACGGGCCGGGTCGGCGAAGCTCAAGGCCCTCGCCGAGCGGATCTCGGCCGCACAGGGACCGGAGATCAGCGCGATGAGGGCCTGGCTGAAGGAGTACGGCCAGTCCGAGAAGAGCGACGGCCACGCGCACGCCACGATGCCCGGCATGGCGACCGAGGCGCAGGTCGAGAAGTTGCGCGCGGCGAAGGGGAAGGCCTTCGACGAGCTCTTCCTCACCCTGATGATCACTCACCACGAGGGGGCGATCACCATGGCGACGGACGTGAAGGGGCAGGGCAACAACGTCCGGATCGAGGAGATGGCCGACGACGTGGTGGCCCAGCAGACGAGCGAGATCAACCGGATGCGGGACATGCTCTGAACGGCGTGCTCCAGCGAACTCGGCAGTTCAGCGCCGCGCGTGACGTGGCGTCAGGAATCCCGCGTCGCGCGCCTGGGAGATGAGCCGGAGCGACCTGCGGCGGCTGTGCCCGGTCGCGCACATCACGGCGAGGACCGGGTCGACGCCGTCCTCCTGGGCGGCCCGGTACTCCTCGGCGATCAGCCGGCGCCCTTCCATGCCACGCGGCCAGGCGGGCCGGGCACGGCTGCCCACCTGCTCCGCGGCGCCGGGAGGCGCCACTCCACAGGCCTCGAACAGCGGGCCCTCGATCCAGTCGCCGAGGGCGCCCAGGTCCTCGAGCGACAGCGCCGGCTGTGCCCGTACGTCCTCCAGGGACACGCCGCCCTCGGCCACCACCGCGAGCGTGTCCACCCGGGCACCGTCGGTGAAGGCGAGCCGGACGTGGAACCACGTCATCGTGCCCCCGTCCTCCCGCACTTCCCACGCGGGCCACACGGACACGCTGCCGTCCGTCGGACAACGATCAGAAAGATTAAGAAAGGATGCTTCTAGCACACACGCAACGTAACCGCATGATCACACCCTCTACTGACGGACACGCGTGCGCATGCCGCGCGCAGCACCCTGTCAGCGGAGCGGTGGCGGTGCGATCCTGGAAACATGCGTGTCGCCGTCGTCGGCTCCGGGCCCAGCGGGTGCTACACCGCCCAGAGCCTCGTCCAGGAGGACCCGGACGTGCTCGTCGACGTCCTGGACCGGCTGCCGTGCCCGTACGGCCTGGTGCGCTACGGCGTGGCACCGGACCACGAGAAGATCAAATCGCTCCAGAACAACCTGCGGGCCGTCCTGGAGCACGAGCGGGTGCGGTTCCTCGGCGGTGTGGAGGTCGGCCCCGGCGGGATGCCGGCCGCACGGCTGCGCGAGCTGTACCACGCCGTCGTGTACTGCGTGGGCGCCGCGACCGACCGGCATCTCGGGATCCCGGGCGAGGAGCTGCCGGGCAGCTGGTCGGCGACGGAGTTCGTGTCCTGGTACAGCGCGCATCCCGACTCCACGGCCGACGGTTTCGTGGCCGGCGCCCGGTCGGCGGTGGTCATCGGTGTGGGCAACGTCGCCGTGGACGTGACGCGGATGCTGGCGCGCGGGACGACCGAGCTCAGCCCGACCGACATCCCGCATCCGGCACTCACCGCGCTGGCGGCCAGCCGGGTGACGCAGGTCCACATGGTGGGCCGGCGGGGCCCTTCCCAGGCCCGCTTCACCACCAAGGAGCTGCGCGAGCTGGGTTCACTGCCGGACACCGAAGTGGCCGTCCAGCCGGAGGAGTTGGCGCTGGACCCGGCGTTCCTCGACCCCGCTCCCCTGCCGGCACCGCAGCGCCGCAACGTGGAGGTGCTGCGCGGCTGGGCGGCCGCGGAGTCACGGCCGTCCTCCCGCAGGATCTCGCTGCGCTTCTTCCTGCGTCCGGTCGAACTCCTCGCCGACGGCGGCCGCGTGGGCGCGGTCCGCTTCGAAAGGACGGTGCCGGACGGGCATGGCGGCGTGCGCGGCACGGGTGAATTCGAGGAGATCGAGGCACAGTTGGTGCTGCGCTCGGTGGGCTACCGGGGGATGCCGGTGCAGGGGCTGCCGTTCGACGCGGAGAGCGGCACGGTGCCCAACGTCGACGGCCGTGTCGTGCAGGGCGGTTCCGCGGTCCCGGGAGAGTACGTGGCCGGCTGGATCAAGCGCGGCCCGACAGGCGTGATCGGCACCAACCGCCCGGACGCCAAGGAGACGGTGACCTCGCTGCTCGAGGACGCCCCCACGCTCGTACACAACGAACTGCGCGAGGACCCGCTCGACGCACTGCGGGCAGCCGCGGCCGAAGTGGTGGAGTGGGCGGGCTGGTGCGCCATCGAACGAGCGGAGGCACAGCTCGGCGCGTCACTGGGCCGGGGTGTGGTGAAGCTCCCGGACTGGCAGTCCCTGATGAACGCGGTGCACGGCACTGCTTCTTAGGGCGCGTGCACCGCCCTGACCCGCACCTGGCAACGAACCGGCAACACCCCCGCAATCAACAAACTGTTCAACACGTTTACGGTCTCGGACATGGCTCAAACCACCGCTGTGCATCCCGTGGACGAAGTACCCCCGGTACGGCAGCTCGCCGCCTTCGGCCTCCAGCACGTCCTCGCGATGTACGCGGGCGCCGTGGCCGTTCCCCTGATCGTCGGCGGCGCGATGAAGCTGTCTCCGGCGGACCTGGCATATCTGATCACCGCCGATCTACTGGTGTGCGGCATCGCCACACTCATCCAGTGCGTCGGCTTCTGGCGCTTCGGCGTACGGCTCCCGATCATGCAGGGCTGTACCTTCGCGGCCGTGTCCCCGATGGTCCTGATCGGCACGACGGGCGGCGGACTCCCGGCGATCTACGGCTCGGTGATCGTCGCGGGTCTCGCGATCATGCTGCTCGCACCGGTCTTCGGCAAGCTGCTCCGCTTCTTCCCGCCGCTGGTCACAGGCACGGTGATCCTGATCATCGGCATCTCCCTGCTGCCCGTCGCGGGCAACTGGGTGGCGGGCGGCGTCGGGTCGGCCGACTTCGGCGCGCCGAAGAACATCGCGCTGGCCGTGTTCGTCCTGGCGGTGGTGCTGGGGGTGCAGCGGTTCGCGCCGGCGTTCCTGAGCCGGATCGCGGTACTGATCGGCATCGTGGTGGGTCTGGTGGTGGCCCTTCCCTTCGGGTTCACGGACTTCGACGGGGTCGGGGACGCGGACTGGGTCGGGATCAGCACGCCGTTCCACTTCGGGGCGCCCACCTTCGAGTTCTCGGCGATCGTGTCGATGCTGGTCGTGGCGCTGGTGACGATGACCGAGACGACCGGCGACCTGATCGCGGTCGGCGAGATGGCGGATCGCGGGGTCGAGCCGCGTTCCCTCTCGGACGGCCTGCGCGCCGACGGCCTGTCGACCGTGCTCGGCGGCGTCTTCAACACCTTCCCCTACACGGCCTACGCCCAGAACGTGGGCCTCGTCGGCATGACCAGGGTGCGTAGCCGCTGGGTCGTCGCCACGGCCGGCGGCATCCTGGTCCTGCTGGGCCTGCTGCCCAAGCTGGGCGCGGTGGTCGCGGCGGTACCCGCGCCGGTGCTCGGTGGGGCGGGCCTGGTGATGTTCGGTACGGTCGCGGCGAGCGGCCTGCGGACCCTGACCCAGGTGGACTTCAAGGGCAACCACAACCTGACGGTGGTGGCCGTCTCGGTGGCCATGGGCGTGCTGCCGGTCGGCGTGCCGACGATCTACGAGAAGTTCCCCGACTGGTTCCAGACGGTGATGAACAGCGGCATCAGCGCGGGCTGCCTGACGGCGATCGTGCTGAACCTGCTCTTCAACCACCTGCCCTCGAAGACCGCGTCAGGCGCTCCCGACCCGGACGGCCTGGCGGGTGGCGGCGTCGAGGAGGCTGTCGAGAAGCCCCGGGAAGAGATCGTCTAGGTCGTCCCGGCGCAGACCGTTCATCTTGGCCGTGCCCCGGTAGACCTGCCGGATCACTCCGCTCTCGCGCAGCACCCGGAAGTGGTGGGTGGTCGTCGACTTGGTGACGGGCAGATCGAAGTGCGAACAGGAGAGCTCGTCGCTGACCGCGGCGAGCTCTCGCACGATCCGCAGGCGCATCGGGTCGGAGAGGGCGTGCAGGACGCCCTCCAGCCGGATCTCGCCGCGCTCCGGGTGCGGAAGGGTACGACTGCTGACGGCAGGGGAGGTCACGGCGGCTCCACTTCTCCAGGCTTCCCGGGGCTCTGCCGACTCGGGACCGGCCCTCGGGGACCCCCATTGTACGAGACCTCTCGTAGTTTGACATCCGACGTACTACGATGCCTATCGTACGAGTCGACCAGCACCGGTCCCGTGACGATTGGAACCCGCCGTGAGCGCACTCTTCGAGCCCTTCACCCTCCGCGACGTGACGATCCCGAACCGGGTGTGGATGCCGCCGATGTGCCAGTACTCGGCCGCTCCGGACGGCCCCGGGATCGGCGCCCCCGACGACTGGCACTTCGCGCACTACGCGGCCCGCGCGGCCGGCGGGACGGGCCTGATCATCGTCGAGGCCACCGGCGTCAGCCCCGAGGGCTGCATCTCCCCCTACGACCTCGGCATCTGGAACGACACCCAGGTCGAGGCGTTCCGCCGCATCACCCGCTTCCTGGTCTCCCAGGGCACGGTGCCGGGAATCCAGCTCGCCCACGCAGG
This sequence comes from Streptomyces sp. NPDC024687, assembly GCF_055559055.1. NCBI lineage: Bacteria > Bacillati > Actinomycetota > Actinomycetes > Kitasatosporales > Streptomycetaceae > Streptomyces > Streptomyces sp. NPDC024687. The sequence continues at coordinate 374,037 of NZ_JBVHLJ010000004.1, read as the reverse complement.
CCGCAAGGCGTCCACCGACCAGCCGTGGAAGGGCGGCGCGCCGCTCGCCCCGGACGCGGGGGGCTGGCAGCCGCTGGGCCCGAGTGCGCTGGCCTACGACGAGAGGCACCCCGTCCCCACAGAGCTGACGTCCAATCAGATCGCCGAGGTGGTCGGTCAGTTCGCGGACGCGGCCCGTCGCGCGCTCGCCGCCGGTTTCGAAGTCGCCGAGATCCACGGCGCCCACGGCTATCTCATCGGCAACTTCCTCTCCCCGCACAGCAATCACCGCACCGACGAGTACGGCGGCTCGTACGAGAACCGCACCCGCTTCGCGCTCGAGGTCGTCGACGCGGTGCGCGAGATCTGGCCCGACGACAAGCCCCTCTTCTTCCGCATCTCGGCGACCGACTGGCTGGAGGAGGGCGGCTGGACCCCGGACGACACCGTCCGCTTCGCCCACGACCTCCAGGCCCACGGCATCGACCTCCTGGACGTCTCCAGCGGCGGCAACGCGTCCGGCGTCCGCATCCCGGTCGAACCCGGTTACCAGGTCCCCTTCGCCGCCCGCGTCAAGGCGGAGACCACCCTCCCGGTCGCCGCGGTCGGCCTCATCACGGACACCGAACAGGCCGAGAAGATCCTCTCCAACGGCGAGGCGGACGCGGTGCTGCTGGGCCGCGAGCTGCTGCGGAACCCGTCCTGGGTCCGGCATGCGGCACGCGAGCTGGGCGGGGAGGTGCGGGTGCCGGACCAGTACCACCGGTCCGTGTGACGCCGATTCCGTAGGGGAATGGGTCCGGCATCCCTTTCGGGCGCGTCCGCCGAGCGGATCGACGGCGCGTCAATCGCGACAACTTCACACGCGGCCTGCACGCCGGCAGGGCCTCAGTTGATCACCGTCGGTTCAGGGTGGTCGGCCTGAGACACCTGCCATCCTGCCTGCGGCTCGCGCTCGGTTCGATCGCCCTCCCTCTCGGAGGAGGCCCCGAGCATGGAGCCGCGAATCGTCCTGGACATCCTGGGCGCGGCAAGCGGCACGCCGTCCGGCGGGACGCCCGTGCACTGCGCCGGAATGCCCCGCCGGAGGACCGCGATGGCCGGTGAGTCCTCAACTCGATGTGCAGGTCGCTCCGTTGAGAGTGAAGCCAGCCGGAGCCGCGCTGTTCCCGCTGTGGTTCGCCTGATAGCCGATGCTGACGCTCGCGTTCGGCGCCAGCGTGCCGTTGTACGTCGCGTTCGTCGCCGTCACCGCCCCGGAGGACGGGGTGTAGGTGGCACCCCAGCCGTTGGTGACGGTCTGTCCGGCGGGGAGGGTGAAGGCCAGCTTCCAGCCGTTGACCGTCGTCGTGCCCGTGTTGGTGACAGTGACCGATGCGGTCAGGCCGGTGTTCCAGGCGTTCGTCGTGGCCGTCACCTTGCAGGCGCCGGGTTGGGGCTGGGGCTCGGGCGCGGGGCCGCCGGCGTTCAGGCCGAAGAAGGTCAGGGCGCGGTCGGCCATGCCCCAGCTGTACAGGTTGTGGCCGACGCCCTGGAGGCTGATCGCCTCGACGGGGGCGCGGTCACCGGTGGCGCCGTAACGGGTGCGGGTCCAGCCGGAGACGGGCGAGTCGGTGGCGGCGGGCGTCTGGCTGACGCCGAGGACGTTCGTCCACTCCTTGATCTCCTCGCCGAAGTTCGGGTAGCGCAGCACGTCGTCCTCGGTGCCGTGCCACACCTGCATGCGCGGCCGGGGGCCGGTGTAGCCGGGGTAGGCGGCGCGGACCAGGTCACCCCACTCCTGCGGGGTGTGGGTGATGGTGCCGCCCGAGCAGGCGCTGTTCCACTCGGAGCCGTCCGTCGTCGCGAAGCAGCCGAAGGGGACGCCGGAGAACGCCGCGCCCGCCGCGAACACGTCCGGGTAGTCGCCCAGCAGGACGTTCGTCATCATCGCGCCGGAGGAGATGCCGGTGGCGTAGATCCTGCCGGTGTCGGCGGAGTAGCTGTTCACGGTCCAGTCGATCATCGACTTGATGCCGACGGGGTCGCTGCCGCCGCCCCGCTTCAGCGCCTGCGGGGAGGACACGTCGAAGCACTTGCTGGACCGGGTGACCGAGGGGTAGATCACCACGAAGCCGTAGGTGTCGGCCAGTTGGGCCCACTCGGTGCCGTTGTACATGGCCGGGCCCGAGCCGGTGCAGTAGTGCACGGCGACGACGACCGCCGGGTGCGCGGTGACGTTCTGCGGCACGTACAGGTACATCTGGAGGTTGCTGGGATTGGCACCGAAGCCGGTGACCTCGGTGAGGGTCGCCGTGGGGACGGCCTCCGTGCGGGCCGATGCGGTGGGAACGGCGGCGAAGAGCGCCGCCGCGAGTAAGGCCAGCAGGGTCGGCAGTACGGAACTCAGCGGTCTCCTGGAGGTGGTGGACACGTCCTTGCCCCTCTCTTTCGGAAGGATCGGCAGAATGAGTTGATCTGGGTCAACGGGGCGAGTCGCCGCGGCAGTTGGGAGTAGGTGAGACAGCTCGACGTGTCGGGAGATCGTGCCGACCGAGCACAACCGCTTCGGCCTGTTCGAGGTGAGCCACGTGTACCGCGTCGCCGGGACCGCAAATTGCCTGACGCTGGTGGAGGCCCTGGCGACCGACTCCGACTGGCGCCGCTGGTTCCGCGCCTGGACCGCGGCTTCTTGCGTGCGATGGGGAAGCCCCGGGGCACGGCCGCATACCGGCCGCCGTGTCCGGGTGAGTACCCAAGGGGGTCAGGGGCGCCTCGGCCGCCTGCCACCAGCCGACGAGGCTCGCATGGGCGAGGCTCCACGCGCCGGCGGGGTCCGAGGTTGCCATGTGGACGTGCCGGCGATACCTGTACCGGAAGACAGCCGGGCCCTTCACGGAGACGATCGGCCGGCCGGTGTCCCGATCGGGGTCGTTCAGCGGGTCGGCGGAGATCCAGCCGAAGAACTCCGGCAGCGGGTCGGCCCGGTCGCCCGCGACCGCAGGCCCGGGAGCGAGCGACGGCAATCCCGGAGCGAGCAAGGTGAGCACCGAGCCGCCGACAGACGTACGCATGTGTGGAGTCGCCACCGACTCACCCTCTCGGAAGCTCTCGGAGGTCCTCGGAAATCCCGCGGAAGGGAAGCGTCCGGCGAGCATCGTGGCATGCACATGGCCGCCATGGAAGCGCTCCCACACGTCGAAAGAATTCGCTCGCCCCCACCGCCGCCTCCCCCACCTGGGCGACCGAATGTCTTCTGCGCAAAGCGTTGACCAGAAAGCGCTTACCCTCTACGTTCCGTTCAGCGATGTGATCGACCCACTCCACCTGGGTCACACATTGCGGCTCTGCGCTGCATACACGATTCAACATGGAGAACAGCTTTCACGTATATGACCAACCAGGCGTCAGGCAGGCGCCACGAAGGGACGCACCCGCATGCGTACTCGCCCCCCACGTACACAAGCGCAAAGATCCGCTCTTGCCGCCGGTGCGGTCGCGCTCGCGACGGCGGCCGCGCTGGCCGTCCCTCAGTCGGCCGCGGCCGCCGAGACCTCCCCCATCGGTTTCGGCGCCGGAACGACCGGCGGCGGCAGCGCCTCCGCGGTCACCGTCTCCACGCTGAGCGCCTTCAAGACGGCCGTCACCGGCAGCACGGCGAAGGTCGTCAAGGTCAACGGCCTGATCTCGCTGAGCGGCTCGGTCGATGTCGGCTCCAACACCACGGTGCTGGGTGTCGGTTCGTCGTCCGGGTTCACCGGCGGCGGACTGCGGCTGAAGAAGGTCACGAACGTCGTGGTCCGCAACCTGAACATCAGCAAGCCCCTCGCGCCGGCCGACGGCATCGAGGTGCAGGCCTCGACGAAGGTGTGGATCGACCACAACTCCTTCTCGGCGGACCGAGATCACGACAAGGACTACTACGACGGGCTGCTGGACATCAACCACGGCTCCGACAACGTCACGGTGTCCTGGAACACCTTCAAGGACCACTTCAAGGGCTCGCTCGTCGGCCACAGCGACAACAACGCGAGCCAGGACACCGGCCACTTGAAGGTGACGTACCACCACAACTGGTTCAACAACGTCAACTCGCGCATCCCCAGTCTGCGCTTCGGCACCGGGCACTTCTACGACAACTACGTCGTCGGCGCCGAGACCGCGGTGCACTCGCGCATGGGCGCCCAGATGCTCGTGGAGAACAACGTCTTCCGGAGCACCGGAGTCGCTGTCACCACGAACCGGAACAGTGACGTGGACGGCTACGCCAACCTGCGCGGCAACGACCTCGGTGGAGCCGCCACCGAGATCTCCCAGGTCGGCACCTTCACCACCGCTCCGTACAGCTACACCGCCGAGCCCGCCTCCTCCGTCGTCACCTCGGTGACGGGCGGCGCGGGCGCCGGAAAGCTCTGACACCCCCACACATCCACCCCCAGCATGGAAGAAGGATTCGGGACATGACTTCTTCGGCACGTCCACGCGCGCGCAGGCGCGCGCTGACCGGAGCCATGGCCGCACTCGGCCTCTCGGTTGGCATGATCATGACACTCAATGCGCCGACGGCCAGCGCCGCCACCTGGCCGACCGCGAACGGCAGCCAGGGGGTCTCCTCGACCATCCAGCTGTCCGGCACCAAGGACTACGGGATGAAGCGCCTGTACGGCACGGGCGACCTAGGCAGCGACAACCAGGACGAGGACCAGGGGCCGATCCTGAACCTGGCCGCCGGGACCGTCCTGAAGAACGTCATCATCGGGGCTCCCGCCGCCGACGGCATCCACTGCGCGGGCAGCTGCACGCTGCAGAACGTGTGGTGGGAGGACGTCGGCGAGGACGCGGCGACGTTCCGAGGCTCCTCGTCGTCGAACGTGTACACCGTCTCCGGCGGTGGCGCGCGGTCGGCCAGCGACAAGGTGTTCCAGTTCAACGGCGCCGGGACGCTCAACGTCTCCAACTTCGCGGTGCAGAACTTCGGCACCTTCGTGCGGTCCTGCGGCAACTGCTCGACGCAGTACAAGCGGACGATCAACCTCAACACCATCGAGGCGACCTACTCGGGCAACAAGCTCGTCGGCATCAACACCAACTACGGCGACAGCGCGACCCTGAAGAAGATCACGATCGTGGGCGACTCCAGCAAGAAGATCATCCCGTGCCAGAAGTACATCGGGAACAACTCGGGCAAGGAGCCGACCACGAACGGCTCCGGACCTGACGGTACGTACTGCAAGTACGCGGCCTCGGACATCACCTACAAGTAGCCGCTCGGCTGCTGAAGGCGGCCGTACGAAGCGTCACCGCACGGCGCTTCGCACGGCCGCCGTGTCATGTGCGGAGCTGGTGCTGGGGCACGGTGTCCGCCAGTTCCCGCTGATAGGCCGCGTACGCGGAGCGCAACCGCGCGCCCGGCCAGTCGGGCGGCAGGAGGCCGGGCGGCAGCACCGGATCGGTCAGCAGCTGCCGTACGACCGCCGCGAAGCCGGCGAGCCGGTCCGCGGGCCGGTCCGCGCGGGCGACATGGGCGAGCAGCGCCCGGGAGTCGGCCGACCAGCGGTCGAGGGGCCACAGCGCGGCGGCCAGCTCGGGGCCGGAACGGTCCGGGCGGGCCGTGTAGCGCTGGGCTACCCCGTCGAGGACGTCGGGGAGCGGTCGCAGCAGGTTGGCGGGGCGCAGCCAGACACCCTCGCGGAGTTCGGCGAGCCGCAGGGCGGTCAGCCGGGCGCGCATCTCGGCGCGTTCGGCCGGTCCACGGCCCGTCGCGGTGATCACGACCATCTCCCAGTCGCCGCTCCACGCGCGCGTGCGGGGGTGCACGGAGTCGTCCTGACGGCGCTGACGAGCCAGCAGCCGGTCGCTGAGGCCGTAGACGGTGTCGGCGCGCCGCAGGTCACCGGCGCTGACCATCCGGCTGAGCGCGGCACGCAGCGTGGAGCCGCCGATCCCGAACGGCTCCACCGCGCGGACCAGGTCCTTCACCGCCATCTCCGGCGGATGCGCGCCGAGCAGCAGGCTCAGCACGACCGACCGGGCGGACAGTGGCCGCAGGTCGACCTCGCCGGGCTGCTCCGACACGTTCCTCCGCATGGTCACGTACTGTACGACCGGCTTCCTCTTGTTGCACTATTGCTACGGTCGCAGGCTGCGTGCAACATGGAGTCCATGGTCTCCCTTCCCGCGCCCGACCGAGCCACCGCGACCCACGCCGTCACCAACCAGCCCCCTCCCCTGGCCCCCTACGACGCCTCCGACGACCCCGTCCTGCTGGAAGGGCTGCGCCGCGAGGGCGCCGACTGGGCCGAGGAGGGTCTGAGGCGGCTCGGTCTGCGGGCCGGCAGTGCCGAGGCCCAGGAGTGGGCGGACCAGGCCAACCGGCACGAGCCGGCGCTGCGCACGCACGACCGGTACGGCAATCGGGTCGACGAGGTCGACTTCCATCCGAGCTGGCACCACCTGATGCGGACCGCCGTCGCCGAGGGCCTGGCCGGCACACCGTGGGCGGAGGACCGTACCGGCGCCCATGTCGCACGCACGGCGGGCGGCCTGGTGTGGGGACACACGGACGCGGGCCACGGCTGTCCGACGTCGATGACGTACGCGGCGATCCCGGCGCTGCGCAGGGAGCCCGAGCTGGCGAAGGTCTACGAGCCGCTGCTGACCGGCCGCGAGTACGAGCCGGAGCTCAGGGTGCCGACCGAGAAGCGGGGCCTGCTCGCCGGCATGGGGATGACCGAGAAGCAGGGCGGCTCCGACGTCCGGACGAACACCACGACGGCCACCCCCACCGCGGAGCCCGGCGTGTACACGCTGCGCGGGCACAAGTGGTTCACGTCGGCGCCGATGTGCGATGTGTTCCTGGTGCTGGCGCAGGCGCCCGGCGGGCTGTCGTGCTTCCTCGTCCCGCGCGTCCTGCCGGACGGCAGCCGCAACACCTTCCGCATCCAGCGCCTCAAGGACAAGCTCGGCAACCGGTCGAACGCCTCCTCCGAGCCCGAGTTCGACGGGACGGTGGCCTGGCTGGTCGGACCCGAGGGCCAGGGCGTCAAGACGATCATCGAGATGGTCAACTGCACGAGGCTGGACTGCGTGATGATGTCGGCGACCCTGATGCGCAGGACCCTCGTCGAGGCGGGTCACCACGCCCGGCACCGCAGCGCGTTCGGCGCCCGGCTGATCGACCAGCCGCTGATGCGCAACGTCCTGTCCGACCTGGCGCTGGAGTCCGAGGCCGCGACCACCCTCACGCTACGGCTGGCGGGCGCCGCCGACCGGGCCGTGCGCGGGGACACCGGCGAGCAGGCGTTCCGCCGTATCGCCACCGCGGTCGGCAAGTACTGGGTCACCAAGCGGGGTCCGGCCTTCACGGCGGAGGCCCTGGAGTGCCTCGGCGGCAACGGCTACGTGGAGGACTCCGGCATGCCCCGGCACTACCGGGAGGCGCCCCTGCTGTCGATCTGGGAGGGGTCCGGCAACGTCAACGCCCTCGACGTCCTGCGGGCGTTGCGCCGGGAGCCGGACACCGCTCAGGCGCTGTTCGGCGAACTCGCCCTGGCCCAGGGGGCGGACGCCCGCCTGGACACGGCCGTCGCCCGCCTCAAGGACCTGCTGGTAACGGCGTCCGAGGCGGGTGCGCGCCGGCTGGTGGAGTACATGGCCCTGACGCTCCAGGCCTCCCTCCTGGTCCGGCACGCCCCGCCGGCGGTCGCCGACGCGTTCTGCGCGAGCCGGCTCGGCGGCGACTGGGGGCACGCCTTCGGCACCCTGCCCGACGCCGCGGACCTGGACGCGATCCTCGGGAGGGCCCTGCCCGGCGGCGAGTGAGGCCGTGCCGGGGCCGTTTCTGCTCGCGCTGGTGGTGAGCGGGCAGGTCACACCGGATCGGGACGACCGGGTCCTTGACGTCCTGACCGAGAGTCCGGGCCGCTGGAGTTGCCGACGGCACTGAGCACCGCGCCATGACATCGTTCGCTCCACGCGGCCCTGTGCGCCGGTGCTACCTCCCGTCGGCCCGCCTCCCGCCCCACAACGGTCCGAAGTGCGCCCAGTCCGTGTCCCACTGGTCGAGGCGGCGGCGCTCCATGCGGCCGCGCAGGACGCGGGCCCCCACAAAGGGGACGGCCGCGGTACTGAGCCCCACCAGTGCGCCGATCATCCCGGCGCGGATCCGGGCCTGGCCCTCGGTGGCGGGCTGGGTCATCAGGCGGCCGTGGGCATCGGTCCAGACGGTGACCGGCGTGCCCTGGGCACTGCCGGGATCGACGCGCACCTGCCCCTTGTGCGGCGAACCGTCGGCCCCGGTCCAGGCCACCTCGCCCCACACCCGTTCACCGCTCGACGTGCCCGGATCGGCCGTGCCCGGCGCCTGGTCGGCGAGGCGGGCCACGACGGGCCGCCACTCGACGCGCTCCAGCGCCAGCTGGTGCTCGACCGCCCGGCTCACCCCCAGACCGGCGAGCACCCCGGCCACCACGGTGAGCAGCCAGGCACCGAGCACGACCCACGCCTCGAGGGCGTCGGCACGGCGTCGGAGCGGATTGCGCCGCCAGCGCCACAGCCAGACCTTCGGACCACGGAACGCCATCGAAGGCATCCTCCTCATGAGCGACGGGCGCACGAACATGCCGGACCGACCTCCCATACGGGAGATCACCCCTCGATGCTCACGGCTCACGGCGAGTTCTCCGTCACGACGGTTCCACCGGCCGCCCCTCGCCGCGCGCATCATGCCGAAAGCTGCCCGTCAATCGTCGGGGCCGGTTACCATCCCCGCCCTGACCTGCGGTGAAGCCTTTTCCAGAGGTGACTGTCAGTGGCGGGGTGCAGACTGGCCGGTGTCTGGGACAACGACGTCACGGAGGTGATCGGTATGGCCGAGAAGCTGCTTGCCGTAGGGACGCGCAAGGGCCTGTTCATCGGGCGCGAGCGCGGCGGCACCTGGGAGTTCGACGAGAGCCCGTACTTCAACGCGCAGGCCGTGTACTCGGTGGCGATCGACACGCGGGGTGAGCGCCCGCGGCTGCTGGCCGGCGGTGACAGCGCGCACTGGGGGCCGTCGGTGTTCCACTCCGACGACCTGGGCCGCACCTGGGCGGAGCCGGCCCAGCCCGCTGTGAAGTTCCCGAAGGACACCGGGGCCTCCCTGGAGCGGGTCTGGCAGCTGCACCCGGCGGCGGCCGAGCCGGACGTGGTGTACGCGGGCACGGAGCCGGCCGCGTTGTACCGCTCCGAGGACCGCGGGGAGAGTTTCGAGCTGGTCCGGCCCCTGTGGGAGCATCCGACCCGCTCGAAGTGGGTCCCGGGCGGCGGCGGTGAGGGCCTGCACACCGTCCTGACCGACAAGCGGGACCCGCGCGCGGTGACGGTGGCCGTCTCCACGGCGGGGGTGTTCCGCACCAGGGACGGCGGCGCGAGCTGGGAGCCGTCCAACTCCGGTGTCTCCGCGGTGTTCCTGCCCGACCCGAACCCGGAGTTCGGCCAGTGCGTGCACAAGGTCGCACGGGACGCGGCCGACCCCGACCGGCTGTACCTCCAGAACCACTGGGGTGTGTACAGAAGCGACGACGCGGGGGCGCACTGGACGGACATCGGCGAGGGCCTGCCGTCCACCTTCGGCTTCGCGGCGGTCGCCCATCCCCACCGCGGTGAGACGGCGTACGTGTTCCCGATCAACGCCGACGCGGACCGCGTGCCGGCCGGTCGCCGATGCCGGGTCTTCCGCACGGCGGACGCGGGCAAGAGCTGGGAACCGCTCACTTCGGGTCTGCCGCAGGAGGACCACTACGGCACCGTGCTGCGGGACGCGATGTGCACGGACGACGCGGACCCGGCCGGCGTCTACTTCGGCAACCGCAACGGCGAGGTGTACGCCTCGGCCGACGACGGCGATAGCTGGCGGCAGTTGGCCTCACATCTGCCGGACGTGCTGTGCGTGCGCGCGGCGGTGGTCGGGTGAGCCAACAGACCTTGGGGAGGTAGGGGTACTGATCGTCGGCCGGGACCGCAGCCGACACGCGGACCTCTCGACGTCGACGACCGACAGGGTCTGCAGCGCCGAGGTCACGGCGGCGGCCATCGCGTGTCGGGAGCGTGTGCACTCGGTCCTTTCCGCCGATCTCGCCGAGTTCCGCCTCCACTCACAGATTCCGGGCGTTCGCCCACTGCGCCGCCGCGCGCTTGGCCGCGACCTTCTCGGCGTGCGGCAGGTGACGGCTGCGGCAGGTGCCGGGGCTTGCGAAAAGTGCAGCGCGTTGCTTGTTTGACGGTCGTAAAACACCTAATCAAGCACTGTGGTTTCATCGTGCTGCGCACATCGCGGCGCACCCCACCGACAGGGAGTTGTGAGACATGGCGGCACCGCAGGCCCGGTGGAGCGCGCTGCTGGAGATGCTGACGCGTGACGGGCGGATCGAAGTCGAGCCGGCTGCCGAGGAGTTGGGTGTCTCCGCCGCGACCATCAGGCGCGACCTCGACGAGCTGGCCCGCCAGCAGATGGTCACCCGCACACACGGCGGAGCCGTGCTCAACGCGGTCGCCTACGATCTGCCGCTGCGCTACAAGGCCGCGCGCAACGCTCCGGAGAAGGAGCGGATCGCGCACGCGGCCGCCGCTCTGGTGAAGGCCGGTGCCGTGGTGGGGCTGAACGGCGGCACCACGACCACCGAGGTCGCGCGGGCGCTGGCCACCCGCGCGGACCTGAGTTCCGGCGGCGCGGAGACGGCGGTCACCGTGGTGACCAACGCGCTGAACATCGCCAACGAGCTGGTCGTACGGCGCCACGTCAAGCTGGTGGTGACCGGCGGGGTGGCACGGCCGGCGTCCTACGAGCTGATCGGACCGCTGGCCACGGAACTGCTCGCGGAGATCGCGCTGGACCAGGTCTTCCTCGGCGTGGACGCCATCGATGTGGCCCACGGGGCGACCGCCCACCACGAGGGCGAGGCCAGCATCAACCGGGCCCTGGCCCGCCGCGCGCAGCAGGTCGTCGCGGTCGCCGACTCCACCAAACTGAACAGGCGGGCCTTCGCCCGGATCTGCCCGGTGACCGACATCGACGTTCTGGTGACCGACAAGGCCGCCTCCGACGAACTGACCGAGTCGTTCACGTCGGCCGGCGTGGAGGTCATCCGCGCCTGACACCGCGCACCGCTGCCGTCTCTCTGGCGGTTGCGCCTACGGAGTTGGTCGACCGGGTCATCGCGGCAGCGGCCTACACCGGGGCGGGAAGGCGGAAAGGCGCCGGTACGGCTGATGGCCGCGGCCAGGGTCGGCAACCCGTACCGCATGGTCTCCTACAACGACGCGGTGTTCGGCCGGGCCGACGACGCGATCGCCGTCAAGGACGGGACCGTGACCCAGATCGCGGTCACGTCCCAGGACGCGACCGGAGGCTGGGCACCGGAGGGCCTCTCTTCCGCAATGACCTCGGTACGCAGGGGAGCGCGGGCCATGTGAACCTGGCGATCACTCCGTCCAACGGCTGCGGCTGACCCGGTCCGGCGCCTCGTACACCGGTGAGGCCGGCACGGACGGCCTCACCTGGACGGTGGGCGCGGCCACGCCGTCGGGCGCGGCCGCCGCACAGGACGTCGGGGTCTTCATGACGGCGGCCAACGGCTGGACCGACGGACAGGGCAGCGCCACGTTCGACGGATTCACGGCGACCTGATCGCGGTCGGCGGATCTGCCCTCTCCACCGCGCGGCGGAGGGGGCCTACGGCAGTCGCCAGTCCACCGGCTGGGCACCCTGCCGCAGCAGCAGGTCGTTGGCCCGGCTGAACGGACGTGAGCCGAAGAATCCGCGGTCCGCCGACATCGGCGAGGGATGAGCGGACTCAATGGCCGGAAGGTCCCCCAGGAGGGGCCGCAGATTACGCGCGTCACGACCCCACAGAATCGACACCAGCGGCTTGCCACGCGCCGCCAGTGCACGTATCGCCTGCTCGGTGACCTCCTCCCAGCCCTGGCCGCGGTGCGCGGCCGGCTTGCGCGGGGCCGTCGTCAACGCCCTGTTGAGCAGCAGCACGCCCTGCTCGGTCCACGGCGTCAGATCGCCGTTCGACGGCCGGGGCAGCCCCAGGTCGGAATGCATCTCCCGGAAGATGTTCTCCAGGCTGCCCGGCAGAGAACGCACCTCGGGCGAGACCGCGAAACTCAGACCGATCGCCATTCCCGGCGTCGGGTAGGGGTCCTGACCGACGATCAGGACGCGGACGTCGTCGAAGGGCTGCTGGAAGGCCCGCAGGACATTCGCCCCGGCCGGCAGGTAGGTCCGGCCCGCCGCTATCTCGGCCCGGAGGAAGTCCCCCATGGCGGCAATGCGTTCGGCCGCGGGCTCGAGAGCCTTCGCCCAGCCTGCTTCGACAAGTTCGTGCAAGGGTCGTGGTGCCACGGCGTGTCACTCTACTGGCACCCACTGACACCCCGCATGCCCAGGCAAGTCTCCCCGCGCGGGCGGCCCCACGGGGGTTACCCTTCCTCCCCGTCGAGACCTTCGAGCCGGTCGGGCGGAGCGCGCGGCCGGTCATCGGGAAGGCGGGGAGCGTGTCACTTCACGGGACCGGCACGGGGGACGGGTTCCTCGCCGTCGACTCCGGCGGCTCCGGCCTGCGGGTCGTCGTCGGCGCCCCCGGGCGGGGGACCACGGCCCCGCGGGAGTCGCGGGTGCCGGTGCGGACGGGGCCGCGCGGTATCGATCCGGGGCATCTGATGGAGCAGTTGGTGCCCATGGTGCGCGCGTTGCTGCCCGAAGCGGGGGTGAGCGGGCTCGGCACCGCCGTTGTCGGGGCGGCCGGTATGGCGACCCTGGGCGATGCCTTGCGGGCCGATCTTCCCACCGCGCTGGAGCGGGAGTTCGGGGTGCGGACCGTCGCGCTCGTCGCGGACGCGGTGACCGCCTACACCGGCGCTCTCGGATCGCGTCCGGGTGCGGTCGTCGCCGCCGGTACCGGTCTCATCGCGATCGGCACCGACCTCACGTCCTGGCGGCGGGCGGACGGTTGGGGTCATCTGTTGGGCGACTGCGGGAGTGGCGCGTGGATCGGGCGGGCGGGTCTGGAGGCCGCCCTGCGCGCCCACGACGGGCGGCCCGGGGGCTCGGCGGTGTTGCTGGCCCGGGCCGAGGAGTCGTTCGGACCGGTGCGGGAGCTGCCCGGCCGGCTCTATCCGCGCACCGACCGGCCCGCCGTACTCGCCTCCTTCGCGCCCCACGTGGCGGCATGCGCCGACGGCGACCCGGTGGCCGGGCGGATCCTGCGCGAGGCGGCCCGGCACATGGCCGAGTCCGCGGCCGCGGTCTGTCCGGCGCGGGGCGAGGCGCATGTCAGCCTCACCGGTGGCTTGTTCGCGATGGGTGCCGCCCTCGTCGTACCACTGGAGGAGGAGCTGGAACAGCGGTTGCCGCACGCGCGGCGGGTCCCGGCGGCGGGCGGACCGTTGGAGGGATCCGTACAGATCGCCACAGATCTGGCGCGAAGTTCACTCACCCTGCCGGGTGATGAGGCGATGTTGTACGTCGTGACCCCAAAGAGGGGCTGAAGCGGACGTAACTCATCAGACAAAACCGGACGGATACCGCTCACCTGCACCCTCCCCGAACAGGGAAGCCCAGGAAGCCAGTAACATGCGTCGCCATGAGCTCCCCCACTGGACCCGCGTCCGGCCTGCCAGTACGAATGCCGCGACCTCGCCAGCCCGGGCGGCACCGCCGACCCGAGCCGCTGGCGGCTCCCGAGGGCGCGCCCGCGCTCGTCCTCGCGGTGCCGGGCACGCCAGGCCCGGCCACGCGCAGCCTCGCCGAGGAGGTCGTGAGCATCGCCCGCTCCGAGCTGCCCGGCCTCGACGCGCGGATCGGGTACCTGGACGGTGACGACTCGGAGTTCCCCACGCTCCAGACCGTGCTGGCCCACACCGCCGGTGAGCGCACCGCGCGTTACGAGCAGGCCAAGGCCGCCGGCGTGGACGTCAGGGAGCCCGAGGGTCCCGTCGCCGTCGTCGTGCCGCTGCTCGCCGGGCCGGACAGCTCGCTGCTGCGCCGGATCCGCCAGGCCGTCATGGACAGCCGGATCGCCTCCGACCTCACCGACGTGCTGGGCCCGCACCCGCTGCTCGCCGAGGCGCTGCACGTGCGTCTGTCGGAGGCCGGGCTGGCCCGCGCCGACCGCGCTCGGCTGTTCGCCGTGACGACCGCCGCGGACGGCATCATCCTCGGCGCGGTGGGCGGCGAGGAGGCCGTGCAGGCGGCCGGGATCACCGGCATGCTGCTCGCCGCGCGGCTGGCCGTGCCGGTCATGGCGGCGGCCCTCGACCAGGACGGCTCGATCGCGTCCATCGCCGATCAGCTGCGGTCCTCCGGTTCGCAGCAGCTGGCACTCGCGCCGTACCTGATAGGACCGGAGATCGACCCCGCGGTGATCGAGGAGGCCGCCAAGGAGGCCGGCTGTTCCGCCGCCGAGCCGCTCGGCCCCTACCCGGCGATCGGCAAGCTCGTCCTCGCCAAGTACACGACCGCGCTGGGCATCGCCCCGCAGCAGGTACAGGGCGCCCCGGTGCGCTGAGCGCGCGCACCGCGACCGCGACACCGAAAGGGCCCGCTCCGTCCCTCGGAGCGGGCCCTTCGGCGTGGCGGCCGGGATCAGCCGAAGATCACGCAGGACGCGGCCGGTACCTCGATCGAGCCCTCGTACCGGGGCAGGCCGGTCGCCGGGTCCACGGCGAACCAGGTCACCTCGCCGGAGCGCTCGTTGGCGACGTACAGGAATCCGCCGGACTCCGCGAGGGCGCGGGGCCAGCGGCCGCCGCAGATGACCGTGCCGACCAGGCGCAGGTCGTCGCCCTCGACGGCGAACGTGGACAGCACGTCCTCGCCCCGGGTGGCGGTCCACACGAACCGGCCGTCGGGGGACGTGACGACACCCGACGGGTACGCGTCGCCCGCAGGGGCGCCCGTGAGCACATGGGTCTCGCTCAGGGGCTTCAGCAAGCCCTCCTCGGTGTCCCAGCGGCACACGGTGAGGGTCGGGGTGAGCTCGTTGAGGATGTAAGCACGGGTGCCGTCCGGGTGGAAGGCCAGGTGGCGCGGTCCCGAGCCGGGGCGCAGGGCGATCTCGCGGTGCACGTCGAGCGTGCCGTCCGTCAGGGTGCACACCCGCACGGAGTCCGTGCCGAGGTCGACGCTGACGATCCAGCGTCCGCTCGGGTCGGGCTGCACCTGGTGGGCGTGCGGGCCCTGCTGGCGGGGTGCGTGCGGGCCCGAGCCGGTGTGCCGGAGCACGCCGGAGGGGGCGCCCGCGAGGGAGCCGTCGGGGCGCAGCGGCACGGTGGTGACGCTGCCGGAGCCGTAGTTGGCGGTCAGGACGTGTCCGGCGTGCACGGCGAGGTGCGTGGGCGTGTTCCCGTCCACCGTCACCGGCGGGCCGGCCGGTTCGGGCCGGTCGCCGGTCACCCGGTACGCGGCCACCGCGCCCTCGGCCGTCTCACTGACCGCGTACAGCACGTCCCCGTCGGCCGACAGGGCCAGATACGACGGATCGGGTACGCCGTTCAGGCCGCTCAGCACCTTCAGCGCGCCCGTGTCCGCGGTCACCGCCGCCGTCACGATGCCGGGGCCTCCCGCCGCCGTGAACGACCCGATGTAGGCCCGTCGTCGCCCGCCGCCGTCTGCCACAGTCGTCCCCTCTCGGTCTGTGCCGTCCGGGGCGACGGTAGCAGTCGATCACTACCGGTCTAGACCAGCCCGGTGAAATTCACGGGGTCGTCACGGACATGGGGGTCAGGCGCCCACCAACGGCGAGCCGGTCGGCGTCCGCAGGGGCGTCGCCAGCTCCGCGAGCGCCCGTTCCAGTCCGTGCAGATGGGCCAGTGCGGGTTCCTCAGCGGCAGGACGGTCCGCCACCGGGATGTCCCGGCCGTCCGTGAGCGCCTCCACAGCGGCCTCCACCCGTCGGCACGCGCTGGTCAGGCGGGTGTCGTGCGAGGCCTCCGGGTCGGCGGCGACGGTGACCAGGCCCCGGATCTCGCGGGCGCAGTCGTCGAGGAGGGCAAGGACGCGGCGGGCGCGGCGCTTGCGGGCCGGCATGGGGTTGAGGGGGTGGACGAGTGGGGCCACCGAGAGGCGGACCCTGCCGAGCAGGTGCTCCAGTTCCGTCACCCGGCCGCCCGGGTCGGCGCCCGGCACTCCCGCGAGGCGGGCCGCGGCCTCGGCGGTGCAGGCGTGGACGCAGCGCAGGGCGCGCTGGATCCAGGCGTCGGTGACGCTGTGGGTGGTGATCGGCAGGACGAACAGCACGGCCAGGACGGCCCCGACCGCGCCCACGCCGGTCTCCGCGAGCCGCAGCGCCAGCAGGCCGGGGTTCAGGACGCCGAGGAGGCCGTAGAGGAGCTCGGCGAGCAGGGTGACCCAGAGCATCATCCACGTGTACGAGACGGCGGCCGTGTAGAAGATGCCGAAGACACAGACGGCGACCAGGGCGGCCGTGGGCGTCGGCGTTCCATGCAGGGGTACGGCGACGAGCAGGCCGAGGCCGATGCCGATCACCGTGCCGAGGACACGGCGGAAGCCGCGCACCAGGGTCTCGCCGCGGGATGCGGTGTTCACGAAGATCCACCAGGTGGCGCCGACGGCCCAGTACCAGCGCTGGCCGGAGACGAGCTGGCCGACGACGAGGGCGAAGCCGGCACCCGCCATGGCCTGGACCGCCTGGCGGGTGGTCGCGCGGGCGAGGCCGGTGCCGGCGGGCGGGGCGGGTACGGGGGCCGGGGGCAGCCGGCGCTCGTAGCACCACAGGCCGAAACGGACCGTGGCGGCGGTGAGCACGGACAGCAGGACGGCGGCGTACAGCTCGGGCAGCCGGTCGGTCCTCGCGTGCAGGAACTGCGCCACGAAGAAGGTCATGAACGCGAAGACGCCGAGACTGTGGCCGCGCGGTCCCCAGCGCCGGGCGTACACGCCCGCGCCGACCACGGCGAGGAAGGTGAGGTCGCGGGCGACGGGGTGGTCGTGCAGCTCGGCCGCGGCGGTGAGGACCGGGAGGCCGACGGCGGGCAGCAGGGCGGTGGTGAGCGCCTGCCCCCGGACGGTGGCGTCCGTGACGGTGAACAGGGCGAGCAGCGCGGCGAGGCCGCCGGTGACGGCACCGGCGAGCGAGTGGCCCGCGAGGCCGCACACCACGACGGCGAGACCGATGCCGAGCACCGCCCGCGCGGCGAAGCGCAGCCGGACCCGGCCCGGGTCCGGCGCCATGAACACCCTCTTCAGCACGTACCGCCCCCTGAAATCCTTGGACGCCGGCTGGGTACCGGCATGGAAAAGGCGCCGCGGGGTCCGCAGCGCCATCGACGGGCCCATTGCAGCATCCACGCCACTATCGGCTCAAGCGCGGCCGATTATGCTGGGCCATTGGTACAGCAGGGAGAGTCCTGGAGCGTCCGGCGGCGGGCCAAAGAACCAGGCACGAGGAGGTCGTACGCCATGGCCGTGGACGAGCTCGACACCCGTATCCTGCGGCTGTTGCTGGAGCGGCCGCGGACGAGTGTGCGGGAGTACGCGCGGATCCTCGGGATCGCCCGGGGCACCCTGCAGGCGCGCCTTGACCGGCTGGAGCGGGACGGGGTGATCACCGGTACGGGGCCCTCGCTGTCGCCCGCCGCGCTCGGTCATCCGGTGCTGGCGTTCGTGCACATCGAGGTGACCCAGGGGCGGCTCGACGACGTGGGGGACGCGTTGGCGGCGGTGCCGGAGATCGTCGAGGCGTTCTCGATCGCGGGCGGCGGGGATCTGCTGACGCGGGTCGTGGCGCGGGACAACGCGCACCTGGAGGACGTGATCCAGAAGGTGATCAGCCTGCCCGGAGTGGTGCGGACGCGGACCGAGGTGGCGCTGCGGGAGCGGGTCGCCCACCGGCTGCTGCCGCTGGTGGAGTCGGTCGGGCGCACTGCCCGGAGTTGATCTTTGACATCCTGGAAGCCATGAGCAGGCTGAGCGGCATATCGGTCGTCTTCGATCTCGACGGAACGCTCGTGGACAGCGAGCCGAACTACTACGAGGCGGGTCGGCAGACCCTCGCCGCGCACGGCGTCCCGGACTTCACCTGGACCGACCACGAGCGCTACGTCGGGATCAGCACGCGGGAGACGGTCACGCGATGGAAATCGCTGTACGGACTGCGGGCGTCCGTGCCGGAACTCCTCGCGGACAAGAACCGGCGCTATCTGGAGCTGGCCCGCACGGCCACGCGCGCGTACCCGGAGATGCGGAAGTTCGTGGAGCTGCTGGCCGGTGAGAACGTGCCGATGGCGGTCGCCTCGGGGTCCTCCCCGGAGGCCATCGACGCGATCCTCGCCGGGACGGGCCTCGACGCGTATCTCCGTACGACCGTCTCGGCCGACGAGGTCGCCCACGGCAAGCCCGCGCCGGACGTGTTCCTGGAGGCGGCCCGCCGGCTCGGCGCCGAGCCGGCCCGCTGCGTGGTCCTGGAGGACGCCGCCCCGGGCGCGGCCGCGGCCCACGCCGCCGGGATGCGCTGCATCGCGATCCCTTACGTCCCGGCGCAGGCCGACGCACCGGAGTTCACCCGCGCCGCTCTGCTCCTGCGGGGAGGCCAGCAGGAGTTCACGGCCCGGACGGCTCTGGACTGGCTGGTGCGGAAGGGGAGTTGAACGGTGCCGCACACGTCCGCGGCGGCGCGAGGGGACGGCCGCCCTACGGCCTCGGAGCCGTTGGACACCCTCCCGGGTCCCGCCGCCGGAGTTCACCCGCGCCGCTCAGCCCCTGCGGGAAGGCCGCGAACAGTTCACGACCCGGGCGGCTCTCGACTGGCTGGTGCGGAACCGGAGTTGAACGGTGCCGCACACGTCCGCGATTGCTCGGAGGGGCACGCCCTACGGCCTCGGTACCGCGGCGCAGGCCGATGCGCCGGAGTTCGCCCGCGCTGCCCTCGACTGGCCTCCTCGGACACGGAGTTGACGGGGCGGCACACGTCCCCGGCCGCGCGGAGCGATGCGTCCTACAGCCTCGGGGCCGGCTGGATGTTCTGGTTCAGGCGGAACACGTTGTCCGGGTCACGGTCGGCCTTGCTGCGGGCCAGGCGGTCGTAGTTGCCGCGGTAGCTGGCCCGGACGCGTTCCTGGCCCTCGTCCATCATCATGTTGACGTAGGCGCCGCCCGCCGAGTAGGGATGCAGGGCGTCGAAGTAGTCGACGGTCCACCGCTTGACCAGCTCCGCGTTGGCCGGGTCGGGGTCGACGCCGGCGAAGACGGAGGCCCAGTTGGCGTGGCGGTAGGCCCAGGGGGTCTCGTCCTGGCCCACGTCATGGGCGGCGCCGTCGATCGGGTAGAGGTGCATGGTCGACTGGACGGTCGGCACCTCGGCGCCGAACTTGGCGTGGAGCTGGACCGCCTCGTCCGGGACGGTCTCGACGAAGTCGGCCCGCCAGTACCACTGGTGGCCGGGCGGGTAGAGCCCGTCGAACATGGCCTGCAGGTCGGGATGCTGCATGACCATGGGCGCGTGCAGCAGCGGCGCGGGCAGGGCCTCGAGCAGCGGGGCCATCGCGCGCGCCGCGGCCTCGGTGTCGTCGCCGGTGTAGCACCAGACCACGCCGGCCGTCTTGCTCAGTTGGATCTCCTCGGAGAACGGCGGGGCCGGCGGGACAGTGCCGTGCAGGAAGAAGCCGCCCAGTTCGCGGGGCGCGTTCAGGATGAACTCCCGGTACACGGAGAGGACTTCGGCACTGTCCTCGACGGGCCAGAAGGTCGGCCCGGCGATCACCGTACTGATCTCGTGCAACCGGAAGACGAACGAGGTGACGACGCCGTAGTTGCCGCCGCCGCCCCGGATCGCCCAGAACAGGTCGCTGTTCTCGTCGGCGCTCGCCCGCACCCGGCGGCCGTCGGCAAGGACGACGTCGGCCTCCAGCAGGTTGTCGATGGTCAGACCGCACCTGCGGGTGAGGTGCCCGAGCCCACCGCCGGTGGCGATGCCGCCGACGCCGGTCGTGGAGACGATGCCGCTGGGCGTGGCCAGGCCGTGCACGTTGGTGGCGCGGTCCACCTCGCCCCAGACACAGCCGCCGCCGACCCGGACGGTGCGGGCCGCCGGGTCCACCTGGATGTCCTTCAGCGGCGACAGGTCGGCGACCACTCCCCCGTCGACCGTGCCGAGCCCGGCTCCGTGGTGGCCGCCGCCCCGCACCGCGAGCGGCAGGCCGTGGGTGCGGGCGAAGCCGATCGTGCGGGCCACCGCGTCCGCGTCGGCGCAGCGGGCGACCAGAGCGGGACGCCGGTCGATCATCGCGTTGTAGACGGTACGGGCCTCCTCGTAGCCGGCGTCCTCGGGGCCGATCAACTCCCCGGTGAATCCGGTCAGTTCACGGCGTGCGGCTTGGGCGGGTGTACTGGACATGGGGTCCCCCGTTTTCGAATCGGGTCGATTCGCCCGTTCTACTCGCGTCACACCGCGACGGACATCCGTGACCGTCACCCAGCTCGGCGCGCCGGGGTACCTAGGTCGGGGAGCCGTCGGGCACCAGACCCAGCTCGGCCGCGCGCACGGCGGCCTGGCGGCGGCCCGACGCGTCGAGTTTGTCGAGCACCGCCCGCACGTGGTTGTCGACCGTGCGGACCGACACCACGAGCCGGGCGGCGATCTCCGCGTTGGTGAGCCCTTCGGCGAGCAGCCGTATGACCTGGAGCTGCCGGTCGGTGAGGCCCGCGGGGTTCTCCCGGGTCGCGGCGAGGGGGCCGCGCGGGATGTGGCGCACGCCGAGTCGCCGCAGCTCGGCACGGAGCATGCGGGCCGCCGGTTCGGCGCCCAGCGCGTCGAAGGCTGCCAGGGCCTCCAGTTTGTCGGCGGGATCCGGGCTCTCGGCGAGGGCCGAGGCGTGTTCGTAGGGACAGCTCGCGGCCTGCCAGAGCGCGGCGGCCCGGCGCCACTGCCCGCGCGCCTGCAACGCGTACGGATGGTCCGAGTCGTCCGGTGGCACGGGGTGACCGGCTTTCCCGAGCCAGTAGCCGAGTTCGGACCGGCAGGGAGCTCCGGGCAGCCGGCTCGCCGGGGCATGGACGGGCGCGGCCGCCTCGATCAGCGCTCGCTCGTCCCCGCGCAACCAGGCCGACTCCGCCCGTGCCACCGCCACCGGTCCGGTGCGTTGCAGTTCCTTGGTCCCTACGGCGATCTCCCATGCCTCGGTGAGGAGTTCGTCGGCGCCGGGACGGCCGCGGCGGATGCGGATCCGGGCGAGGACGGTCAGGGCGGGGCAGCGGGCCGGGATGAAGTCGTGCATGCCGTACTCGGCGTGTCTCTCGGCGTCGGCCCAGTCGGCGGCGGCGAGCCTGCGCATGGCGAGTTCGACGTGGAGGTAGTTGAGAAAGCCCAAGTGCTCGGCGCGGTCGGCGAGTTCCATCGCCGAGGGCAGGAAGGCGTCGGCCTCGTCGTACTGGAGGTTGTCGAGCAGGTTCCAGATGATGTTGGCGTAGGAGCGGCAGGCGTGCTCGACCTCGCCGGCCGCGAGCGCGACATCGAGGCTCTCCTCCAACTGCTCCCGCCCGCCGGGGTCTCCGGAGCGCCAGCGGGCGGTGCCGACGTTGTTCAGGGCATGGGCGAGGATCGCGGGGTCCTCGACCTTGCGGGCCAGGGCGATGGCGCGCTCGCCGTGCTCGACGGCCTCGGCGTAGCGCTCGGACAGCATGCGCAGCTGGGCGGTGTTGCTGACGGCGAGCGCCAACAGCCGGTCGTCTCCGGCGTGTTCGAGGACCGCCACGGCCTCGCGGGCGGCCTCCTGGGCCTGATCGGCGTCGCCGGCCCACCAGTGGATGCGGGACTGCCAGCGCAGGTCGGCACCGAGGGCGAGGGGGTCGCCGAGGGCGCGGCGCAGGGCGACGGCCTCGCGCTGGGCGGCGACGGCGGCGGCCGAGTCGGCGATGGTGTAGCTCTCGACGGCGTAGCGTTCGAGCAGGTCGGCGAGTTCGGCGGCTGCGTAGCGGTGCCGGTCGCGCAGTACGAGCCGGAGCTGGGCGGCGGCCTCGCGGTGGGCGCCCGTGGCGGCGGCGTCCTTCGCCGCGTCGGGGCCGTAGCGGGCGATGGCGTCCCGGTCGCCGGCCTGGGCCGCGTGGTGGACGACCCGGGCGGCATCGGGTCCGGGGCGGGCGACGAGCGCCGCGAGTACGGCCCGGTTGAGGCCGATACGCCGGGCGGCGGGCAGGGAGTCGGCCAGGGCCCGGCGGATCAACTCGTGCCGGAATACGACGCGTTCCGGGGTGACGGTGAGCAGACCGCGCTGCTCGGCATGAGCCAGTACGGCCACTCCGTCGGCCAGCAGCGCGTCGACCAGCGGGCGTTCGACGGCCGAGGGAACGACGGCCAACTGCTCCAGCGCGTCCACGGTGGTGCCGGGCAGCCCCCGCAGCCGGGCGAGCACGGCGTCGACGACGGTCGGGGGCACTTGTCCGGTGCCGCCGGCGGCGACGATCTCGGCGACGAAGAAGGGGTTTCCGTTGGTGACCGCGTACACCTGGGCGGGGTCGACGCGGCCGGCACTGAGGGTGCGTACGGCGTCCAGGGACAGGCGGGCCAGGGGCAACCGGTGGACGCGGGGTGCCCGGGACACCTGGCCCAGCAGATGCCGCAGGGGATGCGCACGGCTCAACTCGTCGTCGCGGTACGTCAGGACGAGGAGGGTGGGCAGTCGCTCCGTCCGCCGGACCAGGAACCGCAGGGCGTCCAGGGAGGCCTCGTCGGCCCAGTGGACGTCCTCGACGACGAGGACCGCTCCGCGTAGTTCTTCGAGCAGCGCCTCGTGGACGCGATGGCGGTCGCCGCCCTGCGTCACGGCACCGACGAGTTCGCCGCCGACGCTGCCGATCAGGTCGCGGAAGGGGCCCAGCGGTCTGCGGGTGGCGAGGTCGTCGCACTCGCCGACGAGAATCCGGGTGCCGGCCGGAAGGTGGTCCGGGAGGGCCTTCACCAGGCTCGACTTGCCGATACCGGCCTCTCCGAAGACGAGCACCACGGATCCGGCCCCGTCCGCCGCGTCCCGCGCGGCCGAGGCCAGTCGCGCCAGCTCGGGCTCCCGCTCGAGGATCCCCCGATCCACGGCCCCGATTCTGCCACCGGGGGCGCCGAGGAGGGCCCTTCGGGACGGAGAGGCCTTCGGGACGGAGAGGCCTTACGGACGGAGGGCTCTTCAGGACGGAGGGCTCTTCAGGACGGTGGGGCCTGCAATCACGGCAAGCCCGTCCCGCGGCTCACCCGGCGTCCGTCACCTTGGCGACGAAGGCGGCAAGGTTCGCCACCGTCCGCCGGATCTTCTCGTCCGAGGTGAGCGTCTCGTGCAGCCGCGCGCCGGCGCCCACGTCCTTCTTTCCGCGCACATACAGGGAACAGGCCAGGTCGTCGCATATGTACGCCCCGACCGAGTTGCCCTGCTGCCCGGCCCTGCCCGCCTTCGGGGCGACCATCAGGGAGACGCCGCCGGAGTGGGTGGTCAGGCACATCGAGCACATGCTGCGCCGCGCCTGCCGGTAACCGGCGGCCGCGCCGCGCAGCGCGAGTCCCGTCGGACGGCCGTCCAGGACGGTCACCAGATAGGCACGGTCGGGGGCCTGCGGATCGCGCCAGCCGAGGTAGTCCAGGTCTTCCCACGGCCGGTCGGCCAGGTCGCGCGGCACGGCCAGCCGCTTCGCCTCGCCCTTGGTGCAGTTCACGAAGGCGGCGCGGATCTCTTTCTCGGTCAACGGTTCCATAAGTCCACGCTAGGTTGCCTAAAGACTTTAGGCAAATGCATAATCGACTCTGGCATACGAGAGGACGGCTATGGCACGGGTAGGGCTGACCACGGAGCGGCTGGTCCGGGCGGGCGCGGAGCTGGCCGACGAGGTGGGCTTCGAGCAGGTGACCGTCTCGGAGCTCGCCCGGCGGTTCGACGTCAAGGTCGCGAGCCTTTACTCGCACGTGAAGAACTCGCAGGACCTCAAGACCCGGATCGCCCTGTCCGCCCTGGAGGAGCTGGCCGACCTCTCCGCCGACGCGGTGGCCGGACGGGCCGGCAAGGACGCCCTGACCGCCTTCGCGAACGTCTACCGCGACTACGCCCACGCCCACCCGGGCCGTGCCGCGGCGGCCCGGCTGAGGCTCGACCCGGAAACCGCGGCCGCGAGCGCCGGGGTACGGCACGCGCAGATGATGCGGGCCATCCTGCGCGGCTACGACCTGCCCGAACCCGAACAGACCCACGCCGTACGGCTGCTGGGCAGCACCTTTCACGGCTACGCGAGCCTGGAGGGGGCAGGCGGGTTCAGCCACAGCTCCCCCGACTCGGAGGAGTCCTGGACGCGGATCCTGGACGCCCTCGACACGCTCCTGCGCAACTGGCCCACCCGCTGACCGACAGGCTGAGGACATGCCCGACTGGATCACCACCACCGTCACCGCCGAGCTGCTGCGCGGCGCCCTCGATGTGGAGCACACCGAGCTCGGGGTGCTGCCGCACCGGTTGCCGCCCCGGGCCCGAGCCCAGAACACCGACGACCAGCTGGCCATGGCCGAGTCCCAGCCCGCCGGCGTACGACTGGCCTTCCGCACCCGGGCCACCGTGGTGGAGCTGGACACCCTGCCGACCAAGCGGGCCTACGTCGGCGCCCCGCCCCGGCCGAACGGGGTGTACGACCTGGTCGTCGACGGCCGGCCGGCCGGTCAGGGCAGTGTGCTCGGCGGCAACGTCATCACCGTCGACATGACCGCGGGGACGTCCGAGGTCCGGCCCGGATCCCCCGGGACCGTCCGTTTCGACGGGCTGTCGGGCGAGGTCAAGGACGTCGAGATATGGCTGCCGCACAACGAGACCACCGAGCTGATCGCGCTGCGCACCGACGCACCCGTCGAGCCCGCGCCCCGGGGCGAGCGCCCGGTGTGGCTGCACCACGGCAGCTCCATCAGCCACGGCTCGGACGCGGCGAGCCCCACGGGGGTCTGGCCCGCGGTCGCCGCGACACTGGGCGGCGTGGAGCTGATCAACCTGGGCCTCGCCGGGAGCGCGCTCCTCGATCCGTTCACCGCGCGGGCCGTACGGGACACGGCCGCCGACCTGATCAGCGTCAAGATCGGCATCAATATCGTCAACCACGACGTGATGCGGCTGAGGGCCTTCGGTCCCGCGGTCCACGGCTTCCTCGACACGATCCGCGAGGGCCACCCGGACACGCCGCTGCTGGTCGTCTCGCCCATCCTGTGCCCGATCCACGAGGACACACCGGGGCCCTGCTTCCCGGACGTCGGCGAGCTCGGCGAGGGCCGGCTGCGGTTCAGGACACTGGGTGACCCGGCGGAACGCGCGAGCGGGAAGCTGACCCTCCAGGTGATCCGCGAGGAGCTGGCCCGGATCGTGAAGCAGCGCGGCGCCGATGACCCGGACCTGCACTACCTCGACGGGCGCGAGCTGTACGGCGAGAACGACTCGGCCGAGCTGCCCCTGCCGGACGACCTGCACCCGGACGCGGCGACGCACCGGCTGATCGGAGAACGGTTCGCGGGGCTGGTCTTCGGAGCCGACGGGGTGTTCGGCACGGACTGAGCCGCGCTCGCCGGGTGCCCTTCGGCGGACGGGTCGGCAATGGGGGCCGGCGCCTGCGAAGGACCGGGCATCCCCACCGTGGGCGCCACCTTCGACACCGAGCCCCGCCCCCGGGCCAGGTACGCGGGTCCGGCAGTCGGTACCCGCCGGCGGTGGTCTCGACGCGCTTGCCGTCGGGCAGCCGTACGGCGATGGGTGCGAACCTCGACCGGACGACGAGCCCGGCGCGCCTTCCCGGCCCTCTTCGGCCCGGTCGGGCGGATGAGCCGGCGCAACGCCCTGCGCAACCCCCGCCGCACCGGCGCCACCGCGGCCGCCCGCCACGGACAGGACCACGGCCAGCGCGGAGAGCAGCAGCCGTCCCTTGTGGGCGAGGACCTGGCGCCGGTCGGCGCCGAGCGCGCGCAACACGCCCAGTACCCGGGTCCGACACCCGGTTTCGGCACGTGGGTCCGGCACTCGGGCCCAGCCCTCGGATCCCGGCCTGGGGCTCGCGGCACACGGCTTCCCGCCGCGGGCTCCCGGCACCCGGCTCCGGGCCCCGACTCCGGCACGCGATACCCGCACTCGGGTCCGACACCCGGTTTCGGTACGTCGGTCCGGCACGGGCCCAGCCCTCGGATCCCGGCCTGGGGCTCGCGGCACACGGTTTCCCGCCGCGGGCTCCCGGCCCCGGGTCCCGACTCCGGCCTCGGGTCCCGCTCGAGGCTCCCGGCCCCGGATGCCAGGCCGGCACACGCCCGCCGGCACCCCGGTTCCAGCCGCTGGTTTCCGGCCTCCGTACCCGGCCCCGGATTCCCGCTCCCTCAGCAGGACCAACCAGGCCGCCGGCCCAGAAAAGCCCTACCCCTTGCGCCTCGGCTTCCCCCGTCGCGCCCCCGTGCCCTTCGACCCACCACCAGCCCCGCCGCGGGAACCCCTGGACGCGCCGGAAGTCCCCTTCGCCGTGCCCTTCCCTGCGGTGGGGGCCTTGCCGCCGCTCTTCCCCCTGCCCTTCTTGGGTTCCGGTTCCGGCTGCGTCCGCCCCCGTGTGCTGTTGACCGTCCGGCCGCGGACGATGCCGATGAAGTCCTCGACCAGGTCCGTCGTCGCCTCCTCGCGCCAGGACAGGGCGATGTCGGACTGCGGGGCGTCGGTAACGGGGCGGTAGGTGAGGTCGCGGCGGTGGTGGAGGCGGGCCAGGGACTGGGGGACGACAAGAACGCCGATGTTCGCCGCCACGAGCTCGATCGCGTCCTCCGTGGTGGCCGGGCGTTCGAAAGCCGCTTCGCCGGGCGGCCGGTCCCAGCCGAGGACGTCGTCGAGGGGGTGGAGGACGACCTCGTCGGCGAGATCCTCCAACGTGACCTCCTCGGCCGCGGTCACCACATGGTCCTTGGGGACCACCACGACCGTCGTCTCGGTGTAGAGGGGGATCGCGCTGAACACCGTACGGTCGACCGGCAGTCGTACAAGTCCCGCGTCCGCGCCCCCGTCGCGCAACGTGTCGGAGACCTCCGCGGCGGTCACCTGGAGGAGCTCCAGGGGGACGTCCGGCAGGCGCTCGTGCCAGATCCGCACCCACTTGGCGGGCGTCACCCCGGGGACGTACGCGAGTCGGAAGGAACGGGGTTCTGGCGAGTCTGTCACGCGGCAAGGTTACCCACTGTGGTCGGAGGTCTCGCGCGCGGCCGATACCCTGGACTGCATGACGTCGCACCAGAACACCCAGACGATGAAGCCCGCCACCGCGGCGAAGAAGCTGGGTGTGTACCTCCCTGCCACCCCCGCCGAGTTCCAGGAGGGTGTCGTCTCGCGCACCGAGTTCAACGAACTCCAGGCGAACCCGCCCCAGTGGTTGCAGGACCTGCGACGCAACGGCCCGCACCCCCGCCCGGTCGTCGCCGCGCGGCTGGGCGTCTCCATCGCCGGTCTCGCGCGCGGCGGGGTCACCGAGCCGCTCACCACCGAGCAGATCGAGGCGCTGCGGGACGAGAGCCCCGAGTGGCTGGAGAAGGAGCGCGCCACGCAGGCGGAGGTCCGCAAGGAGGCGGCGCGCATCAAGGAGAAGAAGCAGGACCAGGAGTCCTGACCCCGGGGCCCGCGGACGCCCGCGGCCCCGAAAACTCCGGTGCGCCGGATCGAACACCTCTGCGACCATTCCGGCATGGTCCACCGTCTGGAATCCCTGGTCATTCGGCATGCCCTCCGGCTGCCCGCTCCCGCGGGCCCCGCCGGCGAGGGCGACGTCGCGGCGCGGCAGTTCGACGCCGCGCTGATGTCCGTCGGCTTCAAGCTGTCGGCCGACGCGCTGAGGACGTTGTCGGGGCTGTCCGAGGGCACGGTCGTCGACATCGCCGTCCCCGCGCTCGCCACCGTCCGTCAGATGGCCGGCGACCATGTGCGTCACAACGTCTACTTCAAGGACTTCCCGGCGAACGTCCCGGACACGTTCGAGTTCTGGATGCGCTGCGTGCGCGAGGCCCTGGAGGACGGCAAGACACGCTCCGGCGTCCTCGCCCAGCTGCGCAACGGCGTGATCAACCTGCTCACGCTGCCGTCGTACGGCACCTACCGGCACACGTACGACGAGATGCTCGCCGCGCACGACGAGCTGACGGCCGCGGTCGGTGACCGGCTGACCGTCCTACACCTGGGTGGCGCTTTGGAGGACGAGGTCACCGCCCTGTACCTGGCGCTGGCCGGCAGCAGCACGCCGCTCGGCCAGCACCTGGCCGACCTCAAGGTGCTGGCCGAGCACTGCGTGGACGGTCCCCAGCCGGAGGTGATCCCGGTGCGGGAGAACCGTGCCGTCGTCAACGAGGCCCGGCTGAAGGCGGGTTCGGGCCTGCTGCTGGACACCGTGACCGATGTTCTGCGGCTGGCCTGCGCGTTGTCGGGCGGGGACGTGTCCCTCCAGGAGCCGACCCGCTTCCGTGCGCTGTCGCGGCCGGTCCGCCGGGCCCTGCTCGCGGGTCTCGACTCGGTCGTGACGGCGGCCCCGGCCAAGCTCGCCGACGTCCTCGCGCACCGTGAGGCCTTCAAGCGGCTCGGCGAGCGCCTGCACCCGCACGAGTACCCGCGGTGGCCGCGTGCCGCCGAGGTGTTCGCCGTCGCCCGGGGCGAGCAGAAGGCGTACACCTTCGACGCCCGCGTCGAGGCCCTGCTCGGCGCGGACGACGTCACCGGGGCCGCGGAGCTGCTCAGGTCCGCGCCCGGCAGGCTGTTCCGTGCGCTGGACCGGCTGCTGCGCACCGCGCGCACGCAGGAGGAGCGGGACGCCGTGGTGGCCGCCGTCGAGCAGACCGCCCTGGAGGTCTCCGGGCGGGTCGTGCTGTCGGTGCGCGAGTACCTGCACAACCGGGCCGAAGAGGCGGGCAGGCAGCGGGTGTTCATCAACCGTCTCGGCCGTGCGCACGTCGCCGACGACACGCGTGCGGCCGTACCGGAGGCGGACCGTGAGCGGTTGATCGCCGCGCTGGACGCGGAGATCGGTCGCCGACTCCCGTCGCCGCAGCGCCTGTTGGTCGACCCCGACATCCTCGACGTGGCGCTTCCGCTCAGCGGGCGGGCGACCTCGGCGGGGCTCGGTGTGCTGCCCCGCGGTTCCGTCTCGCGGGTCGACGGGGAGCTGCTGCGGTTCTTCGTGTACTGGAAGCAGAAGCAGCGCGTCACCGACTACGACCTGTCGGCGCTGCTGCTGGACGCGCAGTACGACACGGTGTCGTGGCTGTCCTACACCAATCTCAGCGAGATGGGGGGCGAGCACTCGGGTGACATCACCAACGCCCCCGACGGCGCTTCGGAGTTCATCAACCTGCGGCTGGGGGCGATGCGGGGCACGTACATCGTGCCGCAGGTCAACATCTTCTCCGGGGAGCAGTTCGAGGAGGCCGAGGAGTCGTTCTTCGGGTTCATGCTGCGCGAGGCCGAGCAGAGGGGGCAGCCCTTCGAGGCGCGGACCGTGCGCATGAAGTCGGAGCTGCGCGGGCCCGGCCGGGTGGCGCTGCCGCTGGCGTTCCGGCGTGCGGACGACGGGAGTTGGCACGCCAAGTGGCTGCACCTGTACCTGAAGGGTCGTCCGGCGTACAACCGCGTCGAGGGCAACCAGGTGTCGGTGGCGACGCTGTTGCGCGCCATCGTGGAGCGGGAGCAGCTGACGGTCGGGTATCTGACCGGGCTGATGGCGAACGGCGGTACGGACGTGGCGCCTTGGGTCGCCGAGTCGGTGCCGGACGAGCCCGTGACGTACATCGGACTGGAGCGTCCCGAGGGGCTGCACCCGGACTCGGTGGTCATCACCCCGGAAAATCTGCGCGACTTGATCCCCGAGTGACTGTTAGCGTGTGTCGTGGCGAGGCCATGAAGGGGCTTCCTTCTCACCGGTTTCATCACCGGGCCTCCAAAGCTCCAGCCCTTTCGCTTTCCTCGCCGCCGACATCGCACCGGGAGGCACCCGCGGGTCACCGCGGGTGCCATCCGTGGCGAGGCCATGAGGGAGCTTCCTTCTCAGCGACTGCCCCTCGGGGCGTGAAATCAGCTCCCGCGCTTTCCTCGCCGGCGATGTCACAGGCTCAGGCGGTCCGGACCGGTGCGCTCACCGTTCCAGGGCCGCCTTCGCCGTGCTGAGGGCCTGTTCCGCGTAGCCCCGCCCGAACAGCACGGCGTGCACCAGCAGGGGGAACAGCTGGTGGAGCCCGATGCGGTCGGACCAGCCTTCGGCGAGCGGTGCCACCTGTTCGTAGCCGCGCAGCACCTCGTCCAGGTGCGGGCAGCCGAAGAGGTGGAGCATCGCGAGGTCGGTCTCGCGGTGGCCGCCGTGCGCGGCCGGGTCGATCAGCCAGGCATGGCCGTCGGCGCCCCACAGCACGTTGCCGTTCCACAGGTCGCCGTGCAGCCGGGCCGGGGGTTCGGCGGGGCCCGCGAGACCGGGCAGCCGTGCGCAGAGCCGCTCGATCACCTCGGCCTCAGCGACCGCGATCGTGCCGTCGTCCACCGCGCGCCGCAGATAGGGCAGCACCCGGTGCTCGGCGTACCACTGCGGCCACTCGGCGCCTTCGGTGTTCCGCATCGGTGCGCGCCCGATGTACGCCTGCCGGGGGCCACCGGGCGGTGCGGAGCCGAAGGCGGGCGCCCCGGCGAGGTACAGCCCGGCCAGCGCCCGGCCCAGATCGTGCGCCGCCTCCCGGCTCGGCCGACCCCGCTCGATCAGATCGGTCACCAGCCAGGGGTTGTCCTGACCGTGCAGGGTCGGCACCCGGACCGTGCCGGCCTCGGCCAGCCAGCGCAGCCCGGCCGCCTCCGCATGGGCCTCCTCAGGGCTGTCGGCGCGCTTCACCATCACCGTCCGGCCGTCATCGAGGGCCACCTCGGCCAGCGCGCCGGACAGCGGGCGCTCATCCGTCGTCCTACGGCCGGTGAGCCGCGCCGCCACCGCACCCGGGCTCTCGCCTCGGTCGTCCATCCGCGCCTCCTCGACCACGCGCACCACTGCCTTCACACCAGCGTTCCCCGATGGGCCCGTGCACAGCCTCTGTGAAGACTCTCAGCCATGTCTTGACATATGGAAGAAACAATCCGTAGCTTGGCCGATCATTTAGATGCGTGAAGCGAGTTCATGTATATGAACGACCATGAGCAGGAACGGAGAGTGTCCATGGGCGATCGCCGACGACGACGCCGCCTGGCCGCAGCGGCCACCGTCGCGGGAATGATGTTCGCAACGGCCGCCTGTGGTTCCGGCTCCGACAGCGCGGGCAGCAGCGATCCGAACACGTTGGAGGTCTGGACCCGGAGCAATCCGGACTCGGCCGCCACCTACGACCGGGTCTTCGCCGCCTTCACCAAGAAGACCGGCATCAAGATCGACTACCAGCCGGTCATCAACTTCGACCAGCAGCTCCAGAGCCGGGCCTCCACCAAGGACCTGCCGGACGTCATGATCAACGACACGGCCCTGATGGGCAGTTACCAGAGCCAGGGCCTGCTCAAGCCCATCGACCCCGCGTCGGTCGCGGGCGGCGACGAGATCACCGCCAAGTCCTGGTCCTCGACCGTGGGCATCGACGGCAAGCACTACGGCATCCCGTACTCCCGTCAGGCCCAGGCCCTGATGATCAGGGCCGACTGGCTGAAGAAACTCGGGCTGAAGGCGCCGACGACCTGGCAGCAGATGCTCTCCGTCGCCAAGGCCTTCGCCACCGAGGACCCCGACGGCGACGGCAAGGCCGACACGTACGGCATGGTCGCGCCGGCCAGCGCCCAGAACGGCTACGCGGCCTGGTGGGGCGCGAGCTTCCTGTGGCAGGGCGGCGCGAAGATCATCGAGCCGGACGGCCAGGGGAAGTACACCCCGGCCATGGACTCGGCCGCCGCGGTGAACGCCGTGACCTGGATGAAGGACAACCTCTTCTGCGGCAGCAAGGGTGTCGTCCAGCCCGGCGCGATCACCGCCGTGACGGCGACGGCCACCAACTTCCAGGACGGCAACGCCGGGATGTACATGACCGGCCCGTACAACATCACCACCTTCGACACCACGCCCGGCAAGGACACGTACGAGGTCATGCCCGCCCCCGCGGGCCCGGCCGGCGGTGATGTGCTGGCCGACGGCGAGAACGTCTACCTCGGCGCCAAGACCGGCAAGGACCGGCAGGAGTTGGCGCTGGCCTCGTTCCTGGTCTCGCCCGAGGGCCAGAAGATCGCCATGACCAGCGTCGACGGCCACCAGCCGGTCGTCCGCATCCCCGTCAACTCCACGCTGGACGCGGCGAAGGTCAGGAACGACGCCCGCTGGAGTGTCGTACAGAAGGCCTACGAGGACGCCTCCGAGCAGTTCCCGAACGCGCCGGACTTCGCCCCGATCAAGCAGGACACCGCCGACGCCCTGAACTCGATCTTCACGTACTGCGGCGGTGACGTCCGCTCCCAGCTCAAGGAGCTCAACGACACGCTCGCCGGTGACCTCAAGGACCAGGACCTGCTGAAATGACCGCTACCGTCCCCGCCGCACGGAGCGGCTTCACCAAGAAGACCGTCAACAAGAGGGCCGTCGTGCCCTGGCTCTTCCTGGCTCCGGGGCTGCTGCTCGCCCTGGTCTTCAAGTTCTGGCCGATGGCCAGGGGCATCTGGCTCAGCTTCTTCGACGTCAGGCCCTTCCTCGGTGACAAGTGGATCGGCCTCGACAACTACACGAGGGTCCTGACCGACCACCGCTTCCAGGACGCGATCGGGCACACCCTGATCCTGGGCATCGGCCAGGCGGTCGGCGCGATCCTGCTCGGATTCGCCCTCGCACTGCTCCTGGAGGGCCAGGCCCGCTCGCTGAAGTTCCTCCGTACCGCCGTCTTCCTGCCCGCCGTCACGGCCACCGCGGTCGTCGGCGAGCTGTGGCGGCTGATGTACTACCCGACCTCCGACGGCCTCCTCAACAGCGGCCTGCACCTCTTCGGACTCGGCCCGGTCCAGTACCTCGACAACCCGGACATCGCCCTGTACTCGACGATGGTGATGGGCATCTGGATCTGGGCCCCCTACAACATGGTGATCTTCCTGGCCGGTCTCGCGGGCGTGGACCGCTCGCTGTACGAGGCCGCGGCGATGGACGGCGTCTCGCTGTGGCAGCGGCTGCGCTTCGTCACGCTTCCCGCGATCCGCCCGGCGCTCATGATCGTGCTCACGCTCGCCACGATCCGCGGACTGCGGGTGTTCACCGAGGTCTACGTCCTGACCGGGGGCGGCCCCGCCGGGTCCACCGACGTCTGGATGACCCGCGCCTACACCCTCGGCTTCACCCGCAACGACATCGGCGGCGCGTCCGCGGCCTCGGTCGTGCTGCTCTGCGTGACCCTCCTGCTCACCGTCATGGTCAACCACCTCCGCACGAGGGGAGAAGCGCGATGAGCGCCCCCGTCATCGACTCCGTCCGGCCGGCGGCCCCTGACACCCCGGCCGGACGGGCCACCAGGACGCAGCGGACCACCCCGGCCCGCTTCGACACCGCTCTCGGCTGGAACGACAGGCCCGGTCTCGCGTGGGGTCTCAGGATCCTGCTTTGCGCGATCGCCCTCGCGATCTTCGCGGCGCCGTTCCTCACCATCTTCTCGGGCGCCTTCACCACCAACCCCAGCGGCTCCTCGCTGTCGTTCCTGCCGCACGACAGCACACTGTTCAACTTCAGGGTGGCGGGCGAGCGCGGCATCTGGGACTACCTCGGCAACTCGCTCGTCATAGCGGGCGGCGGGCTGCTGCTCCAGCTCGTGGTGTGCACGCTGGCCGCGTACGCGCTGGCCCGGCACCGGTTCCGCGGCCAGGCGCTGATCATGATGCTGTTCATGATGACGCTGATGCTGCCCGAGGAGGTCATCGCGATCCCGCTGTCCCTGGTCCTCGGTGACGTTCCCGTGGTCCACGTGGACCTCAAGGGCACGGTCTGGGGCGTCATCCTGCCGCTGGGCGCCTGGGGTTTCTCGGTGATGATGCTGACCGAGTTCATGCGGGACATCCCCGCGGAGATAGAGGAGGCGGCACGCCTCGACGGCGTCGGCGAACTGCGGATGCTGTGGCAGATCGTCCTGCCGTTGTGCAAGCCCGCGCTCGGCGTGGCGGGCGTCCTCGGCTTCATCATGATCTGGGACCAGTACCTCCTCCCGCTGATCGCCTCCAAGGACCCCACCGACTACACGGTCACCGTCGCCCTGTCCATCCTGCGCACCGATCCCGAGGTCGGCTCGGGGGTGGTGCTGGCCGGTGCGGTCATCGCCCTGATCCCCAGCCTGATCGTCTATCTGCTCCTCCAGCGCTCCCTGGTCACCGGCATCGCCGCCGGTGCCACGAAGGGCTGACCCGACCCCCCACGTTTGAGGGAGACATGAAGTTCCAAGGAGTGCTGTTCTTCCCGGTGACGCCGTTCACCGCGGACGGCTCGCTGGACGAGGAACGGCTCGCCCAGCACATCGCCGGCGGCGTCGCGGCCGGTGCGGGCGGTGTGTTCGTCGCCTGCGGAACCGGTGAGTTCCACGCACTGACCCCCGACGAGATCGAGCGGGCCACCCGGGTCGCGGTAGAGACGACCGCGGGCCGGGTGCCGGTCCTGGCCGCGGCGGGCGGCCCCACCCCGGTCGCCCGCGACCACGCGGCCCGTGTCGCCCGCGCGGGCGCCGACGGCATTCTGCTGCTCCCGCCCTATCTGGTGACGGCCCCGCAGCAGGGCCTGGTCCGTTACGTGGAGGAGGTCACCGCAGCGAGCGACCTGCCCGTCGTCTTCTACCAGCGCGGCACCGCCCGCCTCACCGCGGAGACGGCCGCCCGGATCGCCGCACTGCCCGGCGTCGTCGGCCTCAAGGACGGCCTCGGCGACATCGAGCGGATGCACCGCATCGTGCGCGCGGTACGGGCCGTACCGGGCACGGAGGACTTCCAGTTCTTCAACGGCCTCCCCACGGCGGAGATGACCGCGCCCGCGTATCGGGGCATCGGCGTCTCGCTGTACTCCTCCGCCGTGTTCGCCTTCGCACCCGAGATCGCGCTGGCCTTCCACCGGGCGCTCGCCTCCGACGACGCGGCTCTGGTCGACACGCTCCTCGACGAGTTCTACGGCCCCCTCGTCCAGCTCCGCGACGAGGTACCGGGGTACGCCGTGGCGTTGGTCAAGGCAGGAGTGGCCCTGCGTGGCCTGGACGTGGGTGGCGTACGGGCGCCCCTGGTCGACCCGACCCCGGAGCACGTCACACGGCTGTCCAAACTCATCGACCACGGCCTGGAGGTGGTCGGCGCATGAGCGACCCGACTCGGATCAGGGAGCTGATCGTCACCCCGATCGCCTTCCGCGACCCGCCGCTGCTCAACTCCAACGGCGTGCACGAGCCACTCGCCCTGCGGATCATCCTCCAACTGGTGCTGGAGGACGGCACGGTGGGCCTCGGCGAGTCCCCGGGCGGCATCGCGCGCCTGGAGCGACTCGAGGCTGCCGCGAAGGTCGTCGTCGGCATGGACGTCTTCGACACGACCGCCGTCGGCGCCGCGATCGACGCCGCCCTGCTGCCGACGGTGCCTTCGAGTCACGAACGCGGCTGGACCACCTCCGCCGTGGAGGTGGCCTGCCTCGACGCGCAGGGCAAGCTGCTCGACCGCCCGGTCAGCGACCTGCTCGGCGGGACGGTCCGGGACTCGGTGCCGTTCGCCGCGTACCTCTTCTACAAGTGGGCAGAGCACCCGGCCCTCGACGGCCGCGCCGCCGTCGGCGACGACTGGGGCGCCGCCCTGGACCCGGCCGGAATCGTGGAGCAGGCCCGGCTGATGCAACAGCGGTACGGATTCAGGTCGTTCAAGCTGAAGGGCGGTGTCTTCCCGCCCGACGAGGAGATCGCCGCGATCAGGGCGCTCGCCGAGGCCTTCCCCGGTCAGCCGCTGCGCCTGGACCCCAACACGGCCTGGACGGTGGAGACGTCGCAGTACGTCGCCCGTGAACTCGACGGTGTCCTGGAGTACTTGGAGGACCCGACCAAGGGCATCGAGGGCATGGCCGCGGTGGCGAAGGACGCGCCGATGCCGCTGGGCACCAACATGTGCGTGATCGCCTGGGAGCACCTGAAGCCGGCGATCGAGCAGAACGCCATCCAGGTCCTCCTCACCGACCACCACTACTGGGGCGGCCTGCGCCGAACCCGTGAACTGGCCGCGGTGTGCGAGGCGTTCGGCCTCGCCCTCTCCATGCACTCCAACTCTCACCTGGGCATCAGCCTGGCCGCCATGACCCATGTGGCGGCGGCGATCCCGAACCTCGACCACTCCTGCGACACGCACTACCCATGGAACTCGGCGGACGACGTCGTCCTCCCCGGTGTCCTGGAGTTCCGTGACGGCGAGGTCAAGGTACCGACGGGCCCCGGCCTCGGTGTGGAACTCGACCACGCCGCCCTGGACCGGCTGCACCGCCTCTACATCGACTCGGGCGTACGCAGCCGCGACGACACC
Organism: Streptomyces sp. NPDC024687; assembly: GCF_055559055.1. Classification (NCBI taxonomy): domain Bacteria; kingdom Bacillati; phylum Actinomycetota; class Actinomycetes; order Kitasatosporales; family Streptomycetaceae; genus Streptomyces; species Streptomyces sp. NPDC024687. The sequence continues at coordinate 337,566 of NZ_JBVHLJ010000004.1, read as the reverse complement.
GGATACATGCGGCGCTTCCAGCCCGACTACGAACTCCGGCTCCCCCGTTGGTGACAGGGCCCTCTTGAGACAGGGCGCCCGGCGAACCCCGGCGCCCTGCTCTGTGCGTGCCCGCTAGTCGTCCACCTGCTTGATGGCGCGTAGCAGTTCCTCGGGGATGAGCGAGGGGTCCGGCGGGGGCAGCATCTCGTAGCGGACACCGCCCAGGCGGCGTTCTGACGCGCTGCTGATACGGACCAGGCGGCCCTTCCCGCACCCTGTGCAGGGCACGACGGCCCTTCCACCCGACTCGTCGAGGACCGCCAACATGCTTGACGGCAGCGTCAGCCACGTTCCGCAGTCGACGCATCGGCCGATACGCGGGTCCTCGGCCGGAGCGGCGGTGCCGGGATCGCTCGATGGGTCCGCAGCCCGGTCCGCACGGTCGGGCACCTTGGGTCCGTCGAGGCCACCGCGGCCCCGCCGGACTTCCCCCGCCTCGTCCGACCAGGCGCGCGCGTACGCCACCGGGTCGAAGGAGAGGACGTACAGGTACAGGTCCTCGGTGACCTCTTGCGGTTCCTCCGGGAGGAACACGTCGACGTCGCAGCAGTACAGGTGTGTGCCGCCCGCGGACAGGGTCCAGGTGAGGCCACCCCAGTTCTCCGTGCCCCAGTGCAGGAGCCGGCGCCGGAAGGCGAGTTCGGGCTCCCAGTCGGGATCGCGGTGGTCGATCAACTGCTGGAGGAACTCGCTGTCCTCCAGGCGGAATCGGAGGAACAGGGATCCGTCCATGCCGCGCACTTGCGGAAGGACGTCGTCGGACCACCCGGCCTCCACGAGCCGCAGCACTGCCTCGGCGTAGGGACCCCTTGAGGAGACACCGAAGAGTCCGGGACTGAACGGCGTGGTCTCCACCCGAAGTTCGAGGTCGGCACCCACGTGCGCCCGGAGCGCATCGGCCTTGCTCCGCGTGAGCGCCTCCGGATCGCCGGCCCGGGCGGGCGAGACGGGGTAGTAGAGACGTGCAGCTGCATAACCTGGGATCTTCTCGGATCGCACGAATGCCAGAGTACGTCTTCCGTGAACTCCGAGTGGGCTGATCGACGTCATGCCATACTGAGCAACGGCCACCGACCTAACTAACTGGGGGAAAAGTGACAGTCAAGGCCGACATCTCTTTCCGCGTTCCCTCCTCCCTGTCCACCGAAGCTGTTTTCGACGTGCTGTTCCGCTCCGATTCGGGACTGGCGCGCAGTGCGGAAACACCGGCCGCCGAAAGCGATCTGAGCTTCGAGTTCGACACGTTGGTAGGTATCGGAACTCTCGTGGTCAGTGCGGGCCAAGCGGCTCTGGCCCTGGTCCAGCTCGTCGAGTTGGTCAAGCGACGCCGGAGGCAACCCGACTCCGCTGACGAACCGAGCACAAATGCACCGCCCGTACACACGATCCCGCCCGTCGAAATAAACATCACCATCGAGGGCGCGCGGTACAACATCGCGGAATTGACTCCCGAACAGATCAGGCGCCTCCTCGAACCATGACCCACACAGGCAGGATCGGTTCCCACATCATCGGTGTCCCGGTGATCCTCATCCGTTCCGACGTGCTCGCCAGGCACCGTCCCGAGATCTGGAAGGCGCAGGACGGCCCGTCGGCGGATCCGGAAAGGGAACGCCTGCTGGCCGAGGCCACGATCCTCCACGAAATACGCCACTTCCACGACGCGTTGCTCTGTCCTCCGCTCTATGACCGATTCATGGTCGAGGCCGAACGCAATGCGGTGGCCCTCACCCTCATCGCGGCCCTGTCGGAAAACGGCGAGCGGGACCCGGGAAAGGTCCTCGGTGAGGAACATACGGAACTCATCGAAAGACACCGCGTGAACGCCGCGCGCTCGGCGCGCCGCAACACCGTCGCATACGAGCCCACATCGGTTTCCGGAATCGGTCCCGCGATCACCTTGGTCGATCTGCTGGAGGCGAATGCGCTGGTCACCGAACTGTCCTTCCTCCACGAGTCCTTCACCGAGGGCGCATACGACCACTGGCTGTTTCTGCGCAGTTCCCTGCCCGCCAAGTACACCAAAGTCATCAGCCGTTTCATCCGCACCCGGGATTCCTTCGGGGAGGATCTGCAACGGGTCTCCGCCGTACTGATGCGGTGCCTGTACCGACCTGAGCCGTCGGCCGCCGCCCTCGACGAAGTAGTCGGACTCACGGAGGGCGAGATCGACGCCCTGTGCGATGCCCGGGTCATCTGCGAACAGCTCACGGAGACCGAGAAGCGCCACAACTACGCCCTGTTTACGGTCCTGGAGCCCGACCAGCACCCCAGGCGGGTTTTCACCAATGCCGTCGACATCACCGAACTGCACAAGCTCTGCAGAAGCCGGATGCGGGCATCGAGGTTCCGGGTCGACGCGTACCACCGGACCATCCATGACTTCCCCGTACCCGCGACCGGATTCTTCGCCGACGCCGACATGGTCAGCGAGCGACGCCTTCCCTTCGTCCGCAAGGCGGACATCAGAGCGGCCTACGGAGACGCCTTCTCCCTGTCCGGCGCCAAGGACCGGCAGCGAAGGGCGACGCTCGCCTGTGGGTTCTTCCCGACCTTCGGGACAATGCCCTGCCTGGATCTCAGCCGCGTGGACCTCATGCTCGGACTTCGCTTCGGCACCCAGGCGCTCCTCGGCGAGAGGGTCTCCTACAACCATGCGATGGACCAGGCGTATGCCGCGGTGTATCGCCGGTGGATGGTGTGATCCGCTGTCGCACGGGCCGAGTCGTGGCCCGCAATGTTCAGTTGTGCGGTCGGGCAATGGCCGGGCATGGCATGACGTATGCCGTCACCCTTGAAGTGGTCGTCCCGTCCACAGAATCAGCGCCGGGTCTTGTCCCGGAAGGGCCCGCACCGGAATGATCACCGATCATGCCTCTCGGTGAACTCAACCCTGTGGAAAGCCGGTTGTGGGACTCCTACGCGCGGGGCGCTGCCGTCGATGCCGGTGACGGCACGTCATCGGCGGAATCCGCGGTACGGGCCGACGTCATCGCGGCGCTGCTGCTGGGTGCCGGTGCCGATCCCACCCCGGGCGACCGCCCAGCACTGCGCCTCACCGGTGCCCGCATCACGGGCGGCCTGGATCTGAGCTTCGCCGAGGTAGCCGTGCCGGTCGTCCTGGCAGACTGCCGCTTCGACGAGGTGCCTCTGCTTCAGGGCGCCAGGATCCGTGAACTGGCCCTCCCGGGAAGCTCCCTGCCAGGTCTCGCCGCCGACACGGCCCAGATCGACGGCCGGCTGGTCCTGTCCCGCTGCCACCTGACGGGCCCCCTCGTCCTGAACCGCGCCCAGATCAACGGCGACCTGGACCTCCGCGACGCCGTGATCACGGCACCCGGGCCCGAGTCGATATCCGCGGTCCATGTAACCGTCAGCGGTGACGTGCTGTGCGCCAACCTGGCTGTCCAGGGAGGTTTCCGCATCTCCGGTGGCTCCATCGACGGGGAGTTCGACCTTGAGGGTGCCTCCCTGAGCAACCCCGGCGGCCACGCACTGGACGCCTACCACGTCCAGATCACCGAGGACTTCACCTTCCACCCGAACTTCAGGGCTGAGGGGCGGATCATCCTGTCCGGTGCCACGGTCTCGGCAGCGATCGGCTTCTGCGGTGCTCGGCTGAACAACGCCGACGACATCGCGCTGGAGGCGGTCGATGTCAGCGTCGCCCGCAATTTCGACCTCGGCGAGGGCCTCTCCGTCGTGGGTGGCGTCGAACTCGACGGCACCCACGTCGGTACGCGGCTCAGCTTCCGCGACGCCACGTTCACCCATCCTGACGGCACGGCTTTGTCCCTGCGGCTCGTCCAGGCCAGAGAGACGGACCTGCGAACCAAGGGGCCGATCGACGGCACCGTCGACGCACGCAATGCCCAGTTGGGCACCCTGTACGACACCCCGGACACCTGGCCTGCCCACCTCCGGCTTGCCGAGGCCACCTACGACGCCCTCGCACACTCCCTCCCGGCCGTTGAACGGGTCGACTGGCTCCGGCGCGGTGCCGACGGCTACCTCCCTCAACCGTACGAACAGCTCGCCGCCACATACCGACGGCTCGGACACGAGGACGAAGCACGCACCGTGCTGCTGGCCAAACAGCGCCACCGGCGCGACACGCTGCCCCCGCTCGGCCGCGCCTGGGGGCACGTCCAGGGCGCGACCGTCGGCTACGGCTACCGGCCGCTGCGCGCCGGCCTCTGGCTCGTGGCTCTGCTCGCCTGCGGTGCGATCTTCTTCGGCGTACATCCGCCCGCACCGCTCGACGCGGGAAAGGCACCGCCGTTCAACGCGGTCTTCTACACGCTCGACCTGCTGGTCCCCATCATCACCTTCGGGCAGGAGGCGGCTTTCGCACCCCGCGGCATCGGACAATGGTTCGCTCACGGGCTGACCGCTGCCGGCTGGATCCTCGCCACGACCGTCACCGCCGGCATCTCGCGGGCAATCAGCCGTCAGTGACCCACCCCGGCTACGTCGTCCCTCTCGACGAAGCGCGAACTTCGCAGCGGGGTATGCCGGTGCTTCAATGTCACCCCCTGGGTGGAGGAGCGAGGGCATGGGCGGAGTCCTGGTGACCGGTGGCAGCGGTTTCGTCGGCAGCCAGCTGGTACGGCGGCTGCTGGAGCGGAATTACGAGGTGCACGCCACCGTGCGCAGTCTCGCCGACTCGGCGAAGGTGCGCCCGCTGCGGGACCTGCAGGGTGAATTCCCCGGCCGGCTGAGCCTGTTCGAGGCCGACCTCCTCAAGGAGGGCTCTTTCGACGAGGCCATGGCGGGCTGCCGCGTGGTCTTCCATGTGGCCTCGCCGTTCTTCATGCCGGAGAAGATCAAGGACGGCCAGAAGGACATGGTCGACCCGGCCCTGACAGGCACCCGCAACGTCCTGGCCGGCATCGAACGGACGCCGACGGTCGAGCGGCTGGTCCTCACCTCCACGGTCGGTGCGATCTTCGGCGACTACTCCGACGTACGGGACATGGACGGGCAGATCCTGTCCGAGAAGTACTTCAACACCAGCAGCACGGTGCAGAACAACCCGTACCACTACGCCAAGACGGTCGCCGAGCGCGCGGCCTGGGACGCGGAGGCCGCGCAGGACCGCTGGCGCATGGTGTCCGTCAACCCCGGTCTGATCCTGGGCCCTTCCCTCACGCCCGCCTCCGAGTCCGGCAGCCTCTTCCTCCTGGAGGAGCTCTTCAAGGGCTACTTCTTCTACGGCGCCCCGGACTTCAGCTTCACCACGGTCGACGTCCGTGACGTGGCCGACGCGCACATCGCGGCGGCGGAGAAGCCCGACGCGAAGGGCCGTTACATCCTGGCCGCGGAGACGATGACGTCCTTCCACGAGATGTCCCGCATTATCCGCACCCGGTACCCCCGCGACCTGCGCATCCCACGCACCGCGCTCCCCCACTGGCCAGTGCGCGTCCTCGGCCCCGCGTTCGGGCTCACCCAGGACTACATCCGGAAGCACCTCGGCATCCGCTTCCGCGTGGACAACAGCCGCAGCGTGCACGAACTGGGCATCGTCTACCGTCCGGTCGAGGAGACGGTCCTCGACCACTACGAAGCATGGCGCGCACAACGCGGCAGGCGCTGATCGCCACCGGGAGCAGCGGCTCCCACGCGACGAAGGTCACAGTTACATCTCACACTTTTCACACTTCAATCTTCACGTGAGCCTCACAAGTTGGCTAAGTTGACGGCGACCAGCACGACGGAAGGGGCATGACTTTCATGGCGCCGGATCGAACTTCGCGCAATGGAGGGTCCAGCCTCCCGGCCAAGCGCAACTCCGCCCTCGCCACGGCGGCGATGGCCTCCGCGGCTCTTCTCTCGCAGACCGCGAACGCCGCCGCCGACGAGGGACCGAGCCGTGACGAGGTGAGCCGGCGGGTCACCAACCTCTACGACCGCGCCGAGGACGACTCCGGCACCTACAACGCCACACGCGCGGCCGGAACGGCGTCCAGCACCCGTGGACGTACCGCTTCGACGACCGGCGGCGGGCGCAACGCCGAGCGTGATCCCGCCCTCGACGACATCGCCAAGCAGTGGTACGGCATGGCCCGCGCGAAGACGGGTCCGATCATCGCGGCGACCCTGCCCTCCGACCGGGTCGCCGCCCGCCGTGCCGAGCCGCGGCGCCAGCGCCCGTCGGACGCGCCCGCGGCACGCGAACCGAAGCCGGCCGAACGGTCCCTGCCGGAACTGACCGCCAGCCCCGTGCGTGCCCTGCCGAGCGCACCCGAGCCCGCACCGGCCGCCCTCACCGCCGCCCCGGTCCAGTCGCCCGCGTGGGCACCGGAACCGACCCCGCAGAACGTCACCGGCACCGGCGAATTCCCCACCGTGGGCGGTACTGCGCAATCCGTCACCGGCGAATTCCCCACCATGGGCGGTACTGCGCAATCCGTCACCGGCGTGCCGGAGTACAGCCCGCACCTTGTCACCGGGGTCCCGGAGTACACCCCGCGACCGGTCGCCGGCGTTCCCGAGTACCCACCGCAACTCGTCACCGGAGTCCCGGAGTACACCCCGCAGACCGACACCGCGTTCCCGGCGTACACCGCACAACCCGAGACCGGTTTCCCGGAGTACACCGCGCAGGCAGGCACCGGATACCCCGACCACACCGGGCAGTTCCGCACCGCCCTCCCCGACTACACCGGGCAGCCGGGCACCGCCCTCCCCGAGTACACCGCACCCACCACCACCGGTTACTCGGACCACAGCGCTCAACTCGGCACCGGGCTGCCGGAGTACGCCCCCTCAGCCGCCACCGGTTTCCCCGAGTACTCCCCACAGACAACCGCCGGGTTCCCCGAGTACGCGGCGGCACAGACGACCACCGGACATCCCGAGTACGCGGCGCAGACCACCACGGGATACCTCGGGTACTCCGCCCTCACCGCTCCCCTCGCGACGATCGCACCCCCGCCGGTCGACACCACCCGGACGGTCCCGCCCGTCCCGACCGCCCCCGCCGTGGCCCAGAGCATCCCGGCCATCCCGGCTCCCCGCACCTCCGAGCCGGACCGGCAGACAGCCCAGCCCACCCCGGCCGCCACCCCCCTGACCCTGGCCCCGGAACCGAACGCCGCGGACCTCCCCACCGCGGACCCCGGTTACGACTCGAAGGTCATCCAGGTGCTCGCCTTCGCCCGTTCCCAGATCGGCAAGCCGTGTGTCTGGGGTGCGGCCGGCCCGGGGTCGTACGACAACTCCGGTCTCACCCAGGCGGCCTGGAAGGTCGCCGGCGTCTCCCTCCCCCGCACCTGCGTCGGGCAGGCGAGCACCGGCACGGCGGTGCCGCTGTACGCCTTGCAACCCGGCGACCTCGTCTTCTTCCACGACGACTTCAGCCATGTGGGCCTGTGCACCGGCAATGGCATGATGATCCACGCACCGGGCCCTGGGGCGTCCATCCGCGAGGAGTCGATCTACCCGACCGGCGAGTCGATCATCCGCGGCGCGATACGGCCCGTCTGACACCCCGCGAGCCACAGAACGCGACACGGCACTCCCCCTCACGCATCCCCTCCCGCACTCCCATCACGCATACCCCTGGACGCCCCCCGAGCCCCTCCCCTAGGGTGCCGGAGAAAGCGCTTTCTGGCCTGCCCATGCCAACCAGGGGGAGCGTCTCGTGCCGCACCACCAGTGGACCCGCAAGTCCTTCCTCCGGGGAATGGCCGCCGTCGGCGCGGCCCCCTTCCTCCCCGCCCTGATCCCGGCGAGTGCCGACGCGGCCCCGTCGGGCCGCCCCGACTTCCCGCTGGCGGCGGGAGGCACGGCCGTCGGCATCTTCGTGGACGCGGCGGACGACCCCGCCGTCGTCCGCGCCGCGGGCGACCTCCAGTCGGACGTCGAAAGGGTCTCGGGAACAAGACCCGACCTGCTGCGCACGCTCCCACGAAGCACCCCCCTGCTCGTCCTGGTGGGTACCCTCGGTGCGAGCCCCGCCATCGACCGGCTCGCCGCACAGGGCCGCCTGGACGTCTCCCGGGTCAGGGGCCGCTGGGAGGCGTCCGTGACCCAGGTGATCGAGCGTCCCCTGCCCGGCGTCGACCGTGCCCTGGTGATCGCGGGCAGCGACCGGCGCGGAACCGTCTACGGGATCTACGACACCTCGGAGCGCATCGGCGTCTCGCCCTGGTACTGGTGGGCCGACGTCCCCGTCGAGCGCCGTGACACGGTGACCGTCCCCGCGGGACCCTTCACCCGCCGCGAACCCTCGGTCCGTTACCGCGGCATCTTCATCAACGACGAGCAGAACCTGACCACTTGGTCCCACCGCACCCAGGAGACCGACAAGAGCATCGGCCCCGAGACGTACAAGCGCGTCTTCGAGCTGCTGCTGCGCCTCAAGGCCAACTATCTGTGGCCGGCGATGCATCCGTACTCCGACTTCTTCAACAAGTACCGGGAGAACCCCGAACTCGCCGACCGCTACGGCATCGTCGTCGGCTCCAGCCACCCCGAGGCCCTGCTGCGCAACGGCGTCCACGAGTGGGAGCCGTGGATCGCGGAGCACCCGAACGCCGACGGCAGCGCCCCGGTGTACGACTACACGGTCAATCCCGCTGTCATCTCCGACTACTGGAGAGCCCGGGCGAGACAGAACGCCGCGTACGAGAGCAGCTGGACGCTCGGCATGCGGGGTCTGCACGACTCCGCGCTGGAGACGAAGTACGCCACCACGATCCCGGAGAAGGTCGTGGTGATGAACGACATCATCGCCGACCAGCGCCGGATCCTCGCCGAAGAGGTCGGCGCCGCGGCCGAGCCGCAGATCTTCATCCCGTACAAGGAGGTCCTGGACCTGTACAACGCGGGCGTCCGGGTCCCCGACGACGTCACGCTGATCTGGCCGGACGACAACCACGGCAACATGCGCCAGCTGCCGAACGAGACGGAGCGGGCGCGGCCGGGCGGCAACGGGATCTACTACCACCTCTCCTACTGGGGCCGCCCGAAGAGCTACCTGTGGCTGGACACGACCCAAGTGGCCAAGGTGTGGCAGGAGTTGCGTCGGGTCTACGAGCACGGCACCGACCGCATGTGGATCTTCAACGTGGGTGACGTCAAGTCGATCGAGACCGGCCTGTCCTTCGCGATGGACATGGCCTGGGACGTGGACCGCTGGGAGGCCGACGAGGTCGAGGGCTTCCTCGCCGAGTGGGCCGGGAGACAGTTCGGGCGGCGCCATGCCCACGAGATCGCCGCGATCCGTACGGAGTACTACCGGCTCGCCGGGGAGCTGCGGCCGGAGTTCATCGGCGCGGGCCTCGTCTCCGTCGTCCACCACGGTGACGAGGCGGGGCGCCGGATGGCGGCCTACGACCACCTCCTCGCGCGGGTCCGGGCGGTGGGCGCCGAACTCCCCGAGGCGTACCGGGACGCGTTCTACGAGCTGGTCGAATACCCGGTGCACGGCGCCTACTTGATGAACCTGAAGTACTACTGGGCGGACCGCAACGCCCTCGCGGTCCGGCAGGGCCGGGGTGCCGGTACGAACCGTTTCGCGGACCTCGCGCTCGCCGCGCACACAACGGAGGCCGCGCTCACCAGCCGGTACAACACTGAGGTGGCGGGTGGGAAATGGGACGGGTTCATCAATCCGTATCCGTCGCAGATCCCGAAGGCGCCGGGGCGCCCGGCCGTCACCCGGGTCACCCGGCAGGAGACCTCGGGGCTCGGGGTGGCGGCCGAGAGGAACGAGACCGGGGCGGCCCGGCCGCTGTCGTTCTCCTCGTACACCCGCGACCGGCGCTTCGTCGATGTCTTCAACACCGGGTTCCTGCCCCTGGAGTGGGCGGCCGAGGCCAGTCACCCCTGGGTGGTGCTCAGTGCCACCGGAGGCTCGCTGACCGAGCAGCGGCGGGTGTGGGTCGAGATCGACTGGGAGCGTGTTCCCGAGGGGGCGCAGGAGGCCACGGTGGTTCTCACGGGCGCCGGGCAGCGGTTCGAGGTGCCCCTGCGGGTGGTCAACGGCCGCAGAAGGGCTCGTGGTTTCGTCGAGGCCCACGGTTACGTGTCGATCGACGCCGCGCACGCCGACCATCGGGTGTCGCGCGGTGGCTGCCGCTGGCGGACCGTGCGCGGGCTCGGACGTCGTACGGGAGCCGTCGAGGCCGTTCCGTCCACGGCGGCGCCGATCACCGGTGACTTCGCCTCCCGGGCACCGGAGTTGCGGTACCGGGTGCGGTTCAGCGGCACCGGCACCTTCCCCGTCACCGTCTTCCGGCTGCCCTCGCTGGACGAGCGCGGGCAGCGGCGACTGGCCGTCGGGCTCGACGACCGGCCGGTGACCGTCCTGTCGGGGCAGGCCGTCGCGACCGGCAACCGGGGTGACGCCTGGGCCCGCCAGGTGGAGGACGGCGTCGAGAGACTGACCGCCACCGTGACGGTCGCCGAGGCCGGGGAACATGTGCTGAGGATCTTCATGGTCGATCCGGCGATCGCCGTGGACCAGATCGTGATCGACACCGGCGGCCTGCCGGCCACGTATCTCGCGCCGCCGGAGAGCTACCACCCGGTGTTCAACCCGGAGCCCGCGCCGGGCCCCGGTCTGGAGGCGCCGGACCAGTAGGGTTTCACGGCTTCGTGCGGGCCGCCGGTCCCCCGTGCCGGCGGCCCGCACGCGTCGCGGCCGGCGCTGCCGTCCCCAGGGGGAACAGGCGTATCCGACGGGCCGCCCTCCCCCACTGCGGCCCGCCGGAGCTTCAATGTGCTGGAGTACATCCGAGAACGTCGATGTTGCTCGGATGAAGTGTGGGTCAGCGAGGTACTGGGCCGGTATGGGTACAACTGCGTATGAGCGGATGCTGTCGGTCGCCGTGGCCGCGCTCCACGAACGCGACCCCGATCGGCTGTGGCCCCTGCTGGCGGCCGAGCTGCCGGACGTGTGCGGTGGCGACGCCCTGATCTACAAGCTGGACAACTGGAACGAGAACGAGGGCACCCTCGGGCTTTCCCCCGGCGCCGACACGGAGTTCACCTCGCTCGGCGACGAGGAGACGGGACTGCTGCGCTCGGGCTACCCGTTGGCCGGGCACTACGCGGGCCGGGCGGACCGGACGCCCGTCACGGCCCGTCGGGTGGCCGGCCGTTCCTGGTCGGGGAGCCCCACCGCGCGGCTGCTCGACGGTCTCCTGGACGTCGACCACGTGCTGGGGATTCCGCTGCCGCAGTCGACCACTCCGGTCACCGGATGCATGGTGTACCGCTCCGGGCGGGACTTCACCGACGACGAACTGCGTCTGGCCGAGCGGTTGCAGCCGCTGCTGGCCGCCGTCGAACAGCAGCGGCAGCTCCTGCGGCGGCTCAACACCCCGTCCGAGGAGGCCGCGGACCTGGCGCTCACCCCCCGGGAGACGACCGTACTGCTGCTGCTCGGGGACGCCCTGACGGCCGTGTCGATAGGCCGCAGACTCGGGATATCCGAGCGTACGGTCCACAAGCACATCGCGAACATCTACCGCAAGCTCGGCACCCACGACCGTGTCAGCACGGTGCTGCACGCCCAGCGGCTCGGCCTTGTCCCTACGGCAGCGGCGGGCCGCCCTTGAGGCGTTCCAGGTCGGCGGGGCGGACCTGGATGGCCACGACGGCGATGAGCGCGGCGAGCACCGTGAAGATCGCGGCCACGACGAAGGCGGCCGAGACACCGGCGGTCAGGACCTCGTCGCCCCAGGAACCCGGGAGTTCACCGGTGCGGGCGAAGAGCCGGCGCTCCGCCGGGGTGGCCTGGGCGAGGAAGCGGGGGACCTGCTTCTCCGCCTCGTTGGTGCTGGCGGTGCCGAACATGGTGACCAGGATGGACAACCCGAGCGAACCGCCGACCTGCTGCGTGGCGTTGAGGAGTCCGGAGGCCGCGCCGGTCTCCTCGTTGGGCACGTTGGAGAGCGCCATCAGGGTCAGCGAGACGAACTCCATGCCCATGCCGAGGCTGAAGACGAGCATCGGGCCGAGGACACTGCCCGCGTAGGTGGAGTGGACGTCGGTCAGGGTCAGCCAGGCCAGCCCGGCCGCCGCGAGGATCGCGCCGCCCACCATGAAGGGCTTGGGCCCGTACACGGGCAGGAACCGCGAGGCGAGACCGGCACCGAGGGCGATGACCGCGCTGACCGGCAGGAACGCGAACCCGGTCGCCAGCGGGCTGAAGTTCAGGACGTTCTGCACGAAGAGCGTCAGGAAGAAGAACATGCCGAAGATCGCGGCGGCGAGGCACAGCATGATGCCGTAGGTGCCGGCGCGGTTGCGGTCGGCGAACATGTGCAGCGGGGTGATCGGCTGTCGGGACCGCTTCTCGACCAGCACGAACGCCACGAGGAGGACGACCGCCGCGGCGAACGAGGCCAGCGTGAACGGGTCCCGCCAGCCTTCCTGGGCGGCCCGGATGAAGCCGTACACGAGCAGCACCATGCCCGCCGTGGCGGTCAGCGCTCCGGTGATGTCGAAGTGGCCGGGATGACGCTCGGACTCGGGGATGAAGCGGGGCGTGGCGAGCGCGATGAGAAGTCCGATGGGGACGTTGACGAACAGCACCCAACGCCAGTTGAGATACTCGACGAGGATTCCGCCGGCCAGCAGCCCGATCGCGCCGCCGCCCGCGGAGACCGCGGCGAAGACGCCGAAGGCCCGGTTGCGCTCGGGTCCTTCGCGGAAGGTGGTACTGACCAGGGAGAGGGCGGTCGGGGACGCGATGGCCCCGCCGACGCCCTGGAGGGCGCGTGCGGCGAGGAGTTGGCCCTCGTTCTGGGCGAGCCCGCCGAGCAGCGACGCCAGCACGAACAGCAGTACTCCGAAGACGAACATGCGGCGTCTGCCGAGGATGTCGCCGGTTCTGCCGCCGAGCAGCAGCAGCCCGCCGAAGGTGAGGGTGTAGGCATTGACCACCCAGGCGAGGCTGGTGGTGGAGAAGTCCAGGGAGCGCTGGATGTCCGGGAGCGCGATGTTCACGATGGTGATGTCGAGCACCACCATGAGCTGGCAGGACGCGATGACGAGCAGGGCCATGACGTTTCCGCCGCCGCCGGAGTCCGGTGTGGCCGTCCGTGGTGCAGAACTCGCCTGCGGGTCGCTGCTCATGGTCTCCGTTCGACGGTACGCCCCCGCCGTGGCGGTCACCACTCGAGGACGTGGTGGCCCCAGGCCTCCAGGGACACGAACAGACCGGAGCCGGTCAGTTCGTCTCCGTCACGGTCGTACACCGCACCGGTGAGCAGGTCGGTCGCCCGGCACGCGCGGCCCCTGAGGTCGTCCCACGGCAGGGGCAACCTCGCCTGGGCCGGGCGGTCGGAGTGGTTCACGACGACCAGGTGGCGGGCGTCGGCGTGCGTCCACGTCCAGGCCAGCAGGTTGCGGTGGGTGTCGTCGTCCGGCCGGCCCGTCGGTGTCGCCGGCCGCCAGTCTCCCCGGCGTACGGCGGCAGCGGCGGGCAGCAGCCGGCCGTAGAAGTCCCGCAGGGGCTCGTCGACGGGCTCCTGCGGTCTGCGGCGCAGGAACACGGGGAGCCGCACCCGGCGGCCCTCGAACTGGCCCTCGTGCCAGAGCGTGGCGCCGGGCAGGGTCGCGACGGCGACGGCCGCCGTGCGTCCCCGGTCGCCGGGCAGGGCGGCGGCGGCCCGCGGCTCGTCGTGGTTCTCCAGGAAGCGGACGAGACCGCGCTGGTGGGTGAGGTCGGCGGCGAGGTGTGCGCGGACGGGGTCGGCGTCCTCGTGCAGCAGACGGTCGTAGAGGCGCTTGTCGTAGCAGTGGTCGAAGCCCTGCTGCAGGAGGGGCTGTTCGAGGTCCCAGTAGGCCTCGGCGACGAAGAGGAGGCCGGGGTGGCGGGCCCTTGTGCGCGCGATGACGTAGGGCCAGAAGTCCTCGGCGGGGGCAGTCCCCGCGCGCTCTCCCCAGGTCCTGCCGAAGATGTCGTTCATCAGCAGCATGGCCATGTCGCAGCGCACGCCGTCGGCTTGGTCGCCGATGGCCACGAGGGTCGCGACGGTCGCCTCCCGGAGTGCCTCGCTGAAGGCGTTCACCTGCACGACGTCGGGCCAGGGCGGGAAGTACGGGTCCCGGCCGCGGGCGTAGATCCCCGCCCCGGCCTCGATGAAGCCGGCCGGGGCACGGGCCAGGTCGTCGGCAGTGCCCCGCACGAGACGGTCGGGGGCCGAGGTGAGCCAGGGGTGGTCGGGCGCCACGTGGTTGGGGACGTGGTCGAGAATCAACCGCACTCCCCGCGCGGCGAGTTGGGCGCGGGCGGCGGCCAGTCCTTCCGGTCCGCCGAGTGAGGCGTCCACGACGTAGTCGCGTACGCAGTACGGCGATCCTGCGATGTCCGCCCCGGTGAGGTCGGGCAGGGCCTCGCGGAAGGAGGCCATGAGTCCCTGGTCGCGCAGAGCGATCTCCAGCCCGGCCGGACTGCGTTGCCACACGCCCATCAGCCACACGGTGTCGACGCCGGGCGGGGCGACACCGTCCCAGACCTCGCCGGGCACGTCGCCGAGGGTGACGGGGCGGCCGTAGCGGTGACTCAACTCACCCAGCCAGACAAGGGTGTTGATCTCGTGGATCACTGTCATGCCGAGGGCTCCTCCCCGTCACCGGCCGCCCGCGGGTACTCCCCGCGGGCGATCGCGCCGGCTCAGGCGATCTCGACCAGCAGGTCACCGCCCTCCACCTGCTGGATCTTGTTGATGGCGAGGCGGGAGACCCGCCCGGCCTTAGCGGCGGTGATCGAGGCCTCCATCTTCATGGCCTCGATGGTGGCCACGGTCGCTCCGGCGGCGACCTCGTCGCCCTCGTTCACGGCAAGCGTGACGACGCCGGCGAACGGGGCGGCGACATGGCCGGTGTTGGAACGGTCGGCCTTCTCGGTGGCCGGGATGTCCGAGGAGGCGGCGGCATCGCGGATCTGGATGGGCCGCAGCTGGCCGTTGAGCGTGGACATCACCGTGCGCATGCCCCGCTCGTCGGCCTCGCCGATCGCCTCCAGCGCGATGAGGAGCCGCACGCCGGGCTCCAGGTCGACGGCGTACTCCTTGCCCGGACGCAGGCCGTAGAAGAAGTCCTTGCTGTCCAGGAGGCTGGTGTCGCCGTAGGACTGACGGTGTGTCTCGTACTCGCGGGTCGGGGCGGGGAACAGGAGCCGGTTGAGGGTCGAGCGGCGGTCCTTCTCCAGGCCGCTGCGGTCCTCGGCGTTCAGTTCCTTGACGGGCTTGGCATCGGCGCGGCCCTGCAACGCCTTGGTGCGGAAGGGCTCGGGCCAGCCGCCGGGCGGGGTACCCAGTTCGCCGCGCAGGAAGCCGATGACCGAGTCGGGGATGTCGAAGCGGTCCGGGGTCTCCTCGAACTCCTTGGGGGTGACCCCGGCGCCGACCAGGTGCAGGGCGAGGTCGCCGACCACCTTGGAGGACGGGGTGACCTTGACCAGGTGGCCGAGGATCCTGTCGGCGGCGGCGTACATCGCCTCGATGTCCTCGAAGCGGTCGCCGAGCCCGAGGGCGACGGCCTGGGTGCGCAGGTTGGAGAGCTGGCCGCCGGGGATCTCGTGGTCGTAGACGCGCCCGGTCGGGGAGGCGAGGCCCGCCTCGAAGGGGGCGTAGATCTTGCGGACGCTCTCCCAGTACGGCTCCAGGTCGCCGACGGCCCGCAGATCCAGCCCCGTCGGCCGGTCGGAGTGGTCGGTCGCGGCGACGATCGCGGAGAGGGAGGGCTGCGAGGTCGTGCCCGCCATGGAGGCCACGGCGCCGTCCACGGCGTCGGCGCCCGCCTGGATCGCGGCCAGGTAGGTGGCGAGCTGGCCGCCGGAGGTGTCGTGGGTGTGGATGTGCACCGGCAGCTCGAACTCGCGGCGCAGCGCCGAGACGAGTTTGGCCGCGGCGGGGGCGCGCAGCAGGCCCGCCATGTCCTTGACGGCCAGGACGTGGGCGCCCGCGTCGACGATCTGCTCGGCGAGGCGCAGGTAGTAGTCGAGGGTATAGAGGCGCTCGTTCGGGTCGGACAGGTCCGAGGTGTAGCACAGGGCGACCTCGGCGATCGAGGTGCCGGTGGCGCGTACGGCCTCGATGGCGGGGCGCATCTGGCTGACGTCGTTGAGGGCGTCGAAGATGCGGAAGATGTCGATGCCGGTCTCGGCGGCCTCCTGCATGAAGGCGTCGGTCACCTCGGTCGGGTACGGGGTGTAGCCGACCGTGTTGCGGCCGCGCAGCAGCATCTGGAGGCAGATGTTCGGCACGGCCTCGCGCAGGGCGGCGAGCCGCTCCCAGGGGTCCTCGGCGAGGAAGCGCAGGGCGACGTCGTAGGTGGCGCCGCCCCAGCACTCCAGGGAGAGCAGCTCGGGCAGGGTGCGGGCGACCGTCGGGGCGACCGCGAGCATGTCCTTGGTCCGCACGCGTGTGGCCAGCAGCGACTGGTGGGCGTCGCGGAAGGTGGTGTCGGTGACACCGATGGTCGGCGACTCGCGCAGCCAGCGGGCGAAGCCCTCGGGGCCGAGCTCGGTGAGCTTCTGCTTGGAGCCCGCGGGCGGCTCCACCGCGGTGTCCACCCTGGGCAGCTTGCTGACCGGGTCGATCAGGTCGGGCCGCTCGCCGTGCGGCTTGTTGACCGTCACGTCGGCCAGGTAGGTCAGCAACTTCGTGCCGCGGTCGGCGGAGTGACGGGCCGTCAGCAGGTGCGGGCGCTGCTCGATGAACGACGTGGTGACGTTGCCCGACTGGAAGTCCGGGTCGTCCAACACCGCTTGCAGGAACGGGATGTTGGTGGCCACACCGCGGATGCGGAACTCGGCGACGGCACGCCGGGCCCGGTTGACCGCGGTGGTGAAGTCCCGTCCCCGGCAGCTGAGTTTGACCAGCATCGAGTCGAAGTGGGCGCTGATCTCCGTACCGGCGTGGGTGGTGCCGCCGTCGAGGCGGATGCCGGAGCCGCCGGGCGAGCGGTAGGCGCTGATCCGGCCGGTGTCCGGGCGGAAACCGTTGGCGGGGTCCTCGGTGGTGATACGGCACTGGAGGGCCGCGCCGTGCAGCTGCACCGCCTCCTGGGAGAGGCCGAGGTCGGCCAGGGTCGCGCCCGCCGCGATCCGGAGCTGGGCCTGGACGAGGTCGACGTCGGTGACCTCCTCGGTGACCGTGTGCTCGACCTGGATGCGCGGGTTCATCTCGATGAAGACGTGGTTGCCCTCGCGGTCGAGGAGGAACTCGACGGTGCCCGCGTTGCGGTAGCCGATCTCGCGGGCGAAGCGGACGGCGTCGGCGCAGATCCGGTCGCGCAGGTCCGGGTCCAGGTTGGGTGCGGGGGCGAGCTCGATGACCTTCTGGTGGCGGCGCTGAACCGAGCAGTCGCGTTCGTACAGATGGATGACGTTGCCCTGCCCGTCGGCGAGGATCTGCACCTCGATGTGGCGGGGCTCGACGACGGCCTTCTCCAGGAAGACGGTCGAGTCACCGAAGGCCGAGGCCGCCTCGCGCGCGGCCGCCTCGATGGACTCGCGCAGCTGGGCGCGGTCCTCGACCCGGCGCATACCGCGCCCGCCACCACCGGCGACGGCCTTCACGAACACCGGGAAGCCGACGTCCTCGGCCGCCCTGACCAGCTCGTCCACGTCGGTGGAGGGCGCCGAGGAGCCGAGCACCGGTACGCCGGCGGCGCGGGCGGCGGCGACCGCGCGGGCCTTGTTGCCGGTCAGTTCCAGGATGTCGGCGCTGGGGCCGACGAAGGTGATGCCCGCTTCCTCGCAGGCCCGCGCGAGCTCGGGGTTCTCGGAGAGGAAGCCGTAGCCGGGGTAGACGGCGTCGGCGCCGGCCTGGCGGGCGGCGCGGATGATCTCGTCGACGGAGAGGTAGGCCCGCACGGGATGGCCCGGTTCGCCGATCTCGTAGGCCTCGTCGGCTTTGAGTCGGTGCAGTGAGTTGCGGTCCTCGTGGGGGAAG
Source organism: Streptomyces sp. NPDC024687 (assembly GCF_055559055.1). Taxonomy (NCBI): domain Bacteria; kingdom Bacillati; phylum Actinomycetota; class Actinomycetes; order Kitasatosporales; family Streptomycetaceae; genus Streptomyces; species Streptomyces sp. NPDC024687. Next base: position 319,600 of record NZ_JBVHLJ010000004.1, on the reverse strand, counting down.
ACGGCGACCGTCCTCGCGCCCACCTCGAATCCCGCGCGAAACGCGCGGATCGCGATCTCACCACGGTTGGCGACCAGTACCTTGCGGAGCATTCCCGTTCCCTTCGGCCTGCCGGTGACGCACCCATGTTCTCGGCAAAGACCGCCGGTGGCCATGAGAGTCAGGTCACGTGTCGCGGACGGTTTGGGGGTGATTCGCGCAGGTAAGGCGGTGGCCGCACGGGACGATCACTTCACGGTACCGGTGAAGGGGGTCACCGGCCGCTCCAGGCGCTCCCCGTCCACGGTGAGGTCGACTGCTTCGTTGAAGAACGCGAGCAGCCCCTTGACGGCGGCCACGGCGGGGAGCGGGTCCGGGTAGCTCCAGATGATGTTCGCGTGGTCGCCCAGCGACCAGTACTCGGCGGTGCCCTTGTAGGGGCAGTCGGTGTGGTGGTCGGTGGCTTCGAAGAGGTCGAGGCGGACGTCCTCGCGCGGGATGTAGTAGCGCGTGGGCAGGCCTGTCTCGAAGAGCAGGACGGGACGGTGGGTGTCGGCGACGACCGTCCCGTCGATCTCGACCTGGACATGGCGGCTGCTGGGCATGGCGTCGACGCGTTTGTGCGGGTCACGGGGGTGGACGAAGATCTCTTCCTCCTCCTCGTACCAGTGGTCGAGGCCGGTGCCCCAGCGCCGGAACCACGCGAAGGCGATGTGCCCGGCGAGATCGGCGGACGGGAAGGTCCAGGCGGCGTTCTCGACGAGTTCGCCGTCCACCTCGAGGTCGTAGAAGACCTGCGATCCGGTGTGGGTGCCGGTCGCCGGGTTCTTGGCGGGCCGGAGCAGGTCCTCACGGACGTCGCCGCGCGGGAAGGCGTAGACCGGTACGGGGACGTCGGGCTCCCATACGAGGACGGGGTGCCGGCTGTCGACGACGGTGACGTCTGCCTTGCGGCCGCGCACCCAGCGCTCGCTGGGCTCCCACAGCAGGCCTTCCGGGGTGGTCCGTACGTCTCGTGCGGTGGGGAACGTGGTCATGGGCGGCTCTCCCTTCACCTCTTCAGGAAGTCTGCCAGTCCTGTCAGGAGGCGGTCGACGTCCTGTACGTCGTTGTAGGGGGCGAGGCCGACGCGCAGGCCGCCGGTGTCGCCGAGGCCGAGGTGGCGGGATGCCTCGACGGCGTAGAAGGAGCCGGCCGGGGCCTGGACGCCGCGCTCGGCGAGGAAGGCGTACGCGTCGGCCGTGCTGTGGTGGTCGAAGGTCAGCAGGACGGTCGGGGTGCGGTCGGCGGCCGTGGAGTGGACGGTCACGCCGTCGAGCGCGGCCATCCCCTTGTCGATCCGGTCGCGCAGGACATGTTCGTGGCCTTCGAGGGCGGCGTACCCGGCGGCCAGCCGCTCCCTCCGGCCGCCGGTGGCGTCCGGGTCCAGCCGCTCGGCGAGGAAGTCGACCGCCGCGGTGGTGCCGACGAGGAACTCGTAGGGCAGTGTGCCCAGTTCGAAGCGCTCCGGGACGGTGTCGGTGGAGGGCAGGAGCTTGTCCGGGCGCAGGGTCTCCAGCAACTCCGGTCGGGCGGCGAGGACTCCGTGGTGCGGGCCGAGGAACTTGTACGGCGAGCAGACGAAGAAGTCCGCGCCGAGCTGCTCCAGGTCCACGAGGGAGTGGGCGGTGTGGTGGACGCCGTCGACGTGGACGAGTGCGCCGACCTCGTGGGCCGCCTCGGCGATCGCGGGGATGTCGGGGCGGGTGCCGATCAGGTTGGAGGCGGCGGTGACGGCGACGAGCCGGGTGCGCCCGGACAGTACGGCCTGAATGGCGTCGACCGTCAACTCCCCTGTCTTCGGGTCGAATTCGGCCCACCGCACGGTGGCACCGGCCTGTTCGGCGGCCTGGATCCAGGGGCGGATGTTGGCGTCGTGGTCGAGGCGGGTGACGACCACCTCGTCGCCGGGTGACCAGGCTTTGGCGAGGGTGCGCGAAAAATCGTAGGTGAGCTGGGTGGCGCTGCGACCGAAGACGATCCCCGCCGGGTCGGCCCCGAGCAGATCGGCCATGGCCCGTCGGGCCTCGGTGACGATCCGCTCGGCGTTGCGCTCTCCCAGCGTGATCCGTCCCCGGTTCGACAGGGGCTGCGCCAGGGCGTCGGCGATGGCCCGGATGACCGGCTCGGGGGTCTGGGTACCGCCGGGACCGTCGAAGTGGGCGATACCGGCGGCCAGAGCCGGGAAGTGGGAGCGGAGGGCGTCGATGTCATACGTCACGTAAAGCTCCTCGATCCGACCGACTGCGGTGCCCCCAGCGTGCCACGCCACGCGAGGGCCCTCGCGGCGGGCGGCGGGGATCGTGGCCGTCAGCGGGGGTGAGCGTCGCAGTGCGGACCAGGTTGACTTGACGGTCCCGGGAACTCAGCCCGTCACGGCGGCCCGCAAAGTCTCCCGGTGGGCCCGGTTCACGGCCATCAGGCCGTCCAGGGCGTTCCGGGTGTGGATCAGGTCCTCGATGTGTTCGGAGAGTCGGTCGCGTTCCTCGGCCATCCTCTCCAGCGCGGCGTCGGAGGTCTCCGCGCTGGGGGACTCGACGCACGGGAGGAGCTCGTTGATCGTGCGGCTGGACAGGCCGGCCGCGTACATCCGCTGGAGGAAGACCACGCGCTCGACCGCGGCCTCCGTGTAGTGCCGCTGCCCGCTCGCGCTGCGCGCACTGGAGAGCAGGCCCTGCTCCTCGTAGTAGCGCAGGGCCCGGACGCTGACCCCGGCCCGTGCCGACAGTTCCCCGATGCGCACGTGTTCCTCCTGAACGGACTTGACCCTCACGTCGACGTCAGGTTTTAGCGTAACCGCGTGCCCGGGACACGGGTACGAGGGATCACGAAGGAGACGTGACGTGACGACGCTTTTCACCGGTTTCCGGCTCGGCGGACTGCGGCTGCCCAACCGGGTGGTCATGGCCCCGATGACCCGGGTGCGGGCCGCCGAAGGCGGTCTGGCGACGCCGTCGATGGCCCGCTACTACGCCCAGCGGGCCACCGCCGGCCTGATCGTCACCGAGGGCGTGCAGCCGAGCCTGGTCGGTCAGTCCAACCCGGGCACGCCGGGGCTGTACACCGACGAGCAGGTGGCCTCCTGGCACCCGGTGACCGAGGCCGTGCACACCAACGGGGGCCGGATCTTCGCCCAGATCATGCACGGCGGCCGGGTCTCGCACCCGGACACCAACGGCCTGCGACCCGTCGGGCCCTCCGAAGTCCCGGCCACCGGCGAAGTGTTCACCCCCACGGGACCCCAGCCCGCCCCGGTCCCGCGGGCGCTCGCCACCGACGAGGTGCCGGAGCACGCCGAGTCGTACGCCGAGGCCGCGCGCCGCGCTGTCGACGCCGGCTTCGACGGGGTGGAACTGCACGGCGCCAACGGCTACTTGATCTCCCAGTTCCTCTCCTCCAACGCCAACCTGCGCACGGACCGTTACGGCGGCTCGGTGGCCGGCCGGATCCGGTTCGCCGTCGAGGCGGCCGCCGCGACCGTGGACGCCGTGGGCGCGGAGCGGACCGGTATCCGTCTCTCGCCGGGCGGCACCTTCTGGGGAGTGGAGGAGACCGAGGTCGAGGAGCTGTACACCGCGCTGCTGACCGAGCTGTCCCGTCTCGGACTGGCCTACGTCCATCTGGAGGCCACCGCTCCCGAGGAGACCCTCCTGCACCTGCGTCGGGTCTGGCCCGGTGCCCTCGTCATGAACCCCGTGCTGCCGCTGGGCGGCAAGCAGACCGGCCGCGCCGAGGCCGACCACTGGCTCGGGCTCGGCGCCGATCTCATCAGCTTCGGCCGCGCCTTCATCGCCAACCCGGACCTGGTGGAGCGACTGCGCACCGACCTGCCGATCGCCCCCGCCGACGAGGCCACCTACTTCCAGGGCGGCGACAGCGGCTACCTCACTTATCCCGCATACCAGTACACGGCATGACGTCCGAACGGCGAGGACACCACGAATGGGTAACGGGGGCCAACCGGAGGCAGGGCCGGGTGGTCTAGCCCGGCATGAAGATCTCTTTCCTGCTCCACAACGCCTACGCGATCGGAGGCACCATCACCACCACGTTCAACCTGGCCCAGGCACTGGCCGAACGACACGAGGTGGAGATCGTCTCCGTGCTGCGGCACCGGGAGTTGCCCAACTTCGTGCTGGATCCCCGGGTTTCGCTGCGGCCGCTGGTCGATCTGAGGCAGGAGAAGGAACACCCGGCACATCTGAGACCGGCGCGGGTGTTCCCGCGCTCGGAGTACCGGTACGGGCAGTACAGCGAACTGACCGACCAGCGCATATCCGAGGCCCTCGCCACCATCGACGCGGACGCGGTGATCGGCACCCGTCCCGGGCTCAACGTGCATCTCGCGGGCCAGGCGCCGCCCCATGTCGCCCGGATCGGTCAGGAGCATCTCACCCTGGACAACCATTCGCCCCGGCTGCGCACCGCGCTGCGCCGGGCCTACCGCGGGCTCGACGTCCTCACCACGGTCACCGAGGCGGACGCGGCCGCCTACCGGCGCCGGATGCGGCTGCCCGGCGTACGGGTCGAGGCACTTCCCAACAGTGTGCCGGATCCGGTGCTTCCGGCCGCGGACGGCTCCGCCAAGGTGGTCGTCGCGGCCGGACGGCTGGTCGCGTTGAAGCGGTACGACCTTCTCGTGGAGGCGTTCGCCGCGGTCGCCGCCGAGCATCCGGACTGGCAGCTGCGCATCTACGGCAAGGGCGACGAACACGACCGGCTGCGGCGGCTCATCAACGACCTCGGCCTGTGGAACAACGTCTTCCTGATGGGTGCCGCGGCTCCGATGGAGGCGGAGTGGGTCAAGGGCTCGATCGGGGCGGCCACCTCCGATTTCGAGCCCTTCGGCATGACCATCGTCGAGGCGATGCGCTGCGGGCTGCCCGTGGTGAGCACCGACTGTCCGCACGGGCCCGCCGAGATCATCGCGGACGGGGTCGACGGCCGGCTGGTGCCGGTCGGTGACCGGGACGCGCTGGCCGGCGCCCTGCTGGAGCTGGTCGGCGACGACGAGCGGCGCCGCCGTATGGGCAGGGCGGCTCTGGAGAACGCGCGGCGGTTCGCGCCCGGTCCCGTCGTCGAGCAGGCGGAGCGGCTCATCACGGAGGCGGTCGCGGCACGGAGGGCGGGCCGGCCGGTGGTGCGGCAGCGCCAGGGCGCGGCTCTGACCGCCCGGGGCTCGGCCGCCAGGGACACCGCGCTGATCGCGGCGAGCGGCGCGCTGCGCCTCGTACGGAAGGGACGTTCATGACCACGCCACGCGCCGGATGCACGGTCGACGCGGAGGGCCGGATCGTTTTCGAGCTGGCGGCGGCCGAGGGCCACGGGTTGTTGCTGCGGCTGCGGCCGAAGAAGGGGCAGCCCGAGGAGACACTGCACGTCCTCGACCTGGAAGCGGTCGGCGAGGGGCGCACCCGGGCCGTGCTGGGCCCGGATCCCGTGCTCGCGGAGGGGCGGTGGGACGTGTATCTGCTGAGCGGGCCCGAGCGCAAGCGTCTGCGTCCTGGTCCGCGCGATCTGCGGGCCCTGGTCGACGGGCATCTGCGGGAGCGGCGCGGGCCGTTGGCCGTGCGGGTCCCCTATGTCACCGAGGACGGCTACCTCGCGGTGCGCACCTGGCTGCGTCCCGCCCACGCGGAGGTCGACCGCGTCGACGTCACCGGCGGGACGCTGGGGATCACGGCCCGGCTGCACGGCGCCTCGCTGCCGGACGGAGCCGAGGTGCTGCTGCGGCGGCGGCAGGATGAAGGGACCGTGCGCTCGCTTCCGCCACTGGCCGCGCAGGACGGCCGGAGCTTCTCGTGCACGGTCGCCGACGAGACCCTGGACCTCGGCATCTGGGACATGTTCGTACGACCCGCTCCCGGCTCCCCGCTGATCCGGCTCGCCCGTCTCCTGGACGACGTGGCGGACCGCAAGCGGGTCTTCGTCTACCCAGGCGCCACGGTCGGGAAGATCGTCGTGCGGCCCTACTACACGGTCGACAACGACTTGTCCCTGGAGGTGAAGCAGGCCGGCTGAGCGCCGCTCGGCTCAGCCCCACCGCACGTGCAGCGTCGGCGGCTTGCGGAAGACCAGGCCCTGCGGGGCGGTCGGGTGCTCCGGGTCGAGGCGCAGGCCCGGGAGGCGGTCGAGCAGCTGCCGCAGGGCGATGCGGGTCTCCAGGCGGGCCAGGTGGGCGGCGAGGCAGTAGTGGGGGCCGTGCGCGAAGGCCAGTTGGAGGCGGGAGTTCGCGCGGCGGACGTCGAAGCGGTCGGGGTCGGGGAAGACGGCGGGGTCCCGGTTGGCGCCCGCCAGGGAGACGGTGACGAGGTCGCCCCGGTGGATCGTGGCCGGGCCGAGGGTGATGTCACGGGTGGCGTACCGGTCCACGACGGCCGCGCCGGGTTCGAGGCGCAGCGACTCCTCGATCGCTCCGTCCAGCAGCGTGAAGTCGGCCTGGACGAGCGCGAGTTGGTCGGGGTGCCGGAGGAGGTGCAGCAGCGCGTTGGTGATCATCGCCTCGGTGGTCTCTATGCCGCCGAACATCAGCACCGCGGCGTTGGAGGCCACTTCCGGCAGCGACAGCCGGCCCGCGGCGGAGGTCAGCAGCGAGGAGCCGGCCCCTTCCGTGACCGTGGCCTCGACCGCTTGCCGCAGGTGTGCGTACGCCTCCGGGCCCGCGGGCCCAGCCGCGCGGCCCTCCGTGAGGTCCGAGACCGACCGCACGATGGCGTCGTACCAGGCGAGCACCGTGTCCGTGCCGGCGCCCGCCAGCCCGAGTGCCTCGGTGACGACGGCGACGGCGAGCGGGCCGGCGAAGGCGCGGCGCAGTTCGGCGGCGCCCGCCGGCTCCAGTGCGGTGACGAGACGGTCGGTCTCCCGCTCGATGAACCCGGCGAACCCGTCCCGCACTTCACGTGGGCGGAAGGGCGCGGTGAACGGCTCGCGGTGGCGGGTGTGTTCGTCGCCGTCCAGGGAGAGCATGCTCGGGCCGACGACCTGCGCGGTCGAGAAGCGGGGGTCGTCCACGGTGAAGGTCTCGGCGTCCCGCATCACGTCGAGCGCGAGATCGCGGCGGGTCACCAGCCAGCCGTTCAGCTCGGGCAGCCAGGACACCGGCTCGCGCGCGCGGAGTTCGGCCAGCCGCGGGTGCGGGTCGCCGGCGAGTTCGGCCGGCGTGGTGGCGGCGCCGAGCGGAAATGCGATCACGCCCCAGGCTAACCCCGTGGAAAACCCGTGGCGGATGCGCGGAGGGCGGCTTACGCTGCTCCACGATGACGACTCATACTCCTGAACGATGGGGGGTCCCGTCCGCGCAAGGTGAGTGCTGATGCTCACTTCGACCGCGAACGAGGACATCCGTACGTCCTTCTGGCCGCGCGTGCGCGAGTTCGCCGTGTCGGCCTCCATGATCGAGACCGCGACCGCCCGTCGCCTCGCCGGGGACTGGGCCGGGGCGTGTGCCGCCGCGGGCTTCGACGTCGATCTCAACCTCCGTGCGGTGGCACGCGATCACGGCCGGGAGCTGGCGTCCCGGGTCCGGTCCGATCTCCGCGCCCTCGCTCCCGACCTGCTGCGCTGGCACCTGCCGAGGATCGCCCCGGACGGGCTGCTGCGGCCCGGGCTGACCCTGACACTGGCGCGGTACGCGGCCGTCGAGGGCCCCGTGCATCTCGTGGCCCGGACCGCACCCACCTGGGCCGACGCCGGGCAGCGGATCAGCCTCGCGCTGTGGTCCCGGTCCACGGGCGACGCCGTACGGCATCCGCACCCGCACCCGCACCCGCACCCACGTCCCAACCGACGGTTCCGGCTGGATCTGCACCGGCATCTGTGGGATGCGGGCAGGGTCGGGGAGCTGCCGGGGCGGTCGGGGACCGGCCAGCCGCCACTTCCGTCGGCGTCCGAGCAACGTCCCTTCGCTGAACTCGAGTTGGAGATACCGCCCGGTTGTGCCGTCGACCGTTGGGCGGCCGAGGCGCGGATACTGCTCGCGGCCGAAGGGCGCTTGGGCGGTTGTGTGTCGGTGCGGCTGGGCGGACGGCACCGACTGGTGCTGGAGCTCGCCGCGGACGACGACACGCTAAGGCCCGTGCCGACCCTTTCGGCCGCTGCCGTCTCCGCGCTTCCCGTCCTGCCCGACGCGGCGACCTGGGTGCTGCCCGACCTCCAACTGCTGCGCGCGGGCGCACTCGGAGCGGATCGGCTGCACCCCCTGGTCACCGCTGCGCTGGCTCCGGACAACGCTGCCACCGGACCGCCCCGCACCCCCGACCGACCAAGGCGACCGCGTTTCGTGGAGTGCCGGGGAGCCCGCCACCGGATCGGCCTGGTCGACGGGGTACTGGCCCCGCTGGACCACGATCCGGACGAGATCCGGCGCGAGGAGTTGCTGGTCGCGCTGACCGGCACCCCGCTCCCCTGTCTCCAGGCGATCGACGAGGCACACCGCCGTCCGCACTGCCTGGACGGCGTCCGCGAACGTCTCGTGCACGGCGACACCGCCGGCGCGCTGGCCGTCGTGGAAGGACTGCTCGGGCCCGAGGCGCTGCTGCGCACCGGCCCCCTCCGGGACGAACTGGAGGCGGCCGCGCAACGGCGCGTCACCTACGGCCTGTTCAGGGCGGGCCTGACGGGACCCGGGCCCGTCCGGTTCCGCCCGCGTCCGAGCGAGCGTGGCTCCCGTCACCGGCGTGCCCATCCGCGTCACGCGTACTGAATTCTCCACCGGGAAACCCGTCTCCTCTTCCCTGCCACTCCCAGCCCACAGGTGATGCCTCATGCCCATGACCGCCCCTGCTCCTGCTCCTGCTCCCGCTCTCGCTCCTGCCTCCCAACTCGACGTCGCCGCCGATCTGTTGACCCTCCTGCGCGACTCCACCACGGAACCGCGCCCCGACTCCCAGCTGGAGGCCCTCACCCTGGCCGTGGCCGCCGATCTGCCGGTCCTGCTGTGGGGTGAGCCGGGCATCGGCAAGACCGCGGCCCTGACCCAGCTCGCCGCGGCCCTGGACCTGCCGCTGACCACGGTGATCGCCAGCGTGCACGAGCCGTCCGACTTCTCGGGGCTGCCCGTGGTCGGGGACGATCCCGCCACCCAGGGCGTGCCGATGGCCCCGCCGGACTGGGCGGTACGGCTGGTGCGGGCCGGACGGGGGCTGCTGTTCCTGGACGAGCTGTCCACCGCGCCGCCCGCCGTCCAGGCCGCGCTGCTCCGGCTCGTCCTGGAGCGGCGGATCGGCGCGCTCCAACTGCCGCCCGGCGTAAGGATCGTGGCCGCCGCCAACCCCAAGTCCTCGGCGGCGGACGGCTGGGAGCTGAGTCCGCCGCTGGCCAACCGGTTCGTCCATCTCCAGTGGACGCACGACCATGAGGTCGTCGTACGTGGGCTGGGTGGGACCTGGCCGCGGGCCACGCTGCCGCGGCTCGATCCGCTGAAGCTGCCTCAGGCCGTGGACTTCGCCCGGCGCGCGGTGTGCGGGCTGCTCGCCGCGCGGCCCACGCTCGTGCATCGGCTGCCCACCAACGAAACCCGTCGGGGCGGCCCCTGGCCCTCGCCAAGGAGCTGGGACATGACGCTGTCCCTGGTCGCCTTCGCGACCGCGGCCGGCTCCGCGCGGGACGTGCTCTCCCTGTTGGTCCGGGGCACGGTGGGCGACGGTCCTGGACTGGAGCTGCTGGCGAGCCTGGACCGGCTGGACCTCCCGGACCCGGAGGACGTCCTCGCCGATCCCGCGGGGGCCGCCCTGCCCGAGCGGGGAGACCTGCGGCAGGCCGTGCTCGACGGTGTCGTGGCGGCCGTACGCGCCCGTCCGGACCGGGCCCGCTGGGACGCGGCGTGGGCGGTGCTGGTGCGGGCGCTGGAGACCGGGGCCCCGGATCTGGTGGTCGTGCCCGCGACCACGCTCGCCTCGCTGCGGCAGCAGGACTGGGACGTACCGGCGGCGATCGACAGGCTCGCCGGGACGGTGGCGCTGTCGCAGCGGGCGGACCGGGCCGCGGTCGCCGCCAAGGCCCGCCGATGAACACGCCCATGAGCACGGACACTCCCGGAGAGGCGGGACACCTGGACCGCGACAAGCTCTTCGCCGCCCGTCTGCACGCCGCCCGGGCCCGCCCGTACCTCGCCACCGCGCTGTTCGTGCTGCACACCGTCGAGTCGAAGCGGGTGCCGACGATGGCCGTCGACCGGCACTGGCGGTGCTATGTCTCCCCGGCGTTCGTGGACCGGATGCCCGTGGAGGAGCTGGCGGGCGTGTGGGTGCACGAGGTGTCCCACCTGCTGCGCGACCACCACGGGCGCGGTGACCGGGTGGCCCGGGAACGCGGGCTGACCGGGGTCGGGGACCGGCTGCGGATGAACATCGCCGCGGACTGCGAGATCAACGACGACGTGTACGGCGACGGACTGGTCCAGCCCAAGGGCGCCGTGCGGCCATGGCGGTTGAAGCTGCCAGAAGGGCAGCTCATGGAGGAGTACCTGAGCGGGATCAGCCTCGGGCCGCTCACCCTCGACCTGGCCTGGCTGGACTGCGGCAGTGGTGCCGACGGCCTGGAACGCGAGTGGGACCTGGGGCCCGACGGGGCGGACGGGCTGAGCGAGCAGGAGCGGGACGCGGTCCGCTTCCGGGTGGCGCAGGGCATCAAGGCGCGGCCCGGGAGTACCCCGCAGGGCTGGCAACGGTGGGCGGAGGAGGCGTTCCATCCGCCGCAGCCGTGGCGGGACCTGCTGGGCGCGGCGCTGCGTGCGGCGGTCGCCGGCTCCGGCGCGGGCGACGACTACAGCTACGGGCGTCCGTCGCGGCGCTCGGCGGCGGTGCCCGGCGCGGTGCTGCCGAGTCTGCGGCGCCGGCCGCCCCGGGTCTGCGTGATCATCGACACCTCCGGCTCGGTCAGCGACAGCGAACTGGGCAGCGCCCTGCTGGAGGTCACCGCGATCTCCCGTGCCGTGGGCGGCCGCCGCGACCTGGTCAACGTGCTCTCGTGCGACGCGGCGGCCGGGGCCGTACGTCCGCTGTGCCGGGCCGAGGGCATCCCGCTGGTCGGCGGCGGGGGCACCGATCTGCGCACGGGCTTCGAGAAGGCGCTGCGCTCGCGCCCCCGGCCGGACGTCGTCGTGGCCCTGACCGACGGCCAGACGCCCTGGCCGAGCGCGCGGCCGTCATGCCGTACCGTCATCGGTCTGTTCCCCCGGCCGGGAAGGAGCCGGGCGCGACGCGAGAACGATCCCGAGTACGTGCCGGACTCACCGCCCGCCTGGGCCCGGGTGGTGGAGATCGGCTCGGCGTCCGGAGACCGGTGAGGCGCGACGCTCCGAGCGGGGCGGTCGACCTCACGGTGCCCGCGGGGTGGACGTGGAGGTGGTCGGCCACGAGATCATGGGGGCAGGCGGAGTCCGGAGCACATCGCGGCCCGGGTGGGAGGAGCGCCATGACCAATGTCGACGTGCACCAGCATCTGTGGAGTCCGTCGCTGGTGACGGCCTTGAGGGCGCGGCGCGAGCCGCCGTACCTCGACGGCTGGACGCTGTATCTGGACGGTGAGCCGCCCTACGACCTCCCGCCCGCCGACCACGACGTGACCCTGCGCGCGGAACTCGCCGCCAGTGACGGCCTCGGCCTCGCGCTCGTCTCCCTCTCGGCGCCGATCGGCGTGGAGTGGCTGCCCGCGGCGGAGGCACGGCCGCTGCTGGACGCCTATCACGAGGGCGCGGCCGCGCTGCCGCAGCCGTTCGGGGCGTGGGCCGCCGCCTGTGTGCGGGACATCGATGCCAGGGTGACGGCCGACCACCTCGACCAGGGATTCGTCGGCCTCCAGCTGCCCGCCGACGCCCTGGCGGACGCGGCCGGTTACGCCCGGTGCGCCCCACTGCTCGATCTGCTCGAGGAGCGCGACCTCCCGCTGTTCGTCCACCCCGGGCCCGCGGCCGGTGGCGCGGAGGGGCCCGGCTGGTGGCCCGCGATGGTCCCCTACGTCCAGCAGATGCACGCCGCCTGGTTCGCCTTCCGCGCCTACGGCCGCCCCCGCCACCCGCGGCTGCGGGTCTGTTTCGCCCTGCTGGCCGGGCTGGCGCCGCTGCACGGGGAGCGGTTCGCCGCGCGCGGGGGCGACGGGACACAGCCGGACCCGTCGGTCTTCGTCGAGACGTCCTCGTACGGGCCGCGTGCGGTCGAGTCCGTCGTGCGTGCCCTGGGCGTTCAGGCCGTGGTCCAGGGCTCGGACCGGCCGTACGCGGAGCCGCCGCAGCACCCCGGCCACGGGCTGGGCGGAGCGGCGGCCTATGCCTTCCGTATCGCGAACCCGCGGCGACTGCTCACCGGGAAGGAATGACGGCGCGGTGAAGGGGCGCGCTCCGGACGGGAGCGCGCAGTTCCACCCGGGAGACGTCGTGGTCCCGGAACCAGGCGAGCAGGCCGCCGATGACCGTACGGCTGTGGTCGTCGCGGCGGTGGCCCGGATCGGTGACGACTCCGGTGACGTGCCCGGTCCGGCCGCCGGGCAGGCCCGGTCGGGGCGGGCACCGGTCGACGGCGCCGATGCCGCAGGCGGCGAGCCCGTCGTCCTCGGCGTCCACCACCAGGACGCGCACGTCGTCCGCGGCGAGCTGTTCCCACAGCGCCACGGCCAGTGAGTCCAGGTCGTCGCCGTCGAGATCCCCGGATCGCAGGGCCTGCAGACGGACGAGTTCCACGAGGTCCAACTCCACCGCCTGCCGTACCGCCCATGAGCGTGCGCTGCCTTGTCCCATGCCGATCACCTTGATGTAATGCCCTTGTGCATCTCAACCCTTACGGCGAGGACCCCGTGAAGCTGGCCGCGGATCTGGCCAACCGGCGCCCGGTCGACGTCACGGAGCTTGCGGATCGCTGCCGCGCCGCCGGGGTGGCGCTGGACGGCCCGGTCACCGCACGGGATCTGGCCCGCACGGGTGAGGTGCTGGACGCGTGGGAGAAGGTCGTCGACGCAATGGACGAGGAGGAGCGCGCAGGGTTGCTCAACCGCATGCTGGCGACGGCCGCCGCCTATCCGAGGATGACCGACCACATGGGCACCGGCTGGCATCTGCACTACCGCGACGAGGGCCAGTCGCTCGGCGACGTGCTGTACTCCCTGATCTCCGTGGGCACCGCCCTGCACCTGGCGGGACGCGGCATGCACCGGTTGCGGCGCTGCGAGGTGACGGAGTGCGTCACGATCTTCGCCGACACCACCCGCACCGGCCGGCAGCGGTACTGCTCCCACCGCTGCGCCAACCGCGACGCGGTCCGCCGCCACCGGGCCCGGACCGCGTCCTCGGACTAGCCGGGCGAGGTCCGGACCAGGGGCGGGTCAATTAATGGCAACGGTTTTCACATACCGGCCGTCTGGCCTGTTTACGACAATCATTTTCATCTAGCGTGACGGGGCAATCAGAACCGCGCCTGGAGGATCCATGTCCACGTCCCCGTCCCGCCGTACGGCACTGCTCGTCGGTGCCTCCGTCACCCTGTTGGCAGGCTGCGGCAACTCCTCGGCGGCCCCAGCCGCGTCGTCCCGGGTTGCCGTCGTGGCCTCCACCAACGTGTACGGCGACATCGTCTCGCGCATAGGCGGCGACAAGGTCTCCGTCACCTCGGTCATCAGCGACCCCGACCAGGACCCGCACTCCTACGAGGCCAGCACCCAGAACCAGCTGGCGCTGTCGAAGGCGAAGGTCGTCGTCGAGAACGGCGGCGGCTACGACGACTTCGTGGACCGGATGCTCAGCAGCGCCGGCAACTCCTCCGCCGAGGTGATCAACGCGGTCAAGGTGTCCGGAAAGACCGCGCCCAAGGGCGGCGAGCTCAACGAACACGTCTGGTACGACTTCCCCTCGGTCGCCAAGATCGCCGACCGCATCGCCGCCGCCCTCGGCAAGGCCGACCCCGCGCACGCCGCCGCCTATACGAAGAACGCCGACGCCTTCAAGGCGGACCTGAAGCCGCTGGAGGCCAAGGAGGCGCAGATCAAGAAGGAGCACGGCGGTGAGGCCATCGCCATCACCGAACCCGTGCCGCTGTACATGACCGGCGCGAGCGGGCTGATCGACAAGACGCCCACCGAGTTCAGCGAGGCCATCGAGGAGGGTGACGACGTCTCCCCCAAGGTGCTCCAGGAGACCCTCGCCCTGTTCACCGACAAGCAGGTCGAGGCGCTGGTCTACAACGCCCAGACCTCCGGCCCGCAGACCGAGAAGTCCGAGCAGGCGGCCAAGGCGGCCGGTATCCCGGTGGTCCCGGTGACGGAGACCCTGCCGAGCGGCAAGGACTACCTCGCCTGGATGACCGGCAACGTCGACGCGCTCGCGAACGCACTGGCCAAGTGAGCGCGGTCATCAGCCTGCGCGGGGCCGCCCTCGCCTACGGCCCGCGCCCGGTCTGGCGCGACCTCGAACTGGACGTGCCCGCAGGGGAGTTCCTCGCCGTGCTGGGCCCGAACGGAGCCGGCAAGACCAGCTTCGTGCGGGCCCTGCTAGGCCGACAGCCGCTTTCCGCCGGGGAGTTGACGGTCCTCGGCCGCCCTCCCCGGGAGGCCGCCCGGCACATCGGATACGTCCCCCAGCAGGCGGCCCTGTCCGCGCAGGCGATGCTCCGCGCCCGTGACCTCGTGCGCTTCGGCATCGACGGTCACCGCTTCGGCCCACGCCTGCGAACGGCCGCCGTCCGCAGGCACGTCGACGAGATCCTCGCCTCCGTGGGCGCCTCGGCGTACGCCGACGTGCCCCTCGGCCGGCTGTCCGGCGGTGAGCGGCAACGGGTCCGGATCGGGCAGGCGCTCGCGACCGACCCCCGCATCCTGCTGTGCGACGAGCCTTTGCTCTCCCTCGACCTCCACCACCAGCGCGCCGTCACCGAGTTGGTGGACGCGCGGCGCCGCTCCCACGGCACGGCGGTGGTGTTCGTGACCCACGAGATCAACCCGGTGCTCGGCCTGGTGGACCGAGTGCTGTACCTCGCGCCGGGCGGCCATCGCGTCGGCACCCCCGACGAGGTCCTCACCTCCGCGTCACTGTCCCGGCTGTACGGCACCCGGGTCGACGTCGTGCGGGTGCACGGCCGGGTCGTGGTAGTCGGCGCCCACGACGACCACGCGCACCACCTGCCCGAAGAGGTCCGCCCATGAGCGTCTGGCACCAGCTGTTCGACTTCGAGAACTACGGCGAACTCCTCGTCCTGGTCCGCAACTCGCTCATCGCGGGAGCGGCCCTGGGCCTGGTCGGCGGCCTCGCCGGGGTCTTCGTCGCGATGCGCGACCTGCCCTTCGCGGTGCACGGCATCAGCGAGCTGTCCTTCGCGGGTGCCTCCGGAGCGCTCCTTCTTGGCACGAACATCGTGGCGGGCTCGATCACCGGATCGCTGCTCGCGGCCGGCGCGATCGGCGTGCTCGGCACGCGTGCGCGTGACCGCAACTCGGTGATCGGCATCCTGATGCCGTTCGGACTGGGGCTCGGGGTGCTCTTCCTCGCCCTCTACAAAGGGCGGGCGGCGAACAAGTTCGGCCTGCTCACCGGGCAGATCGTCGCCGTGGACACCCCGCAGACGACCTGGCTGCTCGCCACCTCCGCCGTGGTCCTGATCGCCCTCGCGATCATGTGGCGCCCGCTCGCCTTCGCCAGCGCCGACCCCGACGTCGCCGAGGCCCGCGGGGTCCCGGTGCGCGGGCTGTCCTTCGCCTTCATGATCGTGCTCGGTCTCGCGGTCGCCCTGTCCGTGCAGGTCGTGGGCGCCCTGCTGGTGCTCTCCCTGCTGATCACCCCGGCCGCGGCCGCCGCCCGGGTCACCGCGTCACCGGTCCTGCTGCCGCTGCTGAGCGTGGTCTTCGCCTTGGCGTCGATCGAGGGCGGCATCCTGCTGGCCCTGGGCAGCAGCATCCCGATCAGCCCGTACGTCACGACGATCTCGTTCGTCCTCTACGCCGGCTGCGCCACGGTCGGCAGACACCGGACCCGGCGCCGGGGCGCCCGGCGTACGGCTGCGGCGCCCGCCTGAGCTCCGCTCGCCCCGCTCGCTCTATCCGTGCCCCTCCCGTACGGCCCGCGGCGAGGCCCCCAGCTCCTTGCGGCAGGTCTTGTTGAAGGCCTGGAGGTCGGGGATGCCGACGGTCGCCGCGATCGCCGGGATGGCCAGCGTCGAGGCGATGAGCAGGTGCCGGGCTCGTTCCATGCGGCGGCGCCGGATGTGGGCGACGACGGTGTGTCCGGTGTCCTTGCGGAACAGCCGGGTCAGATGGGTGGGCGAGACCCCGGCGGCACGGGCGATGCCGGGCACGGTCAGGGGGCCGGCCAGGTGCTCCTCGATGTGGGCGATCGCCGTCCGCAGCGCGGGATGCCGGGCCCGGTCCTCGCCGGCGCCGGCCAGGCCGGTCGTGCGCCACAGGACCGTCCACAGCTCGGCGGAGGCCCGGGCCGGGGACTGCGCGGTCGCCGCGACCGTCTGCCGCAACAGCCCGGTCAGCACCGCCGCGTCCGCGCCGGCGTCCTGCATCACCGGGACCCGGCGCCGCTCACCGCCGCCCGGCAGCCGGAAGTGGGCGTACAGGTGCTCGCAGCGCGTGGCGTCGTAGTGGAAGTGGACCTCGGTGCCGGGCGGGACGAGGCTCACGTGGCCGGGGCGGATCGGGTGCCGGGAGCCGCCCAACTCCAGGGTGCCCGAGTAGCCGTAGAGATGGAGCTGCCACAGGCGCGGGAGGCGGAACACGTCGTGCGGGCCCGCGGAGCCGTGGACGCCGACGCCCGCGTTCTCGACGTGGGGCGGCAGGTCGAGGGCCAGGTCGACGTGTCGGGTCATGGTGGAAAATTACCAGTGGTCGTCGATTACAGCCCACGACCGCAGGGCGGGTTGTTCCTACGGTTGCCGTATGTCAACCACACGACAGCTGTTGAACTCCGCTCAGGTGGCGCGGTTCGTGGCCCACGGCTTCCTGCGCCTGGACGGCATCGTGCCCCCGGAGATGAACGAGGAGGCGCTCGGGGTCTTCGCCGCCGGGCTGCCCTCCGTGCCGTACGGCACTCCCGTGCCGAAGGCGTTCCCCGAGGGTTCCTTCGCCCGCCGGCTCGTCGAACTGCCCGCGGTCGCGGGGGCGTTGGAGAGCCTGGTGGGCCCCGATCCGACCGTCGACCACCACTTCGTGCACATCCGTGAGCCGCGTGAGGGCAGTGCGCAGCCGTTGCACGGCGACGCCGTCATCGATGTGCGGCCCGACGCGTTCGACGTCCAGCTCATGTACTACCCGCGGGAGGTCACCGCGGAGATGGGCGGCACGCTCATCGTGCCCGGCAGCCATCTGCGCCGCACCAACGAGTCCGACACCGGCCGCTACCAGAACCTGCGCGGCCAGACCCGGCTGACCTGCCCGGCCGGCACGGTCGTGCTGCTGCACCACGGGATCTGGCACGGCGGGCGGCGCAACGACAGCGACACCGTGCGCCACATGTACAAGATCCGCTTCAACCCGACCGTGCCGCAGGTGCGGCTGTGGGACACCGCGGACCTGGACGCTCCCGCCGTCCGCGAGGAACTGGGGCGCGGTTTCCCCTGGTACGAGCAGGCCACCGGCCGGCTGGAGATCCTGAACCGGATCCGGCTGTGGCGTGCTCTCACCGGCGATCCCGCCTTCGACGTCGATTACTGGGCCACCCGCATCGAAAACCGGCCCGCCGCACGAAGGAGTCAGGCGTGACCATGTCCACCACCGTGCGCCAGCAGGTTCTCGTCCTGTACCTGCACACCTCCGCGCTCGACTCCCGGGTCGTCGGCTGGGCCCGCTACGACGGCACGGGCACCACCCGCCCGACGACCGGGGACAGCGACGAGCCGCCGTACGAGACGGGCGTCGCCGCCCTGGAGGACGGGTGGCGGCTCTTCCAGGCCGCGCAGCTGATCCCGCCGTATCCGGGGACGGAGCACGAGACGTCGTTCCTCAAGCACGAGTTCTTCTTCGAGAAGCTGGTCGGCGGCGGATGAGACCCAGCCCATAGCTTCGTCGCCTCGAATGTGGTCCAATACGCCATAAGTATGACGAATCGGACTACCCCCTTCGAGGAATCACACCCCATGACCCAGCCCCGCGTGTCCGCCCCCTTCCTCTCCTCGGGGACGCTCCGGGAGCTGTCGGAGGCGGCCCGGGAGGCGGGGACCGGGGAGGTGCTTGCCGAGCTGTGGACGGCCCGGCGGTTCCTGGACGGGACACCGGCGGCCGTCGCGGTCCTGGACGCGGACCTGCGCTATCTCTACCTCAACGACACTCTGGCCGAGTTCAACGGGCTGCCCGTCGAGGAGCACCTCGGCCGTCCCATGCTCGAGGTGATCCCCGGCTCCGGGCCCTCGGCCGAGGTGGCCCGCGAGGTGCTCCGCACCGGACGGCCGCAGACGGTCGTCTTCGACGGCCGGGTGCCCGACGACGCCGTGGACGTGCCGCGCTGGTGGCTCGGCGCCTTCCACCGGCTGGCGGGCGAGGACGGCACGATCCTCGGTGTCGCCGCCGTCGTCATGGAGGTCACCGAGGGCATCCGGCAGCGCGAGTCGCTCAGGCGGGCCCAGGAGCGTCTGGAGCTGCTGGAGGAGACCGCCGCCCGGGTCGGCGGCACGCTCGACGCGGCCGAGGCCTGCCGGGCACTGACCGCTCTGCTGGTGCCGCGGTTCGCCGACTACGCCGCCGTCGACGTGCTCGACCCCGAGGGCACCCGCAGGGCTCCGGCCACCCCCGTCCCGGTGCGACTGCGGCGCATGGCCGTGACCGCCGCTCCGGACGTTCCCCAACCGCACACCCCCGCGACCAGAAGCGGCGAGGTGATCTTCCACCAGGCCACTTCGTCGATGTCGCAGGTGCTGACCGGGCACAAGACCGTGGTGCTCAACCGGCCCGACGACGACACCGTGCGGCTGCTCGCCCCCACGCGGCAGCGGCTGGAGCACTACCGGGCGCTGGAGCTGCACTCCGTGGCCTACCTGCCCCTCATGGTCCGCGGGGAGCCCGTCGGGGCGGTCATGCTCGGCCGCAGGGCGCACTCCCCCGAGTTCACGCCGGACGACGTAGAGCTTCTGGAACTGCTGACCCCACGGGCCGCGACGGGCATCGGCCACGCCCTGCGCTACACCCACGAGCACGAGACCGCGCTGGAGATGCAGCGGGCCTTCCTGGCCACCCCGCACATACCGGGGCCTGGCGTGGAGATCGCCAGCCGTTATCTGCCCGCCGGGCGGGGTGCCGAGGTGGGCGGCGACTGGTTCGACGCCGTCGCACTGCCCTCGGGACGCACCCTGCTCCTGGTCGGGGACGTCATGGGACACGGGGTGCGCGCCGCCGCGGCCATGAGCGAGTACCGCTCCCTGCTCCGCGCGCTGGCCCTGCAGGGGCTCGCCCCCGACCGGCTGCTCACCGAGGCGGACCGCACCGCCCACGCCCTCGACCTGGACCGCGTCGCCACCTGTGTGCTGGCCCTGCTGGACCCCGCCGCCGAGGAAGCGGTCCTGGCCACGGCCGGCCATGTCCCGCCCCTGCTGGTCCGGCCCGGCAGCACCTCCGAGCTCGCGGATCTGCCGGTCGGACCTCCGCTGGGCACGGGCTTCGGCGGGTACGAGAGCCGGCGCCGTCCGATGCCGCCGGGCTCCCTGCTGCTGGCCTACACCGACGGGCTCGTGGAAAGGCGCGGCGAGGACATCGACACGGGTCTCGCCGCCCTCGCCCACGTCCCCATCGCCTCCGGACACGCCCTCACGGACATCCTCACCACCGTCGTCGACCGCCTGGCCCCGGCCGACTCGGAGGACGACGTCACACTGCTCGCCGCGCGTACCCTGCCGGAGCCGCTCGGACCCCGGTGACCTTCCGCCTCCTCACCGCTCGGGGCAGCCCTCGTCCGACGCCCTCACCCGCCATCCACCACCGTCGGTCACTTCAGCGGTGACCGCGGCGTCGGACGGACGCGTGAGGCGGTACGCGGCGGCGGCCGTGCAGACCATCTGCCGTACCCCGGTGCCGCTCAGCCTGTCCATGCCCGCGGGGAGCCGGATCGTCATCGCGTTCCCCTGCACCGTCACCGTCGGGGTGTCCGGCGAAGGCGGGTCGCCGGGCCCGTCGGTGGCGGGCGGGAGTGCCATGGCGGTCGGCACTCCCGGCACTTCGGTGGCAAGGCCGTCCTGGCGTCCCTCCCCGGCCAGCGGACCGGCCATCAGCAGCCGCAGCGCCGACTCCGGGTCACCGGGCCGCTCGGTCGTGCGGGGCATCGCGACGAGTGCACCGCCCTCGACGAAGTAGACCGGCGTCTGCGGAAGGGTCCCGCTCGCGGGGCCGCCGGCCTCCACCACGCCGGTGGCGGGGATCCCGCAGGAGGTGAGCGCGAGGAGCGCCAGCAGCGGGACGCGGCGAAGCAGCTTCATGACGTGCCCTCCTCGGGCGACTCGTCCCGCCGCAGCGGAAGTTCTACGGTGAAGACGGCGCCGCCGGCCGGGTGGTTGGCCGCGCGAACGGTCCCGCCGTGGATCCGGACGTTCTCGGCGGTGATGGCGAGACCGAGGCCGCTGCCCTCGGAGCGGATCCTGGCGGTGTCCGACTTGTAGAACCGCTCGAAGACATGGGGCAGGACGTCGTTCGGGATGCCGGGACCGCTGTCCCGCACCTCGATGACGGCCGCCGCGTCGCCGCCGCTCAGGCGCACCTGCACCGGATGCCCACCGTGCTTGAGGGCGTTGCCGACCAGGTTGGCGACGACCACGTCGAGGCGGCGCGGGTCGACACGTCCGCGTACCGCGTCCGGTGGCGGCAGTTCGGTGGTCACCGTGTCCGTCCAGCCGCGGGAGGCGAGGGTGCGGCGGATCGACTCGGCGAGGTCGATCTCGTCGAGGTGCAGCACCGCCGCGCCCGCGTCGAAGCGGGAGATCTCCATCAAGTCGTCGACGAGGCGGGCGAGTTTGAGGGTCTCCTCGCTGATGAGCCGGACGGCGGTGGCCGTGTCCGGGTCCAGTCGGGCGGCGTCCTCGTCGAGGACGTCGGTGACCGCGGACATGGCGGCGAGCGGGGTGCGCAGTTCGTGCGAGACGTCGGCGGCGAAGCGGCGGGCCCGGGACTCCATCTCGCGGAGCTCCGCGACCGACGACTCCAGCGCGGCGGCCGTCTCGTTGAACGTGTGGGACAGGTCGGCGAGTTCGTCCGAGCCGTTGACCGCGAGCCGGGTGTCCAGGCGCCCTTCGGCGATCCTGCGGGTGGCGAGCCGCAGCTTGCGCACCGGCACCAGCACCCCGCGGGCGGCGAGGAGCGCGAGCACGACGGCGAGCGCGAGGGCCACCACCATGGCCCGCTCGACAGCGGTGACCAGGGCGTCGACGTACGCCTGTTCCGTGGTCTGCGGAACGACGAGGAACACGCGGACCCCGGTGACCGTGGCGGCGGTGTCCCGGCCGCCGAAGAGGATCGACATGCCGACGACGAGGGACGTGCGTCCCTCGCCGCGCACCCGCTGGAAGACGGTGGCCCGGCTGGATCCGACGGCCTCCCGCAGTGCGGGAGTCACCTCGGTGAAGGCGTCTCCCGGCACGGAGGAGCCGCTGAGGTCCCCGTAGGTCACCAGCACCCGCCAGCTGCCCTGCGACTCGGTGGCCGCCACGTCCTGCGCGAACTCCCGCAGCGCCGACTCCTCGGGGGGCACGGCGAGTTCGGCGGCATGCTGGTTGAGCTGCGCCCGCAGTTGCCTGATGGTGGCGTCCTGACTCTGCTGGAGGACTCCGGTGCGCGCCTCCCGGAAGGTCAGGGCCCCGGTCGAGATGGCCGCGACGGCGGCGACGAGCCCGAAGGCCACCACCAGACGGGCCCGCAGGCCCCGCAGCCGGCGCTTCCTCACGGCGCCGCGAAGCGGTAGCCGAACCCGCGCACGGTGTGGATGTAGCGGGGTGCGCGGGGCGGCTCGGACATCTTGGTGCGCAGTCGCTTGACGCAGGCGTCCACCAGTCGGGCGTCACCGTGGTAGTCGTGCTCCCACACCGCCTCCAGGAGTTGCTGACGGCTGAACACCTGGCCCGGTGAGGCGGAGAGGGTGAGCAGAAGCCGTAACTCGGAGGGGGCGAGGGCGATCGGCTCGCCGCTCAGCGCGACGGTCAGGCCGGCCCGGTCGACGGCGAGGTCGCCGTAGGTGTCGATCTTCGGCAGGCCCTCGGCCCCCGGCGCGGCCCCCGCCGTCCGGCGCAGGACGGCGCGTATCCGCGCGTCGAGCACCCTCGCCAGTACGGGTTTGACGACGTAGTCGTCGGCGCCCGCCTCCAGGCCGACGACGATGTCCACTTCCTCGCCCCGGGCCGTCGCCATGATGATCGGCAGGGTCTGGTCGACGGCCCGTATACCCCGGCACACGTCCAGGCCGGTCATGCCGGGCAGCATCAGATCGAGGACGACGATGTCCGGCCGGAAGGCCCGCAGCCGGTCCATCCCCTCCTCACCGGTGGCGGTGGCGGCGACGTCATGGTTCTGGCGGCGCAGGGCCAGGGCGACCCCCTCCCGCACGGCGGGGTCGTCTTCGATCAGCAGTACACGTGGCATGCGCACAGTATCCACACGGCCATGACCACGAGGAGGGTTATCGGTTCGTTATCTTCCGGGCCAGGTCCGATCACATGGCGATCACATCGTGAACCACCGTGACAGCGCACAAACGAAACCCCACCGGCAACCGTCGCCGGAAGCGCTCCGAGCGGAGTGTGAAGAGCCAACTGATGGGCGGCCTGGCTGCGTTGGCGGCCTTCGCGGCTGCCGGTGGCGCGGTGGTGGCGTGGCTGCCGTCCGATGCAGGGCGAACGTCCGTGGCCCTCCCACCAGTTGAGAGTCCGGCGGCTCAACGGACCACCGGGTCAACGGAACGGGGGCCGGCACCGGAGGCGGCCTCGGACTCGGACTCGGACTCGGACTCGGACTCGGAAGAGTCGAGCGCGTCTCCCGGTCCCTCCACGACTCCCCTCCCCCAGAGCGGTCCGGGGACCTTCGTCACCGCGCCCGGTGGCAGCGCCCGGGTCGGCACGGGCACGCCGTTGCGCTACCGGGTCGAGGTGGAGCAGGGCATCACGATCTCCCCCGAGGACGTCGCCGAGCAGGTGGAGCGGACGCTGGCGGACCCGCGCGGCTGGACGGCCGACGGCCACTCGGCGTTCCAGCGGGTGTCCAGTGGCCCCACCGACTTCCGGGTCCGGCTCGCCACCCCGGCGACCGTCGACACGTTCTGTGCCGAGGGCGGCCTCGACACCGGCGGCAAGGTCAACTGCAGCGTCAACCGCAACGTGATGGTCAACCTCAGACGCTGGGTCCTGGCCACCGAGTTCTATCCGAAGGACGTGGTCGGGTACCGCTCGCTGATCATCAACCATGAGGTGGGCCACTTCCTCGGCCACGGCCATGTGACCTGCCCCGGAAAGGGGCGGCCGGCCCCGGCGATGATGCAGCAGATCAAGGGCCTGCTCGGCTGCGTCCCCAATGTCTGGCCGTACGACAGCGACGGCCGTCTCCTCACGGGCCCCTCCGTCCCGTGACGCATTGATCCCCCAACTGTCAGGAGTTCAGATGGAGTTACGCGTACGCCACAGACATGCGGCCATGGCCGCGGGAGTGGCTTCCGCGGCCCTGGTCCTCGCCGGTCTCCCGGCCGGTGCGGGAGCCGTCGACACCGGGAGCGGTCGTACGGCCGCCGCGGTACGGACGGTCACACTGGTCACCGGCGACCGGGTCCTGGTCGGCGACAAGGGCCAGGTCTCCGGGGTGGAGCGGGCACCGGGCCGCAAGGACGTGCCGTTCTCGGTCCGGGAGGTCGCCGGGCACACCCGGGTCGTACCCGGTGACGCCGAACTGCTGCTTGCCGAGGGCAAGTTGGACGCTCGGCTGTTCGATGTGACGCAGCTACTCAAGGACGGCTACGACGACGCGGGCCGGTCCGACGTACCGCTGATCGTCACGTTCAAGGGCAAGAAGGCGCCCTCGATGAGCCCGTTCACCGAGGCCGGGGCCCGGATGGGCCGTACGCTGCCCGTGGTCAACGGCAGGTCGATGCGTTCCGTCAAGAAACGGACCACCGACTTCTGGGACACCGTCACCACCGAGGAGTCCGGGGCCGTCGAGAAGGTCTGGCTGGACGGCCGGCGCAAAGCCTCGCTCGACAAGAGCGTCCCGCAGATCGGCGCACCTGCCGCGTGGGCCGCCGGGTACGACGGGACCGGGGTGAAGGTCGCCGTCCTGGACACCGGGGTCGACACCTCCCACCCCGATCTCGCGCACCAGGTGGTCGAGGAGAAGGACTTCTCGGGCTCCGACGGCACCGGCGACAAGTTCGGACACGGCACGCACGTGGCGTCCACCGTGGCCGGAACCGGCGCCAAGTCCGACGGCAGGTTCAAGGGGGTCGCGCCGGGCGCGAAGATCCTCAACGGCAAGGTCCTGGACGACACGGGCTTCGGCTCGGACTCCGGGATCATCGCCGGCATGGAGTGGGCGGTGGCCCAGAAGGCGGACGTCGTCAACCTCAGCCTCGGCGGCACCGACCTGCCGGGCACCGACCCGATGGAGGAGGCCGTGGACCGGCTCTCCGCCGAATCCGACACGCTGTTCGTCGTGGCGGCGGGAAACGAGGGCGAGTTCGGCGAGGGCACGGTCGGCTCGCCCGGCAGCGCGGACGCCGCGCTCACCGTGGGCGCGGTCGACAAGTCCGACGCGCTCGCCGACTTCTCCAGTCGCGGCCCGCGGGTCGGGGACAGCGGCGTCAAGCCGGACCTGACCGCGCCCGGTGTCGAGATCACGGCAGCGGCGGCGGCCGGCAGCCTCCTAGAGAAGGAGTACCCCTCCGGCGTCCCGGGTTACGCCACCCTCGACGGTACGTCCATGGCGACCCCGCACGTCGCGGGCGCCGCCGCCCTCCTCGCCCAGCAGCATCCCGACTGGAGCGGCGAGCGCCTCAAGGCGGTCCTCACCGGCTCCGCGAAGCCGGGGACGTACAGCTCCTTCCAGCAGGGCACGGGACGTACCGATCTGGTCCGGGCGCTGGAACAGAACATCGTCACCGAGCAGGGACCGCTCGACTTCGGCGAGCAGCAGTGGCCGCACGGCGACGACAAGCCGTCCACCCAGCAGCTCACCTACCGCAACCTCGGCACCGAGCCGATCACCCTCGACCTGTCCGTCGACGCCTTCGCGGTGGACGGGAAGCCCGCCGCCGAGGGCATGTTCAGTGTGTCCCCGCAGCGGATCACCGTCCCGGCGGGCGGCACCGCGAGCGCCGAGGTCACGGCGGACACCCGCGCGGGGAGCGCCGACGGCAGCTTCGGCGGTTCGGTGCAGGCCACGTCGGCCGACGGCAAGGTCCAGGTGCGGTCCGCCGTAGGGGTGGCGCGCGAGGTGGAGTCGTACAGCCTGACGCTGAAGCACCTCGACGAGGACGGCCGGCCGACCGGGGACGCCGCCACCGCCGTCGCCGATTTCGACGGCGACTTCTACGCCGAGTACGCCGACGTGCAGGACGGCGAGCTGACGGTACGGCTGCCCAAGGGCGACTACATCCTCAGCGGGATCGTCCACCCGGAGACCTCGTCACCGCTGCACGCCGTGCTGGTGGAGCCGAGGTTCCGGCTGGACGGCGACAAGACCGTCACCGTGGACGCCCGGCAGGCGAAGCCGGTGGACATCACCGTGCCGGACCCGGCGGCCGAGAACACCGACGCCACCGTCGTGATCGGCTTCGGGCGCGGGGAGGGCAAGCGGGACGGTTCACTCCAGTACCTGATGCCGAGCTTTGCGGGCTCGCGGTTCGGGCGGCTGGGCGGCGGGGAGTCCGTGGACGGGCTCAACGCCCTGTACTCCGGTGGCTGGAGCGGCCGGGGCACGGACGGCAGCCGGGTCAACTATCACGCGGCCTGGTACCGGAAGGGCAGCGTGGACGGCTTCACCGCCAAGGTCGAGCGGAAGCAGTTGGCGAAGATCGACCTCCAGGTGGGCGAGGCCGTCGACGGCCGGCGTGTCCAGGCCGAGGTGAGCCCGCACCTGCCCGACGGCGAGCTGGTGTTCGGCTTCACCGACATGCGGGGCGACCTGCCGTTCCGGAGCACCGAGTACGTCCTCGACAACGGCGTGCAGTGGTCCCTGCGCACCTGGCAGGTCTCGGGCGACATCCAGGACTCGGTCTTCGAGAACTTCCTCATGAGGATGCCGCGGATCTGGAAGGCCGGTCACAGCTACCAGGAGCGCTTCAACGTCGGTGTCTTCGGCCCGGCACCGGTCGGCACCGGACAGCTCGGACCGGCCAGGGGCTTCCCCGGAGTCGCCCGCATGGGGAACACCGTCAGGGCGTATCTCCCGCTGTTCGGCGACGGCGACGGACACTGGGGCATCAGCGACACGACGGCGGTGACGACCAGGCTGGAGGCGAACGGCAAGGAGATCACCGACGACTACAGCACCCCTCCGACCGACGGGGTCACCGAGTACACGGTCCCGGAAGGGGACACCGCGTACAGGCTGACGGTGGACAACTCCCGTGACCCTGCCGTGTATTCGGTCAGCACCCGCGTCCACGCGGAGTGGACGTTCCGCTCGGCGAAGACCCCGGACGACGAGTTCACCGCACTGCCCGTGTCGACGGTCCGCTTCAGCCCCGACCTGACCCTGGCGAGCACGGCGAAGGCGGGCAAGCGCTTCGAGGTGCCCTTCACCGTCGAGGGCGCGGCGGCGGGGCAGCGCCCGGCGAAGCTGGCCTTCCAGGTGTCGTACGACGAGGGGAAGACCTGGCAGCCCGCCAAGTCCGTCGGCGGCACACACCTGTCGCTGAAGCACCCGGCGACCGCAGGCTCCGTCTCCCTGCGCGCGGAGCTGACGGACCGGGCGGGCAACACCCTGACCCAGACGATCGAAAGGGCCTATCTGACCACCCCGTAACCCCTCCGCACGCACCCCTGCCCGGGACGGCCTCGCCGCTGTCCCGGGCAGAGGGCCTTGTGGACACTCCGCGCCGGGAGGCAGGGGTCAGCTTCCGCAGGTACATCCTGCGGTGGCCTTCGCCCCGGTGCAGCAGGCGTCCGGGGAGGTGTCGGTCTTCTCCAGGGTGTCGGCATCGGCCTTGACCACGTACACCTCCCACGGCTCCTTGCCCGGGCCGTGCACCCACACCTTGTCCTGCAGGGCGTAGCAGCAGGAGGTGTCGTTCTCCTCGAAGGTGGCCAGGCCGGCCTCCTTCAGCCGGGTCGTGGCGGCGTTCACGTCCTCGGTGCCGGCGACCTCGATGCCGAGGTGGTCGAGGCGGGTCTCCTCGCCGCTCCCGCCCTCGATGAGGACCAGCTTCAGCGGGGGCTCGGTGACGGCGAAGTTGGCGTAGCCCTCGCGCCGCTTGGCGGGCTCGGTGCCGAAGAGCTTGGAGTAGAAGGCGATCGAGCCTTCCAGGTCGGCGACGCGCAGGGCCAGTTGGACTCGGGACATGGCGGTCTCCCATCCGGGACGATGCTGTATCGACGAGCGTCGATACAGCGGAGGTTGCCACCTGGATAGACGGATGTCAACATAGAGCCATGTCGAAACAAGCTGATCTGCCGGTGCTCGGTCAGGACGAGGCCTGCTGCGCCCCGATGGTCCGTGAGCCGCTGGGCGAAGTGGACGCGGCCGAGCTGTCGCGGATGTTCAAAGCGCTGTCGGACCCCGTCCGGCTGCGTCTGCTGTCCCTGATCGCCTCCCACGAGGGCGGCGAGGCGTGCGTGTGCGACCTGACCGGCCCCTTCGACGTCTCCCAGCCGACCATCTCCCACCATCTGAAGGTGCTGCGCGAGGCCGGGCTGGTCGGCTCCGAACGGCGGGGGACGTGGGTGTACTACTGGGTGCTCCCCGAGGCCCTGGGCAGGCTGTCCGCCCTCCTGGAGACACCGGCCGTACCCACACCGTCCGTACCCGCGAGGGCCTCCGCGTGAGCCCCTCCGTCCCTCTCGCGCGGCGGGCGGCGGCCGAGGCCGTCGGCACAGGGGCACTGGTGGCGGTGGTGGTCGGCTCGGGGATCCAGGCGAGTGAGCTGACCCGCGACATCGGTGTGCAACTGCTGGCCAACTCCCTGGCCACCGTGTTCGGTCTGGGCGTGCTCATCGCCCTGCTCGGGCCCGTTTCCGGGGCGCACTTCAACCCCGTCGTGACCCTCGCCGCCTGGTTCACCGGCCGCCGTACGGCCGACGGACCCGGCCCGCGAGAAGTGGCGGCGTACGTGCCCGCCCAGATCGCCGGGGCCGTCGCCGGCGCGGTCCTGGCGGACGCCATGTTCGGCCGGCCTCTGGTGCGGTGGTCGACGCACGACCGGTCCGCGGGACATCTGTGGCTGGGAGAAGCGGTCGCCACGGCGGGACTGGTCTGGCTGATCTTCGGGTTGGCGCGGGCAGGCCGGGCGCACCTGGCACCGGTGGGGGTCGCCTCCTACATCGGCGCCGCCTACTGGTTCACCTCCTCCACCAGCTTCGCCAATCCGGCCGTGACCATCGGCCGGGCCTTCACCGACACCTTCGCCGGCATCGCTCCCGCGTCCGTGGCGCCGTTCCTCGCCGCGCAGTTCGTGGGCGCGGGCATCGGTCTCGCGCTGGTCGCCGTCACGTTCGGCCGCCGCGTGCCCGTGGCCGAGGACGAGGTCGTCGTCCCGCACGGCGATCAGCAGTTCCCCGCCCGACCCGCAGAAGAAAGCGCCGTGTCCTCATGAGCTCTCCCGTCGCCCCGTCCGTGCTGTTCGTGTGCGTGCACAACGCCGGCCGGTCCCAGATGGCCGCCGCCTTCCTCACCCGTTTCGCGGGGGACAGGGTCCAGGTCCGCTCCGCCGGTTCCGCGCCCGCCGACGCGGTGAACCCAGCTGTCGTGGAGGCCATGAAGGAGACCGGTATCGACATCTCCGCGGAGACCCCGAAGGTCCTCACCGCCGACGCGGTCCAGGCCTCCGACGTGGTCATCACGATGGGCTGCGGAGACGCCTGCCCGTACTTCCCTGGCAAGCGGTACCTGGACTGGAAGCTGGACGACCCCGCCGGGCAGGGCGTCGGGGCCGTCCGGCCGATCCGCGACGAGATCGAACGGCGCGTCCGCGGCCTGCTCGCCGAGCTCGACGTGGAGGTGACGCCGTGAGTACGGCACCGGGGTGCGGGCTCCGCTTGAGTTCGCCCACTAGCCCGCGAGAAAAGTGAGGCGCACCTTCCGCTGAGGGTTGTCCCTGTTCGTGTCCACCAGGCACACCGACTGCCAGGTCCCCAGCTCCAGTTGCCCGTTCACCACCGGCAGTGTGGCGTGTGGCGGCACGATCGCCGGGAGGACGTGGTCGCGGCCGTGGCCGGGGCTGCCGTGGCGGTGCTGCCAGCGGTCGTCGGCGGGGAGGAGGGCGTGAAGGGCGGCCAGGAGGTCGTCGTCACTGCCGGCGCCCGTCTCGATGATCGCGACGCCTGCGGTCGCGTGCGGGACGAAGACGTTGAGGAGGCCGTCGCGGCCCGCGGCGGCCTCCCTCAGGAAGGCCGCGCAGTCGCCGGTGAGGTCGACGATCCGCTCCGCGGAACCGGAGGCGACGTTCAGGACTCGGGTGGTGAAAGCGTCTGACATGCCCCTATCCTCACCCCTCCCGCGGGATTCACTCGTCATGGACGGCTCGTCCTGCGATACGGCGGTTCCAGTCCGCGAGACGCCATTGACCGTGGACACGCCGACTGGCTAGCTTCGGCCACATGTTGCGTTCAGTCCTGCTCACCACGCGCGGTCACATCGACCTGCTGCGGGTGGCCTCCGCCGCGTGTCGCCGCGGCTGCTGACGCCCCTTCCCTTTCTTCCCCCACCCTCGCTCCGCTGACGGACGCGTGCACTGATCCGTGCCGTCCTGTGCGGTGGTGTCGAGGCGTGCCCCTCACCGGCCGCTCTCCCCCTCCGTGGAGCATCATGAGCATCAGCCATGCCCCGCCCGGCTCGTCCGCACCCGACATATCGGAAACGTCCCGTCAGGATGCCGTCGAGCTCACCCCCCTCGGCCCCGCTCCCGACCTCGAACCCATCGTCCCCACGTCCTCCCGCCGTACCCGCGTCCCCCGCTGGCTGCGCCGCACCACCGGTCCGGTCCTGCTGCTGGCGTTGTGGCAACTCCTCAGCGGCACAGGCGTGCTGACCGCCGACGTCCTGGCCTCCCCCGGCCGTATCGCCCAGGTCGCGGGCGATCTGATCGCCGACGGTTCACTGACCTCGGCGATGACGACCTCGCTCCAGCGGGTCGCGGGCGGGCTGCTCCTCGGCACCGTCATCGGCACCGGACTCGCCCTCGTCTCGGGCCTGTTCCGGGTGGGTGAGGACATCGTGGACGCACCGCTTCAGATGTTGCGGACCGTGCCGTTCGTCGGTCTGATCCCGCTGTTCATCATCTGGTTCGGCATCGGCGAGGCCCCGAAGATCGCCATCATCACCCTCGGCGTGACCTTTCCGCTCTACCTGAACGTCTACGCGGGCATCCGTGGCGTGGACTCGCAGTTGATCGAGGCCGGGGAGTCCCTCGGTCTCTCCCGGTGGGGGCTCGTACGGCATGTCATCCTGCCGGGCGCGCTGCCCGGCGCCATGACCGGTCTGCGCTACTCGCTCGGCATCGCCTGGCTCGCGCTCGTCTTCGCGGAGCAGGTCAACGCGGACTCCGGCATCGGCTTCCTGATGGTGCAGGCGCGGGACTTCCTGCGCACCGACGTCATCGTGGTCTGCCTGATCGTCTACGCCTTCCTCGGCCTGCTGGCCGACTTCATCGTCCGCTCCCTCGAAAGGCTGCTGCTGCAATGGCGACCGACGTTCACCGGCCGGTGATCCCCCAGGTGTCCCGCACGTCCGACACAGCTGAAGCGGCTGAGGCAGCGGAGGCGCCCGCAGCATCCGACGTTCCCCGCCCCGCACAGGCCGTGCGCGTCGAAGGTCTGACCCGCTCCTTCGACGGCCGTGCCGTCATCGACAATCTCCGACTCGACGTCCGGCCGGGCGAGTTCGTCGCCCTGCTGGGCCGCAGCGGCTGCGGCAAGTCCACCCTGCTGCGCATCCTCGCCGGACTCGACCGGGACATCGAGGGCACCGTGCTGGTCCCGCGCCGCAAGGCGGTCGCCTTCCAGGCACCCCGGCTGATGCCGTGGAAGAAGGTGTGGCGCAACGTCCTGCTGGGCCTGCCCGGCAAGCCGGCCCGTGCCGTCGCCGACCGGGCCCTGCAGGAGGTCGGTCTGAGCCACCGTACGGATGCCTGGCCCAAGACCCTCTCCGGCGGCGAGGCACAACGCGCCTCCCTGGCACGGGCGTTGGTGCGCGAGCCCGATCTCCTGCTGCTGGACGAGCCGTTCGGTGCGCTCGACGCGCTCACCCGGATCAGGGCCCAGCGTCTGGTGGGTGAGTTGTGGCAGCGCCGCGGCTGCGCGGTGCTGCTGGTGACGCACGACGTCGAGGAGGCCGTCCTGCTCGCCGACCGGGTCCTCGTGATGGACGAGGGGGTCATCGCGCACGAGCAGGAGATCGACCTCGACCGGCCGCGCGACATCACCGATCCCCGGTTCGCGGAGATCCGCGGGCAGCTCCTGGAGCGCCTGGGCGTCGACACCGCAGCCGAAGCCGCCTGAACTCCCCCACCCACAAGCCAAGTTCCACAGAACGGATCCCCCAATGCGACGTCGCCTCGCCCCCGCCGCACTGCTCCTCCCCCTCGCCCTTCTGCTCACCGCCTGCGGCGGGAACGCGTCCGCCGGCACCGACACCGACGGCAAGGGCTCCCTCACGCTCGACGTCGGGGACCAGAAGGGTGGTTCGGAAGCGATCCTGCGTGCCGCCGGGGAGCTCGACAACCTCGACTACAAGATCAAGTGGTCGACGTTCACCTCCGGTCCGCCGCTTCTGGAGGCCGTCAACGCCAAGGCCGTCGACATCGGCGGCGTCGGCAACACCCCGCCGGTGTTCGCGGCCGGCGCCGACTCGAAGATCACGGTGGTGGCGGCCTGGCACGGGACGTCCAAGGGCGACGCCATCCTGGTCCCGAACGACTCCAAGCTGACCGATCCCGCGCAGCTCAAGGGCAGGTCCGTCGCCGTGGCGCAGGGGTCCTCGGCCAACTACCAGCTGGTCGCCTCCCTCAAGAAGGCCGGTCTCGGCCTGAACGACGTGAAGGTCAAGTACCTCCAACCGGCCGACGCCCTCGCCGCGTTCACCTCCGGCAAGGTCGACGCCTGGGCGGTGTGGGACCCGTACACCTCGCAGATCCTCCAGTCGAAGCAGGGCCACGTGCTGACGACCGGGGACGGCATCACCAACGGTCTGACCTTCCAGGTGGCGGCGCCGGGCGCACTGAAGGACAAGAAGAAGGCCGCCGCGATCGACGACTACCTGAAGCGGCTGCGACGCGCCTACAAGTGGGTCTACTCCCACGAGTCGGAGTGGGCGAAGGTCTGGGCGAAGGAGACGGGGCTGCCCGAGGACGTGGCGCTGGCCGCGGTGAAGCGGACGTACACCACCCGGGTCGCGGTTGCCGTGGACCAGCAGCTCATCACCTCGGAGCAGGAGATCGCCGACACGTTCACCTCGCTGAAGCTGATCCCGGGGAAGGTGGACTTCGGGAACTTCGTGGACACGCGGTTCAACGGCGATCTGCCCGCGTCGACCTCCGCACCCCGCCCCTCCGAGGACTGACCCGGGAAGATCCACGGCCTCGCCACCGTTAGTAGAAACGTGAACAACACGCGCGAGGTCGAGGTCGTCGTCGTAGGCGCTGGTCAGGCAGGCCTGTCCAGCGCCTACCACCTGCGCCGCACCGGTTTCGAGCCGGAGCGCGACTTCGTGGTGCTGGACCACTCCCCCGCCCCCGGCGGCGCCTGGCAGTTCCGGTGGCCGTCGCTGACGTACGGCAAGGTCCACGGCATGCACGCGCTGCCGGGGATGGAGCTCACCGGCGCCGACCCGCAGCGGCCGTCGTCGGAGGTGATCGCCGAGTACTTCACGGCGTACGAGCGCGCCTTCGACCTTCGGGTACGGCGGCCGGTGGACGTTCGTGCCGTGCGCGAGGGCGAGGGTGGCCGGCTGCTCGTGGAGACCTCGGACGACACCTGGTCGACGCGGGCGCTGATCAACGCGACCGGCACCTGGGACCGGCCGTTCTGGCCGCGCTATCCCGGCCAGGAGACCTTCCGGGGGCGGCAGTTGCACACCGCGCAGTACCCCGGGCCCGAGGCCTTCGCGGGGTTGCGGGTGGTCGTGGTGGGCGGGGGCGCGTCGGGCACCCAGCACCTCATGGAGCTCGCCCCGTACGCGGCCGCCACCACCTGGGTGACCAGGAGTGAGCCGGTGTTCCGCGAAGGCCCCTTCACCGAGGACGTCGGCCGGGAGGCCGTGGCGCTCGTCGAGGAGCGGGTACGGCAGGGACTGCCGCCGAAGAGCGTGGTGTCGGTGACCGGCCTGCCGCTGAACGACGCGGTACGACAGGCGATCGCGGACGGGGTCCTCGACCGGCAGCCCATGTTCGACCGGATCACGCCCGAGGGCGTGGAGTGGAACGACGGGCGGCAGGTGGACGCCGATGTGATCCTGTGGGCGACCGGCTTCCGGGCCGCCGTCGATCACCTGGCCCCGCTGAAGCTGCGTGAGCCGGGTGGTGGGATCAGGGTCGAGGGCACGCGCGCGGTCGCCGACCCGCGCGTCCATCTCGTCGGCTACGGCCCGTCGGCGAGCACCATCGGCGCCAACCGCGCGGGCCGCGCGGCCGTACGCGACATCAGGCGACTGCTGACGGCAACACCCGCCGCCGTCTGACACACCGCCAAGGTCACCCCGTTCCGGCCGCCTTGCTCTGGTTCTTGTTGAACTCGGCAACGTTGCGCCGGTGTTCGTCGAAGCTGTTCGTGAAGCGGGTGTCCCCCGGCTTCACCGTCACGAAGTACAGCCAGTCCCCCGGTGTCGGGTTGATCGCCGCGCGCATCGCGGCCTCACCCGGATTGTCGATCGGGGTCGGTGGCAGCCCCATGCGCTGGTACGAGTTGTAGGGGCTGTCGATGCGCAGGTCGGCGCCGGTCGTCCGCAGCGTGGAACGGTTCAGGGCGTAGTTGATGGTGGAGTCCATCTGCAACGGCATCCCGCGCTCCAGGCGGTTGAAGACGACCCGGGCCACCTTCCCCATGTCCGCCTCGGTCGCCGCCTCGGCCTGGACGATGCTCGCGATGGTGACGGCCTGGTAGACGTTCAACGCGTTGCGCTGGGCGCCTGCCGCGACAGGGGCACCGCTGAACTTCTTGTTCGCGGTGTCGACCATGAACGACAGCAGCGCCTCGGGCGTCGTCTTCCTCCCGTTGCGCTCCAGGGGATACGTCGCCGGGAAGAGGTAGCCCTCCGGATTGCCGTCCGCGTCGGCCGGCAGCCTGAGGTTCGCCTTGGCCAGGGACTTCTTGGCGGTGCCCGGGGGCCGGGCGAGGGCCTTGTCGACGGCGTCGTAGATCTGCCCGGCCCGCCAGCCCTCCGGGATCACCAGGGTGGCGTGCTCCTTCTCCCCCTCGCCCCGCAGGCTGAGCAGCGGCACGGCCACGGCGGTGCCGGCCACGACGGCCCCGGTCGCGATGAGGACGAGACGGCCCCGGCGCGTCAGTCGAATCGTGCTCCGTGGCGGAGGAGTGTTCCTGTACATGCGGGCACGGTAACCCGCACAACGTCACAAACCAGGCATATCTTCGGCTTGTCGGTTTTCGGTTCAGCTGGTCGGTTCCAGTTCCGCGTCTTCGTGCGCGGGGTCCAGTCGGGCATCCTCGTGCGCGGAGTCCAGTCGGACGTCCCGGCGTACGAGCTCCGCGTACCGCCCTTCCTGCTCCAGCAGTTCCTCGTGCGTCCCGCGCTCGGCGACCCGGCCGGAGTCGAGGACCACGATCTGGTCGGCGTTCCGGATGGTGGACAGGCGGTGCGCGATGGTGAGCGTGGTGCGGTTGGCCGACAGCGCGTCGATGGCCTTCTGCACGGCGTGCTCGGTGCGGGTGTCCAGCGCGCTGGTCGCCTCGTCCAGGATGAGGACGGGCGGGTCTCGCAGAATGGTCCGCGCGATGGCCAGGCGCTGCTTCTCACCACCGGAGAACCGGTGGCCGCGCTCGCCGACGACGGTGTCGTACCCGTCCGGCAGCGAGCTGATGTGGTCGTGGATCTGGGCCGCCCGCGCCGCCTGCTCGAGTTCCTCGTCGGTCGCGTCCGGCTTGGCGAAGCGCAGATTGTCGGCGACCGAGGCGTGGAAGAGGTACGTCTCCTGCGAGACGACCCCGATGGCACGGGCCAGGGTGTCGAAGTCCAGGTCGCGGACGTCGATCCCGTCGAGGGTGACCCGGCCGCCCGTCACGTCGTAGAGCCGCGGGACCAGATAGCCGAGCGTGGACTTGCCGGCGCCGGTCGGGCCGACGACCGCGAGACTGCTGCCCGCGGGGACGTCGATGTCGATGCCGTCGAGGATGGGGCCGCCCTTGCCGTCGTACCGGAACTCGACGTTCTCCAGGCGGACCTCGCCCTTGACGCGGTCGAGGTGGACCGGGTCCTCGCGCTCGGTGATGTCGATCGGCAGGTCGAGGTACTCGAAGATGCGCTGGAAGAGCGCGAGCGAGGTCTGGATCTGGACGCCGGTCGACAGCAGGCTCACGGCGGGGCGGAACAGGCCCTGCTGGAGCGAGACGAAGGCGACGATGGTGCCGATGGAGATGTCGGGGCCGCCGGCCTGGAGGGCGATGCCCGCGGTCCAGTAGATGAAGGCGGGCATCGCCGACATGACGATCCCGATGACGGCCATGCGCCAGCGGCCGGCCATGTTCGACCGCACTTCGAGGTCGACCAGCCCCTCGGACTCGTCGGCGAAGGACCGGGTCAGCGAGTCGGAACGGCCCATGGTGCGACCGAGCAGGATGCCGCTGACGGAGAGCGACTCGGTGACGGTCGCGGCCATCGCGGCCATCTGCTTCTGGCGCTGCGTGGTGATCTTCTTGCGCTCGTTGCCGACGCGGCGGCTGATCCACACGAACACCGGGAGCAGCAGCAGCGAGACGACGGTGAGGCGCCAGTCCAGGGCGATCATCGCGATGATCGTGGCGATGACGCTGGTCAGGTTGGAGACCAGGGAGGTGGCCGTCGAGGTGACGGTGGCCTGCATGCCGCCGATGTCGTTGGCGATGCGGGACTGCACCTCGCCGGTGCGGGTGCGGGTGAAGAAGGCGAGCGACATGCGCTGCAGGCGGCCGTAGACCGCGGTGCGCAGATCGTGCATGACGCGCTGGCCGACCGTCGTGGAGATCAGGGTCTGCAGCACGCCGAAGATGCCGGTGAGGACGGCACTGAGGATCATGCCCAGCGCGAGCAGGCTGAGCAGCCCGGTACGGCCCTGGGGGATGGCCACGTCCAGCGTTTCCTTCAGCAGGAACGGGGTGGCCACGGTGACGAGGGAGGCGGCGGCGACCAGCAGGCCGACGACGGCGAGCTTCGCACGGTACGGCTTGAAGAGCCGGAGGATACGGCGCACCTGACGGGGCTGGTCGGTCGAGGTGCCGGGGGTGGGGGTCCAGTCGATGTGATCGCGGGGCATGGTCTCCTACGGAAGGTGAGGTGATGCGGACTGACGGAGCCTAGCTCATTGTTACCTATGCTCACAATGAACCAGGTCCTGATATTGTTCCCGCATGACCACGCCAGATTCCGACAGCCTGCTCGCCGAGCAGTTGCTCAGGCTCACGCGCCGGGTGCACGGCATCCAGAAGCGCCAGCTCCATGAGCGCGGTCTCGGCGTGACTCCGGCCCAGTCCCGGCTGCTGCGCACCCTCGCGCATTGGGACACACCGCCCCGCATGGCGGATCTCGCGCAGCGGCTTGAGGTGGTGCCGCGTGCGGTGACCACGCTCGTCGACGGGCTGGAAGCGAGCGGCAAGGTGCGCCGGGTGCCCGATCCGGCCAATCGCCGGGTGATCCGCATCGAGCTGACCGAGGACGGCCGCAAAACCCTGCAGGGGCTGAGGGATGTGCGCCGGGCCGCCGCGGAGGAGATCCTCGCGCCGCTGACGGACGAACAGCGGGACGTACTCGGTGGACTGCTGGACATGCTGGTGGACGGGCAGCACTGAGCGCGGCGGCACTGGCGAGGGCAGTACTGGGGGACGGCAGTACTGGGTCAACAGGCCTCGGTCACCGTTCCGTACGGCGGGAGCGGTGACCGAGGACTTTTCCGGCAGGCGTGTCAGCCAACCTCTGGGGCGGGTTCCTTGGCGGGTTCCTTGGCGGGCTGAGCCGGTACCAGTGCCTCCACGACGGTGGGCACGGTCTCGCCGTCCAGCACCCTCTTGGCCTTGTCGATGTCCAGTGCCCCCTCCCAGCGGGAGACCGCGAAGACCGCGACACAGTTGCCGAGCAGGTTCGTCACGACGCGCATCGAGTCCATGATGCGGTCCACGCCGAGGAGCAGGGCGACTGCACCGGCGGGGATGGCGCCGAGCGAGGAGGCGGTCGCGGACAGGGCGAGGAAGGCCGAGCCGGGGATGCCCGCCATGCCCTTGCTGGTCAGCATCAGGACCAGCACCACGGTGATCTGCTGGCCCAGGCTCAGGTCGACGCCCACCGCCTGGGCGATGAACAGTGTGCCGATGGAGAGGTAGAGCGAGGCGCCGTCCAGGTTGAAGGAGTAACCGGTCGGCAGCACCAGACCCACGGCGTCGTCGCGGGCGCCGGCCTTGCGCAGCTTCTGCATCACGCGCGGCATGACGGACTCGGTGGACGCGGTGCCGAGCGCGAGGAGCATCTCCTCGCGGATGTAACGCAGGAACTTCCACAGGCTCAGTCCGGTGACCGCCTTGAGCGCGACGGCGAGCAGCGCGATGAACAGGGCGGCGGCCGCGTAGCACAGGACGATCAGCTGGGCGTAGGTCTCGATGACGCCGAGGCCGTACTGGCCGATCAGGACGGCCATCGCGCCGAAGACCGCGATCGGCGCGAGGCGCATCACGAAGCCGACGACCGCGAAGATGATCTCCTGCGCCTGCTCGATGGCGGGCAGCACCTGCGGGACCTTGGTGTGGCCGAGGTGCAGCAGCGCGGTGCCCACCAGACAGGCCAGGATGAGCACCTGGAGCAGGGAGTTCTCGGCGAAGGCGCCGATGAAGCTGGTGGGCAGCGCGTTGACGATGAACTCGGTCGTCGAGGGCAGGTGGCCGCCGCCGGTCTTGGCGTCCACGGCCGCGGTGTTGAGCGTGGCCGGGTCGACGTGCATCCCCGAGCCGGGCTGCACGATGTTGGCGGCGAGCAGGCCGATGATCAGCGCCAGCGTGCTCGCGACCTCGAACCAGATCAGCGCCTTGAGCCCGATCCGGCCGAACGCCTTCAGGTCACCGGCCTTGGCGATGCCGACGACGACCACGCAGAACACGAGCGGCGAGATGATCGTCTTGATGAGCCGGGTGAAGCCGTCGCCGAGCGGCTGGAGGTCCGAGGCGAAGCCGGGCCACAGCTTTCCGACGAGGATGCCGAGCACGAGCGCGCAGGCGACCTGCGCGAAGAGTGAGGTACGCAGTATGCGTGCGACGCGTCGCGGCAGGGACGGGACGGACGGCGGCACGGGCACTCCTTGAGCGATGGGGACGTACAGAAGCCGGGGGAAGACTTCTGCGATACGGAAAGCGGTTTCCGTGCCGATCACTCTGCCGGGACCGTTGATCACGCGCGAGACCGCCGCGTTTCGGCCGGGTAAATCACCTGGTCTGTGACGCACCGCACACCATGTGCCTCAGTAGGCCGTCGACAGTGGCCGACTCGTCGTTCGGGGCTTGATGTCGAACGCGGGGCCGGTGACGGCGTACCGGAGGGACGGCACCTTCGGCGGCACCGCCAGGTACCGGTGTCGAGTGTCAGCACCCGGTCCGCGCCGAGGCCTCGCGCTCCGGGTGGCGCCTCCCCCGACGCCCTCAGTCCTTCAAGTCCGCCCTGTCCCCCATCACCAACACAGGACGCCGGTCCGGATCAAGCGTGCGCAGCAGATACCGCATCGCCGACCTGGACACGCTGACACAGGCCGACGTACCGCTGTCGTGGTCCATGTGCAGCCAGATGCCGCCGCCCTTGCCGTAACCCTCGGGCCGTGTCTGGTTGTTCGGCGGGGTGCCCGTGACCCGGTTGTAGTCGATGGCGATGACGTAGTCGAAGTCGTGCCAGTACGACCTTGGCCACCAGCGCGGGGCCGCGATGCCGGCGGACCTCGTGTACGGCAGCCGGGCCCCGGGGTCAGGGAGCGCGCCGCCCGCGTCGCTCAGCGTGAACACGCCGACTGGGCTGCGTCTGTCGCCCTGGCGGTGGTCGGTGGTCCAGCCCTTCTTGCCGTTGTGCGCGGGCCAGTCGCGGACCCGGTCCCAGACGGAACCGCGCTTGGCGTAGAGCACGACGGTGGCGTCCGGGGAGTCCTTGCCGTCGCCGTAGACCGCGACGACCTGGCGGGAGGCCGCGGGGATACGGCGCTGGAGGCGGTCGCTGACGCCGGGGATACGGGTCGGTCGGTCGGCGGGTTCGCCGGCGGCTTTCGCGTGAGTGTCGCCGGTGCCTGCCGAGCCCGGACCGCCGCATCCTCCCAGGGGGATCAGCAGCGCACCCAGGAACGTCGTCGTCACCACGGCACGCCGTGCGCCTGCACCTCGCATCGCTTCATGGTCGCACCGCGGGCGGGACAAGGCCGCTTCCACGAGCGCAGCGGGATCTGTCCGCGACGGCGGAAAACCTGTTGCCTCCGACCACGCTCTGCCGCGAACCTTTCACGGTTTGCAGCCGCCGTGTGCGGCTCCCTCCCACCCCCTGACACGAGCCACTGGGACGTCACACGTCATGCAGATCCAAGACCTTCCGTACCCCGACCCGGGAGTGCCGGACGCCCGCTCGGGGCCCCGGTTCCTGTGGTGGCTCTTCAGGAACCAGCTGGGCGGACAGCTCAAGTCACTGGCCTGGGGACTGCTGCACTTCCTCTCCATCTCCGCGCTGCCCTTCTGCGTCGGCGTGGCCATCCAGGCGGTCGTCGACCACTCCGGCCGCCGACTCGCCCTCGCGGGCGGCCTGTTGGCACTGTGCTGCGCCGGCAGCGCGCTCGGCGACACCTTCCTGCACCGCACCGCCGTCACCAACTGGATCACGGCGGCCGCACGCGTCCAGCAACTCCTGGCCCACAAGGCCGCGAACCTGGGCTCTGCGCTGACCCGGCGGGTCGCGGCAGGCGAGGTCGTGGCCGTCTCCACCGGCGACGTCGAGAAGATCGGCTGGTTCGTGGAGGCCTGGTCACGGTTCACCGCGGCGGCGGTCACCATCGTCGTGGTCTGCGCCGGCCTGGTCGTCTACCAGCCCGCGCTCGGCGGGGTGGTCGCCGTGGGCCTGCCCTTCCTGGCCCTCGCGGCACTGCCCCTGCTGCCCCGCGCGACCAAACGCGCCGACTTCCAGCGCGAGAAGGCCGGCCGCGCCACCGAACTGGCCTCCGACACCGTCGCCGGCCTGCGGGTGCTGCGCGGCATCGGCGGCGAGGAACTCTTCCTCGACCGCTACCGCAAGGCCTCCCAGGAGGTCCGCCACGCGGCCGTGCGCAGCGCCCGGATGTGGTCCCTGATCGCCGCGATCCAGGTACTGCTGCCGGGGCTGCTGCTGATCGCGGTCGTCTGGTACGGCGTCCATCTGGCCCGGCAGGGCCGCGTGGAGATCGGCGAACTGGTCGCCGTCTACAGCTCGGTCATGATCCTCACCTATCCGCTGCGGCACTTCGAGGAGATCGCCATGGCGTACTCCTTCTCCCGGCCCTCGGCCACACGGGCCGCCCATGTGCTGTCGCTGGAGCGGGCCACGTCCGCCGAGGGCTCGCGGGACAAGGCCGGGGACGACCTGCCGAGCGGGGATCTGTACGACCCGGCCACCGGTCTGCTCGCCCCTTCCGGCCGGCTCACCGCGGTGGTGTGCGGCGACCCGGACGCGGCGGGGCTGCTGGCCGAGCGCCTCGGCGGCCACCCGTCGGAGGAGGCCACCTCGGTGCTGCTGGGCGGGGTGCCGCTGGACGAGCTGCGGCTCGGCTCGGCGCGCACGGCGGTCCTGGTCCAGGACAAGGACCCGGTCCTGCTCTCCGGCACCCTGCGCGACCTGCTCGACGTGCCCGCCTCGGGTGCCGTCGGCGCCGCGGAGGCGCTCGCGGCCGCGCAGTGCGCGGACGTGCTGGCGGCCCTGGTCCAGGGATCCCTGGGCACCGAGGACCCGATGGACGCGCGCATCACCGAACGCGGGCG
This sequence comes from Streptomyces sp. NPDC024687, assembly GCF_055559055.1. Classification (NCBI taxonomy): domain Bacteria; kingdom Bacillati; phylum Actinomycetota; class Actinomycetes; order Kitasatosporales; family Streptomycetaceae; genus Streptomyces; species Streptomyces sp. NPDC024687. The sequence continues at coordinate 278,342 of NZ_JBVHLJ010000004.1, read as the reverse complement.
GTCCCTGTCGGGCGGCCAGCGCCAGCGGCTCGCCCTGGCCCGGTCCCTGTTCACCGACCCGGAGGTGCTCGTCCTGGACGAACCGACCTCCGCCGTCGACTCGCACACCGAGGCACGGATCGCGCAGGGCGTGCGGGACCTGCGGGCCGGACGCACCACCGTGGTGTTCACCTCCTCGCCGCTGCTGCTGGACCACGCCGACCGCGTGGTGCTCGTGCACGAGGGCGAGGTCGTGGCGGTCGGCGTACACCGCGAACTGGTGCGCAAGGAGCCGCGGTACCGGGCGGTCGTCACCCGCGAGACCGACGAAGAGGCGGCCCTCGACGGCGTACGGAACGAAGACGACGTACTCACTGAAGACGCTGTACTGAACGAAGACGCCGTACTGAACGAACTGGAAGAGATCGAGGAGACAGCATGATCGGCGTGGCGCCACCGGCCTACGACCCGGCGGCACCGACGACGGCGAACACCCTGCCCGTCGGAGCCACCGCGACCGTACGCGCCTACGTGGCCGAACTGTTCCACCGGCACCGCCGCGCCTTCGTGCTCCTCGTCGGCGTCAACACCGTCTCGGTGGTGGCCTCCATGGTCGGCCCCTGGCTCCTCGGCGACCTCGTCGAGCGGGTGTCGGACGGGGCTCGCGAACTCCATCTGGAGCTGACGGCCGGGCTGTTCGTGATCGCACTGCTCGTGCAGGCCGTGTTCGTACGGCAGGTGAGACTGCGCGGTTCGATGCTCGGCGAGCGCATGCTGGCCGACCTGCGCGAGGACTTCCTCGTGCGGGCGGTCGGTCTGCCGCCGGGTGTCCTGGAGCGGGCCGGGACCGGTGACCTGCTGTCCCGTATCACCACGGACATCGACCGGCTCGGCAACGCGATGCGCGAGGCGGTGCCCCAGCTGGCGATCGGCGTGGTGTGGGCGGCCCTCCTCCTCGGCGGGCTCGTGATCACCGCGCCGCCCCTGGCCGCCGCCGTGCTGCTCGCCCTGCCGCTGCTGGTGATCGGCTGCCGCTGGTACTTCAAGCGGGCGCCCTCGGCCTACCGCTCGGAGGCCGCCGGGTACGCCGCCGTGGCCGCCGCGCTCGCGGAGACCGTGGACGCCGGACGCACCGTCGAGGCACACCGGCTGAGCGCGCGCCGCATCGAGCTGTCGGAGCGGCGGATCAAGGAGTGGACGGCCTGGGAGCGGTACACGCTGTGGCTGCGGTCGGTGCTCTTCCCGTGCATCAACGTCAGCCACGTGATGATCCTTTCGTCGGTGCTGATGGTCGGCGGGGTGTTCGTCCTCCAGGGCTGGATCGGAGTCGGCCAGCTGACGACCGGCGCGCTGATCGCCCAGATGCTGGTCGATCCGGTCGGGCTGATCCTGCGCTGGTACGACGAGCTGCAGGTGGCCCAGGTGTCGCTGGCCCGGCTGGTCGGAGTCCGCGACATCGAGCCGGCCGGCGCGGACTCCGGGCTCGCTCCCGAGGGGCGGGACGTCCACGCGGACCGGGTGCACTTCGGCTACCTGGAGGGCGTGGACGTCCTGCGCCAGGTGTCCCTTCAGGTCGCGCCCGGCACCAGGCTGGCGCTGGTCGGCCCCTCGGGCGCCGGCAAGTCCACCCTGGGCAGGCTGCTGGCCGGCATCTACGCGCCCCGGGACGGCCGGATCACCCTCGGTGGGGCCGAGCTGTCCCGGATGTCCGCCGAACGGGTCCGTGAGCATGTGGCCCTCGTCAACCAGGAGCACCACGTCTTCGTGGGCTCCCTGCGCGACAACCTCCTGCTCGCCCGGACGGACGCCACGGACGCCGAGCTCTGGGCGGCCCTCGGCGCGGTCGACGCGGACGGATGGGTACGGGCGCTCGACGACGGCCTGGACACCGAGGTCGGTTCCGGCGGACTCACCGTCACTCCGGCCCAGGCCCAGCAGGTCGCCCTGGCCCGGCTGGTGCTGGCCGACCCGCACACGCTGGTCCTGGACGAGGCGACGTCGCTGCTGGATCCCCGGGCGGCCCGTCACCTGGAACGCTCCCTGGCCCGCGTCCTCGACGGCCGCACCGTGGTCGCCATCGCCCACCGCCTGCACACCGCCCACGACGCGGACGTCATCGCCGTCGTCGAGAACGGCCGCATCAGCGAACTGGGCAGCCATGAGGAGCTGGTCGCGGCGGACGGGGCGTACGCGGCGTTGTGGAGGTCTTGGCACGGGTGAGGGGGAGACGGGGCGGGGCGAGTGTCTGGGTGCGTCCTGTGCGTCCTGTGCGTCGTGTGCGTCCTGTGACAGGTGCTGGGGAGGTTCGGGCGCACTGCAGGCCGTACCCCTCCGAAGCCCGACGCAGCCATGCACTCGGCCCCGGACCAGGGCGCAGCCCCCACCCCGGCCCCCCGCACAACCCCCGCTCCGGCGAGCGCAGCGACCACGTGGCGTTGCGCAGTGCCGAAAGGGGGTGGAAGGCTGGACAGCAGCACCGGCTCAGGGAGCGCTCGCGGACGGCACGGTTCGACGGCGGGCGCGGCAAGTGCCCCGTGAGCCCGTGGTCCGCCCCGGGCCGCGGGAGGACCGGGTCCGTCCCCCTTCACCTGGAGGTACCCGTGGACAGCTCCGACGGATGGGGAGACGACGTCTACCAGCCCGACGACTCCGAGATCCAGGACGACGCGGGTCTGCTCGACGCGGAGGACACCCTGGAGGACGACGGAGTCGGTGACCCCCTCGACCGCGGCTGGTCCCCGCCGGAGCGACCGTGGGCGGTGGAGCACAGCGGTGTGACGGCCGCGGAGCGCCGGCAGGGCGAGACGCTGGACCAACGACTCGCCGAGGAGACGCCCGACCTCGCGCCGGCCGACGGTGACGGGATCGGTGACTGCGACGGCACCGACGGCGAGCTCCTGGACAACGAGGTCGGCGCGATGCGTTCCGGCCGTCTCGTGGCCCCCGACGAAGGGGCTCACGAGGACGAGGAGAGCGCGCTGATCGCCACGGACGTCGGCATCGACGGTGCCGCCGCGTCCGCGGAGGAGGCCGCGATGCACATCGTCGACGAGGAGTACCTGCCCGGCTGACCGCTGCGGCCGCCCGGCCGTGTCCGCGCCGTCCACCCCGTCCACCGTCGCACTGCCCGTGCCGTATTCCGCGCCTCCCGAGGAGCAGCCATGCAGCAGGACAAGCACCCCGACTACCACGAGGTCGTCTTTCGCGACCGCTCCGCCGGCTACGCCTTCCTGACCCGGTCCACCGCCACCAGCGACCAGACCATCGAGTGGGACGACGGCGAGACCTACCCGGTGGTGGACGTGGAGATCTCCTCCGAGAGCCACCCCTTCTACACCGGCAAGGCGCGGACGGTGGACTCGGAGGGACGCGTGGCCGCCTTCGAACGGCGCTACGGAGGCGGGACCGGTCAGGGCAGCTGACGGGGGCCTGCGGCGCCCCGGCCTCAGATGAAGTTGAGTGCCGCCGCGCAGCCCACTCCCCCGAGCAGCATGAACGCCGGCATCAGCACCTTCAGCTCGACCCAGCTGCCCGCCCGGAAGCGCATGACCTTGGGCGGGCCGATCGGGTACCAGCGCTTGCGGCCCAGCGGGATCGGCCACAGGATCGGGCAACCGGAGACCGTCAGCGCGTCCCCGATGTCGTGCACGAGCGCGCCCAGCACGACCGGCAGCCCCAGCCACAGGTACTCCTGGCCCGGCTGCGTGAACAGCCAGTCCGAACCGTTGCCCGGCTTGTCCAGGACGCCCGCGACGATCCACGCGCCGGCCGCGGCCAGCAGCCAGACCAGGACGTCCGCGCTGGAGCCTCGGGTCGCGCGCCACAGCAGGCCCTCGATCGCCAGCACCAGGTGCACGAAGAGGATCGTCAGCACCGCCCAGCGGCCACCGGTGATCGCCGCCACCGAGCAGGCCGCGCCGATCAGCACCGCCCACAGCCAGGTGTGCGTGAGCGTGCGGTGCCCGCCGGAGCGACGCGGGTCGCCCTGTTTCCTGGTGGCCTTGTAGACGGCGTACGAGAGCTTGTCGACGATCTCGCACAGGGCCCATGAGATCGGCCCGAAGGCCCGCGAGATCGTGGCCGCTTTGTGGTCGAGGTCGGGAGCGAGCGCGGCGCCCGCGCAGATCAGGGCTCCGGCCAGCAGCACGGGCCACGGCATGGTGTGCCCCGTGGCGGCGGCGGCCGCTCCTACGCCCAGCCAGGCCGCGGCGCCCGACAGTGAGTGTGCTGGTCCCATCATCGGCGTTGATCGCCCCGTTCCTCTTGTGCCACTGTCCAGTTGACCGGCTGCGCTGACGCTCCGTCGGCGACACAGCGTACTGGTCGTGATCTTCGGCCTCGCATCCGATTCCCCCATCGGGCATCCGGGCAGGCAAGATGGGTGGGTGACCCTCATCGATCAGCTGCCGCCGACCGCCGACCCCGACGCCCTCTACGAAGCCTTCGAGTCGTGGGCCGAGGAGCGGGGTCTGACGCTCTACCCCCATCAGGAGGAGGCGCTGATCGAGGTGGTCTCCGGCGCGAACGTGATCGTGTCGACGCCTACCGGGTCGGGCAAGAGCATGATCGCGGCGGGTGCGCACTTCGCCGCCCTCGCCCGTGACGAGGTCACCTTCTACACCGCGCCCATCAAGGCGCTCGTGTCCGAGAAGTTCTTCGAGCTGTGCAAGATGTTCGGCACGGAGAACGTCGGCATGCTGACCGGCGACGCCTCCGTCAACGCCGACGCTCCCGTCATCTGCTGCACCGCCGAGGTGCTCGCGTCGATCGCGCTGCGCGACGGCAAGAACGCGGACGTGGGCCAGGTCGTCATGGACGAGTTCCACTTCTACGCCGAGGCGGACCGCGGCTGGGCCTGGCAGATCCCGATCCTGGAGCTGCCCCAGGCGCAGTTCGTCCTGATGTCGGCCACACTCGGCGATGTCTCGATGTTCGAGAAGGACCTGACCCGGCGCACCGGCCGACCGACATCGCTGGTCCGCTCGGCGACTCGGCCCGTGCCGCTCTCCTACGAGTACAAGTTCACCCCGCTCACCGAGACACTGACGGAACTCCTGGAGACCAAGCAGGCGCCGGTGTACATCGTGCACTTCACGCAGGCGCAGGCCGTGGAGCGGGCGCAGGCGCTGATGAGCATCAACATGTGCACGCGCGAGGAGAAGGACCGGATCGCCGACCTGATCGGCAACTTCCGCTTCACCACCAAGTTCGGCCGCAACCTCTCCCGTTACGTCCGGCACGGCATCGGCGTCCATCACGCCGGCATGCTGCCCAAGTACCGGCGGCTGGTGGAGAAGCTCGCGCAGGCCGGTCTGCTGAAGGTCATCTGCGGCACGGACACCCTCGGCGTCGGTGTCAACGTGCCCATTCGCACGGTGCTCTTCACGGCGCTGACCAAGTACGACGGCAACCGCGTCCGTACCCTGCGCGCCCGCGAGTTCCACCAGATCGCCGGCCGCGCGGGCCGGGCCGGCTACGACACGGCGGGCTTCGTCGTCGCCCAGGCTCCCGAGCACGTCATCGAGAACGAGAAGGCGCTCAACAAGGCGGGCGACGACCCGAAGAAGCGCCGCAAGGTCGTGCGCAAGAAGGCGCCCGAGGGGTTCGTCGGCTGGACGGAGAACACCTTCGAGAAGCTGATCACCTCCGATCCGGAGCCGCTGATGTCCCGCTTCCGGGTCACGCACACGATGCTGCTGTCGGTGATCGCCCGTCCCGGCAACGCCTTCGCGGCCATGCGGCACCTCCTGGAGGACAACCACGAGCCGCGCAAGCAGCAGCTGAAGCACATCCGGCGGGCGATCGCCATCTACCGCTCGCTGCTGGACGGCGGCATCGTCGAGAAGCTCGACGAGCCCGACGCCTCCGGCCGCATCGTCCGCCTCACCGTGGACCTGCAGCAGGACTTCGCGCTCAACCAGCCGCTGTCCACGTTCGCGCTCGCCGCGTTCGAACTGCTCGACCCCGAATCGCCCTCCTACGCCCTGGACATGGTGTCCGTCGTGGAGTCCACGCTGGACGACCCCCGGCAGATCCTCGCGGCCCAGCTGAACAAGGCCAAGGGCGAGGCCGTGGCCGCGATGAAGGCGGACGGTGTCGAGTACGAGGAGCGCATGGAACGCCTCCAGGACATCACGTACCCGAAGCCCCTGGAGGAGCTGCTCTTCCACGCGTACGACACCTACCGCAAGAGCCACCCCTGGGTCGGCGACCATCCGCTTTCCCCGAAGTCCGTCATCCGCGACATGTACGAACGGGCGTTGACCTTCACGGAGTTGGTCTCCCTCTACGACCTCGCCCGCACCGAGGGCATCGTCCTGCGCTACCTGGCCAGCGCCTACAAGGCGCTCGACCACAACATCCCTGACGACATCAAGTCCGAGGACCTGCAGGACCTGATCGAATGGCTCGGCGAGACGGTCCGCCAGGTCGACTCCAGCCTGCTGGACGAGTGGGAGCAGCTCGCCAACCCGGAGGTGATGACCGCCGAGGAGGCCCAGGAGAAGGCCGACGAGGTCAAGCCCGTCACCGCCAACGCGCGCGCCTTCCGCGTCCTGGTCCGCAACGCCCTGTTCCGCCGCGTCGAACTCGCCGCCCTGGACCAGGTCGAAGAGCTCGGTGAGATGGACGGCGAGGCCGGCTGGGACGCCGACAGGTGGGGCGAGGCGATGGACAAGTACTGGGACGAGTACGACGACCTCGGCACCGGCCCCGACGCCCGCGGCCCCAAGCTGCTGCAGATCGAGGAGGAGCCGCAGAACCGGCTGTGGCGCGTCCGGCAGACCTTCGCCGACCCGAACGGCGACCACGACTGGGGCATCAGCGCGGAGATCGACCTCACCGCCTCCGACGCGGAGGGCCGTGCGGTCGTCCGGGTCACCGACGTCGGCCAGCTGTGAGCCACGGACCGGCTGTGAACACAGGAGAATCCCACCCATGACGAACCCGGCCGAGAGGCTCGTCGACCTGCTCGACCTGGAGCAGATCGAGGTCAACATCTTCCGTGGACGCAGTCCGCACGAGTCCCTCCAGCGGGTCTTCGGCGGCCAGGTGGCGGGCCAGGCGCTGGTCGCCGCCGCCCGCACCACGGATGGCGAGCGCCCGGTGCACTCGCTGCACGCGTACTTCCTGCGCCCGGGCCGGCCCGGCGTACCGATCGTGTACCAGGTCGAGCGGGTGCGCGACGGGCGGTCGTTCACCACCCGCCGGGTCACCGCAGTGCAGCAGGGCCGCACGATCTTCAATCTCACCGCCTCCTTTCACAAACCTGAGGAAGGTCCCTTCGAGCACCAGCTGCCTCCCGCCCGCAAGGTCCCGCCGCCGGAGTCCCTGCCGACGGTCGGCGACGAGATCCGGGAGTATCTGGGCGAACTGCCCGAGCAGTTGGAGCGGATGGCGCGCCGCCAGCCCTTCGACATCCGGTATGTGGACCGGCTGCGGTGGAGTGCCGAGGAGGTCAAGGACGCCGAGCCGCGCAGCGCGGTGTGGATGCGCGCGGTCGGGCCGCTCGGGGACGACCCGGTCGTGCACACCTGCGCGCTGACCTACGCGAGCGACATGACTCTCCTGGACGCCGTCCGCCTCCCGGTCCAGCCCCTGTGGGGCCCGCGGAGCTTCGACATCGCGTCGCTGGATCACGCCATGTGGTTCCACCGGCCGTTCCGCACGGACGAGTGGTTCCTGTACGACCAGGAGTCGCCGATCGCGACGGGTGGGCGCGGTCTGGCCCGTGGCCGGATCTACGATCTGGAGGGACGTCTGCTGGTGTCCGTCGTCCAGGAGGGTCTGTTCCGGCCGCTGTAGTTCAGGCGCGGGTCAGGCGTAGGTCAGGCGCTTCTGCGGCGGAGCCAGCCCAGCAGCCCGCGGGACGGTTCCTGCGTCGGCGGCTCTCCCGGGGGCAGTGTGGGCGGGGTCTGCCGGGTTGCCGGGCGTGGCGCGGGACGGAACCGGCGGGCGTCGTCGAGGACTTGGGCCAGCTCGGTCCTCAGCCATGCGATCTCGGCCGGGTCGTCCGCCGTCATGATCTTCTCGCTGAGGTGGGCGGCGGGTGAGCCCTGCGCCCCGTGCGCGGGCGGTCCCGGCCGGAAGCGGCCCAGGTGGGACCGCTCGTAGGGGTCCGGGACGAGCTCCGCGATCTGGGCGGGGTCGAGGAAGGCGGCGAGGGCTCCGGCGCTCTCCCAGGGGTCTTCGGCCAGACGCAGCAGGAAGCCGCGGTGGCGTCCGCGCCAGTTGCGGGCGCGCAGGTCCACGCCCTCGTCCAGCATGTCGCGCAACCCCTCGGGCAGACGCCGCTCGGTCAGCAGCGGGGTGTTCTCCTCGACTGCAGTGAACTCCTCCAGTTCGTCGGCCAGATACAGCCACACGACGGCCCGGTACCGGTTCAGATAAAAGCGCACCGGCGAGAACAGGCCGAGGCGCGCCAGGCGGGTGAACCTGCCGACGGAGATCTCCATGGCCTCCGCGCCCTCGGTGGTGCCCACGAGTCGTACGCGTTGACGCAGTGCGTCGGGGAAGCCGTCCGTGGCTCGCAGCCGGTCGATCTCGGACCGGCTGACGCGTCGGCCTCCGCCCCCTTCGTCGGGCACCGTCCGGATCTGGCCGAGGTGTACGGCGAGGTCGAACTCGCTTCGCTTGAGCCCCAGTTCCCGCGCGGCGCGGCTGGGGGTGTAGGTGTTGCGCTGGAGTGGGGTGATGGTGTTGCTCGTCATGGTCGCTCCCCCGTGGAGTCGTCGCTCACGCTGTGTGCGTTTGCCGTGACAGAAACCGTAGCCGGTGGGGCGGGTTGCGTGGCGAGCCTGTGGATAACTCCAGCGGGCTGAATAAAACCCCAGGTCAGAGGTCTGTCGCCGGACTCCGCTCGGGTCGGCGGGCGTCCACGTCGAGGTGCTCGCCGACCCGGTTGACGAGCAGGGTCATCTCGTAGGCGATCCGGCCGATGTCTGCGTCGGAGCCGCTGAGCACGCACAGACAGCTGCCGGTGCCCGCGGCGGTGACGAACAGCACCGCGTCGTCGAACTCGATCATCGTCTGCCGTACCTTGCCCGCGCCGAAGTGGCGCCCGGAGCCCTTGGCTAGGCTGTGCAGTCCGGACGACACGGCGGCGAGATGGTCCGCGTCCTCACGGCGCAGTCCTGTACTGGCGCCTGTCACCAGCCCGTCGTTGGACAGCACCAACGCGTGCCGCACATGGTCGACGCGCTCGGTCAGATCGTCCAGCAGCCGGCCGAGCCCCTGCTTCTGCGGCATGTGTCCCGTCTCCCCGTGTGACGTCTCCTCCTGCCCGGAGGACCTCCCAGCAAGCCTTCCCCACGACCGTCAACGGGGCAAGGAGAATGGGGACATGGCACAGAAGATGACCGATGAGCAATGGCGGGAGTTCGTCTCGCACGGCACCCGCACCGGCAAGTTGTCGACCGTCCGGGCCGACGGGAGCCCGCATGTGGCGCCGATCTGGTTCGTTCTCGACGGCGACGAGCTGGTGTTCAACACCGGGAAGGAGACTGTGAAGGGGCGCAATCTGGCGCGGGACGGGCGTGTCGCCCTGTGCGTGGACGACGACCGGCCGCCCTTCGCCTTTGTGGTGCTGCAGGGCCGGGCCCGGCTGTCGGAGGATCTCGACGAGGTCCGGCACTGGGCCGGGCGGATCGGGGCGCGCTACATGGGCGAGGAACGGGCCGAGGAGTTCGGCGCCCGCAACGGCGTTCCGGGGGAGCTCCTCGTCCGTGTGAGCATCGACCGGGTGCTGGCGGAGAGGGACCTCGCGGACTGACCTGCCGGTGGGCTGCCTCCGGCCGAGGTCAGCCCACCGAGTCGAGGAGCCGGGCGGTGTGCATCCGCCCGGCGTACTCGACCAGCCGGATCAGCACCTCCTTGCCCGAGTCCCGGTCCCGTGCGTCGCACAGCACCACAGGTGTGCCCTGGTCCAGGTCGAGGGCGCGCGAGACGTCGTGGGCGCCGTAACTCCGGGCACCGGCGAAGCAGTTGACGGCCACCACGAACGGGATGTGCCGGTGCTCGAAGTAGTCCACGGCGGGGAAACAGTCCTCCAGGCGCCGGGTGTCCGCGAGGACGACGGCACCCAGGGCCCCTTGCGACAACTCGTCCCACAGGAACCAGAAGCGGTCCTGGCCCGGGGTACCGAAGAGATAGAGCGACAGGCCGGAGCGGATGGTGATCCGCCCGAAGTCCATGGCGACCGTGGTGGTGACCTTCTGGTCCACGCCATCGGTGTCGTCCACCAACTGCCCGGCCTCGCTGAGCAGTTCCTCCGTACGCAGCGGCCTGATCTCGCTGACCGCGCCCACCAGGGTGGTCTTGCCCACGCCGAACCCGCCGGCGACCAGTATCTTCAGCGCGAGGGCGGTCGTGTCGCCGCCCTGGGCGTCGGAGTTCTCGGAGACCATCGATCACTTCTCTCGGGAGGGCCGGCATCGGGCGGCGACGTCGGTACGGGGTCGCGAAGGCAGCATCATGACAACTGGGACTTCGCTTTGAGGGGTTGGGCCGCTTATTGCCCGGTTCTGAACGTTCATCTACAGGGCCCGGAGCCCTTCGATCACTTCGCGCAGAATCCGTTCGTCGGGCAGCTGCGCGGGCGGCACCGGACGGCTGACGGTGACGCAACCGAGTTCCAGGAGGTCCCCCAGGAGCACCCTGACCACGCCCACGGGCAGGTCGGCGCCCGCCGAGAGTTCCGCCACCGACTGCGTCTCCGTGCGGCACAGGTCGATCAGGGCCCGGTGCTCCGGTCCGAGCGACGTGTCGTCACCGGCCCCGGGCGCGCCGGCGTCGAGGGTGACGAGGGCGATCAGATCGAAACGCACCCCGGTGGGGCCGGGTTTGGTGCGTCCGCCCGTCATCGCGTAGGGGCGGACGAGGGGCCCGGCCTCGCCGTCGTACCACTGGCTGCCCTGTTCGTACGGGACGCCCGCCATGTCCTCGGTCATCGGAGCCGACCGCCCTTCGTTCTCATCCGGCGGCGGGCGGTCGCGCGCCCACGCGCGGCGGCGTGTAGAGGTGCTCGCCGACCCTCTTGACCAGGCGTGCCATCTCGTAGGCGACGAGGCCTATGTCCGCGGTCACCGCGGTGAGGACGGCGAGACAGGAGCCGTCTCCCGCGGCGGCCACGAACAGGAAGCCGTCGTCCATCTCGACCATGGTCTGGCGCACTCCCCCGGCGCCGAAGTGCCGGCCCGCGCCCTTGGCCAGACTGTGGAAACCGGAGGAGACCGCGGCGAGGTGTTCCGCGTCCTCACGGCGCAGGTCCGTCGAAGAGCCCACGGCGAGGCCGTCGTTGGAGAGCACCACGGCATGCCGTACCTCGCTCACGCGCAGCACCAGGTCGTCCAACAGCCAGTCGAGTTCACCGGACCTGCCCCACTCCCGGTTGCGCTCGCGCGGGGGGACCCCCATGTCGGCCCTCATGTTCGGGTCCTGGATCATCCTCGGTCTCCTTCGCTGCTGTCTCTGCCCGCTGGGGGATCTGGGGTGGCACCGCGACCGGACTGCCTGCCGCCGCCGCGCGCCCAGCCCTCCCGGTACGCCGCCATCCGGTCCCGGACGGCTTCGGGTGTACGGCCTTCGTCGTCCCGGCGGTCCGCTGCCGGGGTCGGTTCCTCGGAGCGCTGCTCGCGCAGTTGGGGAGCCAGGCTCGCCTGTCGTACCCGGCGGGGAAGGTCGTCGGACTCCTCCGGCTCGTCGGGCGGCCGGTGCAGACGCAGGGCGGTGACTCCGGAAGGCGGTGACTCGGACGTTCCCCGGTCGGCGGCGGCCGTCAGGGGAGCCACCAGGGCGGGGCGCTCGGCCGGGGCGGGGACGGACTCCTGGTCCCGTTCTGCGGCGGCCACGCGCGCGTACTCGCGTTCTGTGAGCCGTTCCCGGTCGGTGGCCTTGGCGGGGGAACGTTCCGCCGCCTTGATGTGCAGCAGCGCCGTGGGCAGCAGGACGACCGCGGTGGTGCCGCCGTAGGGCGAGGTGCGCAGGTGCACCTTGATGCCGTGCCGCGCCGCAAGCCTGCTGACCACGAACAGGCCCAGCTGGTCACTGTCGAACAGGTCGAGCGCCTCGGACTGCTCGATGCGCCGGTTGGCCTCCGCGAGAGTCTCCTTGCCCATGCCCAGACCGCGGTCCTCGACCTCGACGGCGTAACCGTTGCCGACGGGTTCGCCGGTGACACGCACGCGCGTGTGGGGTGGTGAGAACTGGGCGGCGTTCTCGATGATCTCGGCCAGCAGGTGCGTGAGGTCGGCGACCGCCGCGCCGACGACGGAGGCGTCCGGCAGCTGACGCACTTCCACGCGCGCGTAGTCCTCGACCTCGGAGACGGCCGCGCGGACCACATTGGTCAGCGAGACCGGCATGCGCCAGGCGCGGCCGGGTGCCGCTCCGGAGAGGATGATCAGGCTCTCCGCGTGGCGGCGCATGCGGGTGGTGAGGTGGTCGAGCCGGAAGAGATCGCTCAGTTCGTTGGGGTCGTCGGAGCGGCGTTCCATGCTGTCGAGCAGGCTGAGCTGGCGGTGGACGAGGATCTGGCTGCGGCGGGCGAGGTTGACGAAGACCCCGGAGATGCCGCTGGCGAGTTCGGCGCGCTCCACCGCGGCCCGCAGCGCTGCGCGGTGCACGGTGTTCAGGGCCTCGGCGACCTGGCCGGCCTCGTCCTCCGCGGGCGGTCCCGGCGGGGCCTCGGACCGGATGTCGATCTCGTCGCCTGCGCGCAGCCGCCCCATGGCCTCCGGGAGTTTGCGGCGGGCGATCTCCAGGGCGCTGTTGCGCAGGCTCACGAGCTCGACGACGAGGCCGCGACCGATGCGCACGGAGATGACGAGCGACGCGGCGACGGCGATCAGGCCGAGCAGGACCGCGGCCCCTGCCGGGGTGAGCAGACCCCGGGTGAACGGGTCGGCACGGTGGGCGACCCCGCTGCCCGCCGCCTCTTCGACGGCCCGCATGCCGTCCTGCACACGCGTGTGCCCGGCCCGCCAGGTGGCCTCCGGCGTCGACTCGACGGCGCGGACGCCGGGAGCGGCGGCCAGTATCCGGTCCTCTGCGGCGGTCACGGTGGCGTAGGCGCCGCTGCCGGCGATCTTCTGCCAGGTGGCGCGGTCGGAGCCGCGCAGGTCGGTCACGGCCGCCTCGGTGAGGGTCCGGCGGGTGTCGACGGCCCCGGTGAACAGCCGCAGCCGCTCTCCGGCGAGGCCGCCCGCCAGCCGCGCGCTCGACAGTACGACGTCCTCCTGGGCCAGTGACTCGCCCGCGCGGGAGAACTCGAGCAGCACGCGCGCGTCGGAGCCGAGCTCGGCGTCCTGGATGCCGGTGAGGGCACCGCCCACCGCGAAGGCGCCGGCGATGGTCCTGGTGTAGCGGCCGTACGTCTCGTCCCACCCGGCGCTGCGGTCCAGCACGGCGGCGCGCACGGAGCGCAGCCTTTCCGCACCGGTCACGAAGGCTTCGAGGCGCTGGGCGACACCGGCGGGGAGCTCCTCGCCGTCGGCGACGGTGTTGTCGTCGCCGAGCCGCAGTCGTGCCACGGCCTGGTCGGTGCGCTCGGCGAGCTTGCGGAGGTCGTCGCTCTGCGCGGCGGACGGGTCGGTCGCGTAGCGGACCGCGGCGGCACGCTCCGTCTGGAGCGCGGTCACGGCCTCGGCGACGGGCGAGCGGACGGCGTCGTCCACGCGTTGCAACTGCCGCAGCCGGGACACGTCCTGGGCGGTGCTGACGGTGGCGTACGCCCACAGCGCGAGCAGTGAGACGACGGGCACCATGAGCAGGCAGACGATCTTGGCGCGGACCGTGCGGGGGCGTATCCGCCAGGGTCCCGCGTGCACGGGTATGTCCTCGGCCGGAGGACCCACGGGGTCGTCCGGGCTTTCGTCGGCCGGTGGTCCGGCATGTGCGCGACGCCCGCGCGCGGGGGTCTGGTGCGGCGACTCGGCGCCGGCTCTGGGGGTCCTACGCGATGTACGCATGGCCTCCTCGCTCGGGAGTGGTTCGGGGGCGTGTCGTCGGGCCGTCCGGGGCCCGGCTCCGCCGCTAGGAGGTGACGCTCTCGACCGTGCGCTGAGCCGAGGCGGTTGCCTCGCGCTCTCCTGTCGTGGGCGACAGAGCGACGAAGGCCGAGGTCAGGAACAGGTAGGAGCCGAGTCCGACGGCGAGCGGGAAGATGAACTGCATCGCCGTCGCCCCGGGCAGGACGCCGCCGGAGGGTGAGACCCGCACGCTCACCGCGAACATCCCGGTGTAGTGCATGCTGCTGACCGCTGCGCCCATGATCAGGGAGGCGATGGTGACGGCGACGGGCGACTTGATGTTGAGCGCCGCCCACAGGGCCGCCGTCGCCGCGACGACGGCGATGAGGACGGAGAGTCCGACGAGGACCGGGTCGTACTGGACGCTGCCGTGCAGCCGTACGGCGGCCATGCCCAGGTAGTGCATGCTCGCCACGCCCAGGCCGGTGGTGAGTCCGCCCAGGAAGAGCGCGCGGACCCGGTCATGGCTGTAGCCGACCGCGAAGACGCCGGCGGAGACGACCGCCATCGCGACCAGGAGGCTCGCGATCGTCCGTGGTACGTCGTAGCGGATGTCGGTGCCGCTGACGCTGAAGCCGAGCATGGCCACAAAGTGCATGGTCCAGATGCCGGTCGCGATGGCCGAGGCCGCGGTGATGAGCCAGTTGCGGCGCGAACGTCCGGTGGCTCCGAGGGCACGCATGGTGCAGCGCAGGCCGAGCGCGGCGCCGATACAGGCCATGACGTACGAAAGCGTGGGCGTCAGCCAGCCCAGGGCTGCGTGGTCCAGGTGTCCCATGGCTAAGGGACGCTAGCCGGGGCAGGGGCGCACAAAGAGGGCGCATTTCGAAAGGTGTTGCAATCTGGCGCAAGATGCGTCTGAACGATCGCGTCACGTTCGAACGTGTGCACCGCGCCTTCATCCCTGTCGGTGAGAGACCATGCGGAACATGAGCGACGACCACACACACGTTCAGGAGTTCTTCTCGGCCCGTGCCGCCGACTGGGACAGCCGGTTCCCGGACGACGGTCCGGCCTACGCCGCCGCTGTCACGGAACTCGGTCTGCGCGAGGGCGACCGCGTGCTCGACGCGGGCTGCGGCACCGGACGGGCCCTGCCGCCCCTGCGTGCGGCCGTGGGGCCCTCAGGAGTGGCCATAGGGGCCGATCTGACCCCGGCCATGCTGGAAGCCGCCGTACGGGCCGGCAGGGACCGGGACGGACAGCTGCTGCTCGCCGACGTGGCCGCCCTGCCGCTCCGCTCCGGCTCGCTCGACGCCGTCTTCGGAGCGGGCCTGATCTCCCATCTGCCCCGACCGGCCGACAATCTGCGCGAGTTGGCCCGGGTGGTACGGCCCGGCGGCGTCCTCGCCCTGTTCCATCCGATCGGCAGGGCGGCGCTCGCCGCGCGCCAGGGGCGGCAGATCACCCCTGAGGACCTGCGCGCGGAGCCCAACCTCCGTCCTCTGCTGGCCGGTTCCGGATGGCGCATGACGTCGTACGTCGACGAGGACTCCCGCTTCCTGACCCTGGCCGTCCACGAGGACTGAACGCGTTCATGTCGTCGTGGCGACCGCCGCTGCGAAGGCGTCCGCGGGTGCCGAGCACTACGCCCGGGACGACCCGGTCTCCTCCCGTGTCTCGGGCGGCTCGGTCGGCGTCGGCGCGGGTGGGCCGAAGAGAACGGCCCTGGCCACGGGCGGGGCGAACAGGGCGGTGACGGGTTCGGAGAGGGTCACGACGGCGCGGAAGGTCCGCCCCACGACCGGGTCGCCGGGGGCGCGCTCCTGGACGCGGCTCAGGTACCACCCCGCGAGCCGGTCCGCGGGGCCCCCGTCGGTCGCGGTGCCGACCGCGCCCGGCATCTTGCGGTCCGCCCCGGCGGAGATGTCCCACGCGAGCCGGGACGCCGCGAGGAGCGTCTGCTGCACGCGCCGCGTGGTGGGCGTCCGGCGCCGGTCGGCCAGCACGTCACGCAGGGCGACCGCGCTCATGGCGGCCACGGCCATGCCCTGCCCGTAGATCGGGTTGAAGGTGCACAGGGCGTCGCCGGTGGCGAGGAAGCCCGCCGGATGGCCGGGAACGTCGTAGCGTCGGCGGATGTTCGAGGTCCGGCGGTAGCCGAACGCCGGGGAGAGCGGCTCGGCGTCCTCCAGCCACCGGTGCAGGAGCGGATGCGGCAACCTCTTGGCGTACGTCACGAACTCGTCGTCGCCGGTGGGTGGTTCGTTGCCGCGCAGCCCCGAGACGATCACCAGGTGGCTGCCGTCCTCCAGGGGCAGTGCGCCGCCGGCGTGCACCTGCTCGGGATCGGGATACACGTAGTAGCCGCGGGTTTCGCCGTCGAGTGCGCCGTTCATGCCGCGGTAGACGCGGGAGGCGTAGGCGAGTCCGGTGTCGATGGTCGCCTCGCGCGGGCGCTCGGCGCCGATCGCCGCGAGCCACTGCGGGGCCTTCGTGCCGCTGCCGGAGGCGTCGACGACCAGGTCGGCCTCCAGGGGGCGGGGCTCCACGCGGGTGTCGCCGGAGCGGTCCCGCACGCTGATCACCGGGTTGGCGAGAACCCGCCGCCGCACCAGTTCCTCGAGCTGTGCGCGGGAGCCGGTGTAGATGTGCGTCGTCGCGGGCACCGCCTGAACCAGCGGCTGCTCTGCCACAGCACCATGTCGGCCGGCATGCCCACTCGAGGCGCTCCCGCCTCCCGCAGCTCCGCCACGAACCCCGGCAGCAGCGATTCCAGGGCCGTCTGTCCGCCCTGGAGCAGAACATGCGGGTGACGGCCCTGCGGCACGCCGGGCCGCGGCCTCGCGCCCTCCGGGAACCGGTCGCGCTCGAGGATCGTCACCCGGTCTGCGTGCCCGGCCAGGACGTGCGCCGCGAAAAGCCCTGCGAGGCTCCCGCCGACGACGACGGCGTGCCGTCCGCCCCTGCCGCCGCCTTCTCCCCGACCGCCCGTCTCTCCGGCAGAATTCACCGATCACTCCCCCTGGTCGCCGTTCGCGAGAAGACACAAGTATCTCGACCCGCCCACCTGATTGACCGTTTTCCGGCCCTTCTGAGCGACACGGGAACTCCGGCCCTCTTCTGCGGCCAAAGCTCCGACTCTACGTTGGAGAGCAGAAGATGAAGGTTCGACGGGATCACGTCACGCAGGGGGAAGGTGGTCGGTATGTGGGCCAGGATCCGCAGGTACAGCGCCGGGTTCGTCAATTCGTTGCGCATCGAGGGGCCCACCGGTCGGCAGGCCGGCACGCACAATCTCTTCGAGGCCGCCGCCGCGTACGTCTCGGCCTGCGCGGAGGACGATCAGGACCGTATCGACGAGGCTTCGGCCTGGGTCTCGCCGGAAGCCCTGTCGTTCGGGGTCAACGAACTCGCGTGCCGGGCCGTTATCGCCCTCGCGCGGGAGCGCGACGAGTCGCCGGGTACGGTGGCCCGTGCGCTCCTCGGACTGCCGGCGGCCTGAGCGGCCGGCAAGTGAGGGTCGATTCGCCCCCGTCCAGCCGGATAACTGCAGCTCCGGGTGTTCTTGTGAGTCGTGACAAGCGCCTTCCGCGCACACTAAGGTGCGCGCCGTTGGACGAACCGATGGGGAGGCTGGGATGGCCGGGACGGACGAGGACGCCGTCGCCGCCGCGGACGACGCGCTCTATGTGCTGACGGCGGTGCTGTTGACGCCGGCGAAGTTCCCGAGCGTGCTGGGCGACGACTATCCGGAGGCCTGCGCGGCGCTCGGCCTGGCGCCGCTGGCCGACGGGTACGGCCTGGTCATCGGCCAGGACGGCAGCGGCGCCCGGTGGACGGTCGTCGTCGACGACGTCTCGCTGGTCGCCGTCGCCATCGCGTCCTGGGACTGCGGCATGGAGTACGACCTGTCGCCCGACGAGCGCTCGGTCGTGGCCGCCCTGCCCGGCTGGCCGCTCGCGGTCGCCGTCGCCGCGCCCGGTGTGCCGGCGCCGCACGACCCCGATCCCGAGGCCGGCGACGGCCCGCCTCTGACGCCGCCGGACACGTCGACGTGGGGATCCGCGCAGCGGCGTCTGGGTGCCGACGAGATCGCGCTCAGGTGGGCGATGTGGCGGGGCCAGATCGACGACGCGAGCTTCGCGAGGCCGAACGGCGGGTCCGCGGGGGGCGACCAGACCGCGGCCGGTCGGAGCGTGGACGGCGAGATCGCGGATCGCGTGACCACGGGCGGCGACGACTTGTCCCGCGACGTCTCACAGGACCAGGCGACGAACGGTGCGGCCGCGGGAGACAGTGCTGTGGGAGCCAGTGCTGCGGGAGCCAGTGCTGCGGGACACGCGGCCTCGGGTGTGGCCGAGAGGGAAGGCCCCAAGGGCCACAGCGGCGTCCGGCGTGTCCTCGCGGAGGCTCGCGCCTACGTGGATTCGCCGCCGCCCCTCGGGCGGGTGCGGTCGTCCTTCGCGTCCGGCCACGCGCGGATGCTGCGCGCCGACGGTCCCGGCTGGTCACTGGTGGCCAGGACCGACGACATCGCGTTCGTGCTGCTCGACGACGAGCCCGGAGAGGTCCTGCCGGTGGGCCGGGGCCCGGAGCTGCCAGGACTGCTGGAAGCGCTCGACAAGATGGCCGTACGTCCCAGCTGACCCGCCGCGCCGCACCGTCCGGGTCTGTCGGATCCCGGCCGGTGCGGGTGCGTCAGCGGCCGAGTTCCTTGCGGGTCACGCGCCGCAGCCTGCGCCGCTGTGAGGGGTCCAGGGTGAGGTACGCGGCGGCCGGGACTCCCACGATGATCAGGAATGCGGCCCACCACGGCAGCCAGACCAGCAGGAGCAGCCCGACCGCCACCCCCCCAGCGGCGATCTTCGCCTTCTTCGACATGTGCGTCGCCTCCTTCGCGGCGGTTGCCGCTCTCTGTCCAGAAGAACGGGTTCGTGCTTCCTGCAGTTCCGCACCGCGACCCTGAGACATCCCTGAGAACTCGCCCTGAACGCCCCGGATGCGCGCCTCCTAGCGGTCCGCCCGCAGCGGCTCGCCCACCTTGTGCATGTGGCCCAGGGCCTGTCGGTAGGAGTCGACGAGCCCGGTCTCCGTGTAAGGGATACCCAGATCCCTGCAGTGGGCGCGCACCAGCGGCTGCGCGAGGCGCAGATGCGGCCGGGGCATGCTGGGGAAGAGGTGGTGCTCGATCTGGTAGTTGAGTCCGCCGAGGAACCAGTCGGTGAAGGTGCCGCCGCGGATGTTGCGGGAGGTGAGCACCTGGCGGCGCAGGTGACCCCAGGACTCGCCGTCCGGGTCCGGCATCTCCATGCCCTTGTGGTTGGGGGCGAAGGCCATCCCGAGGTGCAGACCGAACAGCGCCTGGTGGATCGCCGCGAAAGCGAGCGCCTTTCCGGGGGACATGACGGTCAGGAGCAGCGTGGCGTAGGCGGCGACGTGGCTCACCAGGAGAGCGCCCTCGACGGCACGCTCCCCCGGCGCCTGTCGGCGCAGGTCCCGGAAGCCCTGGATTTTCAGGGCGATGCCTTCGAGGAGGGTGAGCGGGAAGAACAGCCAGGCCTGGTGGCGGGTGAGCCGGCGCCTGAAGCCGGTGCGCAGCGTCGCCTGTTCACCGGTGAAGACGAGGATGTCGGCGGCGACGTCGGGATCCTTGTCGATGTGGTTGGGGTTGGCGTGGTGGCGGTTGTGTTTGTGGTTCCACCACGAGTAGCTCATCCCGAGCAGCAGGTTGCCGTGGATCAGACCGATGAGGCGGCCGGTCGCCTTGTCGCCGGTGATCTGCGCGTGGCCCGCGTCGTGCCCTATGAAGGCGGTGCGGGCGCAGAACAATGCGAGAAGCGGCGCCAGCAGCAGGGTTCGCCAGGAGTCGCCGGACAGGGCTACGGCCGTGACGAGGCCGGCGAGGGCGAGCGCGTTGACGGCGATGGCCCGGACGTACCAGTCGTGGCGGCGGTCCAGGAGGCCCTGGCTCTTCACTACACGCAGGAGGGGTGCGAACTCGCTTTGGCCGGGCGGGGAGCCGGACGTACCGCGCGGGTGGGGTGCGACGGTTGTGGCGCTCTGGGGCATGTCCGGACTCCGGCTCTCTCAGGAAACGCGCTGACCTGAGGAAACGTACGAGTCGGCGGCCTGTGGAGACCATGCGGCGAGCCCCCGTGTACGGCCGGGGGCCAGCACCGGGCACACAGGGGGGTTGACAACACCGCCGCGCGAATGTGAGGCAGAGCACTGCTCTGAAGGCCCGCGAGGTGATGTACCCTCGACCACTTCGACGACGTAGTCAAGTTTGAGGAGTCCCGCGATCTCTGCCCAGAGGTTTCCCGCGGCATCACCGTCCGAGATCTCCGAACTGGCGTCGTGCTGCGCCGTGTTCGTGCCCGGCGACCCGGCCCGCACCGGCAGTGTGGCCTTCTGGCGGCCCGACGGCGCCCCTCCTCCCGCTGTCGCGGCGGGGACGGCCGAGGACCTGGCGTTCGTGAGGCCCGGCGACGGCGGTGTGGAGCTGGTGACCCTGCCCGCGGTGCTGCTCCCGGTGCGCGCCGCCCTGCCGGTCCTTACGCGTGCGCGTACCTCCGCGGACGGGCACCGGGCCACCGTCTTCTGGGGTGCCGCGGGCGTGCTGGCCCTGCAGTGCGTGGCACAGGGGCTGCTGTTGCCCGGCCTGTCCCCCACCGATCATGACGCCTGGCGCGTGGGTCCCCTGGGCGCCGCGGACGTCGAGCGGGTCCGCCGGCTCGCCGCGGCGATGCCGCCCGAGGCGCACGCCGTACCGCTGAGCACCGCAGAACCGCTGCGGCTGCCTGATCCCGAACAGTTGCTGCGCGCCTTCCTGGACGCGGTCGCCGACGCTCTGCCCCGCTCCCCCGCGGCGCCTTTCGTGACGGGCGGACCCGCCTATGCCGCCCAGGAACCGCAGTACGTGCCCGAGCAGCGCGCGTGGGCGAGGGATGTCGCCGCGGGACACGACGCGGGCGTACGCGTCTCGTTGCGGATCGAGGTGCGCGGGCTGACCGGTGATGGCGGCCTGACCGGTGATCGAGGCATGTCCGGTGCTGAGGCGCCCGCCTTCCGGGCCGTGCTCCAGGTTCACAGCGTGAGCGCTCCGACGATCGTGGCGGACGCAGCCGATGTGTGGGGCGGGGCCACCGCCTTCGGCCCGCACGCGCGCATGGACGGCCTGCTCGCGCTCCGCAGAGCCGCACGCGCATGGCCCCCGCTCGCCCCGCTGCTCTCGGCGGCCGTCCCGGACGCGGTCGAACTCGCCGACGAGGAGATCACCGACCTGCTGGGAGTCGGCGCGCGAGCTCTCGCCGACCTGGGCGTCGAGGTGCACTGGCCGAAGGACATGGCCAGAAAACTCACCACGCGCGCGATGGTCGGTCCGCCGGACGACCACGACCGGGCACCGTCGGACACCGAGTCGTTCCTGTCCGCCGACGCCCTGCTCGCGTTCGACTGGTCGTTCACGCTGGGTGATCGGCAGCTCACGCGCGAGGAACTGGACCGGCTCGCCGAGACCAACCGCCCGGTGGTGCGGCTGCGTGACCAGTGGGTGCTGGTCGACCCTCAGGAGGTGCGCCGGGCCCGCGCCCGGCAGGACCACAAGGTGACGCCGGTCGACGCCCTGAGGGCCGCTCTGACGGGCTCCGGCGAGGTCGACGGCCAGCTGGTCGACGTACAGCCCAGCGGGTGGCTGGCGGCCCTGCGGGACCGGCTTGCGGACCCGGAGGCCCAGGAGCCGGTCCCGCAACCCGCCGCACTCGCGGCGACCCTCAGGGACTACCAGCGCCGGGGGCTGAGCTGGCTGGCCCGTATGACGTCGTCGGGCCTCGGCTGCTGTCTGGCCGACGACATGGGACTCGGCAAGACGATCACCCTGATCGCGCTGCATCTGCACCGGCAGACCGACGCGGCGACCGCCGGCCCCACCCTCGTGGTGTGTCCGACGTCGCTGATGGGCAACTGGCAGCGCGAGATCGAGAGGTTCGCACCGGGTACGCCCGTGCGCCGCTTCCACGGTCCACGGCGTGAGCTCGACGGCCTGGCGGCCGGGGAGTTCGTGCTCACCACGTACGGCACGATGCGCCTGGACGCGTCCCGGCTCGCCGAAGCCTCGTGGGGGATGCTCGTGGCGGACGAGGCGCAGCACGTGAAGAACCCGTACGCGGCGACCGCCCGGGCGCTGCGCTCGATCGGGGCACGCGCACGCGTGGCGCTCACCGGAACCCCGGTCGAGAACAACCTGTCGGAGCTGTGGGCGATCCTCGACTGGACGACTCCGGGTCTGCTGGGCCGGCTCGGCACGTTCCGGGCCCGGTACGCGCAGGCCGTCGAGAGCGGTCGGGACCCGGCCGCCGCGGAGCGTCTGGCCCGGCTGGTGCGCCCCTTCCTGCTGCGGCGCCGCAAGTCGGATCCGGGAATCGCCCCGGAGCTGCCGCCGAAGACCGAGACCGACCGCGCCGTGTCGCTCACCCCGGAACAGACCGGCCTGTACGAGGCCGTGGTGCGCGAGACCCTGGCGGAGATCTCCGGGGCGGACAGCATGGCGCGGCGCGGGTTGATCGTGAAGCTGCTGACCGGGCTGAAGCAGATCTGCAACCACCCGGCGCAGTTCCTCAAGGAGGAGGAGCCGAGGATCGCCGGCCGTTCCGGCAAGCTGGAACTGCTGGACGAGCTCCTCGACACCATCGTCGCCGAAGGAGCGAGCGTCCTGGTGTTCACGCAGTACGTGCGCATGGCCCGTCTCATCGAGCGGCATCTTGCGGCGCGTGGCGTGCCGTCGCAGTTCCTGCACGGCGGGACGCCGGTCGCTCGGCGTGAGGCGTTGGTGCGCCGGTTCCAGGAGGGTGAAGTGCTCGTGTTCCTGCTGTCGTTGAAGGCGGCGGGCACCGGCCTGAACCTCACCCGGGCCGAGCACGTCGTGCACTACGACCGCTGGTGGAACCCTGCCGTCGAGGCGCAGGCCACCGACCGCGCGTACCGCATCGGCCAGACGCGTCCCGTGCAGGTGCACCGTCTGATCGCCGAGGGGACGGTCGAGGACCGCATCGCCGACATGCTGCGCCGAAAACGGGAGGTGGCGGACGCCGTGCTCGGCTCCGGCGAGGCGGCACTGACCGAGCTGACGGACGCTGAGCTGGCCGATCTGGTGGAACTGCGAGGGGGCGTTCGATGACCGGACACGAGGGTGACGCGGAGCGCACGTTCGCGGCGCTGCCGCCCGCGCGCGGGCGGGGCTTCGCGCAGACGTGGTGGGGCATGGCCTGGCTGCGGGCCCTGGAGGACGCCGCGCTGGACTCGGGCCAGGTGAAGACGGGCCGCCGCCTCGCACGTGCGGGTGCGGTGGGCGCGGTGTCGGTGCGTCCCGGGCGCATCACGGCCGTCGTGCAGGACCGTGACCGCACCACGCACCGCGCCGACGTCCTGCTGGCCGAACTGTCGGCCGAGCAGTGGGAGCGCCTCCTCGACATGGCCGTCGAACGTGCCGGGCACGTGGCGGCGCTGCTGGACCGCGAGATGCCACCGCACCTGGTGGAGGACGCGGCGTCCGCGGGCATCGAGCTCCTGCCGGGGCTGGGCGATCTGGAACCGGAGTGCGACTGCGACGCCTGGGACCACTGCGGGCACACGGCTTCCCTCTGTTATCAGGTGGCCCGGCTGCTGGACCAGGACCCCTTCGTGCTGCTGCTGATGCGCGGTCGCGGCGAACATGCGCTCCTGGAAGACCTGCGGGCCCGCAGCGCCGTGCCCGCGGAGGAAGCTCCGGAAACGGAGGGGGTGGATGCCGCCGAGGCGTATGCGACCGGTGACATCCTTCCGCCCCTTCCCGCGCCCCCGGAGCTGCCCGAGGAGCCCGGCCTGCCGCCCTCCCTGGACACCGAGGCCCCGCCGGAACCCGGAGTCGACCCGGTCGCCGTCCGCCATCTGGCCGCCCGGACCGCCGTAGAGGCGCATCGGCTGCTCGCGGAGGCTCTTCGGCCACCGTCCGATCGCCCCCTTACGGTCTCTGAATTGACGGTTGTTCAGGACGCGGTACGTCTTGCCGTCGCCGCGCCCGACCAGGCGCTGACGGAACGGCTCGCCGCCGGATCGGGCCGCGATCCGCAGTCGCTGGCGGACGCCACGCGCGCGTGGGAACTCGGTGGTGCGGACGCGCTGTCCGTCCTGGAGGAGGAACGGGAGCCTTCGGGCGGCGCGCTCGCACGCGCGCGTGCCGCTCTGGACTCGGCCTGGGACGAGGACGAACGACCGTCCCTCAGGGCAGAGGGCAACCGCTGGACGGCCGTCGACACTCCAGCCCAGGTGCGCCTGGGGCGGGACGGGCGGTGGTGGCCGTACCGCCGGGAGCAGCGACGCTGGGTACTCGCGGGCCCGGCGGCCCTTGATCCGGCGACGGCTCTGGCCTCGGCGGAGCTCTCCTCAGCCGAACCGCAGCGGTAGTTCTGCCAGGCCCCGCAGGAGTGTGCTGCTGCGCCAGGTCAACGTACCCGGATCGGTCGCGAAGGCGAGAGCGGGCCGGTGGCGCAGCAGCAGGCGCAGTGCGACGGCCGCCTCCGCGCGGGCCAGCGGGGCGCCCAGGCAATGGTGCGGACCGTGGCCGAACGCCAGGTGCCCACGCGTGGGACGCCGTAGGTCGAAGCGGTCGGGGTCGGGAAAACGCAGCGGATCGCGGGAGGCCGCGGCGAGCGAGACCTGCACGGAGTCGCCCACCTGAATCCGGGTGCCTTCGATGTCGAGCGGCTCGGCCGCGAAGCGGAACGCGGTGGCGTGGACCGGTGAGTTGTAGCGCAGGGACTCCTCGACGGCCGGGCCGGTGAGGTCCGGTTCGGCGCGCAGCAGGGCGAGTTGGTCCGGGTGGGCCAGCAGCGCGTGGACGGTGCCGGAGATCAGGTCGACGGTCGTCTCGTGGCCGGCTACGAGGATCAGGAACGCCATGCCGAGGAGCTCTTCGGAGGTGAGGTCCGAGGCTGCCACGAGATCACCGAGCAGACCTCTCGCCCGCCGTTCGCGACCTCGGGCGAGCAGACCGGCGAGGTACTCCGTCAGTGAGGCTGCGGCAGCGGTCGCCGTCTCGGCCGAGGCGGGCATGACGAGTTCGTCGGCCCAGGTGTGGAACGGCGCGCGGTCGGCCGCGGGCACCTCCAGAAGATCACAGATCACCGTGACGGGCAGCGGCAACGCGTACCTGGCGACCAGGTCCGCCGTTCCCCGTTCCGGCAGCGCGTCCAGGAGGTCGAGAGCTGTGGCTTCGATGCCAGGTCGAAGCGCGGTGATCCTGCCCGGCGTGAAGTGAGCGGCCACCAGTCGACGCAGCCGGGTGTGCTGGGGAGGGTCGCTCTGGAGCATGTTGCGGCCGACGGCGTGTCCGCCGTCGCTGCGCCAGGACGAGGAATGGCGGATGTCGTTGCGCAGGCGCGGGTCGGTCAGCGCGGCTCGCGCCGCGTCATGGGCGACGACGAGCCAGCTCTCACCACTTCCGGGCACGAGGACGCGGTGCACGGGGCCCTTGGTCCGCAGCGCGGCGTAGACGGGGTACGGGTTCGAGGCGAAGTCATGGCCGTCCGGGGTCAGCTCCTCCAGAGTAGGCGCGGACACGGTGATTCCTTTCGGTAGGAGACGTCAGGCTTACGGCCTCCCTGCCCGGCCTTCACCGCTGGGCGTGCCAGAGCGGGTGCACCGAGGCCGCGAGGGCCGTCCCCTGGGCGTGGCCGGCCCGGGCGGCCGCGGGGCGGCGCGCGTCGGACGTCATGTCGCGGCCCATGGCCCGGCGTGCGGCGCGATCCGGCGTCACGAGGGTCACGTGGGCGCCTTCGGCGGCGAGGACGGCCGCCTGCTGTTCGGCACCGGGATGAGGACCCACGGCCGTGGGCATCGGGGCGATGGCCAGGACGTGGTGATGGCCGTGTGCGAGATGAATGTTGGCCGTGGAGCGGCTGCCCCCGTCCATCCAGCAGCGCCCGGTCAAGGTGATCGGGGGCCAGACCACGGGCACCGCGCAGCTCGCGGCGACGGCTTCGAGGAGCGTGACGTCCGAGTCGGCGTCGAAGGCCGTCAGTTGCCCGGAGAGGGCGTCGACTGCCGTGATTCGCAGTGCGCGGTCGGGCCAGTCGCCCACGCTCCGCAGCAGTGGGCGCAGAGCGTCGTACACATCGGACTCTGGCCCCGTGCGGGCCTTCAGCGCCGCTCGCCCGAGGCGAAGCACGGAACGTTCCGGATCGCGGGAGCCCAGCGCGGCCCACAGGAAGCGAAGCATCTGAGCAGACGTCACTGCGAGGTCAACCCGGTCGGCTCCCGAGAGTTGACGTTCGTACAGCTCGCGGGCGGGCTCGCCCGCGCGGAGACGCGAACCGAAGATCGCCCCGGCCGAGGTCCCGATGACCACGTCCGCGCGGGCCGGGTCGACACCGGCGTCGCACAGGCCGGCGAGAACCCCCGTCATCCAGGCTCCGCCGACGAGGCCGCCCCCGCCGAGGACGAGCGCTGTGCTGCCCATGTCCCACCCCTCCCAGCCAACTGGGGAGTACTCCCCGTTTCCCCGGACGACGATAGCATCACTAACGGGGAACACTCCCCGGTAGTGCGAAGGGGCGATCATGGCGGACGACGCGACGGCGCCGGTACGGCGCCGCGATGCGCGACGCAACCGGGAGTTGCTGATCGAGGCCGCTCACGAGGTGTTCACGGAGCAGGGGTTGGAGGCGCCCCTGGACGTCATCGCGCGGCGGGCGGGGGTGGGAAACGCCACGCTCTACCGGCATTTCCCGAGCCGGGCTGCCCTGGTCGACGCGGTCTTCAGGGCCCCCCTGGCGGGCACCATGGCCGCCGGTGAGCAGGCCCGGGCCACGACGGACCCCTGGAAGGGACTCGTCGGCTACATGGAGGCAGTGTTCGCCGTCCTGGCGACCGATCGCGGTACGAACGACCTGATGACCACGCATCTCGAGGGCGTCGAGTCGTTGCAGGCCGTGCACGCCCACAACCGGGCGACCATGGAGCTGCTCCTGCGCCGTGGGCGCGAGGAGGGAAGCGTCCGGGCGGACGTCACGACGGAGGACGTTCTTTTCGCGCTGGCCGCGCTCGGCCGGGCCGTCCCCTCCCTCGCTGCGGCCGTCGGCCCCGAAGCCTGGCGTCGCCCTCTCAGCCTGCTCCTCGACGGCCTGCGCGCCTCGCCGGCCGTCGCACCCCTGCCGTCCCCCGCGCTCACGGCGGGCGAACTGGGCGATGTGCTCCAAGGGTTGGGACCGCACCGACCACCCCGCAGCTCGTCCGGCTGAGCATGCGGCACGCACGCGTGCGCGGCGACGTCGGCCGTCGCACGTCCCGCGTCTCGCCCACCTCGCCGAACCTGGGGGTTGACCTCAGCGGATGAGTCCCGAGCCCGCGCGACGCTCGGGCCCGCCGCGGTCTTCCAGCCGCGCACCGGCGACGAGGTTCCGGTTCTCGCCGAAGACGAGGTTGCGTTTCTAGCCGAAGAAGGCGGTCGCCGTCGCGTACGGGCACCGCTCCGTCACCGGAGCCGCTCGACGATCCGCCGGCCTCGGGCGTGCCCGTCCTCGCCAAGAAGCTGGTCGTCGACCTGGGCAGGATCGAGGGCGTCGCACGGATGGAGACCGATTCACCCGATCAAGGACGGCAGCAGCGACTCCAGATCGCTCGGGAACTCGCTGGGGAGGTCGCTCGGGAACTGCGACGGGAGTTCGCTGGGCAACTCGCTGGGCAGCTGCGTCGGCAGGCTGAACGACGGCTTCGGAGATCGGCTCGTGCTGGTGGCCGGGCCCGGGTTCTTGTCCGGCGAGTCGTCGCTGCCCGATGCCATGAGGAGCACGGCGGCCACCGCGACCGCGGCCACGATCACGACGAGCAGGGCGAACAGCGGGCTGCGGCGCCTGCTCGGGCCGTTCGGTCCGGGACCGCCGACCGAACCCATCGGCTGGGTCGACGGCGTACCGCCGTACGGGGTCGGGCCGTTGCGCCCGAAGTCGTCAGGAGGTGGTCCGAAGCCACCGCCCGGAGGCGGGGTGTCACCGGGCGGTCCGGGCGGCTGGGGCGGTACCGGCGGCATGGCCATACCGTCCAGAGTCGCCTCGAACCGGCCATGACGCGACCCCCGCGCGGACGTTGCTACGGCCTCATACCGTGGATCGCACGATTCCGGCACACTCCGCGCGAAGGTCGCGGCACGCGCGAGGTCGCGGCACGCGCGAGGTCGCGGCACGCGCGAAGGTCGCGGCACGCGCGAGAAACCCGGCAGACGCGAGGGCCGCGGCTGCCGCGACGATCGCGGCAAGTCCGCACGCGCGCGTGCCCTCGGCGGAGGCCACTCACGGCCGACGGCACACGCGCGTGGGCGCTGCTCAGCCGCGCGCACCCAGGAGGTGGTCCATGGCGAGCTGGTCCAGCTGCTCGAAGGCCATGCCGCGTGCGGCGGCCTCCTCCACGTCGAAGTCCTCGAAGGCACTGCGGTCCGCGAGCAGCGACTTCAGGCCGTCCGCCGCCGTCTGCTGTGCCAGCTCGTCCAGACGCGAGGCCCGCAGCGCCTCCTGGACCTGCGGGTCGGCACGGAAGGCGGCGGCACGCTCCTTGAGGATGAGGTAGTTGCGCATGCAGCCCGCGGCCGACGCCCACACACCGTCGAGGTCCTCGGTCCGCGGCGGCTTGAAGTCGAAGTGCTTCGGGCCGGCGTACCCGGCGCTCTCCAGGAGGTCGACGAGCCAGAAGGCGGCACGCAGGTCGCCGGCGCCGAAGCGGAGGTCCTGGTCGTACTTGATGCCGGACTGGCCGTTGAGGTCGATGTGGAAGAGCTTGCCCGCCCACAGGGCCTGCGCGATGCCGTGCGGGAAGTTCAGCCCGGCCATCTGCTCGTGACCGACCTCGGGGTTCACGCCGTACAGCTCGGGGCGCTCCAGGCGCTCGATGAACGCGAGCGCGTGGCCGACGGTGGGCAGGAGGATGTCGCCTCGCGGCTCGTTCGGCTTGGGCTCGATCGCGAACTTCAGGTCGTAGCCCTGATCGGTGACGTACTCGCCGAGGAGGTCGAAGGCCTCCTTCATGCGGTCCAGGGCGACCCGCACGTCCTTGGCCCCGCCGGACTCGGCGCCCTCGCGGCCGCCCCAGGCGACGTAGGTCTCGGCGCCGAGCTCGACCGCCAGGTCGATGTTGCGGATCGTCTTGCGCAGCGCGTAACGGCGCACGTCGCGGTCGTTGGCGGTGAACGCGCCGTCCTTGAAGACGGGGTGCGTGAAGAGGTTGGTGGTCGCCATCGGCACCTTCATGCCGCTCGCGTCCAGGGCCTCGCGGAAGCGCTTGATGTGACCCTCGCGCGCACTGTCGGACGATCCGAAGGGGATCAGGTCGTCGTCGTGGAAGGTCACGCCGTGGGCGCCGAGCTCGGCCAGGCGCTGCACCGTCTCGACCGGGTCGAGGGCACGGCGAGTGGCGTCGCCGAACGGGTCCCTTCCCTGCCAGCCGACGGTCCACAGGCCGAAGGTGAACCTGTCCTCGGGGGTGGGCTGGTAGTTCATGACGCGGCTCCTTGCTGCTCCGGACTATTTCGTCATGGCGGTTTACAAATTAGTATGCACACACGTCTCCGGGAAGAGACAAGGCGTCTGCGGTGGAGACACCTGCCGCATCGAGATCATGAGCCGCGCAAAAAGGGAGAGCCCGATGTCAGCAGCCGAGGGTCCGCTCGTCGTCGGCGTGGACACGTCCACCCAGTCCACCAAGGCCCTGGTGGTCGACGCTGCCACCGGCCAGGTCGTCGCGCGCGGTCAGGCACCGCACACCGTGTCCGCCGGGGCCGGCCGGGAGAGCGACCCGCGCCAGTGGTGGGACGCGCTGTCCGAGGCCCTGCGCCAGTGCGGGGACGCCGCGCGCGAGGCTGCGGCGGTGTCGATCGGCGGCCAGCAGCACGGCCTGGTCACCCTGGACGCGCAGGGCGAGCCGGTACGCCCGGCCATGCTCTGGAACGACGTCCGCTCGGCGCCGCAGGCCCGGCGTCTCATCGAGGAGCTGGGCGGCCCGAAGGCCTGGGCGGAGCGGACCGGAAGCGTGCCGGGTGCCTCCTTCACGGTCACGAAGTGGGCCTGGCTCGCCGAGCACGAGCCGGAGGCCCTGCGCGCCACGAAGTCGGTCCGGCTGCCCCACGACTACCTCACCGAGCGGCTCACCGGGGAGGGCACCACCGACCGCGGCGACGCCTCCGGCACCGGCTGGTGGGCGTCCGCGACGGAGTCGTACGACAGCGAGATCCTCGCGCACGTGGGCCTCGACCCCGCCCTGCTCCCGCGTGTGGTCCGGCCCGGCGAGGTGGCCGGCACCGTGCGCGACGGCCATGACCTGCCGTTCTCCAAGGGCACGCTGGTCGCCCCCGGCACCGGCGACAACGCGGCCGCGGCGCTGGGCCTCGGGCTGCGCCCCGGCACGCCGGTGATGAGCCTGGGCACCTCGGGCACGGTCTACGCCGTGTCGAAGCGGCGTCCGACCGACCCGACCGGCACCGTGGCGGGCTTTGCCGACGCCCACGGCGACTGGCTGCCCCTGGCCTGCACCCTGAACTGCACCCTCGCCGTCGACCGCATCGCGGCGCTGCTGGGCCTGGACCGCGAGGCCGTGGAGCCGGTCTCGGGGGTGACCCTGCTGCCCTACCTGGACGGC
Source organism: Streptomyces sp. NPDC024687 (assembly GCF_055559055.1). Lineage (NCBI taxonomy): Bacteria > Bacillati > Actinomycetota > Actinomycetes > Kitasatosporales > Streptomycetaceae > Streptomyces > Streptomyces sp. NPDC024687. The sequence goes on along the minus strand of NZ_JBVHLJ010000004.1, from coordinate 247,740 downwards.
GAGCGCACCCCGAACCTGCCGAACGCCTCCGGACTGCTGCACGGCCTGCGCCACGACACCACCGGCGGCCAGCTCCTCCAGGCCGCCTACGACGGTGCTGTGCAGGCACTGCTCGGGGCCCTGGACCTGGTGCTCGACGAGGACGCGGACCGTTCGACGCCGCTGCTGCTGATCGGCGGCGGCGCCCAGGGCACCGCCTGGCAGCAGACCGTACGCCGGCTCTCCGGACGGCCCGTCCAGGTGCCCGAGGCCAAGGAACTGGTCGCGCTCGGCGCCGCCGCGCAGGCCGCGGGGCTGCTGACCGGCGAGGACCCGGGTGCGGTCGCCCGGCGCTGGAACACAGCCGCCGGGCCGGTGCTGGAGGCCGTGGAGCGGGACGACGAGACGCTGGCCAGGATCGCCGGGGTACTCTCCGACGCGGCGCCGCTGCTGGAGCGGGGGAGCTCTGAGGAGTGAGGGAGGCATGACCGCACCGCTGCGTGACGGCCACCCGGCGAGGCCCGGGCGCGGTCTGCCCGACACCCAGCAGGGCATGCGCCGTCGCAACCTGGCCCGTGTGATGCACACCGTGCGTGCCGAGGGGCCGCTGTCGCGCGCCGCGGTCGCCTCACGCATCGGCCTGACCCGGGCCGCGGTGTCGACCCTCGTCGACGAACTCATCCGCTCGGGACTGCTGGAGGAGCTCGGCCCCGAGCGTCCCGGCAGGGTCGGCAGGCCGGGTTCGGCACTCGCCGTCAGCGGCCGCGGGCCCGCCGGCATAGGTGCCGAGGTCGGCGTGGACCACCTCGCGGTCTGCGCGGTGGATCTGCGCGGTCAGGTGCGCTCGCGGCTGGTGCGGTACGGCGCGAACCGGGGACGCTCCCCCGAGCCGGTGCTCGCCGAACTCACCTCCCTGGTGCGCCGGGTGGTGGCGGAGGCGGAGAGCGAGGGCCTGTGGCCCGCCGGTCTCGCGGTGGCGGTGCCCGGTCTGGTCGCACGGGACGCCCGCACCGTCGTGCGCGCCCCGAACCTCGACTGGCACGACACGGACCTGGGCACCCTGCTGCCCGAGGACCTCCCGCTGACCGTGGGGAACGAGGCCAACTTCGGCGCGCTGGCCGAACTCTGGCTCGGCGACGGCACCCCCCATGACTTCCTGCACGTCTCGGCGGAGATCGGCATCGGCGCGGCACTGGTCGTGGACGGGCAACTGCTGCGCGGCACCCGCGGTTTCGCGGGCGAGCTGGGCCATGTCCCGGTTCGCCCGGACGGACCCGAGTGCCCGTGCGGCGGGCGCGGCTGTCTGGAGCAGTACGCCGGCGAGGAAGCGGTGCTGCGGGCGGCCCGCCTGGAGCTGGGCGAGGACCGGGTCGGACTGCTCGCCCAGCACGCGGCGGACGGCGACGAGGCCGTAAGGGGCGCCCTGCGCGAGGCCGGGGAGGCGCTCGGCATCGCGCTGACCGGAGCGGTCAATCTGCTGGACCCCGAAGCCGTGGTGCTCGGCGGTGCGCTGGCCGGGCTCGCACCCTGGCTGCTCCCTTCCCTGCGGGACGAGCTGGCCCGGCGGACAGCCGGCCCGGCCTGCCCGGTGTCCGTGTCCGGCCTGGGTTCGCAGGGACCGCTGCTGGGGGCCGCGCACTCGGTCGTGCGGGCCGTACTGGACGACCCGGCGGCCGTGGGCGAACGGGCCTGAGCGCCTGTCACTCACCCCTTCGGGTGAGCGAGTTATCCACATTCCCGACCTCGTCCACCGGAACAGCGAGCGCCCTCCTGCCCAACCGGCAGCCGCCGTACCGTGATTCACGCAAGGCACACAGCTGCCGTGGACGATCGGTCTTGGCCCGGTCCTGTTCGTCTGCGACACCAGCCACACCCGCGTGGCGAAGATCCGCAAGGAAGGGCTGCCGGCGCGCGAGACTCACCGCGGAGCGCACAACCTGCTCCAGGAGACCGCGGTGCCGCCGCGCGGCCGAACACCGCTGAGACGAAAGGCAGTTGATCCATGGAACGCGCCAGACCGCTGCTCGACCGACGGCGGCTGCTGAAGGGGGCCGTCCTGGCCGCCGTACCGTACGCACTGCTTCCCGAGACGCGGGCCGGGGCTGCCCCGCAGCCCGTCGACCACCCGCTCGCCGAGTGGCAGCCGGCCACGCCGTCCAACTTCACGGTGTCGGACCGCCCCTGGTCCTACCAGGTGGACCGGGTGGTCGTCCACGTCACCCAGACCGATTACACCGGCACCCTGGACATCTTCCGCAACCCGGAGAAGAAGGTGTCCGCCCACTACGTCGTGCGATCGGCCGACGGTCATGTCGCGCAGATGGTGCGGGAGGCGGATGTCGCCTGGCACGCCGGCAACTGGGACTACAACACCCGCAGCATCGGCATCGAGCACGAGGGATGGGTGGACAAGCCCGCCTACTTCACCGAGGCCCTCTACCAGGAGTCCGCGAAGCTGACGGCGGGGATCTGCGAGAGATACGGCATCCCCAGGGATCGCGCGCACATCATCGGGCACTACGAGGTGCCGGGCGCGGACCACACCGACCCGGGGCCGTACTGGGACTGGGACCGCTACCTGAGCATGGTCGAAGCCGTGTGAGTCGCGCATCGTCCGGATGACGGCGGTCGGAGAGGTTGTCTGCGCGCGTACCGGGAGTGACGATGTCCCCCATCGCACCGCCTTCCCGGGAGGCCGAGTTGACCGATCCATGGGTGGCCCTGGAGCCGGGGGCCGACCCTGCCGAGCGGGTCCGGCTGCTGCGGCGGGCGCACGAGACGTTCACCGAGGCGGGCACGGTGCAGCGGCCGGTGCGCCCGGTGGTGGCCGACTCGTGGCGGCGTTCCGCGCGGGCCGGCGTCGGGCCCGACGGGACGGCGAACGTCGAACTCGGCGAAGGTGACCTCGGTTCGTATCGGGCCGAGCATCCGCTGGCGCGGGTCATGCCACTGTTCCGTGAGCTCATGGGGACCTTCGCCTCCGACGGGGAGCACCTGCTCGCCGTGTGCGACGAGCACGGCAGGCTGCTCTGGGTGGAGGGCCATGCGGGGACCCGTCGGCAGGCGGAGTGGATGAACTTCGTGCCGGGTGCGCGGTGGGCGGAGACCGCTGTCGGGACGAACGCCCCGGGGACGGCGGTCGCGGTGGACCGGCCGGTGCAGGTGTTCGCGGCGGAGCACTTCATCCGCCGGGTGCAGCCGTGGACCTGCGCGGCGGCGCCGGTGCACGATCCGCGGACCGGGCGGGTGCTGGGGGCCGTGGACATCACCGGCGGCGACGAGCTCGCGCATCCGCACAGCCTGGGCTTCGTCCAGGCGGTCGCGCGGGCCGCCGAGTCCCAGCTGGCGCTGCTCCTCCCGCAGCAGCCGGCCACCGGCAGGGCCGAGCTGAGCGCACTGGGCCGGGACGAGGCGCTGCTGGTCGGCGGGGGTCGCAGGGTCAGGCTCAGCCGCAGGCACAGCGAGATCCTGGTGCTGCTGTCCCGGCATCCGGAGGGTCTGACCGGGGACGAGCTGCTGTGCGCGCTGTACGAGGACGAGTCGGTGCCGCCGGTGACGCTGCGGGCCGAACTGGCCCGGCTGCGCAAGGTTCTCGGACCGGGGCTGCTGGCATCACGGCCGTACCGGCTGACCGTGCCGGTCGAGTCCGACGCGGCGATCGTCGAGCGGCGGCTGGAGAGCGGGGCGGTCGCGGCGGCGGCGAAGGGGTACGCCGGTCCGCTGCTGCCGGCGTCGCAGGCCCCGGCGGTGGCGCGGCTCAGGCGCCGGGTCGCGGACGCGCTGCGCACGGCGCTGGTCGCCCGCCGGGATCCCGACCTGCTGGCGGACTGGGCGCACGCGCCGTGGGGCGAGGACGACGTCGAGGTGTGGCGGGCGCTCGCGGCCGTACGTCCCACGGCGAGCGTCCGGGCCCGGCTGGCCGCGCTGGAGTCGGAGCTGGCCGCGCCGACGGCAACGTGGTTGCAACGTCCGCGCTCCTAGCCTCACGCGCAGAGCTGCCCAACGGCGGGCGGCGCTGCTGAAGGAGGCTGGCCACCATGACCCGTTACGCGGCACCCGGCACCGAGGGCGCGATCGTCTCCTACCAGGCGCGCTACGACCACTTCATCGGTGGCGAGTACGTGCCGCCGGTGCGCGGGCAGTACTTCGAGAACCCGTCTCCGGTGAACGGGCAGCCGTTCACCGAGGTCGCGCGGGGCACAGCGGAGGACGTGGAGCGGGCGCTGGACGCCGCGCATGCCGCCGCCCCGGGCTGGGGCCGGACCTCGGTGACCGAGCGGTCCGGCATCCTGCTGAAGATCGCCGACCGCATGGAGGCGAACCTCGAAAAACTGGCGGTCGCGGAGAGCTGGGAGAACGGCAAGCCGGTGCGCGAGACGCTGGCGGCCGACATCCCCCTCGCCATCGACCACTTCCGGTACTTCGCGGGGGCGATCCGCGCGCAGGAGGGTTCGCTCGGCGAACTCGACGACGACACGGTGGCGTACCACTTCCATGAGCCGCTCGGTGTCGTCGCGCAGATCATCCCGTGGAACTTCCCGATCCTGATGGCGGTGTGGAAGCTGGCCCCGGCCCTCGCGGCGGGCAACGCGGTGGTCATCAAGCCCGCCGAGCAGACCCCGGCCTCCCTCCACTACTGGATGAGCCTGGTCGCGGACCTGCTGCCGCCGGGCGTGGTGAACATCGTCAACGGCTTCGGGGTGGAAGCGGGCAAGCCGCTCGCGTCCAGCGCGCGGGTGGCCAAGGTCGCGTTCACCGGGGAGACCACGACGGGGCGGCTGATCATGCAGTACGCCTCGGAGAACATCAAGCCGGTCACCCTCGAGCTCGGCGGCAAGTCACCGAACATCTTCTTCGACGACGTCTGGGCACGCGACGACGACTTCCGGGACAAGGCGCTCGAAGGGTTCACGATGTTCGCCCTCAACCAGGGCGAGGTCTGCACCTGTCCGTCCCGGGCACTGATCCAGCGCGGCAACTACGCCGAGTTCCTCCAGGCGGCCGTCGCCCGCACCGAACTCATCAAGCCGGGCCATCCCCTCGACACCGACACGATGATCGGCGCCCAGGCGTCCAACGACCAGTTGGAGAAGATCCTCTCCTACCTGGACGTCGGCCGGCAGGAGGGCGCGAAGATCCTCACCGGCGGCGAACGCATCGAGTACGACGGTGAGTTGAAGGGCGGCTACTACGTCCAGCCGACGATCTTCGAGGGCGACAACCGTATGCGGATCTTCCAGGAGGAGATCTTCGGCCCCGTCGTCTCGGTGACGTCCTTCGACGATTTCGACGACGCCCTGAAGACCGCCAACGACACGCTGTACGGCCTCGGGGCGGGCGTGTGGACCCGGGACATGAACACGGCGTACCGGGCAGGGCGGGCGATCCAGGCGGGCCGCGTCTGGACGAACTGCTACCACGCGTACCCGGCGCATGCGGCCTTCGGCGGGTACAAGCAGTCGGGGATCGGGCGGGAGACGCACAAGATGATGCTGGAGCACTACCAGCAGACGAAGAACCTTCTGGTGTCGTACTCGCCGAAGAAGCTCGGCTTCTTCTGAGCGAAACCCGAGCCCGCCGGGACCGCTCCGGGAACCAGCCCGAGGTGTCCCTGTCCGGTCAGACCCTGGCGCAACTCGCCGCCGACCCCCACGCGTGGTCCGTCGGCGCCCTGGTGGGGGTCCTGTTGTTCAAGGGCATCGCGTACACGCTCTGCCTGGGCAGCCTGCGGACTCGGCGTCGTACCGGGCATGGCGGCGGGCATGACGGCTCGCAGACCGTCCCCGTGATCGTGCTCGCCGCTGTCGTTCAGCGCGGAGCCCGGTCGAGCGCCTCGTCCAGCGTCGTCGCGGCCATGATGAGGGAGAGGTGGGTGAAGGCCTGGGGGAAGTTGCCGAGTTGCTCGCCGCTCGGGCCGATCTCCTCTGCGAACAGGCCGACGTGGTTGGCGTATGTCTGCATCTTCTCGAAGGTGTAGCGGGCCTGCGGGAGCCGGCCTGCGCGGGCCAGGGCGTCGACGTACAGGAACGTGCAGAGGCTGAAGGTCCCTTCGGAGCCGCGCAGTCCGTCGGGGGATGCCTGGGGGTCGTAGCGGTAGACGAGGCTGTCGGAGACGAGGACCCGCTCCATGGCGTCGAGGGTGTTGAGCCAGCCGGGGCTGCGGGGGGACACGAAGCCCACCCGGGGGGCCAGCAGCAGGGAGGCGTCCAGGACGTCGCCGCCGTAGTGCTGGACCATGGCCTGTTCCTTCTCGTTCCAGCCGCGTTCCATGACCTGTTCGAGGATCTCGTCGCGGGCCCGTGTCCAGCGCGCGGTGTCGGCCGGCCTGCTGAACTCCGCTGCCATCTTCAGACCGCGGTCGAAGGCCGCCCAGCACATCACCCGGCTGTAGGTGAAGTCCTTGCGTCCGCCCCGGGTCTCCCAGATGCCCTCGTCGGGGCGGTCCCAGGAGTCGGCGAGCCAGTCGAGGGTGCGGGTCAGGCCCTTCCACCCGTGGTAGCCCGCCTGTTCGCCGACGTGGCGGCCCTCGGCCAGGGCGTAGAGGGCCTCGCCGTAGATGTCGAGCTGGAGTTGGTCGGAGGCGGCGTTGCCGGCCCGGACCGGGTAGGAGCCGCGGTAGCCCTCGAAGTGCTCCAGGATCTCCTCGGTCAGATGCGGGTCGCCGTCGACCCGGTACATGATCTGGAGGGGTTCGTCGTCCGGTCCCTCGCGGGCCCGCAGACGGTCGCCGAGCCAGTGGGTGAAGCGGGTCGCCTCCTCCACGAAGCCCAGGTCGAGCAGCGCCCGCACCGAGAGGGAGCCGTCCCGGACCCACGTGTAGCGGTAGTCCCAGTTGCGCTCCCCGCCGACCTGCTCGGGCAGTCCCATGGTGGCGGCGGCGACCGGCGCGCCGCTGGGGGCGTAGGTGAGGAGCTTGAGGGTGATCGCCGAGCGGTGCACCATCTCCATCCAGCGGCCGTGGTAGTTGGAGGTGCGTACCCACTTCTGCCAGAAGTCGACGTTCTTCCAGAGCTCTTCGGTGATCTGTTCCGTGGTGGGCGGCGGTGGCGCCTCCCCGTCCGGCGCGCACACCGTGAACACCACGGCTGCCGAGTCTCCGTCGCTGAGCGTGATGCCGCCCCGGACGTCCTGGCCGTCCCGTTCGAGCGGGATGCCGCCCTGGAGGTAGGCGGTCGTGCCCGGGGCCCGGAACGTGGCCGTGCCGTCCGTCAGGTCGAGGTCGTGGGTGGCCCGCGCGTAGTCGAACCGCGGCCGGCAATCGAGAGCGAAGTGCACGGTGCCGCGCACCGCGCGGACGATGCGTACCAGTTGATGCCGGTCCGTCGGTGTCGGGCCCGGCAGGACCGGCATGTGGTCGACGATCTCGCCGACTCCGTCGGGTGACAGGAACCGGGTCACCACGACGGCGGTGTCCGGATAGTAGAGCTGTTTCCAGGCGCCCTCGGGATGATCGGGCGCGAGACGGAAATAGCCGCCGCCGTCGTGGTGGAGCAGGGCGGCGAAGACACTCGGCGAGTCGAAGCGCGGTGCCGCGAACCAGTCGATCACGCCCTGGGACGAGACCAGGGCCGCGGTCTGCAGGTCCCCGACGAGTCCGTGATCGGCGATGGGCGGGTAGCGTTCCATGAGTTCTCCCTGCTGGTCGCCTCGTCAGGCCGCTTGAGCCGTTACCCGTCCCGTACGGACGGCGTCGACGAGTGCCTGGTGGTCCTTCTCGTTCTGGTCTGCGTAACGCTCGGCGAAGGTCACCAGCGCTCGGTCGAAAGAGTCGCCCCCGCCCAGGTACGCGGCGATGGCGATCCGGTCGCCCGACCGCGCGTGTGCGCGGGCCAGCGTGGCGCCGCACAGCTCGCCGAAGGTCCGCATTCCGGCCGGCACCATCGCCTCGGGTTCGGCGATGCCCTTCCAGTCCCTCAACTGCCGTACGTAGAAATCACGTCGGCGACCGTCGATCCCCTCGACCCGCTCCCAGCCGAGGAAGATGTCACTGGTGGCCTGCATGAGCCGCTGTCCGGACACCACGCGCTCGCCCTGCGTACCGTAGGCGCTGGCGCCCGCGAAGGGCGCCAGCACCGACTGGTCGGCCTCCTTCGCCTGCAGCAGCAGCGGGTCCTGGTCGTCCCGGCCGAGCAGGAGCACGATCCAGCAGCGGGTGCCCACGCTGCCGACCCCGACCACCTTGCGGGCCATGTCGGCCACCCGGTACTGCTCCAGAAGGGAGCGCCGGTCCGACTGCAGGGTGCGGCCGTACCGTTCGATCAGTCGGTGGATCTCCTTCTCCAGCGCGTCGCGTTGGACGCCCTGAAGCAGGTCCTGGAGCGGGGTGATCAGCGGCGGAACCGCGGCGATACGGACCTGCCCGTCGACGATGTGGGTGAGCTTGCCGAAGGCCTGGAGACCGTCCCGGCTGCGTGCCTTGGTCACCGCCTGCGACCACCGGTCGCGGCCCCGTGCGCTCAGTTCCGCGCCGAAGTGCTCCCGCACCCACGCCTCGTCGAACTGGGCGTACCACACGGCGAGGTTGCCCTCCTTGGCGAAGCGTCGCATCCACTCGCGGTAGGAACGCACCGTCGCCCGGACGATGCGGGCCCGCTCCTTGGTGCTGAAGCCGTTCGCCCGGCCCGCGATGACCAGACTCGTGGACAGGCGCTTGACGTCCCACTCCCACGGGCCGGGCAGCGTCTCGTCGAAGTCGTTGATGTCGAACATCATGCGGCGCTCGGGCGAGGCCAGCAGCCGGAAGTTCAGCAGGTGCGCGTCCCCGCACAACTGGGCCCTGATCCCGGACACGGGCGTGTCGGCGAGGTCCCCGGCCATGATGGCAGCGGCACCGCGGTAGAAGCGGAACGGCGACTCGGTCATCCGGCCGTAGCGGATCGGTACGAGCTCGGGAACCCGCGTGGCGGACTGCGCGTCGATGATGTCCACCGGGTCGGGCCGTTTCACCGTGGGCGCGAACTCGGCGTGGCTGGAGCGGGGCACGGACGACCGGGCGGCCTTGCCGCGTTGGGCTCGCTCCTGAGGTGTGCGGTGCCGGATTTCACCGCTGTCCGGATGGTTCGGCGTCATTGAAGTCGCTCCGCGATGTGGTCGCCGACGCGCAGGGCGTTGGCGATGGCGGTCAATGAAGGGTTGACCGCTCCGATGCTCGGGAAGAAGCTCGTGTCGACGACGTAGAGGTTGTCGAGGTCATGCGCCTTGCAGTTGACGTCCAGCGCGGAGCTTTCGGGGTCGTGGCCGAAGCGGACGGTGCCCGCCTGATGCGCGGTGGCGCCGATGGGCATGCCCTTGTGCAGGTAGATGCTGTGCGACAGCAGATGGTGTTCGTGCATGCCCAAGTGGCTGAGCATGCCCTGCAGTTTGTGCCGCAGGTGCTTCAGGCCGGCGATGTTGTTCTTCTCGTCGAGTGCCAGATGGATGCCGCCGTCCCGGTCCAGGGTGACGCGGTTCTCGGCGAGGGGCAGATCCTCTCCGCACAGCCAGAAGTCGACCGCGTGGTGGGCGAGCACCTCGAAGGGCATGTCGGGGGTGACGGCCCCGGCCCAGCGGGGCGCCTCGCCGTGGATCTGCTCGGAGTCGGACTTGCCCAGCATCTGGATGCCGCCGAGGGGGTAGTCCCAGTCGTCGGACCCCAGATACCAGTCGTGCAGCGCCAGGGTCTTCTGGAACTTGGTGTCGTTGGGTTCCTTGGACACGGCCATCAGGGCGAGGTTGTTGTGCCGCATGTAGTGCCGGCCCACCACGTCCGAGCTGTTGCCCAGGCCCTGCGGATGCCGGTCGTTGGCCGAACGCAGCAGCAGGGCGGCCGAGTTGACCGCACCACAGGCGACGACCACGATGTCGGCGCTGTACTCCACGGTGGTGGCGTCCCCGTCCCCCACGGTCGCGACGACCGACGTGACACTGCGACCGGTCCCGTCCGTGTCGAGGCGCCGCACGTCCGCGTGCGTGACCATCTCGACGTTGGCGTGTCCGAGGGCGGGATCGACACAGATGACCTGTGCGTCGGACTTGGCGCCGACCAGGCAGGGGAAGCCGTCGACCCGGTCGCAGCGGATGCAGACGCTGGTGTGGGTGGCCCGGCCCCGGTCGTCCTGGGTGAGGTTCACCCCGATCGGCAGGTGGAAGGGGTGCAGTCCCTGCTTCTCCAGATCGTGACTGAGCTGCTGGATGCGCGGCTCGTGCTGGACCGGCGGGTGGGCGTACTGGGCGCTGGTGGGACCCTCGGACGGGTCCTCGCCGTGCCTGCCGTGGACGAGGTAGAGGTGTTCGGCCTGCGTGTAGTACGGCTCGAACTCGTCGTAGCTCAGTGGCCAGGCCGGGGAGATGCCGTCGTGGTGCCGGAGTTCGCCGAAGTCCTCGGGGCGCATACGGAAAAGTGCGGCGCCGTAGAACTTGGTGTTGCCGCCCACGTAGTAATTGACCTCGGGCGGGAACTGGTTTCCGTTCTTGTCGTACCAGAATTCCGGAGCGCGGTATTTGCCTTTGACGAAGACCGCGGTGGATTCCCAGTTGTCGCGTTCTCGGGGCAGATAGTCGCCGCGTTCGAGGAGGAGGATCCGTTTTCCGGTCGGGGCCAGGCGGTGGGCGATGGTGCCGCCGCCCGCACCGGTACCGATGATGATGACGTCGTAGTGGAATGCGTCGATCATGCCGGCCACCGTCCTCGGAGCATGCTCCGGTCCCGCCGGGTGTAAAGGGCTCCTGATCCACTACCAACGTATCCCCGGGTTACTTTTCCGGCGAGTTGGGCCGAGCGGGTGATCCAAGACGTCGGGCCACGGCGGGTTCCTGGGCGATGACCGCACCGACGGTGATGGAGACGGCCACCACGACACAGAGTCCGATCAGCCATGACAGCACGGTGAAGACCGCGCCGAGCGACCCGTACCGGTCGAGGCTGCGGTTGAGCGCGGCCGGCACGTAGAACTTCGCGATCACCGACAGCACGGTCAGGGCGACCCCGGTGAGGACCGCCCCGGGAAGCAAAGGCATCCAGGGAAGGCGACCGGCCAGGAGCAGGTGCTGAGTCCACCACCACACGGCCACCTCCACGGTCAGCAGGAGCGGAACGCCCAGCCACAGTCCGGCGCCGAACCCCTCCCGCAACGGCCCCTGCAGAACGACGACAACAAGCCAGACCGCGATCCACACAGGCCATCTCCACGCGGCGACACGGGCGCCCGCACTCGGCAACCGCCAGGCCCGCTGGCACAACCGCTGCATCGCGCGGCTGCAGGCGGTCGCGGAGAGCAGCACCATCAGTGCGCTGACGACCCCGGTGCTCTGCTGCAGATCGGCGGGGTTGGCCTGGTAGACCTTCTTCAGCTCCTGGTCGGCGGCGCCCTGGATGCCGAAAAGGTCGTGCACGGAGTCGATGATCTGGTTGCGCAGACCCTGTGGGGCGAGAGAGGCGACCAGGAAGAGCAGGGGTACGGCGGTCAGGAAGGCCTGGGCCGCCAGCCGCGTCGCGGAGTCCAGCAGGTTCACCGCGATCAGGTGGGCGGTGAGGCGGGTGATCACCGGGAAGCGCTCCTCGGCGGTGCTGCGCAACCTGAGCAGTCGGCCCTTCAGATCCGCCACCCGTTCGCGCCAACGGCTCTTCCCGCCGTCCGCGGGCGAGGCGGATTCTCTGTCTGCGCGCATGCTGCTCCCGCTGTCCGGTCCGGGCGTCACGCCCCGGGGCGTGACCGCCTCACCAGAGTGCCGCCCCGGGCGGCCGACGATGCCCGCGGCGCGGGCACGACTGTGCCGTACGGGTGAGGAGGGTGGTGGCGGCGTTTCCGGGTGGCCTCGGGCCGAGTCCGGCTGCGCCGATGGCTGGAGGACCACAGGGCCGACAGTCGCCGCCCGGTGGGCAAAGCGTCCACCAGCTGACGGCCTGAATCCTGGGACGCCGGGCGATCGCTCGTCGGCCGTCTCCCGTCTCCCGTCTGCCGTCTGCCGTCTGCCGTCTGCCGTCTGCCGTCTGCCGTCTGCCGTCACAGGATCGCGAGGGGGTTGACCGGGGAGCCGGTGGCCGTCGGCAGCCGGAGAGGGGCGATCACACAGAGGAACGTCCAGCGGCCCTCCCGCGCGCAGATCGGCGCGAGGTCCTCGAACCGCAGGTAGTCGAGCAGATGCAGTCCCATCGCGTGGACGGCGAGTACGTGCACGGGAAACGCGACGCCCTCCACCGGACTGGGGGCCGTGTCGCTGTTGCCGTCACTGCCGAGTACGGCCGCCTCTCGCTCGGCCAGGAACTCCATGGCGGTCGGGTGGAGTCCGGCACGGGCGTCGGACACGTCCCAGGGGCCGAGCTCCTCACGGCGTCGGCGGTGTCCGACCCGTACGAGGACGATGTCGCCCCGGCCCACCCGGACCTCCTGCCGCACCTCGGCCGCGGCGAGGTCCTCGGCCGTCACGCTCGTTCCGGGTTCGAGCCAGGGCACGCCGTGCAACCGGGGAACGTCGAGCAGGACCCCGCGCCCGACGATGCCGTCGCGGACCAGGTCGACGGAGAGCGCGCTCGCTCCGGCCGGGGACAGGGCGTTTGCCGCCGGTGCACCGCCGTGCAGGGTGCCGTCGTAGATGACGTGGCACAGAGCGTCCAGGTGGCTGTTCACATCACCGTGGATGTTCATGGCGAAGCGGTCCCGCGCGAATTCCAGGCCTCTCTCCGCAGGTTCGGCGCCCGCCGGCGCCGTGAGCCGGTGCTCGGCCGGATCGGGGTCGTCCGGTCCGGGGCGGGTGTTCACCGGGGCCGCGAGCGACACCGTACGTCCCGACCGCACCTCGCGGACGGCCGCCCGCACCTGTTCCCCGGTGATCGTGTCCAGGGCACCCCTGGGAGTGCCACCGCCGGAGGCCGTGGCACGCAGGCGGCGGTACAGCGACCGGAAATCGGCTTCGCTCAGCTCGTCGGGCGTTCGCATACCCCCACCCTCCGACGGGCGCCGGACACCGGCACGCCGAGTTGCCGGGGCCGGGGGCCGCCGCGTTAATGGATGGGCACCCCGACCGGGGCCGCAGGCCGCCGCACCGAACCGATCCGCGGAGTCCGGATGGACATGATCCATGTCCGAGCGGTGTGCCCGCCGGACCTCACCGAACGCACCATGGCCCTGCTGAGCGCCGAGACCTGCGTACTGAACCTGCATCTGCAGACGGGCCGGGTAAGCAACCCCGAGGGCGACGCCATCGAGTGCGACGTGCTGACCGGAGCCGCGAACGAGGTGCTGCGCGGTCTGCGGGGCCTCGGCCTGGAACACCGCGGCACCCTCGTGCTCGAGCCGGTGGACACGGTGTTCTCGGACCTCGCGGCCAGGACCGGGACCGAGGAACTCGGGGCCCGCCTGCGTGCGCCGGTGTGGGAGCAGGTGGAGGCCCGGATCCGGGCCGAGGGCAGGTACCCACCGAGCTTCTACCTGTTCCTGGTCATCGCCGGGCTCATCGGCGCGGTGGGCATCATCACCAACTCGCAGATTCTCATCGTCGCGGCCATGGTGGTCGGACCCGAGTACGGGGCCATCACCAGCATCGCGCTCGGTATCGACCACCGCGCCCGGCCGCCGGTCGAGCAGGGCCTGAAGGCGCTGCTCGTCGGCTTCCTGCTGGCCGTCGCCGCGACCTTGCTCTTCGCCCTGTTGGTCCGGGGCTTCGGCCTGCAGCCCAGGGCCTTCGAACTGGGAATCAGGCCCGTGTCGAGTCTGATCGACACCCCCAACTTCTTCTCCGCCGCGGTGGCGGTGCTGGCAGGGATCGTCGGCATCGTCTCCCTGGCCGAGGCCCGCACGAGCGCGCTGCTCGGTGTCTTCATCTCGGTGACCACGATTCCGGCGGCGGCCGACATCGGCGTCTCGACGGCGTTCGCCAGCTGGAACGAGGCCTGGGGCTCACTGCTGCAACTGCTGCTCAACATCGTCGTACTGATCGTGGTCGGGACCGGCACCCTCAAGTGTCAGCGGGCGATCTGGCGCCGGGTGAGCGCACGCCGACGCAAGCGGGCAGCCGGGCCGACGGCATAGGAGACCCTCTGATCCGCTCACTTGCCCGCGCGCCTGTCGCTGCGGGCGACAGCGGCCCGCACCAGGCTGAGAAGCTCCGGAAGATCGGCGGTGGCGTCCAGGGTCATGCCCGGCTCGTCCGGTTGCAGCGGTTCCAACGTCGCGAACTGCGACTCGACCAGCACGGCGGGCATGAAGTGACCGGTACGCCGGGACACCCTGTCCCGCGCGGTGGCCCGGTCCAGGGCGAGATACAGACACCACAGTCCGGCACCTGCGGCCGACCGAAGTTCGTCCCGGTAGGCACGCTTGAGCGCCGAACAGGCGATGACCAGCCCTTCGTGGGCCTCGGCGGACTGACGGATACGCTCGGCAAGGGCGCGCAACCAGGGCTCGCGGTCGGCGTCGTCCAAGGGACGGCCGGCGCTCATCTTCGCGATGTTCGCTGCCGGATGGAAGTCGTCGCCCTCGAGATACGGCACTCCGAGTTGCTCGGCGACCGCCTTGCCGACGGTGGTCTTCCCGGAACCCGAGACCCCCAGGACCACCACGACCGGCGGCCCGTGGGCGGTGCCGGTCACAGGTTCCCCGGTCCCGGTCACGGACTCTCCGACTCGCGGCCGGGCGCCGTCTTCGGACCGGCCGGCCGCGGAGCCGTGACTCTGGATCGCCACATGTCATTCATCACGACATCGCCTTCTGACCCGGTTCAGCGGGATCAGCCGGTGCGGGCCTCTCGGCTCCTTCCGGCGCACAGCGCCCAGATGACGAAGGCGTCCACGGCGATCAGCACGACGGCCCAGACGGGGTAGTACGGCAGCCACATGAAGTTGGCGATCATCGACAGGCCCGCGAGCGCGACGCCGATCACCCGCGCCCAGAGCGCTCCACCGAAGAGGGCGATGCCGGCGGCCAGGACGAGGACGCCGAGGACGAGGTGGATCCAGCCCCAACTCGTCAGAGAGAAGTTGTAGGTGTAGTTGCGAGTGGTGACGAACACGTCGTCCTCGGCGATGGCTGCGATGCCTTCGACTATCGCCATCGCTCCGCCGAAGATCATCATGACCCCGGCGAAAGCGGTCCAACCGGACGCCCACACTCCCCCGGTTCGGTGGTGGTGCATTCCCGCTGTAGTCATTTCTCGGGTCCTCCAGCGTCGGCCTCGCCACTGACCTGCAACCGATCGGTGGCCCGTATTTCAGCGTGCCACGAGAACCGCCGACCGGCAGAACATGAGCAGGTCCCTGCGGTGTTCCGATAAAAGAGACCTGCGCACCGAGAATTGCGCCCTGCTGAATGTCGGCCGTTTATCGGCACTGGTTTCGCACGGCTCGGGGCGAGCGTCGTCGGCCTCACGCTGGGTACAACCACCTGGGCCGGCAGATGACGGACTCCGAGCGGCCGACGGCCGGCGGCCCGATCACCCTTGCGGGCTCTCTCCGGCCCGTCCGCCCGGGGTCAGCAGGACGACCGTGTCTCCTGGCCGGGGCATCGGTGCCCTGCCTGCCGTGACCGGATCGAGGCGGCCGTCCCGCCGCACGAGGAACAGCGGATCGCTGCCGGGCCGCACGGCGTCGTCGGCCGGCTGCCCGAGCACGGTTGCCCCTTCCTCGTATCTACGGGAGAACGTCGGCCACGTCAGATCCGGGCCGAACAGAACCTCGCCGCCGATGAACGGTGCCACCACGCCCTGACTGTCGGCCGGTGCGTTCAGGCGGTGGACCGTACCTTCCACGCTGCCCCGCAGAAGCTCCGCCGCCAATGCGTTGAAGTCGTCCTCGGCGGTGAGGAAGTACACCGCCGTGATGCCCTCCAGCTCGGCGGCCCCGCCCGTGGCAGCAGCCAGCAGCTCACCGGGCGCCAGTTCGAGCCCCGCCCGACGGATACGGTCGCGCTGTTCCTCCTCCCCCGCCCATATCAGGACCTCCAGTCCTGCCGCTTTCAGGGCCACGCCCAGGTCGACCACCCAGGGGGCACCTCCGACGAGCAAGGGCCGCGAGCGGGACTGGCGCACGACGCCCAGGCGCCGGGCAACCGGCGAGGCGGTCAGACCGTAGAGCGTCACGGTCGCGACGATGACCACGAAGGAGGCCGGAAGGATCTTCGTCGCGCCGCCGATCCCCTTGTCGACGAGGCCTGCCGAGAACGTCGAGGCCGTGGCGGCCGCGACGATGCCACGCGGGGCCATCCAGCCGACGAAGCCCCGTTCGCCGCGCGCCAGGTCGGTGCCGAGGGTGGACACGGCCGCGACCAGCGGCCTGACGACCACCACCAGAAGGGCGGCGAGGCCGAGCGCGGGCAGCCACACATGGCGCAGTGAGTGCGGGGTGACGGTGGCCGAGATGGAGATGAAGAGCAGGCCGAGGATCAGGCTGACCAGGGTCTCGAAGAACGGCCGGCGTGCGGGTGCGCTCATGCCGGGCAGGTTGGCGACGGCCAGGCCCATCACCACGGCGGCGATGAGTCCCGTGTCGTCCCGCAGCACATCGCACAGCGCCGCCACACCGATCACCGCGGCCAGTTGGGCTGTGGTGCCGAGGACCTCGCCGAGCCGCAGTACCCGGAACAACAGCCACAGCAAGGCTGCCCCGGCGGCTCCTCCGGCCGCTCCGACGCCCACGCTGGCCAGGAACTGTGCCGTTCCGCTGCCGAGGTGGTGGTCCGAGCTCGCCACGACCGCGTGGAAGACCAGTGCGCCCAGTACGCCACCGACCGGGTCGATGAGGGAGCCCTCCCAGATCAGGATGTGCTGGAGCCGGTCCTTCGGTCGCACAAAGCTGAGGAGCGGTCCTACGACCGTCGGTCCCGAGACCACGAGGATCGCGCCGATCATGACGGCCGCACGTCGGGACATCCCGAGCAGGGGCGCGGCGAGGAGCGTGCCGAGCAACCAGGTGATCAGGACACCGATCCAGAGCAGCCGGACGACGACGCGGCGGGTGTGGCCCTTCAGCCTCGCCAGATCCAGCCCGAGGCCCGCGTCGTAGAGGATCACGGCAACGGCCAGCGACACCAGCGGTGAGAACGCCGCCCCGAACAGCTGCTCGGGATCGACGTCGTCGATCAGCGCGCCCGCGGCGAAGCCGACCGGCAGCAGCAGAATGAGGGCAGGGATGCGCAGGCGGCCGGCCAGGACCTGCGATCCGACGGCCAGGACGAGGATCAGGCCCACGCCGATGAGCACCTGGTCCGTTGTCACAGAGGGGCCTTTCGATGCGTGATGGACGGGTCGGTGCTCTTGCCGTGGATCAGGCGGAAGGCCCTGCTCACCGGGGCCGAGGCGGACGAGCAACAGGCTGCGGTCGCTACAGGTTGTCCCCCGCTGCTCGGACGGCCCCGGTGTCGGCGTCGGTGAGCTCCTCCAGCTCGCCCATCGTGTCGAGCCGGTACAGCACTACCAGCGCGGGACCGACCAGGACGATCGCGATGGCGGTGACGATCACCAGCCAGCGCAGGGTGGGGGCGGCGCCCGCCGCTTCGGCCACCGTCAGCGAGGTGGGCAGCGCATAGGGCCGCTGCGCGCAGCCCCAGGCGCCGACGGTCAGGGCGACACTCGCCACCGAGGTGTAGCGGGTCCAGCCGTAGGACCGGCGCAGCAGAAGCAGCACCGTCGCCAGTCCGCAGACCCCGGCCAGGATGATCAGCAGCAGGCCCAGGCCCCCGGTGAGGCCGTCCCAGACGTACCGGGCGTCGTCGTGGGTGACGGGCAGTGCGATGAGCGCGAGGACCGCCACGGCGCCGAAGGAGATCAACGCCCGTACGCGGAAGTAGTCGACGAGATCGTGCGCGCCGAACCGCAGGGCGTCGGAGCAGAGGAAGACCGCCCCCAGAAAAGCGGTGGCCGCGACGGCCAGCAGGCCCGTGAGGACGGAGGTTCCATTGGCCCAGGCGTCCGCGGAGGCGGTCGTGCCGACCTCGACCCGGCCCGTGGCGATGCCGCCGAGCACCGCCCCCAGGAAGAACGGCGTCACCAGTGACGAGACGGCGAACATCGCCCCGTAGATCCGTCGTTGGGCCAGGCGTCGGGTCGGCTTGCGCAGGGCGAACCCGGCGCCGCGGAGCACCAGGCCGACGGCGGCGAGGGCGAGCGGCAGCCACAGAGCGGAGAAGACGGCCTGGAAGACCGTCGGGAAGCCGGTCCACATGATGACCAGGACGAAGATCAACCAGACGTTGTTGGCCTCCCAGACCGGTGCCATCGCGTGGTCGATGAGCCACCGGGGCCGCTTGCCGCGCTCCGCGCCCCCGGCCAGGAGGTCCCAGAACCCCGCTCCGTAGTCGGTCCCCCCGGCGCAGGCGTAGGCGGCGATCGCGAGCACCAGGACCCATGCGATGAACTCGGCCATTACGACGCACCGCCGGACGTGTGAGCGGACCCGCTGTCGGGCGCGGCCCCGCTGGCTGCGGGTTCGGGCTCGCTGCGGGGCCCGTACGGAGTGTCGGCCTCCGGGGGAAGATCGGCGCGGGCGGCAGCCGAGCCCTCGTCGGCGATGCGCCATCGGGTGCGCATCTTCAGGACGACGGCGAGGAACGCGCCGAACACCAGCACGTACACGGCCATGACGATGCCGAGCACGGTCCAGAGTCCCGAGGCGTGGGTGCTGGTCACCGCCTCCGAGACCCGCATGTGGTTGTAGACGATCCAGGGCTGACGGCCGACCTCCGTGGTGATCCACCCGCACTCCACGGTGACCAGGCAGGAGACGCCCGCGAGCGCGGCGCAGCGGTAGAACCAGCGGCCACCGGGGTTGTCCCGGTGGCGCCACCAGGACCAGGCGTACCAGAGCGCGAGCAGGATGAGCAGGCTGCCGATGGTGACCATGATGTCGAAGGCCCAGTGGGCGATGGTGGCCTGAACGGCGGTGGGACGGTCGGCGGCCGGCACCGAGGTCAGTCCCGTCACCTGTGTGCTGGGCTTGAAGCCCGCCAGGATCGAGTCCAGTTGGGGGATCCTGAGGCCGCCGGAGATCGTCCCGTCACTGTTCAGCCGTCCGAACATGTACTCGGGCACATGGGTGTCGGTCTTCCAGACGATCTCCGTCGCGGCGAACTTGATCGGCTGCTTGTGGAACACGGCGCGAGCGGCGGAGTCGCCGAGCATGAACTGGACCGGTGTGAGGATCGCGGCCACCGTGAACGGCAGCGTGAATCCGAGCCGGTGGTATCGGTCTCGGCGCCCGCGCAGCCAGCCGACCGCGTACACACCGGCGACCACGTAGGCGGCGGTCAGGAGCATCGCGACGACGAAGTGCCAGTACTCCGGGCCGAAGATCGGTGTGAAGATCGCCTGCCGTACGTCGACGTGGACCGGCTTGCCCTGGGCGTCGAGGCTGAACCCCTGGGGGGTGTTCATCCAGGAGTTGGCCGCGATGATGCCGAACGCGCCCATCAGGGCGGCCAGCGGCAGCGGTACGGCCAGCCAGAAGTGCGTCCAGGGCTTGAGCCTGCGCCAGCCGTAGAGGTAGATCGCGATGAGCACGGCCTCCAGGAAGAACGCCCACGCCTCGACGCCGAACCCGAGGCCGAAGACGTCGCCCCAGCGGCCCATCATGCCTGGCCACAGCAGGCCGAACTCGAAGGACAGCACGGTGCCGGTGATGATGCCGATGGCGAACTGAACGGCCATCACCGCCGACCAGCGCCGGGCGAGCAGGAGGGCGACGGGGTCGTTGCGACGCAGCCCCCGATGGTGCATCAGCAGGGTGATGAACGGCAGTGCCACACCGAACGGGACCAGCAGGATGTGTGAGGCCAGGGTGAAGGCCATCAGCTCGCGGGCCGGCAGGAGTTGGTCCGGCGTGTTCGCGAGAAGGACCGCTGTGCGGAACATGTACGCCTCGGAGGTCTGCCCCGTATGAGCAGGCGGGGCTGGGGAAGGACGGGTTTATTGAGGGGGTGGCCCGGCGCCCGGAGCGTCGGTGTCGGTCAGGGGGAAGGCGCGTTCGCGGCGCGAGCCGGTGGCGAAGGCGACGGACCAGCTGAGCACTGCTCCCAGCCTGCTGCGGAAGCCGGTGAGAAAGGCCAGGTGGATGAAGAGCCAGACGAGCCAGCCGCTGAAGCCCGAGAGATGCAGCGGACCGGCCTTGACCACGGCCCGGCCACGGGCGATGTAGGCGGCGCTGCCGAGATCCACGTACGTGAAGGGCTTCGGCTTCTTCGTCCTGCCTTCGACCTGATGTCGCACCATCCGGCCCGCGTAGGCGCCGGACTGCATGGCGACCTCGGCCAGGCCCGGCAGATGGTTCAGGCTCATCACGTCGCCCGTGACGCGGATCTCCGGATGGCCGGGAACGGTGAGGTCGGGTTCGACCAGGATGCGTCCGGCCCGGTCCTGTTCGGCACCGGTCGCACGGGCCAGGGCGGCCGCGATCGGCGGCGCCTCGACGCCCGCCGTCCACAGCACGGTGCGCGCGCCGAACCAGGTCGCCTTGCCGTCGTGGTCTCGTACCGTCAGGCCGCGCGCGTCGATGTCGGTGACCCTCGTGCCCAGATGGAGTTCCACACCGAGCCCCCGCAGCGTTCGGGCCGCGCGGTGGGCCAGTGCCGGGCCGAACGCGCCCAGTACGGCGTCGGACCCCTCGAAGAGCAGCACCCGCGCCGTGGCGGAGTCGATCTTCTGGAACTCCCGGTCGAGGGTATGGCCGGCGATCTCGCGGATCTGTCCCGCGAGTTCCACACCGGTCGGCCCGCCACCGACGAGCGCGAAGGTGAGCCACTGCTGCCGTTCGCGGTCGTTCGCCGCCGTTTCGGCCATCTCGAACGCCCGGTAGATCCGTCGGCGGATCTCGAGCGCGTCGTCGAGGGTCTTCATACCGGGGGCGTGCGCGGCGAACTCGTTGTGCCCGAAGTAGGACTGGCGCATCCCCACCGCGAGGATCAGTTCGTCGTACGGCAGCACGAGGACTCCCCCGTCGGGTCGCCGGGCGTGGACCAGCCGGGCGCCGGCATCCACGTCGGTGGCCTCGGCGAGCACACACCTCACGTTGTGGTGGCGCCGCAGGACCCCGCGCAGCGGCTGGGCGATCTGGCCCTCGGACAAAATCCCGGAGGCGCACTGGTAGAGCAGTGGCTGGAAGAGGTGGTGGGCGCGGCGGTCGACCAGGGTCACCGCGACCGGTGACTTCCGCAGGGCACGGGCGGCGAACAGTCCGGCGAACCCCCCGCCGAGGATCACCACCCGGCGGGGCGTGATGTGATCCTGCACCGGAGCTCAGCCTCCGGTGGCGAAGCCGGGGAAGAGCGTCATTCCGCCGTCGACGTAGAGGGTGCTGCCGACCACGTAGTCGAGCAGGTCGGAGGCCATGGCGACGACGGCGTTGGCGATGTCGTCCGGATCGCCCACCCGGCGGTACGGGATCAGGCGCAGCAGGTCGGCCTCGGCCTCGGGGGTGTCCCAGGCGTCACGGTTGATCGGTGTGCGGATGGCGCCGGGTGCGACGGCGTTGACCCTGATCCGCTTGGGTGCCAGCTCCTGGGCGAGGGTCTGCATCAGCATGCCGACCCCGCCCTTGGAGGAGGCGTAGTTCACGTGGCCGGACCACGGGACGATCTGGTGGACCGAGCTCATGCAGATGATCTTTCCCGCCGAGCGGGAGACCTCCTCCACCACTCCGCGCCGGATGAACTCCTTGGCCGCCTCCCGCGCGCACAGGAACTGGCCGGTCAGGTTGACGTCGATGACCTTCTGCCACTGGGCGAGCGTCATCTCCGTCACGGCCGCGTCCCGCTGAAGGCCCGCGTTGGCCACCATGATGTCGATGGTGCCGAACTCCTCGACCATCCGCGCGACCATGGCGGTCACCTGGTCCTCGTCGGACACGTCGGCCTCGTGGGCGTAGGCGCGGACGCCGAAGCTCTCGATCTCCTTCACGACCTTCTCGGCCTCGTCCGCACCTACGACGTAGTTCACCACGACGTCCGCTCCGGCCCGGCCCAGGGCAACGGCGGTCGCCAGGCCGATGCCCGAGTTGGCCCCGGTCACCAGTGCTTTCTGGCCCCTGAGAAGTTGCGCGGACGTCGTGCCGCGGCTCTCGACTTTCGTTGTCATCGCGATGTCTCCTCGGACGTTTCGGACGGCACGCCCTCAGGAATCGGGCGGGGCATGAGCTGGGCCGGGCCACGGCCGGCCCACCAGGACAGGCGCAGGAGCCGGCCGTCGCACACCCGGCCTCAGACGAAAGCACCCCGCGTCGCGGGCGGCACCGACCGGCACACGGTGCCGCCGATCTGGGCGGGGCACGTCACACCGTCGGGCTACCGGCGGCCGGCCGTGCCTCGGCCCGCGCGGCAGCCGAAGCGGCCGTCGCGCGCGACGGCCCCGTGGTTGTCGTGTTCAGCCCCGTGGCGCCTGCCACGACCATCGGGCGTGGCAGGTCCAGGAGGCGGCGCCGGACCTAGCGGGCGAGCGACCCGTTCTGGGCGTCGGACGCGGCCTGCCACGCCCGCGCGCCCGCCAGGGACGCCTCCTTGGCCTGTCGCCACTTCATGGCTGCCTGCTGGGAGGGGGGCATGTCCATCTCACGGATCATGCGCCGGCCGGCCGAGAACACGGCGAAGGCGGCGACGCCCATGCCGGCGCACGCCACCGCGGCACCGGCCGCGGTGAGCACGGCGCCGGTCCTGATGAGCCGGGTGTCGATCTCGATCATCCGCTGGGGCTGGCGGTAGTCCTGGTTCATGGCTCCACCATCCGACGGAGAGAGCCGCCTCGCATCCCGACGAACGGCCCAGGGGTTGCCTGGAGGCCTCGCTTGCCTCCGGACAACCCCCACGGGAGCCGTAGGTCTCCGTCAGGTGCGGGTCCAGCGCTGGTTGCTTCCGTTCGAGCAGGAGTAGAGCTGGATCAGCGTGCCGTTGGCGGTGCCGTTCGCGACGGCGTCGAGGCAGAGGCCGGACTGGACGCCGACGATGGAGCCGTCGGAGGCGAGGCGCCATTTCTGGTTGTCGGCGCCCCAGCAGCTGTAGATCTGGACCCTGGTGCCGTTGCCGGTGCCGCCCGCGTCCAGGCACTTGTTGCCGTAGACCCTGAGCTCACCGGCGGCGGTGTACGTCCACTGCTGGTTGGTGCCGTTGTTGCAGTCCCAGAGTTGGAGCTGGGTGCCGTCGGTCGTACTGCTGCTGGGCACGTCCAGGCAGCGGCCCGACCCGACGCCCTTGATCGTTCCGGAACCCGGAGGGGGCGTGGTGGTGCCGCCGTTGAGTGCGTTGAGGACGGCGGTGTAGGCGGACTTCTTGCTGCCGTCGCCGTTGAAGAGGAGCGGCGTGTCCTGGGATCGCCACGAGTCGGTGTCGCGCACCCCCCAGACGGTGATGCCGAGGCAGCGCGAGACGGCCAGGCAGTCGTTGGTCACGTTGGCGTACGTCGTGGCCGAGGCACCCTGGATGTCGAGTTCGGTGATGGCCACGTCGACGCCGAGGGCGGCGAAACTCTGCAGGGTCGTGCGGAAGTTGCTGTTGTAGGGGCTGCCGCTGTTGAAGTGCGACTGGAAGCCGACGCAGTCGATCGGCACGCCGCGCTGCTTGAAGTCCCGCACCATGGCGTACACGCCCTGGGTCTTGGCCCAGGTCCAGTCCTCGATGTTGTAGTCGTTGTAGCAGAGCTTGGCCGCCGGATCCGCGGCGCGAGCGGTGCGGAAGGCGACCTCGATCCAGTCGTTGCCCGTGCGTTGCAGGTTGGAGTCGCGCCGGGCTCCCGAACCGCCGTCGGCGAACGCCTCGTTCACGACGTCCCACTGGGCGATCTTGCCCTTGTAGTGGGCCATCACGCCGTTGATGTGGTCGTTCATGGCCTGGCGCAGTGTGCTGCCGCTGAGGCTCTGCATCCAGCCGGGCTGCTGGGAGTGCCAGGCCAGAGTGTGGCCGCGCACCTTCTTGCCGTTCTGCACCGCCCAGTTGTAGACGCGGTCACCGGCGGTGAAGTTGAACTGGCCTCGCTGCGGTTCGGTGGCGTCGATCTTCATCTCGTTCTCGGCCGTCACCATGTTGAACTCGCGGCCGGCGATCGTCGTGTACGCCGAGTCGCCGAGCCTGCCCGAGGCGATGGCGGTGCCGAAGTAGCGGCCGCTCTGCGCCGCCGCGGCGCCGAGCGTGTTCTCGGCGGCGTGTGCGGACGGTGGTGGCGGGGCCAGTGCGGCGACCGCGCCGAGGAGACCGACGACCAGCGCCGGCACCAGGCCGCGGATCTTTTGGCGGATGACGGTTCTGGGAAGGGCGGACGAGCGCATGGCTGTGCCTCCAAGGTGGACATCACGCAAGGACTGAAGCGCAGGGGAATGTGTCGTCCGTCAGCCACTGGGCAGACCGGGACGATCGCGACTACGGCCGACACGGTTCGACATCTCGAACTGTGGCCGCTTTCTCAGACAGGGATGATTGAGGCATTGACGAGGCATCGTCAATACTCCGCGCAGAAGAAGTTTCCGTTCGTCGACCGAAAGTTTCCGGAACCCTCTTCGCGTGGCCAGATCGGTGACAAGCCTTGACCGGAGGGCCCCGCATTCCTAGCTTGTGGCGTCGAGCCATCCGGGAATTCTTCGAAACTTTCGGATCGTCCCCGCCCCTCAAAGGAGGCCCCGCGATGTTGTTGCGCCACCGGTCCCCGGTCCGCCTCAGACGATTACTGGCCGTCCTCGCACCCCTGCTGCTCCTGGCCGCCTTCCTCGGTGCCCAGCCCGCCGAGGCGGCGACCGTAGACCCCAACGCCTCATATGTGCTGGTCAACCGCAACAGCGGCAAGGCCCTGGACGTCTACAACATGGCGACCGAAGACGGCGCCCGCATCACCCAGTGGACCAGGAACGATCAGGCCCAGCAGCAGTGGCAGTTCGTCGATTCCGGGGGCGGCTACTACCGCATCAAGTCCCGCCACTCGGGCAAGGTCCTGGACGTCTACAACTGGTCCACCGCGAACGGCGGCTCGATCGTCCAGTGGGCCGACCTGAACGCCGCCAACCAGCAGTGGCGGCTGGCCGACAGCTCGGACGGCTACGTGCGGTTCATCTCGCGCCACAGCAACAAGGCCCTCGAAGTACAGGGCGCCTCCACCGCCGACAACGCCAACACCGTCCAGTACGACGACTGGGGCGGCGCCAACCAGCAGTGGCGGCTCGTCAAGGTCGGCGACGACTCCAGTGCGTGCGACCTTCCGTCGACGTACCGCTGGTCATCGACGGGCGCACTGGCGCAACCCAAGGCCGGGTGGGTCTCTCTCAAGGACTTCACCGTCGCCCCCTACAACGGCAAGCAACTCGTCTACGCGACGACGCACGACACCGGGACGAGTTGGGGTTCGATGAACTTCAGCCCGTTCACCAACTGGTCGGAGATGGCCTCGGCCGGCCAGAACACGATGTCGTCCTCGACCGTGGCGCCCACGCTCTTCTACTTCGCGCCGAAGAACATCTGGGTGCTCGCCTACCAGTGGGGCGGGAGCGCCTTCTCCTACCGGACGTCGAGCGACCCCACCAACCCGAACGGCTGGTCGTCTCCGCAGGTGCTCTTCTCCGGAAGCATCTCCGGCTCCGGAACAGGGCCCATCGACCAGACGCTCATCGGTGACGGGACGAACATGTACCTGTTCTTCGCCGGTGACAACGGCAAGATCTACCGGGCCAGCATGCCGATCGGGAACTTCCCGGGCAGTTTCGGCTCGAGCTACACGACGATCATGAGCGATACGACGAACAACCTGTTCGAAGCCCCGCAGGTCTACAAGCTGCAGGGCCAGAACCGCTACCTCATGATCGTCGAGGCGATCGGCTCGCAGGGCCGCTACTTCCGCTCGTTCACGGCCACGAGTCTGAACGGCTCATGGACACCCCAGGCCGCGACCGAGAGCAACCCCTTCGCCGGCAAGGCCAACAGTGGCGCCACCTGGACCAACGACATCAGCCATGGCGAACTGATCCGCACCAGTGCCGATCAGACCTTCACCGTCGATCCCTGCAACCTGCAGTTCCTCTACCAGGGGCGCAGCCCCAGCTCCGGCGGGGACTACGGCCTCCTGCCCTACCGTCCGGGTCTGCTGACACGGCAGCGCTGACGGCGTGGCGGGCTCGGTGAAAGGCCGGGCCCGCCATGGCTCACCGTGGAGTCAGGCCACGTCGGCATACACCATGTGGTGGTCCGAGACCGGGCTCGGATGCACTCGCTGCCTGAGGGGGACGTACCCCCGCAGGAACACGTAGTCGAACTTGCTCTGCCAGTCGGTGGTCGGCTCGCAGGTGCCGTCGGACCCGGGACGGCACTGGGGGTCCGCGTCCTTGGCCAGGGCCCACATCCGGGTGAGTTCGGAGGCGTACGGCACGGCGTTGAAGTCGCCGATGACGATCGCGCGGTCGTGCCGGGCGACCTCCTTTGCGAGGACGGCGACCTGCTCCGCCCGGACCGCCTCCTGACGCCGTTCGGCGAGGTGGGTGTTGAAGACCCGGACCGGGCGGCCGCCCACCGTGGTGGTGACCTCCATGTAGCCACGGTCCTCGGAGCCGCCGTCGGGATATTCCTCGGTGACGACGTCGGTCATCGGGGCCGCCGAGAGGATGGCCTCGCCGTAGCCGCCCGGGTTCCAGGGCGCTCCCCCGCAACGGCCCCAGCTCTGCAGAACCGCCCCGTACTCGACGTGGTAGACGAGCCCGTGCAGGTTCTCCAGATACTCCCGGATCTTCTCGACGTCACCCACGCACGCCTCCTGCAGGCCGATGACCTGGGGCGCGAACGCGGCGATCTCCGCCGCCCGGTCGTCGTTGCCCGTCTCGCAGGGGTTGCAGAGGTTCCACGTCATGACCCGGTTCTGTACGACGTCCCGGACGGACTTGGCGGGCAGCGCTTTGGCGTCGAGGGATCCGCTCGGGGCGCTGGGGCCCGAAAGGACCATCCAGGCCACGACCATGGCGCCCACGAGCAACCACGTGCCCTTTCCGAGCACCATCGCCTCCCCGACGCGGATTCCCCAGGCCAACTGACGTCTGCGTGAACCATGCTAGGCGACGCGGACTCACTCCTCGTCGCGCAGCCGGGCCGCCAGGGAGGCCAGGGTCTCGGTCTCCTCGGTGTGGCCCAGAGCGGTCAGGCGGGCAATTGCCGCGTCGAGGCGGGTGAGGGCGGGGGCCGGGCGTTTCAGGTAGAGGCCCTCCACGGCGCCCGCGAGGCGGACGCACTCGGCCCACTCACCGGCCCGGTCGTCCTCCGGTCCGAGTTCGCCGAGCAGGGTCAGGGCCTTGTCCAGGGCGGCCAGCGCGTCCTCGTACGCGCCCGCGTAGGCGTTGACCCGCCCGTGCTCATAGGCCAGGGCGGTGTCCAGGGAGCGGCCGCGGGCCTCGTACCCGGCGGCGCGGGCCTCCTCGGCGATCCGGCCGGCGTCGGCGAGGAAGGCGCGGGCGTCGGCCAGACCCTCGGGACCCTGCTGCTGGGCCTGGAGGCGGCCGAGTTCACGCAGGCAGTTGCTGAGCAACTCGTAGCGCGGGTCCCGGGCGTGGGCGGCGATCGCCTGGTCCGCGGCCTCGCGGGCCGGGCCGAACTCACCGGACTCACCGAGGAGTACGGCCGTCTCGGCGGCGATCATGGCATGGCTGCCCGGGTCGTCGTCCCAGCCGGCGGACTCGGCCGCGAGCGCGGCGAACTCGGCCGTGGCGGCCTTGAGGTCCTCCCCCGCGCGCAGTGCGCGGGCGCGGGTCAGGCGCAGTTGGGCGGCGAGCCGGTCGTCCAGCTCTCCGGAGACGACGTCCGGTTCGGCCAGCAGGGAGTCGAGCAGCGCGATGCAGTCCTCGACACGGCCCAGGTCGAGGCTGAGCTGGGCCGCGTTGCTGTAGGTGCAGAACGCGTCGATCCGGTTGCCGCCGCGGAGGTTCACCTCCGCCGAGCGCGTCAGGTGCCGCAGCGCCTCGTCGGGGCGGCCCAGGTGCATGGAGGCCTCGGCGAGATCACCGTGCAGGCGGCCCGTGTCGACCGTGTCGGCGGGCCAGTCGGCGGCCAGTCGCAGCGCTTCGGTGAGGTTCGCGTGCGCGGTCTGCGGGTCCTGGAGGACGAGCTGGAGCCGGCCGCGCAGCCCGAGGGTGCGGGGCAGGTGCCAGGCCGGGCCGTGCGCCTTCAGCCGGTCCAGAAGGGCGTCGATCTCGGTGACCGCGGCGGGCAGGTCGCCGGAGATGGCGTATGTGCTCGCCCGCAGCAGCAGGGCACCGGAGATCTGCCCGGCGAGGTCGTGCCGGGTGGCGAAGGCGTGCAGGAGCTCCGTCTCGGCGAAGACCGGTGCGACGTGCTCCTTGCTTCCCGTCGTCTGCAGACGCAGGCCGAGCGCGGTCGCCCGCAGCCGCAGCAGGCGGGCCTCCAGGTAGGGAGCGAGGCCGGCCGTCTCCTCGTGCAGGCGGACCACGGACGCGTGGGCGGCACTCAGCGCGGCCGCCTTCGCCTCGGTGTCGTCCCCGTTCGCTTCGGGGATCTGGGCGGTGGCGAGCAGGGCGCAGGCGCGGGCGATCGCCGCATGCCCGGGCTCCGCGGCGTCTTCGTAGAGGGCCGCGGCCTCCTCGTCGAGCGCGGCGGCTTCGACGAAATCGTCCTTGTTGGCCGCCGAGGTCGCCTCGTCGGCCAGCAGGTCGGCACGCAGCCGGACCAGCGGGCCCACGGCCGGGTCGTCGGGGTGGGCGTAGTCGCGGGCGGCGACCAGCGTACGCAGCCGGGCGAAGCAGGCCTCAGCGTCCGGGTGTCCCTGTTCGTCCAACGTCCTTGCCTGGAGGATGAGTTCAGGCAGGGCATCGGGAACCGCGGCGGTCGTACGGGAGGCCGGCGCGGTGACCGGGGCGGCCGGGGCGACGTCGTCGAGGCTGCGGGTGCGCAGGGTCAGTTCGAGCGCGTCGAGGAGCGGAGCACGGTCGAGGCGGGCCCTGCGGCGGCCGGTGTGGGCCGGGGTTCCGTTGCGGGCGTCGAAGCGGGCGGCGAGGTCGTCCGCGCGGCCGCGCACCTCGGCGTGCAGCCCCGACACCGTCCAGGTGCGGCCGGGGTATCCGGCGGCGGGCAGTTCACCGTGGCCGAGGTGCGCGACGCGCTGGAGGAGGACCTCGACGCCGGTGAGGAAGTCGAGCTGGTCCAGGGGCGAGTCGACCTCGTCGAACAGGTTCCGGTTCTCGGCGAGCAGTTCCAGGCCGCGGGCCTCGTTGCCGGTCAGCGCGCAGAACTCCAGGTGCCGGCCGACCTCCCCGGACATCGAGGGGTTGCGGCGGCAACCGCGGTAGCCGGCGAGGTGCAGTTCGCGGGCCCGGTCGGCGGCACCGGTGCGCAGCAGGGGCAGCAGCGCGTGGGAGAGGGAGCGGGCCGGCTCCTCCTGGCAGGACTCCTTGCCGTTCAGGACGGGCTCCCAGGTGCGCAGGGCCCGCTCGTCGTCGCCCGCCGCGAGGTGGAACAGGGCGCGCTCGCAGATCTCGCAGGCCTCGCAGTCGCTGAGCCGGGTGCGGGCGCGGGCCGCCCACAGCTCGTAGGCGGCGGTGGTGTCCTCGCCGACGTGGGCGGCGAGTTGATAGGCCTGGCTGTAGTACGGCTGGAGCCCGAGGCCGGCCTTCTCGTAGCGGTCGCGCATCTCGGTCAGCCACTGGCGCAGGCTGGCCAGCGGTATCTCGGGCAGCTGACGCAGGGCGTGGCCCACCCACTTGAACCGCCAGAACAGCAGGTGGCGCAGGCGCTCGTCGAAGATGTCGGGCTGCTCGTCGAAGAGGGTGAGCAGACGGGCGAAGACGACGGGCGACTTACGGGGTTCGGATCCGTAGGTGTACGCCTCCTGGAGTTCGAGGAGGGCGTGGATCAGCGGTACGGGCTCCTCGAACTGCTCGGCGGCGTCGACGAGTTCCTCGGCCGTGACGGTGCGGGTACGGCCGTAGGGGCGCTCGTCGTTGTCCTGGAGCGCCTGGTACAGCTCGTCGGTGGTCTGGATCGTGGTGGGCATCGTCAGCTGTCCTTGCGGAGGGCGTGGGCGAGGAGGTCGAGGAAGGAGCGGTTGATGAGGCTCGACTCGGCGGGCCTGAGCGGGCGGCGGGACAGCATCGCGGCCTGTCCGTAGAGGGCTTCGGCGCTGGTGCGGGCCAGCTCGGGCTCGTCGATGGTGACCGCGGTGCGCACCAGCGGGTTGAGCTGGTTGAGGATCAGCTGGGCCCGGGGGGCCTCCTGGCGCAGGGCGCCGAGGATGTCGCCCCACACGCCGCCCTGCTGCTCGCGGGCGAGCTGGGAGCGGGTGCGTTCGTGCCGGGCCTCGCGGCTGTCGAGGAGGAGGGCGGGGGCGGAGGCGGGCTGGAAGGTGCGCAGCGCGACATCGCAGTCGAAGACGGCGAGGGCGTCGCGGGCCTGGGCGAGATAGGCCGCGGCGGCCAGCTCGGTCTCCCGGTCGACGGGGTCGAGGTGGGCGGTGAGGGTCGCCGGGTCGAGGTCGGCGACGCTGACCTCGGGCCTGACCTCGGGCAGCCGGTGGACCAGTGCGCGGTCGTAGGTGTAGCCGCCGTTGACGACGCCGAGTCCGGCGGCGGAGGCGATGGCCGCGACCTGGCGGAACTCCTCGACGCTCGACGTGACGAGCACGGTGCGGTGGGTGCGCGCGAACTCGTCGAGGGTGGCGTGTCCGTCGGTGGTCTCGAACGGCAGCCACGGCAGCAGCATCCGCATGATCTCGTCGTCGTGCACCGCGAGCGACTTCACGGCCAGGTGGTGGACCTGGAGGAAGCGGCCGAGCAGTTCGGGATCGCTGGCGGCGGCCTTGGCGATCCACGCGCGCAGGTGTTCGGCGAGCGCGTCGCGTACGGCGGCGAGGGTGTCGTCCTCGTACAGGGACTCGCGGGACGCGGTGGGGCGCAGGCTTTCGGCGTCGATGACACAGCGGACGAAGAACGCCCAGTCGGGCAGGATCTCCTCGGCCTGCTCGGACAGCAGCATGCCTTTGACGTGGACGCGGTGGCCGTGGCGGCGGCCGGCCGGCACCGCCTCGGGCAGCACGCAGGCGATGCCCTTGAGGCCCACGGCCGGCAGGTCCAGCTCGATGGTGTCCAGCGGCGTGAACCCGAAGACCTGCTCGCCGTAGGCGGCCAGGGCACGGGAGCGGGCTCCCGGTGTGGGGTGGGTGCGCGCCCAGGGTGCGGGCTCGGGGTTGACGGGTGCTCCCACGGACGCGCCCGGTCGACCCGCACCGCCGGTGCCGTCGTCGAAGGTCACCGGGTGGCGCAGCAGGGAGCCGAAGTGCCTGGCCAGCGCGTGCACTTGGGCCGGGCGGGTCCACTCGCCCGCGTCGGCGCGGGGCGTCAGCGTGACGGTGGTGCCGGGCCGGGGGCGGGCGGTGGTGGGCAGGGTGCGGACGGTGTAGCTGCCGTCGCCGCGTCCGCGCCACTCCACGGCGGGCGCGTCGGGGTTGCGGGCGGAGCGGCTCAGGACGTGGATCTCGTCCGCGACCAGGAAGCAGGAGAGCAGTCCGATGCCGAACTGGCCGATGAAGTCGGCTCGTTGGTCGGCGATCTGCTCGGCGCGCTTGCTGCTGCGGCCGATCGTCGCGAGGAAGGTGTGCACGTCGGCCTCGGTGAGTCCGACGCCGTCGTCCTCGACGCGTACCACGGCGCCGTCGGCGTACAGGCGGATGCCGAACGCGTCGGCGGGGGCGCCCTGTTCGAGGCTGTGGCGGGCGGTCAGCGCGTCCACCGCGTTCTGGAGGAGCTCGCGCAGGTAGACGCGGGGGCTGGAGTAGAGGTGGTGGGAGAGGAGGTCGACGAGGCCGCGCAGGTCCACCTGGAAGGTGCGGTCGGCGGCGGCGTGGTCGGCGGGGTCGTGGCGCAGAGGCATGGGGCAGTCCGGGGATGAGGAACGGCGGGGGTGGGCGATGGTCCGGCCGGGACGGGCGGGGCCCGTGCGGCCTTCGGCTCAGAAGGCCTTGCGGAAGCGTGCGTAGGCTTTCTGGGGGTCCGCCATGAACGTCCACGGCCACTCGGTGAAGACACCGTCCAGCTCGCGGAAGACATTGGAGGCCTTGCTGCTGCCCGCCAGCGAAAGGGCCATGGCGAAAATGTTGTAGTCGCCCTGCCAGCCCAGGCCGCGTTCGTACGAGTGGTGCAGGATGCTGCGCTCCGCGGCCTCCCTCAACTCGGTCCGGATCCGCGGGTCCTGTAGACAGTCGCTGTCCTCGGACTCCACCCACTCCTCGATGTGGGCCATGGCGATCACACAGCCAAGGCGGTGCCCGTCGGGCGCGCCGGCGAAGGCCTCACGCGCGAACGCCAGCGCCTGGCCCGGCTCGCCGCTCCACCGCGGCTGCAGCTGGGACACCCACTCGATGTGGGTCTCCAGATCCAGCGGATCGCGGCGCAGGGCGGCGTCGCGCCGGGTCTCGTTGACAGCGGGGCCCAGCGACATGCCGCGCCCCGAGGTGAGGAGGCGGCGCCACGGGGTGACCCAGTCGGGCCGCAGCTCGGCGGCTTCGAGCAGCTGCTCCTCGGCGATCTCGAGTCGCTCGTGGAAGATCCGCCACTGCTCCTGTGTGACGTTCACGGCTCGTGCGGAGGTGCGGGCCTCCCAGCCCCAACTGATGTGACGCGCCCCGGATATCAGCAGGGCCGTGGCCCGGTGCTCCTTGTCCTCCTGGACGGCCCGCCCGATCCAGTCCTGCAGACCGTCCAACTCGGCGAGCTCGCTCAGCACCGCGTGGTCACGGCCGAGATCGAAGGGAGCCAGGGCCGACTTGACCGCCTCCCAGTCACCGGTGTCGGCCGCTTCCACCAGCGCGAGCACCCGGGTGTCCCCGAGGGCGCGCAGCCGGTACGTCCCGTTCTTCTGTCTGCGCGGGACGGGCAGGGCGTACGGATTCGCCCCCGGTCTCTCCGCATCTTTTCCGAACAGCTTGCCGAACATGCCGCGCCCTCCCCTGGTCCCGCGTGATCGTTGGTGCAGCATAAACGGCCCGACCGACACCGCCGTCCGGGCCGCGGAGCTGCTGGGTCACCGCCGGGTTACCCGGTCACGGAAAAGTGCGTTCTTCCATGTCAGCGGACGCTCTCCTACGGTTTTCCAGTAACCACAAGAAACTACGGGCGTGCAGCGCCCGACGATGGAGGCACAGAGGATGTCCGTCACCTTGCTGAATCCCGAGGGACTGCCGAAGATCGATGTCTACCGGCAGGTGTCGGTCGCGTCCGGCACCAGGCTGGTCTTCGTCGCCGGGCAGGTCTCCTGGGACGCCGAGGGCCGCACGGTCGGCGAGGGCGACCTCGCCGCCCAGGTCGAGCAGTGCTACCTCAACGTCGGCACGGCCCTGGCCGAGGCCGGCGGTTCCTTCGACGACGTGGCGAAACTGAACGTCCACGTCGTCGACTGGACACCCGACAAGATGCCCCAACTCCTGGAGGGGATCTCACGGGCGGCCGCGAAGCTGGGGGTCACCCCGGTTCCGCCGGCCACACTCCTGGGCGTCGCGGCACTGGACGTCCCCGACCACCTGGTCGAGGTCGAGGCCACCGCGGTCCTCGACTGAGCGAGGGGCCCGCGGGGGCACCACATGAAGTCACCAGCCCGGCCCGCCCGGTCTCACCTGCCGTCCCGCTGTGCGTGTGCCTCGGCGAGGAGGAGGTAGGCGGCGGCCGTCCAGGTGTAGGCGCGGTCGCGCAGGCCCGTGCCGGCCAGGGCGTCGAAGTTCTCCGCGAAGCCGTGGTTCTCGCACAGCGCGCGGAAGCGGGCGCTGATCTCGTCCGCCAGCCGGTGGTGGCCGCCGCGGCGCAGGCCGTCCTCGACGAGGACCGTGGCAGGAGCCCAGATCGGGCCGCGCCAGTAGCCGTCGGGAAGGTAGTGCGGCGAGGTCGGCAGCTCGGTGGCCAGGCCGTACGGGGTCAGATGGGCCTCGATCCGGCCGGCCAGCACGTCACTGATGTCCCGCGGCAGATGTTCGCCCAGCACGATGGGCATCAGGTCGAGCAGGCTGGAGGTGTCCCAGGTGTCGCCGCTGTCGACGCCCCGGGTGACGAACCGGTCGCCCTTCCAGAGCTGGTCGAGCATCGCCCGCTGGGTCTCCTCGGCGGCCCGCGTCCACCGACGGGCGTCGTCCGGTCTCTCCAAGTACGTTGCCAGGTCGGCGAGTTCACGCAGTTGGAGGGTGAGGAAGGCGGCCAGGTCCGCGGTGACGACCACGCGCTCGGGGTCGAAGGTGGTGGCGTTGTCCCAGCCGCTGTCGTTGCCGTGCTGGTAGTGCGGCAGGGCGTCGCCGGGAGCGCGCCGGGCGGTGAGCCAGAACTCCGTCCAGCGTTCCAGCCTGTCGTACGTCCCGGTCAGCTCCGCCCGCTCCAGGGGGGTCGGCAGCCGGCGGCGCAGATGGCCGAACGTCCAGCCGTGGATGGGGGGTTTGACGAAGTTGCGGAGCACCTCGGAGTGGGTGACGGAGTCGGGCAGGGCCCCGCTGTCGTCCTGGTGGTCGAAGGGCAGCTGGAACTGGTCCAGGGCCAGTTCGGGGCAACCGGACGCCAGGGCGAGGGCGTTGAAGCAGTGGTCCCAGCTCCAGACCTTGTCCATCCAGTGCTTGGACATCAGGACACCGGGCCGGGTGACCAGACCTGCCGGGCGGACGGTCGCCGACCACAGGACGTAGGCGGCGAGTTCGGCGGCCGGGGTGGTGAACGAGCGCCAGGGGGCCACGGAGTCGACGAAGTCCGCGAAGGCGTTCCGGGTGGCCTCGACGACCTTGCCGAAGGCCGCCGTCGACGCGTAGGGCAGGCGTGCGGTGTCGAGTTCCTCGAGGGCGATCTCCCATTCGCCGTCCGCGTCGGCGGCGACGGTGACGCCCCGGTCGGCGCTGCCCAGGGCCTGGCTGCCGAACACCTCGGTCACCGTGCCGGACAGCAGGGTGATCCGGTAGCGGCGTCCGGTCTCGTACGAGGTGAACACGTACGCGTCGGCGGCCGCTTCGCGGTAGAAGTACGTCCCGCTGAACGGGGTCAGCGTCCGGGCCGCCGCCGAGATCCGCAGCGGGGCGCCCGCACCGCGCAGTCGTACGGTGTCCGGCGTCTCGTAGGCGAGATCCACCCGCCCGGCCGGGCCGGTCCAGCTCAGCAGGCCCGGTGTGGCCTCGACCAGGGTCTCGGCCCGCTCGCCCGTCGCGGGGTCGAGGGGCACGAGGCTCAGGACGGCGTGCATGCCGTTCTGGTGCGAGACGAGGTGGAGGTCCTCGGCGCGCGTCTTCTCCGCGAGCACGGGGGAGATGCCGAACCAGGAGCCGTGCGTGCTGAACGGGATGTCCTGGACGGAGAAGGCCGGGCCGGAGCGGTCGGCGGTCATGAAGAGGCACTCGTTTCTCGAGCAGGGATCGTCGGGGGGAAGGGCCGCGCCGCGCAGGTCAGTCCTTGACGGCGCCCGCGGTGACGCCGGCGGCGACATAGCGCTGGGCGAGGACGAGGATGACCGCGGCCGGCAGCGAGGCGACGACGGCGGTGGCCATGATGGCGTTCCACTGTTGGTTGTTGTTGCCGATGTAGTGGTAGATGCCGAGGGTGATCGGCTCGTGGGCGCCGCCGCCCGCGAGGGTGCTGGCGAAGATGAAGTCGGACCAGGACCACAGGAACGCGAACAGCGACACGGTGACGACGGAGTTGCGGCTCATCGGCAGCACGACCGACCAGAAGGTGCGCAGCGCCCGCGCTCCGTCCACCTGCGCGGCCTGGAGGAGTTCGCCGGGGATGCCGGACATGAACGCGGTGAAGATGAGCACCGCGAAGGGCACGGCGAGGGTGGAGTCGGCGACGATCAGGCCGGGCACCGACTGGAGCAGGCCGAGTTGCAGGTAGATGGCGTAGAAGCCCATCGCCATGATGATGCCGGGGATCATCTGGGCGGCCAGGAGGACGAAGCTGAGGATGCCGCCGCCGCGCGGGCGCAGTTTGGCCAGTGCGTAGCCGGCCGGGGCGGCCAGGGCCACGGTCAGGGCGACGGTGCCGAGGCCGATGACGAGGCTGGTGCCCAGGTAGGGCAACTGCTGGTCGATGACGGCCCGGTAGCCCTCCAGGGTGGGGTGGGCGGGGAACAGGTCCGGCGGGCTCTTGCGCATGTCCTGGTCGCGGGTGAGGGACACGTTGAGCATCCAGTAGACCGGGAAGAGCATGATCCCGGTCAGCAGCAGACCGAGGGCGGTCTTCAGGCGGGTGGTCATGACAGCGCCTGCTTTCGCTGGACCCGTACGTACACCAGGCCGAAGACCAGGGCGGCGAGCACGAGCAGGTTGCCGACGGCCGCGCCGGGGCCGAAGGCGGGCAGCAGGTTGCCGAAGCCGAGCTGGTAGGACCAGGTGGCGAAGGTGGTGGAGGAGTCGGCCGGGCCGCCCTTGGTCATGATCCAGATGATGTCGAAGACCTTGAGGGTGTAGACGAGGCCCAGCAGGAGGGTGATGGCGGAGACCGGGCGCAGCAGCGGGAAGGTGATGCGCCAGAAGCGCTGCCAGGCGTTCGCCCCGTCCAGGGCCGCCGCCTCGTACAGGCTGGACGGGATGGACTGCAGACCGCTGTGGAGCACGACCAGGTTGAACGGGACGCCGATCCAGATGTTCGCGATGATCACCGAGGTCAGCGACCAGGTCGGCGAGGTCAGCCAGTTCACCGGGTCGACGCCGACGGCGTGCAGGACGGCGTTGACGATGCCGGAGTCGCTGTTGAGCATCCACGACCAGGTCGACGCCGACACGATCAGCGGCAGCAGCCAGGGCACCAGGAACAGGGCCCGCAGGGTGGCCGAGAGCCGGAAGTGCTGGCTGAAGAAGACCGCCAGCGCCAGGCCGATGGCGTACTGGAAGACCAGGCACACGGCGGTGAACACCACGGTGTGCAGCAGGGCCGGCGCGAAGGTCGGGTCGTCGAAGACCGTCCGGTAGTTCGCCAGGCCGGTGAACGGGGCGTCGCCCCGCACGAAGGAGCGCACGGTGTAGTTGCGCAGGCTCAGGTCGAGGTTGCGGTAGAGCGGATAGGCGTAGAAGAGGACGAGGTAGAGGGTCACCGGGGCGAGGAAGGCCCAGGCGGCCCACTGCGGGGAGGCGGGTCGGCGCCGCGCCTCGGGGGCCGCGCCCTCGGAGTCGGTCCGCGGGCGCGGCACTTGTGTCGTCTGGCTCATCAACTGACCCTGGGGTGAGCTCACTTGACGGCGGACTGGGCGTCGGTCAGCGCGTCCTTCGGGGACTTCGAGCCGCTGAGCGCGGACTGGACGGCCTTCCACATCTGCTCGGAGATCTTGGGGTACTTGGTGCCCAGGTCGTCACTGGTGCGTCCCTTGGCCGCCTTGACCGCGTCGACCCAGGGCTTCAGCTCCGCGTTCGCGGCCACCTGCTTGTCCTGGACCTCGCTGGTGGGGGCGACGTAGGACAGGGTGGTGTCGGTGTCGTACAGGTTCTGGGTGCTGGTCAGGCAGGTCGCCAGCTTCTGTGCGGTGGCGTAGCGGCCGGTGTCGTCCTGCACCGGGAGGGTGACGAACTCGCCGCCGGTCGGGGCGGCCGCGCTGCCGCCGGTGGCGCCGGGTATCGGGAGCACGCCGTAGTCGAGGCCGGCCTTCTTGGCGTTGCCGAGCTGCCAGGTGCCGTTCTCGGCGAAGGCGTAGTCGCCGGTCGCGAACTCCTGCCAGCTGGTCGTCTGGGTGTTGTTGAGGACCGAGTTGGGCGCGTAGCCGCCCTTGACCCAGTCCTTCCACAGGGTGAGCGCCGACTCGCCCTGCGCGGAGTCGAGTTGGGTCAGCTTCGCGCCCGCGCCCCAGAACCACGGCAGGAACTGGAAGCTGCCCTCCTCGGTGCCGATCGCGGAGAACGTGATGCCCTTCTTGCCGGCCTTCTTCACCTTCTCCAGGGCCGCCGTCAGGGACGTCCAGTCCTTCACCGAGGCGATGTCGACGCCGGCTTCCTTCAGGACCTTCTTGTTGTAGTAGAGGGCGAGGGTGTTGGCGCCGATCGGGGTGCCGTACGTCTTGCCGCCCGACTGGCCGGCCGCGAGGAGGTTGGGGTCGACCTTCGAGGTGTCCAGCTTGTTCTCGTCGGTCGTGGTGAGGACGCCCCCCTCGGCCAGGGTGGAGACGACCGGGTTGTCGACGATGAGGATGTCCGGGGAGTTGCCCTGCTGGGCCGCCAGCAGGGCCTTGTTCGTCAGGTCGCTGGTGTCGAAGCCCGTGCGCTTGATCTTCACGCCCGCCGCGGTGCCGCACTTGTCGAGCAGCTTCGTCCAGGCCGAGCCCTTGGCGAACTGCGGGTACGGGTCCCAGACGGTGTACGTGCCGCTGTCGGCCCCCTTGGTGCCGCTGCTGCCCGAGCCGGAGCCGCAGGCGGTGACGCCGGTGGCGACGGCCAGGGAGATCAGGACCGCGGCGGTGGGACGGTGCCGTCTGGAGAAACTGTTCATGGCGGGTTCCTTCGGTCTGTGGCATGCGGGTGCCGCGGCGGTGGGTCGCGCGGAGAAAAGGGCACCGCGAACAACGCCGTCGGGTGGTCGGGCGTCAGCGGTGTGGCGGGTGACGAGTACGTGAGGGACTGATCAGGTCTGCGGGGTCCCCGCGGGGCCGGTGCTGGCCCGCAGGGAGATCGGTGGGGTCAGGAGGTGCTGCCGGGGCGGCGCGTCGGAGTGGTCCAGCCGCTCCACGAGCAGGTCGACGGCGAGCCGGCCCATCTCGGCCGCCGGTACGTCGGCCGCGGTGAGCTGCGGGGTCACCGTCTCCGCCCAGCGGTTGGCGACGACCCCGGTGACGGAGAAGTCGCGCGGCACATGGCGGCCCGCGTGGGCGAGCCCCCGGTAGAGGCCGCCCAGAGCGGCCTCGTTCAGGGTGACCAGGGCCGTGGTGGCCGGGTCGTCGTGCAGGATCCGTTCCACGCAGGCCTGGCCCGCGGCGGCGTCGTCCCCGCAGCAGTACGTGCGGACCGTCAGCCCGCGTTCGGCCGCGGCCTTGGTGAAGCCGTCCAGGCCGCGGTGCGCGGACTCGTACCCGGTCCTCAGGAGTTGTTCGGGCCGGTTGACGAAGGCGATCCGGCGGTGGCCGAGGTCCGCGAGGTGGTGGACGCAGGCCGCCGCGAGCGCGGTGTGGTCGAGGGCGACGTACCAGCCGTCCTCCGGGTGGGCGGTGCGGCCGATGGCGACGGAGGGGAAGCCGAGCGCGGCCAGGTGATCGGCCCGGTCGTCCGCCAGCCTGATCTCCATCAGGATCGCGCCGTCGACCCGCCGCTCCCCCAGCAGCCGCTGGAAGGAACGGTCGCTGTCGACGCCGCTGGGCGAGAGCAGCACGTCGTAGTCGTAGGCCGCGGCGGCCTCCACCACGCTGCCGATGAAGTCCAGTTGCATGCCCGTGTAGTGGTTCCCGGCGGGCGGGAACACCAGGCCGAGGGTGCTGGTGCGGCCGTTGGCCAGGGCGCGGGCGCTGGCGCTGGGCCGGTAGTCCAGCTCGTCGACGATCCGCTGGATCTTCCGGCGCGTGTCCTCCGACACGGGGCGCTTGCCGCTCAGCGCGTAGGACACGGTGCTGCGCGAGACACCGGCCCGCCGGGCGATCTCACCGATGTTCACGGCGACTCCTCGGGGCAGGGCGACCGGCTGTCGAACCGGTTCGCGTGGAAGTGAACG
Source organism: Streptomyces sp. NPDC024687 (assembly GCF_055559055.1). Taxonomy (NCBI): domain Bacteria; kingdom Bacillati; phylum Actinomycetota; class Actinomycetes; order Kitasatosporales; family Streptomycetaceae; genus Streptomyces; species Streptomyces sp. NPDC024687. The sequence goes on along the minus strand of NZ_JBVHLJ010000004.1, from coordinate 208,214 downwards.
TAGGAACTGCCCGGGCCGGTGTCAATACTCGTGCAGCAATCCCTGATGGGAACCGAGCGGTGGCGAGATCCCCGTGTCGAAGGGATTGCTGGCCGGATGGCCCGGTGCTAGCTTCGCCGAACCGGTTCGGCGCAGTCGCCCCGTGGCGACTCCCCCGCCACGCCGTCACAGAGCCGCCCCACCCGCCTCCCCCTCCACACTTCTTGTCCCCCACGCCCGCCTGGATCGAATCGGTTCGACGGCGACCGAGGCGGGCCGACCCGCACCCGTTACTCGACGATGAGGACGTTTCCGATGTCATCCGTTGACAGATCCACGCGCCGCCGCGCGCCGGCCGCCATGGCGCTGGCCCTCGGCGCGGGCCTGCTGGCCGCGCCCGCCGTGCCCGCGCACGCGGCCGAGGCGCCCGGGCCGGCCGCCCGCTACACCTTCGACCAGGACGACCTCGCGTCCGGAAACATCACGGACAGCTCCGGCAACGGTCTGACAGCGAGCCTGGTGAACGCCGCGACGGCCCAGTCCGTGGCGGGCACGGACGGCGGCAAGGCGCTGGCCCTGCCCGGCGGGGCCCCCACCTCCGACGGCGCCTACGTCCGGCTGCCCCGCGAAGTGGTCGGCGACGCGAGCGACCTGACCGTCTCCGCCCGGGTGAAGTGGAGCGGCGACAAGTCGTCCTGGCAGCGCATCTTCGATCTGGGCACCGACACCAGCAGGTACCTCTTCAGCACGCCGTACAACGGCAACGGGCTCTTCCAGACCTCCGTGACCACCGGCGGAGGCGGCGCCGAGACCCAGGTCCGCGGCTACGCGGCGCTGCCCGCGGACGCGTGGCGCACGGTCACCGTCACCCTCGACACCACCGCGGGACGGCTCACCACCTACCTCGACGGTGTGGCCGTCTCCTCCGCCGCGACCGCCATCAAGGCCAAGGACCTGCTGAGCGGTTCGGCGACCGCCGCCGGCTACATAGGCAAGTCCCTCTATCCGGACCCGCTCCTCAAGGGCGCCGTCGACGACTTCGCCGTGTGGCACTCGGCGCTCAGTGCCGAGCAGGTGGCCGGCCTGGTCGGGACCGTGCCGACCCTGCAGGACCTCTCGAAGACGTCCTTCGACGTCCGTACGACCGACGGGACCGCCCCGGCCCTTCCGGCCGCCGTCCGCGCCACCTACTCCGACGGCTACGACCGCGACACGCCTGTCACCTGGGACGCCGTACCGCCCGAGAAGTACGCCCAGCCGGGGACCTTCACGGTGGCCGGAACCGCGGCCGGGCGGGCGGTGAAGGCGAACGTCACCGTGGTCCGCGAGGGGCAGCTCACCGTCGACCTCGGTTCGGACACCGGGGCCTTCCACGGCGGCGCCTCCGGCACCCTGTACGGCGTGTACGGACCCGACGTGCCCACCAACAACCTCATCGAGGGCATGGGCCTGCGCACCGTCTCCACCAAGGCGCAGGACGGTCCGCAGCACCCCGGCGCCGACGCCCTGGACGTGGTCAAGCCGCTCGCCGACTCCACCGACGGCGACGTGTACATCTACATGACCGACATCCACCGCGGCTTTCCGTACGAGTGGCCCGGCAGCACTCCGCAGGAGAAGCTCAAGCTCTACGAGGAGAAGATCGCCAAGCAGGTCGACCAGGTTCTCCAGCTGCCGAAGCAGTACCAGGACAACATCGTCTTCGTGCCCTTCAACGAGCCCGAGGGCAACATGTTCGGCACCGGCGAGTGGAGCTACGACAAGGTCAGCTGGCTGAACGACCCCAAGGACTACTTCGCCGCCTGGGACGAGGCCTACAGGCTCATCAAGGGCAGGATGCCCAGTGCCCGTATCGCCGGCCCCAACACCAGTGTCCTGTACGACCAGGTGAAGGGCTTCCTCACCCACGCCCTGGCCGCCGGCACCCTCCCGGACGTCATCACCTGGCACGAGCTGAGCCACCCGGAGGCGGTGCGCACCAGCGTCGCCAAGTACCGGGTCTGGGAGAAGGACCTGTTCAAGGGGACCGACCGCGAGGGCACCCAACTGCCCATTAACGTCAACGAGTACGCCTTCAACTACCACACCTCGGTGCCCGGCCAGATGATCCAGTGGGTCTCCGCGATCGAGGAGTCCAAGGTGGACGCCGACATCGCCTACTGGAACATCGACGGCAACCTCTCCGACTCCGCGGTGCAGTCCAACCGCGGCAACGGCCAGTGGTGGCTGCTGAATGCGTACGCCTCGATGAGCGGGCACACCGTGACGGTGAACCCGCCGTTCCCCGGCGAGAACTACACCATGCAGGGCGTGGCCACGCTGGACGAGAAGAAGAAGCAGGCCCGGCTGCTCTTCGGCGGCTCCACCGGCAAGGGGCACATCACCTTCGCGGGCGTCCCGAAGAAGCTCTTCGGTACGAACGTGCACGCCTGGGTGCGGGAGATCGAGTGGAGCGGCCAGGTCGGCGACTCCTCCGGCCCGAAGCTGCTCACGGAGACGAACCTGAAGGTCGCGGACGACGGCACGGTCACCGTCGACTTCGGTACCGGCGCACTGCCGAAGCTGAAGGAGTCCTCGGCGTACGAGATCGTCCTCAGCCCGGCCGGGAAGGCGGCGAAGACCCAGTCTCCGCCAGTGCGTTGGCAGGGCTCCTACGAGGCGGAGGACGCGGCCCACACCGGGTCCGGCTACTCGAAGAACGGCCCGGAGGGCTCCACCTCCGACGTGTCGAAGTTCTACACCTCGGGCGGCTACGACGTGGGCGGGCTGCGCACCGGCTCGGACGTCACGCTCGACTTCACGGTGGACGTGCCCGAGGACGGCACCTACGACCTGAGCGTCTTCGCCAACTCCCTCAACACCTTCGACAAGGTGAAGGATCAGGGGCCCACCAACGTCTTCCTGCGCGTGGACGGCCAGGCCGGCACCGAGCAGCAGCTGTATCTGCCGCTCGGCTACAAGTGGGTGGTGTGGGACCACACCGACACCAAGGTGAAGCTCACCAAGGGCAAGCACACCCTGACGCTCGCCGCGAAGAGCCTGGACGGCACGCGCGTGACGAAGGGGGACGCCATCGTCGACCGCCTCACCCTCGCCCTGCCGGGCGCCTCGGCCGGCACGCAGGTGCACGAAGGCGAGTTGGCCTGGCTGGCCGGCGGAGCACAACCCGTCTACAACCTGCCGGGTTCGGGCTCGGGCTCAGGTGCGGCCCGGGTCGCCAAGGGCCAGAGCGCCACGTTCTGGGTCTACTCCCCCGCCGACCGTGAGGCCACCCTGCGGGTCGACACCCTCGGCGGCACCGGCGCCCGGCTCGCCGTCAACGGACACGACGTCCTGCGCCTGGCCAAGGACCGGAACAGCGTCGCCGTCTCCCTCTCCGGAGGCGTCAACAAGGTGACGCTGACGGGCGGTTCGTCCGCCACCCTCGTCGACCGTCTCACGGTCACGCCGAGCGAGGGCGCGCTCAAGGCGCGTACGTACGAGGCCCAGAGCGCCGTACTGGCGGGCTCGGCCACGCTCAGCCCGCTGTCACTCGCCACCGACGGCACGGCCATCACCGGCATCGGCGGAGACCCGGGCAACGGCAACACCGCGACGTTCACCGTCACCGCGGACAAGGCGGGCCTGTACGCGCTGCGGGTCCGCTACTCCAACCCCGAGCAGTCCGAGGCCACCCACTACAACCCGGACCCGCTGGCCCGGCACGCCGACATCAGCGTCAACGGCGGCGAGACGCGGCGCGTCGGCTTCCCGCACAGCTTCCACCAGAACAACTTCTGGGAGCTGACCGTCCCGGTCACCCTGAAGAAGGGACAGAACACGATCCTCTTCCGCTCCGAGGAGCTGCCGAACTTCGACGGCACGACCTACGCCTCGGACACCTTCCCGGGCGTGCTGCTCCGCTCCCGGTACGCGCCGCTGATCGACCGGATCACCGTGGCGCCGTACGCGCGGGAGGTGCGGTGAGGTGATCCCTGGCCCCGGGGGGGGGGGGGGGGGGGGGGGGGGGGGGGGGGGGGGTGGGGGGGGGGGGGGGGGGGGGGGGGGGGGGACCCCCCCACCCAAAGGCCACCT
>NZ_JBVHLJ010000004.1:0-204151 GCF_055559055.1 Streptomyces sp. NPDC024687 | reverse complement strand
CACACTCTGCCCCCGGCGAGGGGGGGGTTCGGTGGGCATCCCCCCCCCCCCCCCCCCCCCCCCCCCCCCCCCCCCCCCCCAGGCCCGTGTTCAGGGTCAGCGGGACACCCGGTGGTCGTCCCCCCTCCTGACAAGGTTCCAGCTCCCGCTCACACAACCGTGCCCAGCCCGAGAAGTACCGCCGTGTCGGTGCGCGGCAAGCACACGGTGAGCGTTCCCTCGGTCGCGTCCCACTCCGCCGTGGCGTCGGCCGTGGTGGGCTGGAGCACCTCCGGGCGCAGTGCGACGCCCCGCAGGTGGGGAAGCGGGAGCGTACGGCTCGACGGGGCGTCGGCCCCCTCCCGTCGCCACACCGCGACGTACGTCGCGTCGCGCCCCCGCAGACCGTGGGCGATCCAGGCGTCCTCCCAGTCCGGCAGGCCCAGCGGCCAGAAGGGGCGGGCGTCGGCGATCTGCGGCCGGATGTCCTTGTACACGCGGATCGCCGACCGTACGAGGTCGAACTGCTCCTCGCTCATGCGGTCGAGGAAGCCCGAGAGATGGACACGGCCCAGCAGCGCGCCGGTGAGGGTGAAGGCGATCCGGTCGGTGCTGTGGTCGGGCTGGGGGTAGGCCCACACCGCGGCCTGCTCTGGGGCCACCGCGGTGGCGGCGGACGCGGCGATGGGCGGGTAGCGCAGGGGATCCTGCTGGTCGCTGGTGGACTGGAGCTGGGCTACGGCGAGTTGGGCGTAGTCCATGCGCAGACCGCCCGAGCCGCAGCTCTCCAGGACCAGGCCGGGATGCCGGTCGAGCAGGCCGGACATCCAGTCGAGGTGGGCGCGGTGATGGCCGAGCAGGCCGGCGCCGGGGCTCTCCGGGCCGTTCTCCGTGCCGGGGCCGATGTTGATGTTGTAGTCGAGCTTGAGGTACCCGACGCCCCACTCGCCGACCAGCCGGTCCACGACCGCGTCGAGGTGGGCCCGGGCGGCCGGGTGACGCAGGTCCAGGTGGTGGCGGCCGTGCTCCGTCACGCGCAGGCCGCCGCGCCGGAAGAACGCCTCAGGCGGCAGGGTGTGGGCCAACGGGCTGCGGACGCCCACGACTTCGGGCTCGAGCCACAGTCCCGGGACCATGCCGAGGTGCCGGATCGCGTCCAGCACCTCCTGGATGCCGCCGGGAAAACGCCCCCGGGCGGGCTCCCACGCTCCGACGGCGTCCCACCAGCCCTGCGCGTCGTCGTCGTACCACCCCGCGTCGATGACGAAGATCTCGGCGCCGGCCCTCGCCGCCGCGTCGACCAGCGGCAGCAGCTTCTCGGTGGTCGGGTCGCCCATCAGGGTGTTCATGTAGTCGTTGTAGATCACCGGCAGGGCACGGTGGTCGGGGTGGTCACGGCGGATCAGCCTGCGGTAGTCGGTGAGTTCACCGAAGGCCGCGTCGAGGCCGCCCGTCGCGCCGCGCACGAGGACGGCGGGAACGGTGCGGAAGTCCTCGCCGGGCGCGAGGGTGTGCTGCCACTGGTGGTGGGCGTCGTCGGGGCCGAACAGGGCGACATAGGCGGCGCCCTCACGTTCGCCGGTCTCGAAGCGCCAGCCCGCGCTGGACTCGATCTGCCACAGCCAGGTCCGCCCGGCACGGTCGGTGAGCGCCCCGATCGGCAGATGGCGGCCGGTGGACCAGCTTCCCTGCGAGAAGCGCTCGAAGCAGCCGCGTCCCTCGTGACCGTGCGCGAACCGGCTCAGTGGGACGACGTGGTCACGGAAGGGAGCCTGGCGCCAACGGCACTCTGCGAGCCAGTCGTTGTCCGCCCAGTGCAGGGTCAGTCCGTCGAGCCCGCCGCCCGCGTCGGTGATGCCGCCGACGATCAGGGTGCTCACGCTCTCCAGCCGCAGCGGTGCGCTGCCCTCGTTGACCAGCCGCACCCGCGAGCGCAGGAAACCGGCGTCCGGAGCCGTCTCCAGGACCACCTCGGCGGCCAGGCCGGTCTCGGGGTCCGCGAGTCTGATCGTCGTACGCTCCCCGCCCGCCTCCCGGACCGTCTCGTGGTCGCGGTAGGTCAGGCGCTCGCCGATCGCGGTCTCGATGAAGCGCTCCCCCGACCACAGGCGTCCGTGCCCGGTGGCGGTGACCTCGACGAGCGGCACCAGAGCGGCCGGGTCCTGACCGGACGCTCCCAGCCGGACCGATCCCGTGGCGTCCAGGACGGCGTGCAGCCCGAGTTCCGGGTGCGACCAGAGACGGGATCTCTCGAGTGTTCCGACGACTGCGGTCAACGCATTTTCCCCTTCCGGGATGGTTCGGTACTGCCACGGTCTCACCGGGCTGAGCTGGGAATTCGCGCTCGGCGGGGGAGAGTTGGCCGCATGGGCGGTTGTGTTTGAAAGGTAAATCCCCAGTTACGGTCTCTTGACGCCCGCGATGTGACCGCTCACAATCCTCGCATGCATGTGACCGGTCACACAAGCTTCGGCGGCCAGACCGCCCCCTCCCCGGGGCAGCGCAGGCCCGCCAGCATCCGCGATGTCGCGCAGGCGGCAGGCGTCTCCTACCAGACCGTTTCGAGGGTCATCAACGGCCGTCCGAACGTGAAGGAGGAGACCCGCGGACGTGTCGAAGCGGCTGTGCGAGCCCTGGGGTTCAGGCGCAACGCCACCGCGTTCGCCCTGGCCAGCGGGGTGACCCGAGCGGTCACGGTCCTCACCTCGAACACCGTCCTCCATGGCTACGCGGCCACCCTGCAGGGTCTGGAGGAGGAGTCCCGCGCCGCCGGGTACGCGCTCGGCGTGCGGGTGGTGACCCCGGAGGACGACCTGGACCGTACGGTCGCCGCGGCCGCCGACACCGGTGGCGGCCTGGTGGTCATCGGCTACGACCGTCTCGGCGCCGCCGTCCTGGACCGCGTACCGGCGCATGTGCCGTGCGCGGCCCTGGTGGAGGCACCGCCGCCCGGCCGGACCCCCGGCAGACCCGCCGTGTGGGCCGACGACCGGGAGGCGGCCCGGACCGCCACCGCGCACCTCCTCACGCTCGGGCACGCGACCGTGCACTACGTGGCGCTGCCCGCCTCGACCGGAGCCCGGGGCACGGCATCACCGCGCGCCGAGGGCTGGCGTCAGGCCCTCAAGGCGGCCGGTGTGGCCCCTCCCCCGCCGTCAGGGCGGGGCTGGGACGCACAGGCCGGATACGAGGCGGGCCGGAAGCTCGCCCGGGACCCGGCCGTCACCGCGATCCTGTGCGGCAACGACGACCTGGCCCTGGGTGTCCTGCGGGCCCTGCACCACGCGGGCCGGCGGGTCCCGGACGACGTCAGCGTCATCGGCTTCGACGACGCCCCGCACTCCGCCTTCCTCACCCCGTCCCTCAGCACGGTCCGCATGGACTTCCACGGCCTGGGCCGCGCCGCCTTCGGTCTGCTGCGGGCCCAACTCGACACCGACCGACAGGAGTCCGCGCACGTGCCGGCCGAACCCACCCTCGTGCACCGCGAGAGCGCCGGACCTCGCGGTTCCTGAACGGGTCGGCATCCGGCCTCCCTCCCGTCCCCTCCCCGACAGCCCCCGCTCTCCGCCGTACCCCCGCGGCTGCTGAACCCGACCGGCACCCGACCACCCACCCTCCGCCGCACCGCACGCCTCCCGACTCCGACCGGCACCCGGCCTCACGCCCCCGACAGTCACCCACCCTCCGCGGCACCGCACACCTCCCAACCCCGACCGGCACCCGGCCCCACGCCCCCGACAGTCACCCACCCTCCGCCGCACCGCATCGCACACCCACCGCGGCACCGCACCGTGATCTCCGCCGTACCGCCTCTCACCCTCACCCTCCGTACGACCAAGGATCCCGCCATGAGAAGAGCCGTCTCCGTCCTCGCCACCGCCTGTGTCATCGGGCTGACCGCCACCGCGTGCAGCGACAGCACCGCCGGCGGCAGCGGCGCCGCACCCACCGGGTCGGTCGACGCCACCGCCTCCCTGAAGGGCGTCAAGCTCACGATGTGGGTCGCCCAGAACAGCGTCTCCGAGCCCAAGCAGGCCATCGAGGCGTTCGAGAAGGCCACCGGGGCCAAGATCTCCACCGAGGTGATCCCCGACCCGTACGAGTCCAACGTGCCGACCAAGCTCGCCTCGGGCACCAAGCCGGACCTGATGTTCTGGCAGCCCACCGGCAGCACGCTGCCCTTCATCCAGCCGGCCCAGAACCTGCTCCAGCTCGACAAGGAGGACTGGGTCTCCAAGCTCGGCAAGACCGAGCAGAGCCTCGGCCAGGTCGACGGCCACCGCTACGCCGCCATCGTCACCAGCCCCGCGGTGCTCGGCGTCTACTACAACAAGGCGGTCTTCAAGAAGGCCGGCATCACGAAGATGCCCGCCGGCTACGACGAGATGCTCGCCGACGCGGCGACCATCAAGGCGAAGACGGGCGTGGCCCCCTTCTTCGAGGTCGGCGGCGACAAGTGGCCGCTGCAGTGGCAGGTGCAGCTCCAGATGACGGACTTGCCGCAGACGTTCTGGGACGACCTCAACAAGAACAAGGACTCCTGGACGAACAAGACCATCGTCGACGCCATCACCAAGTACAAGACGAAGGTCCTCGACGGCGGGCTCGCGCAGAAGAACTACAAGACCGCGACCTTCGTGGACCAGGGCAAGGCGATCATGGACGGCAGCGCCGCGATGGCCGTGAACGTGACCTCGCTCCAGTCCGAGATCCAGGCGACCTCCAGCACCGCGGAGATGGACGAGAAGCTGGGCTGGTTCCCGCTGTCCAACAGCGCCGCCAAGGCCGAGTACTCGCCCGACCAGACCAACGGCGTGGTCGCCTTCAACACCGGTGACGACAAGCGGCAGAACGCCGCCCGGCAGTTCCTGTCCTTCTGGCTCGGCAAGGACTACCCGGCCTACATCAAGGCCAACAAGCTCGTCTCGGTGCAGCCGTCCGTGCCCAACCCCGCCGGACTGCCGCAGACCGCCGTCGCCCAGGCCGAGGCGCTCTCCACCGCCACCGGTGTCTTCCAGGTCAAGGCGCTGACCGCCCCCGACATGCACCTCGCCCTCGCCGACATGATCTACGGCAAGAAGAGCCCGAAGCAGGTCGCCCAGGCCGCCGAGGACCAGTTCGACCAGGTCCTCAAGGCCCGCGGGGTCTCCGGCTTCTGACCGGCACCATCCCCTGGCGGGTGCCTTCGGGTCACTCCGGTGGCAGGAGGCCCGGCGGACGAGCTCCAACCGCTCGGGCGGACTGTGCTCCTCAGCCGCGTCGTCGCCGGCCGTCCCGGAGCAGAGGGCGTCTCGGCATCCTCCGCTCCGCGTCCGGGCGCACCGCACCCCGCTAGGCCCCGCCCGGCTCCGTCGCGGCGCCGGTCGGAGCGGACCCGGTCCCAGGACACCCTCAGCCAGCCCCGTCCCCGGGCCGCCCGTCGGCGGCGAGCCCGGGGCCCCGTACCGGAGGTTGAATCGTGGCGGACACAGCCACCCTCGGCGTCGGTGACGCCACGCGCACGCAGGAAACGGACCGGGCCGCGCGTCCCGGCCGGCGCGGGCGGTCCCGTCGCAGCGCCGGCCAGCCGTGGTGGTTCGCGGTGCCCGCGCTCGCCGTGTTCGGGGTGTTCTTCCTGCTGCCGAACCTGCTGAACTTCGTCTACCCGTTCACCGACTGGTCGGCGTTCCACCCGCAGATCGGCTTCGTGGGCTTCTCGAACTTCTCCACGATCCTGCACGACGGGTCGATGGTCCGCGACATCCGCATCACCCTGGAGTACGCGGTCCTCGTGGCCGTCTTCCAGAACGGCTTCGGTCTCGGGCTCGCGCTGCTCCTGGAGCGCGACACCCGCTTCAACCGCTTCTTCCGCGCGGTCTTCTTCCTGCCGGTGCTGATCTCCGCCCTGGCGGTGGGCTACATCTTCCGGGCCCTGCTCGCCCAGGACGGGGCGCTCAACAGCGTGCTGTCGTCGCTCGCGGGTCACCCCGTCGACACACCCTGGCTCGGCTCGACCACCTGGACGCTGGTCGTCGTCACGCTCATCCACGGCTGGAAGTGGATGGGCCTGGCCATGCTGATCTATCTGGCGGGGCTGAAGAGCATGCCCGGTGACGTGCTGGAGGCGGCCCGGATCGACGGGGCCGGTGGCTGGCGGACCTTCTGGTCGATCAGGTTCCCGCTGCTGGCACCGGCGGTGACGTTCAACGTGACCACCGCGCTGATCGGTTCCATGAACACCTTCGACATCGTCCAGGCCACCACCGCGGGCGGCCCGGGCAGCGAGACCGAGGTGTTCAACATCTACATGTTCCGCATCTTCGGTCAGGGGCTCTACGCACAGGCCTCCGCGATGAGCCTGGTGCTGTTCCTCATCGTCGTCGTCCTCGCCGTGCCCGTCATCGTCGGTCTGCGCCGCAGGGAGAACAACCAGTGACCACCGTCGGCGCGTTCGCGCCCGTCCACCGGCGCCCGTGGCGCCGGCTGCAGCCCGTCGTCGTGCTGCTGATCGCCGCCGTGACCATCGGCATCCCGCTGTGGCTGGTCGCGGTCACCTCGGTCAAGCCGCAGGGCGAGGCCGTCAAGCCCAACCTCTCCCTGCCCCATCACGCCCAGGCCGCCGCGAACTACCAGCAGACCTTCGACGAGGGCAAGATCGTCCAGGGCTTCGTCAACAGCCTTCTCGTGGTGGCCCCTTCGGTCGTCCTGGTCCTGCTCCTCGGGGCCGGTGCCGCCTGGGTGTTCGCCCGCCGCAAGGGGCGGCTGGTCAACGCCCTGTACGCGGTGAGCATCAGCGGACTACTGCTGCCGCCCGCGGTGATCACCATCGTGATGGAGCTGCGCCAGCTCGGCCTGGCCGGCACCCGGCCCGGCATGATCGGCGTCTACGCCGGGATGTACCTGTCCACCTCGATCTTCTTCATGACCGGGTTCATCCGCGCGCTCCCCGAGGAGCTGGAGGAGGCGGCGCGCATGGACGGGGCCGGTCCGGTGCGGGTCTTCTGGCGCATCATCCTGCCGCTGCTGCGGCCGGTCATCGCCACCGCGACGATCATGGTGATGCTGTTCGCCTGGAGCGACATCTTCTACGCCTTCTTCGTCCTCGGCGGAGGGGACAGGGCGACCCTGCCGCTCAACCTCTACCAGGTCGCCAGCGCCCAGCTGTACCTCAACAACTGGCATCTGATCTTCGCCTACGTCGTGATGATGAGCCTTCCCATGGTGCTCGTCTTCGTCATCGCCCAGCGCCGCATCGTCTCCGGCATCACCAGCGGCGCCGTCAAGTAACCCCACCCCGAAGCCGTCCGAGCCTCCCGCAACGGTGCGGGAGGAGGAGGTCCGTCATGCCCCGTACGTCAGCCATCCCCCCTACATCCGCCCTGCCCGGCAACCCCCGCAGAACGCGGCGCCTCGTCGGCCTCGTCGGCGCGGCCGCCGTGTCCGCACTCGTCGGCTCCTTCCTCGCCTCACCCGCCGCCGAGGCCGCCGCCCCCCAGCTCAAGGTCGATCTGGGCACCACCACCGGCGCGGTCATGCACGGCGCCAACGGCGCTCTGTACGGCCTCAGCGACGACGGTGTGCCCGGGGACAGCGTGGTCGCGCCCCTGCATCTGAGGACGATCGCCCAGAAGGCGCCGGACGGGGCCCAGCATCCCAACGGCGACGCGCTGGTCGTCCAGTCCCAGTACGCCCGCACGGGCGGCGGCGACAACCTGATCTACATGCAGGACGTCTACGCCAACTGGCCTTACGAGAACAACGGGTTGAGCGACTACCTGGCCAAGGTCGACACCATGGTCCGCAAGGTGGCGGCCCGTCCGGACGCCTCCGCGTTCGTGTGGGTGCCGTTCAACGAGCCGGACGGCAACTGGTACACCGGGCTCGGCAGTTCGGACGCCACGACCTACGCGAAGGCGCTGAGCAGCTTCGAGAGCGACTGGGCGACCGTCTACGACAAGATCAGGTCGATCATCCCGAACGCCCGGATCGCCGGCCCCAACGAGACCCACTACGACTCCCGGCTCATGGGCGATTTCTACCCGTGGGCCAAGGCGCACCACGTCCTGCCGGACATCACGACCTGGCACGAGCTGGACCCCGGTTCCCTGGCACACTTCGAGTCCACCCTCGCCGCCTACCGGACCCTCGAGACCAAGACGGGCATCAGCCCCCGGCCGGTCAACATCAACGAGTACGCCGACCGCCGCGACCTGTCCGTGCCGGGGCAGATGGTCCAGTGGATGTCGATGTTCGAGCGGAACAAGGTCGACGCCGACCTCGCGTACTGGGACATCGCCGGGAACCTGGACGACAACGTCGCCCAGACCAACATCCCGAACGGCAACTGGTGGCTGATGCGCTGGTACGCGGGCCTGAGCGGCAAGACCGCCAAGGTGACCCCGCCGCAGGCCAACACCACCGACACGCTCCAGGGCATCGCCTCCCTCGACACCGGCCGCAAGCAGGCCCAGGTGCTCCTCGGCGGCGGTACCTCCGGCGCGGCCGACACCGTCATCCAGCACATCCCGTCCTCCTTCGGCCGCAAGGTCAACGTCTCGGTCGAGCGCACCGCCTGGAGCGGCTACGAGGGCGGAGCGCCCGCGCCCAGGGTGCTCGCTCGCAGCACCTACAAGGTCGCCGCCGACGGCAGCATCACCGTGCCGCTGACCGGCCTCGACCCGATGTCGGCCTACCGCGTCACCGTCAACCCGGCCGGCAAGGACGCGCCCGCCCGGGCCTCCGTCCCCTGGTCGGCGTCGTACGAGGCCGAGAACGCCGCCATCACCGGCGGGACGGTCTACACCCAGGGCTCGGTGTCCAACGCCTACGGCTACGCCACCTCGGGCACCAAGGACGTCGGCAGCCTCAACCAGCCGACCAGCAAGGTCGCCTTCACGGTCGACGTCCCCGCCACGGGCACCTATGACCTCGACGTCTTCTACGGCAACCAGTCCGGCGCCCCGGCGACCCAGACCCTCACCGTGGACGGCGGCGCCGTCCAGACCGTCACCTACGGTCCGACCCTGAACTGGACCTACCGCGCCACGGCCCGCGCCTCGCTGTCACTGACCGCCGGCAGCCACACGATCGCCCTGGCCAAGGGCACGAACGAGGTCACCCTCGACAAGGTCGACCTGACCCCCGCCGCCACCGCCGACACCCTCTACCCGGCCGCCTACACCGACGTCACCGGCACGCCCGGCTACGGCTACTCCGCGTCCGGTATCACCGGCGCCGGTACCCTGACCCTGGACCGCGCGGACTCGGCGATCTTCGACGTGTACGCCCCGACCGACGGCTACTACACGGTCCGCACCGACTACTCCGCCAACGGCACCGGCACGCTCTCCCTGGACGGCGCCACCGCCGTGAAGCTGGCCTCCACCGGCGGCAAGGCCACCACCAGGACCGCACGGCTGTACCTGTCGGCGGGCAACAACCGCATCACCGCCGCCGCGCCGGGCACAGCCACGCTGACCCTGCGCGACCTCCGTGTCGCCGCGAGCGCCGACACCACGGGCGTGACCGCCTACCAGGCGGAGGACGCCACCCTCGCCGGGACCGCCGTCGTCACCTCGGACACCTGGGCCTCCGGCGGCAAGTACGTCGGCTACATCGGCAACGGCGCGGACAACACGCTCACCTTCAAGGTCGACGCGGCGAGCGCCGGGCGCTACGTCATGAACGTCCGCTACGCCAACAACCAGGTCGCCGGCTCCGGGAACTACAACACCAACGTGGTCTCCCGCGCGGCCCGGATCAGCGTCAACGGGACCGACCGGACGGTCATGTTCCGCAACAACTACAGCTGGAACAACTACTGGGACCTGCCGGTGCCGGTGACCCTCGCCGCGGGCACCAACACCGTCACCCTGTCCAACGCCACGGCGTACGCGCCCAACGTCGACCGGCTCACGGTCGCACCGCTCACCCGCTGACGGGTCGCTCACCGTGCGGGGCCCGGTGCCGGACACCGGGCCCCGCACGGCTGACCTGTTCGCATATGGTTCCGCCATGAGCAGCTACGGCACCGAGTTCGGGGGCGCGTCCGGCGGCGGGGTGCAGTCCGTCGACCGGGCTGTCACCGTGCTGGAGATCCTCGCCCAGCGCGGCGAGGCAGGCGTCAGTGAGGTCGCCGAGGCGATCGACGTCCACAAGTCCACCGCGTTCCGTCTGCTCGGCGCTCTGGAGGCGCACGGGATGGTCGAGCAGGAGGGCGAGCGCGGGAAGTACCGCCTCGGGTTCGGCATCGTGCGGCTGGCCGGCGCGGTCACCGGGCGCATCGACGTCACCAAGCACGGCCGCGGGATCTGCGAGCGCCTCGCCGACAAACTGGGCGAGACGATGAACATCGCGGTCCTGGAGTCCCACCATGTGATCAACCTCGACCAGGTGCGCGGCCGGTCCGCCATCACCGCGCAGAACTGGGTCGGCCGGCTGACGCCGATGCACTGCACGTCGAGCGGCAAGGTCCTGCTCGCCCATCTCACGGACGAGCGCCGGGGCGAGCTCGTCGCCACGGCCGGTCTCGAACGGATGACGGCCCGCACCCTGACCTCGCCGCAGACGCTGGAGGCGGAGCTGGTCCGGGTCCGTGAGCAGGGCTACGCCATGACGGTGGAGGAGTACGAGGAGGGCCTCAACGCCATGGCGGCGCCGGTGCGTTCGGGCGAGGGCAAGGTCGTCGCCGCCCTCACCGCCTCGGGTCCCGCCTTCCGCCTCACCGAGGAGCGGATGCACGAGCTGGCACCGGTGCTGGTGGCGGGCGCCGACGAACTCAGCCGCCGCCTCGGCTACGTGGGCTGACGCCCGCTCATCCCCGGAGCCGGGACATCGCCGGGTCGAACAGCGGCTCCTCGGCCACGACCGCCTCCACGCGCCGGTCGAAGTAGCCGATGTGCAGCGCCCGGCCGGCCACCGCGAGCTCCGCCGGCAGCCAGGCGTAGGCGATGCCCTTGCCGATCGTGTGCCCGAAGGCAGCGCTGGTGACGTAGCCGACCGCGCGCTGCCCGTCGTACACCGGCTCCTTGCCCATGACGACGGACCGCGGGTCCTCGATGGTCAGGCAGGCCAGCTTCCGCCGTACGTCGGCCCTGCGGCGCTCCAGTGCCGCCTTGCCGACGAAGTCCTCCTTGTCGGCCTTGACGGCGAAGCCGACCCCGGCCTCGTAGGGGTCGTGCTCGTAGGTCATGTCGGTGCCGAAGGAGCGGTACCCCTTCTCCAGGCGGAGGGTGTTGAAGGCGCCCCGGCCGGCGGCGATCCCGCCCAGTGGCCGGGCCGCCCGCCACAGCGTGTCCCACAGCTTCTGGCCGAGGTCGGCCGTGGTGTACAGCTCCCAGCCGAGCTCGCCGACGTACGACAGGCGCATGGCCGTCACCGGGACGGACCCGATGTGGGCGCGCTTGGCGCGGAAGTACTTGAGGCCGGTCGCCGAGAAGTCCTCGTCCGTGAGCGGCTGGAGGACGTCCCGGGCGAGCGGTCCCCACAGGCCGATGCAGCAGGTGCCGGGGGTGATGTCGCGGACCTGGACGGTGCCGTCGGCGGGCAGGTGACGGGTGAACCAGTCGAGGTCGAGGTTGCCGTTGGCGCCGACCTGGAAGAGGTCGGGGGCCAGCCGCGCCACGGTGATGTCGCTGCGGATGCCTCCGTCGTGGTCCAACAGCAGGGTGTACGTCACCGAGCCGACGGACTTGGCGACCTTGCCGGTGCACAGCCGCTCCAGGAAGTCGGCCGCTCCCCGCCCGCTCACCTCCAGGCGCTTGAGGGCCGTCATGTCGTACATGGCGACGGTCTCGCGGGTGGTCTGGGCCTCGGCACCGACGACGGGCGACCAGTACCGCGCGGCCCAGTCGTCGGGAGTGACGATCGAACGTCCTTCCACCAGGTGTGCGTTGGCCTCGTACCAGTGCGGCCGTTCCCAGCCGTTCGCCTCCAGGAAGAAGGCGCCCAGCTCCTGCTGGCGGGCGTGGAAGGGGCTGGTGCGGATCGGGCGGGGATCACCGGAGGGCTGGAGGGGATGGAGGATGTCGTAGACCTCGACGAAGTTCTGGCAGTCGCGGGCCAGGACGTACTCCGGGGCGAGCTGGTGCGGCTCGAAGCGGTTGACGTCGCACTCGTGGAGGTCGAAGGAGGAGCAGTGGCCGTCGACCAGCCACTCGGCGACCGCCCGGCCGACGCCGGCGGAGTGGGTGACCCAGACGGCCTCGGCGACCCAGAAGCCCTTGACGTCCGGGGACTCGCCGAGGAGGGGCAGGCCGTCGGTGGTGAAGGAGAACAGGCCGTTGACGGCCTCCTCGATCTTTGCCTCGCGGGTGGCGGGCAGCAGTGACTGCGTCTCGGTCCAGGCGTCCGCGAAGTCGTCCTCGGTGAACTTCAGGACCGACGGCATCCCGTCGGCCTCGTCGACGGAGAGGATCTCGTCGGCGGTGATGGGCATGGGGCGGTGGCCGTAGTAGCCGATGCCGAGGGTGTCGTGGCGGTCGCGGTAGTAGAGGTCGGCGTCCTGGTGGCGCAGGATCGGGCGCACCGCCTCCTCGGTCTGGCCGGCGAGCGCCGGGACCGGGCCGGTCCAGGCGAGCTGGTGGGCGAGCGGGGTGAGCGGGAGGTTCATGCCGGCCATGCGGGCGATCTTCGGACCCCAGATGCCGGCGCAGCACACGACGATGTCGGCCTGTAGATCGCCCTGGTCGGTGCGGACACCCGTCACCTCGCCGTCGGCCTGGAGGACGTCGAGGACCTCGTGGCGGGCCAGGAAGGTCACTCCGCGCTCGGTGGCCCGGCGGATCTGCGCCTCGACGGCGAGGACGGCCTTGGCGAGGCCGTCGGTGGGGATGTGGAGGCCGGCGAGGACCCGGTCGCGGGTGACCAGGGGGTGCAGGTCGACGCACTCGTCGGCGGTCACGATCCGCGACTCCACGCCCCAGGAGGTGAGCCAGCCCTGTCGGCGGTGGAGTTCGGTGACGCGTTCCGGGGTGGTCGCCACCTCCAGGCCGCCGACCTGGAGGAAACAGGGCTGTCCGTCCACGTCGAGGGAGCTGAACTTCTCGACGGTGTAGCGGGCCAACTCGGTCATGGTCTTGGAGGAGTTGGCCTGGAAGACCAGGCCCGGGGCGTGCGAGGAGGATCCGCCGGTGGCCGGGAGGGGGCCCTGGTCGACCACGGTCACCTCGGTCCAGCCGCGCGCGGAGATCTCGTCGGCCAGTGCCGCGCCGACGACGCCCGCTCCGATGATGACCACTCGGGGTCCCGCCATCGCCGCACCTCCGGTTAAGTTGCTTTGTACGCAACACGATTCAGGCTGCGCAACTCAATGTGCCTGCCGTTCAGGTGGGTGTCAAGAGGGCTGTGACCTCGTGGAAAGACCTCGAAAAACGGCAATGCCCGGTGGGCGGTGCGCACAGTGCGCACCGCCCACCGGGCACCGTGAGCGCCCTACTTGATCCAGGCGTCGACCTTGGCGCGGTTGGCGTCGACCCACTTCTTGGCCGCCGCGTCCGGCGTCATCTTGTCCACCGCGATGTACTTGGCCACGGTGTTCTGGTCGTCGTTGGTCCAGTTGAACTTCTTCACCAGGTCGTAGGCGGGGCTGCCCGACTTGGCGAACTTCGCGCTGACGATCTTGTCGAGGTCGTAGACCGGGTAGTCGCAGGCGACCTTGGCCGCATCGGCGTCGCAGCCCGTCTTGTACGCGGGCAGGTCGACCTTGACCAGCGGCACCTCGGACAGGAACCACTGCGGCTCGTAGAAGTAGCCGATCACCCACTGCTTCTTCTTCTCGGCGTTGCGGTACGCCTGGATCAGCGCGGTCTCGCTGCCCGCGTACACCACCTTGAAGTCGAGCTTCAGGTTCTTCACCAGCGCCTCGTCGTTGGTGACGTACGACGGGTCGCCGTCCAGGAGCTGGCCCTTGCCGCCGGACTCCGAGGTCTTGAACTCGGCGGCGTACTTGTTGAGGCTCTTCCAGTCGGTGATGTCCGGGTGGGCCTTTGCCAGCCACGGCGGCACGTACCAGCCGATGATGCCCTTGTTGCCGGTCGAGCCGGCCTCCACGGCGGTCTTCTGCTGGGTGATGTACTTCTTCTTCAGGTCGTCGTGGCCCCAGTTCTCCAGGACGGCGTCCACCTCGCCGGTCCCGAAGCCCTGCCAGGCGATCTCCTCCTTGAGGTCCTTCTTGGTGACCTTGCATTTCAGGTCGTGCTCGGCGACGTACGCGACGACCGCCGCGTCGGCCTCGTAGCCCACCCACGGGTTGACCGCGAGGTTGAAGGTGCCGCACTTGCCGGAGCTGCCCGAACCGCCGGCCTCCGAGGAGTCACCGACCTTCGCGCCGCCGCAGGCCGTGAGGGTGAGGCCGAGGACGGCCAGGCCGGCCGCGCCGGCTCGCCAGTGTCTTGCCATCGTGTCGTGCTCCTCAGTTACTGGTGCGGCGAGCCGCTGCTTGAGTGATCCGGTCGAACATGACGCCGAGCAGGACGATGGCGAGTCCGGCCGCCAGGCCCTTGCCGTACAGCTGTCCCTGCGAGAAGCCGGCTACCACGTCGTAGCCGAGGGCCCCGGCGCCGACCAGGCCGCCGACGACGACCATCGACAGCACGTAGATCAGGCCCTGGTTGGTCGCGAGCGTCAGGGCGCTGCGGGCCATCGGCAGCTGGACCTTGGTGATGATCTGCCAGGTGTTGCACCCGGTGGAGGTGGCCGCCTCGACGGTGGCCGCGGGCACGGTCCGCACCCCGTCGGCGATGATCTTGATGGCGACCGGTGCCGCGTAGACGATCGCGGCGACGATGGCCGTGAACCGGGTCGCGCCGAACAGGGCGAGGAACGGCACGAGGTAGACGAACGGCGGCATGACCTGGGCCGCGTCGAGGGTGGGCCGCACCAGCCGGTCCACCAGCGCGCTGCGGCCCATCCACACCCCGACGACCATGCCGAGCAGCATGACGAGCACGGTGGCCACGACCGTCGAGGCCAGGGTCGTCATGCCGTCCGACCACACGCCGGTGGCGACCAGGAGTCCCACGCACACGGCGGTGGTGACGCCGGCGCGCCAGCCGCCGAGCACCACGGCGATCCCGATGAGGGCGGCGCCGACGAGCCACCACGGGGAGTCGGTCAGCAGCGTCTGGAACGGGTTGAGCAGGCTGTTCGTGATGACATCGCGGAAGCCGTTGGTGAGCCCCGACAGGTTGTCCTGCGCCCAGGTGGTCACGTCGTCGGCCGCTTTGGCGATGTTGCTGCCGGTGGTGCCGTCGCCGGGGAACTCGGCCGCCCACACGTAGGTGTGCGACAGATACACGAGTACGGCCGCCACCACTCCCCCGGCGGCGAGCAGGTGCCGCCGCCACTTGAGGAGCGGGTTGCCGGAGCGCCGGGCGGCCTCCGCGCGTCCGCTCGCCGCGGTGGTGACCCGGTCCAGGACGATCGCCATGACGACGATGGCGAGGCCCGCGTTGAAGGCCGTACCGACGTCGAGGGACTGCAGGGCCTGGACCACGGTCTTGCCGAGCCCGGGCGCGTCGATCAGGGCCGCGATGGTCACCATGGCCAGGGCGGCCATGATGGTCTGGTTGACGCCCATCACCACGGTCCGCTTGGACATCGGCAGCAGCACCTTGAGCAGGGACTGTCTGCGGGTGGCCCCCATGGAGGCGGCGGCCTCGACCGTCGTCGCGGGCACGGAACGGATGGCGTGCGCGGTGATGCGGATGGCCGGCGGTGCCGCGTAGATGACGGTGGCGATGGTCGCGGAGGCCCCGCCGATCAGGAAGAACAGGGTCAGCGGCGCCAGGTAGACGAAGGTCGGCATCGTCTGCATGAAGTCCAGGAAGGGGGTGACGATCCGGTTGACCCGCTCGGACAGACCCGCCCACACGCCCAGCGGAAGGGCGAACAGCAGCGCCACCAGGACCGCGGAGAGCGTCAGGGCCAGGGTGTCCATGCTCTCCTGCCACAGGCCCTGGAGCCCGAGGAAGGTGAAGCCGGCCACGGCCAGCAGCGCGACCCGCCAGTTGGCCACCGCCCAGGAGACATAGCCGGCGAGGCCGACGACTCCGAGCCAGCCGATCTGCGGGAGCGGCCGGTCGCCGGACGGCTGGGAGATCAGGTCCTGCACGAAGGTCACCAGGTTGTCGATGACCAGCCGGATCTCGTTGAAGCCGTACAGGAAGAGCGGGTTGGAGTTGCGGTTGGCGCCGATGGAGTCGTTGACGTCGTTGAGCCAGCGGTGCAGATCGGTGAGGTCGGCCGCGGCCAGCGACAGGGTCTGCTTTCCGCGCAGTACGGCGAACAGGACGAGCCAGACGACCAGGATCGCGCCGACCACCATGGACCGGCTGACCCGGCGTACGGGGGTGGCGGGCGGAGGCGGTTCGGCCTGCTTCGTCTGCCCCGGTTTCCCGGGTTTCTCGATGGCGACGGTCATCACGCGTCGCCTTCCTGCCCGGCGACCACCGCGAGGATCTCCTCGTCACCGACGATGCCGATCAGCTTGCCGTTCTCGACGACCTTGACGGGCCTGTCGGCCGCGAGGACGGCCCGGGTGGCCTCCTTCACCACGACGTCCGGGCCCAACTCGGGTCCGTCCAGGGGGTCTTCGGGAGTGACCGGACGCATGATCCAGCGCAGGGTCAGTACATCGCCGCGCGGCACGTCCTTGACGAAGTCGCGTACGTAGTCGTCGGCGGGGGCGCCCACGAGTTCGTCGCCGGTGCCGCACTGGACTGTCTTTCCGTCCCGCATGATGAGGATGCGGTCGCCGAGCTTCAGCGCCTCGGAGAGGTCGTGGGTGATGAACACCATCGTCTTGCCGACCTCGTGGTGCAGACGGATGACCTCGCTCTGCATGTCCCGGCGGATCAGCGGGTCGAGCGCCGAGAACGGCTCGTCAAAGAGGAGGACGTCCGGATCCCCGGCCAACGCCCTTGCCAGGCCCACGCGTTGCTGCATTCCACCGGAGAGCTGGTCGGGGTAGGAGTTCTCGTACCCCGACAGGCCCACGAGTTCGACGACCTCCAGCGCCCGCCTGGTGCGCTCGGCCCGGCCCAGGCCGCGGATCTCGAGCCCGAACGCCACATTGTCGACGACGCGGCGGTGGGGCAGCAGACCGAAGTGCTGGAAGACCATGGAGAACTTGCTGCGCCGCAGTTCGCGCAGCCGCCGCTCGTCGGCGTCCCGGATGTCCTCGCCCTCGAAGACGATCTCTCCGGCGGTGGGCTCGATCAGCCGGGTCAGACAGCGCACCAGGGTGGACTTGCCGGAGCCGGACAGCCCCATGACGACGAAGACCTCTCCGGGCGCGACGTCGAAGCTCACGTCCCGCACGGCGGCGGTGCAGCCGGTGCGGTCCATGAGTTCGCGGCGGGTGAGCCCGCGCAGCTCCTCGGAATCCGGTACCTGGTCCGCCTTCGGCCCGAACACCTTCCACAGCCCGCGTACGGATATGACGGGCGTGGGCGCCGCGTCCTCGGGGGTGCCGCGGCGCGGCGGCACCTCGGTCTGGGTTGGGGTCATGGTCGACCTCTTCTCGGCGTTCAGCCGCGGAACCAGTGCTGCGGCCGGGGTTGGATGTTCTGCCAGATGTGCTTGGGCTCGCGGTACTCGTCCAGGCCGGTCGGTCCCAGTTCCCGGCCCACACCGGAGTGCCCGAAGCCACCCCATTCGGCCTGTGGCACATAGGGGTGGTAGTCGTTGATCCACACGGTGCCGTGCCGCAGCCGGCGGGCGACCCGCTGGGCCTTCCCGGCGTCCTGGGTCCAGACGGCACCAGCGAGGCCGTACTCGGTGTCGTTGGCGATGCGTACGGCGTCGTCCTCACCGGAGAAGCGCTCCACGGTCAGCACCGGCCCGAAGGACTCCTCGTGCACCACCCGCATGTCCTGCCGGCACTCGTCGAGCACGGTGGGCGGGTAGTAGTGGCCGTTCGCGAGGGCGGGGTCGTCGGGACGCTCACCACCGCAGCGCAGGACGGCACCTTCGGCGAGCCCGGAGGCGACGTACGCCTCGACCTTCTCCAGGTGCTGCGCCGAGATCAGCGCCCCGGTCTCGGCCTCGGGGTCGAAGGGCCCGCCGAGGCGGATCTGCCGGGCCCGGCGGACCACCTCGTCGACGAACCGGTCGTGCAGCGAGTCCTCGACGATCAGCCGGGCACCGGCCGAGCAGACCTGCCCCGAATGCAGGAAGACGGCCGTGAGCGCGAAGTCCACGGCCGTCTCGAAGTCGGCGTCGGCGAAGACGACATTGGGATTCTTGCCGCCGAGTTCCAGCGCGACCTTCTTCACGCCGGCGGCTGCCGTCGCCATGATCCGTTTGCCGGTCTCCACGCCTCCGGTGAAGGAGACCATGTCGACCCGGGGATCCTCCGAGAGCGGCGCCCCCACCTCGGGCCCGGTGCCGAGGACGAGGTTGGCCGCACCGACGGGGAGTCCGGCCTCCTCCAGTGCCCGCATCAGCAGGACCGCGGTGGAGGGGGTGAGCTCACTGGGCTTGAGGACGATGGTGTTGCCGGCGAGAAGGGCCGGGGCCACCTTCCAACTCGCTTGCAGAAGTGGGTAGTTCCACGGTGTGATCAGACCGCACACCCCGATCGGCTCGTACACCACGCGGCTGACGGCGTCGTCCCGGCCGGTGTCGATCACGCGGCCGGCGTCGGTGCCGCCGAGCCCGCCGTAGTAGCGCAGACAGGAGACGACGTCGGCGATGTCGTACTCGCTCTCGACCAGACGCTTGCCGGTGTCCAGCGACTCGGCGCGGGCGAACTCCTTGGCGTCGCGCTCGATCAGGTCGGCGGTGCGCAGCAGCAGGGCGCCCCGCTCTCGCTCGGGGGTGCGCGGCCAGGGCCCTTCGTCGAAGGCCCGGCGGGCGGCCGCGACGGCCGCTTCGGTGTCGGCACGGGTGCCTTCCGACACAGTCGCGGAAAGCGTGCCGTCGGCGGGACAGCGGATCTCCCGACGGCCTCCGGCCACCGGTTCCCGCCACTTCCCGTCCACATACAGGTCTGCCACGTCGGGAGCCCTTCGAGCGAATCTCGTTGCGCATCGCGCACCGCATTGCTTGTGGTGGAACACTCTGGAGAATGCGTGAACCCACGTCAAGGGGTTGGGGGATGACGGTTTGGGCACGCGGGCGCCTTGCGCGCACCCCGGAGACAGCTGGTTTCCAGGACAAGCGGCCCCGCGAAAATACTGCGTTACCCCGCCTGCGTCCGGGAGTCCCGGTGCCGGTAGTAGACGGCTTCAGAAGGCGCCAGCGGCTCCTTGCCGAGGATGAGGTCGGCCGCCTTCTCCGCGATCATCATCACCGGCGCGTAGATGTTTCCGTTGGTGACATAGGGCATCACCGACGCGTCGACGACCCGCAGCCCCTCGACCCCGTGCACGCGCAGGCTGGCGGGGTCCACGACGGCCATCTCGTCGGTGCCCATCTTGCAGGTGCAGGAGGGGTGCAGGGCGGTCTCGCCGTCCTTGGCGACCCAGGCGAGGATCTCCTCGTCGGTCTCGACGGACGGGCCGGGCGAGATCTCCCCACCGTTGTAGGGAGCCAGGGCGGGCTGGTTGAGCAGCCTGCGCGCGACGCGGATCGCCTCGACCCACTCACGGCGGTCCTGCTCGGTGGACAGGTAGTTGAAGCGCAGCGCCGGGTGCTCCTGCGGATCCCTGCTCCTGATCTTCACCGAGCCGAGGGCGTCGGAGTACATGGGCCCCACGTGCACCTGGTAGCCGTGTCCGCCGGCGGGCACGGAGCCGTCGTAGCGGACCGCGATGGGCAGGAAGTGGAACATCAGGTTGGGGTAGTCCACGTCGTCGTTGCTGCGGGCGAACCCGCCGGCCTCGAAGTGGTTGGTCGCGGCGGGGCCCTTGCGGAAGAGCCATTGCAGGCCGATGAAGGGGGCGCGCCACTTCGCGAGGTACGGCTGCATGGAGACGGGCTGCTTGCAGGCGTACTGGATGTACACCTCCAGGTGGTCCTGCATGTTCTCGCCGACGCCCGGCAGGTCGTGCACGACGTCGATGCCGAGGGCGCGCAGTTCCCCGGCGTTGCCGACGCCGGAGAGCTGCAGCAACTGCGGGGAGTTGATCGCGCCGCCGCAGAGGATGACCTCCTTGGCGCGCACCTGCTGCAGCGCGCCCTTGCCGCGCCGGTACTCGACCCCGACGGCCCGCTTGCCCTCGAACAGGACGCGGGTGACGAGGGCGCGGGTCTTGACCGTGAGGTTGGGGCGTCTGCGGGCGGGCTTCAGATAGGCCTTCGAGCCCGACAGGCGGCGCCCGCGGTGGACGTTGCGGTCGAACTTGGCGAAGCCCTCCTGCCGGTAGCCGTTGACGTCGTCGGTCGGCGCGTACCCCGCCTCCTCGGTGGCCTTGAGGAAGGCGCCGAAGAGCGGGTTGGCGGCCGGGCCGCGCTCCAGGACGAGCGGGCCGTCGTGGCCGCGGAACTCGTCGTCGGGGTCGGCCGCGAGGCAGTTCTCCATACGCTTGAAGTACGGCAGACAGTGCGCGTAGTCCCAGCTCTCCATGCCGGGATCGGCGGCCCAGCGCTCGTAGTCCATGGGGTTGCCGCGCTGGAAGATCATGCCGTTGATGCTGCTGGAGCCGCCCAGCACCTTGCCGCGGGCGTGGTAGACGCGCCGGCCGCCCATGTGGGGCTCGGGTTCCGACTCGTACTTCCAGTCGTAGAAGCGGCTGCCGATCGGGTAGGTCAGCGCCGCGGGCATGTGGATGAAGACGTCCCACGGGTAGTCGGGCCGGCCGGCCTCCAGGACCAGCACGCGGTTGCCGGGGTCGGCGGAGAGCCGGTTGGCCAGTGCGCTGCCGGCCGATCCACCACCGACGATGACGAAGTCGTACTGCTGAGGAGCCATGGTGCCTCGTCTCGCTCGCGCCGTCGATATGCGCGGCATGGTAGTACGGGTATCGCGATACGCACCAGGTTGCGAAGTGCGCAACCTGCACGACATATGCACGGGGTCCCCGAAACAACCCCCACCCTTGTTTTTTACCCGCCGTATAGTTGCGTTGTGAGCAACTACAACCCGGATAACGAAACGACAGGGTCGTCGAGCGGCGGGGTGCAGTCCGTCGACCGGGCCATTCACGTGATGGAGATCCTGGCCCAGCGCGGCGAGGCGGGCGTGAGCGAGGTGGCCGCCGAGATCGACGTTCACAAGTCCACGGCGTTCCGGCTCCTCGGCGCCCTGGAAGCGCGCGGCCTGGTGGAACAGGCGGGTGAACGCGGCAAGTACCGCCTGGGTTTCGGCATCGTGCGGCTGGCCGGCGCGGTCACCGGACGCATCGACATCACCCAGCAGAGCCGCCCCGTGTGCGAGGACCTCGCCGAGGAGCTCGGCGAGACCGTGAACGTCGCCGTGATGCAGGAGCGCTACGCGGTCAACCTCTACCAGGTGCGCGGCCCGGGTGCCGTCACCGCGCAGAACTGGGTCGGCCAGCTGACCCCGTTGCACGCCACGTCGAGCGGCAAGATCCTGCTGGCCCACCTGCCCGCCGATCAGCGCGCCGCGCTCCTGACGGAGACCGGCCTGAAGAAGGTCACCCCGCGCACCATCACCGCGAAGACGAAGCTCGAGAAGAACCTCGCCGAGGCCCGTGAGCGCGGTTACGCCTGGGCCCTGGAGGAGTTGGAGCTCGGCCTGCACGCCATGGCCGCGCCGGTCCGCGACCGGGACGGAGAGGTCATCGCGGCGCTCAGCGCCTCGGGACCCGCGTACCGGCTCTCCGAAGAGCGGCTCCACGAGCTCGCCCCGGTCCTGGTCAAGGGCGCCGAGGAGATCAGCCACCGTATGGGCTACCTGGGCTGAGCCCCGTCAGCCGGACCGGCCCCGACTCCCAACCGGGCCTGGACCCAGTCGTGGAACTCGCCGATGTGGTGCTCGCTGGGCACCAGCACACCGCCCTTGGCGTACAGCCGTGAGCGCATCCCGGGCTGGGTGCGCTCGCACGCGTCGAAGTCCTGCCGGTTGACCCGGTCGAAGAGTTCCACCGACCGGCTGACGTCCTTGCCGCTTGCCACGACCTGGGGCAGGTACAGCCAGTCGCACTCCACGACCGTCCGGTCCGCCGCCACCGGGTACATCCGGTGGAAGATCACATGGTCGGGCACGAGGTTGATGAACACCTGCGGCCGCACGGTGATCGCGTAGTAGCGGCGGTCCTGGTCCTCGGAGACTCCGGGAATCCGGTCCAGCCCCTCCGAGCCGTCGACGGTGAACCCCCTGACGTCCTCGCCGAACTCCGCGCCGTGCCCCACGTAGTACTGGGCCGCGTATCCGTCGGCGAACTCGGGGAGCACCTCGGTGAGTTCGGGGTGGATCGTCGCGCAGTGGTAGCACTCCATGAAGTTCTCGACGATCAGCTTCCAGTTGGCCTTCACGTCATAGACGATCCGCCGGCCGACCTCCAGCCCCCCGATGTCGTAGTGCTCGATCGACTCGGTGTCGCCGAGGCGCGCGATCACGTCCTGGACGACCTCGTCAAAGGGCGGCGGGTCCTCCGCGAGGCACACCCACACATAGCCCAGCCATTCGCGCACCGCCACACTCGCCAGGCCGTACTCGGTGCGGCCCACGTCCGGCATCTTCGTCAGGTTGGGCGCGGCGACGAGCTTGCCGGTCAGGTCGTACGTCCAGGCGTGGTACGGGCATTGGAAGGCCCGCTTGACCTCTCCGGACTCCTCGGTGCACAGCTTGGCCCCGCGGTGCCGGCAGACGTTGAAGTACGCGCGCACCGAGTTGTCCCGCGCGCGCGTGATCAGGATGCTCTCCCGGCCCACCTCAACGGTCTTGAAGCGGCCGGGCCTGGGCAGGTCGGAGGCGCGGACGGCGCAGAACCACATCGCTTCGAAGATGCGCTCCTGCTCCTGGGCGAAGATCCCGGGATCCGTGTAGGAGGCGCCGGGGAGGGTGGCGATCAGGCTGTCCGGCAGGCTGGTCGAGGTCACAGTGCACTCCTCGGGGAACGTCGTGGGCCGGTGATGCACGCCGGGAAGAGCGGACGGCGTGGTGAACGCGGCGACAGCGGCGGTGCTGTCAGGCCGCGGCGGCGAGCTGCTTGCGCCAGCGCGTGAACAGCCGCGGCTGGTTCATTCCGAGCACGGCGACCGGATGCCCGGAACGCCGGTAGACGGCCAGGACGTTGCGGTCGTCCCGGGCGCCCTCTTCGATCGTCACGCTGTCGGCGGCGGCCGCGTGACCGGCGAACTGGATCTTCACGCCGTACTGGTCCGACCAGAAGTACGGCGGCCTCGGCGCGCCCGGTTCCACCGCGCCGCCCGCCAGCAGCGCGGTCACGGCCGCCTCGGGCCGCTCCCGGGCGCCGGTCCAGTGCTCGACTCGGCGGTGCAGGCCCGCGCGCGGGTCGTACCAGGAGGCACAGTCCCCGACCGCGACCACACCGGCCAGGTTGGTGCGTCCGTCGGCGCCGCACCTGACGCCGTCGGCGAGCTCGATGCCGGAGCCCGCGAGCCACTCGACGCACGGACGGGCGCCGACCCCCACGACCACGATGTCGGCGGGGACGCTGCGGCCGTCCGCCAGCAGGACGGCCTCGACACGGCTCGCGCCGCGCAGTCCCTTGACGCCCACTCCGCACAACAGCCGTACGCCGTGGTCGGCGTGGAGGGCGGAGACGATCCCGCCCATGGTCTCGCCGAGCGGTCCGGCCAGCGGGGTCGGAGCCGCTTCCACGACGGTCACATCGAGTCCGAGGGCGTACGCGGTGGAGGCGACCTCGGCGCCGATGAAGCCGCCGCCGATCACCACCAGCCTGCCCCCGAGGGCCAGTTCGTCGCGCAGGGCGCGGGCGTCGTCCAGGGTGCGCAGGGTGTGCACCCCGGCCAGGGCGCCGGCGCCGGGCAGGGTCCGGGCGGCGGCGCCGGTCGCGATGACGACGCCGTCCGCCCGTACCTCGCTGCCGTCGGCGAGCCGTACGGCGCGCTGCGGGCCGTCGAGACCGACGGCGCGGACGCCGAGCAGCCACTCGGCCCGCAGGTCCTCGTCGTCCGGCTCCAGCGCGAGGTCCGCCTCGGCCAGGGAGCCGGCCAGGAACTCCTTGGACAACGGGGGCCGGTCGTACGGGCGGTGGGGTTCGTCGCCGATGAGGACGAGCCGCCCGTCGTAGCCCTGCTTGCGCAGCGAGCGCGCCGCCGAGAGACCGGCGAGCGAGGCGCCGACCACGGCGACCGTTCTCACGCGGGTCCGCCGGCGAGCCGGGCCGTGACGCAGGGCGGCAGGTTGGGCGCGTCCAGGGACAGCCGGACGTAGATCATGCCGTCCTCGACATGGACCTCGTGGGTGCGGACCGGTCGCTTGGCAGGCGGGGCGTCGACGGCACCCGTCCGCAGGTCGAACTTCGAGGCGTGCAGCGGGCATTCGACCTCGCAGCCCTCCAGCCAGCCGTCGGCGAGCGAGGCGTCCTGATGGGTGCAGGTGTCGTCGATGGCGAAGACCTCGCCGTCGTCGGTGTGGAACACCGAGACCGGCGGATCGATGTCGAGCCGGTAGGCCTCGCCTCGGGGGAGATCCACGAGACGGCACGCGGGAATCATCATGACACCTCGGTGCGTATAGCGAAACGGATTGCGTTGAACGCAACGTCAGTTTGAGGGCGCCCGCAAACCCTTGTCAAGGAGTCCAGAGAAGGGACCCGGACGGGGATCCCTGTTGCCTCACATGCAACGCTCCGCGCGATGCACAACACTGAGAGGCCGTTCACAGCACCACCACGGAGCGCAGTACCTCGCCGCGGTGCATCTTCTCGAACGCCTTCTCCACGTCCCCGAGGCCGATGGTCTCGGAGACGAACGCGTCCAGGTCGAAGCGGCCGTCCAGGTAGAGGTCGATGAGGGCCGGGAAGTCGCGCGAGGGCAGACAGTCGCCGTACCAGCTGGACTTCAGGGCGCCACCGCGTCCGAAGACGTCGAGCAGCGGCAGTTCCAGCTTCATCTCCGGAGTCGGCACCCCGACCAGGACGACGGTGCCGGCGAGGTCGCGGGCGTAGAAGGCCTGCCGGTAGGTCTCGGGGCGGCCGACCGCCTCCACGACCACGTCGGCGCCGAAGCCGCCGGTCAGTTCGCGGATCGCCGCCACCGGGTCGCCCTCGCGCGAGTCGACGGTGTGGGTGGCGCCCATCGCCCTGGCCCGCTCCAGCTTGCGCGGGTCGATGTCGACGGCGATGACCTTGGTCGCGCCGGCGAGCCGGGCCCCCGCGACGGCGGCCGTGCCGACCCCGCCGCAGCCGATGACGGCGACGGAGTCCCCGCGGCCGACGGCGCCGGTGTTCACGGCCGCGCCGAAGCCCGCCATGACCCCGCAGCCGAGCAGTCCCGCGGCCGTCGCCGGGGCCGCCGGGTCCACCTTGGTGCACTGCCCGGCGGCGACCAGGGTCTTCTCCGCGAAGGCGCCGATGCCGAGGGCGGGCGAGAGGGGGGTGCCGTCGAGCAGGGTCATCGGCTGGACCGCGTTGTGGGTGTCGAAGCAGTACCAGGGCCTGCCCTTGGCGCACGCCCGGCATTTTCCGCAGACGGCACGCCAGTTGAGGATGACGAAGTCACCGGGCTCGACACCGGTGACGCCCTCCCCCACCGCTTCGACGCGCCCGGCCGCCTCGTGCCCCAACAGGAAGGGGAAGTCGTCGTTGATCCCGCCCTCCCGGTAGTGGAGATCGGTGTGGCAGACCCCGCACGCCTCGACCTTCACCAGTGCCTCGCCGGGACCGGGGTCGGGGACCACGATCGTCTCGACGGAGACGGGGGCGCCCTTCGCGCGGGCGACGACAGCACGAACCTCATGAGCCATGGGTCACTCCTCCGACCTACCTACGGGTTGCCCCATCCGGTACACGCATCACCATGCGCAACTGAGCATCGGGGAGTGCGGGCCATGGGTCAAGAGGCCGGATCCGGCCGGATCGCGGCGGCGGGCCCGGGTGAAGGCGCCGCGACGCCGGATCGGCGTGGCTCACGCCGAAGCCGTGAGCCACGCCGACCGGAGAATCAGGGGACCGGAGAGTCAGCGGACCGGAGAGTCAGGGGAGCTGGGACCGAGAACGCCCCGTCACTTGCCCACGTACGCCGCCAGATGCTTCGCCGTGAGCGTGCCCCCGGTGGCGACGAGTTCCGTCGGCGTCCCCTCGAACACGATCCGTCCGCCGTCGTGGCCCGCGCCCGGGCCGAGGTCGATGATCCAGTCGGCGTGGGCCATGACCGCCTGGTGGTGCTCGACGACGATGACCGACTTGCCGGAGTCGACGAGCCGGTCCAGCAGGCCGAGGAGTTGCTCGACATCGGCGAGGTGGAGCCCGGTGGTCGGCTCGTCGAGGATGTAGATCCCGCCCTTCTCCCCCATGTGGGTCGCCAGCTTCAGCCGCTGCCGCTCACCGCCGGACAGCGTGGTGAGCGGCTGGCCGAGGGTGAGATAGCCGAGCCCGACGTCCGCGAGGCGCTCCAGGATCCGGTGCGCGGCCGGCGTACTCGCCTCACCGGTACCGAAGAACTCCGCCGCCTCCGTCACCGGCATCGCGAGCACCTCGCTGATGTCCCGCCCGCCGAGGTGGTACTCCAGTACCGAGGCCTGGAACCGCTTCCCCTCGCACTCCTCGCAGGTCGTGGCGACCCCGGCCATCATCGCCAGGTCGGTGTAGACGACCCCGGCGCCGTTGCAGGTCGGGCAGGCCCCCTCGGAGTTGGCGCTGAACAGTGCCGGCTTCACCCCGTTGGCCTTCGCGAACGCCTTGCGGACCGGTTCGAGGAGTCCGGTGTACGTCGCCGGGTTGCTGCGCCGCGAGCCCCGGATGGCGCCCTGGTCCACGGACACCACCCCCTCCGTGGCCGGGATCGACCCGTGCACGAGCGAGCTCTTGCCGGATCCGGCGACCCCCGTGATGACGGTCAGCACCCCGAGCGGGATGTCGACGTCGACGTCCTGGAGGTTGTGCGCGCTCGCGCCGCGGATCTCCAGCGCGCCGGTCGCCTCACGGACGGTGTCCTTGAGCCCGGCCCGGTCGTCGAAGTGGCGGCCGGTGACGGTGCCGCTGGTGCGCAGCCCCTCGACGCTGCCCTCGAAGCAGACCGAGCCGCCCGCCGTGCCGGCACCGGGGCCGAGGTCGACGACATGGTCGGCGATCACGATCGCCTCCGGCTTGTGCTCCACGACCAGCACCGTGTTGCCCTTGTCCCGCAGGCGCAGCAGCAGGTTGTTCATGCGCTGGATGTCATGGGGGTGCAGCCCGATCGTCGGCTCGTCGAAGACGTAGGTGACATCGGTGAGCGAGGAGCCGAGGTGCCGGATCATCTTGGTGCGCTGCGCCTCGCCGCCGGACAGCGTGCCGGAGGACCGGTCGAGGGAGAGATAGCCGAGCCCGATCTCCACGAAGGAGTCGAGGGTCTCCCCCAGCGCCGTCAGCAGCGGCCCGACCGACGGCTCGTCCAGGGCCCGCACCCACTCGGCGAGGTCGCTGATCTGCATCGCGCAGGCGTCGGCGATGCTGATCCCCTTGATCTTCGAGGACCGGGCGCCCTCGCTCAGCCGGGTGCCCTCGCACTCGGGACAGACCATGAAGGTGATCGCCCGGTCCACGAACTCCCGGATGTGCGGCTGCATCGACTCGCGGTCCTTGGCGAGCATCGACTTCTGGATGCGCGGCACGAGACCCTCGTAGGTCATGTTGATGCCCGCGATCTTCATCCTGACCGGCTCGCGGTACAGGAAGTCCTGGAGCTCGCGCTTGGTGAACTTCCGGATCGGCTTGTCCGCGTCGAAGAAGCCGGACTCGCTGTAGAGGCGGTAGTTCCAGCCGCCGGCCTTGTAGCCGGGGATGGTCAGCGCGCCCTCGCTCAGCGACTTGGAGTCGTCGTAGAGCTGGGTCAGGTCGATGTCGTTGACCGTGCCCCGGCCCTCGCAGCGCGGGCACATGCCGCCGACGATGCTGAAGCTGCGGCGCTCCTTCACGGTCTGTCCGCCGCGCTCCATGGTCACCGCGCCCGCGCCGCTGATCGAGGCGACGTTGAAGGAGAACGCCTTGGGCGAGCCGATGTGCGGGGTCCCGAGTCTGCTGAAGAGGATCCGCAGCATCGCGTTGGTGTCGGTGACGGTGCCGACGGTGGAGCGCGGGTCACCGCCGAGGCGCTGCTGGTCGACGGTGATGGCGGTGGTCAGGCCGTCGAGGACGTCCACGTCGGGCCGCGCCAGGGTGGGCATGAAGCCCTGCACGAAGGCGCTGTACGTCTCGTTGATCATCCGCTGCGACTCGGCGGCGATGGTGTCGAACACCAGTGAGCTCTTGCCGGAGCCGGAGACTCCGGTGAAGACCGTGAGCCGGCGCTTCGGGATCTCGATGCTGACGTCCTTGAGGTTGTTCTCGCGCGCCCCGTGCACGCGGATCAGGTCGTGGCTGTCAGCGGCGTGCCGGTCGCCCGCGGTGGCCTTGCCCATGGTGATGTCCTCCCGTTTTTCGACAGCTTCGAACACTACGACGACGCACACGCCTCAGCGCGGCTCCTGGACGCGGATCATGTTGCCCGCCGGGTCGAGGAAGGCGCAGTCCCGGATGCCGTACGGCTGCTCGATCGGCTCCTGGATCACCTCGGCGCGGGCCTGGAGGTGCTCGAAGACGAAGTCGAGGTCGGGGGTGGCGAGCAGGAGCCCGGGGTCCTCGCCCGCCGGGTGCAGCACCACCGCGACACCGGCCTGGCCCGCGGGGCCGACGGTGAGCCGGCGCGTCCTGCCCCGGCCCACGTCACCGCGCACCTCGAAGCCCAGCAGGTCCCGGTAGAAGGCCAGGGCGGCCTCCGGGTCGTGGTGCGGAAGGAAGCTCGCCCGAATGCGAATGTCCATGTCCGTCACGCTAGCCACGGGCCCCGGCCCGCGCTTCTCGAATCCTGACCGGTCTCAGCGCACCAGGCCCGCGATGTGCCCCGTGACCGTGTCGAGGATGTCCTCCCAGGCGGCCGCGTCTCCGAGAACGAGGTAGTTCAGGGTGAGCCCGTCGGTCATGGCCGCGAGATAGCGGGCCAGCACGGAGACGGGCACCTTCAGCTTCAGATCCATGCCCCTGCGCAGCTGCTCGATGAGCTCGGCGTACGCCTCGCCGTACAGCTCGTACTGGCGCCTGGCCAGGTGCTCGAACCCGGGCTCGCGCAGGGCGTACTGGGTGAGCTCGTAGGTGAGCATGTGGGCCTCTGGGTGGGCGCGGACGTCGTCCCAGTACGCCCGGAACCCGGCGGCGACGGTCTCCTCCAGGGTGTCCTTGGGACGCAGCGCCTCCTGGACCACGCTCACCGAGTGACCGGTGAGCGTGGTGATCACGGCCTCGACGAGGGCCTGCTTGGAGTCGAAGCAGTAGTGGAAGACGCTGAGGGACACACCGGCCTCGGCGGCGATGGACCGGGTCGTCGTCTTGGCGACGCCGTCCCGGGCCATCGCCCTGATCGCCGCTTCCGTCAGCTGTCTGCGCCGCTCGGCCGACGGCATGCGCGCCATGTGTATCCCCCGCTGTCGAAAGA
This sequence comes from Streptomyces sp. NPDC024687, assembly GCF_055559055.1. Taxonomy (NCBI): domain Bacteria; kingdom Bacillati; phylum Actinomycetota; class Actinomycetes; order Kitasatosporales; family Streptomycetaceae; genus Streptomyces; species Streptomyces sp. NPDC024687. Next base: position 174,685 of record NZ_JBVHLJ010000004.1, on the reverse strand, counting down.
ATCAGCCGCTGTGGACTCCCACCTCGTAGAGCGAGTATCCCCAGTCGGTACCGCGGCCGAGACCGTGGACCCGGACGTAACGGGCGGGAGTGCCGGTGAACCTGGCGGTGTCCAGGCCGCCGTCCCCGGAGGTGGTCGACCAGACGGTCTGCCAGTTCGTCCCGTCCGTCGAAAGCTCGATCCGGTACGACTTCCCGTACGCCCGCTCCCAGTCGAGCGTGACCTTGGAGACCCGGTTCGTGGAGCCCAGGTCGACCTGCCACCACTGGTCGTCGCTCCAGTCGCTCGCCCAGCGGCTGGAGTCGTCGCCGTCCACGGCCCGGCCCGGCTGGTAGCTGGTGAACGGGTTGGACTCCGACGAACTGGCCGTCGCCGTCCTGCCGTTGGCGAGATTCACGGACGCCTGGTGCTGCTCGGCCGCGCCCCAGGTGTCGAGGTAGGACTCGGCGCCCCGGAAGAGGTCGTCGACCACGCCCTGCCCGCCGACGAGCCGGATGTCCTCGATCCAGTCGGGGATCATGCCGACGTGGGCGGCCCCGTCGGTGTTGAAGTCGAAGGTTCGCTGCCCGGACGTCTGCTTGTCGATGACCGAGCCGCCGTCGACGCTCTTGAAGGGGTACGTCACCTTGTTCGCGGCGTTCGCTCCGCGCGGTGCGGGGTGGTCTCCGATGCCGTTGAAGTCGGTGCCGTAGCCGTAGCCCACGCCGTACTTGTCGCGCAGCGCGTCGGTGCGCTTGGCCTCCGCGGCGAACCCTTCCGAGCCGTGCATGTACTGGGCGACGAAGCCGCCGAGGGCGTAGACCCGCTCGGTCCAGTTGAGGTCCATCCAGCTGTGCGAGGAGAGCACGCCGGGGTAGTTCGCGGCCTCGAAGATGTCGAGGACCTGGCCGGTGGCCTTGACGCTCATGTGGTCGATCTCGAGCATCATCTTGCGTTTCATCATGCCGCGCACCGCGTACTCGCCGAGATCGGTGAGCCCTCGGACGTTGCACTGCGCGGCCTTGTCGTACTCCGGGACCTCGGTGCCGGCCGGCAGGTCGTCCTCCGCCGCCGAGGCGGCCGTACCGATGGGGTTGTCGTGCTGCGGGCCCTTGCAGGTCTCGGTCTTCCAGAAGGTGCCGGTGGACAGGAACTGCCCGACGTTGATGGCGGTTCCGAGGCCGCCCTCGTCGAAGCGGACACCGCACAGGGCGTTGTCGAACTTGTGGCACAGGAACATCGAGCGCACGCCAAGGCCGTACAGCTCGTCCAGCCCCTTGTCGATGTCCGCCTTGCTGCACTGCCCGATGTCGAGGATCTGCTTGCAGCCGAACGGCTCGGAGGTCTCGACGCCGAGGACGACCGCCAGCTTGCCCTGCTGGATGACCTGCCGTGCCTGCGCGCTGTCGGTGACGATCCGGAACCAGCCCTTGCCGGTGCCGCCGTACATCCTGTCGATGAAGGCCTGGAGGTCGTAGGTCATCTTCGCCTGCAGGCGGATCGAGGTCATCTCGTCACAACTGCGGTCCTTGAAGGGGTAGACCGAGCAGATCATCCCGTTGGTGACGAGGTCGTTGACCAGCACCCGCTGGCCACCGCGCCAGGCCCGCTCCACCCAGGCGTAGTAGTTCGCCTGATGGGTCATCGAGTCGTACGCCGGCCAGTCCTTGAAGGTCGGCCAGCCGGTCGGGTCGTGCTTGCCGTCGCCGCCGTGGGTGATGTAGTCGAAGAGCGCGAGGGAGCCGTCCGGGTAGTGCTCGGGGCAGTCCTTGAGCGCGTCGGCGACTCCGGACTCGGAGAACACCTTGCCGCAGATCAGCCGGCCGCCGAAGGCCTCGTTGGACAGGAGGTGGTTGTGGGCGTCGATGAACCCCCGCACCTCTCCCGCGGAGTTGGTCCCGGTGAAGGGTGCTCCGGTGACGTTGACCTCGGCGTCGGGGGTGGGCCTGGCCGTCGGGGTCCACCAGTCGGTGGCCGCCGAACTCTGCGTGGGGCCCAGGATCGTGGCCAGCACCAGGAGAAGCAGGGAGGTGATGGTGATGTTCTTGCGTCTGCGGCAGGTGCGTCCGGCCATGGCCCACGTCCCTCGGTCGGCGGGAGGCGCCGTCGACCGAGGGCGTTTTGACTGCCCTTGGATTTGTCATGACCGGCGCAATAGATGCGTCGAGGATCGCGACCCAGCGCGCTCCGAGTCAAGAGTCCGGGACAGTTGACCTGATACCTGGGGTACATCAACCGTTCACGCAGGCCGCTCCGTTGAGGGTGAATGCGGCCGGTGCGGTGTTCGTGGCGCCCTTGCTGCCGATGAAGCCAAGGGTGACCGAGCCCCCGGCCGGGATGGTGTTGGTGTAGGAGGCGGGGGTCACGGTCACCGAGCCACCGCTCTGCGCGGGCGTCCCGCCCCACATGTTGGAGACGGTCTGCCCGTCGGCGAAGGCGAAGCCGAACTTCCAGCCGCTGAGCGAGGCGGTGCCGGTGTTGCGGATGACGATCTCGCCCTGGAAACCGCCCTGCCACTCGCCGACCACGCGGTAGCCGACGGAGCAGCTCCCGGCGGGCGTGGTGGCGGTGGTGAGGCTCACCGTCGCCGAACGGGCCGACCTGTTGCCGGCTGCGTCGCGGGCGTACACGGCGAAGGAGTACGCCGTGTCGGCGGTCAGGCCGGTCACGGTCACCGAGTTCGCCGTCGCGGACGCGACCTTCGTCTCGGTGCCGCCGCCGACCCGGACGACGTCGTACCCGGCGACGCCAACGTTGTCAGTGGACGCCGTCCAGGTCAGGTGGGCGGAGGTCGCGGTCACCGCGGAGGCGGTCGGGGTACCCGGGGCGGTAGGAGCCTGGGTGTCACTGGAACCCCCACCGAAGACGGTGGCTTCCTTCGCGGTCTGCGCGATGCCGTTGGCGCCGTGGAAGATGCGCTGACCCCATGACGTCATCTGCGCCGGGTCGAAGTTGAGCACGAGGTCGAGGATCGGATCGGTGTTGCCGCTCCAGGACCAGGCCAGGTACCCGATGTCGAGCTGCTCGGCGGTGGCCATCATGGTGTCCTCGTCAGGATCGCCCCACTGGTCGGCGGGACCGCCGAACTCCCCGATCACGATGGGCAGTTTGGCGCTCACGAAGGCGTTCAGATAGTCGGTGACCTCCGCCGCGGTGTCGAAGACGCTGTACATGTGGATCGAGAAGAGCAGGTTGCCGGTGGTGTCGGCGGCGTACACGGACTGGGCGTTGGTGCGCATGACCTGCTGCCAGTCCTGGCCCCAGTTGGGCGCGTCCACCATGATCGTGTGCTCGAAGCCGGCGCCCCGCAGTTTCTGGATCGCGGCGATGGTCGGGGCGGTCCAGCCGGCCGGGTCGGTGTTGCCCCAGGGCTCGTTGCCGATGTTGATGATGATGTAGTTCTCCTGGCCGGCGAGCACGCTCTTCAGGCCGATCCAGTAGTCGGCGGCCTGGTCGAGGGTGCCGGCGGCACTGTCCTCGCCGTATCCGGTGGTGTCGTGCACCTCCAGGACGCAGATGAGCTTGTTGGCCTTGCACTGCGTGACAACGTTGGCCACGTCCGAGGCGCTGTTGGCGGTCCAGCGGTGGCCGTCCGCGAGGACCACGCGGACGGTGTTGGCACCCTGCGCCTTGATGTCGGCCAGCGACCCCAACTCGTTGGGGTACCAGGTGTGGGCGTGGTTGACGCCCCGCATGACGAAGTCGCTGCCGTTGCCTTCCACCAGCCGGCCGTTGCTGATGTGCAGACCGGTGGCCTGGGTGCCGGGCTCCTGGGCGGCCTGGGCCGTGCCCGGACACAGGACGCCGAGCAGCACCAGCCCGACGAGGGCGGTCAGCCGGGCCAGAAGGGTACTTAAGGGGCTCTTTCTTGTTCGTCTCACTGCGGCTCCAGAGGTGGGTGAGGGGCCGAACAGGGCATGGGAGCGCTCCCATGGAAGCCGTCATGCCAAGTACACGTCAAGACAGCTGACGGAAATGGTCCGTGCTCCCGGGCAACTCGGCGGGACCGGCGCTCACATAGGCTTCCGAGCCTCGACCAACGCACCCGGGAGACACGTTGACCACGCGCCCCCTCGACCCCGACTCCGTCAACGCCCAGGCCTGGCACGCCTACGGCGACCACCATCTGCGGCACGGCACCGTGCTGCCGGAGCTGGAGCGGTTCGACTGGGGGCCGCGGGGCACCGGCCCGGGCGCCGAGATCCTCGGCGAACTCGCCGGGCGGCGGGTGCTGGACCTCGGCTGCGGCCCGGGCCGGCACGCGGCGCACCTCGTCCGGGCGTACGGCGCCCAGGTGGACGCGGTCGACTCCTCTTCCACGCAGTACGAACGGGCCCGCGCCCGCTACGACTCCCTGCCCGGCCTGCGCCTGATCAGGGCCGACGCCGTCGAGCACCTCGGCACCGCGGAGCCGTACGACGTCGTCTACTCCGTCAACGCGGTCCCGTACATCGACCCCCGCCGACTGCTGCCCGCCCTCGCCACGGCACTCAGGCCCGGCGGGAGGCTGTGCTTCACCGTGCTGCACACCAACTCGCGCGGCGACGGGCCCTCCTCGGTCGTCGAGTCCCGGCCCGAGATCCTGCGGTTCGCCGGGGGCGGGGAGGTGACCGTGCGGATGTGGGTGCTGACCCCGGAGCTGTGGACGGACCTGCTCGGCGAGTACGGCCTGCGGGTCGAGGGCGTCGACGTCCTCGACACCCCGGAGGAGGACAACCGCGCCACGTACCGGATCTTCCGGGTGACCCGGCCGGTCCGGGTCTCCTCCCGCGAGCGCAGCGCGCGCGGCCCCGTACCGCACGCGGCGATCGGCGTCGGCGCCATCCTGTACGGGCCCCGGGGACTGCTTCTCGGCCGGCACCGGCGCGGCACCTGGGAGCTGCCCGGCGGCACGGTGGAGCCCGGGGAGTCGCTGGCGGAGACGGTCGTGCGCGAACTCCGCGAGGAGACCGGGATCGAGGCCCGCCGGGCCGACGTCCGGCTTCTGGGCACGCTCCTCGACGATGTCGCCGGCGTGGTGCGGATGACCGTGGCGACCCAGGTCACGGCGTGGCGGGGCGAGCCGTCGGACCAGCCGGACGAACGCGTCGGCGACTGGCGCTGGTTCCCTTTGGACCGGCTCCCGGAGAACCTCTTCGTGTGCAGCGCCCAGGGCCTGACCGCCTGGCGCCCGGACCTGCCGATCGACCACACTCCGGCCCACTTCACGCCGTTCGCGGGCTGACGACGAGGACGGATGACGGCATGGAGCTCAAGGATGTGCTGGCCGACTGGCGGGACTACGACGACGCGGCGTTTCGGCTCGGGATATTCCTGGGCGTCTTCCCACCGGACCAGAAGTTCTCCCCGGTGAAGCGGATGTTCTGGGTGGACGGTTATCCGCTGGGCGAGATGCTGGTGGACATCCTCGACCGGATGGCGCAGGCCGGAGTTCTTCTCAAGGACGAGGAGGACGCGCGGTACAAGTGGAACCCGGCTCCCATCGACCTGTCCTGAGGCCGGCCGCCAAGCACCGGACCCTGCAACCCCCTCGCAACCTTCCCCGTGCTGCACTCGACGACCATGGACGAGGATTCCGTACGTGCCGGGTACGACGAGGTGCCGCGTGTCGAGGTCACGGCCGCGGCGGCTGAGCTGCTGCGCCGGTTGCGGGAGGCGCACGGGCCGCTGATGTTCCATCAGTCGGGCGGTTGCTGCGACGGCAGCGCGCCGATGTGCTTCCCGGCGGGCGAGTTCCGCACCGGCGGTTCGGACGTGCTGCTCGCCGAGCTCGACGTGGCGGGGGTCGGGGAACCGGTGACCTTCTGGATGTCGAGGAGCCAGTACGAGGCGTGGGCCCACACCCGGCTGATTGTCGATGTCGTCGAGGGCCGGGGCAGCGGATTCTCCCTCGAGGCACCCGAGGGGGTGCGTTTCCTCGTCCGTTCGCGTGTGGTCGGCGCCGAGTAGCCCCTCGGGTCGCCGTCGTCTGGTGCACTTCCTCTGAGTTCTGGGACAGTTGACAAGACCTCAGGGAGAGCTGTGACGCACCGTCAAAGACGTTTGGGCGCAGGCAGATCGGTACTGACGTTTCTCGCGGCACTCGGCACGCTGGCAGGTGCGGCCCTGGTGGGGGCGGCACCTGCCGGCGCCGCGTCGGGGTGGACACAGCTCGCGACGGGCGTGCACTACGAACAGTTCGACGTCTCCGCGACCGCGGGAGTGGCCCACGCCCATGTGATCCGCGTGGACCTGGGCGATCCGCGGGTGCGGGTGGAGTTGCTGTATCCGGGGGCGGTGGCCGCGCGGGCCACGGTGTCCCGGCTGGCCACCGCACAGGGCGCCCTCGCGGGGGTGAACGGCGACTTCTTCAACATCTCGGAGGCCCAGCACCCCGGCGTCGAGGCCACCGGCGCGAGCGTGGGCCCGGCGATCGCGCAGGGCCGCGCACTGAAGGCGGCGGTGCCGAACAGCCAGCGTTTCGGGCCCGCGCTGCCGCCCGGCACCAGCACCAAGGACGTGTTCGGTGTGGGCACCGACCGCCTGGCCCGCCTCGACGCCCTGGCGCTCGACGGGTCGGTGCGCACACCCGAGGGGCAACTGCCGCTGCGCGGGCTGAACCAGTACGCGCTGCCCGTCGGTTCGGTCGGCGCCTTCACCTCGGACTGGGGCAGCGCGTCCCGGGTGCGGGCGACGTGCGGGACGGACCGGGACCGGGCCGCCCCGTGCAGCGAGGACACCCAGGAGGTCACGGTCCGCAACGGGCAGGTCGTCGCCACGGCCGACACTCCGGGCAGCGGGCCGATCGCCGACGGCACCACCGTGCTCGTGGGCCGGGAGGCGGGCGCGCAGCAACTGCGCAAGCTCTCGGTCGGCTCGGCGGTGACGGTGCAGCACCGACTGGTCGCGGCCTCGGCGGGGACCCCGTACCGGTTCGCGCTGGGCGGCTACCCGGTGCTCGACGAGGGCCGCCCGCTGCCCGGCCTCGACGACACGACCTCGGCCGTGCGCACGGCGGTGGGCATCGCGGACGGCGGTCGGCGGCTGTATCTTCTCGCGCTGGACGGCGCGCCGGACTATCGCGGCGGGCTGACGATCGCCGAAGTCGCCGACGCCATGCGGACGTTGGGCTCGGTGGACGCCTTCAGCCTGGACGGGGGCGGGTCCACGACGATGGCCGCCCGAAAGCCGGGCGCCGGTGCTGTCAGCGTCCTCAACCACCCGTCGGGCGGCGCCGAGCGGCCCGTGGCGAACGGCATCGGGGTCTTCTCGACGACCTGACGCGGCGCCGGTCAGGGGCGCAGACCGCTGACGATGTCCGCCGTCGCCGCGACGGTGCTGTGAATGGTGGGCGCGAGGCCCGTACTGGCCAGGTAGAAGCCGAGCAGCGCGCACACCAGCGCGTGGGAGACCTTGAGTCCGCCGCTGCGCACGAAGATCACCGCCAGGATCAGCAACAGCACCAGTACAGAAAGGGAAATCGCCATGACCGGTCTCCTCCGCCACGCCGCCGAGTCCGTTTCGCGGCTTTGGGCCGCAAGTGTGGCGTAGCGGAGGGTTCGTCCGGGCGGCTGAGCTGTCCTCCGAACGAGTGGTGTCCAGGCCCGCTATGAAGGCGCCTAGCGGTGGGCGTCCAGGAAGGCCTCCAGGCCCGCCAGGTCGTCGGTGTTGAGGTAGTCGACCCCGGCGGCGAGGAGTTCGCTCCACAGCGCGTCCCGGGCGGGGCCGGCCAGGTCCGGGGTGGCCCAGAACCGCACCTTCTGCCCGTGCGCGTGCGCCTGCTGGACGATGGTCCGCAGCTTCTGCCGCTCGGCGTCGGGGAAGACGCCCTGGCCGAGCCAGGTGAAGTTGAGCGACCAGTTGTCGCTGATCAGCGGGATCAGGGAGGCGGGCGCCGAGGTGCCGAGGTCGGCGAGCCGGCCGTCGTAGAAGGCCCGGCGGACGGTCTGGGCCTCCATGGGGATGCGGGCGGCCCGGTCGCCGGAGATGACGGCGGTCACAGGTCCCGGAATGACCTTGCCGTGCACGTACGTCGTGAACAGGTGCCGGTAGCGGCGCAGATGACGGTCGAGTTCGAGGTAGGTCGAGGAGCCCTCGGTCTTGATGTCGACGAGCAGCTGGAGAGGCCGACGGTGACCGCGGTACACGGAACCGTGGTTGGCCCTGACGATCCTGGCCAGCGGGTCGAGGTAGAGGGACTCCAGGGTGCGCGTCGGGTCGAGGTCGTCCGGGGTGTGGCCGATGAGGAGCTGGTCGCCGACGAGGAAGATGTCGGCCTCGACGCTGCCGAATCGGTGGTCGAGGGCGTCGAGGAGGGGGCGCGGATGCTCGTAGTCGTTGTGGGCGTGGGCCCGCCACAACGGACGAGGACGGCGCCGGCGGCCGTCGGCCCATGCGTTGGCGACGGGCGGGGCGAGGGTCGCCGCGGCCGCGGCGCCGAGGGTGGTGAGGGCTCTGCGGCGGGTGATGAGGGCCATGTTCTGCCTCCCTGTGGGGCGGGTCGCAACCACAGGGAGTATGGGGCCCTTCGGCCGTCAATGGACCTGTACGTGCCAGGAGTTGGCCGGACTGCCGCCGCCCGTTCATTCCTTCCGCGCAGGCGCACGGAAAAGCCCGCCCCAGGTGGGGCGGGCTTCACCGGCGGTCACCGGGTGACGCTCAGGGCGCCTGGAGGTCGACGAGTTCGGCCAACCGGGCGCGGTGGGTCCCCGCTGTGCCGTAGGCGATCGAGTCGGCCTTGGCCCGCTTGAGGTACAGATGGATCGGGTGCTCCCACGTCATGCCGATCCCCGCGTGCAACTGGAGTGCCTCCTCGGCGGCGTGCACGGCGACGGACGCCGCGTATGCCTGCGCGACGGCGACCGCCACGTCGGTGTCCTCACCGGTGGCCAGCGCGTCGGCGGCGTTGCGGGCGGCGGCGCGGAGGTTGACGACCTCCAGCCACAGCTGGGCGAGCCGGTGCTTGAGCGCCTGGAAGCCGCCGACGGGCCGGTTGAACTGCTTGCGCTCCTTGAGGTAGCGCACCGTCTCGGTCAACGTCCACTCGGCGAGGCCGAGTTGCTCGGAGGCGAGCAGTCCAGCACCGGCCCGCAACGCCCGGTGCACGGCGACTTCGGCATCGCCCAGCAGGCGGCCCTGCGCCCCGTCGAGGGCGACGGTCGCGAGCGGGCGGGTCAGGTCGAAGGTGACCTGCGGGGTGACGGTCGCGGCGGAGGCGTCCACCGCGTAGAGCCCGCCGTCGTCCGCGGGTACGAGCAGCACGTCGGCCGCCCGAGCGTCAGCGATCGCCGTCAACTCCCCGTGCAGCGCCCCGCCTTCATGGCGTACGACCTTGTAGGCGCCGCCCGGAGCGACGTTCAGGGCGACGGCGAGGGCGCCGATCCTGCGCCCCGACGCGAGCTCGGTGAGGAGGTCGTCGGCGTCGCAGGCGAGCAAGGCCTCGGTGGCGACGACCGCACTGGTGAGATAGGGCACGGGAGCGACCGCGCGACCCAACTCCTCCAGAACGACGGCGACTTCGCGGTGCGAGGCACCCTGACCGCCCTTGCCCTCCGGGACCAGGAGTCCTGCGAGGCCCATGCCGTCCGCGAGGGCCTTCCAGGCCGCGAGGTCGTGCGGGGTGTCCGACTCGGTGCGGGCGATCACGCCCGGCGCGTCGCAGTGGTCGGCGAGCAGGTCCCGCACGGCGGCCCGCAGCGCCTCTTCCTCCTCCGAGTACAGCAGGTCCGTCATCGAGCGAGGTCCTTCCAGGCGACGTCCTTGTCGGTGCGCGGCTCGGCCGGCAGGCCCAGGACGCGCTCGGCGACGATGTTCAGCAGGACCTCGCTGGTCCCGCCCTCGATGCTGTTGCCCTTGGAGCGCAGGTAGCGGTAACCGGCGTCGCGGCCGGTGAAGTCCACCAGTTCGGGGCGGCGCAGGGTCCAGTCGTCGTACAACAAGCCCTCCTCACCGCGCAGTTCGACCTCCAGGCCGCTGATCTCCTGGTTGAGGCGGGCGAAGGCGAGCTTCATGCCGGCGCCCTCGGGTCCGGGCTGTCCGGCGACGAGCTGCTGGCGCAGGCGCTCGGCGGTGAGGCGGGCGACCTCGGAGTCCACCCAGAGCTTCAGCAGCCGCTGGTGCAGGTCCTGGGTGCGCAGTTCGGGGCGCTCGCGCCAGGTCTTGGAGACCGGGCCGATCATGCCGCCCTCGCGGGGCAGCCGCATGCCGCCGATGGCGACGCGTTCGTTGTTCAGCGTGGTCTGCGCGACCCGCCAGCCGTCGCCGACCTCGCCGAGGCGGCGGGAATCGGGGATGCGGACGTCGGTGAGGAAGACCTCGTTGAACTCGGCCTCGCCGGTGATCTGCCGCAGCGGGCGGACGTCGACGCCGGGGTCGGTCATGTCGCAGATGAAGTAGGTGATGCCCGCGTGCTTGGGCACGTCCGGGTCGGTGCGTGCGATGAGGATGGCCCAGCGGGAGTTGTGGGCGCCGGACGTCCACACCTTCTGCCCGTTGACCACCCAATCGTCGCCCTCACGGACGGCCCGGGTACCGAGCGCGGCGAGGTCGGATCCGGCGCCGGGCTCGCTGAACAGCTGGCACCAGATCTCCTCCCCCACCCACAGGGGCCGCAGATAGCGCTGCTTCTGCTCCTCGGTGCCGTACTTGAGGATCGTCGGCGCGGCCATGCCGAGGCCGATGCCGTTGCGCCGGGGGTCGTTGTCGGGGGCGCCCGCGGCCTCCAACTCGGCGTCCACGACGGCCTGGAGGGAGCGGGGCGCGCCCAGGCCGCCGAGCCCCTCCGGATAGTGCACCCAGGCGAGCCCCGCGTCGAAGCGGGCCTTGAGGAAGTCGAGCCGGTCCGTGCTCGCAGACGAGGCGGGCGGGCCCGCAGGGCCCTCGGTTGAGGGTGGTGGTGGGAGACGGGTGGGCGGGTGTGCGGCCAGCAGCTCGGCCGTGCGGCGCCCCAGTTCTGCTGCGTCGGTCATGCCTGTGCTCCCGTGGGTACGACGGCGATGCGGCCCGTGGTCACCCCGTCACCGAGGCGCTGCACGGCGTCCGCGGCCCCGGCCAGCGGCACCCGCTCGCTCACCAGCGGCTTGATGGCACCCCGGGCGGCCAGTTCGGTGAGCTGCTCGTGGCAGTGCTGGACCAGCTTGGGGTTCTTGGTGTTGTACAGGCCCCAGTGCAGGCCCAGGATCGCGTAGTTCTTCACCAGCGCGTGGTTGAGCGAGGGGCTGGGGATCGTGCCGCTGGCGAAGCCGACCACGACGATCCGCCCCTCGAAGGCGACGACCTTGGTCGACTGCGTGTAGGCCTCGCCGCCGACCGGGTCGTAGATCACGTCGGCGCCCCGGCCGCCAGTGGCCTCCTTGACGGCGCCGATGACGTCCTCGCTCCGCCGGTCGATCACCACGTCACAGCCCAGCTCCCGGGCCACGGCGGCCTTTTCGGCACCGCCGACGACACCGATGACGGTGGCCCCGGCCGCCTTGCCGAGCTGCACGGCCGCGCTGCCGACCCCTCCGGCGGCAGCGTGGACGAGCAGCGTCTCACCGGCTTCCAGGTGGGCCCGGCGGTGCAGACCGAACCAGCCCGTCTGGTAGCCGATGTGCAGCGCGGCGGCCTCGGCGTCGTCCAGCGAGTCCGGCGCGGACAGCAGGGCGGCGGCGTCCGCGACGGCGTACTCGGCGAAACCGCCGTGCGGCAGCGCGGGGTTGGCGATCACGCGCCGCCCGTCCTCGGTCTCGCCGCAGATCTCCACGCCCGGGGTGAAGGGCAGCGGCGGGCGGACCTGGTAGTGGCCGCGGCACATCAGCACGTCCGGGAAGTTGATGTTCGCGGCGCGCACCTTCAGCAGGACCTGGCCGTCGCCGGGCACGGGCTGCGCCACCTCCGCGAGGCGCATCACCTCGCTCGGCTCACCGTTCTCGTGCACTTGCCAAGCCTGCATGGGGGGCCTCCACGGGACTGCGTCGTCATGCCGGGGTCTGACCGGGGTCCTCCGCATACTAAGCGGTCGCTTGCCGATCAGGGAACAGTCGGCCGGGGAAAGTGTCGGCATCCACACAACGGGCCTGAGTGGCCCCGGCAAGGAGGTCCCCTGGGGCAGGCGCCACCCACCCGCGGCGAACGGCACGCGTGCCGCGGCCACCGCACGGCCGACCGCCGGCTGATCGTGGATCTGAGGGATGTCGAAGGGTTCCGGGTCGGAACTGCTCGGCGACGCCCTGCGTTGCACGATCGCATCCGTCGTCATGCCCACGGTCGGCGTGATCCCGGGCGACCGTCGTCACCGAGGACGGCTGCCCGGCGTACCGCTAACCGGCGCCTCGCTTCCGGGAGGACCTGCTCACCGACGACTCGGTGCACGCGCGCCGTGACGCCGCATCGCCGCATCGCCGCAGTCGAACGCCCCCGACGCGCCACCGGCGTGTCCTGTCGCCGCGACCGTGTTCAGTGCTCCAGTCGGTGCGGATGGGCCGGGTACACGCCCAGGATGCGCACCTCGGTGGAGAAGAACCGCAGTTCGTGCAGGGCGAGGGCGATGCGCTCCTCGTCGGGGTGGCCCTCGATCTCGACGTAGAAGCGGCTGGCGTTCAGGCCCGCGCCGATCTGGTAGCTCTCGATCTTCGTGAGGTTCACCCCGCTGGTGGCGAACCCGCCGAGCGCCTTGAACAGGGCGCTGGGGATGTTGCGCACGGAGAAGAACAGGCTCGTCATCGTCGGCAGCCCCGTGTCCGGGGCCACGGCGGCCTCGCGGGACAGGACGACGAACCGGGTGGTGTTGTCGGGGTCGTCCTCGACCCCGGAGCGCAGCACGTCCAGGCCGTACAGCCCGGCCGCCGCGGGCGGGGCGAGCGCCGCGTGCCGCGGATCCCCCAGCTCGGCCACCTCACGCGCCGCTCCGGCCGTGTCGTCGGTGACCAGGGTGCGCCAGCCGCCTTCCCGCAGCACCTTGCGGCACTGTCCGAGGGCGTGCACATGGCTGCGTACGCACTCCACCTGATCCGCGGTCGCCCCGGGCACGCCCATGAGGTCGAAGCGGATGGCGAGGAAGTGCTCGGCGATGATGAAGAGCCCCGACTCGGGCAGCAGATGGTGTACGTCCGCCACCCGTCCCGCCGCGGAGTTGTCCACCGGGATCACGGCGACGTCGGCCGTGCCGAGCGTCACCGCGTCCAGCGCCTGCTCGAACCCGCTGCAGGGCTGCTCGGCGCACCCGGGGTACAGGGTGTGCGCGGCGGTCGCCGAGTTGGATCCGGGTTCACCTTGGTAAGCGACGGTCGTCACGGGGCTCGGTCTCTTGTCGTCCGGTGGCAGAAGCTCCGTAACGTATCAGGGCGGCTCCGCCCTCAGATCCAGGTGTCCAGCCACATCCGGGAATGCCAGTCGGCGTACGGGATCGTCTCCCCGGTGTAGAGCGGGAAGAAGTACACGAAGTTCCAGGCGATGAGCAGGACGAGGGCGCCCGCGGCCACCGCGCCTCGTGTGCGCCGTCTGCGGTCCGCCCCCGGTGGCCCCAGGATCGCGCCCACCGTCATCGCCACGGCCAGGCACAGGTACGGCACGAAGACGACGGCGTAGAAGGAGTAGACCGTGCGGTCCTGGTAGAGGAACCAGGGCAGATAACCGGCGCCCACCGCGCACAGGACGGCCCCGGCCCGCCAGTCACGGCGCAGCGCCCAGCGGAAGAGCAGATAGAGCAGGGCGCCGCACGCCGACCACCACAGGAGCGGGGTGCCGAGGGCGAGGACCGTCCGGGAGCAGTCGACCGCCGTGGTGCAGCCGTCCTGTCCGGGTTTCGCGGACTGGTAGTCGAACAGCACGGGGCGGCCCTGGACGAGCCAGCTCCAGGGATTGGACTGGTACTTGTGCGGGGTGTGCAGGCCCACGTTGAAGTCGTACACGGCGGACTCGTAGTGCCACAGGCTGCGCAGCGGGGCGGGGATCCAGGACCAGGTGCCGCCGCGGCCGTCGGCCCAGTGGCGGTCGTAGCCGTCGTCGGACAGGAACCAGCCGGTCCAGGTCGCCAGATAGGTCGTCACCGCGACCGGGACCAGGGACAGGAGGGACCAGCTGAGATCCCTGTTCAGCACCGCCAGGTAGGGGCGGGGGGAACCGGCCACGCGGCGGGAGCCGACGTCCCACAGCACTGTCAGGACCACGAAGAAGACCAGGACGTACAGGCCGTTCCACTTGGTGGCGGCCGCCAGCCCCAGGAAGACGCCGGCGGCGAGCCGCCAGGGACGCCATCCGGTCCCGGTGTGGTCGCCGGTGTGCTCGTCCGGGCGCGCGCGGCCGTCCTCGCCGACCGGCAGGGCGGCCGCGAGCCGGGCGCGCGCGTGGTCCCGGTCGGCCAGCAGGCAGCCGAACGCGGCCAGGACGAAGAACATGACGACGAGGTCGAGCAGGGCGGTACGGCTCATCACCACATGCAGGCCGTCCACCGCGAGGAGCGCGCCGGCCAGGCAGCCCAGCCAGGTCGAACGGAACAGCCGGCGTCCGATGCGGCACAGCATGAGCACCGACAGGGTGCCGAGGACCGCCGTCATGAAGCGCCAGCCGAACGGCGTGAGGCCGAACATCCACTCACCGAGGGCGATCACCCACTTACCCGTCGGCGGGTGCGCGACGAACGCCCCCGTGTCGGAGAGGGAGACGACCTGCGGGTGGGCGAGGACCTGCGGGTCGGCGATCTTGCGGTCCGGCCACGTGCCCTCGTAGCCGAGCCGCAGCAGCGACCAGGCGTCCTTGGCATAGTAGGTCTCGTCGAAGATCACGGCCCGCGGCCGGCCGAGGTGCCAAAAACGGATCGCCCCGGCCAGGACGGCGACGAGCACCGGACCCAGCCAATCCCACACCGACGGCTTCGGAAAACGCGGAACGAGACGCTCACGGAGGTCCGGCCCCGGACGGGCCGCGTACCCGAACCGTCGAAGGCGCGCCTCCCAGTCCCGGGGCGCTGTCGTCGGACGGCCGTCCACGACGGGGGAACGGCTCGTCACGTCGCTGCTCGTCACCGGGCGACCTGCCGTGCCGTCAGGTGTGCCCGGGTCGGTATTTCGTCCATCCGGTGAACCTACCTGCCGGCAGGCGGAGTTCCTCACCCCTTCCGGGGACGGGCCCGTACGTGCATCCGCTCGCCCTGCGGCCCGAAGAGACTGAGGAACTCCGCGGGCCCCTCCCCGGTCGACCCGAACCAGTGCGGCACCCGGGTGTCGAACTCGGCCGCCTCCCCCGCGCTCATCACCACGTCGTGGTCCCCCAGCACTACCCGCAGCCGCCCCGCCAGCACGTACAGCCACTCGTAGCCCTCGTGGGTGCGCGGCTCCGGCTCCTCGTCGCGGCGCGGCACCAGCACCTTGAACGCCTGGAGGCCGCCGGGCTGCCGGGTGAGGGGCCAGAAGGTGCGCCCGTGCCGTTCCAGCGGCGCCGACCGCACCCGGGGGTCCCCGACGGGCGGGGCGCCGACCAGTTCGTCCAGCGGCACCTGGTGGGCCTGGGCGATCGGCAGCAGCAGCTCCAGGCTGGGCTTGCGCAGACCGGACTCCAGACGGGAGAGCGTGCTCACGGAAATGCCGGTCGTCTCCGAGAGGGCCGCGAGGGTCACTTCCCGGTCCTTGCGCAGTCGTCTGAGCCTGGGTCCCACTTCGGCGAGAACGTCGTCGGTACTCATACCCGTATTGCAGAATCGGCAAAGTTGTTTGTCAATCCCGCGTCCGCGGAGCGACCGTGGCGGCATGACCGAGACATACGACGAGACCTACGAAGTGATCGTGATCGGTGGCGGCGCGGCGGGCCTGTCCGCGGCCCTGGTCCTGGGCCGGGCCCGGCGCCGCACCCTGGTCGTCGACGCGGGCGAACCACGCAACGCGCCCGCCGCCCACATGCAGGGCTTCCTCACCCGGGACGGCATGCCGCCCGCCGAGTTCCTGGCCATCGGCCGCGAGGAGATCAAGGGGTACGGCGTCGAGCTGGTCCAGGACCTGGTGGTCGAGGTCGCCCCGGGCTTCGCCGTGACCCTGGCGAGCGGACGCGTGATCCGGGCCCGTCGCCTGGTCGTCGCGACCGGCCTCAAGGACGAGCTCCCCGACGTGCCCGGCGTCGCCGAGCGCTTCGGCAAGGACGTCCTGCACTGTCCCTACTGTCACGGCTGGGAGGTCCGAGACCGGGCCTTCGGCGTGCTCGCCACCACCCCGCTGAGCGTGCACCAGGCGCTGATGGTCTCCCAGTGGTCGAAGGACGTGACCCTGTTCCTTCACAAGGTCACCAAGGACGCTCTGACGGACGACGACCTGCGCAGGCTGGCCGCGGCCGGCGTCCGGGTGGTGCCGGGCGAGGTCGCCGAGCTGGTGGTGACCGACGACCGGCTCACCGCCGTGCGCCTCGCCGACGGCACGACGCACGCGCGTGAGGTCGTCTTCACCGCGCCCCGGGCCGTCCCTCGGAACGGCCTGCTGGAGCGGCTCGGAGCCGAGCTCCAGGAGACGCCCTTCGGCAGCTACCCCCTGGTCGACGGGAACTGGCAGACAACCGCGCCCGGCGTGTACGCCGTGGGCAACGCGGCCGGCTTCGCCGAGCAGGTGATCAACGCGGCGAGCGCGGGATACCAGGCGGCGGCCACGATCAACGGGGAGTTGCTGATGAGCGACCTCGACGCGGCCGTCGGGGTGTAGACCCGCCCTCTCCGGTGCACCCTGGATTCATGCTGCTTGCCCGGCTGGCCCATGTGTCCCAGGAGGTCGCCGCCACCTCGGCGCGGTCCCGGAAGATCGCGCTCCTCGCCGAGCTGTTCCGGGACGCCGAGGCGGACGACGTACCGATCGTCATCCCCTACCTGGCGGGACGGCTCCCGCAGGGCCGGCTCGGCGTCGGCTGGAAGGTGCTGAGCCGGCCGGTCTCCCCGGCCGCGGAGCCGACCCTGACCGTGCGCGAGGTGAACGCCCTGCTGAGCGAACTGGGCAAGGTCGCTGGCGCCGGTTCACAGGCCGAACGCGCCCGGCTGGTGGGTGAGTTGCTGGGCGCGGCCACCGAGGACGAGCAGCGGTTCCTGTTCGGGCTGATCAGCGGGGAGGTACGGCAGGGGGCGCTGGACGCGGTCGCCACGGAGGGGCTCGCCCAGGCCACGGGGGCGCCTCCCGCCGACGTCCGCCGTGCCGTGATGCTCGCGGGCTCGCTCCAGACGGTGGCCGAGGCCCTGCTCACCGACGGGCCGTCCGCCCTGGACCGCTTCCGCCTCACCGTCGGCCGCCCGGTCCTGCCGATGCTGGCGCACAGCGCCTCCTCGGTGGCCGAGGCGGTCGAGAAGCTCGGCACCTGCGCGGTCGAGGAGAAGCTGGACGGCATCCGCGTGCAGATCCACCGGGACGGCGACGTCGTACGGCTGTACACGCGCACCCTCGACGACATCACCGACCGGCTGCCCGAACTGACGGCTGCCGCACGGGAGTTGCGGGGTGATCGGTTCATCCTGGACGGTGAGGTGATCGCCTTCGACGAGGACGGGCGGCCGCGTTCCTTCCAGGAGACCGCGGGCCGGGTCGGCTCCCGCGTGGACGTGACGACGGCCGCCGAGGCGGTCCCCGTCTCCCCCGTCTTCTTCGACGCCCTGTCCGTCGACGACCGCGACCTCCTCGACCTGCCCTTCGCCGAACGGCACGCGGAGCTGGCCCGGCTGGTGCCCGAGCCGATGCGGGTGCGGCGCACCCTGGTGTCAGGACCGCAGGACATCCCGGCGGCCGAGGAGTTCCTCGCCGAGACCCTGAAGCGCGGCCACGAGGGCGTCGTCGTGAAGTCCCTGGACGCCCCCTACAGCGCGGGCCGGCGCGGCGCGTCCTGGCTGAAGGTCAAGCCCGTGCACACCCTGGACCTGGTGGTGCTGGCCGCCGAGTGGGGCCACGGCCGCCGTACCGGCAAGCTCTCCAACCTGCACCTCGGCGCCCGCACGGCCGACGGCGGCTTCGCCATGCTCGGCAAGACCTTCAAGGGCATGACCGACGCGATGCTCACCTGGCAGACCGAGCGGCTCCAGGAGCTGGCCGTCGACAGCAGCGGTTACGTGGTGACCGTACGACCCGAGCTCGTCGTCGAGATCGCCTACGACGGCCTTCAGCGGTCGACCCGCTACCCGGCCGGCGTCACCCTCCGCTTCGCCCGTGTGGTCCGCTACCGCGAGGACAAACGGCCCGAGGACGCCGACACGGTGGAGACGCTGCTGGCCGCCCACCCCGAGGTGAGGCCGTGAGGACGAGCGCGGGCCTGCTGTTGTTCCGGCACACCGGCGACGGCCTGGAGGTGTTGCTGGGCCATATGGGCGGCCCGTTCTTCGCCCGGCGGGACTCCGGGGCGTGGACGGTCCCGAAGGGCGAGTACGAGCCGGACTCGGAGTCGGCCTGGGACGCGGCCCGCCGCGAGTTCCAGGAGGAGCTCGGGCTGCCGCCGCCCGACGGGGAGGCCGTACCCCTGGGAGAGGTCCGGCAGACGAACGGGAAGGTCGTCACGGCGTGGGCGATCGAGGCGGACCTCGATCCGGCGACCATGGTGCCGGGGGTGTTCGCCATGGAGTGGCCGCCGAAATCCGGGCGGACACAGGAGTTCCCGGAGCTGGACCGGGTGGAGTGGTTCGGGCTCGACCGGGCCCGGGAGGTGATCGTGAAGGCGCAGGCCGCGTTTCTCGACCGGCTGGCTGAGCACTCGGCCTGACGTCCACGCGTTGCGGTCGCCCCCGCCGCGCGGGAAGGTCGAAGCACAGTCAGCTCTTCAGGAGGTCGGTCATGCCCATCGCGACGGTGAACCCGGCGAACGGCGAGACGCTCAAGACGTACGAGGCCATGGGCGAGGAGGAGATCGAGCGCAGGCTCCAGCTCGCCCAGGCCACGTTCCGCACCTATCGCACCACGTCCTTCGCCGAGCGTGCCGGTCTGCTGAACCGGGCCGCCGAGCTCCTCGACGACGCCACGCAGGACATCGCCCGGGTCATGACCACCGAGATGGGCAAGCCGGTCAAGCAGGCCCGCGCGGAGGCCGCCAAGTGCGCCAAGGCGATGCGCTGGTACGCCGAGCACGCTCAGTCGCTGCTGGCCGACGAGGAGCCCGCCGCGTACGACGTCAAGGACTCCGGCGCCTCCCGCGCCCTGGTCCGCTACCGGCCGCTCGGGCCCGTGCTCGCGGTGATGCCGTGGAACTTCCCGCTGTGGCAGGTGATCCGCTTCGCCGCGCCCGCGCTGATGGCGGGCAACGTCGGCCTGCTCAAGCACGCCTCGAACGTGCCGCAGACCGCCCTGTTCCTGGAGGACCTCTTCCATCAGGCGGGCTTCCCGGAGGGCTGTTTCCAGACACTGCTCGTCGGGTCCGGGGCCATCGACGACATCCTGCGCGACGAACGCGTCAAGGCGGCCACGCTCACCGGGAGCGAGCCCGCGGGCCGGGCGGTCGCCTCCACCGCCGGGGACATGGTGAAGAAGACCGTGCTGGAGCTGGGCGGCAGCGACCCGTACATCGTGATGCCGTCGGCGGACGTCGACCGGGCCGCCGAGATCGCGGTGACCGCGCGTGTGCAGAACAACGGGCAGTCCTGTATCGCCGCCAAGCGGTTCATCGTGCACACGGACGTCTACGACCGGTTCGCCGAGCGGTTCGTCGAGGGCATGAAGGCCCTCAAGGTCGGCGACCCGCTGGAAGAGGACACCGAGGTCGGGCCGCTCTCCAGCGAGCAGGGACGGACCGATCTGGAGGAACTCGTCGACGACGCCAGGCGCAGTGGGGCGAGTGTGCTGTGCGGCGGGGAACGGCCCGAGGGGCCCGGCTGGTACTACCCGCCGACCGTCGTCGCCGACGTGAGCCGCGAGATGCGCATCCACCGCGAGGAGACCTTCGGCCCGGTGGCCACGCTGTACCGGGCGGCCGACCTCGACGAGGCGGTGCTGATCGCCAACGACTCGACGTTCGGGCTGAGTTCCAACGTCTGGACCCGGGACGAGGCCGAGGTCGACCGGTTCGTACGGGACCTGGAGGCCGGCGGCGTCTTCGTCAACGGGATGACCGCCTCGCATCCGGCGTTCCCGTTCGGCGGGGTGAAGCGGTCCGGGTACGGGCGTGAGCTGTCCGGGCACGGAATCAGGGAGTTCTGCAACATCACGACGGTTTGGCACGGAGCGTGACACTTGCGCGGTTACCATCCCCGGTGTGAACCGCGAAGTGACTCTGCCTCTGATCGTCGACGACCGCGGGACCCTGCAGGTGGCCGCGGCCGATGTGAGCAAGCTGCTCCGCAGTCTCGGCGGGCGGTGGCTGCACCTGGTCGAGGCCGGCGCCGACGGGCTCGACGAGGACACGGTCGCCGCCCTGACGATCGAACTCGCGAAGCTCGCCGACCGGATCGACGTGGCCTGCATCGCGCACAGCAGCGGCGGGGCGCCGTAGGAGCTGTCGGCTCGGCTTCGGCCCGCACTGCGGCCGGGGCGCACAGGCCCCGGCCCAGCGCCGTCAGCGGATGGACATGCCGGACAGGGTCCGGGCGATGACCAGGCGCTGGATCTCGCTCGTGCCCTCGAAGATCGTGTAGATAGCGGCGTCGCGGTGCATGCGCTCCACCGGGTACTCCCGGGTGTAGCCGTTGCCGCCGAGGATCTGGACCGCCTGCGCCGTGACCTTCTTCGCCGTCTCGCTGGCGAAGAGCTTCGACATCGAGCCCTCGGCGGCGGTGAACTGCTTGCCGTTGATCGCCATCCAGGAGGCACGCCAGACCAGGAGCCGGGCCGCGTCGATGGAGGTGCGCATGTCGGCGAGCTGGAAGGCCACGCCCTGGTTGTCGATGATCGGCCGACCGAACTGCTCACGCGTCTTGGCGTAGTCGAGGGCGACCTCGTACGCGGCCCGTGCGGTGCCCACGGCCATGGCGCCGACGGCTGGACGGGACGCCTCGAACGTGGCCATCGCCGCGTTCTTCACGCGCTCGCCGCCGCTCTTCGCCCGCTCCCGGGCCCGGGCGAGGCGCTGGTCGAGCTTCTCCTTGCCGCCGAGGAGGCAGGAGCCGGGCACCCGGACGTTGTCCAGCACGACCTCGGCGGTGTGCGAGGCGCGGATGCCGTGCTTCTTGAACTTCTGGCCCTGGGACAGGCCCGGCGTGTTCGGCGGCACGATGAAGGAGGCGTGGCCCTTGGAGCCGAGCTCCGGGTCGACGACCGCGACGACGACGTGGACGTTGGCGATACCGCCGTTGGTCGCCCAGGTCTTCGTGCCGTTGAGCACCCACTCGTCCTTGGCCTCGTCGTACACGGCACGCGTGCGCATGGAGGCCACGTCGGAACCGGCGTCCGGCTCGGACGAGCAGAACGCGGCAACCTTGACGTCGTTCGCGTCGCCGTACATCTGGGGGATCCAGGTGCCGATCTGCTCCTCGGTGCCGTTGGCGAGGACGCCGACCGCGGCGAGACCGGTGCCCACGATCGACAGGGCGATGCCCGCGTCGCCCCAGAACAGCTCCTCCATCGCCATCGGGATACCGAGCCCGGTGGGGTCGAAGTACTGCTGGGCGTAGAAGTCGAGGGAGTAGATGCCCACCTTCGCGGCCTCCTGGATGACCGGCCAGGGAGTCTCCTCACGCTCGTCCCATTCGGCGGCCGCGGGGCGGATGACATCGGCGGCGAAGCCGTGCAGCCAGTCCCGGACCTCCTTCTGTTCGTCGTTGAGCTCCATGGTGAACTCGGCCATGTCCCCTCCAGCGGCGACGCACGTGCATGTTACTTGCGGTAACCCGAGTCTGTTACCCACGGGTAGTAAAAGTCAACTCCCCATGACCAGTCAGCAACCTGTTCGATGCCGAGCACCGGTCGAGTGTTACTTTGCGCAGGCGTTACCGATTCAGTACGGGTGGGGAGAGCTCATGGACACCACACAGCGGACCGATCAGCAGCGGTCCGCCGACCGCCGTCGGCGCGAGCTGCTGGAGGCCGCGGACAGAGTGGTGCTGCGCGACGGCCCGCATGCCTCCATGAACGCCATCGCCGCGGAAGCCGGCATCACCAAGCCGATTCTGTATCGGCACTTCGGCGACAAGGGAGGACTTTACGCTGCGCTTGCCAAGCGGCACACCGACGCCCTGCTGGACTCGCTGCGGGCGGCGCTGGACGCTCCGGCGGAGCGGCGTGAGCGGGTCGAGGCCACGCTGGACACGTACCTGGCCGCGATCGAGGCCCGGCCCCAGGTGTACCGGTTCCTGATGCACCCCGCCGAGGGGGGCCAGACCGGGGACCAGGGGTTCGACGTCGGTCAGCATTCCGCGCCCCTGCTGCGGAGGATGGGTGAAGAGTTGGGGCAGGTCATCGAGGACCGGCTCGATCTCGGGCCCGGGAGTCAGCTGCTGGCCCGGGTGTGGGGGCACGGGATCGTCGGGATGATGTATGCGGCGGGTGACTGGTGGCTGGGTGAACGGCCCTGCCCGCGGGCGGAATTGGTGCGGAGTCTGGCGGATCTGTTGTGGGGGCGGCTGGCTGGGGCGGGGGACAAGGTGGGGGGGCCGGGGTTCTGACGGTCGCATGTTTGGTGCGGCCCGCCGGGGGCTGGTCGCGCCAACGCGGCGGAGCCGCAGATTGATACAGCCCCGCGCCCCTGGGTGGGTCAGCTGGGCCTGTGCCAAGAGGATCTGGTCACTTGTCGCATCAGTCTGCGATGACGCCGGCCCGTCAAGTGGTCCGCATAGACCCGGCCCTCCAAGTGGTCCATCTCGTGCTGTAGGCACCTTGCGAAGAAGCCCGTGCCGTCGATCGTCACGGGCTCGCCCCTCATCGTGAAACCCTCCACGACAGCGTGATCGTGACGCTCTGTTCCCGCCTCCAGGCCAGGCAACGACAGACACCCCTCGGGCCCCCTCAGCACCACACCGTCCGTCTCAACCAGGCGTGGGTTCACCACATGTCCCAGGTGGCGGATCTCCTCGTCGTCCGGGCAGTCGTAGACGAAGACGCGCAACGGCACCCCGATCTGGTTGGCGGCGAGGCCCACGCCCTCGGCCGCGTACATCGTCGCGAACAAGTCCTCCACCAGCGTCGCCAGTTCGGGGCCGAAGTCCGTGACGTCCTCGCAGGGTGTGTGCAACACCGGGGTGCCGAGCAGGGTGACCGCGCGGACGCGTCCCCGCGTGCCCGGAATGGAGCCGTTTCGCATGGCCGCAAGGGTACGGCGATTCGGGAGTGCCTACGGATCTCGAATAGGCTGAGGTCCACACCACGTGGCCGGAGGCTGAGGCGCGGCGCGTACGCAAGGAGGATCGAGATCTGATGACAGGCAACTCGGACCCGCTCTCGCCGCGGGCCAAGCTGGCCGTGACGGCGGGCAAGGCCGTCGCGGCGGCATCCCGGGCCGCGGGTCGCGGCAGCGGTTCGGTCATCGGCGGCAAGGTGGCCCTCAAACTCGACCCCGACCTCCTTGCCCGGCTCGCCCAGCACCTGGACGTCGTCCTCGTCTCGGCGACCAACGGAAAGACGACCACGACTCGTCTGATCGCGGAGGCTCTGGGCGCCGCCGGGCCCGTCGTCTCCAACGCCCTCGGCGCCAACATGCCCGCCGGCATCACCTCGGCGCTCGCCGGCGGCTCGGACGCCCGGTACGGCGTCATCGAGGTCGACGAGAAGTACCTCGCGGGCGTGGCCCGGGACACCGACCCCAAGTGCATCGCCCTGCTGAACCTCTCCCGCGACCAGCTCGACCGCGCCGCCGAGACCCGCATGCTCGCCGAGAACTGGCGCGAGGGCCTCGCGGGTTCGAAGGCCGTCGTCGTCGCCAACGCCGACGACCCGCTCGTCGTATGGGCGGCCTCCTCCTCCCCCAACGTCATCTGGGTCGCCGCCGGGCAGATGTGGAAGGACGACGCCTGGTCCTGCCCGTCCTGCGGTGGCGTGATGCAGCGGCCGGGCGACGACTGGTTCTGCGGCGAGTGCGGGTTCCGGCGGCCGACGCCCAGTTGGGCCCTGTCCGGTGACCATGTGCTCGACCCGCACGGCTCCGCCTGGCCGATCCACCTCCAGCTGCCCGGCCGCGCCAACAAGGCCAACGCCGCCTCCTCCGCGGCCGTCGCCGCCGTCTTCGGTGTGCCGCCGCAGGTCGCCCTGGAACGCATGTACCAGGTGCAGGCGGTGGCCGGCCGCTACGACGTGGTCCAGTTCCAGCAGCGCGACCTGCGGCTGCTGCTCGCGAAGAACCCGGCCGGCTGGCTCGAGACGTTCAGCCTGATCGACCCGCCGCCCACCCCGGTGATCCTCTCCGTCAACGCCCGCGGCGCCGACGGCACCGACACCTCCTGGCTGTGGGACGTCGACTACACCCGGCTCACCGGCCACCCGATCTGCGTGATCGGCGACCGGAAGCTGGATCTCGCGGTGCGCCTGGAGGTCGCGAACCAGAACTTCCAGGTCTGCGACAACCTCGACCAGGCCGTGTCGATGAGCCCGCCGGGCCGCATCGAGGTCATCGCGAACTACACCGCCTTCCAGGACCTGCGCCGCCGCGTCGGCAACTGACTCAGGGGACTTTTGTGAGCGACAACCAACTGCGGATCGTCTGGATCTACCCCGACCTGCTCAGCACGTACGGCGACCAGGGCAACGCCCTCGTCATCGAGCGCCGGGCCCGTCAGCGGGGCCTCGACGTGGCCCGTCTGGACGTGCGCAGCGACCAGCCCATCCCGACCTCCGGCGACATCTACCTGATCGGCGGCGGCGAGGACCGACCCCAGCGGCTGGCGGCCGAGCGGCTGCGCCGGGACGGCGGTCTGCACCGGGCCGTCGGCAACGGGGCGATCGTCTTCTCGGTGTGCGCCGGCTACCAGATCCTCGGCCACGAGTTCATCAACGACCTCGGCCAGCGCGAGCCCGGCCTCGGCCTGCTCGACGTGGTCTCGGTGCGCGGTGAGGGCGAGCGCTGCGTCGGTGACGTGCTCGCCGACATCGACCCGCGCCTCGGCCTGCCCCCGTTGACCGGCTTCGAGAACCACCAGGGCGTCACCCACCTCGGCCCCACCGCCCGTCCGTTCGCCAACGTCAAGCTGGGCAAGGGCAACGGCACCGGGGACGGTACGGAGGGGGCGTACAACGACACGGTCTTCGGTACGTACATGCACGGACCCGTCCTCGCGCGCAACCCGCTCATCGCCGACCTGCTGCTGAAGCTGGCCCTCGACGTGAACGCGCTGCCGCCGACCGACGACCGCTGGTACGAGGCCCTGCGCAACGAACGCATCACGGCCGCTCAACAGCCCGCCTGAGAGGAAGTTCACCTGGGTTCCAGGCGTTTGTCACCAGCCCGTCTGACGACGAGTCCGCACAGGTGAGCGGGGCCGTCCAGCAGGCGGACGCGTTCTTCGGCCCCGCCCCCTCCTGCCGCTAGGGTGGCGGGGTTCGAGCCGGACAGCGTGGTCCGGACCCGTGCCACGTCCCCTCGCTGAGAAGGTTCCTGCGGCTATGCGCATTGGTGTCCTCACGTCCGGCGGCGACTGCCCCGGCCTGAACGCCGTCATCCGGTCCGTCGTGCACCGTGCCGTCGCCGACCACGGCGACGAGGTCATCGGCTTCCGGGACGGCTGGAAGGGCCTCCTGGAGTGCGACTACCTCAAGCTCGACCTCGACGCGGTGGGCGGCATCCTGGCCCGCGGCGGCACGATCCTCGGCTCCTCCCGCGTCCAGCCCTCGCATCTGCGGGACGGCGTGGAGCGGGCCAGGGGGCATGTCGAGGAGCTCGGGCTCGACGCGATCATTCCCATCGGCGGTGAGGGCACGCTCAAGGCGGCCCGGCTGATGTCGGACGCCGGGCTGCCGATCGTGGGCGTGCCCAAGACGATCGACAACGACATCGCGGTCACGGACGTCACCTTCGGGTTCGACACGGCCGTCGGTGTCGCGACCGAGGCGCTCGACCGGCTGAAGACCACCGCCGAGTCCCACCAGCGGGTGCTCGTCGTCGAGGTCATGGGGCGGCACACCGGCTGGATAGCGCTGCACTCCGGGATGGCGGCCGGCGCGCACGCCATCGTCGTACCGGAGCGTCCCTTCGACATCGAGGAGCTGGCCCGGCGGGTCGGCGAGCGGTTCGAGGCCGGGAAGCGGTTCGCGATCGTCGTCGCCGCGGAGGGCGCCAAGCCGGCGCCCGGCTCCATGGCCTTCGACGAGGGCGCCAAGGACATCTACGGGCACGAGCGCTTCGCCGGGATCGCCCGCCAGCTGTCGATCGAGCTGGAGGAGCGGCTGGGGAAGGAAGCCCGGCCGGTCATCCTCGGGCATGTGCAGCGCGGCGGCACGCCGACCGCGTACGACAGGGTGCTGGCCACCCGGTTCGGCTGGCACGCGGTGGAGGCCGTGCACCGCGGGGAGTTCGGTCACATGACCGCTCTACGGGGGACCGACATCGTGATGGTGTCGCTCGCGGAGGCGGTCGAGACGTTGAAGACGGTGCCGGAGGACCGGTACGCCGAGGCGGAGTGCGTGCTGTAGGCCGCAGCACGGTGGTGGGCCCCGGTCCCGGAGGCGACCGGGGCCAGTCTTAGTCTGGGTGCGGACAGACTTGCACAACCCCCACGAATCAGGAGCCGCCGCGATGGACCACAGCGGGCACGGCATGACGCACGACCTGCCGCCGTTCACGCTGGGACGAGGGCTTCAGTGGTCGGCCGACCCCTTCTTCCTCGTCGCCTGCCTCCTCGCGCTCGGCCTGTACGCGTGGGGAGTCGTGCGGCTGCGCCGGCGGGGCGACGCGTGGTCCGTGGGGCGGACCGTTTCCTATGTGGTCGGTGTGCTCACCATCGGGGTGATGATGTGCACCGAGCTGAACGACTACGGGATGGTCATGTTCAGCGTGCACATGGTGCAGCACATGGTGATCAGCATGCTGTCGCCGATCCTCATCCTGCTCGGCGCCCCGGTCACCCTGGCCCTGCGGGCACTGCCCGTCGCGGGCAGGGGGCACAAGGGGCCCCGTGAGCTGCTGCTCGCGCTGCTGCACAGCCGGTACATGCGGATCATCACGCACCCGGCGTTCACCATCCCGCTGTTCATCGCGAGTCTGTACGGCCTCTATTTCACGCCGATCTTCGACTTCCTGATGGGGTCGAAGACCGGGCACGTCGCGATGATGGTGCACTTCCTCGCCGTCGGTGTCGTCTTCTTCTGGCCGATCATCGGCGTGGACCCGGGGCCGCAGCGGCCGGGGTATCTGATGCGGATGCTGGAGCTGTTCGCGGGGATGCCGTTCCACGCGTTCTTCGGCATCGCGCTGATGATGGCGTCCGAGCCCATGGTGGAGACGTTCAAGAACCCGCCCGCCTCGCTCGGCATCGACGCGCTCTCCGACCAGAACTACGCCGGCGGTATCGCCTGGGCGTTCAGTGAGATTCCCTCCGTACTCGTACTGATCGCCCTGCTGTTCCAGTGGTACGGCTCCGAACAGCGGCAGGCCAAACGGTCGGACCGGGCCGCCGACCGGGACGGCGACAAGGAACTCGAGGCATACAACGCGTATTTGGCCTCATTGAGCACCCGCGAGCACTGAAGGGCTTCGCCTTTCCGGAGCATTCAGTAGCATGAAGCGCGTTGGGGGGAACCGCCGGGGGGAGCGGTCATGACACTTCGCGCATTTATGCACAGGATCGCCTTGCCGGCGATTTCCTTGCTGCTGCTGAGCGGCTGCGACAAGGGAAATCCACTGACAGTGGTCAAGGCGGCCGCCGTAGGTGTGCCCTCTCTCGCGCCGTTCTTCGAGGGGAACAGCGGACTGGGCAAGGACGCTGCGACCGTACGGTCGCAGCCCGTCCAGGGAAGTCTCCAGCAGGGGGACACGCCCGGCCTGTACGGCGGCAGCAAACAACCGACCATCTGTGACGTCGACATCGGCACGGACGGGATACCGGAATATCTGGATCGGCTCACACCGGTTCTGTTGCGTCACGACACTCTCGTCAAGAACCACGACTACAAGAAGGAAAAGGCCGTCCCGTACAACTCCTTGCTCCAGGCGGGAATCGCGATTCTCGTCGATGAACACGGGCTTCCGGCTGTGAAGTGCTCGTGTGGAAATCCACTGCGGCCCTTCGAGAGTGACACCGGCCGGATTTCCGTCCAGTTCGAGGACGGCAACAAGAAGTGGGCGGGATACGAGCGCGATTCGGTGGTGGCCGTGAAGCCCGCGCCGCGGAAACTGGCACGGGTCGCTCTCGTGGACGTCCAGGAACCCGCCCGCGGCATCGACCGTCCGGTCGGCACCACCGGTGAGAGGGACACCGCCTTCAACGCCGAGAAGCGGCGCACGGTGCCGCACCTCGCCGGGAGGAACTTCGCCCAGGCCCGTCTGGAGCTGATCCGCGTCGGGCTGGCGGCCGGGTACGCCGGGCAGGGGGCGCCGCCCGAGGGAGCGAAGGTCACGGCGACCGATCCGCCCGCGGGGACGGAGCTGCCGTTCGGGCGGTACGTGATGCTGTCCGTGGCCGGGGGCGGCACGAGTGGGTTCGACGGGACGAGCGGACCCACGACACCCACGACCACTCCCCCGCCGACGTCCTCCGGGCCGAGGACTCCGCCCACGAGCACACCACCGTCGTCGGGTTCGTCCAGCGGCCGGCCCGGGGCGTCCTCCTCCTCACCACCGCGGTCGTCACCGCCGTCGTCGAGTACGGCTCCCGGCTCGCCGTCGCCCGAGAAGTCGAGCAGGCGGCCGAGCCCACCGCCCTTGACCGGCTCGCCCTCGACCGGCGCCCCGGTCACCAGCAGCGCGCCCCCTCCGCCGCCACCGCCGCCTCCGTCGACGACCAGTGCGCCCGCGACATCGGGGCCGGCCACCAGTCAGTCGGCACCGAGCGGGCCCGCCTCCAGTGAGCCCGCCGATGACGGACCCAGCACCGCCGTCGCCACGTAGCGTCCCGCAGAACCGGGGAGTCACCGGATGCCTTCAGGATCACCGACGTCGGGAGTGGGCCGGGTCATCGCCGGCCGGTATCTGCTGCTGAACCCGCTCGGCAGCGGTGGCATGGGCCATGTGTGGCTCGCCCACGACCAGAGGCTCGCCTGCGAGGTCGCGCTCAAGGAGATCGTGTTCCGGGACCCGCTGGAGGCGGGCGAGCGGGAGGCCCGGGTGGCGCGGGCCCGCGCGGAGGCCCGGCACGCGGCGGGGCTGCGCGGCCACCCGCACGTGGTGACCGTGCACGACGTGCTGGAGCACGAGGGGCTGCCCTGGATCGTCATGGAGTACGTGGCGGACGCGGTGGACCTGCGTGACCTGGTCGACTCCGGGGGACCGCTCGCCCCGGCGGAGTGCGCCCGCGTCGGCCTCGCCGTGCTGGACGCGCTGACCGCGGGGCACCAACGGGGCGTGCTGCACCGGGACGTGAAGCCGGCGAACATCCTGCTGGCGCCGGACCGCGCGGGATCGCCGTACGGACGCGTCCTGCTCACGGACTACGGCATCTCCCTGCAGCCGGACGCCGGGGAGACCCGGTACACGCTGGCGTCGGTGCTGGTGGGCACGGCGGGCTATCTGGCGCCGGAGCGGGCCACGGGCGGCACGCCCACCCCGGCCGCCGACCTGTTCTCACTGGGCTGCACGCTCTACCACGCGGTGGAGGGCGTGGGTCCCTTCGAGCGGGACTCGCATCTGGCCGAGGTGACCGCGGTGGTCATGGAGGAGCCGCGGCCCGCGGTGCGCGCCGGTGCGCTGGGTCCCGTACTGCAGGCGCTGCTCGCGAAGGACCCCGGGCGGCGGCTGTCGGCGGCGCAGGCGGAGGCCGCGCTGTCGCGGATCGTGACACCGCAGCCCGAGCCGTACGTCCGGACGCAGACCGACCTCGGTGCCCAGCCACCCTGGGCGGAGGCGCGGGTGCCGCCGCCCGGGCCGCCTCCGAACGGACACCGGCCGCCTCCGGGCGGCCGCAGGCGACGGGAGCGCTCGCACGCCCTGCGGGCTGTCCTCGCCGGTGGTCTCGGGCTGCTGCTGGCCCTGGGCGGTGTGTGGTACGCCATGGCCGACCGGTCCCCGGACGGCGAGGGCGGTCACCAGGGCTCGCGGCAGCCGTACGGCGAGACGGTCGGGCTGGCGAAGCCGCTGCGGGACAGCGACTGTGTGATCGCCGACTGGCCGGGGTCGAAGCGGTTCCGGGGGGGCACCCCGGCTGCGGCTGGACCCCACCTGCGGCACGGCCCCGGACGGCCAGGTGGTGGCGTTCGCCGCGGCCGACTCGGCCGACGAGGCGCGGCGGACGGGGCCGGCGAAGTGCGAGGAGCGGACGCGGGAGGTGCGGGAGCGGCTCGCGGACGTCCGCAGCCAGGCCGTCGTACCGGCCGACGGGGGGTTCGAGGCCGCGGGACGGCGTACCGCGTGTCTGGTGCTGGGCGGGAACGGGCCGGTGTACGGGCCGATCGGCACCCGTCGCAGGCCGGGCTCGGGGTTCACGGACACGGCGACCATGCAACGGCGGGACTGCCTGGACGTACGCACCAACCGGGACGCCCGGCTGGTCTCCTGCGGGGGCTCCCACGACGAGGAAGTGCTCGGATTCACCCGACTGGCCGTCGACGTCACGCTGTCCGAGGCGCGGACCGAGTCGGACACGGCGTGCGCGCGTGACGTGCCGCCGGCCGACTACGGCTTCGATCCGTCCGTGTACACGGCGGGCTCCTGGACCAGCGAGGGCCCTTGGAAGAACGGCACACATTTCGTCGTCTGCACTGTGCGCAGGCAGAACGGGGGCACCATGGAGGGGGACGAATCCTGAGGAGGGTGTCGCGATGCCCGGTAGCGGTTCCACGGATGGCTCGACCCGGACGATGGGGGTGCTCACCGTCGGCGGTCTCGTGGCGGTGACCGCCTACACGGTGGCGCTCGGCAGCAACGGCTGGCTGTGGTTCGGCTGGGTCGTGCTGGGCCTGATCACCCTCGGCATGGTGGCCACCAGCAGCCCCTGACCTTCAGCCGTCGGTGAGACGGCCCGCCGAGTGCACGCCCGGCTGGTACTTGGGCAGCCGGGCGGTGATCTTCATGCCCGCGCCGACGGCCGTCTCGATGACGAGGCCGTAGGAGTCGCCGTACACCTGGCGGAGCCGGTCGTCGACGTTGGACAGGCCGATGCCGCCCGAGGGGCTGACCTCGCCGGCGAGGATACGGCGGAGCAGGGCCGGGTCCATTCCGGCGCCGTCGTCCTCGATGACGACCAGGGCCTCGGCGCCGGTGTCCTGCGCGGTGATCTGGAGCCGGCACTTGTCGGTCTTGCCCTCCAGGCCGTGCTTGATGGCGTTCTCGACGAGCGGCTGCAGGCACAGGAACGGCAGAGTGACCGGCAGTACCTCCGGGGCGATCTGCAGGGTGACGGAGAGGCGGTCGCCGAAGCGTGCCCTGACGAGCGCCAAGTAGTGGTCGATGGCGTGGAGTTCGTCGGCGAGGGTGGTGAAGTCGCCGTGCCTGCGGAACGAGTAGCGGGTGAAGTCGGCGAATTCGAGGAGCAGTTCGCGGGCGCGCTCGGGGTCGGTGCGGACGAACGAGGCGATCACCGCCAGCGAGTTGAAGATGAAGTGCGGGGAGATCTGGGCCCGAAGTGCCTTGATCTCGGCCTCGATCAGCCGGGTGCGGGACTGGTCCAGGTCCGCCAACTCCAGTTGGACGCTCACCCACCGGGCGACCTCTCCGGCCGCGCGGACCAGGACGGCCGACTCACGGGGCGCGCAGGCGACCAGGGTGCCGTGGACGCGGTCGTCGACGGTGAGCGGGGCGACGACCGCCCAGCGGACCGGGCAGTCGGGTGTGTCGCAGGTGAGCGGGAAGGCCTCACCGCGGCCGGTCTCCAGCGGGCCGGCGAGGCGTTCCATGATCTCGGTGCGGTGGTGGCCGCCCACGCCGTCCCAGACCAGGACCTGTTTCTGGTCGGTGAGGCACAGCGCGTCCGTACCGAGCAGTGAGCGCAGTCTGCGGGCCGACTTGCGGGCGGTCTCCTCCGTGAGGCCCGCCCGGAGCGGGGGCGCGGCCAGGGAGGCGGTGTGCAGGGTCTCGAAGGTGGCGTGTTCGACGGGGGTGCCGAGGCCGCCCAGGTTCTGCGGGCGGGCCGTGCGCCGGCCGAGCCAGAAGCCGGCGGCCAGCAGCGGGAGGATCGCCACGCACAGCCCGGCCAGGAATCCGCTCATGTCTTCACCAGCCTCATGCCTTTGCCTCCGCCCGCAGTTCCTCCGGCAGGTGGAAGCGGGCCAGGATCGCCGCCGTGCCGGCCGGTACCCGGCCCGCGGTTGCCAGGGACACCAGCACCATGGTGAGGAAGCCGAGCGGCACCGACCAGAGCGCGGGCCAGGCGAGCAGGGCGTGCAGCGGGCCGCCGGCCGGGAAGCCGGCCATGGTCGCGGCCACGGCGAGGAAGGCGGAGCCGCCGCCGACCAGCATGCCCGCGGCGGCGCCGGGCGGGGTCAGCCGCCGCCACCAGATGCCGAGCACGAGCAGCGGGCAGAAGGAGGACGCGGAGACGGCGAAGGCGAGCCCGACCGCGTCGGCGACGGGCAGCCCGCCGACCAGGACGCTCGCCGCGAGCGGCACGCACATCGCGAGGACGGTGCCGAGCCGGAAGTGCCGTACGCCGCGTGAGGGCAGGACGTCCTGGGTGAGCACGCCGGCCACCGCCATGGTGAGTCCGGAGGCCGTCGACAGGAACGCGGCGAAGGCGCCGCCCGCCACCAGGGCGCCCAGCAGGTCGCCGCCGAGGCCGCCGATCATCCGCTCGGGAAGCAGCAGGACGGCCGCGTCGGCGTCGCCGGTGAGGGTGAGTTCGGGGGCGTACAGGCGGCCCAGGGCGCCGTAGACCGGGGGCAGAAGGTAGAAGCAGCCGATCAGTCCGAGGACGGCGACCGTGGTGCGGCGGGCGGCGACGCCGTGCGGGCTGGTGTAGAAGCGGACGACGACGTGCGGCAGGCCCATGGTGCCGAGGAAGGTGGCGAGGATCAGTCCGTACGTGGCGTACAGGGGCCGGTCCTCGCGGCCCGCGGCGAGGGAGGTCGACATGCCGTCGCTGGTGCCGCGGTCGGCGGTGGGGACCGTGGTGCCCTTGGCGAAGGTGAGGCGGGTGCCCCGCTCGACGTGGTGGGTGCCGGTGGGGAGTCGGAGCCTCTGGTCGTCATGCGGGCGGCCGTCGACCGTGCCGGTGACCATGACGGTCAGGGGGCTGTCCAGTGTGAGGTCGAGGGTGGAGTCGACGCGGACGACCCGTTGTTCGCGGAAGGCCGCCGGTTCCTCGAAGGCGTGGCTGGGGGCGCCGTCGCCCTGCCAGGCGAGGATGAGGAAGAGGGCGGGGACGAGCAGGGCGGTGAGTTTGAGCCAGTACTGGAAGGCCTGGACGAAGGTGATGCTGCGCATGCCGCCCGCGGCGACGGTGGCGACCACGACGGCCGCGACGATCACTCCGCCGAGCCACTGGGGTGCCCCGGTGAGCACGGTCAACGTCAGCCCGGCGCCCTGGAGTTGGGGTAGCAGGTAGAGCCAGCCGACGCCGACGACGAAGGCGCCCGCGAGCCGTCGTACGGCCTGCGAGGCGAGCCGGGCCTCGGCGAAGTCGGGCAGCGTGTAGGCGCCGGAGCGGCGCAGCGGGGCGGCGACGAACAGGAGCAGGACGAGATAGCCGGCCGTGTAGCCGACCGGGTACCAGAGCATGTCGGGGCCCTGGACGAGGACCAGGCCGGCGATGCCGAGGAAGGACGCGGCGGAGAGGTACTCGCCGCTGATGGCGGCCGCGTTGAGGCGGGGGCCGACGGTGCGGGAGGCGACGTAGAAGTCGGAGGTGGTGCGGGAGATGCGCAGGCCGAAGGCGCCGACGAGGACGGTCGCCACCACCACCAGGGCGACGGCCGGTACCGAGTAGCTGGAGTTCATCGGTCCTCGACCAGGCGCACGAAGTCCCGTTCGTTGCGCTCCGCGCGGCGCACGTACCAGCGGGCCAGCAGGACCATCGGGACGTAGAGGCCGAAGCCGAGGACGGCCCATTCGAGGCGGTGGGCGTCCGGCATCGCCGCGAAGAGCAGCGGGAGCGGGCCGATGAGCAGTCCGAGGAAGGCGAACACCGCGAGGGCGGCGCGCAGTTGGGTGCGCATCAGGGAGCGGACGTAGGTGTGGCCGAGGGTGGTCTGTTCGTCGATCTCGGTGCGCGGCCGGTAGTAGCCGGAGGCCGGGCGGCCGCGGCGTGGCGGCCCGGTGACGACGACCCGGCGCTCCACGGGGTCCTGGGGCATCGCTACGGCCTCCTCATCAGCAGGTCCCGCAGTTCGCGCGTGTGCCGGCGGCTGACCTGGAGTTCCTCGCCGCCGACGAGGACGCTCACCGTGCCCGCGTCCAGGCGGAGTTCGCCGACGTGGCGCAGGGCGACGAGATGGCGGCGGTGGATGCGGACGAAGCCGCGGGAGCGCCAGCGTTCCTCCAGCGTGGACAGCGGGATCCGCACGAGGTGGCTGCCCTTGTCGGTGTGCAGGCGGGCGTAGTCGCCCTGGGCCTCGACGTGGGTGATGTCGTCGACGGCGACGAAGCGGGTCACGCCGCCCAGTTCGACGGGTATGTGGTCGGGGTCGGGTTCGTGCACGGGGATGCGGGGCGCGGCGTCGAGGCGTTCGGCGGCGCGGCGGACGGCTTCGGCGAGGCGTTCCTTGCGGACCGGTTTGAGGACGTAGTCGACGGCCTTGAGGTCGAAGGCCTGGACGGCGAAGTCCTCGTGGGCGGTGACGAAGACGACCAGCGGCGGCTCGGCGAAGCCGGTCAGCAGCCGGGCGAGGTCGAGGCCGTCGAGGCCCGGCATGTTGATGTCGAGGAAGACGACGTCGATCGCCTCGGGCCCGTCCGGCCCGGACTCCAGCGCGCGGTTGATGCGGCGCAGCGCCTCGGTGGCGTCACCGGCCCCTTCCACACTGCCGATCCGGGGGTCGGCGCTCAGCAGGTAGAGCAGTTCCTCCAGCGAGGGGCGTTCGTCGTCGACAGCCAGGGCGCGCAGCATGAACCCGGAGTGTAGGAGTAATTCGTACGACTGGACACGTGCACAGGTGTGGGCGCCGCCGCTGGATACAGTGCCGACATGAACAGCAGGACCGTCGCCTTCGACGAGCTGGACCGGAAGATCATCACCGCGCTGATGGCGAACGCGCGGACGTCCTTCGCGGAGATCGGTTCGGCGATCGGGCTGTCCTCCACGGCGGTGAAGCGGCGCGTGGACCGGCTGCGGGAGACCGGGGTGATCACCGGGTTCACGGCCACGGTGGAGCCGTCGGCGCTGGGCTGGCGTACGGAGGCGTACGTCGAGGTGTACTGCGAGGGCGCGGCCCCGCCGCGGCGGCTCGCGGAGGTGGTGCGCAACCATCCGGAGATCACCGCGGCGATGACGGTGACCGGGGGCGCGGACGCGCTGCTGCACGTGCGGGCGCGGGACGTGGAGCACTTCGAGGAGGTGCTGGAGCGCATCCGGGTGGAGCCGTTCATCCGGAAGACGATCAGTGTGATGGTGTTGTCCCACCTCATCCCGGAAAGCCCCGAGGCGGGGGCGAGCCAGCCTGCGCCGGAGGCGTAGCCGCTAAACGCACCAACCATGCGTTTCACCGGAAGAACACGCAGCGTTCCTGCACAGACACGCAATTCTTGTTGCTTGTCGGGCCTGCCGCCCGTTTTCTACCGTGGTGTCAACCCTCAGTCGACACCGCAGGAAGCGGAGGAACCCCTCTGTGTCCGACCCCCGTGTGCCGCGCCGGCGGCGATTCCTCGTCTGTGAACCCAGACACTTCGCCGTGCAGTACGCGATCAATCCCTGGATGCATCCCGACACCCATGTCGACGTGGACCTCGCGCAGGAGCAGTGGCGGACGTTGATCCGCAGCTACGAGGACCACGGGCACAGCGTCGACGCCGTGGAGCCGGTTGCCGGTCTCCCGGACATGGTCTTCGCGGCGAACTCGGCGGTCGTCGTCGGCGGCCGCGTCTTCGGCTCCCTCTTCCACGCGCCGCAGCGGCGCCCCGAGTCCACGCACTACGACCTGTGGTTCAAGAAGGCGGGCTACGAGGTCCGGCGCCCCGGGTCGGTCTGCGAGGGCGAGGGCGATCTCGTCTGGACGGGCCGGTACGTGCTGGCCGGCACCGGGTTCCGCACGACCCGGGAGGCGCACCGCGAGGTCCAGGAGTTCTTCGGGCACCCGGTGATCAGCCTGACGCTGGTGGACCCGCACTTCTACCACCTGGACACCGCGCTGTTCGTCCTCGACGACTCCGAGGGCGGCAACAACATCGTCTATTACCCGGAGGCCTTTTCGCCGGGCAGTCGCGCGGTACTCGCCCAGCTGTACCCGGACGCGGTGCTCGCGACCCGCGACGACGCGATGGCGTTCGGCCTGAACTCCGTGTCCGACGGCCGGCACGTCTTCATCGCCCCGCAGGCCGAGGCTCTCGCCCTGCGCCTCGACGACCACGGCTATGTCCCCGTCCCCGTCGACCTCTCCGAGCTCCACAAGGCCGGCGGCGGCATCAAGTGCTGCACCCAGGAGATCCGCTCATGACCGCACCCGTAGGCACGCGTTCCTCCGCCGATCTCATCAGCGCCGAGGAACCGGTCCTCGCGCACAACTACCACCCGCTGCCCGTGGTCGTCGCCCGGGCCGAGGGCAGCTGGGTCGAGGACGTGGAGGGCCGCCGCTACCTCGACATGCTGGCCGGGTACTCCGCCCTCAACTTCGGCCACCGCCACCCGGCGCTGATCGAGGCCGCGCACCGGCAGCTGGACCGCCTGACGCTGACCTCCCGGGCTTTCCACAACGACCGCCTCGCCGAGTTCGCGGAGTGCCTGGCCGAGCTGACGGGCCTGGACATGGTGCTGCCGATGAACACCGGCGCGGAGGCGGTGGAGAGCGGCATCAAGGTGGCCCGCAAGTGGGCGTACGAGGTGAAGGGCGTCCCGGCCGACCGGGCGACGATCGTGGTGGCGGCGGAGAACTTCCACGGCCGGACGACGACGATCGTGTCGTTCTCCACCGACGAGACGGCGAGGGCGGGCTTCGGCCCCTTCACCCCGGGCTTCCGGATCGTGCCGTACAACGACCTCGCGGCACTGGAGGAGGCGGTCGACGAGACGACGGCCGCGGTGCTCCTGGAACCCATCCAGGGCGAGGCGGGCGTGGTCATCCCGGACGACGGCTATCTGACCGGCGTCCGCGAGCTCACCCGCCGCAAGGGGTGCCTGTTCATCGCGGACGAGATCCAGTCGGGCCTCGGCCGCACGGGCCGCACCCTCGCCGTCGAGCACGAGGGGGTCGTCCCGGACGTCCTGCTCCTGGGCAAGGCGCTGGGCGGCGGCATCGTCCCGGTCTCCGCGGTGGTCGCCCGCCGGGATGTCCTCGGCGTCCTGCGCCCCGGCGAACACGGCTCGACCTTCGGCGGCAACCCGCTGGCGGCGGCGGTGGGCACGGCGGTGGTCGAGCTCCTGGAGACGGGCGAGTTCCAGCGCCGGGCGGCCGAGCTGGGGGCGGTCCTGCGGGACGGTCTGGCGGACCTGGCCGGCAGGGGGGTCGTCGGCTTCCGCGCCCGGGGTCTGTGGGCCGGCGTGGACATCGACCCGTCCCTCGGCACGGGCCGCGAGGTGAGCAAGCTGCTGATGCACGAGGGCGTCCTGGTCAAGGACACCCACGGCTCGACGATCCGCCTGGCACCCCCGCTGACGATCACGGCGGAGGAACTGCAATCGGCACTGGGAGTGCTGGAAGGGGTACTGAAGCGGTAGGTTCACCCGTTTCTCCCCGGCCGCGCACTCCACCACACCGGGTGAAGATGTGACGAAGAGGTGATAGACCACTCTCAGCGACAGAGAGGTCGGCCGTGGGCGCTCAGGAGGAGCACGACACCGCGCGGCATCGGTTCGACGTGGCCGATGCCGCGCCCCTGCTGCTCGACGCCCACGGCACGGTGACCGGCTGGACCAGGGACGCCGAGCGCCTGCTGGACTACCCCGCCGCCGAGGCCGTGGGACGGAGCGTCGCGGCCCTTCTCGCCCCCGAGGACGCCCGCCGACTGCCGGAGATCACTGAGCGCTGCCGGGCCGACGGCAGCTGGGCGGGGCTGCTGACCGCCCTGCACAAACACGGCCGGCCGGTCCCGGTGATGGTCCGGATCACGGTGGCCGAGAACACCGACAACTCAGACCACTCGGAACGCTGGCTGGTCCTGCTCTCCGAGATGGCACAGGCACCCGGCTGGGACATGAGCCGCCGCGTCCTGGAACAGATGGTCACCCGGTCACCCATCGGCATCGCGGTCGTGGACACGGACCTGCGCTGTGTGTGGTCCAACCCGGCACTGGAGCAGTTCGGCAGCGCCCCGGCCCAGCGGCGCCTCGGGCTGCGGTTCGCGGAGATCCAGCCGGGTCTGGACGCCGAGGCGATAGAGGCGCAGATGCGGCGCGTGCTGGAGACCGGTGAGCCGATCGTGGAGTACGAGCACGTCGGCCGGGTGCGCTCCGCCCCGCACCGCGAGACCGCGCACACGATGTCGTTCACCCGGATCGACGACGACCGGGGTCACCCGATGGGCGTCTACTACACGGTCGTCGACATCACCGAGCGGCACCGGGCCCGGCAGCGCCTCGCCCTGCTCGACCGGGCCGGCGAGTACATCGGCCGCAGCCTGGACATCCGGCGCACCGCGCAGGAGCTGGCCGACGTGGCCGTACCGGCGCTCGCCGACTACCTCACCGTGGACCTGCTGGAGTCGGTGCTGCGGGGAGCGGAACCCACCGCGGACGTGACACTGCTGCGGGCCGGGCAGCAGTCGGTGAACGAGGGCGTCCCCGAGGCCGTCGTCGAGATCGGCGAGGTGGCCGCCTACCGGCCCGGGTCGCCCCCGCTGCGGTGTCTGGTCGAGGGCACGCCCTGGCGGGAGGAGCGACTGGACCCGCTGGCCGCGGAGTGGGCGACCGACATACCGGGCGACCGCCGGGCGACCTTCCTGGAGCTGGGCCTGCACAGCGTGCTGGTCGTGCCGATCCGCGCGCGGGGCGTCACCCTGGGCGTCGCCACCTTCTTCCGCAGGCGCCGCCAGGAACCCTTCGACGAGGACGATCTGAACCTCGCCGAGGACCTCGTCTCCAGGGCCGCCGTCTGCGTGGACAACGCCTGGCGCTACACACGGGAACGCGAGGCGGCGCTCGTCCTGCAGCGCAGTCTGCTCCCCCACCGGCTGCCCGAGCAGGACGCCGTGGAGGTGACCGCCTGCTACCGGCCCGCCGACGAGCTGACCGGCCTCGGCGGGGACTGGTACGACCTCATCCCGCTCTCCGGCGCCCGGGTCGCCCTGGTGGTCGGCGAGGCGCCCGGGCACGGCATCGGCGCCGCCGCGGCCATGGGCCGGCTGCGGACCGCCGTACGGACGCTGGCGGCGCTGGATCTGCCGCCCGAGGAGGTGCTGGGCCATCTGGACGACCTGGTCGCCCGGGCGGCGCGCGAGGAGGGGGCGGGGCCGGAGACGGAGGACACCGACAGCGCCCGGGGCTCCGGGTGCGTGTACGTCATCTACGACCCGGTCGACGGGCAGTGCACGATGGCCGCAGCCGGCCATCCCGGGCCCGCCGTGATCCTGCCCGACGGCACGGTCGCCTTCGTGGACCTGCCGCAGGGGCCCTCGCTCGGCGTCGGCGGTCCGCCCTTCGAGTCGGTCGAGGTGGCCCTGGCCGAGGGCAGCACCCTGGCGCTGCACACCGACGGGCTGCTCGCCCGCGGCGAGGAGTGGGCCGTGGACGCGGGCCGCAACCGGCTGCGCCAGGCCCTGGAGAGGCCCGCGCCCTCGCTCGACCTGCGCTGCCGCTCCGTCGTCGACGCCCTGGCCCCGGACCGGCCGCACGACGACGTGGCCCTGCTCATGGCCCGCACCCGGCTGCTGGGCCCCGACCAGGTCGCGGACTGGGACGTGCCCGTCGACCCGGCCCGGGTCGCCGAGGCCCGCAAGACGGCGTCCCGGCAGCTGACGGAGTGGGGCCTGGAGGAGTTGGCCTTCACCACGGAGCTGGTCGTCAGCGAACTCGTCACCAACGCCATTCGGTACGCCGTCGGCCCGATCCGGCTCCGGCTGATCCGTGAGCGGTCCCTGATCTGCGAGGTGTTCGACAGCGGGGACACTGCGCCCCATCTGCGCCATCCGCGCACCACCGACGAGGGCGGCCGGGGACTGCTGCTGGTCTCCCAGTTCGCCCGGCGCTGGGGCACCCGGTTCGTACCCGACGGAAAGATCATCTGGGCCGAGCAGTCCCTCGCGGATCCGCCGGACTGACCGCCGGACCACCCATACCGTGGGAAAATAGGGCAGTCCCGGCAGGGAGGCGGCAGCCATGAGCGACATACCCAGCGACACCGACTCCATCGACTACCCAGCCGTGTTCCAGGCCCTGCCCGGCATGGTCGCGCTGCTCACGCCCGACCTGGTGTACGCGGACGTCAACGAGGAGTTCCTGCGCATGACCGGGCGTCGGCGCGAACAGGTCGTGGGCCACTATCTCTTCGACGTCTTCCCGGACAACCCGAACGAACCCGCGTCGACCGGCATGCACAATCTGGCCACCTCCCTGCGCCGGGTGCTGGAGACCGGGGAGCGCGACTCCATGGCCCTGCAGCGCTACGACGTCGAGGCGCCGGGCCGGCCGGGGGCGTGGGAGGAGCGCTACTGGAGCCCCTGCAACGCGCCGCTGCTCGACACGGACGGCAAGGTCCGGCTGCTCGTGCACCGGGTCGAGGAGGTCACCGAGCTGATCCGGGCCCGCGGCGGCCCGAGCACCAGCCAGGACAGCGTCCTGGAGGCCGAGCTCTACACCCGCGCCCGTGAGCTCCAGGAGGTCAACGACCGCTTGCGGCAGGCCCACGCCCGTGACCGCGAGGTCGCCCTCGCCCTCCAGGACGCCATGCTGCCCACGGGCAGGCAGACCCTGCACCACCGGGCCGCCGTGCGCTACCGGCCGGCGGTCGGCGCGCTGCACGTGTGCGGGGACTGGTACGACCTGGTCGACCTGGTGGGCGGGCACCGCGTCGGTGTCTCGGTCGGTGACGTGGTGGGCCACGGTCTCGCGGCCGCCGGGGTGATGGGCCAGTTGCGCAGCGCCCTGAGCGCCGCCTCCCGGGTCGCCGCGGGGCCCGGTCAGGCCCTGGACGTGCTGGGCCGGTACGCCCATGTCGTCGACGGTGCCGAGTCGGCCACGGCGGTCACCACCTTCATCGACCTCGACCACCGCACCATCACCTACAGCAGCGCGGGGCACCCGCCGCCGATGCTGGTGCACCCCGACGGCCGGGTGGAGTACCTGGACAGGGCGACCGACCCGCCGCTCGACGCCCGCCCCGACCCGATGCCCCGGCCGCAGGCCGCGACCACCTTCACCAGCGGCGCCACCCTCGCGCTGTACACCGACGGCCTGGTGGAGCGGCGCCGCGAGGACATCGACACGGGGCTCGCCCGGCTCGCCGACTCCCTCGCCCGGCACCGCGAGGACGACCCCGAGACCCTCGCCGACGCGGTCCTGCTGGAGCTGCTCCCGCCCGGCGGCGCCACGGACGACACGGCGTTGGTGATCG
The DNA here is from genome assembly GCF_055559055.1 of Streptomyces sp. NPDC024687. Taxonomy (NCBI): domain Bacteria; kingdom Bacillati; phylum Actinomycetota; class Actinomycetes; order Kitasatosporales; family Streptomycetaceae; genus Streptomyces; species Streptomyces sp. NPDC024687. The sequence continues at coordinate 133,178 of NZ_JBVHLJ010000004.1, read as the reverse complement.
TACGGCTGTGAACAGGCCAAGGTCCGGTGAGACCTCTCCTCGTGCTGTTCCGGGCGTCGCCGCCTGCGCCTACACTGACAGCCCCGCCTCACGCCGGTTGACCAGCCAGAACGCGGAGTTGAGCCGTCCGCCCGACCGAGGAGCGCCCCCTCTTGTTCTACTACCTGCTCAAATACGTGCTGTTGGGGCCGTTGCTGAGACTGGTCTTCCGGCCCCGAATAGAGGGCCTGGAGCACATCCCGGAGTCGGGTGCGGCCATCGTCGCCGGGAACCACCTGTCCTTCTCCGACCACTTCCTGATGCCCGCGGTGCTCAAGCGGCGCATCACCTTCCTGGCGAAGGCCGAGTACTTCACCGGCCCCGGCATCAAGGGCCGGCTGACCGCCTTCTTCTTCCGCAGCGCCGGGCAGATCCCTGTCGACCGCTCCGGCAAGGAAGCGGGTCAGGCCGCCATCCGCGAGGGGCTCGGCGTGCTGAGCAAGGACGAACTGCTCGGCATCTACCCGGAGGGCACCCGCTCCCACGACGGCCGTCTCTACAAGGGCAAGGTCGGCGTCGCGGTGATGGCGCTCAGGGCGCAGGTTCCGGTCATCCCCTGCGCGATGATCGGCACCTTCGAGGCCCAGCCGCCCGGCAAGGTCATCCCCAACATCCATCCCGTGGTGATCCGCTTCGGCAAGCCGCTGGACTTCTCCCGCTACGCCGGGATGGAGAACGAGAAGGCGATCCTGCGGGCCATCACCGACGAGATCATGTACGCCATCCTGAAACTGTCCGGCCAGGAGTACGTCGACCAGTACGCGGCCGTGGTGAAGGCCGAGGAGACCGCCGCGGCCAAGGAGCGCAAGTTCCCGCGGTTGCCGTTGGGTTGAGGTCTGCCGTCGGCAGAATCCCCTGGATGACGCGGGGGTGGGCGCCGTACGGTCGCCGCATGACACGACGTGCTGTGGTGGTCGGAGCGACGGGACAGATCGGGCGGGCGGCCGTGGGCGCGCTGGCCCGGGGCGGCTGGGAGGTGACGGCCGTCTCCCGGGGCGGCGGACGGGACGAGAGCTGGCCCGCCGAGGTGCGTACCGCGCGGGCCGACCGGGCCGACGAGGCCGCGCTGGCCGCCGCGGTGGGCGAGGGCTGCGAGGTCCTGGTGGACATGGTCGCCTACGGCCCCGCGCACGCACGGCAGTTGGTGTCGCTGGCCGGCCGTGTGGGCTCGGCCGTGGTGATCTCCAGCGTGTCGGTGTACGAGGACGACAAGGGCCGGGGCTTCGACACCCAGGAGGAGCCGGACGGCTTCCCGGAGTATCCGGTGCCCCTGACCGAGGACCAGCGGACCGTCACGCCGGGCGACACCTCGTACAGCACCCGCAAGGCGGGGCTCGAGCGTGAACTCCTCGCGGCCGGGGAGCGGTTGCCCACCACGCTGCTGCGGGCCGGCGCGATCCACGGACCGCACTGCCGGACACCGCGCGAGCTCTACTTCGTCAAACGCAACCTGGACGGCCGGACCCGGCGCGTCCTGCCCTTCGGCGGGAAGAGCCGCTTCCATACCGCGAGCGTCCACAACATCGCGGAGCTGATCCGGCTCGCGGCCGAGAAGCCGGGCACCCGGGCCCTGAACGCCGTCGATCCGGAAGCCCCCACGGTCGCGGAGATCGCCGCCGCGATCGACACCGTCATGGGCGTGGAGACCCGGACGGTCCCGCTGGACGGGCCGCCGCCGTCGTCGGCCGTGGGCGAGACCCCGTGGTCGGTGCCGGTCCCGGTCGTCTGCGACATGTCCGCCGCGGAACGGGAGTTGGGCTACCGGGCCGTGGTGCGGTACGCGGACCGGCTGCCGGAGACCGTCGCCTGGATCGAGGCGCACCTGGCCGGGCGGGACTGGCGGGAGGCGTACCCGAAGATGTTCCAGACCTACGGCGACCTGTTCGACTACGCGGCGGAGGACGCGTATCTCGACTCGCTCGGCGCATGAGAAAAGGCGCATGAGAAAAGGCGCATGAGACAAGGCGGCCGGTGGCTTCCGGCCGCCTTGTCCCGTGGTGCGTATGTGCTACGGCTTGGGCGTGGCGTGCGGCGCGCACGTCACGTCGGCCTTGTCCAGCTTGCCGGTGAGCAGGTAGGCGTCCACCCGCGGGTTGATGCACGGGTTGACCAGGCCGGTCACACCGTGCGAGCCCGCGTCCTTCTCGGTGATCAGGCGGGAACCCTTGAAGCGCTTGTGCAGTTCGACGCCACCGTCGTACGGGGTGGCCGCGTCACGCTCGGACTGCACGATCAGTACGCCGGGCAGACCCTTGCCGGTCCTGACGTTCACCGGGGTCTGCTGCTTGACCGGCCAGGTGGCGCAGGGCAGGTTCAGCCAGGCGTTGGCCCAGGTCATGAACGGGTACTTCTTGTGGAGCGCGGTGTTGTCGCGGTCCCACTTCTTCCAGCTCGTCGGCCACTTGGCGTCGGTGCACTCGACGGCCGTGTAGACGGCGGTGCCGTTCTCCGAGGAGATGTTGCCCGCGGTGTCGGTGAGGTCCGGGGCGGCCGCGTCGACGAGCGCCTGGGTGTCACCGGCGACGTACTTGCTGAACACCGTCGCGACCGGCACCCACGAGGAGTCGTAGTACGGGGCGCTCTGGAAGAAGCCGATCAGCTCGGCCGGGCCGACGACCCCGCCGATGGGGTTCTTCTTGGCGGTGGCGCGCAGTTCGAGCCACTTCGCCTCGACCGCGGCCCGGGTAGTGCCGAGGTGGAAGGCGGCGTCGTTGGCGGCGACCCAGTCCTCCCAGTCCTTCCAGCGGCCCTCGAAGGCGATGTCCTGGTCGAGGTTGGCCTCGTACCAGACCTTCTCCTTCGACGGGTTGACGACGCTGTCGACGACCATGCGGCGGACGTGGCCCGGGAACATCGTGCCGTAGACGGCGCCGATGTAGGTGCCGTAGGAGACGCCCAGGTAGTTGAGCTTCTTCTCGCCCAGCGCGGCACGGATGACGTCCAGGTCGCGCACGGTGTTGGGCGTGGTCATCTGCTGGAGCATCGCCTTGCCGGTGCGCTCGGCGCAGCCCTCGGCGTACTCACGGGCCAGCTTGCGCTGGGCGCGCTTGTCGGCCTCGGAGTCCGGCACCGGGTCGGCCTTGGGCGCCTTCACGAACTCCTGCGGGTCCATGCAGGAGATGGGCGCGGAGTGGCCGACGCCGCGCGGGTCGAAGCCCACGAAGTCGTACGCCTTGGCCGCGTTGGCCCAGATCGGGTTCTTGTTGGTGACACGGAGCGGGAAGCGCATGCCCGAGCCACCGGGTCCGCCCGGGTTGTAGACGAGGGCGCCCTGGCGCTCCGCCGCGGTGCCGGTGTTGCCGATGTGGTCGACGGCGAGCTTGATCTGCTTGCCGTTCGGCTTGGCGTAGTCCAGCGGCACGCTGACCCAGCCGCACTGGACCGGCTTGGCGATCCCCCAGTCGGTGGGGCAGTCCGCCCAGTCGATACCGGCCTTCGCGGCGCGGGCGGCGGCGATCGCGGCGCCGACGGCCTCCCGGTCCTGTGCGTGCCGGGCCGTCGTGTCGGACGTGTTGGCGCCGGACGCGGGTGCCGCGACGGCACCGGATATCAGTGTGGCCGTGATGAGCACGCCGGCCGAACCGAGTGCCGTCGTGCGCCACTTCGGTCTCGTCTCCCTCAAGAGGGATCCCTCCCCGTACGTCGTTTCGAATTCGTACGGGGATCCTCGTCGTTGTGAAGTCTCTGTGAACAGGGTTTGCCGTGCTTCTTTGCCAATCCGATAAACGGAAGAAGCTGTTCGCTCGGCGGACTAGGGGGCGAGCGTCACCAGCGCCGCGTCCAGCACCCTGCGCAGCAGCAGGGCGTCCGGGGCCACGGCGGTGACGAGCGCGGCGGGTCCGGCGAGCGGCACGACGGCGGCGCCCTCGCCGAGCACCTGCGCCGGGACCGGCTCGTCGGCGAACTCCGGCCGTACGACGAGGAGCTGACCGACCGCCCGGTGCCCCGCGAGCACGGCCGGGCCGTCCCAGCCGCCGGGCGCCCCCGGGCCGCAGGACAGCTCCTGGTCGAGCACGGTCCGGCCCGCGACGCGCAGCACGAGCCGGCTGCTGAGCCGCCCGGGCTCCTCCCCCACCCGCCCGAGGACCTGTTCCTCCCGCAGCACGAGCCGGCCTGTCGCCGCGAGGTCGATCCGCGTGGTGACGTACAGGTCACTGCCGCCCGCGGAGATCAACTGCTCGGGCAGCCAGCGCAGTTCGCCGCCGTCGGCGACGGTGAGCCGTACGTCGTAGCGGGCCTCGCCCTTGGTCTGGCCCGGCAGGGCGATGGTGGCGGCGGCCGATCCGACACACAGCCGGGCGCCTTGCTGGATGTCGGCCGTCACGGTGAAGTGGTCGCCGCCGAGAGGCCCGCTCATCGCGCCGACGAGCATGACCCGCGGCTCGGTGCCGCTTCCCCGGGTCCGCCGCAGCGCCAGCGGCCCGTCGCTCTCCAGTACGGGCAGGGCCGTGCCGCCGCGGCCGTCGTCCCGCGCGACCATCCGCGCGGTGGCCCGCACCCCGGTCATGGCGGTCATGCCGTCCACGCGGCGAGCTGCGCCCGCACCCAGTCGGCGACGGCCGTGACGCCCGCCTCGCTGCGCAGGGACTGGAAGACGACGGGCAGTTCGGCGCGCTGGGCCTTGGCGTCGGCGGCCATCCGCGCGAGGTCGGAGCCGACGTACGGGGCCAGGTCGGTCTTGTTGACGATGAGCAGGTCGGCGGTGGTGACGCCGGGGCCGCCCTTCCTGGGGATGTCGTCTCCTCCGGCCACGTCGATGACGAAGATCTGGGCGTCCACCAGGCCCTTGGAGAAGGTGGCGGTGAGGTTGTCGCCGCCGCTCTCCACGAGGATGAGGTCCAGGGGGCCGACCTCGTCCTCCAGGTCCTCGACGGCCTCCAGGTTGGCGGAGATGTCGTCCCTGATCGCGGTGTGCGGACAGGCGCCGGTCTCCACCGCGGTGATCCGCTCCGGCGGCAGCACGGCTTCCCTGAGCAGGAACTCGGCGTCCTCGCGGGTGTAGATGTCGTTGGTGACGACGGCGAGGGACAACTCGTCGCGCAGGGCCCGGCAGAGGGCGGCGACGGTGGCGGTCTTGCCGGAGCCGACGGGGCCGCCCAAGCCGATACGCAGGGCTCGGTGGGAGCCGTCGGGACGGTGGGCGTCGGCGCTTACGGCGGCGGGGCCGTCGTGGTGGTGGTCCAAGTGCATGTACGGCTCCTGGGGTTCGTTGTCGGGTGCGGGTTCGTAGGGGCTGGTCGCGCCCGCGCGGCGGAGCCGCATATCGATGCAGCCCGCGCCCCTGAGTGGGTCACCTGAGCGCCCCTATGACGCGAACAGGCGTACTGGCCATGCCGCATGTGCCTCCGCGGCGATTTCCAGCAACGGCGCCGAGGCGGCGGGCAAGGAGTCGGGCCCATCGTCGACAGCCCTCCGCGCCGCGTCGACCGCCTGGTCCGCGACGCGGTCCAGCTCCGGTGCCAGCCGCGCCAGTACGCCCGTCGCATCGAAGGGGTCCAGGCTCAGCAACCGCACCGTCGCCGACGCGGGCCCGCTCACGCTCTCGTACACCGCGCAGTAGGCCGCGTCCAGGGGCTCCAGGCCCGCCGCCCGTGCCGCCAGCCCCAAGACAACGGGCTGGTGGGCGCCCTTGGGGAACTCCCGTGCCACCGCGTCGAGTTCGTCCGACGGCCAGGTCGCCCGGGCTGCCCGCATCAGCTGCCGCCCCAGTTTCCGCGCGGAGGCCCGCAGAGCGGGCGACGGCGTGCGGGCGTCCGCCGCCGCGTCCAACTCCCGCGGGTCCACACCGAGTACGGCCGCCGCGGTCAGCGCCGCCGACACCAGCCCCGTCGTGTGCAGCCGGCCCCGACAGAAGGACTCCAGGCTCTCCGCCCCGGTGATCCGCCCCGCCTTGACGGCCGCCTCGGCCCCGCCGGAGTGCGCGTGGCCCCCGGCGGGGAAGCGGCCGTCGGCCAGGACGAGCAGCGCAGCCCTGGACATCAGAAGAGGAAGTAACGCTGGGCCATGGGCAGTTCGGCAGCCGGTGTGGCCTCCACCAGCTCCCCGTCGATGTGCACGGCGAAGCTGTCGGGGTCCACCCGTACGTCGGGCCGCGCGTCGTTCTCCCGCATGTCGGCCTTGGTGACCCCGCGCGTCGACTCGATGGCCACGAACCTCTTCCCGAGCTGGAGCCGCTCCGGAAGCCCGTCGTCTATGGCGAGCGGCGCCACGAAGTTGAAGGAGTTCGAGGCGGGGGCCCGTCCGATCGCCCCGTACATCGGTCGGGGAAGGATCGGCTGCGGGGTCGGGATGGAGGCGTTCGCGTCGCCCATCTGCGCGTAGGCGATCTGCCCGCCCTTGATCACGAGATGCGGCTTGACCCCGAAGAACGCGGGCTCCCACAGCACCAGGTCGGCCAGCTTGCCCGTCTCCACCGACCCCACCTCGTGCGCGAGGCCCTGAGCGACGGCGGGGTTGATCGTGTACTTGGCGACATAGCGCCGTACGCGGTGGTTGTCCGCCCGGCCGTCGCCCGGCAGGGCGCCCCGGCGCCGCTTCATGACGTGGGCGGTCTGCCAGGTCCGCATGATGACCTCGCCCACGCGCCCCATGGCCTGGGAGTCGGAGGAGATGATCGAGATGGCGCCCAGGTCGTGCAGGATGTCCTCGGCGCCGATGGTCGTGGGGCGGATGCGGGACTCGGCGAAGGCGAGGTCCTCCGGCACCGCCGCGTTGAGGTGGTGGCACACCATCAGCATGTCGAGGTGTTCCTCGGCGGTGTTGACGGTGAAGGGCCGGGTCGGGTTGGTCGAGCTCGGCAGCACGTGCGGCTGGGAGACCACGGTCATGATGTCCGGCGCGTGCCCGCCGCCCGCACCCTCGGTGTGGTAGGCGTGGATGCCCCGGCCGGCGATCGCGGCAAGTGTGTCGCCGACGAAACCGGCCTCGTTGAGGGTGTCCGTGTGGATGGCGACCTGGATGCCGGTCCGCTCGGCGACGGTCAGCGAGGCGTCGATGACGGCCGGGGTCGAGCCCCAGTCCTCGTGCAGTTTCAGCCCGAGGGCGCCCCCGCGGATCTGCGACAGCATCGCCTCGTGGGAGACGGTGTTGCCCTTGCCGAGGAAGCCGATGTTGAGCGGGTACTGCTCCATCGCCTCCAGCATCCGGGCGAGGTGCCAGGGGCCGGGGGTGACGGTGGTGGCCTTGGAGCCCTCGGCGGGGCCGGTGCCGCCGCCGACCAGGGTGGTCACGCCGGACGCCAGTGCCTCGTCGGCGATCTGCGGGCAGATGAAGTGGACGTGCGCGTCGATGGCGCCCGCGGTCAGGATCCGGCCGTTGCCCGCGATGATCTCGGTCTCGGGGCCGATCACCAGGTCCGGGTGGACGCCGTCCATGGTGTCGGGGTTGCCCGCCTTGCCGATCCCGGTGATCCGGCCGTCGCGGACGCCCACGTCGGCCTTGACGACACCCCAGTGGTCGACGACGACCACGCCCGTGATGACCGTGTCGGGGGTGCCTTCTGCGCGCGTAGCACGCGACTGGCCCATCGACTCGCGGATGACCTTGCCGCCGCCGAACACGGCCTCGTCACCGGCGAGCCCGGGCCCGCCGGAACGGTCCTCCTCGACCTCGATCAGCAGATCGGTGTCGGCGAGCCGGATGCGGTCGCCGGTGGTGGGGCCGAACAGGTCGGCGTAGGCGGCACGAGAGATCTCAGGCATCGAGGGCACCTCCGGTCTCCCCGCGCAGACCCGGCACCACGCGGGCGCCGCTGAGCGGGACGAGTTCCACGTCGACCGGGATGCCGGGCTCGAAGCGCACGGCGGTGCCGGCGGCGATGTTCAGCCGCTTGCCGCGGGCCGCGGCCCGGTCGAACTCCAGGCCGGGGTTGGCCTCGGCGAAGTGGTAGTGGGAGCCGACCTGGACGGGCCGGTCGGCGGCGTTGAGGACGGTCAGCCGGGTGACCTCGCGGCCCTCGTTGTAGGCGATCGGCCCGTCGGCGAAGAGGATCTCTCCGGGAATCATCGGTGCCCCTAGACGATCGGGTCGTGGACGGTGACGAGCTTGGTGCCGTCCGGGAAGGTCGCCTCGACCTGGACGTCGTGGATCATCTCGGGAATGCCCTCCATGACGTCGTCACGGGACAGCAACGTCCGCCCGGAGGCCATGAGTTCGGCGACGGTACGGCCGTCACGCGCGCCTTCGAGGATGTGCGACGTGATGAGGGCGACCGCCTCGGGGTGGTTGAGCCTGAGCCCGCGGGCCCGGCGCTTCTCGGCCACGTCGGCCGCCACGTGGATGAGCAGCCTCTCTTGCTCGTGCGGGGTCAGTTGCACGTCCCACCTCACAGTCCTCGCTCCGGACCGTGCGGGGCCCGGTTGCCTCAGCCCCGGGGCAAAGTCCCTGGTGGCGTGGATCCGCAGGCTAATTGGATCCGGTTTCAGGCACGTTAACCGAGCTGTGATCCATCAGCGCGTGTCGGCTTCGTCCCGCATGCTCATCAGCGCCCGCAGACCGTCGCTCAGTACCTCGGCGGGCGTCGGTCCGAACAGGGCCTGCTGGGCCAGGAAGCCCATCGCTGCCGCCATCATCGTGCGCGCCACGTCCTCCGGAGGCACGTCCGGCCGCATGATTCCGGCCTCCTGGTACGCCCGGACGATCCGCGTCCAGGTCTCGCGCACGACGCCGTAGCCCTCACGCAGGAGGGCCGCGAGCTCCTCGTTGCGGAGGGTCTCGGTCCACACCTGGACGACCAGCCGCGGGAACGCCGGCCGCCCGTCCACGGTCAGGGACTCCTTGGCGGCGAGGACACGGCCGAGCACGGACGCCACCAGGACGTCCGGAGGCGGGGGCGGGCTACTGCGGGCCGCCTCCTCGAAACCCTCGCGGACCTGGCCCAGCACTTCCTCGACGATCGCGCCGATCAGCTCCTCCTTGCCGCTGAAGTAGCGGTACACGGCCCCGGCCGAGAGAGCGGCCTCCTTCAGGACGTCCTGCATCGACGTGGCATGAAAGCCGTTGCGGGCGAAGCAGACCGCCGCACCGTCGAGGATCTGCCGGCGCCGGGCGTCGAGGTGGGCCTGGGATACGCGAGCCATGCCGTCCAATGTAGAACGAACATTCCTTCTTGACAAGGCGCGGGGACGGCGGCACGGTGGGAGCAATCCCAAAACGAACGATCCTTCTTTTTGGAGACTCTCATGTCCACCCGCCGTCTGCTCGGGGTCGTCGTCCTCGTGCCGCTGCTCGCCGCCCTGGCCCTGTGGGCGTTCGCCTGGCCCGCCGCCCGTACCGCCCCTCGCGACCTGCCGCTCGGCGTGGCCGGCCCGGCCACCGCGACCGCGCAGATGGAGAAACAACTCCGGCAGCACGCGGGCGCCTTCGAGATCCACCACTACGCCGACGAGCGGGCCGCACGGGCGGCGATCGAGGACCGGACCGTATACGGCGCCGTCGTCGCCACCGCACGGGGGCCCGAGCTCCTCACCGCGTCGGCCGCGAGCCCGGTCGTGGCCCAGCTTCTCCAGCAGGCCGTGACCCGGCAGCCCGCGGCGAGCGGCGCTGAGGTGACGACCGTGGACGTCGTCCCGACCCCGGCGTCCGATCCGAGGGGCGCGGCCCTGAGCTCGTCCGTGCTGCCGTTGGCCCTGAGCGGGATCGTCGCGGGCACGGTCGTCACTCTGCTCGGACTGCGCGGCGTGCGCGCCGTGACCGCGCTGGTCCTCAGCGCCGCTCTGGTGGGCGTCGTCGCGGCCGCCCTGGCCCACAGCTGGCTCGGCGCGCTCACCGGGAACTGGTGGGCGGAGGCGGGGGCCCTGGGCCTGGCGACGCTGGCCGTGAGCGCGGCCGTCGCGGGACTCGCCGCCCTGGTCGGCCCCGCGGGGATCGGCGCCGTCGGGTTCCTGGTGATGTTCCTCGGCAACCCGTTCTCCGGTGCCGCCTCGGCCCCCCACCTGCTGCCCGAGCCGGTGGGCACGATCGGCCAGTGGCTGCCGCCGGGGGCGAGCGCGACCCTGCTGCGCTCGGTGTCGTTCTTCGACGGCGCGGGGGCGACCGGTCAGGTCCTGACGCTCACGTGGTGGGCCATGCTGGGCCTGGGCGCCGTAGTACTGGGCAACACGTTGAAGGCACGCATGAAGAACACCACACCCGCCACCGACGAGCCTGAACTCGCCACCGTCGGCTGACCGGAGCCGCCGGCCAGCTGATGTACCGCGAGCGGGCGGCCTGGCACCTACCGGCGAGCGTCAAACTTGCCCGCTTCGACCGACAGGACCCGCCACCCCGTGCCCCGGTGGCGCGCCGCGAGGGCAACGCGCTGACGGCACGGACGAAGGACGCCACTCCCGTCACGGGCGAACCTGAACTCGCCCGCGCCGACCAACCGGGCTCGCCGTCCAGTGCCACCGGTGGTGTGCCGCGCGAGAAACGCGCTCGGCTGGCCGAACCCGCTCCCCGCCCCCGGCCTCCACGGCCGGGGGCATCCGTGTTTCTAGGAGGCGCCGGGTCCCCGGTGGTGTGCCGCGATGCCGAAGCGTTGCTGTTCGCGAGGAGCGGACGCGACCTCCCGCACGGTGGAGACCGCGCTGATCACCGGCGCCTCGACGGGCTCCTGCGACTGCTCCAGCCGTTCGAGGTCGGCGGCCGAGACCAGGGCGACCAGCGGCTTTCCGTGCCGTGTGACGACGACGCGCTCACCGCCGTACACCACCCGGTTGATCAGGTCGGCGAGTTCAGCCCTGGCTTGCGTCACCGGAATCTCATACGCCATACCCCCATCATAACGTCACGTACGTCCTGTACATTTTTTACAGACAGCCTGCCGCGAGGAGGGGTACGCGATGACCCGACCCACAGCACGTCACGTCCTGCCGGAGTTCCATGAGCGCACGAGCTACGGGCACACGACGACGGATCCGTACTCGAAGCTGCTGGAGGAGCGGATCGTCTTCCTCGGGACGCCGATCGACGACACCTCGGCGAACGATCTGATGGCGCAGTTCATGTACCTCGAGTACCAGGCCCCCGACCGGGACATCTCGCTGTACATCAACTCCCCCGGCGGCTCGTTCAGCGCGATGTCGGCGATCTACGACACGATGCAGTACGTCAGTTGTGACGTGGAGACGACGTGCCTCGGGCAGGCCGGCTCCTCCGCGGCGGTGCTGTTGGCGGCGGGCACGCCGGGCAAGCGGTCCGTCCTGCCGGGCGCCCGGGTGGTGATCCACCAGCCCGCGCTGAGCGAGCCGGTGCAGGGACAGGCCGGCGATCTGGCCATCCAGGCCGACGAGTTGGCCCGGGTGCGGGCCCGCCTGGAGGAGATGCTGGTCCGGCACACCGGCCGCAGCCCCGAGCAGGTGAGCGCGGACATCGAGCGCGACAAGGTCCTGGACGCGCGGGGCGCCGTGGATTACGGCCTGGCGGACGCGATCGTCCCGAGCCGCAGGCCCTCCCGTACCGCGCCGGGCGCGAGGTGAGCCGTCGATGGTGCCGGACCTTCCACCGCTGCCCGCGCTCACGCGCGCCGAGGGCGAGCTGATCGACCGTTATCTCGACGTGGTCGACCTGCTGGGCCGGATCAACCCGGCCCGGCGCGAGGACACCTACGGCGGACTGCGCGCGGCGCAGGCGCTGGTGAGCAGGGCGACCGAGCTGCGCGACGCGCTCGTGCTGATGCACAGCAGGGGTGAGCGCGAACTGCACGCCGCGACGCTGGCGCGGGCGCTGCGGGTCCTGGACGGCGAGCGGCGTACGGCCCGGGTCACCGTGCCTCCGGAGCCCGACAGTTGACGAGGCGTCCGGAGCTGAGTCGAAACGGACCAAACGACGTACCCCCTATTGGAGGAGGCGCGGCTCCTTTTTTGCGAGCGTCGGAGTTGCACAACGCGCCTTGTTCGGGACCGGAATGAGACCTTTCCGTGCTGGTCCGGGGGTCTGTGACCCCCTCGACACCCCTTCCTTCGAAGGGGTGTCCACCCAAACGGGTGAGTGGTGAGTAACACCACAAATCAACGGTTCCGTTGGGCTTTTCGCACTTCCGTGCGCCAAGATCCCTGTCTGACGACAAGCCCCCGCCACAGTGGCGGGGCGATCCGGGCGGACGCCGAGTCCTGCCGCCGCCCGGATGACCGGTCGACAGAAGTGGATCGGCAGGAGTGGAGGACCCAAGCACGACGGGTCGCCGGAACGGTCACGCCATGACCGCGCCGAGTGTCCCTTGGGGTGAAGCCGCGTCAGCGGCCGGGCAACTTCGCCAGCCCGAATCCGACAGGTCATCCTTCACAGGCGGCTGACGAAGGGTTGCGCATGACTGCGCTCAATCGTGTCCCGTCGCTGATGGTCCGGGCCGGTACGGCCTCGGCCTTCGCCATCGCCGCCGTGGGCGGCTCCGTCGTGGTCCCGGGCCTCGCGCCCGACGCCGCGGCCGCGACGCCTGCGACGAAGGCACTCAAGGTAGCGGCCTCCAAGAAGGGCTCGCCGTACAAGTACGGCGCCACAGGGCCCCGCCGCTTCGACTGCTCAGGGCTCACGCTGTACTCGTTCAAGAAGGCGGGCAAGAAGCTCCCGCGCACGGCGGCCCAGCAGTACAACAAGACCCGTCACATCGGCGTGGGCAGCCGCAAGGCCGGCGACCTGGTGTTCTTCCACTCGGGTTCGAACGTGTACCACGTCGGCATCTACGCCGGGAAGGGAAAGATCTGGCACGCCCCGAAGACCGGGGACGTGGTGCGACTGCAGAAGATCTGGACGAAGAGCGTCTGGTACGGCCGGGTCAAGTGACCCCGAGGGGGCGGCGGCGACCTGACCTCCCGCCGCCCCCTCGGGCTTCCGAAGCGCAGGACGGCACAGCCGCCCCGATGCCTCCGTCGGCGCACCGCGAGGTGGTCAGACCGCGAGCAGCGGCTCGGCCAGGAGCATCATGCCGAGAACCGTCAACGCGCCTCCGGTGACCCCGGCGACGGCCCGGGCCGCCCGCGGCCGGCGCAGCCACCGCCCCAGCCGGTCCACGAGCACGGCCACCGCCGGGAACCACACCAGCGCGAGAGCGACCACGATCAGCGCGAGCAGCAGCGTCCTGGGCAGCGTGGAGCTCCCCTGGGGCACGAACTGCGGCAGCAGGCTGAGGAAGGTGATGGGGACCTTGGGGTTGAGCGCGTTGGTGACGAACCCCTGCCGCAGGGGGCGTACCCCCGCGCCGGTCTCGACGACCGTCTGGGTGCGGGTCCGCCGCAGCTCCAGCAGGGTCCGTACACCCAGGTACAGCACATAACCCCCGCCCAGCAGTTGAAGCGCCCGGAACAGCTCGGGCACGGCCGTGAGCACCGCGGCGACCCCGGCCACCGCGAGCGCCGTGTGGATCAGTAGCCCGCCCACGACGCCGAGCGCACAGGCGACCCCGGCCCGGCGGGAGACCAGGGCGTTACGTACGACGACGGTGAAGTCCGCGCCCGGCATGGCGACCATGCCGGCGGCGATCCCGGTGAAGGCGACGATCTGTCCGTTCATGCGGACCAGCCTGCCGCGCCGGAGCCTTCAGCAGGTATGTCGAATAACCTGGGTTTCCCTTAAGCACTCCTTTAGGCAGGCCTCGCCATGTACGACCCGGTCCGCCTCGCCGCCCTGGTCGCCGTCGCGGAGGCGGGCTCGATCACCCGGGCCGCCGAGCGCCTCGGCTACACCCCGCCCGCTCTCTCCCAGCAGCTGGCCAAGCTGGAGCGGGAGGCGGGTACCGCTCTTCTCGTACGGCATCACCGCGGCGCACGGCTCACCGGTGCGGGCGAGTTGCTGGTGGCGCGGGCCAGGCGGGTGCTGGACGAGCTGGACCGGGCCCGGCACGAACTCGCCCGGCTGACCGGCCTGTCGGGCGGCACGCTGAGGCTGGGCACCTTCCAGACGGCGGGCATTCAGCTGCTGCCGCCGGTGCTGAGCACGTTCCGCCGGGCGTACCCGGACGTGGAGCTGTCGGTCGCCTTCCACGAACCCACGGCCGGGATCACCGCGGTGGCGGCCGGTGAGATCGACCTGGCGCTGACACACGCCTATGAGCCGGGCGAGCCCCCCGCCCTCCCGGCCACCCTGAGCGCGGAGCCGCTGCTGACCGAGGAGCTGGTCCTCGTGACGGCCCCCGGGCATGCCCTGGCGGGCGGCTCGACGCGGCTGCCGCTGGCGGAGCTCGCCGGTGAGCCGCTGATCAGCATGGCGCCGGATCATCCGGCCCGGCGGGAGGTGGAGGCGGTGCTGGCCCGGATCGGGACCACACCGTCGGTGCTGGTGGCGACCCCGGGATACGCCCTGGTGTGCGCGCTGGCCAGCGCGGGGCTGGGGGTCGGGGTGGTGCCGGAGATGCTGGCTCGGACGGCGGCCACTCCGGTGGGCACGCGGCAGCTGGAGGCCGGCGCGTTGCGCCGTACGATCTCGGTCGTCCACCGGACCGGCGAGGCGGCACCCGCGGCGGACGCCTTCCGGGCGCTGCTGCGGGGAGCGTTCGGCCGCGCGCGGCCGGTATGAGCTCTCCTACGGCTCCTGTTGCCCCGCCGCCGTGACCGGCTGCACCGGAACCGTCCACGGAAGTTCGATGGAGACGGTCTTGCCGCCTTCCCGGGTGGGCCTGACCCTCAGCTTGCCGCCGTACTCGGCGGCGAGCCAGCGGATGATCACCATCCCCCGCCCGTTGTCCTGCTGGACCGCGGCCGGCAGCCGCTTGGGGAAACGGGGATGGCTGTCGGTGACCCCGATGCGCAGTTGTTCGTCACGGTCCAGCTCGATGTCCACCGTGAAGGTGGGTGACTGCCCGAAGGTGTGCTGTACGGCGTTGGTGGTGAGTTCGGAGACGATGAGCCGGACGGTCTCGGCGGTGTCCGTGGTGGACGGCAGCCCCCACTCCGCCAGTGTGCTCAGGACATAGGTGCGGGCCGCGGAGACCGAGGCGGGTTCGCTCGGCAGAGTGACGGATGCTTCCAGGTGGTCTGCCATGGCGACGTCGTCCCTTTCCCACGGGACCGGAGTCCGACACGGTGCGGATGGTTCGAGTACGGTCCCGGACTGGTGGTTCATCGTCAGAGTGCCATCACCGCGGCTGTGACGGGTGCCGATCCACCAAGATGTGCATATATCTGTCGCTCGAAGCGGTGAACTCTGCGACGCGAGACCGTATTCGGGCGGCTCGTAGGGAGTAAGGAGTAGCTCCATGCAGCACGGCCCCGCGGTGCGCCGGCGGAAACTGGGCGCCGAACTGCGTGCGCTGCGCGCGAGTGCGGGGCTCACCAGCGGTGAGGCCGCCCGGCTCGTGGGCTGGCACCAGTCGAAGGTGAGCCGCATCGAGACCGGTGCCAGCGGGGTGAAACCGGCCGATGTGCGGTTACTTCTCGACGCCTACCGCGTGGGGGACGCGAATCTGCGGGAGCTGCTGATGGTATTGGCGGGCTCCGAGGAGAGCGGCGGCCGGCACCACTGGTGGCACGCGTACCGGGGTGTCCTGCCGCCGACGTACCGGGACTTCATCAGTCTGGAGGCCCAGGCGAGCGCGATGCGCACGCTGGAGACCTCGGTCGTGCCCGGACTGCTCCAGACGCCCGAGTACGCCCGGGCGGTGACCCGGGCGGCGGTCGACGGCCTCGACGACGAACGTCTCGACGCCCTGGTCAAGGTGCGGCTGGCCCGGCAGGACATCCTTCGCGCCCAGCCGCCTCTGGAGTTGAGCGCCGTCCTGGACGAGGCGGTGCTGCGGCGGGAGGTAGGCGGCCCCGAGGTGATGGCCCGGCAGCTGAACAGACTTCTGGAGGCGGCGCGGCTGCCCCAAGTGCGGCTGCAGGTACTGCCGTTCACTGCCGGGGCGCATGTGGGTATCACCGGGCCTTTCGTAATCTTCTCATTTTCGCGCACTTCTGATCTGGACGTGGTTGTTCTCGACCACTTGACGAGTAGCCTCTACCTCGAACGGAAAGAAGACCTCCAGGCCTACACCGAGGCCTTCAACACCCTTCAGTCCCACGCCCTTTCGCCCGAGGAGTCGTTGGATTACCTCGCCGGGATGGGTGACGGCGCGTAAGGAGGCACCATGTCCGCACTGCCTCGGAACGTAACCACCGCTACGGAACTGCCCGAAGTGCGCTGGCTGCGCAGCAGCTACAGCACCGGGGCGAACAACTGCGTCGAGACGGCGAGGCCGTCAGCCGGGCCCTGTGCCGGGCTGCTCGCCGTCCGCGACTCCAAGAATCCGGACGGACCCGCGCTGCTCTTCTCCCCCGAGAGCTGGGCGGGCTTCACAGCCGCGTTCTGACCGTCAGGCCACCGGGAGCACGGCCGTGTCACGCCGACTCATGGTCGTGTTTCGCCGATCACCCGCACAGCGCGTTCGATCTGCTCCTCGGAGAGGTCCGCGCGGGCGGTGAGCCTGAGCCGTGAGATGCCGTCGGGCACGGAAGGGGGCCGGAAGCAGCCCACGAAGAGCCCGGCGGCACGGCAGTCGGCCGCCCACTGAACGGCCTCCTCCGGGGAGGGCGCGCGCACCGAGACCACCGCGGCGTCCGGACGTACCGCTTCCAGACCTGCGGCGGTCAGGCGTGCGTGCAGTCCGGTCGCCACCTCGCGCGCGCGTGCGGCCCGCTCGGGCTCACGGCCGAGCAGCCGCAGGGCCGCGAGGGCGGCTCCCGCCGACGCGGGGGCCAGACCGGTGTCGAAGATGAACGTCCGTGCGGCGTTGACCAGATGTTCGACGACCCGTGCGGGGCCGAGGACGGCACCGCCCTGGCTGCCGAGCGACTTGGACAGCGTGACCGTGACGACCACGTCGTCGGCGCCCGCGAGTCCCGCCGCCTGCGGGGCGCCGCGGCCGCCGGCACCGAGCACACCCAGGCCGTGGGCGTCGTCGACGACCAGGCCCGCGCCGTGCTCCCGGCATGCCTCGGCGAGGCCGGCCAGGGGCGCCGCGTCGCCGTCCACCGAGAAGACCGTGTCGGACACGGCGATGGCCGGGCCGTCGTGCGTGCCGAGCGCCTTGCGCACCGCGTCCGGGTCGGCGTGCCCGACGACCTGGGCCGTGCCCCGGGCCAGCCGGCAACCGTCGATGAGCGAGGCGTGGTTGCCCGCGTCGGAGACGATCAGCGAGCCGTGCGGCGCGAGCGCGGTGACGGCGGCCAGGTTCGCGGCGTATCCGGAGGAGAGGACGAGCGCGGCCTCGAAGCCGCAGAAGTCGGCCAGTTCGCGCTCGAGTTCGGTGTGCAGCTCGGTGGTTCCGGTGACGAGCCGGGATCCGGTGGCGCCACCACCCCAGGTCCGCGCGGCCGCCGCGGCCCCTTCCACGACCTCGGGATGGCGGGCCAGCCCCAGGTAGTCGTTGCTCGCGAGATCGAGCAGCGGCGAGTCGGCCGGACGCGGCCGCAGGGTCCGTACGAGTCCGGCCCGACGGCGCGCCGCCGCCTGCTCGTCGATCCAGCCGAACGCCATGGGTCCTCCGGGGCTTTTGTAGACAACGGACAGACCCTAGCGGCAGCAAACGCTACCTACGGTGTGGCAATACCCACACGTCACAGCGGGTGTGTTGTGCGATCCCTACCTTGGCCCGGAGCGGGTTCGTAGGACAGGATCGGCTCTCATGGACCTGCTGAACACGCTGGTGGACAAGGGGCTTCGGCGCGAGCTGCCGACCCGCGAGGAGGCGCTGGCCGTGCTGGCCACCTCCGACGACGACCTGCTCGACGTGGTGGCCGCGGCCGGAAAGGTGCGCCGGCACTGGTTCGGGCGCCGGGTGAAACTCAACTATCTCGTCAACCTGAAGTCCGGGCTGTGCCCCGAGGACTGCTCGTACTGCTCGCAGCGGCTCGGCTCCGAGGCCGGCATCCTGAAGTACACCTGGCTGAAGCCGGAGCAGGCCTCCCAGGCCGCGGCGGCCGGACTGGCGGGCGGCGCCAAGCGGGTCTGTCTGGTGGCCTCCGGGCGCGGTCCGACCGACCGTGACGTGGACCGGGTCGCGGGCACCATCAAGGCCATCAAGGACCAGAACGAGGGCGTCGAGGTGTGCGCCTGCCTGGGGCTGCTCTCCGACGGCCAGGCCGAGCGGCTGCGCGAGGCGGGCGCGGACGCCTACAACCACAACCTCAACACCTCCGAGTCGACCTACGGCGACATCACGACCACGCACACCTACGCCGACCGGGTCGACACCGTGAACAAGGCGCACGCGGCCGGGCTCTCCGCCTGCTCGGGCCTGATCGCCGGCATGGGCGAGAGCGACGAGGACCTGGTCGACGTCGTCTACTCGCTGCGCGAGCTGGACCCCGACTCCGTTCCGGTGAACTTCCTGATCCCGGTCGAGGGCACCCCGCTGGCCAAGGAGTGGAACCTCACCCCGCAGCGCTGCCTGCGCATCCTGGCGATGGTCCGTTTCGTCTGCCCGGACGTCGAGGTCCGCATCGCCGGCGGCCGCGAGGTCCATCTGCGCACGATGCAGCCCCTCGCCCTCAACCTCGCCAACTCGATCTTCCTCGGCGACTACCTCACCACCGAGGGCCAGGCCGGCAAGGCCGACCTGGAGATGATCGCCGACGCCGGGTTCGAGGTGGAGGGCGCGGACGAGGTGACCCTGCCGGAGCACCGGGTGAACGGCGGTTGTCAGGAGAGCGCGGACTGCGGGTCGCACGAGAGCGCCGGCTGCGGATCGCACGCGGGTGGCGGTGTCTGTGGTACGGCCGCCTCGGCCGCGCCGACGGTGAGCGAACCCCGTACGGATCTGGTCGCCGTACGCCGCCGAGGCGCCGGAACGGATCTCGCGCCCAATGCCTGATCTGCCCGGTCTGCCGGTACCGGAGCTGCTGGCGCTGGACCGGCGGCACGTGTGGCATCCGTACGGTCCGATGCCCGGCCGGGTCGACCCGCTCGTCGTGGAGTCGGCGAGTGGGGTGCGGCTGAAGCTCGCCGAGGGCCCGGAGCTGGTCGACGGGATGTCGTCCTGGTGGTCGGCGATCCACGGCTACAACCACCCGGTGCTGAACGAGGCCGCGCGCGAGCAGTTGGGGCGGATGAGCCATGTGATGTTCGGCGGGCTCACCCACGAGCCCGCCGTCCGGCTCGCGAAGCTCCTTGTCGACATGTCTCCCGACGGCCTGGAGCACGTCTTCCTCGCCGACTCGGGGTCGGTGTCGGTCGAGGTCGCGGTGAAGATGTGCCTGCAGTACTGGCGCTCGCTGGGCCGCCCGGGCAAGCGGCGCCTGCTGACCTGGCGCGGCGGCTACCACGGCGACACCTGGCAGCCGATGTCGGTGTGCGACCCCGAGGGCGGGATGCACGAGCTGTGGTCGGGGGTGCTGCCCCGCCAGGTGTTCGTGGACGCGCCTCCGGCCGAGTACGAGGAGTCGTACGCCGACGAGCTGCGCGCGGCGATCGAGCGGCACGCAGATGAGCTGGCCGCGGTGATCGTGGAGCCGGTGGTGCAGGGTGCGGGCGGGATGCGGTTCCACTCCCCCGCGTATCTGCGGGTGCTGCGCGAGGCGTGCGACGCACACGGTGTGCTGCTGGTGTTCGACGAGATCGCGACCGGGTTCGGCCGTACGGGCGCCCTGTTCGCGGCGGAGCACGCCGCGGTCACGCCGGATGTGATGTGCGTGGGCAAGGCGCTGACCGGCGGTTACCTCACGATGGCGGCGACCCTGTGCACGCCGGGGGTGGCCGACGGCATTTCGCGCGGCGAGGTCCCGGTCCTCGCGCACGGCCCCACCTTCATGGGCAACCCGCTGGCCGCGTCGGTGGCCTGCGCCTCGATCGGGCTGCTGCTCGGGCAGGACTGGCTCGCCGAGGTCAAGCGGATCGAGGCGGGGCTGCGGGAAGGGCTGGCGCCGGCTCGTGAGCTGCCGGGGGTGAAGGACGTACGGGTTCTCGGCGCCATCGGGGTCGTCCAGCTGGACCATGAGGTCGACATGAAGGCCGCGACGGAGGCCGTTGTGCGCGAGGGCGTGTGGCTGCGGCCGTTCCGCGACCTCGTCTACACGATGCCGCCGTACGTCACGGGGGACGAGGACGTGACACGGATCGCGCGTGCGGTGTGTGCCGCCGCGCTGGAGGGATGACATGCCGGTACTGGTGATCACGGGGGACGAGGACGTGGCACGGATCGCGCGTGCGGTGTGTGCCGCCGCGCTGGAGGGATGACATGCCGGTACTGGTGATCACGGGCACGGGCACGGAGGTCGGCAAGACCGTCACCACGGCCGCGGTGGCCTCCGCCGCGCTCGCCGCCGGACGGACGGTCGCCGTCCTGAAGGCCGCGCAGACGGGCGTACGGCCGGACGAGCCCGGGGACGCCGAGGAGGTGGCGCGGCTCGCGGGTGCCGTGACGAAGGCCGAAGTCGCCCGCTATCCCGAGCCGTTGGCGCCGGCGACGGCCGCACGGCGCGCCGCTCTCGAGCCGGTGCGCCCGCATCAGGTCGCCGAGGCCGCCGCCAAGCTGGCCGTCGAGCACGATCTGGTCCTGGTGGAGGGGGCGGGCGGGCTGCTCGTCCGCTTCGACGACGAGGGCGGGACGCTGGCCGACGCGGCGGAGCTGCTGCGGGCGCCGGTACTGGTCGTGGCGTCGGCGGGCCTGGGCACGCTCAACACCACGGAGTTGACGGCCCGTGAGCTTGAGCGCCGTCGGCTGGAGTTGGCGGGCGTGGTGATCGGCAGCTGGCCCGACTCCCCCGATCTCGCCTCGCGCTGCAACCTCGCGGATCTGCCGGAGGTGTCCGGGGCTCCGCTGCTCGGGGCGCTGCCGGCCGGGGCAGGTGGGCTGGCGCCCGCCGACTTCCGTGCCGCGGCGCCGGGTTGGCTGGCCCCGCGGCTGGACGGGACGTGGGACGCGGCGGCGTTCGGGGGGCGCGACTTCGCCCGGTGAGCCTCAGCAGGGGTGCGACGGGGTTCCGCGGGGGACAATGGCGGTGAGGTCAGTCCTGTCCTGCGAGGGAGGCTGCCATGGCGCCGCGGCTCGCCGGTTCCGGCAAGGTGTCCCGGGACCCCGTCCACCATCCGCTGTTCGCCCGGTACTACGCCCGGGTCAGTGTCACCGCCGAGAGCAGATGGGGCATGGCCGGGGTGCGTGAGCGGCTGCTCGCCGGGCTGTCCGGGCGGGTGATCGAGATCGGCGCGGGCAACGGTCTGAACTTCTCGCACTATCCCGGCGCGGTCTCCGAGGTGGTGGCGATCGAACCGGAGCGCCGGCTGCGGCGGTTGGCGGTGGAGGCCGCCCTGCGTGCGGAGGTGCCGGTCGATGTGGTGCCCGGGGCCGCGGAGGCGCTGCCCGTCAAGAGCGAGGCCTTCGACGCCGTGGTGATCTCACTGGTGCTGTGCAGTGTGCGCGACGTCCGGCGGGCGCTCGGCGAGGTGCGCCGGGTGCTGCGGCCCGGCGGGGTCGTACGGTTCTTCGAGCACGGCAGGGGTGGCGGCCCGGCGATGCGCTTCACCCAGCGCGCCCTGGACCGCACGGTGTGGCCCCCGCTCAGCGGCGGCTGTCATCTGGCCCGCGACCCGGTCGCGGCCCTGCGCGAGGCCGGGTTCGAACTCGGCCCGTACCGGCGGGTGTTGATGCCGGAGAAGGGGCCGACGATGCCTACGTCCTTCTGCGTGCTGGGCACCGCCTGGCGGCCGCCACTTGAAGAGCCCTGATCACAGGGTCCACCTGCGCAGCTCGCGCGCGATGTCGTGCACCGAGGCGTCGCCCTTCTTGGCGACCTTGGCGAGATCCCGGACCAGTTCGGGCGAGGTGACGACCCTCAGTCCGCTCGCGACGAGATAGGCGTACCCGACCGCGCAGGCGAACAGCACGTTGGTGCGCTCCAACGCCGGGACGTGGATGAGGAGTTGCAGCAGCGCGGCGGCGCGCAGGTGCGGGCTGTCGTAGACGGGGATGTCGAAGATCTCGGCCTGGTGGCGTGCCACGGCGGCGACCAGGGCGCCCCAGTCGGTGACCTGGGGATCGCCCGGGCTCTTCTGCTCGGCGAGCATCAGGAGCCAGGCGAGATCGATGTGCAGATCGCTCAACGAGTCTCGTGGTCCTTGCCGAACTCCTCCGCGAACACGGATTCGTACTGCTTCATGAAGTCGGCCGCGGCCTCCACGAAGGCCTGGCCCGCCTCGCCGGTGTCCTTCATGACCAGTTCCTCGATGTAGCGGTTGACGCTCACGCCGCGGGCGAGGGCGCGTTCACGGGCGGCGCGGGCGGTGCCCTCGTCCACCCGCACGTTCAACTGAGTCTTCGCCATACCTCGAAGCTAGCGCCGAAGTGCTAGCAACGGCAAGAGGCACTCATGAGGGGTGGAGTGTGCCCCTTACATCGACATCGGGGGCCCGACCTGCGGTGGAGACCGTCTCGACCCCACGGGGGATATCCGGTGTGGGGTGGGTCACATTACCCTCGGCCGGATGGGGACCACCCGGTCCGCGAACGACGTCACGAGCGAGGAGAGAGCCTTGTCCACAGCTGCTGCGGAGCACGCCCCGGCCGACACGATCGCGGCCCGCGCCCGCGGTCTGACGAAGGCCTACGGCTCGGGCGAGACGGCCGTGCTCGCCCTGGACTCGGTGGACGTCGACATCGCGCGGGGCCGCTTCACCGCGGTCATGGGGCCCTCGGGCTCCGGGAAGTCCACCCTGATGCACTGTCTGGCGGGACTCGACACCGTCTCGGCCGGCCAGGTGTGGCTCGGCGACACCGAGATCACGGGGCTCAAGGAGCGTGAGCTGACCCGGCTGCGCCGGGACCGGATCGGGTTCATGTTCCAGTCGTTCAACCTGATCCCGACGCTGAACGCGGCCGAGAACATCACGCTGCCCATGGACATCGCCGGCAAGAAGCCCGACGAGAAGTGGCTGGACCAGGTCATCGACACGCTGGGCCTGCGGGATCGTCTCAAGCACCGGCCCTCGCAGCTCTCCGGCGGTCAGCAGCAGCGCGTCGCCTGTGCCCGTGCGCTCGCCTCCCGGCCCGAGCTGATCTTCGCGGACGAGCCGACCGGCAATCTCGACTCACGGGCGGGCCTGGAGGTCCTCGGGTTCCTGCGCGAGGCCGTCGACCAGCTCGGGCAGACCGTCGTCATGGTCACCCACGACCCGGGCGCCGCCGCCCACTCCGACCTGGTGCTCTTCCTCGGGGACGGACGGATCGTGGACAGGATGGAGCGGCCCACCGCGGAGGCCGTGCTGGAGCGCATGAAACGGTTCGACGTGATCCGCGGCCAGGTCGACGCCGACCGCGACGCCGAGCCCGAGCCCAAGGCCGGTCCCGACGCCGGTCCCGACGAGGGATGACCCCGTGCTGAAGGCGACGCTCCGCAGTTTCCTCGCCCACAAGGGACGGCTGCTGCTCTCCGCGCTGGCCGTGGTCCTGTCCGTGGCGTTCGTCTCGGGCAGCCTGATCTTCTCCGACACCCTGAGCCACACCTTCGACCGGCTCTTCGCCTCGACCGCGCCCGACCTCACGATCAGCCCGAAGAAGGAACTGAAGGAGGCCATCCCGTCGGGCACGACGGCCACCCTGCCCGCCTCGCTCGCGGACCGGGTCGCCCGCGTCGACGGGGTCGGCGCCGCACGCTTCGACGCGGAGGACGACGGGATCACCGTCGCCGACTCCGAGAACGAGTCGGTGGGCTCGACCACCGGCGCCCCCACCATCGGCACCGACTGGAACCCGACCTCGCGCAGCCCCGTGAAACTCACCTCGGGCCATGCCCCGCACGGCCCGTCCGAGGCGTTGCTCGACTCGGAGACCGCCGACCGCAAGAACCTGCGCATCGGCGACCCGCTCACCGTCATCGCGGGGCCCGGCTCGTTCAAGGTGCGGATCGTCGGCATCGTCACGTTCACCACCACCAACCCCGGTGCCACCCTGCTGTACCTCGACCCGCCGACCGCGCAGGCGAAGCTGCTCGGCTCCTCCGAGGCCGCCACCAGCGTCTCGGTCGACGCCGCCGAGGGCGTGAGCAACGACCGGCTCAAGCAGCGCGTGGCCGCCGCGCTCGGCACGGGCACCTACGAGTACCGGACCGCTGAGGAGCAGGCGAAGTCGGACGTCGACCAACTGGGCGGATTCCTCGACGTCATCAAGTACGTCATGCTCGGCTTCGCGGGTATCGCCGTCCTGGTCGGCATCTTCCTGATCGTCAACACCTTCTCCATGCTGATCGCCCAGCGCACCCGTGAACTGGGCCTGTTGCGCGCGCTCGGCGCCGACCGGCGCCAGGTCCGCCGCTCGGTGCTCACCGAGGCCACCCTGCTCGGCCTGGTCGGCTCCACGGTCGGACTGGGCACGGGCATCGGGCTCGCCGTCGGACTCATCGCGCTCATGAACGCCTTCGGCATGAACATCCGGACCGGCGACATGGTCATCGGCTGGGGCACCCCCGTGGCGGCGTACGTCGTCGGCGTGGGCGTCACCTTCGTCGCGGCCTATCTCCCGGCCCGGCGTGCGGCGGGCGTCTCCCCCATGGCGGCCCTCTCGGACGCCGAGATCGCCGGGATCGGACGGCCGCTCAGGGTCCGCGCCATCGTGGGCGGCCTGGTGGGCGCGGCGGGCACGGCCGCGCTCGTCGGCTGCACCCTGTCGTCCAGGACCGCCTCCGCCGCCTCCCTCCTCGGCCTCGGCGTCGTCCTGACACTCCTGGCCACCGTCATCGCCGGACCACTCCTGGTGCGTCCCGTGATCCGGGTGCTGGGCGGCGCCTTCCCGGCCCTCTTCGGCCCGGTCGGGCGGATGAGCCAGCGCAACGCCCTGCGCAACCCCCGCCGCACCGGCGCCACCGCGGCCGCCCTGATGGTCGGCCTCGCCCTGGTCGGCGGAATGTCCGTGGCCAGCGCCTCCATGTCCAAGTCCTTCGACGACCAGATCGACAAGACCCTGGGTGCCGACTTCGTCGTGCAGAACGGCAACTTCCTGCCGTTCCCGCAGGAGGTCACGGACACGGTGCGCAGGACCGACGGCGCCGGGCTCGTCGTACGGTCGAGGTTCGCACCCGTCGCCGTACGGCTGCCCGACGGCAAGCGCGTCGAGACCACCGCCGCCGGATACGACCCGCAGCTCGACGAGGTCGCCCACATCACCTACGCGCAGGGCGACACCGCGGCCGCGCTCGCCTCCGGGCACCTGGCCATGGACCTGGACTTCGCGCGCGACCACGACGTGAAGGTCGGCAGCAGGGTCCCCGTCGAGTTCCAGGGCGGGCGCCGGACCGAGCTGACCGTGGGCGCCCTCACCGACCAGGACTCGGCCGACGGCTTCGGGACGCAGGGCGGCATCTACTTCGGCCTGGACACGCTGGAGCGGTTCACACCGGGCGGCCAGGACTCCGCGCTGTACGTCAACGCCGCCTCCGGCACCGGCGCCGACCGGCTGCGCGCGGGCCTGGAGAAGACGCTCGACCCGTATCCGCAGGTCCAGGTACGCGACCTCGCCGACTACAAGGACCTGGTCCACGACCAGATCGCGGTCCTGCTCTATCTCGTGTACGCGCTGCTCGGGCTCGCGATCGTCATCGCGGTGCTCGGTGTGGTCAACACCCTCGCCCTGTCGGTCGTGGAGCGCACCCGGGAGATCGGGCTGCTGCGTGCCATCGGGCTCGCCCGGCGTCAGCTGCGGCGGATGATCCGGCTCGAGTCGGTGGTCATCGCGGTGTTCGGCGCGGTCCTGGGGCTCGCGCTCGGGCTCGTGTGGGGGGTGTGCACCCAGCAGGTGCTGGCCCTGCAGGGCATGAACGCGCTGGCGATCCCCTGGGGCACGATCGTCGCGGTCGTCGTCGGCTCGGCGGTGGTGGGCATCGTGGCGGCGCTGCTGCCGGCGCTGCGTGCGTCGCGCATGAACGTACTGGCGGCGATCGCGCACGAATGATGCAATCGCGGGGCAGACAACTCAAGTCGCTTGCAGTTGAGGAGAGTTCATGCCCCGCCCCGATCAGCCCCGCCCGTTTCGCTTCGCCGTCAACCTGACCGCCGCCGCCACCGACGCCGACTGGCGAGCCAAGTGCCGACGTGCCGAGGAACTCGGTTACGACGTGATCCTGGTCCCCGACCATCTCGGCAAGGTCGCGCCCTTCCCGGCGCTGGTCGCTGCGGCGGCGGTCACCGAGCGGCCGCGGCTCGGCACGTTCGTCCTCAACGCCGGGTTCTGGAACCCGGCACTGCTCGCCCGTGAGGTGGCCACGGTGGACGCCCTGACCGGCGGCCGCCTCGAACTGGGCCTGGGCACCGGCTATGTGCAGTCCGAGCACGACCGGGCGGGGCTGCCCTTCGGCTCGCCCGGTGAGCGGGTGGACCATCTGCGGCGCACCGTCGAGGAGTTGGAGCGCTTGCTGTCCTCGCCGGACCACGTGCCGCAACCGGTGCAGCGGCCCCGGGTGCCCCTGCTGATCGGCGGCATAGGCAACCGGATGCTGGAGCTGTCCGCCGAGCACGCCGACATCGCGGCCTTCACCGGGGCGACCCTGGTGCCGGGGAACACGACCGGCAAGCTGGCCCCGACCACCGCCGAGCAACTCGACGAGCGTGTCGCGCGCTATCGGCGACTGGCCGAGGGACGCAAGGAACCGGCCGAACTGAACCTGCTCATCCAGACGGTGGTCGTCACCGAGGACCGCGAGGCCGTCGCCACCCCGTTCCTGCACCGGCTGCCGGATCTGGCCCTCCAGGAGGCGCTGGAGCTGCCCATCATGCTGATCGGCACGGTCGAGGAGATCGTCGCGCAGGTGCGGGCACAGCGCGAGCGGTACGGCTTCACCTATCTGACGGTGCTGGAGGCGTCCATGGAGGCGTTCGCACCGGTGATGGCGGAGCTGCGCGGCGGCCGGTAGCCGTCCGCATCGTGGAATTTCCCGTCCGGTGGGAAACGGGGGTGATGGGATCGCCGTATGACCGATCTGCGGATACGGGCCGCGACGCCCGACGACCTCGACACCCTGCTGGCCTTCTGGAAGGAGGCCGCCGAGGGCACGAGCATCAGTGACGACCGGGACGGCGTGGAGCGGCTGGTCACGCGGGACCCCGAGGCGCTGATCCTCGCCGAACTCGACGGCGAACTCGTCGGCACGGTGATCGCCGGCTTCGACGGCTGGCGGTGCCATCTGTACCGGCTCGCGGTGCACCCGGAGCGCCGGCGGCGCGGGATCGGGACGGCACTGCTCGC
Source organism: Streptomyces sp. NPDC024687 (assembly GCF_055559055.1). Lineage (NCBI taxonomy): Bacteria > Bacillati > Actinomycetota > Actinomycetes > Kitasatosporales > Streptomycetaceae > Streptomyces > Streptomyces sp. NPDC024687. Next base: position 106,027 of record NZ_JBVHLJ010000004.1, on the reverse strand, counting down.
GGCCGCGGAGGAGCGGTTCGTACGGCTCGGGGGGCGGCGCGGGGACGCGATGGTGCTGGTACGCAATGAGACGGCACAGCACGCATGGCGTGCGGCGGGGTATGCGCCCGAGGAGAAGTGGCGGCGCTGGGTGAAGCCCCTCGCCGGGTAGGACGGGCGATCCTGGGGACCCTGTCCGATCATGGGACGGAGGTGACCCGATGACCGAAGTGCTCCTCCTGCTGCTGGCGATCCTGCTCTCGCTGGCCTGCGGTGCCTTCGTGGCGGCGGAGTTCTCGCTGACCACGGTGGAGCGCGGACAGCTGGAACGCGCGGCGGAGCGGGGTGAGCGGGGCGCGTCCGGCGCCCTGAAGGCCGTACGGAATCTGACGTTCCAGCTGTCCGGGGCGCAGCTCGGGATCACCGTGACCAACCTGGTCGTCGGCATGCTCGCGGAACCGTCGATCGCCGCGTTGATCGCGGGGCCCCTGGAGTCGCTCGGGATCTCGCCGTCCACGTCCCGGTCGCTGGCCCTGGTGCTGGGCACCGCGCTGTCGACCGTCTTCCTGATGGTCGTCGGCGAGCTGGTGCCCAAGAACTGGGCGATCTCCTCGCCGTTGGCCATGGCCAAGCGGGTGGGCACCGCGCAGAGCTGGTTCAGCGCGGCCTTCCGCCCCTTCATCACGCACCTCAACAACACGGCCAACCGGGTGGTACGCCGCTTCGGGCTGGAGCCCGCCGAGGAGCTGGCCTCGGCGCGCGGTCCGCAGGAGCTGGCCGCGCTGGCCCGGCACTCCGCCCGGGCGGGCGCGCTGGAGGCGGACACCGCCGAGCTGTTCGTACGGACGCTCAACCTCGCCGACCTCACCGCGGAGAACGTGATGACCCCGCGGGTGCAGGTGATCGCCCTGGACGTCCAGGCGACCTGCGAGGACGTGGCGAACGCGACGCGCGCGACCGGGCTGTCGCGGTTCCCCGTCTACCGCGGCAGCCTCGACTCGGTCGTGGGCATCGCGCACATCAAGGACATCTTGGCGGTACCGGCCGAACGCCGGCCCCGCGCCTCGGTCGCCGAGCTGCTGCGCGAGCCGCTGCTGGTGCCCGAGTCGCTCACCGTGGACCGGCTCCTGGACCGGCTCTCCGGCAAGCGCACGATGGCGGTCGTCATCGACGAGTACGGCGGTACGGCGGGCGTGGCCACGCTGGAGGACATCGTCGAGGAGGTCGTCGGCGAGGTGCGCGACGAGCACGACCCGCACGAGACGCCCGACCTGGACCCCGCGGGCACCGACGAGGAGGGCAGGGAGCTCTTCCGGGCCGACGGTTCGCTGCGTGTGGACCAGCTGGCGCGCGTGGGCCTGCGGACCCCCGAGGGACCGTACGAAACGCTGGCCGGACTCCTGGCGACGGAACTCGGCCGCATCCCGGCCGTCGGCGACTCGGTGGAGGTCACCGGCTGGCAACTCGACGTCCTGGACGCACAGGGCCGCCGCGCGGCACGAGTACTGCTGCACGCGCCCTTGTCCGGGGAGGGGGGCGGGTGATGACTGCGGTCCGGTGGGCACGGGGGCCGACTCGAGCGGTGGCACCCCACGCAAAGCTCGTCGTCCAGGCACCCCAAGAGGAGGCACGAGCCAAACCCGCCGCCCCGGCACCGCAAAAAGCGCCCCGCGCAAAGCTCACCCCCCAGCCGCTCCGCGAGAAACCCACCGCCCCGCCGCCCCACCAGAGAAGGATTCAGTGATGACCGTCGTCCAGTTGCTCATCGGTCTGGCGACGCTTGTCGTGAATGCCTTCTTCGTGGGGGCCGAGTTCGCGCTGATCTCCGTTCGACGCAGTCAGATCGAGCCCTATGCCGATCAGGGGGACCGGCGTGCGAAGGGCGTGCTGTGGGGGCTGGAGCACGTGTCCGCGCTGATGGCGGCCGCGCAGCTCGGGATCACGTTGTGCACGCTGGTCCTGGGTGTGGTCGCGGAGCCCGCGATCGCGCATCTGCTGGAGCCGGTGTTCCACGCGGTGGGCGTGCCGGAGGGCGCGGGTCACGCCGTGTCCTTCGTCATCGCGCTGACCCTGGCGACCTATCTGCACATGCTGCTCGGCGAGATGGTCCCGAAGAACATCGCGCTCGCGGAGCCGGTGCGCAGTGCCCTGCTCCTCGGCCCCCCGCTGGTCGCCCTGGCGCGCGGACTGCGCCCGGTGATCTTCGCGGTCAACGCCTTCGCGAACGTCCTGCTGAAGCTGCTGCGCGTGGAGACCAAGGACGAGGTCACGGCCACCTTCTCGGACGCCGAGCTGGCACGGATCGTGCGGGACTCCGGCGAAGCGGGACTGATCGACGAGCGCGCGCGGGAGCGGCTGCACGACGCGCTGGAGCTCGGCCGACGGCCGGTACGGGACGTGGTGCTGCCCCTGGAAGGCGTGGTCTACGCGCGCGTGGGCGTCACCCCCGAGCAGCTGGAGGCACTCTCGAACGAGTCCGGGTTCTCACGGTTCCCCGTGGTCGACGAGGGACGCCGGATCGTCGGCTACCTCCACGTCAAGGACGCACTGGACGCCTCACCGCGGGATCTGCCGTTCCCGGTGCGGGACATGCGGCCGATCGCACGGATCCGGGAGAGCACACCGCTGGACGACGTGCTGACGGCGATGCGGCGCAGCCGGACGCATCTGGCCGCGGTGCTCGGCGCCGACGGCCGGCTGGCCGGACTGGTGACGATGGAGGACGTACTGCGGGAGCTGTTCGGACGGCAGTCGTGACGCCCCTCACCCACCGACCGGCAGGTATGTGACCGCGTTACCATTTCTTCCGCCATGCAGACGAATCCCACTTACTCCAGCCTGGTCGCGGTCGGCGACTCCTTCACCGAGGGCATGTCGGACCTGCTTCCGGACGGCTCCTACCGGGGCTGGGCCGACCTCCTGGCCGGCCGGATGGCCGCCGTGACGCCCGGCTTCCGGTACGCCAACCTCGCCGTGCGCGGCAAGCTGATCCAGCAGATCGTCGACGAGCAGGTCGACGTGGCGGCGGCGATGCAGGCGGACGTGATCACGCTGGTGGGCGGCCTCAACGACACCCTGCGCCCCAAGTGCGACATGGTCCGCGTGCGCGATCTGCTGACGGAGGCCGTGGAGCGGCTGGCCCCCGCATGCAAGCAGCTCGTCCTGATGCGCAGTCCCGCCCGCCAGGGCCCGGTCCAGGCGCGGTTCCGGCCGCGCATGGAGGAACTGTTCACCGTCGTCGACGAGCTCGCCGCCCGGCACGGCGCGGTCGTAGTCGACCTGTACGGCGCCCCCTCGCTCTCCGACCAGCGCCTGTGGGACGTGGACCGGCTGCACTTGTCGGCCGAGGGCCACCGCCGCGTCGCCGAGGCCGTGTGGCAGACCCTCGGCTACGACCCCGAGGACACGGAGTGGCGTACGCCGATCCCTGCGACGGTCCCTCCGAGGTGGCTCGCCCGGCGCATCGCCGACGCGCGCTTCGCCCGGCAGCACCTGGTGCCGTGGATCGGACGGCGCCTGACGGGCCGCTCCTCGGGCGACGGCCTGCCGCCGAAGCGGCCCGACCTCATGCCGTACGAGCACCTGCCGTACGAGCACTGAGGTCGTCGTGCACACGCGCGTGGTCAACGTCAGGGGCCGTATCCACGAGTACGGCCCCCGCCTCGAACACGCGCCCGCCGACCTCGTCTACGTCGGCCGCCGCTGGACCATGGGCGGCTGGGACCTGCCGAAGCACCCGCTGTACAACCCCTTCGCCTACGACACCCCCGCGCGCCGCAGGGACGGCACGCGGGCCGAGGTGATGGCGAAGTACCGGGCGTATCTGCTGGAGCGGCCGGATCTGCTCGCTCTGCTGCCCGGTCTTCGCGGCAGGGCCCTGGCCTGCTGGTGTGCGCCCGAACCATGCCATGCCGAGGTCCTGGCGGAGCTCGCGGAAGCGCTCTCGTAGGTTCCGACGAACGGGGCCCGGGCGCTGGCCTGCACGAATCGCCAGTAGAATCCGTACACGTGACTTCCGCTCCCGCCAAGCCCCGCATCCCCAACGTCCTCGCCGGACGCTACGCCTCCGCCGAGCTCGCCACGCTCTGGTCGCCCGAGCAGAAGGTGAAGCTCGAGCGTCAGCTCTGGCTCGCCGTGCTGCGGGCCCAGAAGGACCTCGGGATCGAGGTGCCCGAGGAGGCCCTCGCCGACTACGAGCGGGTCCTGGACACCGTCGACCTGGCCTCCATCGCCGAGCGCGAGAAGGTCACGCGGCACGACGTGAAGGCGCGGATCGAGGAGTTCAACGACCTCGCCGGGCACGAGCAGGTCCACAAGGGCATGACCTCCCGGGACCTCACGGAGAACGTGGAGCAGCTCCAGATCCGGCTCTCCCTGGAACTGATCCGCGACCGGAGCGTGGCCGTCCTGGCCCGCCTCGGCAAGCTGGCCGGGGAGTACGCCGAGCTGGTCATGGCCGGCCGCTCCCACAACGTGGCCGCGCAGGCCACCACCCTCGGCAAGCGTTTCGCGACCGCGGCGGACGAGCTGCTCGTGGCGTACGGCCGGGTCGAGGAGCTGCTGGCCCGCTACCCGCTGCGTGGCATCAAGGGCCCGGTCGGCACCGCCCAGGACATGCTGGACCTGCTGGGCGGGGACGCGTCGAAGCTGGCGGAGCTGGAGCAGCGGATCGCCGGTCACCTGGGCTTCTCGCAGGCGTTCACCTCGGTCGGCCAGGTCTACCCGCGCTCGCTGGACTACGAGGTCGTCACCGCGCTGGTGCAGGTGGCGGCGGCCCCGTCGTCGCTGGCGAAGACGATCCGGCTGATGGCCGGGCACGAGCTGGTGACCGAGGGGTTCAAGCCGGGCCAGGTCGGCTCCTCCGCGATGCCGCACAAGATGAACACGCGGTCCTGTGAGCGCGTCAACGGCCTGATGGTCATCCTGCGCGGCTACGCCTCGATGACCGGCGAGCTGGCGGGCGACCAGTGGAACGAGGGCGATGTGTCCTGCTCGGTGGTGCGCCGGGTTGCGCTGCCGGACGCGTTCTTCGCGCTCGACGGCCTCCTGGAGACCTTCCTGACGGTCCTCGACGAGTTCGGCGCCTTCCCGGCCGTCGTCGCGCGCGAGCTGGACCGCTACCTGCCCTTCCTCGCCACCACCAAGGTGCTGATGGGCGCAGTGCGCGCGGGCGTCGGCCGTGAGGTCGCGCACGAGGCGATCAAGGAGAACGCCGTGGCCTCCGCCCTCGCGATGCGCGAGCAGGGTGCCGAACGCAACGAACTCCTCGACAAGCTGGCCGCGGACGAGCGCATTCCGCTCGACCGGACCGGGCTGGACGCGCTGATGGCCGACAAGCTGTCCTTCACGGGCGCCGCGGCCGACCAGGTCGCCGCCGTCGTGGGCCGGATCGAGGAGATCGTCAAGCAGCACCCGGCGGCCGCGGGCTACTCGCCGGGGGCGATCCTCTGACCCGGTTCACCCCCGCGGACCTGGAGGCCGCCCGCGACCGGCTCGTGCCGGATGTCGTCGCGGACGGCCTCCGCGTGCTGTTCTGCGGCATCAATCCCGGGCTGATGACGGCGGCGACGGGCCATCACTTCGCCCGCCCCGGCAACCGGTTCTGGCCGGTGCTCCATCTGTCCGGCTTCACGCCGAGGCTCCTGAAGCCGTCGGAGCAGCAGGAGTTGCTGTCGTACGGGCTCGGGATCACCAATGTCGTGGCCCGGGCGTCCGCGCGGGCGGACGAGGTGAGCGCCGAGGAGTACCGCGAGGGCGGGCGGCTGCTGGCGGAGAAGGTGGCCCGGCTCGGGCCCCGCTGGCTGGCCGTGGTGGGAGTCACCGCCTACCGCGCGGCCTTCGACGACAGGAAGGCCCAGGTCGGCCCGCAGGAGCGGACGATCGGGAACTCGCGCGTATGGGTGCTGCCCAACCCGAGCGGCCTCAACGCGCACTGGACCGCGGCGACGATGGCGGAGGAGTTCGCCCGGCTGCGGGTGGCGGCGGAGCAGAACTAGTGGGTCACACCGGGTCGACGTCCGAGGCCACGGCGAGGACGTGGACCTCGTCGGTCTCGTCCCGGTAGCCCACGCCGAGGGCGATCCAGCGGTCCGAGCCCGGGGGCTGCCACAGGTCCAGGTCGTCCGCCACGGAACTCGCCGTGGCCCAGGGTTCGGGTATCTCGTCGCCCCGCTCGTCGTGCACCCGGAGCGTGCCCATCCCCCAGAGCGGCTGCTGCCTGCCCCAGCGGTCGTCCAACTGCTGCGCTATGGCGCTCTTCAGGGCGTAGAAGTCCGCCACGGCCGCCATGCGCCGTGTCGCATCACCGGTCCGCGTCCCGTGGCTCACCGCTAACGACTCGATGCGGTAGCCGGGTCCCGCCCCGTAGGGAACCGGCTCGCCGTCCGCCGCGGTCAGGTCGCGGGCGCACAGCGAGTCGATCGCGGCGAGGTACTTCGCACTGTCCATGTGATCCAGTAAACCGGCCGCCACTGACAATTGGCGGGGCGTCAGGCGACTTGGGGTCAGGCGTCCCGGTGTCGCACGCTCCAGGCGCCCGCGGCCAGGGCGGCGGCGGCCCAGGCGGCGGTCACGGCGAGTCCCGTCCACGGTCCCAGCGGGCCCTCGTGCGTCTCGTACAGGATGATCTGTCCCGCCCGGTCCGGCATGAAGTCGGTGGCGCCACCAGCCACATCGCCGATCACGAACGAGACGACCAGAACGAACGGGATCAGGAGCGAGAGCGCCGCCACCCCACTGCGCAGCGCTGCCGCGAGACCGGCCGCCAGCAGTGCCATCAGGGTGAGGTAGATCCCGCAGCCGACGACACCGCGTACCTGTTCACCGGTGCTGAGGCCGCTCGCCGCCTCGCCCAGCCCGGCCCGTGCCACGACGAGGGCGGCGCAGGCGGTCACCAGGCCGACCAGGAGGGTGGGTACGGCGATGGCGGTCGCCTTCGCCGCGAACCACCGCCCCCGGCGAGGCACCGCGGCCAGCGACAGCCGGAGCCCACCCCCGTGGAACTCCGACGACACCGCCATCGCGCCGAAGGAGATGGCCGCGATCTGGCCGGGCGCGACCCCGGACAGCGCCATGAAGAGAGGGTCGAACTCGGGGTCCGAGGTCTCCGAGACTCCGGCGATCGCGGAGAAGAGGGTGGTCGCGGCGAACAGAGCGAGCAGGGCGCCGAGGAGCGAGCGCAGCGTACGGATCTTCAGCCACTCGGAGTGCAGAACGGCGGTGAAGGACATGTCAGGCCTCCTGGGGCTGTGCGGTGAACTCGGTTTCGGTGGAGGTGAGGTCGAAATAGGCCTGCTCCAAGGTGCCTTCCTCCGCGGCCAGTTCGAGGAGGGGGACGCCCGCGGCGGAGACGAGGGCGCCGATCTCGTCCACGCGCGCGTGCTGGACGGTCCAGTGCCCGTCCTCGTGTTGCTCGGCGTCATGACCGTGCCGCGCGAGGGCGCTCTTGAGGGCGGTCGGGTCGCTCGTGCGGATACGGACGCCGGGCTGCACGCGTGCGTGGATGAACTCCCGCATCGGTGTGTCGGCGAGCAGGCGTCCCCGGCCCAGGACGACGAGGTGGTCGGCGAAGGAGGCGGTCTCGTTCATGAGGTGGCTGGAGACCAGCACCGTGCGGCCCTCTCCGGCCAGCCGGCGCAGCAACTCGCGGATCCAGACGATGCCTTCGGGGTCGAGGCCGTTTGAAGGCTCGTCGAGCATGACCACGCGGGGGTCGCCGAGGAGGGCGGCCGCGATGCCGAGCCGCTGCCGCATGCCCAGGGAGTACGTCTTCACCCGGCGCCTCGCGACCGGGGCCAGCCCCGTCTGCTCCAGCACCTCGTCGACCCGGCGGTCGGGGATGCGGTTGCTCGCGGCCAGCGTGCGCAGGTGATCGCGGCCGGTACGGGAGCCGTGCGCGGCCTGGGCGTCGAGCAGGGCGCCGACGTGACGCAGGGGCTCGTCGAGTGTGCCGTAGGCGCGGCCGCCGATCGTGGCCGTCCCGGAGGTCGGGCGGTCGAGACCGAGGACGAGCCGCATGGTGGTGGACTTTCCGGCGCCGTTGGGGCCGAGGAAGCCGGTGACACGGCCGGGCAGGACGCGGAAGGTGACGTCGTCCACGGCTCGTCGGGTGCCGAACTCCTTGGTGAGGGACTGGACTTCGATGCTGGTCATGGCAGCAGCCTGGCCGGTGGCACGGTGGCGGGGCCTCCCCCGCGCGTGGAGATCGGCTCCCCCGTGCGGGGGAGGCTCGTTGTCGGTGGCGGCTGGCACGATGACCGCATGGTCCGCTTGCTGCGCCCGTTCGGCCGGGCGGTGACGTACACACGATGGCTGCATCTGTTCGTCGCCGTCGTGTGGCCGGCCATGTGGCTGTTCGTCGAGGAGGCGTGGTGGATCTGGCCGTTGGCGGCCGCGACGCTCGCGCCCGCCGCTCTGGTGCCCGCGATGCGCACCGTGGAGGGGCTGCAGGCGAGGCTGCTGCTGACCGGACAACGGGACGACGGCGAGAGCCCCGACATCGTCGTCGCGCCGTCGGCGTCCTGGAGCGACCGGTGGCGGCTCCTCCTGTGGCTGGAGGCGCGGCTCCTGCTGGGCAACGCGACGGCGATGCTCACCGTGCAACTGCTCATCAGCGCCGTGGACCTGGTGGCGTCCGCCTTCGGTCAGGACAGCGACGAGGGCGTGCTGATCCTCCTCGACGGCCACCACTGGTGGCACCTCCTGCTCGCGCCCCTGTCGCTGGCCGCTCTGGCGGCGACCGTGGTCGGCTCGGGCCGTCTGATCACCGCGCTCGCGCTCCGGCTGCTCGGCCCCTCCCCCGCCGAGCGCCTGGCCGCCATGGAGGAACGCACCGAGCAACTCCTGGAGCGCACCCGTATCGCGCGTGAGCTGCACGACTCGATCGGGCACGCCCTGACCGTCGCCGTCGTCCAGGCGGGCGCCGCCCGGGCGGCCGGCGATCCGGCCTTCACGGACCGTGCGCTGGACGCCATCGAGGAGACCGGCCGGGCCGCGCTGGAGGATCTGGAGCGGGTCCTCGGCATCCTGCGCGAGTCCGAGCGGCCCGCGAGCAGCCGTCCGACGCTGACGGACGCCGGCCGGCTCCTGGAGTCCGCGCGCGCGTCCGGCGCGAAGGTGGATGCCGAACTGACCGGGCCGGTGGACACCGTCCCCGGGCCGGTCTCCCGCGAGGGTTACCGGATCCTCCAGGAGGCGCTGACCAATGTGCTGCGGCATGCCGGGGGCGTCCCGGTCCGGGTCCGTGTCGAGGTCACCGGCGGAACCCTCGCCCTGGAGGTCCGCAATCCGCTGACGGCCGACGTACCGGGCCCCGGGAGGGGCAGCGGGCTGCGTGGCATACGCGAGCGTGCGGCCCTGCTCGGCGGCCACGCGCACACCGGACCCGACCGAGGTGACTGGCAGGTGCATGCCGAGCTGCCGCTGCGCTGATCTACGCTGGCGGAATGCCGGTCACCGTTCTCCTCGTCGACGACGAACCCCTGGTCCGCGCCGGTCTGCGGGCGGTGCTGGAGGCGCAGCCCGACATCGAGGTCGTCGGCGAGGCGGCCGACGGGGCGGCGGTGATCCCCCTCGTACGGCAGCTGCGGCCCGACGTGGTCGCCATGGACGTACGGATGCCCCTGCTGGACGGCATCGAGGCCACGCGCGCGGTGCTGCGGACGGTCGAGGAGCCGCCGAAGATCCTGGTGGTGACGACGTTCGAGAACGACGAGTACGTGTACGAGGCGCTGCGGGCCGGTGCCGACGGGTTTCTGCTGAAGCGGGCGCGGCCGGCCGAGATCGTGCACGCCGTGCGGCTGGTCGCCGAGGGCGAGTCGCTGTTGTTCCCCGCCTCGGTACGGCAGCTGGCCGCCCAGTACGGCGACGAGGGCGGCAACCGTGCCGCCCGGGCCGCGATGGAGCGGGCCCGGCTGACCGAGCGGGAGGCCGAGGTGCTGCGGCTGATGGCGCGTGGTCTGTCCAACGCGGAGATCGCCGCGCGGCTGGTCGTCGGCACCGAGACCGTGAAGTCGCACGTCAGCGCCGTCCTGGCGAAGCTGGGGGCGCGGGACCGCACCCAGGCGGTGATCGCGGCGTACGAGTCGGGGTTCGTGGCGCCGGGCTGAGCCGAGCGCCCCGCCGGGGCGTGTGACGTATCTCCCGGCCCGGCACTGCCGACGGGGCGTTCGGCCGAGTACGATCCGCCCAACACGCGCACGAGCTGGGAGGACGGACGTTGGGGCGACTGACCGGCGGGGACCCCTCGCTCCTGCGAAGGATCAATTCCGCGGTGGTGCTGCATGCCCTGCGTGCCACGGACTGCGCGACGCTGACCGAGATCACCCGGGTGACGGGCCTGTCCCGGCCGACGGTCGAGGGGGTCGTCGAGGGGCTCATCGAGGGCGGCCTGGTGGTCGAGAAGGCGGCGGACGAGAGCGTCGCCCGACGGCAGGGGCGGCCCGCGCGGCGGTTCCGGTTCCGGGCCGAGGCCGGGCATCTGCTGGGCCTCGACATCGGGCCGCACCGGGTCGCCGCGCTCCTGTCCGACCTCGACGGCCGGGTGCTCGGCGCCGTCGCCAAGGACGTCGACGAGACGGCCCCTGCCGACGAGCGCCTGGAGCGGCTGCGCACCGCGGTCGCCGAACTGCTGCGCCGGGCCGGCGTCGCGCGCGACTCCCTGTGGGCCGTGGGCGTCGCCTCGCCGGGCATCGTGGAGGCGGACGGCACCATACGGCTGTGCGCGGCGCTGCCCGGCTGGACGGGGCTGCGGCTCGGCGAGCGGCTCAGCCGTTCCTTCAAGTGCCCGGTGCTGGTCGAGAACGACGCCAACGCGGCCGCGGTCGCCGAGCACTGGAAGGGCTCCGCCACCGAGTCCGACGACGTGGTGTTCGTGCTGGCCGGGCTGAGTCCGGGGGCGGGTTCACTGATCGGCGGGCGGCTGCACCGCGGGTACGGCGGGGCGGCCGGGGAGATCGGCGCGCTGCATCTGCTGGGCAGCGAGGTCAGCCCGGAGACGCTGCTGTCCACCACCGACGAGCCCTTGCACCCGCTCGACGAGCAGGCCGTCGCCGAGGTCTTCGCGCAGGCGCGCGAGGGCGACCAGCGGGCCCGGGCGGCCGTCGACCGTTTCATCCAGCGGCTCGTCCACGACGTGGCCGCGCTCGTCCTGGCCCTCGACCCGGAACTCGTCGTGGTCGGCGGCTGGGCGGCCGGTCTGGACGGCGTACTGGAGCCGCTGCGGCGCGAGTTGGCCCGCTACTGTCTGCGTCCGCCGAAGGTCGCCCTGTCGTTGCTCGGCGAGGCGGCCGTGGCGACGGGTGCGCTGCGGCTGGCTCTGGACCATGTGGAGGAGCAGTTGTTCGCCGTGGAGGGCACGGTCACGGCACGGCGCTGAGCGGTACGGTGAGCGGTCCAGTGCCCCGGACTCAGGCCCGGGGCACCGCCGTATCGCTCAGGAGGCCTGGCGTTCCGGGCTCTCGTGGATCTCCACCGCGCCGGAGTCCCCGAAGGTCAGCCGGCAGGTGTCCGCGCGGTAGGTGGCCACCGAGACCGCGGCGGTGCGGCCCCCGGCCAGGTAGCGGGTGGTGACGACGAGCACCGGGGCGCCGGGCAGGCGGTCCAGTTCCTTCGCGTCGTCCGCGCGGGCCGAGCCGAGTTCGACGGCGTTCTCCCGGCTCTCCAGCTCCAGGCGCTGCAGTTCGCGCAGCACCGCACGCGCGCGTGCCGCGCCCGACGGCGCGTCTATGGCGGAGAGCTCCGGCACCGACGCCTCGGGGATGTACAGCAGTTCGGCCGCGACGGGCTGGCCGTGGGTCATCCGGGAGCGGCGCACGGTGTGCACCGGCTGCTCGCGGTCGATACCGAGCGCGTCCGCGACGGACGCGGGCGGCACCGCGGCGGCGCAGTCGACGGTCTGCCAGTCGTCGCCGGCCGCACCGGGCCAGGCGTGCTGCTCGGAACCGACGGGCACACCCACCCGCGGCGGCGCGACGGTCGTCCCGACACCGCGGCGGCGCTGCAGCCTGCCTTCCAGCTCCAGCTGCTCCAGGGCCTGGCGGAGCGTGGCGCGGGCTACGCCGAAACGGGCGGCGAGGTCGCGCTCGTTGGGCAGGATCTCGCCCACGGAGAATTCGGAGTCCAATGCCTCACTGAGCACGGTCTTGAGATGCCAGTACTTCGGTTCCGGCACCGATTCGAGCTGCGTGGTCCCCACCCTTGCCTCCGCAATCGCCGTGTTCCGGCGGCGTTTTAGCGCCCTTGTTTATTAAAGGTTGTTGCACTTCTCTGCGACCATAGGGCGGCACCCCCCCTTGGTCAAGACCAATCCTCGATCCCCTGCAGGCCGCGCGGACGTGATGCCACACAGCGTTCATGAGGCTGTCAGACAACGGACAGGGCGCGCAGCTTGTCCGGGTTGCGGATGATGTAGACGGACTGGATACGGCCGTCCAGGATGTCCAGCTGGAAGACGGAGTCGGGCTTTCCGCCCGACAGGACGAGCACCGCCGGCCCGCCGTTGAGCTCCAGGAAGCGCCAATCGAAGTCCGGGACACCCCTGTTGGCGACGCCGACGATGAAGCGGCCCACGTGGTCGGCCGACTCCAGGATCCGCAGCGGCGCCTTGGCCTTGCCGCCGCTGTCGCCGACGAGCCGGACGTCCGGGGCGAGCAGCGACATCAGCCCCTCCAGGTCACCTCCGCCCGCGGCGGCGAGGAAACGCTCCGTCAGAGCGCGGCGCTGCGCCGGGTCCACGTCGTAGCGCGGCCGTCGTTCGTCGACGTGCCTGCGGGCCCGCCCCGCGAGCTGCCGTACGGCGGGTTCGGCGCGGTCGAGCATGGCGGCGATGTCGGCGTAGGGGTACCCGAAGGCCTCCCTGAGGACGAACACCGCCCGCTCCAGCGGTGACAGCGACTCCATGACGACCAGGACCGCGAGGGAGACCGAGTCGGCGAGGACGGCCTGCTCGGCGGTGTCGGGGACGGTGTCCCCGAAGTCGGTCACGTAGGGCTCGGGCAGCCAGGGGCCGACGTACGTCTCGCCGCGCGCCTTGACCTGGCGCAGCCGGTCGATCGCCAGGCGCGTGGTGACGCGGACCAGATAGGCGCGCGGTTCGCGCACCTCGCTCCGGTCGGCCGCCGACCAGCGCAGCCAGGCTTCCTGCACCACGTCCTCGGCGTCGGCGACGCGCCCGAGCATGCGGTAGGCGACGCCCAGGAGGACGGGACGGTGCTCTTCGAAGACATCGGTCTCGGTGTGAGTGGCCACGGGTTCATCCCAACGCAGACGCCGGGTCGTGTCCAGGCGGTTATGAGCGCGTGGCGGACCCGTGGACCGGCAGGGTCTACCCGCCAGTAGCAATTGCTGACAAGCTGTCTACGGCGCGTCCGCCGTGCGTCAGCGCCCCAGCCCCCGTAAGTCGCCGTCAAGGAGCCCTCATGTCCGCCACCGTCTCCTTCAAGGTCCCCTCCCCCGAGGGGCCGCATCCCGTGACCGTCTCCTACGCGCGCGTGGGCCGCGGCGAGCCGCTGCTCCTGCTGCACGGCATCGGTCACCACCGGCAGGCCTGGGACCCGGTGGTGGACATCCTGGCGACCGAGCGCGACGTCATCGCCGTCGACCTGCCCGGATTCGGCGCGTCGCCGGGGTTGCCCGAGGGGCTGTCGTACGACCTGGCGACCACGACGTCCGTGTTCGGGGCATTCTGCGAGGCACTTGAGCTGGACCTCCCGCATGTGGCGGGCAACTCCCTGGGCGGGCTGCTGGCCCTGGAGCTCGGCCGCGCACAGCTCGTGCGGTCCGTCACCGCGCTGGCTCCCGCGGGGTTCTGGTCGCAGGCCGAGCGGCGCTACGCGTTCGGGGTGCTGCTCGCGATGCGGCGCATCTCGCGGCGGCTGCCGCTGCCGCTGGTCGAGCGGCTGTCGCGCAGCGCGACCGGCCGCACGCTGCTCACGAGCACCATCTACGCCCGCCCGGGCCGGCGTTCACCCGAGGCCGTGGTCGCCGAGACGCTCGCCCTGGCGCAGGCCACCGGGTTCGACGAGACGCTCCGGGCCGGCACCGCCGTCCAGTTCGGCGACGACGTCCCGGGGCTGCCGGTCACGGTCGCCTGGGGCACCAGGGACAGGGTGCTCGTGCGCCGGCAGGGTGTGAGGGCCAAGCAGATCATTCCCCGGGCCCGGCTCGTGCGCCTGCCCGGCTGCGGCCACTGCCCGATGAACGACGACCCGGCCCTGGTCGCGCGGGTCATCCTCGACGGCAGCCGCTGAGCCCTTCCGCCCGCGGCTCAACGCCCCCGATCCGAGGGCGACTCCGGCGCCGACCAGGGCGCTGCCCACGGCCTGGGCGGCGCCGTAGGAGCCGGTGCCGACGAGGGGCGCGGTGGCGGCGGCCGCGACCGGGATGAGGCCGGAGAACAGCGTGGCGCGCTCGGCGCCGATCCGCTGCATGCCCATGTACCAGCACACGAAGCCGACGACGGTGACGACCGCCGCCTGCCACAGCAGCGCGGCGGTCTCGGTGGTGTCGGGACGGCGCAGCCACGCGGTGCCGTCCAGGAGCATTCCCGCCACCGCGGCCTCGACGGCGGCGACCGCGCAGACGGTGGCGGACAGCAGGCGTGGCCCCAGGGGCCGCAGCACCGGTACGGCGAGCACCGCGAAACCGACCTCACCGGCCAGCGCGCCCACCGAGAAGGCGAGGCCCGCGCCGTCGGTACGGCCCCAGCCCTGGACGGCGAAGGCGCCGACGGCCACGAACAACGCGCCCCGCAGGACACGGCGTCGGGGCCGGCGTCCCTCCAGCAGCGGGACCAGGACAGCCACCAGTACGGGGGCGCAGCCCACGAGCACGCCGGGGACGGCCGGTTCCGCCGTGCGTTCGGCGGCGATGACGGCGAGGTTGAAGCCCACCATGCCCACGGCGGCGAGCAGCGCGAGACGCGTCCACTGGCGGGCCGTGAGGGCGCGCAGCCGTGCCGCGGCCCCGCTCGCGGCCAGGGGGATCAGCAACAGCGCGGCGAGGCCGTAGCGCAGGGCCTGGCCGCCCGCGTACGGGTAGTCGCCGAGGAGGCTGTTGGCGGTGAAGGACCCTCCGACGAGGACGCAGGCGAGCGCGGCGAGGAGTGAGCCGCGCGTGGTGGTGGCGTTCATGGGGACGACGCTAGAAAGCACCGCGGCCCGGTTTAAGGTCCAGTGGCATGACGTCATCGGGGACCAATCCGCAGCAACGGCCGCAGGACGACCGCGTCGGCTCGGCCGCCTGGGAGCTGCTTCTGCCCGCCGTCTCCGCGCCGGCACGCACGCGTGGCCGTTCCCTTCAGGCGGCGCTGAGGGAGGCGGTCCGGTCCGGGCGGCTCGTGCCGGGGACCCGGCTGCCGTCGAGCCGGGATCTGGCCGCCGACCTAGGGGTGTCGCGCGGACTGGTCACCGAGGCGTACGAGCAGCTGACGGCGGAGGGCTATCTGCGCAGCGGCCGCGGGGCCGGCACCTGGGTCGGCGGTGCCGTGCGGGCCACCCGGCCACGCGCGCGTGACCTGGCCCCGCGCACCGCGGGCACCCGCGCGGACTTCGTCGCGGGGACGCCCGACCTGTCGTTGTTCCCGCGCACCGCCTGGGCCACCGCCCACCGGAGCGTGCTGGCCGAGCTGCCGCACCAGGACCTCGGCTATCCCGACCCGCGCGGGCTGCCCCGGCTGCGTGCCGCGCTGGCCGAGCTGCTGACGCGCCGCAGGGGCGTGGTCGCCGATCCGGAGCGGATCGTGGTCGTCTCCGGCGTGGCCCAGGCGACGACGCTGCTCGGATTCGCGCTCCACGCGCGCCGGTTGCGGACGGTCGGCGTGGAGGATCCCGGGAGCCCGCAGCACGACTCGCTGTACGCGGCGGCGGGTGTCACCACCGTTCCCGTACCGCTGGACGAGGACGGAATCTCCATCGGGTCCCTGCGGGATTCGGGCGTGCGCGCCGTCGTCACGACACCCTCCCACCAGTTCCCCACCGGCATCGCCTACTCCGCGCGGCGGCGCACGGAACTGCTCGACTGGGCGCGCTCCGTCGACGGCTTCGTGGTGGAGGACGACTACGACGGCGACTTCCGCTACGACCGGGCGCCCGTGGGGGCGCTCCAGGGACTCGATCCGGACCGTGTCGCCTACGCGGGATCGGTGAGCAAGTCCCTCGCTCCCGGGCTGCGGCTCGGCTGGCTGCTCGTGCCGCAGACGCTGGCCGACGAGGTCGTCGAGCGCAAACGGACCATGGATCTCGGCCATCCCACGCTCGACCAGGCGCTGTTCGCCCGGTTCGTGGAGCGCGGCGACTACGACCGCCAACTGCGCCGCTGCCAGCGCGCCTACCGGGAGCGGCGTGACGCGCTGGTCTCCGCGCTGGACGAGCACCTGCCCGGCACGGAGGTGTCCGGGATCGCCGCGGGACTGCATGTCATCGCCGCGCTGCCACACCGGTACGGCCCCCAGGAGACGTTCCTCGCCCGCCTCGGCGCGGCGGGCGTGGCCGTCCGCCCGCTGACGGACTACGCACACGCGCGTGCCGAGCCCGACGACAAGGAAGGCGTGCGGCTGGTCCTGGGATACGCGCACCTGTCCCCGACGCGGATCCGGGACGGCGTACGGCTGATGGCCGAGGCCGCCCGCGGCTGAGCCGCGCCCTCGGGCACACGGGTTCCCTTGTTCCCGCGGCCGGTTGTTCACCTGGGGTTCGCGTGTGCGCCGCGGTGGCCCCGTAGTTGTGGCAGCGCACACCGGCCGGATCCCGTCCCTGGAGGCGCCTCCATGTCACACCGTCCGTTCCCCGGCCGCCGCAGCGTGCTGCGCGGCTCCCTGGCCGCGTCGGCCGCCCTCACCCTGCCCGCCGCGGTGTCCGGAGCCGCACCCGCCTTCGCCCTCTCCGGGCGCCCCGGGGCGGGCTGGGGAGTGCAGACGGGAGACGTGACCTCCGACTCCGGTCTCGTGTGGGTGCGTTCCGACCGTCCGGCCCGGATGATCGTGGAGACCTCCGCGACGGAGTCGTTCCGCAATCCCCGCAGATGGCACGGTCCGCTGCTCGGCGCGGACACCGACTTCACGGGGACGACCAGGTTGCGCGGTCTGCCGTCGGGCGAGCAGATCCACTACCGCGTGCTGCTGGCCGACCCGGACGACCCGCGCCGCACCGGCGAGCCGGTCGCCGGCACCTTCCGCACGGTGTCCCCCAAGCGCCGGGACGGGGTGCGGTTCCTGTGGTCCGGCGACCTCGCCGGGCAGGGCTGGGGCATCAACCCCGACTTCGGCGGCTACACGATCTACCGGGCGATGGCCGAGCTCGACCCGGACTTCTTCCTGTGCAGCGGCGACAACATCTACGCCGACGGCCCGATCGCGGCGACCGCCGCCCTGCCCGACGGCAGCACCTGGCGGAACATCACCACCGAGGAGAAGTCCAAGGTCGCCGAGACCCTGGCCGAGTTCCGCGGCAACTTCCGCTACAACCTGCTCGACCACCACCTCAGGGCCTTCAACGCCCAGGTGCCGTCCGTCATCCAGTGGGACGACCACGAGGTGCGCAACAACTGGTACCCGGGCCAGACGATCCTCGACTCCGACGCCCGCTACACCGTAAAGAGCGTCGACGTGCTCGCGGGCCGGGCGCGGCGCGCGTTCAGCGAGTACTTCCCGGTCTCCACGCTGCGGCCGGGTACCCGGGAGGGCCGGGTGTACCGGGTGCTGCGGCAGGGGCCGCTGCTCGACGTGTTCGTGCTGGACATGCGGACGTACCGCAACGCCAACTCGCCCGACGACCAGACCGTGGACCCGCAGGGCATCCTCGGCCGGGAGCAGCTGGAGTGGCTCGAGCGGGAGCTGTCGCGCTCGCGCGCGGTGTGGAAGGTGATCGCCTCCGACATGCCGCTCGGCCTGGTCGTGCCCGACACCACGGAGGGCAGGGCGAACATCGAGGCGGTGGCGCAGGGCGATCCGGGCGCCCCGCTCGGACGGGAGCTGCAGATCGCGGAGCTGCTGCGGTACATCAAGCACCGGCGGATCACCGGCACGGTGTGGCTGACCGCCGACGTGCACCACACCTCGGCCCAGCACTACCAGCCGTCGCGGGCCGCGTTCACCGACTTCGAGCCGTTCTGGGAGTTCGTGTCGGGGCCGCTGAACGCGGGTGCGTTCCCGGCCAGTGCGCTCGACGGCACCTTCGGCCCCGAGCGGGTGTTCGTGAAGGCGCCGACCGCCTCGAACGTCTCCCCCGCGGGCGGCTACCAGTTCTTCGGCGAGGTCGACATCGACGGCCACAGCGGTGAGCTGACGGTACGTCTGCGCGAGCAGGACGGCACGGCGCTGTACACGCGGGTGCTCCAGCCCGGCCGGGTGGGCCAGTGACCTCTCGCCGACATCGCGCACGACTGAACTATTGAAAAAGGTACAAAAAAGCGCAGAACCATGCTTAACCGATCAGTCACAATGCGTTCGTGATCACGCAACACCGTTCCTCCACAGTGGCTGTATGACTCGAGACATGTCTGATGTGACCCGTGCGAAACACGGTCGCCCCGTGCACCACTGGCGGCGCGACCTCATCGAACTCGCCGCCCTGTTCACGGCCGTCGCGGTGGCCGACACCGTGGCGAACCTGATCGGGCACGGCCCCGACGGCACCGCGCTGCTGGTGATCTCGGCGGTGGCCCTGGCCGCCACGGCGGGCTTCCACACCTGGTGGGCACGCCGCCACGGTCACGCACCCCCGACGGGTGATACCGGCGCCCGGCCGCTGCCCGAGGGGGAGCGGGCCGGGCCTGCCGACCGGCCGCCGGTGACCTCGGACCCGGTGGTCACCGAGAGCACGCTGTGGCGGATGCGCACCACGGTCAAGGACGAACCGGGCTCGCTGGCCGCCCTGTGCACGGTCCTCGCCGGGCAGCGGATCGACATCCTCAGCCTGCAGACCCACCCGCTGGCGATGGGGACGGTCGACGAGTTCCTGCTGCGCGCCCCCGGCACGCTGGAGGGCTCCGAGATCACCCGGGCCGTCGCGCGGGCCGGCGGCTCGGACACCTGGATCGAGCGGGCCGACACCCACGATCTGGTGGACGCCCCGACCCGGGTGCTCGGCCTCGCCACCCGCACCGCGCTGGACGCGGCGGAACTCCCGCTCGCGTTGCGGCAGTTGCTGGGCCGCAGCACGATCCGGTCCCTGCCGGCCACTTCGACAGGAGCGGCTCAGGGAGTGCCCGTGGAAGGGGTTCTGGAGGACACCGTGATGCGGTTGCGGGCGCCGGAAGGCGGAGTGATCACCGTGGAGCGGCCGCATCTGCCGTTCACACCGACGGAGTTCGCCCGGGCCCGGGCCCTGGTCGAGCTGGACGCCCGGCTCGGTCCGCGGGTGCCGCGCAGCCAGGACGTGATGACGCTGCCGGAAGGCCGGGACATCACCGTCCGGCGTGCCGACACCGGTGACCTGGAGGCGGCCCGGGCGATGCACGAGCGGTGCTCGTCGCGGACGCTCACCATGCGCTACCACGGGCCCGTCGGTGACGCCGACCGGTATCTCAACCACCTGCTCAGTCCTCGTTTCGGTCGCACGCTCGCCGTGCAGACCGCGTCGGGGCGGATCGTGGGACTCGGGCATCTGCTGTGGGACGGCGACGAGACCGAGGTGGCCCTGCTCGTCGAGGACGCGTGGCAGCGGCTGGGCATCGGGAGCGAGCTGCTGGAGCGGTTGGTCGCGCTGGCTGTCGAGGCCGGGTGCGAGAGTGTGTACGCCGTGACCCAGTCGTCCAACACCGGGATGGTCGCGGCGATGCGGGGGCTGGGGCTCCCCCTCGACTACCAGATCGAGGAGGGGACCCTGGTGATCACCGCACGTATCGCTCCGCAGCAGGCGGCCGAGCCTGCTATGGGCGTCGCCGAGCCGCAGGCCGACACAGCTCGGCGTCCCTGACCGGGCGCTGCAGTGCTGCGTCCAGATCCGCCCACAGGTCCTCGACGTCCTCCAGCCCCACCGACAGCCGGAGCAGTCGGTCGCTCACGCCCGCGTCCCTGCGGTCGTGAGCGTCCACGATGCGGTGGCTGATGGAAGCCGGATGCTGGATGAGGCTGTCCACACTGCCCAGGCTCACCGCCGGGGTGATCAGGCGAACCCGGCTGATCACCCCGTGCGGGTCGCCGGCCACCTCGAAGGCGATCATCGCGCCGCCGATGCGCGGGTAGTGGACCCGGGTGACACGCGGGTCGGCCGCCAGGCGGCGGGCGAGTTCGGCGGCGTTCGCGGACGCCGCCCGCACCCGTACCGGAAGAGTGGCGAGACCTCGCAGCAGGAGGTAGCCGGCCAGCGGATGCAGGACGCCCCCCGTGGCGAAACGGACCTGCCGCAGGTGCCCGGCGAACTCCTCGTCGCAGGCCACCACCCCCGCCATCACGTCCCCGTGGCCGCCGAGGTACTTGGTGGCGCTGTGCAGCACCAGGCGGGCACCGAGCTCCGCGGGGCGCTGGAGCACCGGCGTGGCGAAGGTGTTGTCCGCGAGGAGGGGCACGGAACCGCAGGAGTGCGCCAGGGCCCGCAGGTCGATCTCGGCGAGGGTGGGGTTGGCCGGGGACTCGACCAGGACCAGGCCGGTGTCCGGGCGCAGCGCGTCGGCGACTCCCGCCGGGTCGGTCCAGGTGACCTCCGTGCCGAGGAGTCCGGCGCTCAGGAGGTGGTCGCTGCAGCCGTACAGGGGGCGTACGGCCACCACGTGGCGCAGGCCCAGGGAGGCCCGTACGAGGAGGACCGCCGTGAGCGCTGCCATACCGCTGGCGAAGGCGACCGCGGCCTCGGTGTTCTCCAGACGGGCCAGGGCGGTCTCGAAGCGCGCGACGGTCGGGTTGCCGAGGCGTCCGTACACCGGCGGGCCCTCCGGCTCGGCGCCGGTGGCGGCGAAGGCGTCGATGCGGGCGGCCTCGCCGCGGCTGTCGTAGGACGGGTAGGTCGTCGACAGGTCGATGGGCGGGGCGTGCAGTCCCTGGCCGGCGAGGTCGTCGCGGCCGGCGTGGACGGCCTCGGTGGCCAGTGCTCTGAGCGGCGTACGAGAGGCGGTGGCGGTGCGCGCTGAGTCCATGCCCGCAAGGGTGAACACCGACCGGCGTTCTCGTGGACAAGCCCGTGCTACGTTCGGCCGATGGCCGAATCTGTCGTACTGGACCCGGTGGACCTGCATCTGCTGCGGCTGCTGCAGAACGACGCCCGGACCACCTACCGCGATCTCGCCGCCCAGGTCGGTGTCGCGCCGTCGACCTGTCTGGACCGGGTGACCCGGCTGCGCCGCTCGGGCGTCATCCTCGGACATCAGCTGCGGCTGGATCCGGCCAAGCTGGGCCGGGGTCTGGAGGCACTGCTGTCGGTTCAGGTGAGGCCGCACCGGCGGGAGCTGGTCGGGCCGTTCGTGGAGCGGATCCGGGCGCTGCCGGAGTCGCGGACCGTCTTCCATCTGACCGGCCCCGACGACTATCTCGTGCACGTGGCCGTGGCGGACATGGCGGATCTGCAGCGGCTGGTGCTGGACGGGTTCACCTCCCGGCGCGAGGTGGCCCGGGTGGAGACCCGGCTGATCTTCCAGCAGTGGGACTGCGGGCCGCTCCTTCCGCCGGCCACGCCGACAGCGGAATCGGGGTGACGCCCGCGAGGTCCGCATATGAGGATGGACCGCATGTCTGAGACTCAGAGCCCGCTGCCCCGTCAGGTCGCCGACGCCTACGTCGACGAGCTCATCGCCCTCGATCCGATCACCGGTACCTACCTGGGTGTGAAGGAGAGTTCGAGCAAGCTGCCCGACACCTCACCGGCGGGCCAGGAGGCGCTCGCGGAGCTTCGGCGGACCACGCTGGCCAGGCTCGACGAGGCCGAGCGGCACCCCGGCGCGGACAGCGACATCGAGCGTCGGTGCGGCCGACTGCTGCGGGAGCGGCTGACGGCCGAACTCGCCGTGCACGAGGCCGACGAGGGGCTGCGCGCGGTCGGCAACATGGCCACGCCCGCGCACGAGATCCGTGAGGTCTTCACCGTCACCCCGATGGAGACGGAGGAGGACTGGGCGGCGATCGCCGAGCGGCTGCGATCGGTGCCGACCGCGTACGCGGGCTACCGCGAGTCCCTCCAACTCGGCCTGGACCGCAAGCTGTACGCGGCGCCGCGTCCGACAGCCACCTTCGTCGAGCAGCTCACCGAGTGGGCGGACACCGACGGCAACGGCCGTGGCTGGTTCGAGGACTTCGTCTCGGCGGGCCCCGAATCGCTGCGCGCCGGGCTGGACGAGGCCGCCCGCGCCGCGACCGCCTCCGTGGTGGAGCTGCGCGACTGGATGCGGGACGTGTACACGCCGACGATCGAGGGTGCCCCGAACACCGTGGGCCGGGAGCGGTACGCCCGCTGGGCCCGCTACTTCAACGGCACGGACCTCGATCTGGACGAGGCGTACGCGTACGGCTGGTCCGAGTACCACCGGCTGCTCGGCGAGATGAAGCAGGAGGCCGAGAAGATCCTGCCGGGCGCCGAGACGCCGTGGGTGGCGCTGGCCCACCTCGACGAGCACGGCACGCACATCGAGGGTGTCGACGAGGTCCGCGACTGGCTCCAGGGTCTGATGGACCAGGCGATCGACTCGCTGGACGGCACCCACTTCGAACTCGCCGAGCGGGTGCGGAGGGTGGAGTCGTGCATCGCCCCGCCCGGCGGCGCGGCCGCCCCGTACTACACGCCCCCCTCGGAGGACTTCTCGCGGCCCGGCCGCACCTGGTTGCCGACCATGGGGCAGACCCGCTTCCCGGTCTACGACCTCGTCTCGACCTGGTACCACGAGGGCGTGCCGGGCCATCACCTCCAGCTCGCCCAGTGGGCCCATGTCGCGGAGAACCTCTCCCGCTATCAGGCGGCGGTGGGCGGGGTCAGCGCCAACGCCGAGGGCTGGGCGCTGTACGCGGAGCGGCTGATGGACGAGCTCGGCTTCCTGACGGACGCGGAGCAGCGGCTCGGCTATCTCGACGCGCAGATGATGCGGGCCGCCCGGGTCATCGTCGACATCGGCATGCATCTGGAACTGGAGATCCCGGCGGACTCGCCCTTCCACCCGGGCGAGCGGTGGACCCCCGAGCTGGCGCAGGAGTTCTTCGGCGCGCACAGCAGTCGGCCGGCGGACTTCGTGGAGAGCGAGCTGACCCGCTACCTCACGATCCCCGGCCAGGCGATCGGCTACAAGCTCGGCGAGCGGGCCTGGCTGCTGGGCCGGGAGAAGGCCCGCGAGCGGCACGGCGACGCCTTCGACCTCAAGGCCTGGCACATGGCGGCGCTGTCGCAGGGGTCGCTGGGACTGGACGACCTGGTGGACGAACTGGCGCAGCTCTGACGCTCGGGTTCAGGTGACCGACTCGGACCCGTGATCCGGGTCGGTCACCGACCGCAGCCGTCAGTCCGACAGCCGCCGCAACTGCACGAGCCCCAGCCAGGTCTCCGGCCCGGGCCGCACATGTGCGGCGCGTACCGCGTACCGGCCGGGGGCGAGCGAGACCTTCAAGTGGTCTCTGTCGACCGACTCGTTGCCGGGCCAGGCCGCGTCGAAGAGGACGACCGGACCGGGTACCGTCCAGCTCACCTCGGCCTCCCAGACGGCGGTGGCGAGCGCGGCGGGGACCGCCGCGAGGAGTTCGTCCTCGGAGTCGGCGGCACACCACCGTACGAAGGTGTCGTGGTCGGCGAGGTAGGAGGTCGAGGTGGGCTCGTCCCCGAAGACCAGTGCGGCGGAGTCGCCGACCGGCAACAGACCTACCGTGCGGTCGACTTCGCAGGCCCGGTCGTAGTCCGAGACCGTCTCGTCGCCGTCGGCGCCCGCCCAGAAGGGCAGCACCGTCTCCGGCACCGCTATGAGCGGGCCGCCGCCCGACTCGACCCACTCCACCGCGCCCGGCTCCGCGTATCGCACCATGGGCCAGAACCTACACGCACCGGAACCTCGGGGTTGCACCTGCACAGGAACCCCACGTCGGTCTCCGGAACTCAGCAGCCGCAGTCCTGCGAGTCGGCCGGTGCGGTCAACGTGTCGGCGGCGCGCCGCTCGCGGCCCTGCCAGGTCTCGAACGCGAAGCCCTCGCGCACCCAGTACTCGAAGCCGCCGAGCATCTCCTTGACCCGGTAGCCGAGTTCGGCGAGGGCGAGTGCGGCACGGGTGGCGCCGTTGCAGCCCGGGCCCCAGCAGTACGTCACCACGGGGACGGACCTGTCGAGGAGCTGTTCGGCCTGCTCGGGGATGAGGGCGGTGGGCAGGTGGACCGCGCCCCGGATGTGGCCCTGGTCCCAGGCGGCGGTGGAGCGGGAGTCGAGGACCACGAAGCCGGGGTCGCCGTCGGCGGCGAGCGCGGCGGCGACGTCGGACACGTCGGCGTGGAAGGCGAGGCCGGCGCGGAAGTGGGCGGCGGCCTCGGCCGGGGCGGCGGGGGCGACGCGCAGGACGGGGTTCACGGTGAGCGGGTCGGTTGTCGTCATGCCGGAAATCTATGGTCGCTGATCACCGACCTGAAGGGGGATTCCACGGCGTGCACCTTGCCCGGCCGGGGATTGCCCTGCTATCCCTCGGACATGACCGTGTATTCCCCGGACGCCACCGACTGGCGCATTCTCGACGTCCTCCAGCGGGAGGGCCGGGCCAGTTTCGCCGAGCTCGCCCGTGCCGTGTCGATGTCCGCGAGCGCGGTAACCGAGCGGGTGCGGCGGCTGGAGGAAGCGGGCGTCATCCAGGGGTACGCCGCCGTCGTGGACCCCGACCGGCTGGGCCTGCCGATCCTGGCCTTCGTCCGTCTCCGGTACCCCAACGGCAACTACAAGCCCTTCCACGACCTGGTCGCCGTGACGCCCGAGATCCTGGAGGCGCACCACGTGACAGGCGACGACTGCTTCGTCATCAAGGTCGCTGCCCGCTCGATGCGGCACCTGGAGGAGGTGTCGGGAAAGATCGGCACGCTGGGCTCGGTGACCACGAGCGTCGTGTACTCCTCCCCGCTCCCCCGGCGGCCCCTGGGGCGCTGACGTCAGCCTCCGCCGGCCTCAGCTTCCGCCCCGCTGTCTCAGCACCGACCCCGAGCGCCCCTTCACGACCTCCAGCTGAGCGTGGATCCGCCGGCGCAGGTCGGCCACGTGGCTCACGATGCCCACGCTGCGGTCGCGTTCCCGCAACGAGTCCAGGACGTCGAGGACCTCGTCCAGGGTCTGGTCGTCGAGGCTGCCGAAGCCCTCGTCGATGAAGAGGGTGTCGAGCCGGACCCCGCCGGCCTCGTCGGTGACGACGTCCGCGAGGCCGAGGGCCAGGGCGAGCGAGGCGAAGAAGGTCTCGCCGCCCGACAGGGTGGCCGTGTCCCGCTCGCGTCCGGTCCAGGCGTCGACGACGTGCAGTCCGAGTCCGCTGCGGCCACGGCCGCTGCGGTCGTCGGAGTGGACGAGGGTGTAGCGGCCGGACGACATCCGTTGCAGACGCGCCGTCGCGGCGGCCGCCACCTGCTCCAGGCGGGCCGCGAGCACATAGGACTCCAGACGCATCTTGCGTTCGTTGTCGGCCGAGGTGCCGGCGGCGAGCGCGGACAGCCGGGCCACCCGGTCGTACTCCTCGCGCAGCGGTGCCAGCCGTTCGAGGCCGGTGGCCGAGCGGGCGGAGAGCCGGTCGAGTTCGGCGCAGCGCCGGGCGGCCGCGTCCCGCGCGGAGGCGGCCTCGCGGACCCGGCGGCCCGCGTCGGCGGCGGCCCGCTCAGCCCGCGCCACGTCGGCGGGCGGTTGCTGGGCGGCGTCGGCGGTGTCGGTCTCGGCGAGTACGGCCCGTACGGCGGCCTCCTCGGCCTGCCAGGCGTCCAGCCGGTGCTGGAGGTCGCGGTGGGCCGCCTCGTCGAGGAGGGCGGCGGCCGCGGCCTGCGGGGTGTCGAAGCCGGCCCGGAAGGCGGCGTCGGCGAGCCGGGCGTCGGCGTCCTTGAGCCGCTGGGCGGTGTCCTCGGCGACGCGCGCGGTGTCGGCGGCGTCGGTGAGCAGCGCGGCCTGCCGCTCCAGCTGGGCGGCGCGGGTGGCCACACTGTCGGCGGCACCGCGCGCCTGGGTCAACTCCGCTGCCAGGGTGGTGCGTTCCCGGTCCAGGGCGTCCCGGCGGGCGCCGCGGGAGGCGGTGCGCACGGCGGCCTCCTGCTGGGCGGTCAGCCGTTGTTCGCGCTCCCGCTCGGCCTGCCGCAGGTGTTCCGTCGCGGTGTGCAGCGCCGACGCGGCGGTGCGGGCCTGGGCGTACTCGCGCTCCACGTCCTCCGCCTGGACGGCGAGTTCCTCGGTGGAGCTGTCGCCGGCCTCACCCTGGGCGGCGGCCAGCGCCCGCTGGACGAAGGCGAGTCGCCGCTCGGCCTCGGCCCGCTGTTCGTCGGCGTGCTGCGAGCCGGCGAGCGCGCGCTCCTCGGTCTCCCGGTCGACGTGTCCGGCGTCCTTGCGGGCGGGGGCGGGGTGCTCGGTCGCGCCGCAGACCGCGCAGGGCTCGCCGTCGGTGAGCTGTGCGGCCAGCTCGGCGGCGATGCCGTTCAGCCGCCGCTCCTTGACGTCCAGCCAGTCGGCGCGGGCCTTCAGGGCCCGGTCCGTCGCCTCGACGACCTGCTGCTGGGCGTCGTCGGTGTCCCGGGCGAACTGGTCGCGCTGGCGGGCGGCGGCGAGTCGCCTGCGGGCGGGCTCGCGCTGCACGGCCAGCTGTTCGGCGCGGGTGGCCGCCTCCTGGGCGGATTCGACGGCATGCTGAAGACCCGCGCGAGTCTCTTCCCACCCGGTCAGCCATACCTCGGCCTCCTGGAGGATGTCCTCGTCGGAGCGCTCCTGGCGGTCCAGGCCGGCGCGCTCGTCGTCGAGTTCGGCGAGCCGCTGCTCGGCGCGCCGCGCCGCGTCCAGGCCGCCCAGCTCCTCGGCCGCCCGGCGTGCGGCGGTGGCGAGTCCGGCGGCGCCCGCCCCCGCGTAGGTCTCCGGCAGCAGCCCACGCGCGTGTGTCTCGGCCGCGACCGCCCGCCGGTGCTCGGCCTCGGCCGCTTCCCGCAGTTCCAGTGCGGGCGCCACCGCCTCCGCCTTGCGGGCCCGCTCCATCCGGGCCTGCGCCTGGTGGTAGCCGTCGGCGCGCTGTTCGAGCAGCGCAGCCCGCTCGTGCGCCTGGGCGAACCGGCGTTGCAGCCGGTCGACTTCGCGTGCGTCGGCCAGGGCCCGCTCGGCGGCGGCCTGGGCGGACTCCGCGGCACCGAGTCCGCAATGGGCGATCGTCAGCTGCTCACGGGCGGTGCTGCGGGCGACGGCGGCCGCGCTCAGGACGGCCTCGGCGAGACCCGGCTCGCCGGGCGCCAGCTCGGGCAGCTCCATCGCGTCACCGGCGGCCTGCTGCATGCGGTGCGCGTCGGCCAGCAACGCGGCGTCGCCCTCGCGCACCTGTGCCTCGGCGGCGCGGCGTCGCTCGGCCAGTCGCTTCTCGACCTCGGCGAACCGGTGGGTGTCGAAGAGCCGTCCCAGCAGCTTGCCGCGCGCCTCGGCGTCGGCCCGCAGGAAGCGCGCGAAGTCGCCCTGGGGCAACAGCACGACCTGGCAGAACTGTTCGCGGCTCATGCCGAGCAGCTGGGTGATCTCCTCACCGATCTCCTGGTGGGACCGGCTGAGGTCCTTCCAGGCCCCGGCGACCGCGTCGTACTCGCGCAGCCAGCTCTGTGCCTTGTCGAGCGTCGTGCCGGTACCGCGCTTCTTCGGGCGCTCCCAGGGCGGCTGACGGGTGACCTCCAACCGGCGGCCGGCGACGGTGAGTTCGAGGCGGATCTCGGTGCGGGTGCCCGCGGCGGCGTGATCACTGCGCAGCGCCGTCCCCTGGCCGCTCTGCCGGGCGCCCGGCACCGAGCCGTACAACGCGTAGCAGACGGCGTCGAGCACGGAGGTCTTTCCGGCGCCCGTCGGCCCGTGCAGCAGGAACAGTCCGGCCGCCGACAGCTCGTCGAAGTCGACCGTCTGGGAACCGCCGAACGGTCCGAAGGCGGCGATGTCCATCCGGTGCAGCCTCACCGCGCCACCTCCCGCACGGCCTCGTCCGCGCGCACGGTGTCGAACGCGTCCCGCAGCACGGCCTGTTCACGCTCGTCCGGACCCGCGCCGCGCACATGGGCCACGAAGTCCTCGGCGATCTCCTGGTCGCTGCGGCCGGCCAGCCGCCGGGCGTACGACACCTCGGGGTCGTCCGGCGCCCGCTCGGGATCGAACACGAGGCTGAGCGTGTGCGGGAAGCGCTCGCAGAGCCGGGCCATGGGTTCCGCCGGGCGGACCGGGTCGGTGAGGGTCGCCTCCACCCAGGCCTCCTCCTGTGGCACGAGCCGCGGGTCGGCGAGCAGTTCCTCCAGCGTCCCCCGGATCCGGGCCAGCGCCCGCGGCACCGGGCAGTCGACACACTCGGCGGTGACCGCGCCCTCGGCGTCCAGGTCGACCAGCCACGTGCTCTTGCGGTGGTCGGTCTCCGAGAAGGAGTACGGCAGCGGGGAGCCGGAGTAGCGCACGCGCTCGGTGATGGTCTGGCTGCCGTGCAGATGCCCGAGGGCCACGTAGTCGACCCCGTCGAAGACACCGGCGGGCACGGCCGCCACTCCCCCCACGGTGATGTCCCGCTCACTGTCGCTGGCCTCGCCGCCGGTGACGAAGGCATGGGCGAGGACGACGGACCGCGTCCCCCGCGCGCGGGCAGCGAGGTCAGCGCGGACCCGGTCCATCGCGGCGGCGAGCACGGCCTCGTGGCCCGCCCTCTTCACCCCGAACACGTCCTTCACCAGGGCGGGTTCGAGATAGGGCAGGCCGTAGAAGGCGACGTCACCGTGGGTGTCGGAGAGGACCACGGGGGTCCCGCAGGCCGCCGGCTCGGTCCGCAGATGGATGCCGGCGCGCCCGATGAGTCCCGCGCCGACACCCAGGCGGCGGGCGGAGTCGTGGTTCCCGGAGATCATCACCGTCGGCACGCCGAGGTCGGCGAGCCGGTGCAGGGCGTCGTCGAACAGCTCGACCGCGGCGAGCGGCGGCACCGCGCGGTCGTACACGTCTCCCGACACGAGCACCGCGTCCACCCCGTGCTCCCGCACGGTCGCGACGAGGTGACCGATGAACTCGGCCTGGGCCCCGAGCATGTTGACCCGGTGGAACGCCCGGCCGAGGTGCCAGTCGGAAGTGTGCAGCAGTCTCATGATCCCCGACCCTAACGGCCGGGTCTGACATCACGGGCGGTTACTCCCGTATCGACCCGTCATGAGCGGAGGCAGGGAAGGCCGTTATGCCCGAAAAGTGCAACTAGGCGTCTCCGTACGCCTCTCCCCCGAGCGTGAACCCGGCCGCCCCCGCGGTCACGTCCGCCAGCCATCCCCGGAACGCCTCCACGTCCGCGTCCGGCAGGCCGATCTCGATCGTGACCGCCTCGCCGTACCGCACGTCGCGTACCTCGCGTCCGGTCGAGTGCAGGTCGTTCTGCACCTTGCCCGCGCGCTGGTGGTCGACGGTCACCGTGGCGAGGCGGAACCGGCGGCGGGTGAGGGTGCCCACGGCGTCCAGGGCCTCACCGACCGCACCGCCGTAGGCCCTGATCAGCCCGCCCGCGCCGAGCTTGACGCCGCCGTAGTAGCGGGTGACGACGGCGACGACGTACCGCATGTCGCGGCGCAGCAGCATCTGGAGCATGGGGACGCCCGCGGTGCCGCCGGGTTCGCCGTCGTCGCTCGCCTTCTGGATCGCGGCGTCGGCGCCGATGACGTACGCGTAGCAGTTGTGGGAGGCGTCGGCGTGCGCCCTGCGGACGGAGGCGACGAAGTCCTGGGCCTCCTGCTCGGTGGCCGCCGGGGCGAGGGCGCACAGGAAGCGCGAGCGGTTGACCTCGGTCTCGTGCACGCCCGCGCGGGCCACTGTGCGGTACTCGTCCTGCATCCGGTCAGCCTAATCCGTCGGTGAACGCGTCCCGGCGGGCCGGCTCATCGCAGCTTGCCCCGCGGCACCAGCACGGACGTGAGCAGTGCCGTCCCCGGCTCCAGGGCCCGCCAGGACGTGCCGTGCCAGGCCAGCACCGCGATCGCCGAGGTCGGGAACTTCATCCGCACCTCGTCCAGCGCGTCGTCGACGCCGTCCCCGGCCAGGGTGAGGACCAGGTCCTCCAGGCCGGGGTTGTGTCCGACGAGGAGCAGGGTCGCGACCTCGGGAGGCGTCCCGTGCACGGCGGCCAGCAGCTCCGGTACGTCGGCTCCGTACAACTCGGGGTCGAGCCGTACCGGCGGTGGGGTGTCCCACTGGGCGGATGCCAGTTCCCAGGTGTGCCGGGCGCGTACGGCGGTGGAGCACAGGACGAGGTCGGGCAGCAGGCCGGAGGCGGCGAGGACACGGCCCGCCTCCGGCGCGTCCCGGCGGCCGCGGGGCCCGAGGGGGCGTTCATGGTCGGCGACACCCTCGGGCCATGCGGACTTGGCGTGTCTCAGCACGACCAGACGGCGTGGCGGGCCCGCTCCGGTGCGCTCGGTCATGCCGGTGATCCCAGGTCACGGGTGAGCTCGAGACCGAGCAGCCGGTCCGCGTAGGCGTAGGTCTCGAAGCGGGCGCCCTCCGGCAGCTCCGACTCCTCGACCCAGCGCAGCACGCGCAGCACCTCGGGTACGTCCAGGTCGTCCTCCCAGGCGGTGCGGAGCCGTCCGCGCACCTCGTCGGGGACGGGCCGGGAGGGATGCCGGGCCCAGGCGGCGACGGCCCGGCGCCAGCGCAGGAGGATGCCGCGGGCCTCGGACAGGGCCGCCTCGTCGAGCCGTGCGGGCGTGCTCCGGGGCGGGGTGAGCAGGGCGAGGCGGACCTCGGCGGGGTCGGCGCCGTGCGGGACGTCCGGCGTCTCGACGGGCGCGACGGCGATCCGGACCCCGTCCGGAGCCGCACCGCTCTCCCCCACCACATGGACGGCCTGGGACTCTCCCCAGCCGGGACCGACGTCCCGGCGGTCCTCGAAGGGCCGGATGCCCAGGGCGGCGGCGCCCGCCTGCAGCTCCGCCTGTCCGCGGTCGCCGGTGAGCAGCGCCCACACGGGCGTCCCGCCGATTTCCAGGGCCCGGACGAGGAGATCGGCGACGAGCAGGATGCGGAGGGCGGAGGCGTCGTGGCCCGGCACATGGGCTTCGACTCGGGTCAGGCCCCTGCGGGCGGGGACGGCGTCTACGGGCCGGCCGGTTCGGGCGTCTGTGATGCGCAGCACGGGGTGAGCGTAGGCGGGCGGAGGGCCGCGCGCAGGTGACTGGCCGGTATTCCGGACACGGTGACGGAATCGGACCCACCGGCGCCGACGGCGGAGTAGGGGCCCCGACCGGGAAGACCCGGCCGGCGGCCTGTGTTGCCTCCCATGGCACAGTTCCCCCTTCTCCAGGAGATCCGACGTGTACGGCGACCCAGCGACGATCCGCAAGATCCTCACCGAACTCGGCGACACCTGGGCCGTCGTGGGCCTGTCGTCGAACCAGCGGCGCGCGGCCTACGGCGTCGCCGCGGTCCTCCAGCGCTACGGAAAGCGGATCGTGCCGGTCCACCCCAAGGCGGAGACCGTGCACGGTGAGCGGGGATACGCCTCCCTCGCGGACATCCCCTTCGACGTGGACGTGGTCGACGTGTTCGTGAACGCCGACCTCGCCGGAGCGGTGGCCGACGAGGCCGTGGCGAAGGGCGCGAAGGCCGTGTGGTTCCAGCTGGACGTCATCGACGAGGCGGCCTACGACCGCACTCGCGCCGCCGGCCTCGACATGGTCATGGACAGGTGCCCGGCGATCGAGATCCCCCGCCTGGGCTGAGCCCTCCGCCGCATCACCGAAATCCCGGCAAGCGCCGGGGCGCCGACATAATGACCGGGTGACCTCACACGCCGACTCCGGTGCGCCACAACGCTTTCCCGTCGTGACAGTCGGTGCCGGGCCCGCCGGGCTGACGATCGGCAACATCCTGCGGGCCGCGGGCGTGGACTGCCTCGTCCTGGAGGTGGAGACCCGCGCGTTCATCGAGCAGCGGCCGCGCGCGGGCGTCCTCGAGGAGTGGGCCGTACGGGGTCTGCAGCGGCGCGGTCTCGCCGACACCCTGCTGGAGCGCGCCCGGTTGCACACCGAGTGCGAGTTCCGCTTCGCCGGCGAGCGCTTCCGCTTCGCGTACGGCGAGCTGACGGGACAGCACCACTTCGTCTACCCGCAGCCCCTGTTGGTCACGGACCTGGTCCGCGAGTACGCCGACGTACGCGGCGGCGAGATCCGCTTCGGTGTGCAGGACATCCGGCTGCACGACCTGGAGACGCCCCGGCCGTCCGTGTCGTACACCGATGGCACGGGTGAACGGCACCTGGTCGAGTGCGAGTTCGTGGCCGGCTGCGACGGGGCCCGCGGGGTGACCCGCACGGTCCTGCCCGGGACCACGAACATCGCCCGCCACGACTACGGCATCGGGTGGCTGGCGCTGCTCGCCGAGGCGCCGCCGTCCTCCGGCTGCGTCCTGTTCGGCATCCACCCGAACGGTTTCGCCGGGCACATGGCCCGCAGCCCCGAGGTCACCCGCTACTACCTGGAGTGCCCGCCCGGCGACGACCCCGAGAACTGGCCCCACGACCGCGTCTGGGCCGAACTCCAGCAGCGCCTGGGCGCGGACGGCACCCCGCCGCTGGCCGAGGGCCGGCTGATCGAGAAGCGCGTCCTCGACATGCACAACTACGTGGTCGAGCCGATGACGTTCGGCCGCCTCTTCCTCGCGGGGGACTCCGCCCACCTCACCGCGCCCATAGCGGCGAAGGGCATGAACCTCGCCCTGCACGACGCCTTCCTGCTCGGCGACGCGCTCGTCGCCTACCTCGGCAAGGGCGACGGGAGCGGTCTCGACGGCTACTCGGAGGCCTGCCTGCGGCGCGTGTGGGACTACCAGGAGTTCTCCCAGTGGCTCTCCGAGGTCTTCCACGGCGCCTCGTCGGGCGACGAGTACCGCGCGGGCACCACCTTCGCCCGCCTCCGCCGCCTGTTCACCTCACCCGTGGCGGCCGCCGCCTTCGCGGAGCAGTACCTCGGTACGGCGGCCGCGTACTGATCCCTCAGTCGTGCACCGGCCGGTCGCTGAGCCGGTGGTCCGCCACGTTCAGGGCCTCGTCGACGAGCCGGCGCAGATGGCCGTCGCGCAGGGTGTAGATGACCCGGCGCCCCTCCTTCCGCGTGTTCACCAGTCCGGCCAGTCTGAGCCGCGCCAGGTGCTGACTGACGGCGGGCCGGGCCGCCCCGCACGCCTCCGTGAGCGTCGTGACATCGGCCTCTCCCCCGGTCAGAGCGTGCAGCAGGGTGAGGCGGGTGCGGTCGCCGAGCAGGGCGAGGATCTCGGCGGCGAGCGCGAACTGCTCCTCGCCGGGGGTGCGCGGGTGCGCATCGTGTGCAGTTGATAGGTGCATGCGTGCGCTCATACGCACATAATGGCTCCGTGGGCGCGGTACGTCCACCACCGGCGCACATCGGAAGGGGCACCACGTGAGCGACCACGACCACGGGCATCACCATCACCACGCCCATGAACACCGGCGCGGTGTCCGCCACCGCCTCGCCCATCTCCTCACCCCCCACTCCCACGAGACCGCCGACAAGCTCGACTCCGCCCTGGAGTCCTCCGCCCGCGGCATGCGCGCCCTGTGGGTCTCGCTGGCGGTGCTGGGAGTCACGGCCCTGGCGCAGGCGGCCGTCGTCGCCGTGTCCGGGTCCGTCGCGCTGCTCGGTGACACGGTGCACAACGCGGCGGACGCGCTGACCGCCGTACCGCTGGGCATCGCCTTCGTGCTGGGCCGGCGTGCGGCCACCCGCCGTTTCACGTACGGCTACGGACGAGCCGAGGATCTCGCGGGCATCGTGATCGTGCTGACGATCGCCGCGAGCGCGGCCTTCGCGGGGTGGGTGGCGATCGACCGGCTGCTCGATCCGCGTCCCGTGGCGCACGTCCCGGCGGTCGCCGCGGCCGCGCTGGTGGGCTTCGCGGGCAACGAGTGGGTCGCCCGCTACCGCATCCGGGTGGGCCGGGACATCGGCTCGGCGGCGCTGGTGGCGGACGGACTGCACGCCCGCACCGACGGGTTCACCTCACTGGCCGTGCTCGTCGGGGCCGGCGGCTCGGCCCTCGGCTGGCAACTCACCGACCCGATCGTGGGATTGGCGATCACGGCCGCGATCGCGCTGGTCCTGCGGGACGCGGCGCGCGA
Organism: Streptomyces sp. NPDC024687; assembly: GCF_055559055.1. NCBI lineage: Bacteria > Bacillati > Actinomycetota > Actinomycetes > Kitasatosporales > Streptomycetaceae > Streptomyces > Streptomyces sp. NPDC024687. The sequence continues at coordinate 71,827 of NZ_JBVHLJ010000004.1, read as the reverse complement.
GGTGTTCCGGCGGGTGCTCGACGCCGTCGACCCGGATCTCGTGGACCGGGCCGAGGGCGCGCTGCGGGAGGTCGAAGGGGTGCGCGGGGTGGGCGAGTTGCGGTTGCGCTGGATCGGGCACCGGCTGCGCGCGGAGGTGGCGGTCGTGGTGGACGGGGAGATGACGGTACGTCAGTCGCACGCGGTCGCCGTGGCGGCCGAGCACGCCCTGCTGCACGCGGTGCCCCGCCTCACGGCAGCCCTGGTGCACGCCGATCCGGACCCGGCCCCGGGCGAGGCGGACCCGCATCACGCCCTCGCCCACCACGCCACTCCGGCCTGAGGTCGGGAGGCGGCCGTCCGGTCAGGTGGCGCAAGCCTGGTCAGGCGACGCCGAGCCCCTCCAGCACCACGGCTCCCGGGAGCTCCGCGAACGCCTTGCCCGGAACGAGCAGCTTCCCGCGCCGACGCCCGCTGCCGACCAGGACGTACGGCAGGTCGACCACCGCCGAGTCGATCAGCAGCGGCCAGTCGGCGGGGAGTCCGACCGGGGTGATGCCGCCGTACTCCATGCCCGTCTCCCCCGTCGCCGTGTCCATCGAGGCGAACGACGCCTTGCGGGCGCCGAGTTGGCGGCGGACGGCCCCATTGACGTCGACCCGGGTGGTGGACAGCACCACGCACGCGGCGAGGGTGGACTCGCCGCCGCGCTTGCCGGCCACCACCACACAGTTCGCCGACTGCTCCAGGAGTTCCCGGCCGTAGTGCTCCACGAAGACCGCGGTGTCCGCCCACTGCGGGTCGGTGTCGACGTACACGAGCTGCTCGGCGGGGACGCTGCCGCTCCAGTGGCGTACGGCGTCGGCGACCGGGCGGATCAGCTCGTCGAGGGCGGCGGGGGCGGGGGTGGCGTGGTCGAAGTGTCCGATGGGTGCGTCCATGACGGCACGCTAACAGCCGCTCAGGACACGCCCGGTACCGAGACCGCCAGCATCCACTGCGCGGGCACGTCGCCCTGATTGGCGTACACGTGCTCGGCGTTGGCCTCGAAGGTGACGCTCGCCCCGGCGGGGATCCGGTGCTCGACGCCGTCGACGGTCAGGGTCATCTCGCCCTCCGTGACATGCAGGATCTCGACCGTCCCGGCGGGGTGCGGGTCCGACCTGCTGCTCTCGCCCGGCATCATCCGCCACTGCCACATCTCCAGCGGGCCGGGGGCGTCCGCGCCCGCGAGCAGCCGGCTCCAGCTGCCCGCGTCCGTGCTCCACAGCCGCACCACCTGCTCGGGCGGGACGATCCGCACCTTCGGGCCCTGCTCGTAGTCGAGGAGCGTGGTGATGCTGATGCCGAGGGCGTCGCCGATCTTCACGACCGTGCCGAGGCTGGGGTTGGTGCGGGCCTGCTCGATCTGGATCAGCATGCCCCGGCTGACCCCGGCCCGGGCGGCGAGGGCGTCCAAGGTGAAGCCGCGCTCGGTCCGCCAGCGCTTGACGTTGCGCGCCAGGGACTGGGTCAGCAGGTCGAGGTCCGACACATCACGTCCAATATTCTGTATGACACAGTGCAACTGAATGAACTACGGTGGGGTGCACCCGATCGTTCACCGAACTGTACTGCGAGGCGAGCCGTGACAGCATTCTTCGCCCTGGCCACCAGCCTGTTGTGGGGCCTGGCCGACTTCGGCGGCGGGGTGCTGACCCGGCGGCTCCCGGCGCTCACGGTGGTGGTGGTCTCGCAGGCGATCGCGGCGGGAGTGCTCGGGGCGATCGTGGTGGCGACGGGCGGCTGGAGCGAGGCAGGTCCCCGGCTGTGGTTCGCGTTCGCCGCGGGGCTGGCCGGACCGGTCGCCCTGATCTGCTTCTACAAGGCGCTCGCGCTGGGCCCGATGGGGGTCGTCTCCCCGCTGGGCACGCTGAGCGTGGCGGTCCCGGTCGGGCTCGGTCTCCTCCTCGGCGAGCGTCCCGGGCCGGTGCAGGCCGCGGGCATCGCGGTGGCCGTCACCGGAGTGGTCCTGGCGGGCGGCCCACAGTTGCGCGGAGCTCCGGTGCAACGCCGGGCGATCGTCCTCACCCTGATCGCGGCGCTCGGTTTCGGCACGGTGTTCGCCCTGATCGCGGAGGCGTCCACGACCGTGACCGGCCTGTTCCTGGCCCTGTTCGTGCAGCGCGCGGTCAGCGTGGCGGCAGGGGGCGCCGCGCTGTATGTCTCGATGCGACGGGGCACCCCCGCCCTGCCGACCACCGGCTTCCCCTGGCCGTCCCTCCCCGCGCTCGCCTTCGTCGGCCTCGCGGACGTGGCGGCGAACGGCACGTACTCGGTGGCCGCCCAGCACGGCCCGGTCACCGTGGCCGCCGTCCTCGCCTCGCTCTACCCGGTGGTCACGGCCCTGGCCGCCCGCGGCTTCCTCAGCGAACGCCTCCGCGCCCTCCAGGCGGCAGGCGCAGGCCTGGCCCTCATCGGCACCCTGCTCCTCGCGACGGGCTGACCCGACACCGCGTCTGCTGACCCCCGGCGGGGCCGACGACGGCCGCGGGCCGGGCCACGGTCGGCCCCGATTCGCACCACGTCGAACCGCCCCGCCCACCCATGCCCCAACCGCGCGCGGGCCCGACCCCGGTCAGCACCCCGCTCTTTCGCAACCGACCGCCCCGGCACCACGTCCACCCAATCGGCCGCCCGCGCGTTGACCCCACTGCGGGCCCAACGCGGCCGCGAGCCAGGCCCTGGCCGGCACCACTCCGCCCCTCGCAACCGGCTGACTGCGCACCGCGTCGAGCGGCCCCGCCCACCCCATGGCCCTACGGCGCGCACGGGCGCGGCCCTGGCCTGGACCCTGCTGCTCGCAACAGACCGCCCCGGCACGGCCGCCCGCCTGCCCGCCGACCCCACGGCGGGCACGAGCCTGGCCCCCTACTCACGACAGCCGACCGAGCGCGTCCCCCCTCAGTCCAGCCCCGCCAGTCGCGTCGCCCCGTCCTCGGTCAGTTCGGCGAGCTTCGCCGCTGTCTCCTCGTCCAGGCCGGCCAGGGCGTTGAGCTGTTCCGCCGTGGCTCCCTCGGGTATCGGTACCGGGGCCGGGGTCCTGAGCGGTGGCTGCCAGCCGTCCTCGGCGGTCCATCGGCGTACGACCCGGGCGGGCGCCCCCGCCACCACGGCGTGGTCCGGCACCACACCCCGGACCACGGCCCCGGCGGCGACCACGACGTTCCGTCCGATCCGCGCCCCCGGCAGGATCACCGCGCCCGTCCCGATCCAGCACCCCGGCCCGATCTCCACCGCCTCCATCCGCGGCCACTGCTTGCCGATGGGCTCGTGGGGATCGTCGTAGGAGTGATTCGTGGACGTGACATAGACGTACGGCCCGAAGTAGCAGTCGCTGCCGATGGTGACCGTGGTGTCGGCGATGACGTGGCTGCCGCGCCCGAGCACGACCCCGTCGCCGATGCGCAGGATCGGCTCGGGACCCAGGTCGAGGTCGGGCATCAGGCCGGCGGTCAGGGTGACCTGCTCGCCGACGATGCAGTGGGAACCGACGTGGATCCACGGCTCACCGAACACCGTGCCGAGCGGAAACGCCAGCCGGGTGTGCGCCCCCAGCGCGCCGAAGCGGAAGCGCCCCGGGCGCTCGGCGGTGACGGAGCCCGTGCGCTGCACCCAGGCCCAGCCCGCGTGGACGGCACGCTGAACGAGACGGCCCCGCCAGGATGAGAACGTGTTCTTACTCTTCGGCACGACCTCACCGTACTGAGCACACACCGCCCGCATGAGCCCGACGGCTTGTGATCTGCGCCCCACCGGGTGGCGTACGGTTCGGGGACATCACGAACCAGGAGGCGAAATGGCGCACAAGGCGTTGATCACGGGCATCGGCGGAAGAGAACCGAAGATCGACGAGGAGGCCTTCGTCGCGCCCACCGCGTCGGTGATCGGTGACGTGACGCTCCAGGCGGGGGCGAGCCTCTGGTACGGCGCGGTGGCCCGCGGCGACGTAGAACGCATCTCAGTCGGCGCCCGGAGCAACATCCAGGACAACTGCACCCTGCACGCCGACCCCGGGTTCCCGGTGACGATCGGCGAGCGGGTGTCGGTGGGGCACAACGCCGTCGTCCACGGCGCGACGGTCGAGGACGACTGCCTGATCGGCATGGGCGCGACGGTGCTCAACGGTGCGGTGATCGGGGCGGGTTCCCTGGTGGCGGCCCAGGCACTGGTACCGCAGGGCATGCAGGTCCCGCCCGGTTCGCTGGTGGCGGGTGTGCCGGCGAAGGTGCGCCGGGAGCTGACGGAGGAGGAGCGTCAGGGGGTCACCCTGAACGGAACGCTCTACGCGGACCTGTCCAAGGCCCACAGCGAGGTGCACGAGGCGCCGTAGGGTCAGTCGGCGGCCGGGACGGTCTCCGGTTCGGCCGCCTGCATCTGTGCCGTCGCCTTCTTCGCCTTGCGCTTCAGCACCAGCATCGAGGTCAGTCCGATCAGCACGGCCAGCACCAGTCCGAGCCAGGAGAACTTCTTCAGCCAGGACTCGGCGACGATCCCGACGTAGTAGATGACCGCCGTCGTACCGCCCGCCCAGACGATGCCGCCCAGCACGTTGGCGGTCAGGAACTTCCAGTAGGGCATCCGCAGCACACCGGCGAGCGGTCCGGCGAAGATCCTCAGCAGCGCGACGAAGCGGCCGAAGAACACCGCCCACATCCCCCACTTCTCGAAGGACCGCTCCGCCGTGGCGACATGGCCCTCGCTGAAGTGTCTCGGGAACCTGTCGCCCAGCCAGGTGAGCAACGGCCGGCCGCCCTTGCGTCCGATCGCATAGCCGATGGAGTCACCGATCACCGCCCCGGCGCTGGCGCACGCGCCGAGCACGAGGGGGTTGACCCCCGCGTGCTGCGAGGACAGCAGCGCGGCGGAGACCAGGATGATCTCGCCCGGCAGCGGAATGCCCAGGCTCTCCAGGCCGATGACCAGGGCCACCAGGGCGTAGACGGCGGCCGGGGGCACGGTGTCGAGCCATTCCTGGACGTGCAACGCCGGTTCCTCCTGAGTCGCGTTCCCGGCGCGCGCCAACTGCCGACGCACGCCGGGGCAGCCTACCGGTTCACGAGAACCGGCGTCCGGATCACCGGCTCAGCGGCCGACGCCCCGCCCCACACCGGCGACGAGTACGCCAAGGGCCGATGCGCCGGGTGCCGTCACCGAGGTCGCGGTGTCCACGACCGCGCCCACCACCGATCCGGCCTGCTCGACCGGCCCGGCCGGGAGCTGCGGAAGGGCCGGCTGGGCATCGCTGTGGTCGACCTGGGCCACCCGTGTCCCGTACTGCTCACGCGGGGTTCCTTGCGGGTCCGGCGACCGGCCGGGACTCCCGTCGCGGTCGGCGTCGGAACCGGGAGGCGGGGCCGGGGCGAGAGAAGGTGCGCCCGGATCCCCGCCGGGCCCCCCGGAGGGGCGTACCGACTCGGTGCCCTGGGGCGACCCGGTGCCCTGCTGGGCGGGCGCGCTCTCGTCGGCGGACTCCAGCAGCCAGCGCTGCCCCTTCGAGCCGCTCCGCTCGGCGACCACGACGGCCTCCCCCTTGCCGGGCTTGCCGGGCGCGACCAGGAGCCCCTTCCCACGGCGCAGCAGCAGTTCGCCGCGCACGGTGAGGTCGTAGCGGAGCTCTCCCGTGCGGGTCAGGCAGTCGGCGACCACGACCCACCGCTTCTCGGCGTCCGAGTCGAGGCAGAGCCCGGGGTCGGCCGCGCTGCGCAGCAGTCCGTCCTCCTGGTAGGTCCACTGCTGGGATTCGGCGGAGGAGCACTGGGCCAGCACGGCCTTCGTACCGTTCGCGATCCGCGCGTCGTGGGTGTCGAGGCACAGGCCGGCGTCGGCGTTGCGAAGCCTGCCGTGGCCCACCGCGACGGGGTTGCTCATGGAGGCCGTGGACGGGGATCCGACGCTCTGCGAGACCTCCGACGGGCTGGGCAGCACGGTGTTGCCGCTCACCGCGCCCCAGGTGACGCCGGTCGTGGGAACACCGCCGTCGTCGGACCAGCCCTTGGTGACCAGCACCGTCGCGAGCAGGGCCAGGGAGGTCAGACCGGCGCCCACGAGAACGGCCCGGGCGCTCTTGCGCGGCTGGGCGCGCAGGCCTGCCGGGACGGGGCGGTGGCGCCCGCCGGGCTTCGTACGGGCCGTGCCGGGCGAGGCGGCGACCGGACGCTCGGCGGCACGGGCGGGCCGGGAGTCGAGATAGCGGTGGGCGCCCCAGCCGAGGACCGTCTCGGCGAGCAGCACCTCGAGACCACCCTCGAAATGGCTGAGCTGTTCGGCGGCGTGACGGCAGTACCGGCATTCCGTCAGATGCTTGCGGACATCGGGCAGAAGCCCCCCGCCCCGACGAATCGGGACATCCAGGAGACGGTTGTAGAAACGGCATTCACTGGCGGGCGCCAGTTCCCGGTGGGCACGGACGCACCCGGTGCGGAATTGCTCGCGCGCCTGCTCGAGGGCGGTCGCCGCCCGGGACGCGTCCACACCCAGTAGACCGGCCGGTACAGATATGGGTTCGGCCTCGACTTCGGCATGCCACAACAGGCATTGAGAAGCACCGGGAAGTGCCCGGAATGCGCGCTCGGCGAGCAATCGCCTTTCCGGGGTGACGGACCTCGCCGCACGGAGACCACGGCCACCGATCGTCTTGCGAAGTTCCGGCAGCACGGCGGATATTTCGTCGTCCGCGGCCCACTCCTTGACGAACTCCCTCACCGCGACGAGAAGTTGGGGCCGCAGTGCACCGTCACCCGCCCGGTCGAGCACGCGGTGAAAAGCGGCCGCGGCCGCCATCGAGGCCGAACCCGACCAGGAGGCGAGGCAGATGACCGAGTACTCGTAGGTCGCCTGCCAGTGTCGCGCCATCAGCAGCGCGACGGCATGGCCGTCCACGTTGTTCCCTCCCAGCCGGGCCAGGAGATCGCGGTCGGACTCCGCCGGACTCGATCCGGGGCGTGGGGGGTAAGGGGGTCGTGGGGGGTAAGCGGATTGCACGGGACCAATTCCTTCCAAGCCGCAGGACTGCATGGAATATGCGGTCCTCGGAAAGCAGGCGCCTGATTGGTGCATACCTATGCCGCGTCAGATGTGACCCGGCCTTCGGGGGGGGCGATCACCTTCGCACAATTTACGTACAGCAAACAAGAACGTGGAGTGACCCATGTTCAAAAAGAAGCGAGTTCAGAAATGTTACCGCCGGTAGCCGCACCCTTATTCGAAATATGCGGGGCGGGGGTGCGCCGAGTTCTCCGCGCAGCCGGATGCTTGGCCCACGAAATCTCCGGCTCCCGGCCGGGTCCACAGCGGGCTCCCAGGCGTCTTACGGTGCGCTCTCATCCCGCTGACGCAGCATGACCCGCATGATCGTTCCCCACACGACCGACACCACCGCCCCCGCCCGCACGGTCCGCAAGGCGGTCGTCCCGGCCGCCGGGCTCGGCACCCGGTTCCTGCCGGCGACCAAGGCGACGCCGAAGGAGATGCTCCCGGTCGTCGACAAGCCGGCCATCCAGTACGTCGTCGAGGAGGCCGCCGCGGCCGGGCTCGAGGACATCCTGATGGTCACCGGCCGCCACAAGCGGGCCATCGAGGACCACTTCGACAGCGCCTTCGAGCTGGAGCAGGCCCTCGCGGCCAAGGGCGACTCGGTACGGCTCGACGCAGTGCGCGATCCCGCGCGCCTGGCCGACATCCACCACATCCGTCAGGGCGAGCCGCTCGGTCTCGGCCACGCGGTGCTGTGCGCCCGCCGCCACGTCGGCGACCAGCCGTTCGCCGTCCTGCTCGGCGACGACCTGATCGACCCGCGCGAGAGCCTGCTCAGCACAATGCTCGACGTCCGCGAACGGTACGCCGGGAGCGTGGTCGCCCTCATGGAGGTGCCGCGCGAGCAGATCCACCTCTACGGCTGCGCGGCGGTGGAGCCGACGGAGGAGGAGGGCGTGGTCCGGGTGACCGGCCTCGTGGAGAAGCCCTCCCCCGAGAACGCCCCCAGCGCCTACGCGGTCATCGGCCGCTATGTCCTCGACCCCGCGGTCTTCGGCGTCCTGGACCGCACCCCGCCGGGCCGCGGCGGCGAGATCCAGCTCACCGACGCCCTCCACACCCTCGCGACCGGCGGCACGGTCCACGGCGTCGTCTTCGACGGCCTCCGCTACGACACCGGCGACAGGGCGGACTACCTCCGCACGGTGGTCCGCCTGGCCTGCACCCGTACCGACCTGGGCCCGGAGTTCATCGACTGGCTCAAGGGGTTCGTGGCGGAGCTGGAGCGGGGAGAGACGGCCGGACGGGGGCGACCGTGGGCGGCTTGAGCGAGGAAGGCAGGGCGAGGCAGGGCCCCCGCCCTGCCACACCCTCCGGCGCCCCGGGCCACGCCCGGCAAGTTCCCCGGACTCAGCTGTTGGGCCGCAGTGTCCACACCACCGTCATCTCACCCGTGACCGCCCCGTCCGCGCGGCGGATCTCGATGGTGACGGGGAACTCGGGGCGCTCGCCCGCGTCGAGTTGGGCGACGATGTCGGAGGCGGGGCGGCCCAGGGTCGCCGTGGCGGTCACCGGGCCCATCGCGAGCTTGCGGTAGGCGATCTCCGCGTGGACGGCGAGCGGTACCGCGCGCGAGAGCTGGTCGCCGAACGCGGCCAGGACGACCGCACCACTGGCCGACTCGCCGAGCGTGAACATCGCGCCGGCGTGCGGTCCACCCACGTGGTTGTGGAACTCCCCCTGGTCGGGCAGGGCAACCACGACCTTCTCCGGGCCGGTCTCCAGGAACTCGAGGTTCAGGGTCCGGACCATGGGCACGGTGACGGCGAGCATCTCGCCGACGGACATCTGGTCTGCGCTCATGTCCGCGAGGTTACCCACGAGTAGATCGCGCTGACCAGGGCCGGGACCAGTGATCGACGTCTCCTTGCGGGCGGTACCGCAGCCCGATCCGCCCCGCAAAGGGTTTGGCAAGTCGCCACCCCGGCGGCGATAGTCGCCCGGTGACCCCCTCCGCCGACTCCTCCCGCACCCGCAGACCCGCCTGGGCGAGCCGCAACTACGGCCTGCTGACCGCCGCCGCGTTCGTGACCAACCTCGGCAGCAACGGCGCCCTCATCGCCGCCGCGTTCGCCGTCCTGGAGGCGGGTGGCGACAGCGGTGACGTGGGCCTGGTGGCCGCCGCGCGCACGCTCCCGCTGGTGGTGTTCCTGCTGATCGGCGGTGCCGTGGCGGACCGCGTGCCCCGGCACCGCGTGATGGTCGCGGCCAACACCCTCAACTGTCTGTCCCAGGCCGCGTTCGCCGTCCTCGTCCTGACCGGTGAACCCCGGCTGTGGCAGATGATGCTGCTCACCGCGCTCGGCGGAACGGGCCAGGCGTTCTTCAGCCCGGCGGCCGAGGGCATGCTGCTGTCCTCGGTGAGCGGCGAACAGGCCGGCCGGGCCTTCGCGGTGTTCCGGATGGCGATGCAGGGCGCGGCGCTGGGCGGCGCCGCGCTCGGCGGGGCGATGGTCGCCGTGGTGGGTCCCGGCTGGGTGCTCGCGGGGGACGCCGTGGCGTTCGCGGTCGCGGGTTCGCTGCGCTCCTTCCTGGACGTCAGTCACATCCCGGCCCGCGCACCGGGTGCCGGCGTGCTCGCCGACCTCCGCGACGGCTGGCGGGAGGTCGCGGGCAGGCCGTGGCTGTGGGCCATCGTCGTGCAGTTCTCTCTCGCCAACGCCGTTCTGGGCGCCGCCGACGCGGTCTACGGCCCCCTCGTCGCCCGCGACGACCTGGGCGGCGCGGGCCCCTGGGGTGTGGCCCTCGGCTTCTTCGGCGCCGGCACGGTCGTCGGCGCCCTTCTCATGACCCGGTGGAAACCGCGGCGGCTGCTGTTCGTGGGCATCCTGTGCGTGTTCCCGTTGGCGCTGCCGTCCGCCGCGCTGGCCGTACCGGTCTCGGTGCCCCTGCTGTGCACGGCGATGTTCGTGGCCGGCGCGACCGTCGAGGTGTTCGGCGTCTCCTGGATGACCGCCCTGCACCAGGAGATACCGGAAGAGAAGCTCTCCCGGGTCTCGGCCTACGACTGGTTCGGCTCGGTGGCCCTCGTGCCGCTCGCGGCCGCGCTGGCGGGCCCGGCGGAGTCGGCGTTCGGACGCTCCGCGGCCCTGTGGGGCTGCTCGGGCCTGATCGCGGCGGTCACGGCGGCCGTCCTGTTCGTACCCGACGTCCGCAACCTGCGCCGGAGCACCAAGCAGGTCGCCCAGGTTGCCGTGCACGACTCAGCCGATACCGAACGCCCCGTCGGGGGGCTCGGGTGAGGCCACGGCCTCCTTGTCCCGCACCGGCCGTGCCGCACCGATGAACGTCCGCAGCCCGGCGCCGTGTTCGACCCGGGCGGGGAAGGCGTCGGCCGCCGTACGCCGTGCCAGAGCCGCCGTGTCGAGAGGCAGCCGCGCGGCGACGAGCACCGCGTTCCCGAACCGCCGCCCGCGCAGCACCCCCGGTTCGGCGATCAGCACGAGCTCCTCGAACACCTCGGCGAAGTTCGCGAGTTGGGACCGCAGAAAGGCGAAGGGCGCCGCGTCGGCGAGGTTCGCGAGATAGACACCGTCGCCCCGGAGTACGCGCGCGACCTCGCGGGCGTACTCCAGGGACGTCAGGTGCGCCGGGACGCGCGACCCGCCGAAGACGTCGGCGACCAGCACGTCGGCACAGTCCGCGGGGGCGCTTTCCAGCCACGCCCGGGCATCGGCCGCGTGCAGCGCGATCCCGGCTCCCTCGGGAAGCGGCAGATGCTCGGCCACCAGCTCCAGCAGAGCCCGGTCGGCCTCGACGACGTGCTGCCGGGAGCCCGGCCGGGTGGCGGCCAGATACCGCGGCAGCGTCAGCGCACCCCCACCGAGATGGACGACGTCCAGCGCGCGTCCCTCCTCCCCCAGGCCGTCCAGAACGTGCCCGAGCCGCTGCGCGTACTCGAACTCCAGATACGTCGGCTCGTCGAGATCGACGTACGACTGCGGAGCCCCGTCCACGGTCAACAACCAGGCCCGCTCCCGGTCCACGTCAGGCATCAACTTGGCGAACCCGTGATCAACGGCACGGGCGACGGGCAGGGACTCGGTCATCTTGTCATTGTGCCTGGGCGAGAGCGCCCCGACAGGGGCGCGGGGCTGTATCGATCTGCGGCTCCGCCGCGCGGGCGCGACCAGCCACAACGACCGCGCAGTCCCCCACACACCGCAACCACCCTCACGCAAGGGCAGTAACGGTTCCCGCCCCGACGGTCCGCCCACCCTCACGGATGGCGAATCCGAGACCTGGCTCAAGCGGCACATCCCGCCCCAGTTCAACGGTCATCACGACACGATCCCCAGGCCGGGCAACGGCCACCTCACCGAGGTCGACGTCCCCCACGACATCCGCCGTACGGATGTAGAACTGCGGCCGATACCCCGTGGAGACGGGCGTCGTACGCCCACCCTCACGCGCCGACAGCACATACACCTGTGCGGTGAAGCGACGGCTCGGCACCACACTGCCGGGCGCGGCCACGACATGCCCCCGCCGGACCGCGTCCCGGGGAACGCCCCGCAGCAGCAACGCCACGTTGTCCCCGGCCTGCGCCTCCTCCATCGGCTTGCCGAAGGTCTCGACCCCGGTCACCACCGTCTCCACGGCGGCCCCGAGCACGTCGACCCGGTCACCCACCCGCACGGTGCCCCGCTCGACCGCGCCGGTCACCACGGTCCCCCGGCCGGTGATGGTCAGCACGTTCTCGACGGGCATCAGGAACGGGGCGTCCAGATACCTCTCGGGGATGGGCACGTACGTGTCCACCGCGTCGAGCAGCGCCTCGATCGACGCCGTCCAGCGCGGGTCCCCCTCCAGGGCCTTGAGCCCCGAGACCCGTACGACGGGCACGGCGTCGCCGCCGTAGCCGTGCGCGGTGAGCAGCTCACGGACCTCCAACTCGACGAGCTCGACCAGTTCCTCGTCGGCCGCGTCCGCCTTGTTGAGGGCGACGACCACGTGGTCGACGCCCACCTGCCGCGCGAGCAGCACGTGTTCGGCGGTCTGCGGCATGATCCCGTCGAGCGCGGAGACGACGAGGATCGCCCCGTCGAGCTGCGCGGCCCCGGTGACCATGTTCTTGACGTAGTCGGCGTGGCCCGGCATGTCCACGTGCGCGTAGTGCCGGGTGTCGGTCTCGTACTCGACGTGCGCGATGTTGATGGTGATCCCGCGCGCGGCCTCCTCCGGGGCGCGGTCGATGCGGTCGAACGGCACGAAGGTGCCGCTGCCGCGCTCGGACAGGACCTTGGTGATGGCGGCGGTCAGGGTGGTCTTGCCGTGGTCGACGTGGCCCATCGTGCCGATGTTCAGGTGCGGCTTGGTGCGCACGTAAGCGGTCTTGGACATGGCTGTACCTCGAAGCCTCTTCGTGTTCGCGGAAGAACGGGGACCCCAAGGACTTGCCGACCCTCCCCCTGCGGGGTCCGCCGGACGATCCGGGAAGGGTCAGCTTCGGGCGCCGTCTGCGGCGGCCAGGAACACGGGAACGGCAGCCTTCGGCGCATCCGCGACTGCGGATGCTGCGAGAGCGAAGGCGTACCGGAACATGACGCAGATCATGTCCGACGTGTCGTCCCACGTCGAACGGTTTTTGTGGCCGCCCGTCCACGCGAGCGGCGGCATCCATACGGCGATCACACATCCATGTCGGTTACCGTCACTGGATGCTCGATGCCACCACCCGCTCTGGGGGCACCGCCACGGCCACTCCCCCGGCCATCGCCACGGAGTTCGCTCTCCCCGTCCCCGCTCCGGTGCGTCTCACCGCCCGCTGCACGAGAGCGCTGCTGTCGCCGTGGTTCCGGCTCTCCCTGCTCGTCGCGCTGCTCGCGGGCGCCGCGTCCACCGTTCTGCTCTTCGAGCCGCAGCGACTGCTCTCCGACGGCTGGCCGCCCCAGCTCGGCGGGGTCGCGGCCGCGGTCGTGTTCGGGGTGGCGTACGGGCTGTGCACGGTGGCGTTCGTGCCACGGCCGCTGCTCAATCTCGCCGCCGGCGCGCTCTTCGGGTCGCAGCTGGGACTCGCCTCGGCGCTCGGCGGGACGGTGCTCGGGGCCGGCATCGCGTTCGGTCTGGGCCGGGTGCTCGGGCAGGACGCGCTACGGCCGTTGCTGCGGGGCCGGTGGCTGAAGGCGGCGGACGGGCAGCTCAGCCGGCACGGCTTCCGCTCGATGCTGGTGGCGCGGCTGTTTCCCGGGGTGCCCTTCTGGGCGGCCAACTACTGCGCCTCCGTGTCCCGTATGGGATATGTGCCGTTCCTCGCCGCGACGGCGCTCGGGTCGATTCCGAACACCGCCGCGTACGTGGTGGCCGGGGCGCGGGCTTCCGCCCCGACCTCGCCGGCGTTCCTGATCGCCATGGCCGCGATCGCCCTGCCGGGGCTGGCGGGTGCGGTGGTGGCGTGGCGCAAGCGGCATCATCTGCGGCGCCCCTGACGCGCTCCGGTCACCCTCCGATCACGCCGGTCACACGCTTTCCAGAACCATCGCGTTGGCCAGTCCGCCCGCCTCGCACATCGTCTGCAGGGCGTAACGGGCCCCGCGTTCGCGCATCGCGTGGACCAGGGTCGTCGTCAGACGGGTGCCGCTCGCGCCCAGGGGGTGGCCGATCGCGATCGCCCCGCCGTGGACGTTGACCTTGGCCAGATCCGCGCCCGTCTCCTGCTGCCAGGCCAGGACCACGCTGGAGAACGCCTCGTTGACCTCGAACAGGTCGATGTCGTCCAAGGTGAGGCGGGCCCGGCGCAGGACCTGCTCGGTGGCCGGGATGACGCCGGTGAGCATGAGGACGGGGTCGGAGCCAGTGACGGCGAAGCTGTGCAGCCGGGCCAGGGGGCGCAGGCCCAGGCGTTCGGCGGTCTCGCTCGACGTGATGAGGACCGCCGAGGCGCCGTCGTTGATCGGGCTGGCGTTGCCCGCCGTGACGTTCCACTCGATCTGCGGGAAGCGTTCGGCGAAGTTCGGGTCGTAGTAGGCGGGCTTGAGGCCGGCAAGGATCTCGGGCGTGCTGCCCGGGCGGACGCACTCGTCGCGGGAGACCCCGTCCAGGGGGGCCACCTCGGCGTCGAAGAGGCCCTTCTCCCAGGCCGCCGCGGCCTTCTGGTGCGAGGAGACGGCGAACGCGTCCATCTGTTCGCGGCCGATCGACCACTTGGCGGCGATGAGTTCGGCGCTGATGCCCTGCGGGACCAGGCCGTCCTTGTAGCGCTCGGCGATGCCTGGGCCGAAGGGGTCCTTGCCCTCGGGCACGTTCGACCACATCGGCACGCGGCTCATCGACTCGACCCCGCAGGCGACGACGATGTCGTACGCGCCCGCGATCACGCCCTGCGCGGCGAAGTGCACGGCCTGCTGCGAGGAGCCGCACTGGCGGTCCACCGTGGTCGCCGGGACCGTCTCCGGAAAGCCGGCCGACAGAGCCGCGTAGCGGGTGGTGTTCATGGCCTGCTCGCCGACCTGGTCGACGGTGCCGCCGATGACGTCGTCGATGAGCGCCGGGTCGACGCCGGAGCGCTCCACGAGGGTGCGCAGGGTGTGGGCGAGGAGTTCTACGGGGTGCACGTGCGCGAGGGCGCCGCCTGGCTTGCCCTTGCCCAGGGGAGTGCGTACGGCTTCGACGATCACTGCGTCACGCATGCTGCGGGCCTCCACGGCTACCAGTGAGTAGGAAATCCAAACTCACCATAGCTCGGTGAGTAGGAAAAACAAACCCTCTACTAGACTGGGCGTATGGCCGCCACCAAGGACCCGCGCCCCTGCTCGATCGCCGACGCCCTGACGCTGGTCGGCGAGAAGTACTCCCTGCTGGTGCTGCGGGAGGTCTGCCTGGGCAACGGCCGCTTCGACCAGCTCGTCCGCAACCTCGGCGCCCCGCGCGACATCCTGGCCACCCGGCTGCGCCGGCTCGTGGACGCCGGGATCCTGACCAAGCGGGTCTACAGCGAGCGGCCGCAGCGCTTCGAGTACCGGCCCACCCAGGCAGGACTCGAACTGGAGCCGGTGCTGCTGACGCTCATGGCGTGGGGCGACCGGCACCTGCGCGAGGACGACGACCGGCCCATGGTCCTGGAGCACAGCTGCGGCCATGAACTGGAGCCCGTCGTCGTCTGCTCCGCCTGCGGCGCCACGGTGCTGCACGAGGACCTGACGTCCCACCCGCAGGCTCCCGGCTGGACGGTGACCGGCCCGACGGCCGCGTAGGCGCCCACCGGCCGTGGGCCCCGACGGGCCCGCCCCCCTGGCCGGGCCGTCACCGCCGGGCGTTACGCTGCCCTCGCACCCCGATCACCGCGCCCGGTGATGTGGCGCGCCCGACTCCCTTCACACGACCAGCACTTGGACGCCGTAACTTCATGTCTTGGTTCGAATCACTCATCCTCGGACTCGTCCAGGGGCTGACCGAGTTCCTTCCCGTCTCCTCCAGCGCGCATCTGCGCCTGACCGCGGCCTTCGCGGGCTGGAAGGACCCCGGGGCGGCCTTCACCGCGATCACCCAGATCGGCACCGAGGCCGCCGTGCTGATCTACTTCCGCAAGGACATCGGGCGGATCATCTCGACGTGGAGCCGTTCCCTCGTCAAGAAGGAGCTGCGCAGCGACCACGACGCGCAGATGGGCTGGCTGGTGATCGTCGGGTCCATCCCCATCGGGGTGCTGGGGCTGCTGTTCAAGGACCAGATCGAGGGGCCGTTCCGCGATCTGCGCATCACCGCCACGATGTTGATCGTCGTCGGCATCGTCATCGGCGTCGCCGACCGGCTGGCCGCACGCGACGAGACCGGTGGGCGGCACCGCGCGCCCAAGCAGCGCAAGGGACTTGAGGACCTCGGTGTCAAGGACGGCCTGATCTTCGGCCTGTGCCAGTCCATGGCCCTCGTCCCCGGGGTCTCCCGCTCCGGCGCCACCATCAGCGGCGGCCTCTTCATGGGCTACCGGCGCGAGTCCGCGGCCCGCTACTCCTTCCTCCTCGCCGTCCCGGCCGTACTGGCCTCCGGTCTCTTCGAGTTGAAGGACGCGCTGGAGAGCGACCATGTCTCGTGGGGTCCCACGATCTTCGCCACGGTGATCGCCTTCGTGGTCGGTTACGTGGTCATCGCGTGGTTCATGAAGTTCATCTCGACCAAGAGCTTCATGCCCTTCGTCTACTACCGCGTCGCCCTCGGCATCGTCATCATCGCCCTGGTCACGATGGGCGTCCTGAGCCCCCACGCGGCGGAGTCGGCCGGCTGATCCGCGCACCCGCCCCGAAACCCGTGACGCATCGCATACCTTCTGTGTAGCCGTCCGGTAGCGCACTGTCAGTGCTTGCGCCTAGGCTTGTCCGCATGTCCCCCGATTCCCTGACCCCTGGTTCCGTGCGCTCCGCCGCCGAGGTGAACGAGCAGATCCGGGCGCTGTGGATGCGCGCCGGCGGCACCCTGTCCTCCCAGGAGCGCGCCGAGTACGAACAGCTGGTGGTCGAGTGGGCGGCCGCGATCCGCGCCGACATCATCGAGGCGGCCTGAGCCGCACGGAGGCCGAAACTCCTTGTACGGCCCCGCGGTTGCCTCCGGTAGCCTGCCCGGACCCACCGTCGAGTCTCCCTCGAAGTGAGGTCATGCCATGAGAGCGGTCGTCGTGGGCGCGGGCATCGGAGGACTGACCGCGACGCTGAGCCTGCGCCGGGCCGGCCATGACGTGACCCTCCTCGAGCAGTCGCGGCGGCTCACCGAGATCGGCGCCGGCATCCAGCTCGCCCCCAACGCCACCCGTGTACTGCGCCGCCTCGACCTGCTCGACGCCGTCGCGGAACACGCCACGCGCCCCGCCCACATCAGCTTCCGCACCTGGTCCGACGGCTCCGAGATCTGCCGCTATGTCATCGGCAGGGAGGCCGAGGAGGAGTTCGGGGCGCCGTACCTCCAGCTCCACCGGGCCGATCTCCAACGGGCACTCGTCGCCGCCGTACCGCCCGATGCGCTGCGCCTGGACACCGCCGTCGTCGGGATCGACCAGGACGACAGGGCGGCCCACGTGACCACGGCGAGCGGTGAACGCCTGGACGCCGACCTGGTCGTGGCCGCCGACGGCATCCGCTCCGCCGCCCGCCGGTGGCTCTTCGGCGCGGACGAGGCGGTGTTCTCGCACACCGCCGCCTACCGGGCCCTGCTCCCGGCCGCCGAGGTCGCCGACCTGGACCTCCCGGAGTACGCCGGCTGGCTCGGCCCGGACCGCCACGTCGTCCACTACTGGCTGCGCGGCGGTGAACTCCTCAACTTCGTGGCCGTGTTCGTGACGGACCGGGCGGCCCAGGAGTCGTGGACCGCGCGGGCGGAACCCGGCGAGCAGCTGCGCACCTTCGCCGGCTGGGACCCCCGGCTGCTGACCGTCCTCGACCGCGCGGGCCAGGTCTTCCGGTACGGCATCCACACCCGCGCCCCGCTCCCCCGCTGGAACGTCGGCCGGGTCACCCTGCTCGGCGACAGCGCCCACGCGATGGTGCCCTTCCAGGCCCAGGGCGCGGCCCAGGCCATCATGGACGCGGCCGTGCTCGGCGACTGCCTCACCGGTACGGCACCGGACGAGGTGCCCGACGCGCTGGACCGGTACGTCCGCAGGCGGGCCCCGGCCGCCACGGCCGTACAGACCAGTTCCGCGCGTGCGGGCCACGACTACCACGTGCCGGACGGGCCCGAAGCCCAGGCGCGCAACGCCCGCCTGGTCGCCCTCGCGGCCGAGAACAGGTTCGGCCCGCACTCGGCCGCCTGGCCGGTCGACGTCCTGGCCGACGGCTGACCGCCCGTTCCCGGCCGCCCCCGCCCCGCCTCCCGAATGTCACCGCACGCCCCTTGGCGCGGCCCGCCGCATGCCCAACACTGAGCCGATGACGCAGCGTGTAGAGCTCGCGACCGTGATGGACCGGCTGGCCGTGGACGCACTCGTCACCGACTACGCCGTGGCCGTGGACGACGGCGACTGGGAGGCGTACCGGGGACTGTTCACCGCCGACGGGCGGGCCGACTACCGCTCGGCGGGCGGGATCGAGGGGGACGCGCAGCACGTCGCCGCATGGCTGGAGGAGAGCCTGCGGCTGTTCTCGATGCGCCAGCATCTGATCGTCAACCGCCGTATCCGGTTCGGCGTCGTGAACCAGGACCCCGACACGGCCCGCGTCCAGGCCGACTACATCAACCCCATGCGCCTCGCCGGCGACACCTCCGCCACCGCCCCCGACTTCGTCTGCGGCGGCCGCTACGCCTTCGCCCTGCTGCGCACGGACGACGGCTGGCGGCTGCGCGAGGTCGTGGTGCGGGAGAAGTGGCGGCGTCTGCCGGACCCCCGGCCCGCACCTGTGATCAACTGAGCCGACGCCCTCGGGTGGTCAACCACACGCACTTCGGAGACCCACACGGGGTAGGAGGCGCCGTATGAACACGCTCGGCCACTGGCTTGCCTCCCCCTGGCGACGCTCCACCGTCGCCGTGCTGGCAGGCGCCCTCCCCCTCCTCGCCTTCCCGGCACCATCCCTGTGGTGGTTCGCCTACGTCGCCCTCGTCCCGTGGATCGCGCTGATCCGTTCGGCGCCCACGGCGAAACGGGCGGCGTACGACGGCTGGGCCGGCGGTTTCGGGTTCATGGTGGGCATGCACCACTGGCTGCTGCCGACCCTGAGCGTTTTCATCTTCGTCATCGGCGCCCTGCTCGGCGCGCTGTGGGCCCCGTGGGGCGCGCTGGTCCGGCACTTCCTGGCCGGGGCGCCCTCACGCGGCCGGATCGCCGCCGCCCTGGCCGTACTGCCGTCGGGCTGGCTCGGCATCGAGCTGGTCCGCTCCTGGCAGGGGCTCGGCGGCCCCTGGGGCGTGCTCGGCGCCAGCCAGTGGGAGGTCGCACCGGCGCTGCGGCTGGCCTCGGTGGGCGGAGTGTGGCTGATCAGCTTCCTGCTCGTGGCCGTCAATGTGGCGGTCGCCGTCCTGGTGACGGTCCGTGCGTCCCGGGTCCCCGCGGTGGCGGGCCTGGTCACCGCGGCCGCCGTGGCCTCGGCGGCCTGGATGTGGTCGCCGCGCCCCGACACGGGGGGCGGCACACGGATCGCCGTCGTCCAGCCCGGTGTCATCGAAGGCCCGGACCGGCGCTTCGCCCGCGAGGAGCAGCTGACCCGCGACCTCGCCGGGCAGGACGTCGATCTCGTCGTCTGGGGCGAGAGCAGTGTCGGCTTCGACCTCGGGGACCGGCCCGACCTGGCGAAGCGGATCGCTGCGCTCTCCGAGGAGACCGGCGCCGACATCCTCGTCAACGTGGACGCCCGCCGCTCGGACAAGCCCGGCATCTACAAGAGTTCCGTGCTGGTCGGCCCCGGAGGGCTCACCGGCGACCGCTACGACAAGATGCGGCTGGTCCCCTTCGGCGAGTACATCCCGGCCCGCTCGCTGCTCGGCTGGGCCACCTCGGTCGGCAAGGCCGCGGGCGAGAACCGCAGGCACGGCTCCGAGCAGGTCGTGATGGACGTCGGCCACGGGCTGAAGGTCGGTCCCATGGTGTGCTTCGAGTCGGCGTTCCCCGACATGAGCCGTCATCTCGCCGAGGACGGCGCCCAGGTGCTGATCGCCCAGTCGTCGACCTCGTCCTTCCAGCAGAGCTGGGCCCCCGCGCAGCACGCCTCGCTCGCCGCCCTGCGCGCCGCCGAGACGGGCCGCCCGATGGTGCACTCGACCCTGACCGGCGTCTCCGCCGTCTACGACGCGAGCGGCCGGCGCGTGGGCCGGTGGGTCGGCACCGATGCCGGCGCCTCCCGCGTGTACGACGTACCGCTGGCGACCGGCACGACGCCGTACGTCCGCTTCGGGGACTGGACCGTGCACGCGGCCCTGCTGATCCTCCTGGCGTGGTGCACCACCGACGGCCTGCGCACGCTCCGGCTCAGGCGGACCGCTCCAGAACCGCTTGTACCACCCGCTCGCACAGCTCATGGGTCGCCAGCGCGTCCCGGGCGCTGAGCACCTTCCCCGCGCGCACGGCGTCGAGGAAGGCGAGCACCGCCTGCTCGATGCCGCGCTGCCGGGCCACCGGCACCCAGTCGCCGCGCCTGCGCACGGTCGGCTGGCCCTTGTGGTCGATCACCTCGGCGAGGTTGAGCACCTGCCGCTTGGTGTCCTGCCCGGACACCTCCAGGATCTCCTCGGCCGAGCCGCTGAGCCGGTTCATCACCCCGAGCGCGGTGAAGCCGTCCCCGGCGAGCTGGAGCACGACGTGGTGCAGCAGGCCGTCCGCCACCCGCGCGCGTACCGTCACGTCGTCGACCGGCCCCGGCACCAGGAAGCGCAGGGTGTCCACGACGTGGATGAAGTCGTCGAGGATCATCGCGCGCGGCTCCTCCGGGAGCCCGATCCGGTTCTTCTGCATGAGGATCAGCTCGCGCGGATGGTCGGCGCACTGCGTGTACCCGGGGGCGAACCGCCGGTTGAACCCGACGGCCAGACTCACGTTCCGCTGCTCGGCGAGCGCCACCAGCCTTTCGGAGGCGGCGAGTTCGTAGGCGAGCGGCTTGTCGACGAAGGTCGGTACGCCCGCCTCCAGCAACCGCGTGACGATCTCGGGGTGCACGATCGTCGGCGCGTGCACGAACGCGGCGTCGAGGTCCTGGGCGAGCAGCGAGTCGAGGTCCCGGTGCCGTTGCCCCTCGGGCAGGTGGAGCCCGTCGGCGACCCGGGTCAGGGTGGCCGGCGTCCGCGTCTGCACATGCAGTTCGACGTCGGGCCGACCGCCGAGCACCGGCAGATACGCCTTCTGCGCGATGTCACCGAGTCCGATGCAGCCGACCTTCACGTGGACTCCTCCAGGTTGTCCGGCCAGGGCCTTGCCGGAAGCATACGGCGGCCGCGGCGGGCCCCGGCCGGCGCCCGGGAATTCGCTGGTGGTGAGGTGGGTCAGGATGCGAGCATGACGACTCAGCGCCCCGAACCCGCGACCACCGCCGACGAACGCAGCATGCTGGAGGGCTGGCTTGAGTACCACCGGAGCACCTTCGCCTGGAAGTGCGAGGGACTGACCGACGCCCAGCTCAGGACCGCCTCGGTGGAGCCCTCCACGCTCTCCCTGATGGGCCTGGTACGGCACATGGCGGAGGTGGAGCGCAGCTGGTTCCGCCGGGTCCTGGCCGACGAGGACGCGGGGCCGATCTACTACACCGAGGCCGACCCGGACGGCGAGTTCCGTCTCACCGAGGCCGACACCTGGCAGGAGGCGTACGGCACCTGGCAGGCCGAGATCGACAGGAGCCGGGAGAACGCGGCCCGCTTCGGCCTGGACGACGTCACCGTGGGCAAGCACCGCCGCACCGGCGAGCGGTTCAACCTGCGCTGGCTCTACACCCACATGATCGAGGAGTACGCCCGCCACAACGGGCACGCCGACCTGATCCGCGAGCGCATCGACGGCGCCACCGGCGACTGACGTCAGCACCGGGCGGCGGGAGCACGCCGTACGGGGACGGAGATCACCCGTGCGGGGCAACCTCCGCTCGTCCGCTGTCGCCCAGGTCGCCCGAACCAGCAGAGTGACGCGGGTGCATCGAACCACGACTACCGCAACGCTCCTGGTCACCGTGGCTGTCTCGGCCCTCACCGGCTGTGTGACCGTCCAGCGTCCACCCGTGTCCGGGCCGCCGCCGACGACGGCGCCGTCGCAGCTGCCGGGGCCGGTGGACGCCCGTCCGGACGGTCGGGCGGAGCCGCAGATCGTGCAGGCCCCGGCCGAGGAGGCGCTGTCCATGATCGACCCGTCCCCGTCCTCGAAGCCGGGGAGAGCCGCCCCTCGCGACAGGGCCCCGGGGACCGCGGCGGCGGCCCCCGCGCAGCCGCGGGACCGACAGCCGGCCCGCGCGCATCCGGCGCACCCCGAGCGACCCGGGCGCCGGGCCCATCCGGAGCCGTGGCACCGGGACCCCTCGCACCACCGGCAGCCGCGCGTCGAGATCCCGGACGTGGCCAGGTCGGTCCCCAAATCGGTTCCCAAGGGTGCGAAGGACGTCTGCGCGCTCGGCAGGAAGTACGGCCGCTGGCAGGAGGGCAGCCCGCAAACGGTCATCTGCGACCAGACCTACGGGCGTTGAGACCCCTGGGTCTCAGGGCCGCTGCCGCGGCGGCCCCCACCGTCCGTGACCGCCGGATCCGCCGTCGCCGAGTCGCAACTCCAGTCTGCTGATCGCCGCCCGCACACCGTCGCTGTAGCTGTCCTCCCCCAGGGCGTCCGCCGCCCTGCGGGCCCGGCGCAGATGGGTGCGGGCGGCGTCCGCGCGGGCGAGCCGCACATAGTCGGCCGCCAGATTGAGGTGCAGCGTGGGATACAGGGCGCGCACGGCGAGCGCGCTCTCGTGCCGGGCCGGCCGGTCGTCGGTGAGCTCCTCGGCGGCCGTCAACGCCCTGAGATCCCAGGCGAGTTCGTCGCAGGGGTCGTCCTGGGCGTCGGCCATGTAGTGGGCCAGGGTGCAACGGTGCAGCGGGTCGCCGTCCTCACCGATCTCCGCCCACAGGGCCAGGAAGCGGTGGCGGGCCTCCTCCCGGTCCCCCGCGTGACACAGCATGACGACCTGCCCGATCCGTGTCATCACGGCATCCGGCGCCGTCCGCTCCTGTCGCTCCGTCACGCGTCCTCCATGCCCCTGGCCGACCCTCGTCGCTGTCCCTCCCGACGCTAACCGTCGGCACTGAAAATCCCGGTCAGGCGGGACCGGGCCGGTCAGGTGCGGTACCGGTCCGGTCGCCGGTGGCGGGGTCAGCCGAGGTTCGGGATCGTCCAGTCGACGGGCTCGTGGCCCTGCTGGGCGATCGCCTCGTTGATCTGCGTGAACGGGCGGGAGCCGAAGAACTTCTTCGCCGACAGCGGGGAGGGGTGCGCGCCCTTGACCACCACGTGCCGGCTCTCGTCGATCAGGGGGAGCTTCTTCTGCGCGTAGTTGCCCCACAGCACGAAGACCGCGGGGTCGGGCCGCTCGGCCACCGCGCGGATCACCGCGTCGGTGAACTTCTCCCAGCCCTTGCCCTTGTGCGAGTTGGCCTCGCCGGCACGGACCGTGAGCACCGCGTTGAGCAGCAGGACGCCCTGGCGGGCCCACGGCATGAGGTAGCCGTTGTCCGGGATCTCGAGGCCCAGCTCCTCCTTCATCTCCTTGTAGATGTTCCGGAGGGAGGGCGGGGTCCGGACGCCCGGGCGGACCGAGAAGCACAGCCCGTGTCCCTGGCCCTCGCCGTGGTACGGGTCCTGACCGAGGATCAGGACCTTCACCCGGTCGTACGGCGTCGCGTCGAGGGCGGCGAAGACCTCCTCGCGCGGCGGGTAGACGGGACCCCTCGCCCGCTCGTCCTCGACGAAGTCCGTCAGCTCCTTGAAGTACGGCTGCTGCAGCTCGTCGCCCAGAACCCCGCGCCAGGACTCGGGCAGCATGGCGATGTCGGTCACGTCAATTCCTCACGATGTGCGGTCACTTGCAGGCTTCAGAACCTACAGGCGCCCACTGACAACCGCTGCTACCAGCTGGTCTTCCAGTACAGCTCCCACATCGTCATCATGGTCGCCGGGTCGATGACCTTCTCGAGGCCGCCGATCTCCTCGTTGGCGGCCACGTACTGCTTGCCCTGCCACAGCGGCACCAGCCGTGCGTCGTTCACGAAGACCTGCTGGGCTTCCTTGATCTGCGGCGCGACGGCCCCGCGGTCGCTCTCCGCGCGCGACTCCGGGAGCAGCTTGCCGGTGATCTCGGGGGCGTCGTACGGGGTGCCGAGCGCGTTCTGCTTGCCCACGAAGGGCGCGATGAAGTTGTCGGCGTCGTGGAAGTCGGGGAACCAGCCGCGCCCGAACACCGGGTACTCGCCGTTCTGGTAGCCCTCGACGTAGGTCTTCCACGGGCGGCTCTTGAGGGTGATCGTGAAGAGACCGGAGGCCTCCAGCTGCCGCTTGAGCTCCTGGAAGGCGGGCTTGGTCGTCGAGCCGTAGCGGTCGCTGGTGTACCAGAGGGTCAGCGGGACGCGCTCGGTGATCCCCGCTTCCTTGAGGAACTTCTTGGCCTTGGCCACGCTGGGGTCTCCGAAGTCGTCGAAGAAGCCCGTGGTGTGGCCGGTGAGTCCGGCCGGGACCATGGAGTACAGCGGCTCGACGGTGTCCTTGTAGACGTAGTGCACGAGCGCCGGGCGGTCGACGATCTGGGCGACGGCCTTGCGGACCGCGGGCTTCGCGGACCACGGGTCACTGGGGTTGAACACCAGGTAGCTGATCTCGGTGGTGGGGTTCTCGACGAGCTGGAGCCCCTCCTTCTGCTGGTTGACCTCGATGTCCACGGTGTCGGAGGCGCCGAGACCCCGGTACACGACCGAGATCTCCTTGTCCTTGAGGGCCTTGACCATCTCGTCCGACTGCTGGAAGTAGCGGATGGTGACGGACTTGTTCTTGAGGTCCGCTATGCCTTTGTAGTTGTCGTTGCGGACGAGTTCGGCCTTCCGGCCCTCCTGGTAGGAGTCGAGGCTGTAGGGCCCCGAGCCGCTGACCTTCCCGTCCTTGCGGATCGCGTTCGCGGAGTACTCCGCGGGGTCCACGATCGACATGGCCGGGGTGGTGAGCACGAGGGGGAAGGTGGCGTCGGGCTGGCTGAGGTGGAAGACGACCTCGCGGTCGCCCTTCGTCTGCACCCGGGAGAGCGTGCCCAGCAGACCGGCGGGGCCGCCGTTGACGTTGATCTTCTTGATCCGGTCGATCGAGTACTTGACGGCCTTGGCGTCCAGGGTGTGCCCGTTGGAGAACTTCAGGCCCTCGCGCAGCGTGCAGCTGTAGACGGTGCTGGTCGGGTCCGTGAACTCACAGCGCTCGGCGGCGTCGGGTTCGGGGTCGGACACCCCGGGCGAGTAGTTCAGGAGCGTCTGGTAGACGTTGCGGAACAGCTCCCAGGAGTTGTCCCAGGAGGCCGCGGGGTCCAGGGTGGCCGGGGCGCTGGTGGTCCCCACGACGATCGACTTCCCGCTGTCGGAGGAGTCCGAGGAGAACACACCACATCCCGCCACGGTGGATATGGACACGAGCGCCGCGAGAGGCGGCAGGTATCGGTTCCGCTTGAACACGCGCTTGCTCCTCGAAATGCCGTGCCGAGAGTCGGCAAAACATACCGCAGCACCACGCACACTCAACCGGTTCGGTCACAGGCGACTTGATCGTCGTACCGTGATGACCCTGTAAGGCCGCTGTGAGGCTTTTGTGCGTCGACACGGGCGCCGTAGGTGTCAAGGGGCGCCCGTGCCGAGGCGGCGGGGGTCAGCCCACGCCGGCGTTGAGGAAGATGCCGCCGTCGACGACGAGCGTCTGGCCGGTGACCCAGTCGGACTGCGACGAGGTGAGGAAGGCCGCGGCGCCGCCGATGTCGGAGGGCACACCGAGCCGGGCCAGCGGGTAGGACGCGGCGGCCTCCTCCTCCCGGCCCTCGTACAGGGCCTGCGCGAACTTGGTCTTCACGACGGCCGGGGCGATCGCGTTGACCCGTACCTTGGGGGCGAACTCGTGCGCGAGCTGCTGGGTGAGGTTGATCATCGCGGCCTTGCTGACGCCGTACGCGGCGATGAAGGGCGAGGGCGCGATGCCCGCGACGGAGGCGATGTTGACGATCGCCCCGCCGTTGTCCTTCTGCCAGGCGTGCCAGGTCTTCTGGGCGAAGCCGAGCGCGGAGATCACGTTGGTCTCGAAGACCTTGCGCGCCACGTTCAGGTCGAGGTCGGCGATGGGCCCGAACACCGGGTTGGTCCCGGCGTTGTTGACCAGGTAGTCGACCCGGCCGAAGGCCTCCATGGCCCGATCGACGGCGACGGCCTGGTGTTCCTCGTCGTGCGCCTTGCCGGCGACGTAGACGGCGCGCTCGGCGCCGAGCTGCTCGACGGCCTCCTTGAGCGCGTCCTCGGTGCGGCCGGTGATGACCACCCGGTCACCGCGCGCGACGAGCGCCTCGGCGACGCCGTAGCCGATACCGCGGCTGGCGCCCGTGATGAGCGCGACCTTGCCCGAAAGCTCGGGGAGTTGCGAAGTCATGGTCCCGTTTCCCTAGTTCAGCGGTCCGCCGGCGACGTACAGCACCTGGCCGGAGACGAATCCGGCCGCCTCGCCCGTGAAGAAGGCGATGGCGTTGGCGATGTCGTCGGGCTCGCCCACGCGCGCGACCGGGATCTGGGTGGCGGCCGCGGCCTTGAACTCCTCGAAGCCCATGCCGACGCGCTCGGCGGTCGCGGCGGTCATGTCGGTGGCGATGAAGCCGGGGGCGACGGCGTTGGCGGTGATGCCGAACTTGCCGAGCTCGATGGCGAGGGTCTTGGTGAAGCCCTGGAGTCCGGCCTTGGCGGCGGAGTAGTTGGCCTGGCCGCGGTTGCCGAGCGCCGAGGACGACGACAGGTTGACGATCCGGCCGAAGCCCGCGTCCACCATGTGCTTCTGGATGGCCTTGGTGACCAGGAACGAGCCCCTGAGGTGCACGTTCAGGACGGTGTCCCAGTCAGAGACGCTCATCTTGAACAGCAGGTTGTCGCGGAGCACGCCCGCGTTGTTCACGAGGATCGTCGGCGCGCCGAGCTCCTCGGCCACGCGCGCGATGGCGGCCTGCACCTGGGCCTCGTCGGAGACGTCCGCGCCGACCGCGATCGCCCGGCCGCCGGCCGCGGTGATCTTCTCCACGGTGTCCTTGCAGGCGGCCTCGTCGAGATCGATCACGGCGACCGCGCGGCCCTCGGCCGCCAGTCGTACGGCGGTGGCCGCGCCGATGCCGCGCGCGGCGCCCGTGACCACGGCTACCCGCTGCTCAGTGGTGGACATTGCTGTTCTCCTCGCCCTTGAGAAATCGACTTGGGAAAACGACCTGGGAATGTACGGCCCGTTGGGTGAGCGACCGCTTAGTACCTTCAGCACCCGTGACGCTAGAAGCCATGGCACGCGGTGTCAACGTCACACGAGCGGCGTGTGATCCATTACCTGACCAGCAGCTCGAGCAGACGCTCCGGTTCGGCGGCCGGATCGGTGGTGAGGCCGGTGTGCACGGGGCCCGGCTGGACGACGGTGGAGCGGGGTGCGATCAGCCAGCGGAAGCGCCGTCCGGCGTCGTCGCGCGCTGCCTGCCCGGCCGCCGCGCCCCCGGCGCAGACCCCTTCGACGGCCTGGAGCGCGGCCCGCACGCCGGCCACGTCCGCGTGCGGGTCGAGCGCCCGCAGCCGGGCTTCGTCGAGGTGGGTGCGCACACCGACGTAGGCCTTGGCGCGGCAGTACACGAGCACCCCGGCGTTGATGCCCTCGCCGCGTTCGATCCGGGGGACGACCCGCAGCAGGGCGTACTCGAAGACCTCGCGGTCGTCGGTGCGGCCGCCCCTGATGATGTGGCGCTCGGTCACTGGATCCCCTCGATCCGCTGGTGGACGACGGCCGCGCGCGCGAGCAGCGGCCGTGCGTAGGTCCGCCGGAGCTCGTCCGGCGACTCGAAACCGGGCTCGTCCGCCAGCCAGGCGTCCGGGATCTCGGCGGTGACCTCGGCGAGCAGGTCCTCGGTGACCCGGGGGGCCAGTTCGGCGGCGGCAGCGGCGACATCCGGCGCGAAGGGCTTGAGGACGTGGTCCGAGGCGTCGTAGGGGCGGGCGGCGGACTTCTCGGCGCCGGGCCAGTTGTGCTGCCAGATCATGGTCGCGCCGTGGTCGATGAGCCACACCTCGCGCCGCCACCACAGCAGGTTGGGGTTGCGCCAGGAGCGGTCGACGTTGTTGACCAGCGCGTCGAACCAGACGATCCGGCCGGCCTCCTCGGCGTCCACCGGGAAGGCGAGCGGGTCGAAGCCGAGCGCTCCGGAGAGGAAGTCCATGCCGAGGTTGGTGCCGCCGCTGGACTTGAGGAGCTCCTGCACCCGCTCGTCGGGCTCGCCCAGTCCCAGGTCCGGGTCGAGGTCGAGCGTCAGGAGCCGCGGCACCCGGAAGCCGAGCCGGCGGGCGAGTTCCCCGGCCACCACCTCGGCGACCAGCGTCTTGCGGCCCTGGCCTGCCCCGGTGAACTTGATGACGTACGTCCCGTGGTCGTCGGCCTCGACGAGCCCCGGCAGCGAGCCACCCTCACGCAGGGGCGTGATGTAGCGGGTCGCGATGGCTTCCTTGAGCATCGCCCCAGGTTACTGGCCGACAGCGAAGCGATAGCTCCGCTTTACCCGGCGCTGGTCCCGAACGCGTTTAGATCTCGACATCGTCTGAACACCCCGAGTCGGGCGACCGTACCCATGGACAGCTCCACCACGTCCGCGTTGGAAGGAATGTCAGCATGACCAGCGAACTGCCCCATCCCGTTCCGGCTCCTGCTCGCCGTACCGTCGTGGCCGCGGTGGGCGCGGCGGGACTCGCCGTCGCGCTGACCGCGTGCGGATCGGGCGACGATTCCTCCGACTCCTCCTCGGGCACCCAGGCGGGTGCGAATGCGAGCGGTGGGGGTTCGAGCGCGAGCTCCGGCAGTGGCTCCGGCGGCACCGTCCTGGCGAAGACCTCCGACATCCCCGAGGGCGGCGGAAAGATCTTCAAGGACCAGGGTGTCGTGGTGACCCAGCCGGCGGCGGGCACCTACAAGGCCTTCTCGTCCAAGTGCACGCACGCGGGCTGCGCGGTGGGCAGTGTGGCCAACGGCGTCATCCACTGTCCGTGCCACAACAGCGAGTTCTCGGTCGAGGACGGCAGCGTCAAGAAGGGGCCCGCGACCAAGGCGCTGCCGGCCGAGCAGATCACCGTGAGCGGGGACTCGATCACGCTGGCGTGACCGGTGTGCGCCGGGTGTGCCGAAAGCCGGCCAGCACCTCGTCCGTGGTCGCGAGGGTGGCGACGAGGGCGAGCGTGTGACGGATCATCGCCGGGGTGTAGTCGGAGGGCACCCCTGCGATGGCGTCCGTCACCACCACGGCGCGGTAGCCGCGGTTCACCGCGTCGAAGACGGCGTTGGGGACCGCCACGTTGGCGGAGACCCCGGTCACGACCAGGGTGCGGCAGCCGAGGTTGCGCAGCAGCGCGTCGACCTCGGTGCCCTGGATCGGCGACAGTCCGTGCAGCCGTCGTACGACGAAGTCCTCCTCGCTCACCTCGATCGGGGCCGCCACCCGCACCGCGGTGGTCCCGGACAGCTGCTGGACGGGCAGGCGTTCGGCGGCGTGGAAGAGGCGGGCGTTGCGGTTGGCGCCGCGCCCGTCCGGACGGCGTTCGGCGATCGCGTGGATCACCTGGACCCCGCTGCCGTGCGCGGCGGCGACCAGTCGGGCGACGTTGGCGAGAGCTCCCGAGGTCTGTGCCGCCCGGGCGAGTTCGGGCAGGGCGCTGTCCGGTCCGACGACGCCCTGCTGGCACTCGACGGTGAGCAGGACCGTGGCCTCGGGATCGAGCAGTTCGCTGAGTCGTTCGTACGACGGCACGGTGGCTCCTCGTCGCCGGTGGTCCGGAGCCGGTGACAGTAGTCACCATTGCGTGGGGACGGAAGACGACCCATCCTTTTCTGACGTGATGTCAGAGGATCTCTCCTCTGACACGACGTGAGAGAAAGAGGGGGACGTATGACCGTCACTCAGCGTCGGGGCCGGAAGATCATGATGACGCCGGGCGAGCTGGACGAGTTCCTCACCAGCCAGCGCACCTGCCGGGTCGCCACGGTTTCCGCCGATGGCGCTCCGCATGTGAGCACGCTCTGGTTCGCCTGGGACGGCACCTCGATGTGGCTGTACTCGGTGGTGAAAAGCAAGCGCTGGACCGACCTCCGCCGCGATCCCCGGGTCGCGATCGTGGTCGACACGGGCGAGGAGTACGACGAGTTGCAGGGTGTCGAGCTGTCCGGGACCGTGGACTTCGTGGGCGAGGCGCCGCGCACCGGCGAGCTCCGCGCCGAACTCGACGTCCCGGAGACGCTGTTCGCCCGCAAGAACTTCCGCCTGGAGGAGATGCCGCACGACGGACGGCACGCGTGGATACGGCTGACCCCGGAGAAGATCGTCTCCTGGGACTTCCGCAAGCTGGGCCCCGCGTAGTCCGGTCCGGCGGACGGGGCCCGACGGCGAGGACGTCTCAACGGGGGCCTCGATCGGCTCGCTCCACCGGACGGAGTCAAACGGCTTTCTCCGCCGCCGACTTCAGCGCCTCGACCGCCGCCCGGATCGACGGGCGGCGGTCGGCGTCCGCGCGCCACACGGCGTAGATGTGCCGGCTGACCGACTGCCGTACGGGCACGGTCCGCACGCCCTCCGGGACCGGCCCGCGCCCGAGCCGGGGTGCCACGCACACACCGAGTCCGGCGCCCACCAGGGCGAGCTGGGTCGGGTGCTCCTCCGCGCGGTGCGCGACGCGCGGTTCGATGCCCTTGGAACGCAGGGTGTGCATCAGCCACTCGTCGCAGAACTCGCCCTCGCCCCAGGTGATCCAGTCGTCGTCGGCGAAGTCCTCCAGGTCGACCTCGCCGCGCCGCGCGTGCTGGTGGGTCACGGGCATCGCCACGTCGGCCGTGTCGTCGACGATCGAGGCCTTGACCAGCCCCTCCGGCATGGCCAGCGGCTTGTTGTACCAGTCCAGGACGACCGCGAGGTCGAAGTTACCGCGGATCACGGCGAGGACCGCGGCTTCCGGATCCATCTCGCGCGAGCCGATCCGCAGGGCCGGATGCGCCGAGCGCAGTGCGCTGATCGCGGCCGGGAACAGTCCACGCACCGCCGTCGGGAACGCGGCGAGCCTCAACTCCCCCACCACCTGACCGCGTTGGGCCTCCAGGTCGGACTGGGCGAGTTCGACCTGGGACAGGATGCGAGCCGCGTGGTCGGCGAGAAGCCGGCCGGCGTCGGTGAGCCGCACCCCCCGGCCGTTCTTGGCGAGGAGCTGCTGGCCGACCTCGCGCTCCAGCTTGGACATCTGCTGCGAGACGGCCGAGGTCGTGATGTGCAGGCCCTCGGCGGCGCCGCTGACCGAGCCGTGCCGGGCGAGGGCGTCGAGGGTGCGCAGGCGCTCCAGGTTCAACATGTAAGCAATGCTACGAGATATCTCGCTGGAAAACTCGCTTGTGCTACGAGATCGTGTGCTGGACCCTGGTCGGCATGACCACCGCGACCGTCACCGAAACCCCGGCTCGGGCCTCCCGCCGCCCCGCCCTGGACTGGCGTCTGCGCTTCGGCGTGCTCTCCCTGATCTGGGGGTTCAGCTTTCTGCTCATCAAGGTGGGCACCGAGGCGTACGCGCCCTTCCAGGTGACGCTCGGACGGCTGGTGTTCGGGACACT
Organism: Streptomyces sp. NPDC024687; assembly: GCF_055559055.1. Lineage (NCBI taxonomy): Bacteria > Bacillati > Actinomycetota > Actinomycetes > Kitasatosporales > Streptomycetaceae > Streptomyces > Streptomyces sp. NPDC024687. Next base: position 40,527 of record NZ_JBVHLJ010000004.1, on the reverse strand, counting down.
GGTGCTCGCGGCGGCGATGGTGGTGAAGCGGGAGCGGCTCCCTCGCGGGGTGCGCACATGGGGGCATCTGGCGGTCGCGGGGCTCCTGCTGAACGCGCTGCCGTTCTCGCTCTTCGCCTACGCGGAGCTGACGATCCCGTCCACGCTGGCGGGGATCTGCAACGCGACCTCGCCGTTGTGGGGGATGCTTCTGTCCCTCGTCGCACTGTCCGAGGACCGGCCCACGCGCGTGCGTGTCGCCGGGCTCGGCCTCGGGTTTCTGGGGGTGCTGACGGTTCTCGGCGCCTGGCAGGGGTTCAGCGGGCTGGACGCCAGGGGGACGGCCATGGCGCTGCTGGCCTCGCTCAGCTATCCGGTCGGGTGGATCTACGTGCGCCGGACCCTGGCCGGGGTGGGGCACTCCCACATATCCCTGACAGGGGCTCAGTTGCTGCTGGCCACGCTTCAGCTGGCGGTCGTCACACCGCTGTTCGCCGGGATACCGACGCACATCGAGGTGCTTCCCCTGCTTGCCGTCGCGGCTCTGGGTGCGCTCGGTACGGGAGTGGCCGTGCTCCTGCAGTACGGGCTGGTGGCGGAGGTGGGGCCGACGACCGCGCAGATGGTCACGTACTTCATTCCGGTCATCGCCACGGGGGCGGGGATCGCGGTGCTCGGGGAGTCGGTGAGTTGGTCGACGCCGGTGGGGGCGGTGGTCGTTCTCGCGGGGGCCGCGCTGACTCAGGTGCGGCGGGGCGCCTAGCGGGGTGGGGTGTGCGGATCGGTGGCGACTGCGGGTTCGTTGTGGCTGGTCGCGCAGTTCCCCGCGCCCTTGAAGGCAGCTCACCTTCCCCCTTACACGTAATTCCGGGCAGGTGAGGGGCCCAAGGCCCTCGCGATCGCGTCCGCCAAGGGGGCGACCTCGGCTGCCGTCATCGTCGATACGGTCACCCGGACCCCCTGCGGTGCGCCCATCCTGAAGCGGGCGCCCGGGGCCACCGCCCAGCCTGCGTGCAGGAGGCGGGAGACCGCACCCGTCTCGTCCGGGACCGGGATCCACACGTTGAGGCCGCTGCGGCCGTGGGCCTCGACTCCGCGTTCGGCGAGCGCGTCGATCAGCCGGTCGCGGCGCTCGCGGTAGGCGGTCGCCACCTCCGCCGTGTCCAGTACGCCGTCCGCCCACAGGTGCACCACCGCCCGCTGGGTGACGCGGCTGACCCAGCCGGGGCCCAGGCGGTGGCGGCCGTGGACCCGGTCGACGGTGACCTCGTCGCCGGTGAGGACGGCCAGGCGCAGATCGGGTCCGTAGGCCTTGGCCACCGAGCGCACGAAGGCCCAGTGGCGGGTGACTGCGGCCAGCGGATGCAGGGGGAGGTCGACGATGCCGTGGCCGTGGTCGTCCTCGATGAGGAGGGTGTCCGGGTGATCCTCCAGGACCGCGCGCAGGGCACGCGCGCGCGTGGCGGTCACCGAGGCGCCGGTCGGATTCTGGGCCCGGTCGGTGACGATCAGGGCTCGGGCGCCCGACTCCAGGGCGCGGCGTACGTCTGCGGCCCGCGGCCCCTCGTCGTCCACGCCCACCGGGGCGATCCGCAGGCCGAGCGCCGGGACCAGGTCGAGGAGGCTGCCCCAGCCGGGGTCCTCCACGGCGACCGTGTCGCCCGGCTTGAGGTGGGCGGCCAGGACGCGCTCGATCACGTCGAGGGATCCGGAGGCCACGGCGAGCGGGCCGCCCGGGACACCGTCCGCATCCAGCGACTTCCGTGCCAGGCGGGCCAGTTCGGGGTCCACGGTCGCCTCTCCGTACAGGACCGGCTCCCGGTCGCCCTGTTCGGCGGCCGCCGCGAAGGCCGGCGCCAGCGGGGGCAGCAGCGCCGGGTCCGGGTTGCCGTTCGCCACGTCCCGCACGCCCTCCGGTACGTCCACCCGGATGTAGTCGCGGCCCGTGGTCGCCGGCTTCGACCGGACCCGGCTGCCCCTGCGCCCGGCGGTCTCGATGACCCCGCGCTCACGCAGGGTGCGGTACGCGGCCGCGACCGTATTGGGATTCACGCCCAGCTCGGTCGCCAACTCCCGCATGGGCGGAAGCAGTTGGCCGGGCCCCAGCTCTCCGGAACCCACCGCACGCTCGACGCTCGCCGCAATCTCCGCTGCGCGTCGCCCTTCGATCCGATATTCTCCTAGCACAAAGCATATTATGCACTAGTGCAATGGAGAACGCAATGCAGGGGACCGCAGCGACCACGCCGGAGCCGACCGCCTACGCGCCGACCGACCGCACCGTCCCGACCCGCTCCCCCGGCCGGGCCTCGTACGACAGAGAACTGGTGCACTCGATACTCGACGAGGGGTACGTCTGCCATCTCGGCTTCGTCCGGGACGGCGCCCCGGTGGTGTTGCCCACGCTGTACGGCCGGGTGGGCGAGCGGCTCTACGTCCACGGCTCGACGGGTTCGCGCCCGCTGCGGATGACCGGCGAGGCCGACCCCGGCCTGCCGGTGTGCCTCACGGTCACGCATGTCGACGCGCTGATCCTGGCCCGCTCGGCCTTCCACCACTCGATGAACTACCGGTCGGTGGTGGTGCACGGCCTCGCGTACGACGTCACGGACCCCGAGGAGAAGCGCCTCGCCCTCGACGCGCTGGTCGACCATGTGGTCCCTGGGCGGGCTCGCGACTCCCGCCCGGCGAACAAGAAGGAACTGGCCGCCACCGCCGTCATCCGCCTCGACCTCGACGAGGTCTCCGCCAAGCTCCGCACCGGCGGCGTCAACGACGAGCCCGAGGACCTCGCCCTGCCCCACTGGGCCGGCGTGGTCCCGCTGCGCAAGGGCTACGGCACCCCGGTCGCCGACGGCGACCTGGACCCCGGCACCGAGGTCCCGGACTACCTGGCGGTGCTCTGATGCTGATCCACCCCTGGGACGCGGCCCGTGACGACGCCGAGTGGCAGCAGTGGCTCGCCGTCCACGACTTCGGGCAGCTCGCCGTCAACGGCACCGCGGGCGAGCCGCCGTTCGTCCAGCCGCTGCACTTCGTCTACGACCCCTCGCGGGGCGAGGCACTCACCCACCTCGCGCGGCCGAACCCGCTGTGGGGTGCGCTGGAGGCGAGTCCGGACTGCCTGCTGAGCGTCGTCGACGACTACGCGTACGTCCCGGGTCCGTGGCAGGCAGAACCGGACGGCCCCGCCGAGCACGGCACGCCCACGAGTTTCTACGCGGCGGTCCAACTGCGCTGCCGGGCCCACGTGGTGGACGACCCGGCGGATAAGGCCGTACTCCTGAACCACCAGGTCGGCCACTTCCAGCCGGAGGGCGGCTCCGCACGGGTGGCGGTGGGCGAGGTGCCGTACGGGCGGACGCTGTCGGGGATCCGCGGGCTGCGGCTCGAAGTGACCGGTGTGCGGGCGAAGTTCAAGTACGCCGGCAAGAGAACCGCCGAGGTCCGGGAGCGGATCGCGGACGGACTCGCGGACCGGGGCGGTCCGGGGGACGCGGCGGCGCGCGAGCATCTGCTGCGGCGGCAGCGCGCCTGAGGCTGAGAAAGGGGCCCTTCACGGAGAAGGGCCCCTTCGCCCGTCAGGCGACCGCGCGCGCCTCCGTCACCGCGAGCCCCCCGACCGCGCCCAGCATCAGCAGGGTGCCGAGAAGGACGGCCGGGGTCAGGCGCTCGCCGAACACCAGGACGGCCAGCACCGCCGCGCTCACCGGTTCGAGCAGCATGATCACGGCGACGGTGGTGGAGCGGACGACCGCGGCGGCCGCGAAGTAGAGGCCGTAGGCGAGAGCCGTCGGGACGGTCGCCAGGTAGGCCAGCAGGCACAGCAGCAGGGCGGGTCGGGCCGTGTGCGGAAGCAGCCCTTCGGCCAGCGCGAGGGGCAGCAGACAGATGCTGGTGACCGCGAACACCGCTACGGACGTCCCGGCGGACTCCGCCCGGGCCGCGCGGGTGATCAGGGTCATCACACAGCAGCCGGCCGCCGAGAGCAGCCCGAGCAGCACACCCAGGGGGTGCACCGACGCCCCCGCGCCGCCCAACGTCAGCACACCGAGTCCGGCGAGTGCTCCGGCGACAGCGACGGCTCCGCCCCGACCGAGCCGCTCCCCGAGGCTCAGGCGTGCCCCGAGCGCGATGAGCACGGGACCGGCGCCCAGGGTGACGACGGTGGCCACGGCGAGCCCGGTGGACCGTACGGCGGCGAAGTAGGCGGTCTGGAACACCGCGAGCCCGACGCCCGACGCGCCGACTCGCAGGGCCCTGCGCCCCAGCGGTTCCGAGACGGCCATACGCGCGCGTGGCCGTACGGGACGGACTGCGAGGAGCACCGCCAGGCCGGCCGAACAGCGCCAGAAGGACAGGGACACCGGGCCCAGGTCACTGGTCCGGTAGACCAGTGCGGCGACCGCCCCCGCGGTGCCCCAGGTGGCACCGGCGACGATCAGGTAGATGAGGCCTCGCCCGACGGGCAGGCCTGAGGAAGCATGTGACACGTGTTCTCTCCGCAGTCGCGCCGAGGCGCGGAAGTTCGGAAGAGGACGCCCGCTCGGTGGCAGGGGTCCGCGGACTTCGTCTGCGGGCAGCACCGTTCAGCCCGGCGGCATGGCCGGGCATGGTCTCCGGAGGGCCCGCCTCAGGCGGCCGGCGGAGAGGAGATGAGCGTGCGCGTATGCATGCTCCGGGAGCCTAGGCGGCGTTCTCCCGGGCGGACAACCGACTTTCGGCGCCACCGGCCGCGACCGGCTCCGCGGAACCCTTGGACGGGGTCGAGGACTGCGCGATGAAGGCACCCAGCAGGACGACCGCGCCGCCCACGATCTGCGGGGCCGAGAGGTGCTCGCCGAGCAGGACCCAGGCGAGGACGGTCGCGACGACCGCTTCCAGACAGGCCACCACTCCGGCTATCGCGGGCGAGAGCCTGCGTACCGAGACCACGCCGGTGACATAGGCGAGGACGGTGGCGATCAGCACGATCCAGCCGAGCAGCAGTCCGGCCGCCACCGGGGTGCCGTTCATGTCGGCGCGCTGCGCGAGGACGGAGAAGTCCATGGTCCACGGGTGGGCCACGGCCGTCAGGACGACGGTGCCGACGAGGAGGCCGTACGCGATCACACCGAGCGGGTCGGGGGCCTGGTCCCCGGAGTCGCTGCCCTGGTCGGACAGGACGAAATAGCCGACCTGGCAGCAGGCGGCGCCGAGCGCGAGGAGCAGTCCGAGGGCGTCGAAGCTGAGGCCCGACCAGACCTCGACGACACAGGCGAGCCCGCCGACCGCGAGGACCACACCGAGCGCGGCGGCGCGGGTGACCGGCCGTCGCTGCACGAACCGCACCCAGCCGAGCACCAGGGCCGGGGCGAGGTACTCGACGAGCAGGGCCACACCGACCGGGATGCGGGAGATGGAGGCGAAGTAGAAGGCCTGTACGCCCGCCACACCCAGCAGCCCGAAACCGGCGAGCAGGGCCGGACGGCTGCGCAGGAGCGCGCGGTGGCGGACGGCGAGCGGCAGCATCACCAGGGCGGCGCCCGCCACCCGCAGCCACACCACGTGGAGCGGGTCGAGACCCGCCTCGATCAACGGCTTGGCCGCGACCCCGGATCCGCCGAAGGCGAGTGCGGACACCAGCGCGAGACCGAGCCCGACTCCCCTGCCGCCACCGGCCCTGCTGCTCTCAGACGTATGCACCGACCCATGATGACAGGGCACGACATGAGCGTCACCCCCGTTGACTCCTGTCTCAGCGGCTGGACCGCGGCGGGCCGCCCCACAGCCCTCCGGGCAGGCGGCCGTGGATCCGCGCGGACACGGCCCGCGCGTCGATTCCCGCACGGGCCAGCACCTCGACGGCCCGCGACTCGGGGTCCGCCAGGATCGCCGCGAGCAGGTCCATCCCGCGGGCGGGTCCGTCGGCACGGTGCTCGGCCCGGGCGCAGGCGTGGTCCATGGCGCCCGCGGCGAGCGGTGAGAAGCCCTCGGCCGCCGTCACGACAGGCACCGCGCCGGAGTCCTCGACTGTGCCCTGCCAGCGCAGCCCATAACCGATGCTGCGCTGCACGAGATACCCGAGGAGCCGTGGCAGCTGGGGTTCCGCCTCGAGGACGGCGTACGCCTCGGCGTCGGCGTCCAGCAGCGAGTGCAGCAGATGGGCCGTGTCGATCTGCCGGTCCCCGCCCCTGAGCGCGCGCCTGCGGGCGCCGGACACCACCGCTGCCAGTTCCGCGCTGAGCCTGACATCGCCGTCCGGACGGGCCGGCAGCGGGCCGCTCTGTTCGCGGGCCGACTGCCGGGGGATACGGGGGTGCACGTCCCCACCCCATCAGTCCCACCGCTTCCTGACATCCCCGAGGGGAAGCATCTTCGGGTCCCACGGAGAGCGGACGGCGGAGCCGGGATCTCCTCCTTGCGGATGACATCAGGCGTTTCCGTCCCGGTGGGCGCGCGCCGCCTTGTCGTGCGCCCCTGGCGCAACCGCCCCACGAGAAGCAGTACGTACGCCCCGAAGGACGCGCGGCTCCCCGACCTGTTCTGGGAGGCGTGGCACTGTCACGACGAAAGCGCGTTCCCGCGCGTGGGACCTGTTCGAGGCGGCGGTGATACGGCGGGTGGGCTGAACGCCCCCTTTGAACATCGCTCCGCACTCCACTTCCTGACGGTTCATCAGTATTGAATGTTGGGCCCGCTGCGGCTACTTTCCGCGACACCACAGACCGACACGAAGAGGTGGCCGCATGGCGGAAATCAGCGCGGAGGCACGCATCCCGGCACCCGCGGAGAAGGTCTGGGCCCAGCTCACCGACTGGTCCGCGTACGGCGAGTGGAACGCGACCCACACCAGCTTCCCCAAGGGCGGCCCGACGGTCCTCGAACCGGGCGGGACCTTCCAGGAGAACATGAAGCTGATGGGTTTCCCCGCCGAGGTCGAGTGGACCATCGACCAGGTGGAGCCGGCCCGGCTGTTCGCCATCCGGGGCATGGGCCCGATGGCGGTGAGCGTGGCCACGCGCTACACCCTGACGCCCGACGGCGACGCCACCACGGTCCGCATCGACGGCGAGTTCACGGGCGCAGCCGTCTCCCTGATGGCGGGCAAGCTGAAGGACTCGGGGACCGCCGCACTGAACGAGTCGCTGCGAAAGCTGGCCGGACTGGTGGTGTGAGCGCCGCACCAGCGCACGAGTGAGCGCCGCGCAGGCGCCCGCTGAGCACACGAAGGCGCCCCGCGGATCGCTCCACGGGGCGCCTTCTGATCGCCGTACGGCTGCCGGCCCCCGTCCGGGGGCTCGTCTCAGCCCTCGTCGGCGAGGATGAGGTACAGCTTCTTGCGGGCCTCGTTGATGACGGCCACCGCCTTCTCGCGCTGTTCCTTGCTGCCGGTCTTCCAGACCTGCCCGAAGGCTTCCATCAGGCCGAAGCCGGCCTGCCGGATCTCGCCGAGTGCCTCGAAGTCGATGCCGCGGGAGGCTTCCTCCCAGGGCGCCTCGGGGCCCTCCTCGGCCGCGGTACGGCCGGCCTCGGTGAGCGAGAACAGCTTCTTGCCGCCCTCGGTCGCACTGGCGATCAGCCCCTCGTCCTCCAGCAGCTGAAGGGTGGGGTACACCGAGCCGGGGCTGGGCTTCCACGCCCCGCCACTGCGCTCGGCGATCTCCTGGATCATCTCGTAACCGTGCATCGGCCGGTCCTTGAGCAGGGCCAGGATCGAGGCGCGCACGTCTCCGCGCCGCGCCCTCCCCCTGGGGCCGCCCCGGCCCCTCGGCCCCCAGGGTCCGGGGCCGAAGCCCGGCCCTCCGAAGCCGGGGCCACCGGGACCGCCCGGCCCGAAGGGCCCGAAGGCACCCCGCAGGCTCTCGGGACCACCACGGCCCCGACGACCGGCTCCACCATGTCCACGCTCGAATCCGTGGGAACGCATCGCAATCACTCCATCCATCGTTGATCTGTCGCGATGCGTCAACGATATATCGGAACCGATCGCATGACAAGGCCCTGAATACAGCCTGCTCACCCCGGCGGTCACGCCCAGCAATACGGTGACAACCAGTGCGGCGCGCAGTTCGGAATCCTCGGCAGCGGGCAGGACGCACGGACGTGATCGGCTGCAGCCTGGTCGGTGAGCATCGATCGCATCATCGCCGGCGTGCCCTCAGGAAGGCCGCCGAGCTTGAGGCCGAGCGAGGCCAGCAGATCTCGCCGATCTCTACGCCACCGACGCGGTGCACGAGTTCCCGTTCTCCTCCCCCAGCTTCGAGGGGCGTGAGGCCGTGCGCGCCGGCTACCGGGCAGCGCGGGGCGCCGGCCCCGTCCAGGTGGAGGCGGTCAGGAGGGTCGCGGCCTACGACACCGCCGATCCCGAAGTGAGCGTCGCGTTCACCGTCCCCGGCCTCCTGATACTCCACGTCCGCAACGGACCGGTCACGCGAGTCCGCGACCACCTGGACGGCTTGGGCGTCGCAAGCGCAAGGACAGGACGCATGCGCCCTGTCCCATCAGCCAAGGCGCAGCAGCGACCGAACCAACCGTTGAGACAGGACCTCACCCCAAGGCAGCGCCCAACGTGGTGGCCATCAGGTCGATGGCTTCCCTTCCGGCCGCCACCGGGCCCGTGTGGGTGAAGTAGTGGTCGACACCCTCGAAGACGCGGTGGGTGACCGGGACGCCGGCGGCCTCCAGGGCCTTGGCGTAGGCGTCTCCCTCGTCGCGCAGGCGGTCGTTCTCCGCGGTGATGACCAGGGCGGGGGGAAGTCCGGCGAGATCGTCGGCGAGGGCGGGCGAGGCGTGGGGGTGGGCGCGGTCCGCGGGGTCGGGGACGTAGGCGGCGGTGAAGATCCGCATGAGCCGCGGGCCGAGCAGCGGCTTGGCGATGAGGGACCGCTTGGTGGCCGGGTCGGCGACCTGGTCCAGCAGTGCCGAGTCCAGGATCTGGAGGCGGGGCGTGAAGGTGCCGCGTTCCCGGGCCAGCAGGCAGACAGCGGCGGTGAGGTTGGCCCCGGCACTGTGTCCGCCCACGGCGAGCCGCGAGCCGTCCCAGCCGCCGGCGGCGCCGTTCTCGGCGACCCACGCGGTGACGTCGTAGGCCTGGGTGACGGGTACGGGGTACGGCCGCTGCGGCGCGACCGCGTAGTCGACGTTGATCACGACACAGCCGGCGGTGGCGGCAATGTAGCGGCAGATGTGGTCGTCCTGCTCGGGGCGGGCCACCACGAACCCGCCGCCGTGGAAGTTGACGTACACCGGGGCGGGGGCCTCGGTGGTGGCCGACGGGCGGTAGACGGTGCACGTCACCGGCCCGGCACCGGTCTCCACCCGGAGGGTCTCGGTACGCGCCGGGATGTCGGTGAAGCGCAGGTCGTCGTGTACGCGGGACATCACACGGCCGAGCAGGAGCTGGATCCCCCTGGCCTGGATTCCGGGGCTGAAAGGCATGGCTGAGCACCCATCGCTACAAGTTTAAACAAACAGGATTCCTGATAATGAGTGCTCGCCGACGAGAGCGCAATGGGCGGAGCGCCACTCCCCTCGTCGACGCCGGACGGACGGTCGGCGCAGTCTCCGTGAAATCGGTCCAGCGGCCCGCGATTGGCCTTGTCCCGAGCACAAGATCACGCCGTACCGTCAGCGCATGCGTATCCGAATCGTCGACGCCTTCACCGACCGCCCGTTCGCCGGCAACCCGGCCGGGGTCCTGCTCCTGGACGACGCCTTCCCGGACGACGACCGGCTCCAGAACATCGCCCTGGAGGTGAACCACGCCGAGACGGCCTTCGCCCACCGGCTCCCCTCAGGCGCCGAGGCCGACTGGGCGCTGCGGTGGTTCACACCCGCCACCGAGGTGAACATGTGCGGGCACGCGACGCTCGCCACGGCCCACGTCCTGTACAGCACCGGCGCCCACCGGGGCCCGGTGCGGTTCGCCACCCGCAGCGGGGTCCTCATCGCCACACCCGGCGAGGACGGCTCGATCACCCTGGACTTCCCGACCGCCCCGCTGGCCCAGGTCGCACTTCCCGAGGGTGTCGCCGGGGCGCTGGGCGCCGAGCCGCTGACCGCCTTCGACACCGGGCCGAACATCGGTGACCTGCTGCTGGAACTGGCCGACGAGAAGACCGTGCACGCCCTGCGACCCGACCTCAAGGCCCTGGCCGCCTACTCCGAGCGCGGCGTCATCGCCACCGCCCGCGCCGAGAACCCGGACCTGGGCCACGACTTCGTCTCCCGCTGCTTCTTCCCGAACGTCGGCATCGACGAGGACCCGGTCACGGGCAGCGCGCACACGGCCCTGGCACCCTACTGGTCGCAGCGGCTCGGCCGTACCGATCTCACCGGACTGCAGGCCTCGCCCCGCTCCGGCCGGGTCCGCACCGCGCTGCGCGGTGAGCGCACTCTGCTGACGGGCCGCGCGGTCACGGTCATCGAGGGCGAGCTGCTCGTCTGACCAAGGGCTTCACGCCCCGAGGGCTTCAGGCCCCGAGGGCTTCAGGCCCCAAGGGCTTCACGCCGTGGGCAGCCAGCCCACCTTGCCCGCGAGCAGCGCGTATCCCACGAACGCCCCGATGTCGAGCAGGGAATGTGCCACCACCAGGGGGCCCACCCGGCCCCACCGCCGGTACAGGTACACGAACACCACGCCCATGACCATGTTGCCGATGAAGCCGCCGATGCCCTGGTAGAGGTGGTAGCTGCCGCGCAGTACGGAACTGGCCACCAGGGCGGTGCCCGGGGTCCAGCCCAACTGGTGGAGCCGGCGCAACAGATAGCCGACGACGATCACCTCTTCCAGGATCGCGTTCTGCATCGCCGAGAGGATCAGCACGGGGTACTTCCACCACACGTCGGGCAGTGCCTCGGGCACCACGGTGAGGTTGAAGCCCAGGCCTCGTGCGGCCAGGTAGAACGCGATTCCGGTGCTGCCGATGACGGCCGCGATCCCGGCCCCGCGGGCGAGGTCGGGCCCGGGCCGGGTCCGGTCGAAGCCGAGGGTCCTCAGGCTCTGTCCCTCGCGCAGCAGGAAGTGCGCGACCAGGAGAACGGGCACCAGGGCCGACGCGATCCCGAAGAGTTGCCAGGCGAGATCCAGCCAGGGGCGGCCGGGCGCGGCCGAGGCGTTGAGGGTCGCCGCCTGATCCTTGAGACCCCCCGGTTTGGTGACCGATCCGACAAAACTGATCAGCGCGGACACACCGCTCGCACCGAGCGAAAGCCCCAGAACGAGCAGCGTCTCGTCACGGAAGAACTTCCGTGAGAGCGCCCTCTGCGGAAAAGAATCGGCCACTGCCCCTTCCTCCGCCTGCACACCTGCCTCCAGTTGAGTAATCCAGCCTCATCCCCATCGCCGCCCCGCTAGGGTCCTTCGAAAGGAATAACGAAGATCGTGCGCATGGCCGTCGGGGGGACGGACGCCGTACGGGGGCGTACCTCCCTCCTTCCTGCCGTACACGGCTGTGCCGGCACGAACATCAGGGGAGGGCACCACCGTCATGGGACGTCACAGCTTGCCCGATCAGTATGGGGCGGGCGGCAGCGACCCCCGCCCACGTGCGCGCCGCCGCACGGTGGCCATCGCGACGGTTCTCGTCCTGACCGTCGCCGGCGGTACGGCCGCCGCCGTCCAGGGCGGTCTGTTCTCCTTCGGCTCCTCCTGCCGGGACGAGGCGGTACGGATCGAGGTCGCCGCCTCCCCCGATGTGGCCCCCGCGCTGCGCGCCGCGGCCGAGCGGGCCGGCGACGAGAGCCTCACCTCCGACGGGCGCTGCGTCGACATCTCGGTGACCGCGCGCGAGTCGTACAAGGTCAGGGACACGCTCGCGGCCGGCAAGGACCCCGGTGCGCAGGTGTGGGTGCCGGACTCGGGCGTGTGGCTGGACCAGATCTCCGCGGACGCGGGCGCGACGAAGGTGGCCCGCGTCGGCAACGTGGCCTCCAGTCCGGTCGGGATGGCGATGGTGCCGGCCGCCGCGAAGTCGCTGGGCTGGCCGAAGAAGACGTACGGCTGGCTCGAACTGGCGGGCGCCACCCTGCGGGACGACTCGCTCAAGCTGGGCGCCGCCGACCCCGCGCGCAGCGCGTCCGGGCTGCTCGCCCTGACCCGGCTCAGCAGTGCGGCGGGCCGGGTCGAGGGCGGGGCGACGCAGGCCGCGGCGATGATGAAGTCGCTCTCGCAGCGCATCTCCGACAGCGACGGCCAGCTCGTGGAGACGCTGCCGCGGGACTCCTCGGGCACCGAGCAGGGCAACCCCAAGCGCAACCAGGCGCTGGTCCTGTCCGAGCAGGCGTCGTTCGCGTACAACTCCTCGGCGGAGTCCGGTGACGGCGGTCTGGACTTCTTCTACCCCGAGGACGGTTCACCGCGGCTGGACTACCCGTACGCGCTCGTCGACCAGACCCGGCTGAGCACGGACGAGAGCCGGGCGGCGATCCGCTTCATGACGTATCTGCGCAAGCCGGAGCAGGAGCAGCTGCTGACCGACCGGGGGTTCAGGACCTCCGACGACCAGGTGTCGGCCTCCCTGGTCGCGAAGGCCGGGGGCAAGGTGCCGCAGCCGTACACGGCGGAGGCCGGTGAGCCCCCCTCCGCGACAGCGCTCCAGGAGGCCCTCGGCACCTGGACGATCACCGTGCAGAGCGCGCGGATCACCACGGTCGTGGACGCGTCCTCCTCCATGTCGGAGGCCGTGCCGGGTACCGGTCGCTCCCGGATGGACGTGACCAAGGGCTCTCTCCTCCAGGCCCTCGCCACCTTCACCCAGGAGGACGAGATCGGCCTGTGGGAGTTCTCCACCAAGCTCGAGGGCGACAAGGACTACAAGGTCCTCGTGCCGACGGACCGACTGGGCGACAGCACGGCGGCGGGCGGCACCCAACGGGAGCGGCTGTCGGCGGCCTTCGGCGGCCTGGAGCCGGTGCCGGGCGGCGCGACGGGGTTGTACGACACCACTCTCGCGGCGTACAAGGAGGCGACCGGCTCGTACGCCGAGGGAAAGTTCAACGCGCTGGTGGTACTGACCGACGGCGTCAACCAGGACCCCGGCAGCATCTCGCGCGGGGCGCTGGTCTCCCAGCTGGAGAAGCTCTCCAACCCCGCACGCCCGGTCCCGCTCATCGTGATCGCGGTGGGCCCCGACGCCGACCGCGCGGAAGCCGAACAGCTCGCCGAGGCCACCGGCGGTTCCGGTCAGCAGGTCAACGACCCGGCCCAGATCCACACGGTGATCCTGAAGGCGATCGTGGCCGCGGGCGCCCAGGGCGGCAGCGGCTGACTGCGCCCGCCGCGGCGGCCCTCACCCCAGCGGCACCGGCTCCGGCAGCCCCACCGGCCAGGTGTGCACCGGCTCCCCCTGGCGCATCAGCTCGCCGTACCGCCGCGTCGTGGCCGCCAGCGCCGCGTCCCGCGACAGTCCCGCCTCCAGTGCCCGGTGGAACGTCGCCGCCTGCCAGGACGCCCCGTTGGCCCGGCGCCGGCACCTCTCCTCGATCACCCCGAGATACAGGTCCCGGTCGGCGGGCTCGACGCCCCACGCCGCGAGCCCCGCCTCGGCCAGCGGCAGCAGTTCGTCGCGTACGAGGCTCACCGCGTCGACCTCGACCGTGCCGCCGTGGCGACCGCGCCGGGGCCAGACCATGCGCGCGTCGATGCCGTGCCGGCAGGCGGCGTCGAAGTTGGCCGCGGCCGCCTCGAAGGGCAACCGGGTCCACACCGGCCGCGACTCCTCGGCGAGGGCGCGGACGAGGCCGTAGTAGAAGGCCGCGTTGGCGATGACGTCGGTGATGGTGGGGCCGGCGGGCAGCACACGGTTCTCGACGCGCAGGTGCGGGACACCGTCGGCGATGTCGTATACGGGCCGGTTCCAGCGGTACACCGTGCCGTTGTGCAGGACGAGTTCCGCGAGCGAGGGCACGCCGCCCTCGTCGAGCACCTTCAGCGGGTCCTCGTCGTCGCAGATCGGCAGCAGGGCCGGGAAGTAGCGCAGGTTCTCCTCGAAGAGGTCGTACGCCGAGGAGATCCACCGTTCCCCGAACCAGGTGCGCGGCCGCACGCCCTGGGCCTGGAGCTCCGGCGGACGGGTGTCCGTGGACTGCTGGAAGAGCGGCGGCCGGGACTCGCTCCACAGCTCACGGCCGAACAGGAAGGGCGAGTTGGCACCGACGGCTATCTGCACCCCGGCCACCGCCTGCGCGGCGTTCCACACGTCGGCGAAGCGCCCCGGGGTGACCTGGAGGTGCAACTGCACGGAGGTGCAGGCGGCCTCCGGGGCGATGGACTTCGAGGTGCAGGTGAGGCGTTCCACCCCGTCGATGTCGAGGACGAAGTCCTCACCGCGCGCGGCCACGATCTGGTCGTTGAGGAGGGTGTAGCGGTCGACGTCGGACAGGTTGGAGGAGACGACGTCGTCCCGGTCGAGGGTCGGCAGAATGCCGATCATCACGATTCCGGCGTCGAGCTCGCCCGCTTTACGGTCGGCATATGCCAGGGAAGTACGGAGTTCCTCCGCCAGCCGGTCGAATACCCTGCCGCCCAGCCGGTGTGGGGCGATGTTGACTTCCAGGTTGAACATGGCGAGTTCTGTTTGGAAATCTCGGCTTGCGATGCGTGCGAGGACCTCTCCATTCAGCATTCTCGGCATACCGTCGGTGCCGACCAGATTCAATTCGATCTCCAGCCCCATCAGGTTCTTGGGGCCATCGAACCGCTGCTCCGCCAGAAGCCGCTCCAGCCCCGTCAGGCAAGTGCGGAGCTTGTCGCGGTAGCGCTGGCGATCGGACAGGTCGAACTGGCCTGCCACGACCTTCTCCCCCATGGAAGGGTCCTTCCTCGTCGCGTCATGAGTCAGGTGGGATGATGCCCCGCCGGAACGATCGGTAACGTCCCGCCGGGTCCCCGGACCCGCTACCCTGTTGGATGTGACCGGTGGCACATTCACTCGGCATGGGGCCGTCAGCAGTTTCGAGTGCCCCGAAGAACTCGTGAAAAACGCCGACGAGAATTGGCCGACCGCTTCCCGCGCCTTCCCCGAGGTCACCGCCGCGAAGCAGCCGCGGTATCGGGATGATTCCCGCGTATCGCCGACCGAATGGCTCCTTGCCCGATACAGCGGAAACGGCTAGCCGAAACACCATCTCAACACATGTCGTATAAACTCCGCGAACAAGGCAGAGGGTTGGCACCCGCGGTCCTGGATCCTGCCATCGAGTGACGTACGGCAGTCCTCACCCGCATCTGCGTCACCGGACCCCGGCCCCCGCCTCTCTGACCCGTGAGCTGACAGCGTCGTCCGCCCCCGCCCTCGTGCCACCGTGCCTGTCGAATGAGAGGCGACCCACCATGCCGCTGCATGTCCCTCCGGCTCCCGCACCCGCACTTCGCTCCGTCCTCACCGCACTCGCCTCGCCCACCGCGGTCCGCGAGGCCCGGACCCCTTCCCTGTTGCGCGCCCAGGGACCCGTCACACCCGAGCTCCCCCTGCCCGTGCACGTCCTGGACGGCACCGCCACCAGGCTGACCGGGTGGCGTTTCCTGATCCGCTGCGGCGAGCGCTCGGTGGCCGCCGCGGAGACCATGCTCACCCCGGACGGCTGGGCGTTCTCGCACTTCTTCGAGGGCCCCTACATCGCGTCCACCGAGCGCGCGCTGCGTCAGGCGGAGGTGATGCAGCAGCCCTACCAACCGCGCCTGCTGTCCATCCCGGGCCTGTACATGCTCGCGCTATGGCTGCACGGCGACTGCGCGGCGGACGCCGGCACGGGCCGCCTCGCCGCCACCGACCTGCTCGTCCCGCTGGCACCCGCCCCGCCCGGCATCGCGGCCCACCGCCCGCACCGGGCCGCCGAGCTGCTCCCGGTCCTGACCCATCGGGTGACCCCGGCCCCGCTGCTCGGCTCACCCGCTTGAAACCTCGCCCCGGACGCTCGTACCCCGCCCCGGAATTCCGGGTAGCGGGGTACGACTCCGTTTGGGCGCCATTGCGGTCGTGGAAAAGCCGCAGGGATCACTCGGAAAGTATTTGCTCGTACGAGCGCACAATGGCTCGGACGAGCCGAACGCGGGACTCTGTCCAGGTGGACTAGCCCTTTCCGGCCCCCTCCAACCACCCGAAGGGACAGTGCGGTTGAGATGAACCGTCCGGCCGGGTGATGCGTCTCCAACCTGTGAAGAAGTGGTGATGCGAAATACCTGCGGATTGGCGCTCGTAGGGCAACACTGGGTTCAGACTGAGTAATCACGACGGGGGACGTCATGACCACAACACAGCGAAAGATCCCACCAATGTGCCAGCACCAGTCACCGTGTCCTACAGCCGACTCCGCCGACCGGGAATCCGCCCGCCTCGTGGCGCACCACCCGGAGCAGGGCTGGAGCCTGCTGTGCAACGGCGTTCTGCTCTTCGAGGACACCGGTGAGCTCCTGCCCGACGGTCGGGTCATCGCCCCGCACCGCCCGCTCGCGGGGGCCACGGCCGCCTGAGCACGCCCGGGCGGGCCGCGTCCCGCCCGGAGACCTTGAGGGGCCGGCTCGCAGCATCGTCTGCGCACCGGCCCCGACGCATGTTCCTCGGCGATCACTCGCTGTGACGCCTTGTGTATGGGGCTACTCTTCCGGAAGACTCCTGGAAGTTTCGAGCGCGACGCTTTCGAGGCTCCGACGCGGAGGTGGGCAAGTGACAACAGGCGAGGCCGGCGCCGAGCCCCGGGCCAGGGTCACCATCACGGAGATCGCCCGGCAGGCCGGAGTCTCGGTGCCGACGGTGTCCCGGGTGGTCAACGGTCGGTCGGACGTGTCCCCGCACACTCGCGCCCGGATCGAGGAACTGCTCCAGCGCTACGGCTACCGCAAGCGTGCCCCGGCCCCCGGCGCCCGTGTCGCCCTGCTCGACCTGGTCTTCAACGACCTCGACAGCCCCTGGGCCGTGGAGATCATCCGCGGAGTCGAAGAGGTCGCCCACGCGGAAGGCGTCGGCACCGTGGTCTCCGCGATCCACGGCCGCTCGGGCGACGCCCGCGAGTGGATGCGCAACCTGCGCGCCCGCGCCTCCGGCGGGGTCATCCTGGTCACCTCGGCGCTGGACACGGTCCTCCATGAGGAACTGCGCGCGCTCGGCGTCCCGTTGGTGGTCGTCGACCCGGCCGGCTCACCCGCGCTGGACGCCCCCACCATCGGCGCCGCCAACTGGTCGGGAGGGCTCGCGGCCACCGAACACCTGCTGTCGCTGGGCCACCGCAGGATCGGCCTGATCGCCGGACCACCGAGGCTGCTGTGTTCCCGGGCCCGCCTCGACGGCTACCGTGCGGCCCTGGAAGGCGCCGGGCTCACCCTCGACGAGGCGCTGGTCGTGCCGGGCGACTTCCACCCGGAGTCCGGTTTCGCGGGGTGCGAGAAGCTCCTCGACCTGCCCGACCCGCCGACCGCCGTGTTCGCGGCCAGCGACCAGATGGCCCTCGGCGCAATCGAGGCGCTGAGGAGGCGTGGACTGAGGGTGCCGGAGGACATGAGCGTGGTGGGTTTCGACGACCTTCCGGAAGTCCGCTGGTCGGCACCCCCGCTGACGACCGTGCGCCAACCCCTCGCCGACATGGGCAAGCTGGCCGCCCGCACAGTCCTCGAACTGGCCCGCGCGGAACACCCGCACTCACCCCGCGTGGAACTGGGCACCGAGCTGGTGATCCGCTCCAGCACGGCACCACCGGCGACGGCCTGACATGCCGGCAGTGGCCTTGAACCGGCCCGTGAGGAACTCCTACGGACTCATCGCGCGCGGGACTGGGCGGGACTGGAGCGAGCTGGCGGTGCGGTCGAACACTGACCGTGCGGTCGAGCACGCCCCCCCGGCCACTGCCCGACGGCCCACGGCGATACCCCCCGACACCACCGCACCCGCCCGCGCGAAGCGGCCCCGCCGACGGCGTCCATCACTCACCGGGCAGCTGAAGCGGTACCTGCCTGATCCGCCACGCCATCCAGAGGGCGAGCCCAATACGTCGGCGGGAACCTGCGGAGTGGGTGCGGACGGCCGACCTTCGCCCGGCCTGACAGGGCCAGGCGAGAACGCTCGGCCCTCGTCGACCTGGGGTGGGCAGGCATTCCTGGCCCGACCTTCCGGGCCAGGCCAAAACGATCGGCCCCCGCCGAGCCGCGCCACAGGCAGGCACTTCCGACGCAGCCCGACCGGCCCAAGCCAGACTGAACGCCTCCCGCCGCCGGATGCGAGCGCACGGTTCCCGCTCCGCCTGACCGGGACAGGGCAGAACGAACACCTCCCGCCCGAGCGCTGCGAGCGGCCGACTCTCACCGCACCCGATCAGGCCGAGCCACAACGGCCGCCGGCCGAGGGGGTCTGCGAACGAAGGACTCCCCCGCAACCCACCCGGCCCAAGCCCCGAACCCGTGCGGAGGGCAACGCCCCGCACCGGCTCGGCAGCGCCAGGGGCTCGCCGCGTCTGACGAACCCCGGCCGGCCAGGTGGGCGCAGCCAGGGTTCCTGCCCCGGTGGGACCGTCGATCCCACCCGTCCGTCGTCGCCGGCGCCCCGGCAGGACAGCCGGGACGCCGCAACCACCCAGCCCCTACTTCAACGCCGCCCGGATCGCGTAGTACGCCGGCTTCGGCTGGAACTGCTCGTCCCACGGCAGCGCGGCGCCCTCGCCGTCGAAGAACGCCGGGATCCAGGAGTACTTGTCGGTGTAGTCCCAGATGGTGATGCCGACGCACCGCCGCACCGCGAGGCACGCGTCGGTCACGTCGGCGTACCAGTCGGCCTGTTGGGCCAGCTTCTCCTCGGTCGCGGGCAGGATCATCCGGATGTCGACCTCGGTGAGCGCGGTGTCGAGGCCCAGCTTGGAGAAGCGGCGCAGGTTGTCCTCCAGCGTGGTCGGATAGCCGTATTGGAGCGCCAGATGGGCCTGGAGACCGATGCCGTCGAGCGGGACGCCCTGCGCCTTCAGCTGCTTGGCCAGGTTGTAGTAGGCGTCGCTCTTCGGGCCCACGCCCTCAATGTTGTAGTCGTTGAGGTAGAGCTTGACCTTGGGGTCGGCCTGGCGGGCCCAGCGCAGGGCGTCGGCGATGTAACCGGGGCCGAGGGTCTTGTAGAAGACGGTCTCCCGGTAGGTGCCGTCCTCGTTGAAGGCCTCGTTGACGACGTCCCAGGCGAACACCTTGCCCCGGTAGTGCCGTACCTCGGTCTGGATGTGCTTCTTCAGTACGGGCCTCAGCTCGGCCGCCGTCCACTCCCGCGAGGTGATCCAGTCGGGCAGCTGGCTGTGCCAGACGAGGGTGTGGCCGCGCACCTTCTGGTGGTGCGCGCGGGCGAGGTTGACGATCTCGTCGCCCGCGGTCCAGTCGAAGACGCCCTGCTGGGGTTCGGTGGCGTACCACTTCATGCCGTTGCCGGGCGTGATCTGGTCGAACTCGCTGCCGAGGATCTTCTTGTACGGCTCGTCGACGAGCTCGGGGTTGTCGGTGGCACTGCCGAAGTAGCGGCCGTGCCGCTGGGCGAGGTCGGCGAGGGTCTGCGGCTTGCCGTGGGCCTGGGCGGCGGGCCCGGTGGCGATGCCCGCGGCGACCAGGACGGCCGCGAGGGCTCCGGCGAGTCTGAGACGGTTCTTGCGCATGTGGTGCGACTCCTCACGTGCGGGTGGGTGTGAGCCGTACTGCCGAAGGCGCCGGGGTCATCCCTTCGTCGCGCCCGCGGTGAGGCCGCCGACGAGCTGGCGCTCGGCGACCGAGTAGAAGGCGAGGGCGGGAACCATCGCCAGGACGAGATAGGCGAAGACGCGGGCGTACTCCGCGGAGTACTGGCCCTGGAACTGCTGCACGCCGATCGGGAGCGTCCACCAGGTGTTGTCGGTGAACACCAGCAGCGGCAGCATGAAGTTGTTCCAGCTGGTGACGACGGCGAGCACCGAGACCGTGCCGAGCGCGGGCCGTGCCATGGGCAGCAGCACCCGCCAGAAGAACCCGAAGGGGCTGCACCCGTCGAGGGTGGCCGCCTCCTCCAGCTCACCGGGGATCTCCCGGAAGAAGGCCCGCAGGATGATGATCGTCATCGGCAGTCCGAAGGCGGCCTGCGGAAGGATCACGCCCAGTGGGTTGTCCAGCAGACCGAGCGAGCGCAGGAGCAGGAACAGCGGGAGCACCGCCACCGCGAAGGGGAACATCAGCCCCATCGTGAAGAGCGTGAACAGCGCCTCCCGGCCGCGGAAGGCGAACCGCGCGAAGGAGAACGCGGCCAGCGCGGACGCGGCGACCACCAGGACGGTCGTACCGACCGCGATCAGGGTGCTGCTGCCGAGCAGCCGCCAGAAGTCCGAGCCGGCCAGGATGTCGGTGTAGTTGCCGGTCCGCCAGTGCTTCGGCAGCCCGAAGGGGTTGCTGGAGAGCTCGTCGGTGGACTTGAACCCGGACAGGACGGCGTACACCAGGGGTACGACCATCACCGCGCCGACGGCGACGAGGACCAGGTGCAGGGGCAGGGTCCGTGCGGTGCTGTTGCGGGCGGTCATCGACCGTCCCCCCTCATCGTCGTGGTGGCCCCTTCGAGGTCGCGGCGGAGCACGAACCGCTGGTAGGCGAGGGCGAAGACGAGGCAGATGCCGAACATGACCACGCTGATCGCGCTGGCGTAGCCGACCTGGTAGCGCTTGAAGCCGTACTGGAACATGGTCACGGCCATGGTCTCGGAGTGGTGGTCGGGGCCGCCCTGGGTGACCACCCACACCAGGTCGAAGAGCTGGATGGAACCGATGACCGACAGGAAGACGCTGATCCGCAGGGTGGGCGCGAGGAGCGGCAGGGTGACGTTGCGGAAACGCTGCCAGGCACTGGCGCCGTCGATGAGGGCCGCCTCGGTCAACTCCCGTGGGATGGACTGGAGTCCGGCCAGGTAGAGCATCATGTGGAAGCCGAAGTACTTCCACATCATGACCAGGAAGAGCGTCGCCATGACGTAGGAGGGATCGGCGAACCACAGCCCGCCCAGGCCGTCCAGGCCGACCGCGCCGAAGATGTGGTCGGCGAGACCGGAGTCCGGGGCGAAGACCATGCTGAACAGCACGCCGGTGATCGCCTCGGACAGGACATACGGGGCGAAGAACAGCATCCGGTAGACGGCTCTGCCGCGCAGCTTCTGGTTGAGCAGGACCGCCATGGCGAGCGCGAACGGCAGCTGGAACGCGAGGGACAGCACGACCAGCACCAGGCAGCGCCACAGGTCGCCCAGGAAGACCGGGTTGTCGAAGAGAGCCGTGAAGTTGTCCATGCCGACGTAGTCGGAGGGCATGCCGAAGCCGCCCCAGCGGAAGAACGCGGCGTACAGCGCGAACAGCATCGGCAGCAGGACCATGCCGATGAACAGCACCAGGGCGGGCAGTTGGAAACTGACCGCGGTCAGCCAGTGCAGTACGCGCCGACGGCCCCGCCCCCGGGCCCTGACCGATTCCGGGGGCGGGAGTTCGGTGCCCGGACCGCTCCGCTTGTCTGCGAGGAACGTGGAGGTCATCGCGGGCTACTGCTCTTCCTTCGCGGTCTGCGTGATCGACTGGGCGACCTGTTCCGGGGACTTGGAGCCGGCGATCAGCGCGGCCACGCTGTCGTTGACCTCCTGGCCCACGGCGGGCGCGTACGCCTGGTCGAGATAGAGCTGGAAGCCGGTGGCGGCCTTCAACTGGGCCTGTACGAGCTTGAGGTTGGGGTCGGTCATGGCCTTCTCGGCGTTCGGGAGCACGGGAAGGACGCTGGTCTTCTTGACCAGTTCCAGCTCGGTGGCCTCGGAGGCGAAGAACTTCAGGAAGTCGACCGCCGCCTGCGGGGCACCCCGGCGCAGGGCGTGTCCGCCGCCTCCGCCGAACACCTCGGTGATGGCGCCCTTGCCGCCCTCGACCGCGGGGAAGGGGAAGAAGCCCAGGTCGTTACCGAGACCCTTGCCGGAGTCGGCCTGGACGGACGGGGCCCACTGGCCCATGAGTTCCATGGCCGCCTTGCCGTTGCCGACGGCCGCCGCCTGGCCGGTGGGCGTGGAGTAGGCGGCGTTGAGGAAGCCCTTCTGGAAGGGCTGGAGGGCGACGAGTTCCTTGAGGTGCCGACCGGCCTCGACGAACCCGGCGCCGGTGAAGTCCTTGTCCTCGCTGGCCTTCTGGAGGGCGTCGATACCGGCGGTGCGCATCGCGAGGTAGGCCCAGTAGTACATGCCGGGCCACTTCTCCTTGCCGGCCAGGGCGATGGGCGTGATGTTCTTCGACTTCAGCTTGCTCACGGCCTCCAGGAAGCCGCCCCAGGTGGTGGGGGGTTCGCTGACACCGGCCTGCTGGAAGAGCTTCTTGTTGTACCAGAAGCCGATCATGCCCATGTCGAAGGGAATGCCGTAGACCTTGTCGTCGAGGATGTACGGCTCCTTGGTGACCTTCAGCAGACCGTCGGCCCACGGCTTGGTCCGGTCGGTCAGGTCCTCGACGAGCCCCGCGTCGACCTGCTGCTTGAGGACGCCGCCGCCCCAGGTGTGGAAGATGTCGGGGAGCTTCCCGGAGGCGGTCAGCGCCGTCATCTTCGACTTGTAGGCGTCGTTCTCCAGCTGAACGATCTTTATCTTGACCTTGGGGTTCGCGGCCTCGAATTTCTTGGCGAGGGCCGCCCAGACACTCTTCGCCGGCTCGGTGGTGGAGATGTTCCACCACTCCACCGTGGTGGTCCCGTCGGACGATCCTCCGTCCGAGTCGCCGCCACAGCCGGTCAGTGTCGTCATGCCCAGACCGGCCGCGGCGGACGCCGCCAGAAAGCCACGGCGGGACAGTGCCGGGTCGCCCATGATGCGCTCCTTGAGTACGGGACGGAGCCGTCCTTGTCCGTCCTGCGGTCCGAAAGTTTCGGAATAGATCCAGAAAGCTTCGCTGCTGCCGCACCCTAGAGACAGCTACGGAACGGTGGCAACCCCCTGTGCGGGGGGAATGTTCGCGGATCGAGTCGCCAACTCACCCCCGGAAGGGCTCGCTTCGAAGAACCAGGACCGCTTGCCGTACGAACACTTGCCGTGCGATCGCCGATCCGCGCCGCTTCACGCGACTCCCTCCGGCGCCGGGACATCCGGGCGTGGGCATCCCGCGACGGCCACGCACCGAGCCCCTGACAAGGACCGGATCGGCCCGCAGCACACCGGGTCGGGGGTAACCTCCGATGGCCGAGGGACCGCACATCCGACGCCATCCGACCATCGGAGCAGCCGAAACATTCGGTAGCACGGGCGAACATTACGAAGCGGTCCGCGCGGAGATCCCCCACAGACCGCATCACCCAGGCCCAGAAGGCTGGCACCGACCAGGGGCCGGGGTGACCGGCAGTGACGCCCCGTCCGTGTGCGGCGGCGTTGCCGTCCCGGCCTCTCGGCGCTACCACGTTTCGGGCGCGGGTTCACGCAGCCCCTCCACGCCTTGGCGGGCGCCGTAATTCCCCGACCCCGCCATGACTCTGCGTGTCCACCTCCGCCGCCCCACCCACGCGGCTCACACGGGAACGTGCGTCGCCCCTCATCTGGCTCATCACCCGCCGCCGGACCCCACGACCCGAGTCTTAACGGAAGTTTGACGCCCGTAGACCCTCCAGCCAGAGGCCCGAACATCACTCTCCGCTTACGCTGATCCCGCCGTCAGACGGACGGCCGGATCCCAGCCGAGCAGCACCCCAGGAGCACCCCCGATGGCCCTCACCGAAGACCCACCCTCCGGTCGTCTGCGTGCATGGATGCTGGAGGGTCTGTCCGACATGGGCAAGGGCGGCGGCCACACGGGCCCGCACGCCCAACCCGAACCCCCGCACCAGGGCCAGTCCTGGTACCGGGTGATGTGCCTGACCGGCGTCGACTACTTCTCCACCCTCGGCTACCAGCCCGGCATCGCCGCCCTCGCGGCCGGCCTCCTCTCCCCCGTCGCCACCATCGTGCTCGTCCTGGTCACCCTGGCCGGCGCCCTGCCGGTCTACCGCCGCGTGGCCGAGGAGAGCCCCCACGGCGAGGGCTCCATCGCCATGCTGGAGCGCCTGCTGTCCTTCTGGCAGGGCAAGCTCTTCGTTCTGACCCTGCTCGGCTTCGCCGCCACCGACTTCCTGATCACCATCACGCTGTCCGCGGCGGACGCCTCGACCCACCTGATCGAGAACCCCCATCTGACCGGCGCCCTGCACGACCAGAAGATGCTGATCACCCTCGTCCTGGTCGCCCTGCTCGGCGCGGTCTTCCTCAAGGGGTTCCTGGAGGCGATCGGTGTCGCGGTCGCCCTGGTCGGCCTGTATCTCGGTCTCAACGTCGTGGTGGTCGCGGTCGGTCTGTGGCACGTCATCACGGCAGGGCATGTGATCACGGACTGGTCCGGCGCCCTGACCGCCGAGCACGGCAACGTGTTCGCCATGGTCGGCGTGGCCCTGCTCGTCTTCCCCAAGCTCGCGCTCGGCCTGTCCGGCTTCGAGACCGGCGTCGCCGTCATGCCCCACGTCAAGGGCGAGTCCGGTGACACCGAGGAGCGTCCGACCGGCCGGATCCGCGACACCAAGAAACTGCTCACCGCCGCCGCCCTGATCATGAGCGTCTTCCTGATCGCCACCAGCTTCATCACCACTCTCCTGATCCCGGAGAAGGAGTTCGAGTCGGGCGGCCAGGCCAACGGCCGCGCCCTCGCGTATCTCGCCCACGACTACCTGGGCGGCGTCTTCGGCACGGTCTACGACATCTCGACCATCGCCATCCTGTGGTTCGCCGGCGCCTCCGCGATGGCCGGCCTGCTCAACCTGATGCCCCGCTACCTGCCCCGCTACGGCATGGCCCCGCACTGGGCCCGCGCCGTACGCCCCATGGTCATGGTCTTCACCCTCATCGGCTTCCTGGTCACCTGGATCTTCGATGCCGACGTCGACGCCCAGGGCGGCGCCTATGCCACCGGCGTCCTGGTCCTCATCAGCTCCGCCGCGATCGCGGTGACCATCGCGGCGCGCAAGGCCGGCCAGCGGGGCTGGACGATCGGCTTCGCGGTCATCTCGGCGGTCTTCCTCTACGTCACCGTCGCGAACGTCATCGAACGCCCCGACGGTGTCAAGATCGGCGCCTGCTTCATCGCCGGCATCATCCTCGTCTCCCTGCTCTCCCGGCTGGCCCGTGCCTTCGAGCTGCGCGTGACCAGCGTGCGGCTGGACGCCATGGCGGAACGTTTCATCCGCGACATCGCCAGCCGCAAGATCCGCTTCATCGCCAACCAGCCCGACCAGCGTGACCAGGCCGAATACCGCGACAAGATCGAACAGATCCGGGCCGACAACGACATCCCCGGCGAGGACTTCGTCTTCGTCGAGGTCACCGTCCTGGACCCCTCCGAGTTCGAGGCGGGCCTGACCGTCCGCGGTGAAGTCCTGCACGGCCGCTACCGCGTCCTGACCCTGGAGTCCTCCTCCATCCCGAACGCCCTGGCCGCCCTCCTCCTGCATGTCCGCGACCTCACCGGCTGCACCCCCCACATCTACTTCGAATGGACCGAGGGCAGCCCCTTCCACCACTTCCTGCGCTTCTTCCTCTTCGGCCAGGGCGAGGTCGCCCCCGTCACCCGGGAGGTCCTGCGCGAGGCGGAACCCGACCGCGCCCGCCGTCCGCGCGTCCACACCGGCTGACCGGCACATACCCGACATACGCTGCGTACGGCCCTAAGTTGATGCCCATGATCCTGAGCATCCGCAACCAGCTCCCCGGCACCGTCACCACCGTCACCCGGGGCGAGGCCATGGCGACGGTCAAGATCCGCCTCGACGGTGGGCAGGACCTCACTGCCGCGATCACCCTCGATGCCGTGGAGGATCTCGGCCTCACCCAGGGTTCTTCCGTACGCGCCCTGGTGAAGTCGACGGAGGTTTCCCTCGCCACCGCCCCGGTCCGGGGCCTGTCCATCCGCAACCAGCTCCCGGGCACGGTCACCGCCGTGGCCACCGGCGCCGCCATGGCCACGGTGAAGATCGCCGTCGAGGGCGGCGAGTTCACCTCCGCGATCACAACGGACTCTGCGACGGACCTCGCCCTGGCCGTCGGCACCCCCGTGGTCGCCCTCATCAAGTCGACCGAGGTGTCACTGGCGAAGGAGTAGACCCCGCCACAACGAGAAAGGGCCCCGCCGAAACGGGGCCCTCATCGCATCGAGTCAGTCCTCGTACGCGTCCAGCGGCGGGCACGAACACACCAGGTTGCGGTCACCGAAGGCCTGGTCGATCCGCCGCACCGGCGGCCAGTACTTGTCCGCGACCGACACCCCGGCCGGGAACACGGCCTCCTCGCGCGTGTACGCGTGCTCCCACTCGCCGCCCAGCGCGCCGGCGGTGTGCGGGGCGTTGCGCAGCGGGTTGTCGTCGGCGGCCCACTCCCCGGTGCCGACCTTCTCGATCTCTCCGCGAATGGCGATCATCGCCTCACAGAACCGGTCGAGTTCGGTCAGGTCCTCGGACTCGGTCGGCTCGATCATCAGGGTCCCGGCCACCGGGAACGACATGGTCGGCGCGTGGAAGCCGTAGTCGATGAGCCGCTTGGCCACGTCGTCGACGCTCACCCCGGTCGCCTTGGTCAGCGGCCGCAGATCGATGATGCACTCGTGCGCGACCAGCCCGCCGGGACCGGTGTAGAGCACGGGGTAGTGCGGCTCGAGCCGCTTGGCGATGTAGTTGGCGGAGAGCACCGCCACCTGCGTGGCCCGCTTGAGCCCCTCACCGCCCATGAGCCGGACGTACGCCCAGGAGATCGGCAGAATGCCCGCGGAGCCCCAGGGAGCGGCCGAGATGGGCCCCACGCCCGTCTCCGGCCCGGCCTCGGGCTGCATCGGGTGGTTCGGCAGATACGGCGCCAGGTGCGCCCGTACGCCGACCGGACCGACGCCCGGGCCGCCGCCCCCGTGCGGGATGCAGAAGGTCTTGTGCAGGTTCAGGTGGGAGACGTCACCGCCGAAGTGCCCCGGCTTGGCCAGTCCCACCAGAGCGTTGAGGTTGGCCCCGTCGACGTAGACCTGCCCGCCCGCCTCGTGCACCTGCGCGCAGATGTCGGCGACGTGCTCCTCGAACACCCCGTGCGTCGAGGGGTACGTGATCATCAGCACCGACAGCTCGTCGCGGTACTGCTCGATCTTGGCCCGCAGGTCCTCGACGTCGATCTCACCGTCCCCTGCGGTCTTGACGACGACGACCTTCATGCCCGCCATCACGGCGCTGGCGGCATTGGTCCCGTGCGCGGACGACGGGATCAGACACACGGTCCGCTGCTCGTCCCCGTTGGCCCGGTGGTACCCGCGTACGGCGAGCAGCCCGGCCAGTTCGCCCTGCGACCCCGCGTTGGGCTGCAGCGACACCTTGTCGTACCCGGTGACCTCGGCGAGCTGTTCCTCCAGCTCGCGGATGAGCGTGAGGTAGCCCTGCGCCTGCTCGGCGGGCGCGAAGGGGTGCAGCTGCCCGAACTCGGGCCAGGTGACCGGCTCCATCTCCGTGGTCGCGTTGAGCTTCATGGTGCAGGAGCCCAGCGGGATCATGCCGCGGTCCAGCGCGTAGTCCCGGTCGGCCAGCCTGCGCAGGTAGCGCAGCATCGCGGTCTCGGAGCGGTGCTGGTGGAAGACGGGGTGGGTGAGGACGGCGTCGCCGCGCAGCAGCGCGTCCGGCAGCGCCTCCTCGGTGGCCGCGTCCAGCTCCTCGATGTCGGCCTCGACCCCGAAGGCGTTCCACACGGCACTCAGCTGGGCCCGCGCGGTGGTCTCGTCACACGCGATGGACACATGGTCGGCGTCGACGAGGTGGAGGTTGACGCCGTTCCGCCGCGCCGCGGCCACGGTCTCGGCGGCCTTCGCCGGCACCCGCACGGTCAGCGTGTCGAAGTAGGAGCCGTGCACGACCTCGACCCCGCCGGCCGTCAGCCCCGCGGCGAGGATGTTCGCGTACCGGTGCGTCCGCCGCGCGATGCCCCTCAGCCCGTCGGGCCCGTGGTAGACGGCGTACATCCCGGCCATGACCGCGAGCAGCACCTGCGCGGTGCAGATGTTGCTGGTCGCCTTCTCCCGGCGGATGTGCTGCTCACGCGTCTGCAGAGCGAGCCGGTAGGCCTTGTTGCCGTCGGCGTCCACGGACACGCCCACGAGCCGCCCGGGCAGGCTCCTGGCGAACTTCTCCTGTACGGCCATGTATCCGGCGTGCGGCCCGCCGAATCCCATCGGCACGCCGAACCGCTGGGTGGTCCCGACCGCGATGTCCGCCCCGAGCTCGCCCGGCGACTTCAGCAGGGTCAGCGCGAGCAGATCGGCGGCCACGGTCACGAGCGCGCCGAGCTCGTGAGCCTGGTCGATGAGCGGCTTGATG
The DNA here is from genome assembly GCF_055559055.1 of Streptomyces sp. NPDC024687. Classification (NCBI taxonomy): domain Bacteria; kingdom Bacillati; phylum Actinomycetota; class Actinomycetes; order Kitasatosporales; family Streptomycetaceae; genus Streptomyces; species Streptomyces sp. NPDC024687. The sequence continues at coordinate 12,224 of NZ_JBVHLJ010000004.1, read as the reverse complement.
TCCCGTACGACCCCGGAGGCGCCGGGGTACTGGACGAGCACCCCGTTGATCTCACGTGCGGCGACCTCGGCCGGGATCCCGTCGCTGAGGTCGGCGACGACGACCTCCAGACCGGTCGGCTCGGCGCGGGTCTGGATCACGGCGATGGTCTGCGGCAGCGCGTCGGCGTCGACGAGGAAGAGGCCCTTCTTGTTCTTCCCCATCCGGCGGGACAGTGCCATGGCCTCGGCCGCCGCGGTCCCCTCGTCGAGCAGCGAGGCGCCGGAGGTCGGCAGCCCGGTGAGGTCGGCGACCATGGTCTGGAAGTTGAGCAGAGCCTCGAGCCGCCCCTGCGAGATCTCCGGCTGGTACGGCGTGTAGGCCGTGTACCAGGCAGGGTTCTCCATGACGTTACGGAGGATGACGGGCGGAGTGAAGGTGCCGTAGTACCCGAGCCCGATCATGGAGTCGAGCACCTGGTTCCGGTCGGCCAGCGACCGCAGTTCGGCCAGCACCTCGGCCTCGGTACGCGCACCGGGCAGTTCCAGCGCATCGGCGTTCTTGATCACATCGGGCACGGCGGCGGCCGTGAGCTCGTCCAGCGAGCCGTAACCGACCTGCGCGAGCATCTTGGCGCAAGCCTCGTGGTCAGGGCCGATGTGGCGCTGCTCGAAGGGGATGCCCTGTTCGAGCTCGGAGAGCGGAGTGCGGTGGGCGGTCATTGCGGAGGCCTCCTGGTCTGACGCGACCTTCGAGGGGTACCCCGGCACGGGTACCCCGACGGCCTCCCCCTCTGTCATCTCGACCTGAGAGCTTCACCGGCCGCCCGAAGGCCGCCGGCTTTCACCGTCGGTGAGAGCGGAAGCCGTCGACACCCGCCCTGCTTTCCAGAGTGACCTCGTCCGTGCGGTACGTGAGCCTGAGAGATTCCGGGGAGGATTTGCTCCTTCGGCGCCTCCGATGGTGTCCGGAGGACTCTCCCGCACGGGATCAGCAGCCGCTGGCAAGCCTACCAGCGAGGGCGCCGCACGGGTCTTCGAGTGGCCGCACACCCCGATGTGCTCTTTCGTAGTGTTTACGACCGCTTCGGATGATTTGCGACCAAGTGGAGGGCACGTGCAGACCGACATCGATCCGCGCAACCTGATCGGCCGCAAGGCGTTCGACCGCAACGGCACCAAGATCGGCACCGTTGACGAGGTCTACCTCGACGACGCGACGGGCGTGCCGGAGTGGGCTGCCATACGCACCGGCCTCTTCTCCCGGGACGCCTTCGTCCCCCTGGAGCCGAGCGAGCTGGTCGACGGCACCCTGCACGTCCCCTTCGACCGCAGCCTCATCAAGGACGCCCCCGACTTCGGCGTGGGCCGCCACCTCTCCCCCGAGCAGGAACTCCAGCTCTACCACCACTACGGCCTCGACCTGGCGGCCCCACCCCCGTTCCCGGACCGGGACTTCGGCAAGCTGGCCGGCACGGGAGACGCGGAAGCCTGACGCCGCGCCCGCCGACGAACCCGTCACGGGTGGTGCGGACGCGCACGGCAACGGCTCGGCCGACTTCAGCCGAGGATCACCGACACGGAAGGTCCGCACCCGCCCCGGCTTCGCAGCACAAGCCCCGTCAACCGCCCCACCACGCCCCCGTCGGCCGCCCACTGCGGTCAACCCCACTGGGGCCATCCGCGCCCGCCAACGAACCCGTCACGAGTGATGCGGACGTGCACCCATCACCTCGACCAACGGCAACGGCGCAGCCGACTCAAGCCCAGGATCATCCACAAGAAACGTCCGCACCCGCCCGGCTTCGCAGCACAAGCCCCGTCGGCCGCAACGAACCCGTCACGCGTGTTGCGGACGTGAACCCGTCACTTCGACCAACGGCAACGGCTCGGCCGACTCCAGCCGAGGATCATCGACACGAAACGTCCGCACCCGCCCCGGCTCCGAATCCGGCGTCTCGAACCGCACGGTCACCCTGCCCAGCCCGCTCCCCTGCACCCACCCGTGCCCGTACTCGGCATGCCGCACGTCATGTCCGGCGACCCACCGCCGCTCGACCACCACGTCCCGCTCCTCGGCAGGAACGTCATCAGCCACCTCCTCGACGCCAGGATCCGCTGCCTCCCCCGCCGCCTGGGCGAACAGATCCTCCTGAGTGAAGTCGGCAAGCCCGGAAACCCCCACCCCCAGCAACCGCACACCCCCCGTCGAGTCGACGCCCTCCAGCAACCGCAGGGCGGCCTCCTTCACCACCGCAGGATCATCCGTGGGCCCCCGCAGGGTCTCGGACCGCGTCAGCGTCGAGAAGTCGTACCGCCGCACCTTCAACACGATGGTCCGCCCCGACAGCCCTGCCTCCCGCAGCCTGCGCACACACCGGTCCGCCAACCGCTGCACCTCGAGCCCCACCCGAACCCGGTCATGGATGTCCACGTCGTACGTGTCCTCCACCGACACCGACTTCGTCTCCCGCTCCGCCACCACGGCCCGCTCGTCCCGCGCCAGCGCCATGGCGTACAGCCCGTGCCCGTGCGCCTTCCCGAGCAGCCGTACGAGCTCGTCCTCCCCCGCCTCGACGATCTCGTCGACGGTATGGATCCCGGCCCGCCGCAGATGGTCCCCGGTCGCCGGCCCCACCCCGGGCAGGGTCCGCACCGACATCGGCCCAAGCATCGCCCGCTCGGTGCCCGGCTCGATCACCACCAGCCCGTCCGGCTTGGCCTGCTCGGAGGCGATCTTCGCGAGCATCTTGGACGCGGCCAGCCCCACCGACCCCGTGAGGCCTGTCCCGGCCCGTATGTCGGCCCGCAGCTTCGCCCCGACCAGCCGCGCCGACGCCTCGTCCCAGGCCGCTCCACCGGCCTCCAGATCGACGAACGCCTCGTCCAGGCTCAGTGGCTCCACCAGCGGCGACAGCGCCCGCAGCAGCGCCATCACCTGCTCGCTGATCGCCTTGTAGAACCCGAAGCGCGGCACGAGATACGCGGCGTTCGGCGCGAGCCGTCTCGCCTGGGCCATGGGCATCGCCGAATGCACCCCGAACACCCGGGCCTCGTAGGACGCGGTGGCCACCACACCGCGCGGCCCCAGCCCGCCCACGACGACCGCCTTCCCGCGCAGACTCGGCTTGGACGCCTGCTCCGCCGAGGCGTAGAAGGCATCCATGTCGAGATGCAGGATCGTGGGCGCTTTTCTCACATGTCCGATGCTGCCCTACGCCACTGACAATGCCCCGCCGATGCGAGCGGGGCAGCGTCAGACCGCCCGGTTGCGGCGCCTGGCCAGCTCGTCCGCCGGGTTGTGTCCGATGAGCGTCTCGCCGGTGTCGATGCGCTCCCCGTGCAGCTGCGACAGGGCGCTCTCGACATCCCGCCACACCACGCCCACGGCGATCCCGAAGATCCCCTGGCCACCCTGGAGCAGCGCGTGCACCTCGTCGGGCGAGGTGCACTCGTAGACCGTGGCCCCGTCGCTCATGAGCGTCATCCGCTCCAGATCCTGGAAACCGCGCTCACGCAGGTGCTGGACCGTGGTGCGGATGTTCTGCAGCGACACACCGGTGTCGAGGAACCGCTTGACGATCTTCAGGACGACGACGTCCCGGAAACTGTAGAGCCGCTGCGTCCCCGACCCGTGAGCGGGCCGCACGCTCGGCTCCACGAGCCCGGTGCGCGCCCAGTAGTCGAGTTGCCGGTAGGTGATGCCGGCCGCCGCGCAGGCCGTAGGGCCGCGATAGCCGATCTCCTCGGACGCCATGGACGTCGCCCCTCCGCTGCTCGGCACGGCCGCCGGTCGCTGCGGAGCGTGATCGGCCGCGCTGCCCTGAAACGGGCTGCCGTGATGGGGATCCCCCCAACTCGAACGCAGTTGAGAGCTTGGGGGAGGGTACGGACCGCTTGCCCCGAGACTCCGTCCGGGGGCACCCCCAGCCGTACCGTCGCCGCTGCTTCTCACGCCGACCTCCGTCCTTGACCTGCCTTCTCGACGGTAGGCAGTCACCAGGGGTGCGTCAACGATCGCCACACTCGGCACGCCGAGTGATAATCACCCTAGGAGTGGTTTCCCGTACCCCACCGCGGGGAAAGGCTAGCGGGTTGCGCTCCGAACGGGCCGCAGGACGCTCTCACGCGCCGGTGGCAAATGCCGGCATTTCCGTGACGACCGGACACGGCCGAGCCGTCACGGACCACTGATCCGCCGGCTCGGCCGCATCCGTCTCACTGACTGCTGGTGCCGAAGTCCTCGGGGGAGATCTGGTCGAGGAACTCGCGGAACTTCTCCACCTCGTCCTCCTGCTCGTCCGGAATGGCGATACCGGCGTCGTCGAGCACTCCGTCGCTGCCGTAGATCGGCGTCCCGGTGCGCAGGGCCAGCGCTATGGCGTCGGACGGCCGCGCGCTCACCTCGACCCCGCTGGCAAAGACCAGCTCCGCGTAGAAGACGCCCTCACGCAGATCCGTGATGCGCACTTCGGTGAGCTCCTGGCCGACCGCCTCCAGCACGTCCTTGAACAGGTCGTGGGTCAGTGGTCGTGCGGGGGCCATGCCCTGCTGCGCGAAGGCGATGGCCGTCGCCTCCCCCGGCCCGATCCAGATGGGGAGGTAGCGGTCGCCTCCCACTTCACGCAGGAGCACGATCGGTTGGTTGGAGGGCATTTCGACCCGGACACCTACGACATCGAGCTCGTTCACACAGCAACCCTAGGCCGTGCCCGGGACGTTTGGGTAGTCGGGCAGGAAACGGGTGACGATCCGGCCCCCGGCACCCTCAGGGCAGGCGCACGCCGAGCGCGGTCTGCACAAGTGCCGCGTGCAGCTTCACGGTCAGCCCCGCGAGTTCCTTGGCGCGAGCTTCGGCGTGTGCGCGGGTCTGCGGGTTGCGGTGGCGCTTCAGCGGGGCCACCACCTGGTCCACGAGCCCGGCCTCACGGTCGGCGGCCGCCTTCATCGCGCGCAGATGCCGCGGCTCGATCCCGAACCGCCCGAGTTCCACGACAAGCGCCGCCACCGTCACCGCCTCGGCATCGTAGGCCCCGTCCGGCAGCGGCGTGATGAGGCCGTACGCCTCCCACTCCGCCAGCTGCGGCTCGTCGATCTCGGCGGCGGCGAGCAGCTCTGCCCGGCCGACCCGGGCCACGGTGGGGCCCTCGGAGACCTCCAGGACCGTTTCTCCGTCCCGCTGGCGGCCCACTGTGGGCAGGGCGACGGCCTCGCCGCGCTCCATGGCGTCCAGGTGCTCCCGGATCACCTTGAGCGGCAGATAGTGGTCCCGCTGCATCCTCAGGACGTGGCCGAGGCGCTCGACGTCCCGGTTGCTGAACTTGCGGTACCCGGAGGGGGTCCGCTGCGGCTCGATGAGGCCCTCGGACTCCAGGAAACGGATCTTGGAGATCGTGACTTCGGGGAACTCGTCGCGCAGCACGTTCAGCACTGTGCCGATGCTCATCAGCCCACTGTCCGTGGCGGCGGTGCCGTGGCCGGCACCGCCGCTCGGTGTTTGAAGCATGGACCTTCCCTGGGAGGGTCAGTAGCCCTGCTGGCTCGCGTAGAACACCAGCCGGTACTTGCCGATCTGCACCTCGTCGCCGTTGTTCAGAGCGACCGAGTCGATCCGCTCGCGGTTGACGTACGTGCCGTTGAGACTGCCCACGTCGGACACCGTGAACGAGCCGTCCTGACCGCGGCGGAACTCCACGTGCCGACGCGAGACCGTGACGTCGTCGAGGAAGATGTCGCTCTGCGGGTGCCGCCCGGCCGTGGTCAGCTCGCCGTCCAGCAGGAAGCGGCTGCCCGAGTTCGGCCCGCGGCGCACCACCAGGAGCGCGGAGCCCAGCGGAAGCGCGTCGACGGCCGCCTGTGCCTCCGGCGAGAGCGCCGGCATCTGCGTCTGGCCGGTGACCTCGGAGTCGTAGGCCTCGAGTCCCGAGATGGAGATGGTGGAGGTCGTCTCCGAGGGACGCTCGGGCACGGCCCCGGCCCGCAGCGGAGCGCCGCAGTTGGAGCAGAAGCGGCTGTTCTCCGCGTTGCGGTTACCGCACCTCGTACACACCAGGGCCGACATAGGGGAAAACCCTCCACCCGTACTTGAGGTTGACGGCTGCCCGAAACCTATGCCGCCGGACTGGGCGGGGTCAACAGACGGCACGCCCTGACCTCCGGAAACGTCACCACCCTGACCGGCGACCTGGTCCCGGAACAGCGGGCGCTGACCCTCGGCGTCGGGCTGTGCGCGATGACGAGCGGTCGCGTTGTCGCTACCTTCTCGCGCGCTCTTGCCGAACAACTTCGCAAACAACTTCACGGGCGATTCCCCTTGACCGAAACAGACCCGCCCGTGGGGCAGGACGAACCCTGATTGAACACACCGGTCGACCCGGACACCCTCACAACGTCCGTTTCCACCAGACAGTTTCCACCACGCACCACCCATTCGGTGCGCCGACCCCCCGCAACCTCATGCCCTGGCCGATTGCCCCCCATGCGCCGCCGGTTCACCGGGAGGACGACCGAGCGTAGTCAGGCCGCTTCGCCGCTCGCAAGGCGTCCACGACGATCTTGTCCGACCGCTCGACGGCGACGGTGGCCTGCTCCTTCTCGAGAGTCTGCACCACACCTCCAGGGATGTTCAGCGCCGGTTCGAGGTCCTGCGGATTGCCGATGACCTTGAAACGAAACGGCGCGGTGATCTTGTTCCCGTCGACGCTCACGCTCTTGTCCGAATCCGACAGATAGGTGCCTGCGGTGACCCGTACGCCGTTCACCTGGATCGCCTCCGCCCCGGCCGCTCGCAGTTCCTGGATGGCGTCGAGCAGCATGTCCGCCTCGACCGCCCCCTTGGTGTCCTCGATCGTCATCGTGATGCCCGGCCCCTGCGCGGCCACGGTGCCCGCGAGGATGCCGAGTTGCCGCTCCTTCTCGACCGTCTGCTTGCGGGCCTCCTCTGCCTGGTCAGAGCTGTTCTCCAGCTCGTCCCGCTGCTTCTCGAGGCCCTGCTTCTCGTCTTCAAGACGCTGAGTACGGTCGTCCAGTTCATCGAGGATGCGTACGAGATCTTCCTGCCGCGCTCCCCGTAGCGCACTGTCGCTGTCGCTGTTGGACGCCACCTGAACCGCCAGGCCGAATCCGAGGCCGAACAGCAGTACCGCGACGATGAGTTGGGCCCGCGTCACACGCGGCGGCCACAGCCCGTTCACGAGCCTCTGACGGCCGGTGAGCCCGGGCTCCTCCTGCGCCTCCGCTTCCGCTTCCGCTTCCGCGGGAGAGGTCGCCGGGAGTTCCTCGGGCAGTTCCTTGCGCAACCTGTATTCGGGCGTCTCTTCCGGTTCGCTCATCGGCCTCACGCCCGGAAGACGTGCCGGCGGATCGCCGCGGCGTTCGAGAAGATCCGGATGCCGAGCACGACGACGACACCCGTCGACAACTGGGCGCCCACGCCCAACTTGTCGCCCAGGAACACGATCAGCGCGGCCACGACCACGTTCGACAGGAACGACACGACGAACACCTTGTCGTCGAAGATGCCGTCCAGCATGGCCCGCAGCCCCCCGAAGACGGCGTCGAGCGCCGCCACCACGGCGATCGGCAGATAAGGCTCGACAACCGCCGGAACCTCGGGCCGGACCAACAGGCCGGCCACGACTCCCACGACGAGGCCCAGTACGGCGATCACGATGTGCCCTTCTCAGTTCTCGGCTCTGCTGTACGTACGATCACACTCGGTGCAGCCGGCAGCCGGAGGTCGTCCTCCACGGAGATGGCGGTCCGGATGCCGTAGTTCTCTTCCAGGGCGTGCAGATACAGCCCGTCGGCACTGTCCTGGAACCTGGTGCTCAGCCGCTGCCCGTCCCCCACAGCAAGCACCGTATAGGGCGGAACCAGCGGCTTGTTGTCGACCAGTATCGCGTCACCCGCGGCCCTGATCGCCGACAGCGCGGTCAGCCGCTGTCCGTTGACGGAGACGGCTTCGGCACCGGACTCCCACAGCCCGTTCACGACCCGCTGCATGTCACGGTCGCGCACCCGCCCGGTGTCGGAGAATCCCGAGGTCTCACGCGGGTTCCCGTCGCCGCCGCCCGTGCTGGCTTCCTTGGCGTCGTTCACGACCAGTTTGACGCCGGGGCCGTGCACCTCCACGGCGCCCGACAGAATGCCCACGAGATCGGCCTGGCCACTGTCACCACTCTGCTTGAGAGCCTCGCGCTGCCGGGTGCTGACGTCGTCACGCAGCTGGTCGACGCTCTCCTCGAGCTTGTCCGCCGTCTCGGTCTCGCGGTCGATACGGTCGATGAGCTCCTCGCGCTCCTTGGCCACGACCGGGGCGGCCACCCGTGCCTGCGCCGCCCCGACGGTGACCACGAGAGCGGCGAGCACCAGGCCGACGGCCAGCCCCAGTCTCGCCCGCAGTGTCCTGGGCAACTTGGCGTCGCCGGCGGCCTTCTTGCGGGCCGCGGCCTCGGCGTACCCGTCGTCGAGGCTGTGGTCCATGACGTTGGTGAGCAGCGACATGGAGGCGTCCGGGCGCGACGGGCGCGTGGGGGTGCTCCGAATGGGGGACTGCTGCGGCATGCCGCACATCGTCGCACGTCGCGGCCCCTACCTCCGAATGGCCCCATCGGCGTGCCGGACAGGCCCCCTTGGGGACACATGTCCGGCACGCACGCGTGCGTGGTTCAGCGGCCGGCGCTGTCCACGACCGCCGACCACTCGTCCAGCAGGGCCTGCGCGGACGCGTCGTCGGGACCCTCGGCCCACAGATGCGTGACCGCCTCCGCCGGGTCCGGCAGGACCATCACCCAGCGTCCGTCGGTCTCGACGACCCGAACACCGTCGGTCGTGTCGACAAAGCGATCGCCCGCCGCCTCCACGACCCTGCGCATCACCAGCCCCTTGACGGCCCACGGAGTCGCCAGATCCCGCTTGAGGACATGCGCCCGCGGAATCCGCGCGTCGATCTGGCTGAGCGTCAGCTGGGTCCGCGCGACCAGTCCGATCAGCCGTACGAAGGCCGCCGTACCGTCGAAGACGCTGCTGAACTCCGGGATGATGAAGGCACCCTTGCCGTCACCACCGAAGATCGTCGAGTCGTCCCGTCCGACCCTGGTCAGATCGTCGGGCGAGGTGGTCGTCCACTCGACCTGCGTGCCGTGGTACGCCGCCACCTGCTCGCCGATCCGCGTGGTGGTCACCGGCAGCGCCACCCGGCCGCTGCGCCGCTCAGCGGCGACCAGATCGAGCATGACGAGCAGCGCCCGGTCATCCTCGATGATCCGCCCCTTCTCGTCGACGAGGGACAACCGCTCACCCACAGGGTCGAACCGCACGCCGAACGCGGCCCGCGCGGACGCCACGATCTCGCCGAGCCGCACCAGCCCCGACCGCCGGGCATCCGCCGTCTCCGTCGGCCTGGACTCGTCAAGCCCCGGGTTGATGGTCAGCGAGTCCACGCCGAGCTTCCCGAGCAGGCTCGGCAGCACCAGACCGGCGCTGCCGTTCGACGCGTCCACGACGACCTTCAGCCCGGCCTCGGAGATCCCGGTGATGTCGACGTTCCGCAACAGCGAGCCGGTGTACGAATCGAAGACGCTGGCGGGGAAGTGCAGGTCCCCGATCTCGCCGGGGAACGCCCGCCGGTACTCCTGCCGTGCGAACACCCGGTCCAGTTTGCGCTGACTGCCCTGCGAAAGGTCCGCACCCTGGCCGTCGAAGAACATGATGTCCACGGAGTCCGGCACCCCGGGCGTGGTCCGGATCATGATCCCGCCGGCACTCCCCCGCGCGGTCTGCTGCCGCGCCACGGGCAGCGGTACGTTCTCCAGGTCGCGTACGTCGATGGCGCTGGTCTGCAGTGCGGAGATCACCGCCCTCTTCAGTGCCCGCGCGCCGCGGGAGTGGTCACGGGCGGTGGTGACGGTCGAACCCTTCTTGAGGGTCGTCGCGTAGGCGCCTGCCAGCCGGACCGCGAGTTCGGGGGTGATCTCGACGTTGAGGATGCCGGAGACGCCACGGGCGCCGAAGAGATGCGCCTGGCCCCGGGACTCCCAGATGACCGAGGTGTTGACGAAGGCACCGGCTTCGATGGTCTTGAACGGGTAGACCCGCACATTCCCCTGAATGATCGATTCCTCGCCGATGAGGCACTCGTCACCGATGACCGCGCCGTCCTCGATACGAGCCGCGCGCATGATGTCGGTGTTCTTCCCGACGACACAGCCACGGAGATTGCTCTGCTGGCCCACATACACGTTGTCGTGCACAACGGCCTTGTGCAGAAAGGCTCCGCTCTTCACGACGACGTTCGAGCCCACGACGGAGTGTTCGCGGATCTCCGCGCCGGCCTCGACCTTGGCATAGTCGCCGATGTACAGCGGACCACGGAGAACGGCGTCGGGATGCACCTCGGCGCCCTCGGCCACCCATACGCCCGGGGAGAGCTCGAAGCCGTCGATCTCGACGTCGACCTTGCCCTCCAGGACGTCGGCCTGTGCCTTCACATAGCTCTCGTGGGTGCCGACGTCCTCCCAGTAGCCCTCCGCGACATAGCCGTAGACCGGCTTGCCTTCCTTCATCAGCTGCGGGAAGACATCGCCGGACCAGTCCACGGGCACATCGGGGTCGACGTAGTCGAAGACCTCGGGCTCCATGACGTAGATGCCCGTGTTCACCGTGTCCGAGAAGACCTGGCCCCAGGTCGGCTTCTCCAGGAAGCGCTCGACCTTGCCTTCCTCGTCAACGATGGTGATGCCGAATTCGAGGGGGTTGGGCACACGTGTCAGACAGACGGTGACCAGTGCGCCCTTTTCCTTGTGGAAGTTGATGAGCTCGGTGAGGTCGAAGTCGGTCAGGGCATCACCGGAGATGACGAGGAAAGCATCGTCCTTCAACGCCTCTTCGGCGTTCTTGACGCTTCCGGCGGTACCGAGTGGCTTCTCCTCATTGGCATAGGTGAGCTCCATTCCGAGCTCTTCACCGTCACCGAAGTAGTTCTTGACCAGTGAGGCCAGGAACTGAACGGTGACGACGGTCTCGTTGAGCCCATGCCTTTTGAGCAGCCGCAGCACGTGCTCCATGATCGGCCGGTTCACCACCGGCAGGAGCGGCTTGGGCATGCTCGAGGTCATGGGACGAAGGCGTGTGCCTTCGCCTCCGGCCATCACGACGGCCTTCATGTCGGAAGCGTCCTCCTTAAGAGATACGGTCTAGCCGACTTCACCCGTCCAGATTGTCCCGCACTTTTATGCCGGGGGCCATCGAGCCGCTACGGCCGTGCCAACGGGCGAGTTCAGTCGGCCGTGGCGTCCGCACGGACCAGGCGGCGGACTTGTACCACGTAGAGCACTCCTGCCCACCAGTACAGCGTTGTACCCCATCCGGCGAACGCCCATCCGAAAATAGCAGCGAGTGACGAGATCCATCCAGTTCCGTCACTGAGCAGGAGCAGCGGGAACGCGTACATCAGGTTGAAGGTGGCGGCCTTGCCGAGGAAGTTCACCTGCGGCGGCGGATAACCGTGACGCCTGAGGATGCCCACCATCACCAGGAGCATCAGCTCTCGCAAGAGCAGTGCAGCCGTCAACCAGATTGGCAGAATCTCGCGCCAGGTGAGGCCGACCAGAGTCGAGAGAATGTAGAGGCGGTCGGCCGCGGGGTCGAGCAGCCGGCCGAGGCTGCTGATCTGGTTCCACCGCCGGGCGAGCTTGCCGTCCAGGTAGTCGCTGATCCCGCTCAGCGCCAGTACCAGCAGCGCCCAGGTGTCACTCTTGGGCCCTCCGAACTCGGGCCTGAGGATCAGCCACAGGAAGAGCGGCACCCCAGCGAGCCGCGCCATGCTGAGGATGTTGGGGATGGTGAGGACCCGGTCCGTCTGGACCCGGGTCTCCTGGACCTCCACCCGGGAGCCTCCTGTGGGAAATGTGCCGACGATGCTCCCTGACCCTACCTCAACGCAAAAAAGCTCCGGCTCTTGGGCTGGTGCCCAAGAGCCGGAGCTCTAAAAGGAGTTCGGCGGTGTCCTACTCTCCCACAGGGTCCCCCCTGCAGTACCATCGGCGCTGTAAGGCTTAGCTTCCGGGTTCGAAATGTAACCGGGCGTTTCCCTCACGCTATGACCACCGAAACACTATGAAGTTACGACCGGAAAAAGCACAGTCGTTGCCTCAGAACTAACACAGTGGACGCGAGCAACTGAGGACAAGCCCTCGGCCTATTAGTACCGGTCACCTCCAGCGGTTACCCGCCTTCCAGATCCGG
>NZ_JBVHLJ010000003.1:740264-1064033 GCF_055559055.1 Streptomyces sp. NPDC024687 | reverse complement strand
GAGTTCTCAAGGAACGGACGCTTCCTTTGTACTCACCCTCTCGGGCTTTCCTCCGGGCAGTTTCCCTTCGGTCTTGCGTTTCCGACTCTATCAGACCGTTTCCGGTTCCGATTTCCTCGGTGCTTTCCAGGTTCCCGCTCTCGCGTTTCCCTTTCCGGCGGTTCCGACTTTATCAGAAGTTCTGAGTCGGAATTCCCGCCCCCTGGAGGTTCGCTCCGGAGCACGAAGCTGCCGAGTTCCCCCTCGGGCGGAGCCGTAAACGTACTGGAGCGGGGTGCCTCGATGCAAATCGAGGCACCCGCTCCTGGTTCACTCGGACGGGTGTCCGACGGTCCGTCAGACCTCCACCACCACAGGGAGGATCATCGGCCTGCGGCGATACGTGTCGGAGACCCACTTGCCGAGGGTCCGCCGCACCAGCTGTTGCAGCTGGTGGGGTTCGACCACGCCGTCCTGCGCCGAACGCTCGAGTACCTCGGTGACCCTCGGGATCACGTCGGCGAAGGCCGAGTCCTCGATGCCGGAGCCGCGCGCCTGGATGTGCGGGCCGCCTGTGATCTTCCCGGTGGACGAGTCGACGACCAGGAAGACCGAGATGATGCCCTCGTCGCCGAGGATCTTGCGGTCCTTGAGAGCCGGCTCGCCGACATCGCCGACCGAGAGGCCGTCGACGTAGACGTAACCCGCCTGGACCTTGCCCGCGATCTTCGCCTTGCCCTCGACGAGGTCGACGACCACGCCGTCCTCGGCGATGACGATGCGGTCGTGCGGGACGCCGGTCAGGGCGCCGAGCTCGGCGTTGGCGCGCAGGTGGCGCCATTCGCCGTGGACCGGCATCAGGTTCTTCGGCTTGCAGATGTTGTAGAAGTACAGGAGCTCGCCCGCGGACGCGTGGCCCGAGACGTGCACCTTGGCGTTGCCCTTGTGGACGACGTGGGCGCCCCAGCGGGTCAGGCCGTTGATGACGCGGTAGACCGCGTTCTCGTTCCCCGGGATCAGCGAGGACGCGAGGATGACCGTGTCGCCCTGGACGATCCGGATCTGGTGGTCGCGGTTCGCCATGCGGGACAGAGCCGCCATCGGTTCGCCCTGGGAGCCTGTGCAGACCAGGACCACCTCGTGGTCGGGGAGGTCGTCCAGGGTCTTGACGTCCACCACCAGGCCCGGCGGAACCTTCAGGTAGCCCAGGTCCCGCGCGATACCCATGTTGCGGACCATCGAGCGGCCCACGAAGGCGACCCGGCGGCCGTACTCGTGCGCCGTGTCCAGGATCTGCTGGATGCGGTGGATGTGGCTGGCGAAGCTGGCCACGATGATCCGCTTGCGTGCGTTTGCGAAGACCGTGCGCAGGACGTTGGAGATGTCCCGCTCGGGCGCCACGAAACCGGGAACCTCGGCGTTCGTGGAGTCGGAGAGAAGGAGGTCGATGCCTTCCTCGCTCAGACGTGCGAACGCGTGCAGGTCCGTGAGACGGCCGTCCAGCGGGAGCTGGTCCATCTTGAAGTCGCCCGTGTGGACGACCATGCCCGCCGGCGTGCGGATGGCGACGGCGAGGGCGTCCGGGATCGAGTGGTTGACGGCGATGAACTCGCAGTCGAAGGGCCCGATGCGCTCGCGGTGTCCCTCCGCCACCTCAAGGGTGTACGGGCGGATCCGGTGCTCCTGGAGCTTGGCCTCGATGAAGGCCAGGGTCAGCTTGGAGCCGATCAGGGGGATGTCCGGCTTCTCCCGGAGTAGATAGGGGACAGCTCCGATGTGGTCCTCGTGACCATGGGTGAGGACGATGCCCTCGATGTCGTCGAGGCGGTCCCTGATGGACGAGAAGTCCGGCAGGATCAGGTCGATGCCGGGCTGTTCCTCCTCCGGGAACAACACCCCGCAGTCGACGATCAGCAGACGGCCGCCGAACTCGAAGACCGTCATGTTTCGGCCGATCTCGCCGAGACCGCCGAGTGGGGTGACCCGCAGGCCGCCCTCGGGAAGCGGCGAGGGCGGGGCCAGTTCAGGATGCGGATGACTCAAAAGACTCTCCTCAAACACGCGCGCCACGTACCGGTGGGGCACGTGGCGCGCGTGACGTTCGTGCGTGTAGCAGTTGTCGTTGTGGTGCGGGCACCGGTGGCCCGCCTATTCAGTTGTTGAGTCTGGTTGCGCGCCGGGCGCGCGAAGTCTGGTGCTAGAGCTGTACCCCGCCGGCGGCAAGATCGATCTTGAGCTGCTCGATCTCTTCGAGTGAGAGCTCGACCATGGGGGGGCGCAGGGGCCCCGCGGGGAGCCCCTGGAGGCTGAGCGCCGCCTTGGTCGTCATCACGCCCTGGGTGCGGAACATACCCGTGTAGACGGGAAGCAGCTTCTGGTGGATCTCGGCGGCCTTCTGTACGTCACCCGAGGTGAACGCCTCGACCAGGGCGCGCAGGTCCGGGGTGACGACGTGGCCGACGACCGAGACGAAGCCGACCGCGCCCACGGAGAGCAGCGGCAGGTTCAGCATGTCGTCGCCGGAGTACCAGGCGAGGCCGGAGCGGGCGATGGCCCAGCTGGCGCGGCCCAGGTCGCCCTTGGCGTCCTTGTTGGCGACGATCCGCGGGTGCTCGGCGAGCCGGACCAGCGTCTCGGTGCTGATCGGGACACCGCTGCGGCCCGGGATGTCGTAGAGCATGACGGGCAGCCCGGCGGCATCGGCGACGGCCTTGAAGTGGCGGTACAGGCCCTCCTGCGGGGGCTTGTTGTAGTACGGCGTCACGATCAGGAGGCCGTGTGCGCCCACTTCCTCGGCGGCCCGGGCCAGCTGGATGCTGTGGTGGGTGTCGTTGGTGCCGACGCCGGCGACGACGTGGGCGCGGTCGCCGACCGCCTCCAGTACGGCTCGTACCAGGTCCGATTTCTCCGCGTCACTGGTGGTGGGGGATTCGCCGGTGGTGCCGTTGATGATCAGGCCGTCGTTGCCTGCGTCCACCAGGTGGGTGGCGAGCCGCTGTGCGCCGTCGAGGTCGAGTGCGCCGTCCGCCGTGAAGGGCGTGACCATGGCGGTGAGGACCCGCCCGAAGGGGGTCTGCGGAGTGGAGGTCGGAGCCATGGGGAACACGCTACTCGTTGCTCAAGGCGGGGTCTGCCCTAGGGGGACGGGAAAAGTCAGGACAAATGCGGAGCCCGGCACTGCCTGCTCGGGGGTTCAAGCAGTGCCGGGTCCGTTTGATCAGGCTAGATGAACTTCTCCAAATGCCGCAATACGGACACTTCGCTCGATGGGCCCGTACATCTGTGCCCCGCGGGTACGCAGGAGCCCGTTACGGCGCCACACGCCCGTTCGCATTGAAGGCTGCGTAGGTGAGCGGCATGAGCTTGGCCCACTCCGCCTCCATCTTCTCGCCGACCATCTCGATCTCCCGCTGCGGGAAGGACGGCACCTTCGCCTGTTCGTGCTGGGTGCGCAGACCGAGGAAGTGCATGAGCGAGCGGGCGTTGCAGGTGGCGTACATCGAGGAGAACAGGCCGACGGGCAGGACCGAACGGGCGACCTCGCGGGCGACGCCCTGCGCGAGCATCTCCTGGTAGGCGCGGTACGCCTGACGGTACGACTCCTCCATGGCGCTTCCGACGGACGCGTGCTGCTCGGGGGTACCCTCCACGAAGACGTACTTGCCGGGGCGACCCTGCTGAACGAGCTTGCGGTCCGGGCCGGGGACATAGAAGACGGGCTGGAGCTCCCGGTAGCGGCCGGACTCCTCGTTGTACGACCAGCCCACGCGGTGCCGCATGAACTCGCGGAAGACGAGGATCGGGGCGCTGATGAAGAAGGTCATGGAGTTGTGCTCGAACGGGCTGCCGTGCCGGTCCCGCATGAGGTAGTTGATCAGCCCCTTGGAGCGCTCCGGGTCCTTGTTCAGCTCGTCCAGGGACTGCTCTCCGACGGTCGACACCCGGGCGGCGAACAGCACGTCGGAGTCGGCCGCGCTGTGCTTGACCAGTTCGACGGTGACGTCGTCGCGCAGCTCGATCTTGAAATCGTCGTCGGGGGTGGGGCTCACGGTTCGGGGGGTCCTTCCCAGCTCGTCGTATGGCGACGCCACTCTACGGCGCCCCAAACGGGACTTTCACTGGCGTGACCGAGTTAAGTCGGTGAAAACGGGCACCTTTTGCGGCGACCGCTCGTCTGTACAGACAGCAGCGATTCGTTCGATCCCCGAAGGGAGAAGTACCCCCATGCTGTTGCGTCGGCGCGAACCCGTTCCGTTCGCCTTTCTCGCCGAAGCCGACAGGTTCCGCAGCAATGTCACTCCTCCGCCCCGTGAGCGGGTGTCCGCCGGTGAGATGGCCGGGCGCTGGCTGACGGGACTCACCATCGTCGCCGGGCTTGTGGGCTCCCTGGTTCTCGGGATGCCGGCGCTGTCACAGGATCAGGCCCCCGCGCAGACACAGCAGTCCCAGGCCTCCCAGGGACACTGACTCGGACGGGCCCCCGCAGGTGGCCCGTGGGGACACCGGCGGATAACCTCACCGGGCACAGCCCACCGCTTGGATCGAGTGAGGACCCGCCGTGCCCCTGCCCTTCCTGACGGCCGACCGCGTATTCGAGGCGCCGGACGACGCCGCGCTGCCGTTCGACAACCGTGACCGCTGGCGGCGCCCTTACCGGCCCGGCCCGTGGCGGGTGGGCGTGGCGGCGCTTCTTCTCCTGCTCGCCTCGTACGTGTTGTTCGCCGCGGTGATCATCGCGCTGACCGACTCGCCGACCGAGGCCGCGGTGGTGCTCGGCATCGCGGTGCTCGTCATCGTGGGCGCGCTGCGGCTGCTGCGCATGGGCGTGTGGGTGAGTGCCCGCGGAGTGCGACGGGTGGGCTTCCTGTTCACTCGTACGGTGTCCTGGGAGCAGGTCGTGGCCGTGCGGACGGCTCAGCAGCCGGTGCGCTGGCTCGGACTGCCGCGCACGGTGCAGGGGCAGGCCCTGACTCTCGTACGGCAGGGTCGGGGGCCGGAGGATCTGCCGCCGCTGCTGACCACGCACAACGCGGACTTTTTCGCGCGCGGCCAGGCGTTCGACCGGGCCGCGGACGCGGTGGAGGCCTGGGCGGCGGAGCACGCCCGGGGCTGACCCGGGCGGGTGGACACGAAGAAGGGGGCCGGTCCGCATCAGGACCGGCCCCCTTCGACGTGCCGGGACCTCAGAGCTGCTGGACGGGCCTGCCGTCGTGCAGCGCTATCGCGCGCTGCATGGCCTTGCGGGCCCGTGGGGTGTCGCGGGCGTCGTGGTAGGCCACGGCGAGGCGGAACCAGCTGCGCCAGTCGTCGGGGGCCGCCTCCGTCTCGGCCCTGCGCTTGGCGAAGACCTCGTCGGCCGAGTCGCGGTCGATCCGGCCGCCGGGTGTGCGCTTGAGCTCGTCGACGGGCAGGCCGCCCTCGGCGTCGAGCTCGGCGGCGAGCGCGTTGGCCCGGCGGACGAACTGGGTGTTCTTCCACAGGAACCACAGGCCGATCACCGGCAGGACCAGCACGGCTACGCCGAACGTGACCGTGACGAGGGTGCCGGACTGGATCAGCATGACGCCGCGGCTGCCGACCAGGACGAAGTAGAAGACGAGGACGGCGGCCGTGACGGCGTAGGACAGCTTGGCGCGCATCAGCCCAGGTCCAGGAAGTTCTCCAGGCCGAAGGTCAGGCCCGGGGTCGTGACCACTCGGCGCGCGCCGAGCAGGATGCCCGGCATGAAGCTGCTGTGGTGGAGGGAGTCGTGGCGGACCGTCAGGGTCTCGCCCTCACCGCCGAGCAGGACCTCCTGGTGGGCGAGGAGACCGCGCAGGCGGACGGCGTGGACGGGAATCCCGTCGACGTCCGCGCCGCGCGCCCCGTCCAGGGCCGTCTCGGTGGCGTCCGGAGCCGGGGCCGTGCCCGCCGCGCGCCGGGCCTCGGCGATGAGCTGGGCCGTGCGGGTGGCGGTGCCGGACGGGGCGTCGACCTTCTTGGGGTGGTGCAGCTCGACGACCTCGACGGACTCGAAGTACGGCGCGGCGATCTGCGCGAACTTCATGGTGAGGACGGCCCCGATGGAGAAGTTGGGAGCGATGAGCACGCCCGTCTCCGGGGACCTGGCGAGCCAGCCGTTCAGCTGCGCGAGGCGCTCGTCGGTCCAGCCCGTCGTACCGACGACGGCGTGGATGCCGTGGCCGACGCAGTACTCGAGGTTGTCCATCACCGAGGCCGGCGTGGTCAGTTCGACGGCGACCTGGGCGCCGGACTCGGCCAGGGTCTCCAACTTGTCGCCCCGGCCGAGGGCGGCCACCAGCTCCATGTCCTCGGCGGCTTCGACGGCCTTGACCGCCTCGGCGCCGATCCGGCCCTTCGCTCCGAGGACCGCCACGCGCAGCTTGCTCATCTTCTTGCTTCCTTAACCGAAACAGCCGAAAAACCGAAACAGCCGAAACGAACGGGGATCAGGCCACGGCCTCGTGCAGTCGGGCCGCCTGCTTGTCCTTCAGCGGGCCGATGACCGACAGCGACGGGCGCCGTCCCAGGATCTCGCGGGCGACCGCGCGCACGTCGTCCGGGGTGACCGACGCGATGCGGGTCAGCATGTCGTCGACGGACATCTGCTCGCCCCAGCACAGCTCGCTCTTGCCGATGCGGTTCATCAGCGCGCCGGTGTCCTCCAGGCCCAGGACCGTGGAGCCCCTCAACTGGCCGATGGCGCGGCCGATCTCGTCGTCCGAGAGGCCGTGTTCGGCGACCTGGTCGAGTTCGTCGCGGCAGATCTTCAGTACGTCGTGGACCTGCGAGGGCCGGCAGCCGGCGTACACGCCGAACAGGCCGCAGTCGGCGAAGCCGGAGGTGTACGAGTAGACGCTGTACGCCAGTCCGCGCTTCTCCCTGACCTCCTGGAAGAGGCGGGACGACATGCCGCCGCCGAGCGCGGTGTTCAGCACGCCGAGGGCCCAGCGGCGCTCGTCGGTGCGGGCGAGGCCGGGCATGCCGAGGACGACGTGGGCCTGTTCGGTCTTGCGGCCGATCAGCTCGACGCGGCCCGCGGTGCGCAGGGCGCGCCTGCCGTCGCGGGGCGCGATGGGCGTGGCGTCGGGGCTCTTGAGGGCGCCGGACTTCTCGAAGGCGGCGCGGACCTGCCGTACGACCTTGTCGTGGTCGACGTTGCCCGCGGCCGCGACCACGAGGTGCGTCGGGTCGTAGTGCTTCTTGTAGAAGCGGCGGATGCGGTCGGCGGTCAGGGCGTTGACGGTGTCGACCGTGCCGAGGACCGGGCGGCCGAGGGGGTTGTCGCCGAACATGGTGTGCGCGAACAGGTCGTGCACGCAGTCGCCCGGGTCGTCCTCGGTCATCGCGATCTCCTCGAGGATCGCGCCCCGCTCGACGTTGACGTCCTCTTCGAGGATGAGGGAGCCCGTGAGCATGTCACAGACCACGTCGATGGCGAGCGGCAGGTCGGCGTCGAGCACGCGCGCGTAGTAGCACGTGTACTCCTTCGCCGTGAACGCGTTCATCTCGCCGCCGACCGCGTCGATGGCGGAGGAGATGTCCAGGGCGCTGCGCTTCGCGGTGCCCTTGAAGAGGAGGTGCTCCAGGTAGTGCGTGGCGCCGTTCAGTGACGGCGTCTCGTCGCGGGAGCCGACGTGCGCCCAGATGCCGAAGGTCGCGGAGCGGACCGAGGGGAGGGTCTCGGTGACGATGCGCAGGCCACCGGGGAGGGTGGTCTTGCGGACGGTGCCGATGCCGTTCTCGCCCTTGATCAGGGTTTGGGTACGGGCGACGGCCCGCGCCTCCGAAGAGGTGCGGGCCGTCGCCTTGGAGCTACGGGACGTCACTGGTCGGCGTCGTCCTTCTTCTCGTCGGAGGAGCCTTCCTCGCCCTCGATCACGGGGATCAGGGAGAGCTTGCCGCGGGAGTCGATCTCGGCGATCTCGACCTGGACCTTGGCGCCCACGCCGAGCACGTCCTCGACGTTCTCGACGCGCTTGCCGCCGGCCAGCTTGCGGATCTGCGAGATGTGCAGCAGACCGTCCTTGCCGGGGAGCAGCGAGACGAACGCGCCGAAGGTGGTCGTCTTCACGACCGTGCCCAGGTAGCGCTCGCCGACCTCCGGCATGGTCGGGTTGGCGATCTGGTTGATCGTGGCGCGGGCTGCCTCGGCCTGCGAGCCGACCTGGGCACCGATGTAGATGGTGCCGTCGTCCTCGATCGTGATCTCGGCGCCGGTGTCCTCCTGGATCTGGTTGATCATCTTGCCCTTGGGGCCGATGACCTCACCGATCTTGTCCACGGGGATCTTGACGGTGATGATCCGCGGGGCGTTCGGGGACATCTCGTCCGGCGTGTCGATCGCTTCCATCATCACGTCGAGGATGTGGAGGCGGGCGTCACGGGCCTGCTTGAGAGCGGCCGCCAGGACGGAGGCGGGGATGCCATCCAGCTTGGTGTCGAGCTGGAGGGCGGTGACGAACTCCTTGGTGCCGGCGACCTTGAAGTCCATGTCGCCGAAGGCGTCCTCCGCACCGAGGATGTCGGTGAGGGCGACGTAGTGCGTCTCGCCGTTGATCTCCTGGGAGATCAGGCCCATGGCGATACCGGCGACGGGGGCCTTCAGCGGCACACCGGCGTTCAGCAGCGACATGGTGGAGGCGCAGACCGAGCCCATGGACGTCGAGCCGTTGGAGCCGAGGGCCTCGGACACCTGACGGATCGCGTAGGGGAACTCCTCGCGCGTCGGCAGAACCGGCACGATGGCGCGCTCGGCGAGCGCGCCGTGGCCGATCTCGCGGCGCTTCGGGGAGCCGACGCGGCCGGTCTCGCCGACGGAGTACGGCGGGAAGTTGTAGTTGTGCATGTAGCGCTTGCGGGTCACCGGGGAGAGGGTGTCCAGCTGCTGCTCCATGCGGAGCATGTTGAGGGTGGTGACGCCCAGGATCTGGGTCTCGCCACGCTCGAACAGCGCGGAACCGTGCACGCGCGGGATGGCCTCGACCTCGGCGGCGAGCGTACGGATGTCCGTCAGCCCACGCCCGTCGATGCGCGTCTTCTCCTTGATCACGCGCTCGCGGACCAGCTGCTTGGTGAGCGAGCGGTACGCGGCGGAGATCTCCTTCTCGCGGCCCTCGAACTCCGGGAGCAGCTTCTCGGCGGCCAGACCCTTGACGCGGTCCAGCTCGGCCTCGCGCTCCTGCTTGCCGGCGATGGTCAGCGCGGAGGCGAGCTCCGGCTTGACGGCGGCGGCCAGCGCCTCCAGGACGTCGTCCTGGTAGTCGAGGAAGATCGGGAACTCGCCGGTGGGCTTGGCGGCCTTCGAGGCGAGGTCGGCCTGAGCCTTGCACAGCACCTTGATGAAGGGCTTCGCGGCTTCCAGACCGGCGGCGACTACATCCTCGGTCGGGGCCTCGGCGCCGCCCTTGACCAGCTGGATGGTCTTCTCGGTGGCCTCGGCCTCGACCATCATGATCGCGACGTCGCCGTCCTCCAGGGTGCGGCCCGCGACGACCATGTCGAAGACGGCGTCCTCGAGCTCGGAGTGCGTCGGGAAGGCCACCCACTGGCCGTTGATCAGCGCTACGCGGACGCCGCCGATCGGACCGGAGAAGGGCAGGCCGGCCAGCTGCGTGGACGCGGAGGCGGCGTTGATCGCCACGACGTCGTACAGGTGGTCGGGGTTGAGCGCCATGATCGTGGCGACGACCTGGATCTCGTTGCGCAGGCCCTTCTTGAAGGAGGGGCGCAGCGGGCGGTCGATCAGCCGGCAGGTGAGGATGGCGTCCTCGGAGGGGCGGCCCTCACGGCGGAAGAAGCTGCCGGGGATCTTGCCGGCGGCGTACATCCGCTCCTCGACGTCCACCGTCAGGGGGAAGAAGTCGAGCTGGTCCTTGGGGTTCTTGGAGGCGGTGGTGGCCGACAGCACCATGGTGTCGT
Source organism: Streptomyces sp. NPDC024687 (assembly GCF_055559055.1). NCBI lineage: Bacteria > Bacillati > Actinomycetota > Actinomycetes > Kitasatosporales > Streptomycetaceae > Streptomyces > Streptomyces sp. NPDC024687. The sequence goes on along the minus strand of NZ_JBVHLJ010000003.1, from coordinate 1,054,133 downwards.
CGTCCAGGTACGCCACGGCGGAGCCGGCGGCCTGCTTCGCGAGGCGGCCCGTCTCGAAGCGGATGGTGCGGGTGCCGAAGGTGCCGTTGTCGATGACGGCCTCGGCGTAGTGGGTCTCGTTCTCCACTGGGGTGTTCTCCGTTACTTTTCGTCTGCGTTCGTCTTTGTCCCGATCCGCCCGTGTGGCGGGGGGACGTGCGCGGAGAAGCGCTCCGTCTGGTGCGGGCCGGTCTTCGATCGAAGCACCCGGGTTCGCAAGGCCCGGGGGCCACTACCGAGGACCGGCGGCGGCGAGGTGCACTTCTCCTCGTGATACTGCGTTGTGCTACCACACTACAAAGTGGGTGTGACACCGCGCACGTTTCCGTACGTACGATGCGCACGTACGGCAAAGGGAGCGGCCCCCGATCGTTTCGGGAACCGCTCCCCCACGGCGTTCTACTTGGCGCCCGCCGCACCGCGGCGGATGCCGAGGCGGTCGACCAGCGCACGGAAGCGCTGGATGTCCTTCTTCGCCAGGTACTGGAGAAGACGACGGCGCTGACCGACCAGGATCAGCAGACCACGACGGGAGTGGTGGTCGTGCTTGTGGGTCTTGAGGTGCTCGGTCAGGTCCGAGATCCGGCGCGAGAGCATCGCGACCTGGACCTCGGGGGAGCCGGTGTCGCCCTCCTTCTGGCCGAACTCGGTGATGATCTGCTTCTTCGTAGCGGCGTCGAGCGACACGCGTACTCCTCGTAGTCTCTTGGGTAGCCACCGAGTGCCCCTGGTCCACTTCTCAGGGGAGCTTCCGTTACTCGGGAGGCGGGGTCCGCTGGGCGCGGCCTCCAGAGCGGTGAGCTCCGGGGGTGCGTACACAAACGGCCATCAGCCAGGGTATCAGCCCGGCGGCAGTGCCCCGGCCCACGCCTGCGTCGTACACATGACGCGGCGGCTGCCACCCATGTGGGTGACAGCCGCCGTGACGGGTGCGGGAGCGTCAGCTGGTCATGCCGCGCGCCGCCGCGTACAGGTCGAGGACCGCGAGGCAGAGCGGGACGAGGGAGAGGAGCACCGCGCCCTCGCTCAGGTCGAGCATCCGGCCCCAGAACGGGGTGACGCCCTTGCGCGGCACGATCAGGGCCACGGCCACCAGGAGCGTGGCACCCAGGGCGACCGCGGCGGCGAGCCAGACGGTACGGATGTCCAGCGGAACGCTGTTGTGGTTGTAGACGAGCTCTTCGATGACGTCGGTCGGCGGGTTCAGGGCGAGGCCGAGCACCAGCAGGCTGACGGTGACGACGCCCGAGACCATCAGGGTCACGACCTGGGACGTGTACAGGAAGAGCCGGGCCCGCATCAGCAGGGACAGGCCGGCCGCCAGCGACAGCAGCTGGGCCCAGCCGCTGGTGGAGAAGCCGAGCACCACACCGGCGGAGGCGACGCCGCCGATCGCGCAGCCGCCGACGAGGCCGAGCAGCAGTTCGTGACCGCGGCGGGCCTGGTCGGTGATGAGCTGGTAGTCGACCGGCTCCTGCTCCTGCTGGTCCTCGGCGCGGCCGCGCTTGGCGATCTGGTCGGGCGAGCGGAAGCCGATGGGCAGCCGGGAGAAGCGGGCGGACCAACCGGGCAGGAAGCCGATGACGGCGACCATGACCACGGCGGTGACGGCGGCGGTCTCACGCGGCTCGGCCTCGGTGACGATCGCGGTGAAGGTGGCGAGGACGCCGACGCCGGAGGCGAACGCGACGGCGATGAAGGGCGCGTCGTTCTGGGGCAGCATCAGCACCAGCAGCACCGAGGCGACGAGGACCACGGCGAAGGCGATGAGGAGCTGCAGCCGTCCGGGACCCTCGCCCGCGTCGAGGCCCATGATCCCCGAGCCGCCCACCAGCAGGTGCGGCAGCGAGGCGATGCCGAGGGCCACGGCCGCGTGGTGGTCGTCGTAGACCCGCGCGCGTACGGCCGCGAGGGCGACCAGGACGATGCCGGTGACGCCGGCGATGACGCCCGGCAGACCGTTCATGTCGTGGCGCAGCGGCTCCGAGAACCACAGCGCCAGCGCCATCATGGTCAGCAGGAGCGCGCCGGCGGTCAGGCCGATGACGCGCATCATGCCGTCGTTCCAGCTGCGCCGGTCGGCCTCGACGGCCGCGGCCACGGCGTCGACGACGTCGTCGAAGACGGCGGGCGGCAGCGAGTCCGCGAACGGCCGCAGAAGCAGCAATTCGCCATCGCGTATCTGCTGTTCGGAGAGCGAGCGGCCGTCATCGAGGACGGAGCCGTCCCTGCGTACGAGGTTGTACCCGGTCGGAGCGGCCTCTTCGGGAGTCTGTCCCGACAGCCGCAGGATCTCCGGGTAGACGTCAGAGAGCGGCACGTCCTCGGGAAGTGCCACATCGATCCGGCTGTTCGGTGCCGCCACCGTGACCCGGCAGAATCCGGTTGCTGAAACCGTACTCACCTGACGGTTCCCCCTAGTCCAGTACTCGGTGATTCGTCGCGGTTTGCCAGGGCGATTCCCGCTCCGCGCTTGGTTTGGAGCGTCACCCTACCGTCCCCTTGCGGCATCTCCTCATCCCCTATCGGCTCAACGGCCCCGCAGAACAGTAGGATCAACGCCCGACTCATGAGTGGGCTGAGCCCCATGGGTCGACGAACGTTACGGGGGCCGTCACGACGGGGGCGGTTTCGACATTGCGACTGCGTGAAGGACTGGTGGATCGGTGAGCGTTGTCATCGTCAAGCGCCCGCCGCGGGTTTACCCGCCGGAGGTGCCGAGTGAGGAGGTCAAGCTCGAGTCCCCTCCCGAACTCCCTCGTACCGAGGACGACAGCCTGCTGATGAACCTGCTGCCCATGCTGGGCATGGGGTCGTCGGCGGCGTTCTTCTTCATGCCCGGTGCCCAGGGCTTCATGAAGATCATGGGCATGATGATGATGGCGTCCACGGTCGCCATGCTGGTCGCCCAGATAGTGCGGGCGCGCAAGGGACCCTCCGGTCAGATGGCCGAGGCCCGCCGCGACTACCTCAAGTACCTGGCGCAGAAGCGCCGTGAGGTGCGGCGCACGGTGCACAAGCAGCGGGACGCGCAGTACTACCTGCACCCGGCGCCCGAGCAGCTGTGGGCGCTGGTCGCCGAGGGCTCGCGGCTGTGGGAACGCCGTTCCACGGACCCGGACTTCGCGCAGGTGCGCATCGGCCTCGGCCCGCAGCAGCTGGCGACGCCGCTGGTCGCCCCCGACACCGCCCCGGTGGACGAGCTGGAGCCGCTGACCGCCCACGCGATGCAGCAGTTCATCGCGAGCTACGGCACGCTGGGCGACCTCCCGCTGGCGATCGGGCTGCGTTCCTTCTACCACGTGACGATCTCCGGCGACGCCGAGACGGTCTACGGCCAGACCCGGTCCGTGGTCGGCCAGTTGGCCTCGCTGCACTCGCCCGAGGACGTGGTGATCGCGGTCGTGGCCTCGCCGGGCGCGGCGGTGGACTGGGAGTGGACGAAGTGGCTGCCGCACATGCAGCACAAGGAGTCCGACGGTGCCGGCAGCCGCCGTCTGCTCTGCTACGACCTCGGCGAGCTGGAGGAGATGATCGCCCACCAGCTGGAGGGCCGCCCCCGCTGGAGCCGGGACGGTTCGCCGGTCCTCGACCAGCCGCACGTGGTCGTCGTCCTCGACGGCGGCGGGGTGCCCGCGGACTCGGTGCTCGCCTCGGCGGAGGGCCTGCAGGGCGTGACCATCCTCGAGGTGGTGCCCGGTGAACTCGACGAGGCGCGCGGCTCGTTGTCGGTGCGGGTGTGGCCCGAGGCCATGGAGCTGGAGGCGGGCACGGGTGTCTTCACCGGTGTCCCCGACGTGCTGTCGCAGGCGCAGGCAGAGTCGCTGGGCCGGCAGCTCGCGCCGCTGCGTCTGGGTGCCGCCGACGCGGACGAACCGCTGCTGGCGAACCTGGACTTCACCGACCTCATGCAGATCGGTGACGCGGCGAGCGTGGACGTCTCGCGCACCTGGCGGCCGCGCACCCTGCACGAGCGGCTGCGGGTGCCGATCGGTCTGGGCGAGAGCGGCGACCCGGTCATGCTGGACCTCAAGGAGGCCTCGCAGGAGGGCATGGGCCCGCACGGTCTGTGCGTCGGCGCCACCGGTTCCGGTAAGTCGGAACTGCTGCGCACCCTGGTCCTCGGCCTCGCGGTGACCCACTCCTCCGAGACGCTCAACTTCGTCCTCGCGGACTTCAAGGGTGGTGCCACCTTCACCGGCATGGGTTCCATGCCGCACGTCTCCGCGGTCATCACCAACCTGGCCGACGAGCTCACCCTCGTCGACCGCATGCGCGACTCCATCACCGGTGAGCTGAATCGCCGTCAGGAACTACTGCGGCAGGCGGGCAACTACCAGAACATCACCGACTACGAGAAGGCCCGTGGCGCCGGTGCCGCGCTCGAACCGCTGCCCTCGCTCGTCCTGATCATCGACGAGTTCAGCGAACTCCTCGCCGCCAAGCCGGACTTCATCGAGATGTTCATCCAGATCGGCCGGATCGGCCGTTCGCTGGGTGTGCACATGCTGCTCGCCTCGCAGCGTCTGGAGGAGGGCAAGCTGCGCGGCCTCGACACCTTCCTGTCGTACCGCATCGGTCTGCGCACCTTCTCGGCGGCCGAGTCCCGTACGGCGATCGGCGTGCCCGACGCCTACCACCTGCCGAACGTTCCCGGCGCGGGTATCCTCAAGTACGACACCGAGACGATGGTGCAGTTCAAGGCCGCGTACGTGTCGGGCACCTACCGGCCGAACGGGCCGATGGCGCAGGGCGGCGGGCGGATCGACCGCTCCCCCGTGCTGTTCACCGCGGCGCCGGTGCCGGTGCGCATCCTCACCGAGCCGGAGCCGGAGACCCGCAGCGCCCAGGTCGACGACGCGCTCGCCGACACCGTCCTCGACGTCATCGTCAGCCGCCTGGACGGTCAGGGTCCGCCCGCCCACCAGGTGTGGCTGCCGCCGCTGGACGAGCCGTTCAGCCTCGACCAGGTGCTGCCCGCCCTCAACATCAGCCCGGAGCGCGGTCTGCACGCCGAGGGCTACCACCTCCAGAGCAAGCTGACCGTGCCGGTCGGCCTGGTCGACAAGCCCTTCGAGCAGCGCCGTGACGTGATGTACGCGGACCTGTCGGGCAGCGCCGGTCACGCGCTGATCGTGGGCGGTCCGCAGTCCGGCAAGTCGACGCTCGTGCGCACCATGATCACGTCGTTCGCGCTCACCCACACCCCGGCCGAAGTGCAGTTCTACGCCCTCGACTTCGGCGGTGGCGGCATGCTCGCGCTGGAGAACCTGGCCCACATGGGCGGCGCGGCCTCCCGTCTGGACCAGGAGAAGGTGCGTCGTACGGTCGCGGAGGTGCACGGCATCCTGAGCGCCCGTGAGGAGTTCTTCCGCTCCAAGAGCATCGACTCCATGAACACCTTCCGCTCCCGCCGGGCGCAGGGGCACTACCCCGACCAGCAGTGGGGCGATGTCTTCCTGATCATCGACGGCTGGGCGACGTTCAAGAACGACTACGAGATGCTCGACCCGGTCATCGCGGACATCGCGACCCGTGGTCTCGGCTTCGGCATTCACCTGATCATCACCGCGACCCGGTACACCGAGATGCGGCCCGCGCTGCGCGACCAGATCCTCAGCCGGCTCGAACTGCGGCTCGGTGACGCGATGGAGTCGGAGTTCGACCGCAAGCGGGCCGAGAACGTGCCGATGGGCAAGCCCGGCCGCGGTCTGTCCCCGGACAAGCTGGACTACCTCGCCGCCACGCCCCGGATCGACGGGTCGACGCAGGTGGAGGACCTCGCCGACGGCATGGCGAACCTCGTGCAGAGCGTCAACAGCGCCTGGCAGGGCCCTACGGCCCCGAAGGTGCGGATGCTGCCGACGATGCTGCCCGCGTCCGAGCTGCCCGGCGGCGGCGACTTCGGCAGCCGCGGTATCGCGGTCGGTGTCGACGAGCTCACCCTCTCGCCGGTCTTCGTGGACTTCGAGACCGACCCGCTGTTCGTCGTCTACGGCGAGAGCGAGTCCGGCAAGTCCTCGCTGCTGCGGTTCATGGCCAAGCAGATCTCGGAGCGGTACCAGCCCAACAAGGCGCTGTTCGTGGTCTCGGACTTCCGGCGCGCGCTGCTCGGCCAGATGCCCGAGAGCCACATGTACAAGTACTGCGCCTCGGGTCCGCAGCTCCAGGAGGTCATGGAGTCGCTGGCCGGCTCGATGAGCCGCCGGATGCCGGGCCCGGACGTGACGCCGGACCAGCTGCGCAACCGCTCCTGGTACAACGAGCCGGACGCGTTCATCTTCATCGACGACTACGACCTCGTCGCCTCGTCGATGGGCAACCCGATGTCGGTGCTCCTGGAGTACCTGCCGTTCGCGCGTGACCTGGGTCTGCGCATCATCCTGGCCCGCACCACGTCGGGTGCCTCGCGCTCCTCCTTCGAGCCGGTCCTCACCCGGATCAAGGAGCTCGGCGCGCAGGGCATCGTGCTGTCCGGCGACCCGTCGGAGGGCCCGGTGTTCAACAACATCAAGGCCGCCCCGATGCCTCAGGGCCGTGGCCAGTTCATTTCCCGCCGGTCGAGCGGGCAGCTCGTCCAGACGGGATACCTGCCGGAGAGCTGAGTCGGCTTGGCGGAGGGGCGGGCCGTGTCCGGGTCCGCCCCTCTTCAGTTCTGTGAGGGAACGCTCTTGCCGGGAGAGAAGCCGGCGGAGGCCGACTCCCGGCAGCGTTCCCTGTACGAGGCGACCGCGTATCTGCCCTTCCCGGACGGGCGGAACCTCGCGGTCGTCACGCTGACGACGACGGCTGTCGAGGCCCGGATTCCCGAGTCCGAGGTCGAGGCGTCCGTGCGCGCGGTCTTCGGCTGATCCCGGTGGAGTCAAACGCAGTGGACGTTCCCCTCACGAAGTCGGCTTACGAGGACCAGGCGACCCGGCAGGCCTGGCGCCGCACGGCCGCTGGCAGTCGGTGCCCGGGGCCGCCTCGATCGCGAAGAACGGCACCACCCGTTTCTCCTTCACGGACCCCGAACTCCCGGACTGGGTCCGGAAGGTCAGGTCGGGCGAGGTCGGCGAGGTGTGGTTCGCGGGCGACCCGCGTTTCCTGGGCGTCGTCGCCGTACCAGGACCGCGGCGGCTGTTCGGAGTGGCCCAGCGCAGGCCGGGGCGGTTGAGGGGCTGAGCGGTTGCGGGTACGGCGGTGGCGGCGTCCGGGGAGGGTGCCGCCACCGTCGTATGCGTGCTGCCTGTCAGAGCCGTGTGTCCAGGAGCTTGCGCAGTGGTGGGGAGAGTTCGTGCACGGGGGCACCGGCCGCCTGGGCACTGGTCAGTTCGTCGAGGTAGAGGCGGGCCTGCCGGGACAGTTCCCGCTGGCGTCTGCCGAGGCGGTGGCCGACCACCCACGTCCAGATGCCGAGGCCGATGAGCAGTACGGCCGCGTACGCCGCGGGCAGGTCCTTGACCACGGCGTAGCCCACGCCGACTGCTCCGGCGACGACGAGGGTCCAGCCCGCCTCGTCGTGCCAGCCTCCGTGGTCGGCGATCCGCTCGTACTCCTCGACCTCGGCCGGCTTGGGCGGCGGCACGACGGAGGTGGCCCGGGCACCGCTGGGCGGCCCCCCGGCCGGCGCGGCGTACGACGGCAGCGGGGCCACGTCGAGTTGACCACCGCCGCGGCCCGTCAGCCACGCGGGCACGTAGGTCACGGGCGCGCCGTGCGCCAGCGCCGCCGCGAGGACGTGGCGGTATCCCTCCAGGAAGGGGTGGCGGAGTTTGCGCCTGCCCTGGAGATTGACCACAACGAACGCGGCCAGCGCCAGGACCAGTACGGCGACCGGGGGTGCCACGGCGACGACCATGTCGTCCGGCTTGCGGGAGGCGACCCACACCAGCCAGACGATGCCGACGGCGGTCGCCAGGGAGCCGGCCCAGACAAGCCCTCCGCGCGCGACTCGGCGCAGGGATGCCTCGTGTTCGGCGAGGGTCCGTCCGACCGTCTCGTCGTCGAAGTAGTCGTAGCCGTACGTGCTGCCGAAGTCCCGTACGGCGACGGCGAGTCGGGGATCCGCCGACAGCGCGCGGGCGCCGATCGGCAGAAGGCGGTCGGAGTTCACGTTCATGCTGGAACCGCCTCCGCTATCCGAACACGGAGTCGCCCGGCCCGCGCACCGTGCGGGTGCACGGGGCGACGACCTCGACGACGAGCCGCTGCCGGCCATGGATCAGTGTGACGTTGACACGGTGGCCCGAGCCGCTGTCCGCGGCCAGGGACACGCTCTCCCCCGGTGTCCCCGCCAGCTTGAGCCAGCCCTGACCCTGGAAGACCGCGTCCAACCGGCCCACTGCGGAGGCGAGTTGCTCGTCCGGGACACCGTCGATCTGCCAGCGATGGCAGGCCGTGCACACCGTCGTCAGGCCCTTGGACCAGCAGTCGGCGCAGGTCACCGAGGTCACCGCGTTGCCCTCGTCCATCCTGCCCCGCACACCGAGGCCGTCCAGGACCCGGCTGGAGAAGGAGTAGAGCTCCTGGACCATGGCCGGTTCGGGTGTCACGTCCGGGACCGGCTGGGCCTGGGAGAGCGCGGCCTCCATCGCGGCCTGCTCCTCCGTCGCCCAGTCCAGGGTCCGGACGATCGTCGCGAAGAGCTCCGAGTAGAAGTCCCAGTCCTCCATGCAGGGCGTGGAGAGCTCGAACGCCAGCAGGTCCGCGTTGTTGGGCAGCGGGATGTAGACCTGTATCTGTCCGCGCGGCACTTCCAGGGGCTCGCCGGTGGGAGAGGCCTCGGCGGCCAGGGTGAAGGGGGCCTGGCCGATCCGTACGACGGCCCGGGCGTCACCCTTGCCGGAGGGCAGGGTGCTGATCCGGACGTCGTCGTCGGGGTAGGCGCGCTGGAGGCCGGTGAGGGCCTCCGAGAGCACGTCCTCGGCGGTGATGTCGTGCAGCGGCATCCGGTACACGGCGACGGTGGCGGTGCTGGGGCGGCCGTCGAAGTCCAGGTTGCAGAAGCCCGCGTACACCGCTCCCGCGTCCCGCAGATCGTCGAGGAGGCCGGCGTAGGTGACGAACATACGGAACCGGTCCTGGTCCGTGCCGCCCGGCAGGACCTTCTGGACCGTCGCGTAGAGCTGCTCGCCCGCCTCCTCGACGTCGTCCGTCCCCAGGGGGAGTTCGTGGAAGAACGGTGGGACCACCCATCCCACGTGGAGCCCTGGCTTCTCCGCCTCCGTGGCCGGGGCGGCAGTGGTGAGTTCGGTCATGACGCTCAGGCCGCCAGGGTCTGGTGGAACTTGTCACCCGAGGCCGGCCACGGCATCGTCGTGACCTCGGGGGTGGGCCGGGGCTGGCCGGTGGCCGGGGCCGGCTGGGTCGAGACCGCGGGCTGGCTGCTGCCGCCGTCGTCCCCGCCGAAGAGCAGGTGGCCGATGCCGAAGCCGGTGGAGAAGCCCTTGACGCCGCCGGTGATGAGCGACGGGTCGACGGCCTTGCCGAACTTGCCCAGTCCCCAGTTGATGACCTTCGTGCTCATGGGGTTCTTGATCTGGTTCATCATCGTCCTGGCGCCGGAGGCGATCGCCCCGGCTTCCCGCGCTCCGGTGAAAAGCGCCTTGCCTCCGGAGAACAGCGCCTTGCCCGCGCCGCCGACACCGGGGATCACACCGAGCGCGTCAAGACCGACCTTCCACATCGGGGCGCCGCCCATCCAGTGTCCGGCCATCGCCGCGCCGGCGAACGCCACCGAACCCGCGCCCAGGATGGCCGAGGCGACCTGACCACCGACCGGGATGACGTTGACGACGATGGCGGCGGCGGCGAGCGCGGCGGAGATCGTCGAGAACAGGTCCGCGTTGTCGATCAGGAAGTTCTTGAAGCCGTCCCAGGCGCCCTTCAGGCCACTCGTGATCTTGTCCCAGATGCTGATGTCCGGCGGCCGGTTCCTGGCGGCCTCGCGGATGGCCTTCTCGGCCTTCGCGGCCTGTTCTTCCCAGTACTTGCGCAGTGCCTCGGCGTTCTGGATGAGGAGCTTGAGGTCGGTCGCGGCGTCCTGGGCCGCGCGCGTGGCGGAGTCGGCCTCCTCCGAGAGGGCCTTGGCCTGCTGCTCGGTGAGCTGCTGGAACTGCGCGCCCTCGATCTTGACGTTGACCCGTTCGACGTCGTCGTTCTTCTGGTCGAGCCGCTTGCGGGCCTCGACCGCACGCTCCTCGAGGTTCTTGGCCTGGCGCTGCATGGTCTCGAGTTCGTCGTGCCAGCCCTTGAGCGCCCTGGAGCAGGCGTTCATCGACTCGTGGCCCTGCTGAAGGTACTTGGGCAGTTCGCCGACCTTGTCCTGGAACTTCTTGGCGGCCTCGCCGTCCCAGATCCCGTCCGTCTTGCCGATGCCGACGAGCATCTCGCGCATCTCGTCGAGCTCGTCGCCGACCGTCTTGACGTCGTACGCCAGCGACTCGATCGTGTGCAGGTCGCCCTTGGCCGGGTTGAACGTCAGCCCGGGCCAGCCGGCATCGTCGAACATCCCCATCGTCTTCTCCCCGTTGTGTGCGTATGCCTGTGCGTGTACGAATTGTCGGAGCGGTGGTACGGGCTACTTCTGACTGAAGCCCTTCTGCAAATCCTGGTCGGTCGTCTGGTACGACTCGAGCGTCTTCTGCAGGCCTTCGTGGAGCTGCTTGGCGCCGTCGGCGATCCGCTTGATGCCGTCGCCCCAGTCGTCCTGGAAGCCGTCGCAGGCGTTGTCGAGACCGTCCGTGCCCAGACCCTTGGGACCGACCTTGTTCAGCCGCTCCTGGGCGCCGCGCATGCGGTCGTCCACCTGGTCCAACCTGTTGATCAGGGTCTTCATACGATCGACATTGATCTGGAAATCCGCCATCGCCGTGTGCCTCCCCGTAGCGTGATCGGTGATCGCCGGTCAGACTATCGGAGCAGTAACTTTCGGCCTACCTACCGGCGTTCGCTGTCGCCAATTTGTGGCGTGCACATGCTATGCGCGGTCCCATACGTGCAGGACGGCCTGCGCGTATGCCAGCCGGTGGTCCAGCCGGGGTGAGGCGAGACGGTACTTACGGCCCGTCTGGTACTCGATGACGGTTTCCGGCCCACCCGAGTGACGCCACCGCGTCCACGTCGGGGGTTCCATCTCCCAGGCGGCCTCCTTCTTCGCCTCGCCCTTCTCGCCGAGGAGCAGCCAGATCGCGCCCTGCGCGGCCATGACCGCCCAACACACGAAGTACAGCGGCGAGATCAGTACGAACACCGCCCACGCCTTCCGGGTGCCGACCTCGCCGGCCAGCGGTTCGCCGCCCTGAGCGGGTTGCACACTCCAGTGCACGCGCCGCGGCCACGGCAGGGTCCGTCCGCCGCGCCGGGTGATCCTGCCGATCGGGGCGCCGTCACCGCCGTAGACCTCGTAGACGCCGGGGCCTACGGAGCGCACCGAGCTGAGCGGCTCGCCGTCGGGGCCGCTCACGGTGAACGGCGGCCGGGCACTGCGTCCGCCCTTGGGGGCGTCCTGGGGGACGTGGACGTACGCGAGCGGTTCGCCGTTCGTGCCGGGGCCGGCCTGGCGGATGGTGACGGTCTGCTCCCCCGGCTTGACCTTGTCGTACTTGTGCAGCCTCTTGTTGGGGACCTCGATGAGGGTCTCCGCCGGAGCGTGCGCCTGCCCGTGCGGGTTCGGGGTCTGCGGTGGGTACTGCGGCTGCCCCTGCGGTTGAGCCTGCGAGGCCCATTCCTGGCTGCTGTGATTCATGGCCGTCCAACTGTCGATGCCGTTGACGATGACGATCGACAGACTCTCAAAACCCGGTCGACGATGTCGCGGGGGCGGTCGGCGCCAACCGATCCGGGAACGACTCGTCCACAGAACATCCACGAGACTTTCCCCGTCGGCTTTCAGGCTCCCGTGCGATCGCGTTCACGGCCACAGCCTGCGGCACACCGTGGCATCCGGGAACGACCGGTGCGCGGCCGATACGGCACGCCGGGACACGGACGTGGCGGCGTCACCGCCGCTGTCCGGCAGCCTAGAACCGGGCCTGCCACAAGTCGCGGAGCAGCGAGATCTCCGCCATGTGGTGGATGAGTTCCAGGTTGGATCCCCACAGCACGGCGATGTACGGGTCGTCGGGGGCGGAGCCGTAGGGGTACTGCGAGAAGCCGACCGTGTCGAGCTGTTCCTCCGTCACCTTGCCGACGTCCTCGCGCCAGCGGTCGAGCAGTGACCAGAACCGGTCGAGGGCAAGAGCGGCCGAGGGCGTGAAGTCGACCAACTGCTTGGGGTCCGTACGGCGTTCACCGAAGGTCCACTCCCACTCGCCCGCGAAACAGGAGTGCAGGTGGCCGAGTCGCCACGCGATGGTCGTGACCGGGCTGACGTCGGGATCCACCGGGCCGGTGTGGGCGAGGACCTCCTCGACCCGTTCGACGCTGACGCTCCAGTCCTCGGCGATCTTGGCGACGCTCATGCCGTCGGCGGCCTGCCGGGCGACCTCGGCGTACTCCCCCGCCGGGATGTCCGGGGCACCCTGGTCGAGCAGCCACTCGCCGGGACCGTACGCCCTTGGGGTCACCGCCTCGCTCCGGCGCCGGATCGACCAGCAGCCGGGCACCGGCTCCCACAGGAACTCCTCGTCGCCGAGCCCTTCCAGCCGTACCTGCGCCCGCTCCCTGACGCAGTCGAACTGGTCCAGCAGTACACCCAGACGGTCGGTGCGTATGCGGTCGTTCCCCATGCCCGGCTCCCCTCGCGGTCGCGCGGCCCTCCACGCTCTCGCGGAGGCTAACGGCTTCCCCCGCACGGGCGCGACGGATTTCCGCCCCCGGCGGCCACCGTGCGGGAGGAAGGTCTGCGCCAACTGGGCTCCAGATCCGGTCATGTGAGTCAGCGTCAACTTGTTCCACGATTCGTTCAAAGTTAAGTTCTTCGAAGTAACTTTCGAACGGGGGCCCTTGTGGGTGTTGTCCTGCCGAGCGAGCTGGATGCGGCCCTGGACCTGATAGGCATCAGCTGGCCCAATGTCGACGAGGACGACTACCGCGACATGGCCCAGGCCATGCGGGAGTTCGCCGACGACATCGACGACGGAGCCGCCGACGCCCATGCGGCGATCGCCGATCTGATCGGGACCAACGAGGGTCTGGCGATCCAGGCGCTGGAGAAGCACTGGGACCTCGTCAAGGGCACGCACCTGACCAACCTCGCCGAGGCGGGGCGGATGGCGGCGACCGCGCTGGACGGGGTGGCCGTGCTGATCGAGGGCGCCAAGCTGGCGGCCATCGTGCAACTGGGCATCCTGGCGGCCGAGATCGTGGCGGCGATCGCCGCGGCCCCCGTCACCCTGGGCCTGTCGACACTGGGCGGCATCGCGGGGACCCAGGCCACCCGGATCGCGGTCAAGCGCATCTTCGAAGAGGTCTGCGAAGAGGTCGTCTCGCGCGTGATGGACGTCGCGATGGGCCCGGTCTACCAGGCGCTCGGCAACATGGCCGGAGACCTGGTGGTCCAGATCGGCGGCAACGCGCTCGGCACCCAGCACGGTGTCGACCTCGGCCAGACCGCGAAGTCGGGCCGGGAGGGCTTCGGCGAGGGCGTCGACGCCGCGAAGTCGGGCGGCATGCAGCTCGCGAGTGCGGGCGGGAGCTCCGGCGGGTCGATGCAGCTGGCCGGCGCGGACGGCGGAGGCGGCTCGGGCAGTTCGGGCGGTGGCGGCGGCCAGTTCAGCATGGACCTGGAGTCCTACGACCGGGCCGGCACGCAGCTCAAGGGCGCGGGCGGCAAGATCCGCGACGGGGCGGGCGGCAAGCTGTCGCGCGCCAAGTCCACGCACGGCCGCACCAAGGGCAAGGACGCGATCGCCGACGCCGCCAACGCCATGCTGGACCAGGTCATCGACGGCATCGAGAAGGGCGTCAAGCGGTCCGCCTCGCACCTCGACGAGAACATGACCGGCGGCCTGAAGCAGATGGCCAAGCGCCACCGGGACAACGACGACGAGACCGCCTTGTCCCTCAAGCAGCTCCAGAAGGGCAATGACGGCAAGACGCCCATGTACCTCATGGGGGACGACGGAACGCTCAAGCGGCTGAGGACGGACGGCGGGACCGACAAGCTGAACCAGGAGGACCGGGACCGCATCGGCCTGCGGCTCGACGGCGACAACGCCGGACGACCGCTGCCGGGCGAGGCGAACCTCAAGCTCCAGGGCAAGGAGCGGCCGCGTCCTCTCAGCAATTCGACCCAGGTGGAACTCGGGAGCACGCCGCTGTCCCAGGCCGTCCAACTGGCCCGCCACTCGGACAAGAGCTACGGCAATCACAAGCAGGTCAACGGGCAGGACAAGTTCGAGAGCAACAACTACGCCGCGGCGCGCCTCAACAGCAACAAGCAGGACGACGGCGACTTCATCCTGGTCGCGCGCAGTTCGGGATTCCGTCACTCCGAGCGCATGATCGGCTTCCCGGTCCTCCGGGACGGGGCGGGCGGTCGCATGACCGAGCTGTACACGGAACGAGCCCCCTGTTCGTCCGCACCGAACTGCAGCGCGTGGATGAGGGAAAGACTTTCACACGTCGATGTCACCCACAGTATCGATTACGGAAACACAAAGGAATCCAGAGCCCAGGGAAACGCGGAAATGATGAATTACCTGGATCGACTCAAGGTGAACCGGGGCAAATAGCGTACGTGCTAGCATCGAGCACTCCTCTCATTCGCAAGGCAGGCAGGTCACTGGATGACACCCCCCATCGACCGGGCAACCCTGGAGTCCGAGTTCGGCCCGGAAGAGCTCACCACGTATTCCGCCGTGGTGGTGGCGGTCATCCAGCACGAACCGAGCGCGCGCTTCCTTCGTGACGTCGGCATTCCGGCCCGCCCCAATCCCTGGTTCGACCTGGTGGACGGGACTCCGGAGCAGGTGAGGACGCTCGGCGACTGCTACGCCGACCTGCGCGAGCGGTGGACCGACCTGCCCGAGGGCGCCGAGGGCTGGCTTCTCCTCGGCATGGTCCCGTACGACGACATCGCTCTCGACGGGGTTACCGGGACCGTCTACTGCCTCCCCGGCGACGAGTCCGAGATCTATCCGCTGAACAAGGACATCAATTCTTTCGCCCATTTCCTGTACCTGCTGGAGAAAGAGCGTCCCCATTACGACTTCGAGTCGGAACTGGAGTCGCTCGATCCGGAGGGAGCGGCGCGACGGCTCACCGGACAGATGAGGGAAATCGATCCGGCCGCGCTGGAAGTGGGTCATTCCCGGTGGCACGACATTCTCGAATATGTCGCCGAACCCGAGGCGAGGTAGGGCGATGAACGACAGCGATATCCGGCAGTTCGGGACCGGTGCGGTCACCGACCCGGCCGGCGCCCCCGAGAGCGTCCGGCGGCTCGCGCAGCTCGCCCTCCCCCTGGCGGTCGGACCGTACTTCGCGACGGCCGAGTCCGACCCCCTGCTGCTGCAGGAATTCGCGCAGTCCGTCGGCCGTACGGTCGTGCTGGACGAGTGCCGGCAGTGGGCGCGGCTCGGCTCCGACCGCGGGTTCGAGATCTGCGCCGATCACGAGGGGGTCGTACGGGCCGTACTCCTCGACTGGACCGAGGAGTCGAGGTTCGTGAACGCCACTCCGGAGGCGTTCGCCCAGTCGCTCGTCGCGCTCGACCAAGCCCTCGCCGCGATCCTCGGCACCGACGAGCCGCAGCAGGCGTCCGCCGCGTACGCGGAGCTGGAGCAGCGGCTGCGGACCCTCGATCCCCGGGCGTTCGAGGGGCGGGAGCACTGGTGGCCGCTCGTCCTGGACGACATCCGGGACACCGCGAGCGCGGAGTGGTTCACCGCCTTCGAGATCGTGAACGACCAGGGCGAGAAGCAGATCGTCACGCAGGCCGGCGACATCGGCGTCCACCCGGAGGAGCGGTTGTGGGCCCGGCTGCGGGCCGCGGGCGTCGAGCCGGAGCAAGTGCTGCGTGTGCACACCGAGTTGGAGGCCTGCTTCCTGCCGGGCCACTACTGCGCGCTGTGGCTCGGACAGGTCTTCCCCGAGGCGCAGCTGACGCACAACTTCCCCTACGGGGAGACGGCGGAGTCCCGCGCGGAGGGCATCCGGCAGCTGCGCGAGGCAGCCGCCCAGGGCACCCAGTAGCCACAGCAGAGCGAAGCGAGGTTCCTGGTGGAGGGGATTCAGCACGTCATGACCGTTGGTGCCGTCACTGCGGACATCGCCTCCTGGCCACCGATCGACGAGGCCGACCGACCCTTCGGGCAGCGACTGCTCGCCTGGGCGGCCGACGGCAGCGGGGCCCGGCCCCGGCTGTGCCTGGTGCGCGGCGCCGGCGGCAGCGGCAAGAGCCGTCTGCTCGCCTGGTTCCTGGCCGGGACGGTCGAGCGGCCGGGGATCACGGTCCATGCCACGGTCCCCTCCGAGGGGCTGACCGCCGAGACCTTCGCCTGGGAACTGGGGCGCCAGCTCGGTTACGGCCCCCAGTCCCCGGCCCGTCTGCTGGACCAAGTGGCCCTGGACGAGCGTCCGTTGCTGCTCCTCGTACCCGACCTGCACCGGGCAGGGGCGGGCCCCGCGGATCTGTCGGCGGCGGCACCGGAGACCCTGGTCGCCGAGGTGCTGGAGCCGCTGCTGTCCCTGCCCCATGTGCGCGCGGCGGTCGAGGTGGGCGACCGCGAGCTGCTGCCGGGGGACGGCGCGGAGGTCATCGAGCTGGGCGGCGGGACGCCGTACACGGACCTCCAGGGCGGCGGAACCCCGTACCCGGAGCTCCTCGCTGCGGTCCCGCACACCTCCGGCGGCCGCCCGGACTGGTCCCGTGCGCCCGACCCGGTCCGCCGCCACATCCTCGACGCGGCACTGCGCACCGCGGACCAAGGGGCCGCCGTGCGCGACCTGTTGACCGACCCCGGCTTCCTGGTCCACGGCTCGGCCGCCGCGCTCACCGCCCTCCTCGCCGACGAGCGCATCCCCGTACCCGGGCGGCTGCGCGAGGTGTGGAGGCGTGCGGCACCCGAACTGACGGCGTATCACTCCGACAGCGCCGAACGGGCCGCCCTGCTGCACACCGCCGCCGTGGACACGGACCCGGCCCTGGCCGAGTACCTTCAGCCCCTCGCCGAGCGCCACTGGTGGACCACGGCGTGGGCCCGGCCCGGCCTCGCGGTGAGCGCGCTCGCCCTGGTGCCGGGCGAGGAGCGACGGGTGCTGGCGACCGATGCCACGGGGCGGTCACGGACGTACGAGGTGGACAGCGGTGCACCGGCCGAGGCTGTCGCTGGGGCGGTCCGTGGGGCAGACCATGGGGCAGACCGTGAGGCGGTGCGTGGGGATGCCGGTTTCCCACTGCCCTTCGTACGGCCGGACTCCGTCGCCCCGCGCGACGCCCGCTCGGTGCTGCTGCTAGACCGGTCCGGCGCGCTGCTGCCGCTCGCGCCCGAGGACGACCCGACCGCGGCGTTCGTGCTCGGGCACATCGCCGAGCACCATGGCGCGGCCGCCCTCGCCGACGAGGAGTCCCAGGTCAGCGCGCTCGGCAACGGTGGCCCGCAGGGGCCGTACGCCGTCGTCGGCGACCAGGGCGGCACGGTCCACGTGTGGTCCCTGCGCGATTATCAGGACGCCCCGCCCACCTGCCGGGTGCACGAGCATCCGGTCACCGCCGCCACCTGCGTCGACACCGCCGACGGGCTGACCCTCACCTTCAGTGCCGCGTCGGACGGCTCGGTGCGGCTGTGGGAGGCGTCCTCCGCCGAGCCGATGCCCGTCCCGGTGCAGCAGCGCCGGTATCGGGTCACCGCCCTCGCCGCGGCCCCCGCCCCGGCCGGTCCGGTGCTCGCCGTGGCCTGGAGCGACGGTGAACTGCACCTGTGGCACGTCCTCTCCGGGACCGTGCGCGTCCTGCCCCTGCTGCGACCGTGCACCGCCCTCTCGCTCACACCCGAGGGGCGGCTCCTCGTCGGTGACCCCGAGGGTCTGTACGCCGTACAGCTGAGGCCGGACGCGCTTCGGGCGGGGTGAGACGCCGCGTATCCGGCTCCGCCGCGTCGAAGACCTCGGTGGACGAGGGCGCGCGGCATTGACCGGAAGCGACGCCCTTATAGGGTGTCATGAGCATTACGGGGGAACTGTTGATCACTTGAGCGTCATGCTCCATTTCTCTGCGGGCCCCCACGCATCATCGAGACTCATGGGGGACCGAGTTCATGTCTTACCCTCCGCCGCCCGGAGGGCCGGGCGGCGCCTATCCACCGCAGCAGGGCGGGTGGCCGCCGCAACAGGCCGGCGTGCCGTACCCGCCCCAGGCCGCGCCAGGTCACTACGGCCATCCGCCGCAACCGCCCGCCACGGCTCCGGGTTGGCCGGGGCCGCCCCACACGCCGTACCCGTACCCGCAATCGCAGCCTCCCGGCGGAGGCGGCGGTGACCAGGGCGGCAAGGGCCTGAAGAAGGCCGTCATCGCCGTGGTCGTCCTGGCCGTGCTCGCGGTTCTCGGCATCGGCGGACTTGCCGCCTACCAGGCCTTCGGCGGCGACGCGTTGCCCACCGCGGCGGGCAACGCGCAGGGCGAGCAGTTGCTGAGCCCCGACGACATCCAGGAGCTGCTGGACGGCCGGAGCCAGGCGTTGCGGAGCGGTTCGGAGGACACGTATCTCGCTCCCTTCACCGGCGAGGCCAGGGACACGCAGAAGAGCCTCTTCGAGAATCTGCGCAAGATCCCCTTCGCACAGGCCGAGTACTCGATCCTCGAGACGACGGGCACGAGCACCGACGAGTACGGCGACGGTGCCTCGGTCGCCCTCGACGTCGCCTTCGTCCACAAGATCCAGGACGTGGACGTCCGGCCGGTGTCCGAGTGGTACCGGTGGATCATCAAGCGGGCGTCGAAGGACGCCAAGCCGCGGATCACCAAGGTGGGTCCCGCGCCCGGTGCCTTCGGAGCCAAGAGCTATGTGTTCTACCCGGCTCCCTGGGACCTCTACGAGGACATGCACGTCGTCAAGAAGGCCCACACGCTGACGATCTCGAACAAGAAGCACGCCGCCGACACGGACCGCTACGCGCCCTACATCGAGAAGGCGGCGAAGGACGACATCGAGCTGTGGAAGTCGAAGGGTCCCGAGGACACCGAGACCCCCACGGGCTTCGTGACCGTCCTCGAACCCGACCGCAAGACCTACTCCTCCCTGTACGGCTCGCGGTCCGTCGACTGGGAGGCCGGCCAGAGCGTGGCGATGCCCACCTTCGACGCCGGGTTCGGCGGCGACGAGAAGGACCTGGAATACGGCGGCGCCCGGGTCAAGATGGACATGTCCGGGAGCCGCTTCACCAACGCGACGTACTGGCCGAAGCTCGTCCAGGAGATCTCCCACCACGAGTTCGCGCACGCCGTCGTGCAACCGCTGGAGGCCGCCTCGGGAGGGTTCGCCACCGAGTCCAACACCCGCTGGTGGGTCGTGGAGGGCTTCGCCGACTACGTGGCGTTCCGCTTCGACGGCGAGCTCGGCGCGTGGAACATCCGCAACGGCGTCACCGGCAAGAAGTTCAGCGGCTCGCTGCCCGAGGACCCCGGGGCCGGGGACGAGGTCTCCACGAACTACACGGTCAGTTACCTGGCCATCCGGTTCATGGCCGAGAAGAACGGCGAGGCCGCGGCTCTCCGGTTCGTCACCGACCAGTACCGCCATCCGAGCCGTCTCGACCAGCAGTTGCGCAAGGCCACCGGCATGGGGGAGAGCGAGTTCGAGGCCGCCTGGGCGAGTTACGTGAGGAGCAACAGCTGATGAGCGCAGACGGCAGCCAGGGGGGCGCCGGGCCGTACGGGCAGCAGCCGCCGCCGGTTCCTCCGCCCGTTCCTCCGCAGGGGTATGCGTATCCGCAGCAGCCGCCGGTACCGGCGCAAGGGGCGCCACCGCAGGGTCCGCCGCCGCAGGGTCCGCCGTCTGGGCCGTACGGCTATGGGTACGGCGGGCCGCGGCAGGCGCCCCCGCCGGGGCACGGGGTCCCGCAGGGCTACGGCCATCCCCAGCACCCCGGGCAACAGGGGTACGGGTTCCCGCCCCAGCCCCCGCAGCCGTACGGGTATCCCGGCCCGGGCGGCCCCGGCGGCCCGGGCCAGCCCGGGAACACGCGGAAGAAGCCGGTCGGGATGATCGTGCTGCTCGTCATGGCCGTGCTCGTGCTGTGCGGGGCCGGTTTCGGGGCCTGGTACATGCTGGTGGGCTCGGCGAGCAACAACGTGCTGTGGAGTGTGGCCGCCAAGCAGCGGGGCGAGGACGTCGACGCGGTCCTCGGGGCGAAGACGCGGGGCACCTGGTTCACCGACAAGGCGGTGGTCCAGACGCTGCCGAACGGCGTGAAGGCGTACGACCTCGACACCGGCAAGCAGGTGTGGGCCACGGCGCTGCCCGGCGACAGCAGCGAGGCGTGCGTAGCGCCCGAGAACTCCTCCGGCGACATCGGGATCGTCGCCTACGGCGAGGGCAAGGCCTGCGACCACCTCGTGGCCTACGACCTCGGCACCGGCAAGGAGCTCTGGAACAAGGACCTCAAGCCCGGTGACACCACATCGAAGGACAAGGTGTCGGTCGCCCGGGCCGGCGAGGTGGTCGTCGTCAACGCCGCGAAGGTGACGCTCGCTCTGAAGGCCGCCGACGGCACGACGGCCTGGGACCCGAAGAAGTTCGCGACGCAGGACTGCCCCAGCGGTGAGTTCACCGGCGGCAAGGCCCTGATCCGGGTCCGTGGCTGCCACATCAGCGACTTCGACGACCCCGACTGGGGTCAGAACTGGGACGAGGTCTCGCTGATCGACCCGGTCACCGGGCGGGCCCGTTGGACGTATCACCACAAGGTCCCCAAGGACAGCTTCGGCGAGATCGAGGGCCGCGACGTCATCTCGACCTCTCCCGTCGTCCTGCTCCGGCACGGCGACGACGGCGACGCGCTCTTCTCCCTCGACGACGAGACGGGCAAGGTGCGCAGCCGGTTCTCCCCCGCCACACCGTCCGAGTACGTCATGACCCAGGACTCACTGGGCGGCCCCTGGTCGGAGGCGGGCGTCTTCGGAGACACCTTCGTCATCGGCGTGAGCGGCGAGAAGAGCAAGGAGCTGCTGGCCGCCTACGACCTCAACAGCGGCAAGGAGCTGTGGAAGACCGACGCGGTCGAGTTCAGGTCGTTCTATCCGTTGCCCGCGGCCGGTGGTGATCGGATCCTGGCCTACAAAACCACCAATGACAACGACAAGGGCCCCGAGCTGGTGGAGTTCGGCGCGAAGGACGGAGCGATGAAGACCGTCGTCCAGTACCCGGAGGACGTCCGCACGGGCATGTCGATATCGGCCCGGCCCTACTGGCACGAGGACCGCCTCTACGTGTCCGAGCCGAACCCCTCGGTCGTCTACGGGGAGACGCCGTACACGCTGGTGGCCCTCCCGACCGCCGACTGACGGAGGGGCTGTTGCTGCGCAGTAGGCTCCGGCCGCCGGTACACGGGCGGCGGGAGCGTACTGCGCGGGTCGGGCCGGCGGGTCGGGGCGGCTCGGCGGGTCAGTGTCTGCCGGGGCCGGCCTTCCTTCCTCCGGTGCGGCCGATGAGAGAGAGCCTGTTCACCGTCGTCTCTCAACCCTCCGCCGTGTCTCCGTCACCGTGGTCCATCCTCGCCACGGCCTGGACGGTGAGACCGGCCAGGGGCGCCAAGACGCCTGCCACCGCCGACCACACCCGCCAAGCGCCACTGTCCGGGACGAGCAGCAACGCCGTGAGGCACCCCAGGGCCACAGCGAACCCCACGACCACCGGTGCGGACGCGGTCACGAGCCAACCGGCGCCGAGGTCCAGGGTCTGGACCCGCCGCTCGGGGTCCGGTCGGGCGGGTTCCATCACACCCGCCTCCTCGACCTGCTCAGCCACCTGGACCGGGACGGCACCCGGCAACTGCCAGCCGTCGTCACCGACGAGTTCGGCCAACACGTCTTTGCCACGGCGCTGTTGGGGATGCCAGAGCAGCCAGCCTTGTACGCCGGTCAGGGCGACCCCGGCGTCTTCGCCGGCCATCTGGGAGTGGAAGGGAACCTGCCGCCCACGGCCCTCCAGCACCAAACAGTGCAGTCTGCGGGTGTTCTCCCGACGCTTCTTCTCGTCGGCCGCCTCCGGACTGCCGGGCGGCGGCGCGTCGATGTGCTCGCCGGTTCCGGTGACGGAGACGCGCAGCGCCTTCCAGTCGGGGCCGACGGCGCGCCTTGGTCGACGCAGGCTCTCGTTCTTCCACCAGTAGCCGAGCGGACCGAGAGTCGCCAACGCCCAAAAACCACCGATCGTCCACGAATCACCGAACTGTACGGCTCGCCCAGCGAGTTGGCGCTCCACGTCTTCCCGCTGGTCGTCACCGATGGCGCCCAGTTCGGGGCGGTGGGGGACGTAGGCCACGTAGAGCTCGCTGCCGACTTCCCGGCGGTAGTTCGTGGTCGCCTCGAAGCTCACAGGCACACCCTCACCGGTCGGCGACGGAAGCAGAACGGTGAAGTCCGCTGTGGCATCGGCCGTGCTGTGACGACTGTCGGCAACCTCGTTCTCGACCTTCACAACGGGACGCTCCTCGATCACCGCACCGGCCTCGGCCAGTACGGCACTCGTGCCGGTTCCGCGCGCATCGACGACGGCGAGCGTCACCCAGAGAGCCAACATCGTGGGAACGGCGACCATCGCACCGGCGAAGCGTGCCGACGGCCAGCGCGTACCACCCAGCCTCGACGGCACGGTGTCCTCCCGGCAGCCAGGGCTCGTCGAAAGGATCCGCACACCCCACCGGTACGTCTCGCGACGGGACGGGCCACACCCACACAGCACCGCCACGCCCAGGATCACCACACATGCGGCCAACAGCACCAGCGAAAACCACGTGACGACTACGCGCAACGTCGTGGCTCCCAGAGAGAGCCACGCGGCGGTCAACGCCGCGAGGGCGAGTGGAGCGGCTGCGGCAACGAACTTCCCCCAGCTGAGGAATGGACGAAGGCCGATGACGTCGGCTGCACCGCTCGCGTCCTTGTCCATGGTCCATTTACTGCTCACCCGAACGCTCCATACCTCTTGGGGTCGGGCCGTCTCCGCAGGGCGCCGGCGTCGTCTTCCGCATCCCTTTTTGCGTCGGCGACCGCCCCGGGCCTGTCCTTGCCTTGCTCCGCATTGGGATTGCCGTTGACGAGCCCGTCGACGTCCTTGGACATGTTGCCTCCTGCCCCCAGTCCGAAGCTGATGGGAGCATTGGTGGCCACATCCCCTACGAGTTGGTGCGCCGCGGAGAGCGTCCGTCCATCCGTGGCTCGGTGGACAGCAGCGCTCCCGGAGCCCCCGGTCAACCCTCCGGCCACGGCTCCGAGGGCCATCTGAGAGGCATCGAACCGATCCCGACTGTGAAGGTTGTTCAGGGCGTCACCGACGACCGACGAGGCGGCCCCCACCGTCGCACCGTCAGCGGCGCTGGCCCACGCACCTCCGCCCAGCCTTTGAGCCAACAAACCGGTTCCGTACATCCCACCCAGCGCTCCCACAACTCCGTTGACCGCGTTGTTGGCGAGCTCGGCGTCCTTGCCCATGGCCAGGTTGGTGGCGATGCCCGTGCCCGTCCCCGCCGCCCACTGCACACCCAACTCGACAGCCAGCCGCAACGGCGCGCGGTTCCTCACCAACCCTCGGACGTAGCGGAACAAACGCGCGGCAGCACCGAGCAGCCGCCCCAGCTTCGACGCGGCATTCGCCGCCTGCGCCGCCAGCCGCATGGCATTCGCAGCTCCCGCCGCCGCCGAGAACCCGACCGTGACGAAGGACAGCGCGACGGACGCCGCGATCGAGACACCGATCTCGAGGTAGATCTGATGAATCTCGTCATTGATCTCCTCGATGTTGTCGGCAGCCTCCTCAAGTCCCTTCGCCGCCTGCTCGAAAAGCGGCGCGGTCTCCTCGACCGCTCTTCCGACCTTCTCCCAGTACTCTCGGAACGCCTCGGCGGATTCCCCCCGCCAATGCTCACCGAGAACGCCCCGCACCCTCCTGTCGAGCGCGCCGTACGCCTCCTCCAGCTCCTCCCCCATCGTGCGCCACCCCTTGGCCGCCGCACGCAGCACATCGGGACGGCCGCCGGGATTGACCACCTCGATCCCCGCTTCGTAGATCTTCTCGGCGACGCTCTCCTCACTCACGGCTTCCCACCCTTGAACAGCCCGGCAAGAGCCTCGTCCGCCGCTTCGGAATTCTTCGCGTTGTCCTTGAGAGCCTGGTTCAGCTCCTCAAAGCTGCGAGCCAGGTTCCCCAACGATTCGACCATCCCGGCGGCCAAGTCCACGTAGGCCGACGTGACCTCTGCGGACTCCGTCAGAAACCCGAAACCATCGTGGATCTGCTCCGCCCCCGTCGTACGCTCAAATGCCCTGACCGCACTCGCCAGGTCATAGCCCCGCGTCTCGAACGCGCCGGCCAGCCGCGCCACTTCCTGCGGATCCAAGTAGAAGTCACCAGACATGCGCCGCTCCCCACTTCCTCTCTCCACGAGACTTCGACGTGCACTTCCGCAACACGAGAGCGAGCGAAGAGTCACGTGTCAGCACACGAAGGAGGGACGGAGTCAACTCCGTGTCAGATGGCACCACTTCTTTCGGCTTCGCGGGTGGGCCTCGGCCCCGAAACCGATGAGCGGCTACGCGGTCACCCCCGTTTTGATGTCACCGCCTACAACGGCGACCATCAGGCGTCCGCGATCCTGCGCTGGGAGGACGAGAACCACGACTTCACGATGACGCCGTCGGCCCCTGGGGCCAGGTGAGCGGCAAAGGAGCCGACCGCTTCGACGCGCTGACCCGGATCCGCGAGCAGATCGAACCCGGCCGGCGGTAATCCCCCGCAGCGCCTGTGATTCAACGTCCGTCACTCAAGCGGGCAGCCCCGTTGGTGCGGCGCACCCATGGCGGGCCGCCGACTGCTCCGCGAAGTGCTCCAGATCGGCGCGCTCCTTTTTCGTGAGCGCGTCCGAGGTGAACTTCCGGTCGCTGCCCTCGACCGGCGAAGCGCGGTAGTAACCGATGCCCGGGGCGCCTTGGCAGGTGGCTGACGTCCAGGCCGTGTATTCGTCGGTTCCCGAGGGAGTGTCGTGACCGCCGTACTTACCGTTGACCACAGCCTTGGAAGCATCGCTGAAGGGACCGTATGCTGCGGCAAGTTGCAGGCCGCCGACGAGTAGACACTCTTCGGCCGGTGACGTTCCAGCGGCGGTTTCCCGCACCTTCGTCACGGACGTCATCCCCTTGCAGGTCCCCGTGGCATCGCTCGCCCGCACGGTCGTGGCTTCGGCAGCAGGAGGGGTGATCTTGCCCGAGTTTCCCGGTTCCGTCGCACAACCGGTTTTCTCTGCGGCACGCTGGGCTGCCCCGGTCACCGTACGGGCGAGGTCGAGCCGGACGGCCTTTGTGGGCTCGCTGCCGTAGGGCGACTCGCCCACCACGAGGATTCCGCTGCCTTCGTCCGGCGTCCAGTTCCTGCAGCTGAGAAGTACCGACGCCGTGGCCTCGTCCTCGTCGGTGACCATGAATCCTTGCCAACCCGCGTCCAGAGGTACGGGAAAGGAGTCCTGGTCACGCTGGAAGGAATAGAACCCGTATGCGTTGTGAGCACCGGACGCGGTCTCGATCGATATGACGACGCCGTCGACATCGCACGTCGTCGCCAGGCCGGGTGGCTCCGTCACATCGCTGGAGACGTCGAACTGCCTACTGGAGACGTGGAAGCCCAAGCCGAGCAGGGAGAGTTTCGACTTCCCCGCGAGGCTCAGCACCGGGTCGACCGGAAGCATCCCACTGCACACCCGCGCGGTCTTGGCGGCCGGGTACTGGAGTTGGAATCCGTAGTACCCGGCCCCCAGGACGGCCAGTGTCAGCGCGGAACTGATCAGCCGACGCTTCACGTCTCCCCGGAACAGTGCCGATTGGTCCCACTTCACTGGAAGCAATTCCCGTCTGTGTTCTCAGCTGCCCGAGGGACTCGGAGACGCTGAACCAGAATCCGCGCCGGACTGGACTGCGGAGCACTTGAAGACCTCGCCACCCAGGTAACGTGCCGCGATGGTCGCGGCGGAGGCGAACGTCTCTCGCTGCCCGTTGTCGAGCGTCCGGGTCGGTGGCATGTTCGCCACCTCGACTTCGAGCAGTTCGTGCTCGCTCACGCCCCGCCCCTCGAAGGCGCAGGGGATGGCGACGAACGCACGGTTCTTCTCCACGTACCCGACGGCCGAGTCGACCTTGAACGACTTGACAGTGGAGGCGCTGGGCGACCGGTACCTGTCGAGATCGTCAAGGTCGTCCGAGTGCCAGAGATAGTCGATCCGGACAGAGTCCTCTTTCCCATAGAGCTCACATCTCCCGGCAGCCGTCCACTTCGTGGGAGAGAACTTGCTGGTCTTCTCCGAGACGGCGCCGCTGTCACCGACAAGCGTTGCGAAGACCTGGCCCTTGAGCTTGCCGTCACACACCGAGGTGCTGCGGTCATCCTCGTCGCCACCCTGGCCGCTGCATCCGGCTGCGACCAGAACGGCCATAGTGACAGCAGCCAACGCCCTCAGACCCTGCCGAGGTCCGCGGGCGACACCCGGCTTACGAGTATTCAGCACTGTCGACATCACCGCCCGCTCCCGGAAGAGTTCCACGTCGCCCCCGTGGTGTGACCGTCGTCCGCCGCCCGCGCCGCGGACTCGGCCAGTGTGTCGAGCTTCTGAGGGGACATATCCACCCCCGAGTTCCTGATGGCTTCGCGGAGTGAATCCGCAGTGGAGTCCCGCAAGGCCGCCCTTCCTTCCGCGTACCTGGCGTACGCCTCTTTCTGGGCTTCGTCGGTGGTGTCCTGCTGGACCTGGTCCACCACCATCGCCTGGATGTCCTCGACGGCCCAACCCGCGATAGTCCCGACGATCGGAGCGGCCGCTCCCGTCGCCGCGCCGACCGCCATGCCCAGACCACGTCCGGCCCACTTGTCGCCTGTCGCCACGGCATCGTTGAAGTCCTTGTCAGACGCCGAGTGCTCCTCGAAGATCGCCTGATCGCGGGCGTCGCTGAGAATACCGGCCACGACGCCGCCCGGATGAGCCACATTCTCCATCGCGGGGGTCATCTCGTCGTAGCCGGGATGCTGCTTCGCCACCTCCTGCATCCAGATGGCGGTGTTGGCCTGCGAGGACTCGCTGATCGCGACGTAGGCATCCGGGTCGCGCCCGACGTTCGCAAGAAAGGGCACGAGCGTGCCAGTCTCGAACCCCTTGGGGGGATTGACGGGTTCGCCAAAGGGCTTGATCGTGCCCTGTTCGTTCCCGAACGCGGCCTGGACGTCAGCCATGTACTCGGCCGTCATGTTGCCCAGGCTGTCCCGCATTTCGTCCCTGGGAGAGCCACTGATCAGACCGGGATCGCCGCCGATGGTGCCGACGAGTTCGTTCATCAGAGCCGCGCGATCGGCCGTGTGCTTGACCGGGGCTCCGTCGCTGTCGAAGGGGCGGCCTGAGGTGGCGGATTCCAAGGCATGACCGAGGTTGTTGTAACCACTGGGGTTGCCGGAGTCACCCGTGTAGCCGGGACCTTCGGGCCAGTGCCGGTCCTTCAGCAGGTAGTCCAGGTGATCGACCTTCTCACCGTCGATGGTGGCGTCCGAGGTGAGGAACTCGGTGGAGGCCTCCGGGTTGTGCCCCAGGGCGTCCATGTACCCGGCCATCGGGTCGAGCGCCCCGATGTTGGTCGTGCCCAGCGTGCGCGGGTACCCCCAGTAGGCGTCCGGGTTCTGCCCCGCGTTGGCGCCGTTCTTCTCCGCGGTGATCAGTGCGTCGCCGTAGTCCTGGAGGAAGTCCTTGTCCCACTTGCCCTCGCTCATCAGGCTGCTGGTGAGCTGGTAGCCGCTGAGGCCGTACGGCGACTCGGTGGGGTTGGCGTTGAAGTCGCGCTGGCCCGCCTTGAGCAGGTCGTTCTGGAACTTGGTGATCTCCGGGTCGGGGCCGCCCTTGCGGTGATCGTCCGACGTGGTCGCCGTTCCGATGGTGGTGCCCAAGTTCGCCTTGAGCTCCTTGAGTTGGGCCAGCTGCGCTTTGGAGAGCGTGGTCCCGGCCGGCGGGCTCATGAGCTCGTTGTACTTGCTCAGCATGTTCTCGCCACCGGTCTTGACCGCGAAGTCCCTCGAGAACTCGGGGTCGTTCTTGTTGGCGGAGAGGAGCAGGTTGAGCTTGGTGATCTCGGCGTCGGAGAGGCGGCCCTTCTTGTTCATCAGGGCGGCGGCCTGGTCGGCCTCGACGGAGTCGAGGGTGGTGTAGACGCTGGTGTTGAAGGACTGGCTGTCGCCGTTGGCGTCGCGTTCCAGGGCCGAACTGGCGGCCTCGTCCGCGGCGGTGGCCACCTCCAGGACCCGCGTCAGCCGGGAGACGAGCGAGTCCAGCTTCTTCTTGCGTTCCTCGGCGAAGCCCGGCGAGGCGGAGGCGGTCGGGCTGTCCCAGCGCGAGTCGACGTCCTCGACGCGGCCGTCGTCGTACACCTTGTAGTGGTCGTTGCGGGCCTCGTCGAGCAGGGCGTGCAACTGCTTCTGAGAGGCGGTGAATTCGCCGTGCGCGTCCAGCAGCAGCTTGGCGATGCGCTCCGCCTCGGTGGCGGCGTTCTCGTACTCCGTACGGGCCTTGTCCATGGTGACGAAGGCAGCCTCGGCGGCGTCACCCTCCCAGTGGCCCTTGAGGTGGTTGATGACCCGCTGCTCGAACTCCCGCTGCAACGCGTCGTACTTGGCCGGCAGCGCCTTCCAGGAGGAGGCGGCGTCGGCCAGCGGGCCGAGGTCGGCCTTGTCGAGATAGGGGATGGACACCATGTGCGACTGCTCCTTGTGAGGGGGTTCCGGTCCGACTCGATGGGCTCGCCCGGCCGGTACTACGACAGCGGCCCGGGCGGCCCAGCTCACCCGAAGGGCGTGCCGAGCGAGCGCTGCCGGGCCTGCTCCTCCTGCTCGGTGCTGGTGTAGTGGCCGGAGGTGGTGTGGAGCTTGTCGCTGATGTCCTGGAGCAGGCTCTTGAGGTTGATGACCTGGGAGCCCCAACGGACGTCCATGGTCACCAGGGAACCGGCGGTGGCCCAGGAACCCGCCTCGGCCATGCCCCCGGCACTGTGCTTGTTCAGCCCCCGGGAGGCGCTCAGGCAGTCGTCGTCGGCGCCGTTGTCGGCGTTCTCGGTGGCACCGCGGAGCTCGACGAGGGCGTTGGCTGCCTCGTCGAGGCGCTGGGTGTCGACGTTGGTACCGCCACCGCCGCTCCCGCTACCGCCCTCTGCGGGCACGGAGTTCAGCCTCGTCCGAGTGGATCCGCTGTGCTGCGGCGTATCGAAGGGAGTACTCATCCCTTGTCCCATCCCCGTTGTGAAAGTGGTGGACATGCCCGGTTCGCTCACTCGACCACGGATTTCGTCGCATCCGTACGACGTGAGGTGCCCACTCCGGCCGAAGCTCGCGCTCGGCGACCCAGGCAAGGACATGCCAATCAGCAGGCCGAAAGATACCGGATCTTCCTTTCGGGGGCCCACTGTTGGCCGCACTGTGGGACGGGAGAGTGAGCGGCTGACGGCCCGGCGGGTACCTGCCGCCGGGCCGTCGGCCGCTCACCGGAGATCAGACGGTCGGCGCCTCCACGACCGGTCCGGCGGGCGCCTTCGCACCCACCGGCTTCCCGAAGTCGGAGTCCGTGAGGTCCTGCATGTCGTCTCGGGTGCTGTCCTGCTTGATGAAGTACGGCTTACCGGTGGTCGCCACGTACCACGTGACGGACTCACCCTTTTCCGCCAGTACGACCGCCACAGCCTCCTGACCGTCCACCGTGGTCACCTTGCCCTTGGTCGCCTTGCTGCCGGCATCGAGCGTGTCGGGGGCAGTGAACTGCTCCTGGTGACACCAGCTGGCGAGCTTCGCCATCAACGCGTTGCTCGGTGTCCCATGGGTCCACTTGCCGGTGGAGAAAGCGGTCTTGCCGAGCGCCGAGTTCATTCCCTTGGCGAACGTCGAGTCGGCCTTGGCCCAGATGTCGTTGCCCTTGCGGATGATCTCGAAGGAGCCCTTCTCCGAAATCTCGACGGTACCCACACATTCCGTGGCGGAGAGCCTCAGATCACTCTCGTTGCCGTCGCGCTCCATCTTCTCGCGAAAGGATCCCGCCGCGGCATTGGTCTTCATGCCCGTGTTGTAGATCTCCTGCACGGAGAGCTTGTCGATCCCGTTCGACTTGGCGGCGGGACTGGCTTCCGCGCCCTTGGACGGGGTGGATCCGGCTGCGGACTTCGCGGTATCACTGTCGCCATTGCAGGCCGTGAGCGACCCGAGCGCAACGGCGCAAGTGAGCGCGACGGCTGCATGCCGGGCAGACAGAATATGCGTCTTCATAAAGACCCCCGTGAGTATTCGATTGCGGGCGAACTTGCGTGATCATCTAAACAACAATCGCCCGACAAGCCAACTCTGCTTACCGTGGGCGGAGTTGTCGCCCGAAACTCTCAGGGGTTACCGCATCCAACGCTTGTACGGCCGTCCCATCGTAGCCGTACTCACGAAGGGCTCACCGTGGTACATCAGCGGCGTTGGAGTCTAGCCGCCCGAACGAGCCACGGAAGCACAGCCGCATTCACACACAATGACCACCAGCATTTCACGCAATCCACCGAGAATCCCCGCCCCACAATGGGCTCTTCCGGATGTCCTTACGATCAGTGGCCGCGGAGCCCGTAGATTGACCTCGTGGGACTCTTCGACAAGTTGACCGGCACGCAGCACCCCGCCGACGGGGTCACGCCGGCCTCCCTCAGGGAAGTGCAGGCCGCCCTGCTCGGCCTCAACCGGCCCGACCTCCCGTACGTCATCCGCGACGGCGCTCCGGAGGACGCCGACCTGGTCGCGGAATGGCGACTGGCCGAGCCGACCTGGCAGACCTTCTTCGTCCAGTCCCAACTGTCGCGCGCCATCCGCATCCGCATGCGCCTGGACGACGATGACCATGAGGTACGCGCCGTTGAGGAAGCGTGGGAGGTCAAGCGCGTCGGGAACCCTCCGAGGCTCAAGATGTCGTCGGCGTACACACGCGGACCGAGCAGGACCGTCTCCAGTCCGCCGAGGCGACGCAGGCAGCCTCGAAGCAGCGAAGACCTTCCACTTCGACAGTGCGGACCTGGTCAATCCCCTGCGCGACACCGTCCTCAAGTCGGGCTGGACCTGGCGTGGAGTGGTCTTCGGCAAGTTGTGAGGTCGAACGGCCATTGCGGGGCGCAAGGTTGTTCGCCTTCACCAGGGGGCGCGTACTCGGGGTAGCGGTACCAGTCCCGCCCTAGCCGGCGCCGCAGACACAGCTCAGCTCAGCTCAGCTCACGGGCACCGCAGCTGCAGCCAATCGGGCAGCTTCTTCTCAAAACCGTCGGCCGGCACCCAGTCGATGTTTGCCCCCGGAGCAGGGAAGCGAAACACAGGGGCCCCAGGACGCGGTGGGACACAGTTCAGGCGGTGATCTGCGAGGAACTGTCGCAACTCACGCTCCTGTTCCTGCGGGTCACGGATCCGGTCGAGCCACAGGCGTTCCCGGTCCACCCAGATTCGACGCCGCCAACGCGGTTTCCTGGCTCGTCCGGTTCCCGAACTCTGTACGTCGACCTCGAGAACAGTCAGCAGAAGGAGCGGAATTCGTGCCAGCGCCCAGACAAGGGGCCCCAGATCCACTGCAGGAAGTAACGCGTCCAGATACGCAGCGCCGATTTGGGCGGTCTAGGCTCTCCCGGCCGTAACCACCGGTCATTCGCACGCCTCTTCCAACTCGGCGTAGCCCGAACCCTATGGGCCGATGTTCTTCAGCCACTTCATGGCCGAACGCTGGGCGTCCCTGCATTCACCGAGTTGCGTGCTCAGCTGAGTAAGCGCCTCAAGGCCAACCTTGTAATGGCCAGCCACCGTCGTCGAACTCCCCCGTGATGTTGAGTCTCGACCCCCAGGCAGAAGAATCGATGGTCAGATTACAGCCGTCCACCGAAGGCCGCACTCACTGCCTGGACCTGTTTCAAACTCTGCTGACCTGGCGGTGGTGGCGACGCAGTTGACCGTCAGCACGCCCCCATACCAGTGGTACTCACGCCTACTGCGGCGGCCACTGACCCTGAGGCGGGGGCGAGTGCTGCTGGTAGGGGTTCTGCGGCGGCGAGACAGGCTGCTGGTACGGATTCTGCTGCGGAGGGAGGGGCTGCTGACCGTACTGCGGGTGGGCAGCCGAACCGCCGGGCCCACCATTCTTGTTCTTGTTCCGCCGAGACATCTTCACGATCAGAAGGACGATGAGGCCGATCACTACGAGGGCCACGACACCGAGGACGACGAAGAAGACCATTTGCTTCTGGTCTGCCTTCTCTTTTTCCGCTGCGGAGTCGGCGTCAGATGTGCCAGTATTTGCGGCAGCGGACGGAGTCTCGGCTTCTGAAACCTTAAGTGGCCCGTACTTCGAGCCTGCAGGGATGTCCTCCGTCAGCGCGGCAAGTGGGCGGATAGTTCCGTAGCCGTACTTCTCGTCAGGAAGGGAGAGCCCTTTGACGGAGGTGGGGAGGACGGCTGTCTTGACGAGGCGGTTGGCGATCTGTCCTGCGGTAAGGTCAGGGAATTTCGAGCGGAGCAATGCCGCAGCCCCAGACACCAGTGCGGCCGAGTCTGAAGTTCCGGTCCCCAAACGCAACTTGTTGCCAGGGGAACTCGCACTCACGATGCGCGTTGCAGGAGCAGTCAGTAGAACTTCTGGACCTGAATTCGACTTAGTCCAGATGACTCCGTTGTCATCAACTCCTCCAACCGTGAGGACGCCAGGATATTTTGCCGGAAAATCAATACCGTTTACGCCTTCGTTTCCGGCTGCAACCACAATCAAGACATCGTGACTCAACGCGTAGGACACCGCCTCGCGGTCTTCAGTCAGGTCCTGATGGTTGGATACAGAGATATTAATAATGGATGCGCCACGGTCCACTGCATAGCGAATTTCATCCGCGAAGCCAGCTTCGCCTTCCATATCCCATCGAATGGGAAGAATCTTTGCCTCTGGAGCGAGTCCAATTACGCCATCAGAAGACCCCGCTCCGTGCCCATGTGCAGCAATTAGTGATGCCATGGCCGTGCCGTGATCATCCCCAGGCGCAGGGGACGGATCGTTGTCGCCATCCCAGAAGTCCTTACCTCCGAGAACGTTCCCCTTGAGGTCCTGGTGCTCAGCATTGACACCATCATCAATGACCGCGACTTTGACACCATTACCCTCGGAGATTTTCCACGCGGACTCGGCCTGCAGCGTCTCCAGTGCCCACTGGTCACGTCTCGTCTGGTCGGCGGAAGCATCAGGAGCCGCAGTAAGGATTAGCGCACTCGTCAATGCCATGGCGCCCAGAGCATGCACCGTTCGCGTGAAGGCCATCCCGTCTTCCCTCTTCCCTTACGCCCGTGGACGTGACCCTGAGGCCACGTCCACGCATCCTGTCACGTGCCGGTAAGCACTGATCGGCTCTACTCGATGACTCGCGGCGCCGCATTGGTCTGCGGTGCCCAGGTCTCCTCGTCCTCGACCAGGTAGTCGGGACGCTCGCCCTCGCGCTGCTCTTCTTCCTTGCGACGACCAGTACGCGAACCGGGGGCGCCTGCGATGCCGCCCTTGCGGACAGCGCTGGCTCCCTTTCCTGCGGCACCGCGGCTGCTGTGCAGACCCGAGCCACCGGCGGTGCCCCTGCCCGCGCCCGCACCGGATTTGGGCGTGCCACCGACTACGCCGCCACGAGCCGTCCCTCCGGCACGCCCAGCCGCGCCCTTGGCAGCGCCTGCGCCGCCCACGCCGCCGGCACCAGTACCAGCACGACCTGCGATACCCCCAGCAGCGCCAGCCCGACCGACCATGCCACCGCGAGCGGCGCCGACTCCTCCAGCTGCACCGCCCACCGCACCGCCGACGAAGCCTGAACCACCACCGACACCACCGCCAACGCCACCGCCGGCGGATCCACCGCCCACCGTGCCGATGCCGCCAGTTATAGGCGCTCCGGTGCCACCACCGGCAATGCCATCAATAGCAGTGCCGACCTGAGGCTGTGAGACGGTCGGCTGGTGTGCGCCGCCCGTGATGCCCGAAGGCGGGGTGACAGGCTGCGATGAGCTGATCGAGCCGACCTGACCACTACGGGCAGTGCCCGTGGTTGCGGCATTCGGGCTTCGAGTAGCGCTCTCCGACGGCACGATCACGGGGGCGGGCGCAACACCGCCGGGATCACCTGGGTAGTCTTCGCTTTCGTCGTACTTGTCGGGCGGCACCGGCGGCCTGGATTTCCACGACCCCATCTCCGCAGCCCGACTGTTATAAGCCGCCCCCAACGCCTCCATCTTCACAGCCATCCGCAGCTGCGCCTCGCGGCCCTCCGACAGGCTGCCCGCGTTGCCGTCGAGGGCCTCCTGGGAGCCGGCGCCGCTCTTGAGGGCGTTGTTCGCGCCCGAGTCGTCGCGGTCGCCCATGTTGCCGACGTAGTCGAGTGCACTGGAGACCTTGCCCGGCTTCTCCATCGCCAGGACCTCGGGCTTGATCTGCGAGAGAGTCGCAGCGGCGCCCTTGAGGGAGATCGAGGTGTGCGTGGCGTACTTGGAGCTGTCGGTGATCTTCTTGCCGATCACCTGGGCGCGCTCCCTGAACAGATCCGCGCTCTGTCCTTCCCAGTGGGCGAGGACGTGCTCGACGGCGGTATCGAGGGTTTCCTTGATCCCGCCGGGTCCGACCAGGTCCTTGCTGAGAGCCTCCCAGGCCGTCGCGACCCTGGTCACGGTCCCCGGGTCGGCGTCACGGACCATGTCCTTCATCTGGTCCATGTCGTAGTTGAGCCCGAACGGCGTGGTGTGCTTCGCCGAAATGCACTGATTCGTCTCGACGTACTCGAAGTCGTCGACGCCCTTGTCGCCCATGTCTACCGCCCCCTCATATCCACGTAGCAGGACATCCCGTTACTTCCGGTTGAACGCCGCATAGTTCTCCGCCTCAGCGTCGCTGAACGCGTCATGCGTCCTCTTCGTCTTCTTACCGAAGTCGTCCAGCACGTCTTCCAGGTGCGCGACGATCTCGTAGAGACGCTCCTTCATCGCTTCGTGGGCGTCGTACAGCGCCTTCGCCTCACCGAAGCCCGTACCCAGCGCGCCCTGCGGCAGGTACGTGTTGCCCATGCAGCTCGACTTGGACGTCGACATGTCCCTGATGACGCCGTTGAGCTTGGTGATCGTGCCTTCGATCTCACTCAGATCGACCTTGTACTGCTCAGCCATAATGCTCAGCTCCCCGTTGACTCCACGTTGTTACCCACACCCTGCTTGCGCCGCCAGTCATTGAGGACCCGCCCGCCCCCGAACAGCAGCAGCACCAGCGCGAATCCCGTCGCCAGGACGTACAGCGCGTAGCGTTCCGTTCGTTGCTGCTCGGTCTCGCCGAGGACCAGTGTCGCGGCCTGGACGTCGGCGCCGCCCGCGGGGCCGCCGGCCGAGTCCGGCTTCGGGCCGGCGGCGGAGGGTTCCGTCGTGTCGTCGTTGACCGCTGCCGCCGGGTCGATGACGCCCCAGCCCACGAAGTCGTCGCGGCCCGCCTTGGTCCGGTCCGCCGTCTGCTCGATCTGGGTGATGACCTGCTTGTAGCCCCAGTCCGGGTGCTTCGCGCGGATCAGCGCCGCGACACCCGAGACGTACGGGGCCGCGAAACTCGTGCCCTGGTCGACGCAGTTGCCGCCCACCGGGACGGTCGAGACCATGTCGATGCCCGGTGCCGCGACGCCCACGAACGGCCCCGACTGGGAGAAGGGGGCGCGGGCGTTGTTGCGGTCGGAGGCGGCGACGGCGAGGACGCCCGGGTACGCCGCCGGGTACGTCTCCTTGACCTTGCCGTCCGCACCGTCGTTGCCGGCCGCGGCCACGATCAGCGCGTCCTTCGACTGGGCGAACTTGATGGCCGCACGGAAGGCCTCGTCGACCGACGGGTCCATCTTCGACGCGGTGTCCTGCGAGATGTTGATGACCTGGGCGCCCTGCTCGGCCGCCCACCTGATGGCCTGCATCATCGTGCCGACGTTGCCGCTGCCCTGGTCGTCGTTCTGCCGGATCGGAAGGATCGTTGCTTCCGGGGCGAGGCCGACGAAACCGGTGCCGTCGAGCTTCCGGGCCGCGATGATGCCCGCCACCTTGGTGCCATGGCCCACCTTGTCGGACTTGCCATTGCCGCCGGGGTGCAGGAAGTCCTTGCCGTTGGCGACCGCACCGCCCTTGAGTTGCGCGTTGACGGTGTCGACACCGGTGTCGATGACGGCGACCTTGACGCCCTTGCCCTTGGTGGCCTGCCACAGCTGGTCCAGGACCACGCGCTGCAGCGACCAGGGCGTTCCCTTGATGACGTCGGACGGGAACGAGCAGCTGGTGTCGTCGACCTGGAAGCGCACGTCGTCGTCGGCCAAGGTGGTCCGCACGCGCTCGGCGGCGATGCTCGGCGTGGCCCCCGCCAAGGGCAGCCCACAGGCCAGCACCGCCACGGCGGCGGTGCCTGCGGCGCTCCGACGCGCGACGCGCGATGCCCCGGATCCCACTGTCTTACGTCCTCCCGTTTTGTTTCTGTACGGGACGCATGAACCGGCTTTGAGCGGAAAGGTCCGTACGCCCCGTGAATCGCCGATGGGGGCGAGTGCGCGACAGCGCACCCGCCCCCATCAAGCGGTCACGTCAGCCGCCCCAGATCTGGGCGTTCTTCGACTCGGTCGCCTGGTAGTTCTGGGCGGCACTGTCGAGGGCCTTGGCGATGGCCTCCAGCGTCTGCTGCATGGAGGCGGCGCGCTGGTCCCACTCGGCCTGCTTGGCGCGGTAGGACTCCTGCGCCGTGCCTTCCCAGCTGGCGGAGATGCGCTTGACGCCACTCTCCAGCTCGTCAAGCTGCGTACGGATCTTGCCCGCGGTGCTGCGGACGTCCTGCGCGGCCTGGGAGATAGTGGCGAAATTTACAAGAATCTGCCCGGACATCTCTTCTATGTCTCCTCGGATGTGTGGATGGTCGGTCACGGACGCGCGCCGCGGCGCACGGGTCCGATCATCCGAAGGGGGACGAGGCCGCGATGTTCTGGATGGACGCGCGCTGCTCCTCTTCCGAAGCCGCGTAGGCCTTGGTGCTCTGGTCGATCGCTTCCTTGATGTCGTTCAAGATCTGGTTGATCTTGTTGGCATCCTGGTTCACCTGCGACTGCAGGTTGTTGTACGCGGTGGCCGCCGAGCCCTTCCAGCCGCCCGTGATCGTGTCGATCACGGTCTGCAGGCGGGAGATTTCGCCCTGGATCGAGGAGTTGACCGAGGAGATCTTGCCGCTGAAAGCGACCATCTCCTCCTCGGTCATGGTGAACTGCTGTCCAGCCATGTTGTGTCCCCCATGAGACGTAGGAGTTCTGAGTAGACCCTCACTCGGAACGCCGACACCGAATGGTGGCAGGCGTATCCCGTCCGGTCTGGTTCCACTCTAGTCGCATCCGCTGACGGAGCGAACATCAGTTGGGACTTGTATCAAGATCGCGATGAAGTCAACTCACCACTTTCACAAGTGCGTTCGTGAAGTGCGAGTTACACGCGGCCCGATGTCCGGGCTACGACCCCTGCGCCTGCTCCGCGTTGCCGCTGCTCAGCTCCGGACCCGCCGCCAGCAGGTCCGCCCATGTCGCCGGGACCGACGCCGCGCGGATCTTGCCGTAACCGAGCCGGACCTGGGAGGTGTTGGTCTGCTGCTGTGACTGGTTGTCGGCCTTCTCGCCGCCCGTCACCTCGCTGTCGTTGCGGGCGGGGATCGAGTAGCGCAGGCCGGTGTCGGTCACCAGGAAGGTGCTGCCGCCGCCGGCGTCGGTGCCGGTGATCCGCTTGAAGAGCAGGCCGCTGCCGGGCGAGACGTAGGTCCGCGAACCGCTCTGGGAGACGTCCTTCGGGAAGTCCTGGCCGGTCCACACGGACATCAGCGGCCTGCCGGTCTTCGAGTTCTTCTCACCGCCGTGCCAGATGCTGCACGAGGTCTTCTCGCCGCCCAGCTCCCAGACGGTGTTGGCCTGCTTCACCGACTCGGCGGGC
Source organism: Streptomyces sp. NPDC024687 (assembly GCF_055559055.1). Lineage (NCBI taxonomy): Bacteria > Bacillati > Actinomycetota > Actinomycetes > Kitasatosporales > Streptomycetaceae > Streptomyces > Streptomyces sp. NPDC024687. The sequence continues at coordinate 1,015,950 of NZ_JBVHLJ010000003.1, read as the reverse complement.
CAGTTCTTCTCCTTCAGCCACTCGCCCGTCTCCGGCTGGATGTCGTTGAAGCTCACCTTCACCGGCTCCGGGTCGGTGGCCGCGTACACGGCGCTGATGAAGGGGTTGCGCAGCCACATCTGTGCCGTGAAGTCGGAGACGGCCTTGACGCCGTCCTTCAGCACGATGAACTTCTGCGTCGAACTGCCGGAGGGCGCCTCCAGGACGAGGCCCACCTTGGAGTACTGGGGCAGAAGGCCCTCGATGTGCGCCTCCGAGCCCGCCTGCGCCCCCAGGTCCTGCAGCGTGGGGAAGTCGAGGGTGCCCACGGGGTTCAGCGTCTTGACGAAGGCCGCGCTGACCTTCTGCGGCTGCACTCCGTCACCGAACACGGCACGCTCGATGTCCTGCATCTGGTCGTCGGTCATCAGCCGCCACAGCTTGCCGCCGATCAGATAGGCGCTGCCGTCGGAGGTGACCATGAACCGCTGGCCGTGTCCGATCGTCGGGTCCGTCGGACCCTCGATGTACAGCACCTGGTCCTGCTTCAGCCGGCCGCCGCTCTTCTGGAACAGCTTGGTGTCGTCGCCCTTGTCCAGCACGTACGTCGCGCTGACGGGCTGTCCGTCCTCACCGGGTGCCTGGCACAGCGCCCAGGTCTTCGCCGTCTTCGCGTCCTCCGCGGACGGCAGCCGGTCCGGGGCGAAGGGGATGCCGACGGTGGCGCCCATCGGGTACTTGCTGTTGTCGAGCACCGACTCCTTGACCTTCAGGACCTGGGGGTTCTCGCCGTTCAGCAGCAGCTTGGCGGACGCCAGGTTGAGGACCGGGTGCAGGCTGAGCTTGTTCTCACCCTTGGTCTTCACCAGCACATAGCGCGTCGTCGACTCGCTGCCGACGAGGATGTTCTTGCCCTGCTGGTCCCAGCCCTTCGGCGCGGTCGGGCTGAGCATGCCCCAGGCGCCGAATCCGATGAGCACCAGCGCCGCCACACCGAGACTCGGCAGGACGGTCTTCAGGGGGCGCGGTGCCGCCTCTTCCGAACCGTGCGGAGACGGCTGAAGAAACGCCGCCACCGTGCGCCTGCGCGCGAAGGAGTAAGCGTTCAGCTCATCCCGACGTGTCGCCATCGATGGGTCAACTCCCCGTTTTTTCGCTTTGATTCCGAATGCGGAACTCCCCAGGGCCGCCCGGTACTCCGTGGCGTTTGCTCCTGCAGGGGCCTCTACTATGCCGTGTGACGATCGCACCGTACGGTACGGGGTACGGTGATCCGCCGCCAGCTCGAGTCGCGGCCAGACAATGCAAAGGGGTTGTACCGGGGGATGAGCACTGCGACCAGGTCCCGGCGCCGTAACGGCAGCCGTCGTACCCAGGAGAACCAGGGGCCAGGGCAGGTGCCGGAACCGGCACAGCGGTCCGCTCCCCCGAGTCCGGCCTCGCCGTCGCTCGCCCGGCGCCCCGGCAGCATCGGCCCCATCCGGGTCCAGCAGCTGATCGGCTTCGAACTGGCCGCCGCCGTCCTGCTCATCGGCTGGCTGCTGCGCCCCATCGGTCTCACCGTCGGCATCGTGCTCGCCGTACCGCTGGTCCTCGCCGGACTGCTGCGCCGGCGCGGCCGCCCGCTGCCCGAGTGGTTCAGCACCGCCCGCGCCCTCCGCGACCGCCGCAGGCGCAACGCCGAGCCCGTGCCCCCCGGCACCGACCCCGGCTTCGCGCCGGCCGTCGAGTGCGACCCGGCGCTGCGCACCTACAGCTTCCAGGACCGCGAGCAGCGCGAGATCGGCATGCTCGGCGACGGTACGTTTCTCACCGCGCTGGTCCAGGTGCAGGCCGCGGACACCCCCCTGCGTCCCTCCTACGGCACCGGCGACATCCCCCTCGATCTGCTGCAGGGCCTGCTGGAGGTGGACGACATCCGGCTCGCCTCGGTCCAGGTCGTCCAGCACACCCAGCCCGCGCCCGCCCCGCACCTGCCCCCGCAGGCCATGGCGGTCCGTTCCTACGGGCCGCTGCAGGCCCAGAGCATGACGCCGGGGCTGCGCATCACCTGGGTCGCGCTCAAGCTCGACCCGGAGCTGTGCCCGGAGGCCGTGGCGGCCCGCGGCGGCGGCATGCAGGGCGCCCGGCGGGCGCTGCTGCGGGTCGCCGACCAGCTGGCCAGCCGGCTCATGGGGGCCGGCATGCAGGCCAAGGTGCTCAGCGAGTCGGACATCTGCGGGGCCGTCGCGACCTCCAGCTGTGTCAACCCGATGGCCACCACCGGCGGTGCCGCCCTGGACGGCAGCCGCTCGGGCCGCCGTACGGCCGAGACCACCCGTACCTGGCGCTGCGACGACCGGCTGCACACGACGTACTGGATCTCCAAGTGGCCGCAGTTCGGCGGCACCGGACCGGCGTTCCCCCGGCTGGTCGGCGCGCTGACCTCCGCGCCCACGCTCGCCAGCACCTTCTCGCTCACCCTCAGCAGGCAGCGCGGCAAGGTCCTGGCCCTGTCCGGACACGTGCGCCTGACCGGCCGCGGTGAGAACGAACTGGGCGAGGCCGCCGAGCACTTGGAGCGGGCGGCATCCGCGTTCAAGGTCGGTCTCGTACGGCTCGACCGTGAGCAGCTGCCCGGAGTTCTGGCCACCCTGCCGCTGGGAGGTACCCGCTGATGTCCGCTCCCACCGTCCGCCCCTCCGGGCGCTCCGGCTTCGGATCGTCGTCGACCCCGGGCTTCCCCGGACAGCGTCCCGGGCATCTGCCCCGCTCCCCCGAGCCCGCCCGGCTCGGTCCCGAGCGGCGGCTGCGCGAGGCCTTCGGTCTGCTCGGTCCCCGGCGTGAGCGTCACCTCGTCGACGCCGACGTCCTGGCGCAGCTGACCCTGCCCGTCGGCGACGACGGTCTGATCCTCGGCATCGACCAGGACAACCAGCCCGCGGTGCTGGGACTGTGCCGCCCCACCCGCCTGGACATGGTGCTGGTCGGCGGTACCTGGATGGCCCAGGTCATCGCCCTGCGCGCGGCGGCGATCGGCGCGCGCGTGGCCGTGGAGACGGCCCGTCCGCAGCTGTGGGCGCCGATGGCGCAGGCGGCCGGCGGCGGCCAGCAGTGCGTGACGGTGCACCAGGTGGGGCGGATCGCCCCGCAGGGCCCGTCCCCGGCCAGCCCGGTGCTCGTCATCCGCGACCTGGGCATCCGCCCGCCGCGCAGCCGTCTGACCACGGCGCCCTGGCAGTCGGTGCTGACCCTGCTCCCCTACCTCGGCCCGACCGCGCCGCGGCTGCTGGCCAACGCGGACGTCGTCGGCGTCCAGCGGATCTCTCCGCAGGAGTCCCAGGTGGTCGGCAAGTCCATGCGGTTGCCCCAGGGCGACGCCGCGTCCCTGCCGTCCCTCGCCGACAACGTCGCCCTGTGGTGCACACAGAAGCACCGGCAGTACGTGATGACCCAGCCCACCGACGCGGAGACCGGCCTGCTCGGGGCGCCCCGCCGTATGGACTGACGGGCGGCCCTGTGGCGCGGCCAAGGTCTCGGCCCCTCACGCGAGTTGGTGACCGAACCGTTGCGCTGTGTGAGGCGGCCCAGGCCAAGTAGGGTGCTCCTGCACGAGGTTCGCTCATGAGAAAGGGCCCGCCGACCATGTCTGACACGGACGACATCGCCGCAAAGACGCCGGACGAGGACGTCAAGGCACGAAAGGCGAGGGAACGGGACGAGCTGTACGCCCTGGACATCTCCGGCGTCGAGTGGCTCAGCGCGCCCGGCACCGAGGAGCACGAGGAACGCGTCGAGATCGCCTACCTCCCCGAGGGCGCGGTGGCCATGCGGTCCTCCCTGGACCCGGACACCGTGCTGCGGTACACGGAGGCGGAGTGGCGGGCCTTCGTACTGGGCGCCCGCGACGGCGAGTTCGACCTGGAGCCCACCTTGCACAACGGCGGACCCACCGCGGAGCAGGCCGAGTAGCGCGGCAGCCGAGCAGGCACCGCGGCCCGGGCTCAGAACACGGACAACCGTCACAAGGCCGACATCAGGGCAGGCACCAGCCCGTTGGGCGCGAGCGCACAGCGAACGGGCCTGCCCCGCCGACGCCTGTGGCGTTTACGCTTGATGCGGGTGCGACGTAGGAACCCACGGGTGGGTTGTTCGCGTCCAGGGGACTTCAGTCGGATCGGACCACAGGAACGGTCGCCCCCAGCCCGGCACATGAGTGCCCACCCGGCACGAGGGTGCTCGACCAACCAGGAGGAATTGTGCAGAGCGATCGGGACGGGCTGCGCGCGGGCTGGACCACGCCCAGCGACGACCAGTCCGACGCGGAGTCCGCCACGGAGATGACGGGCGAGTTCACCATCGACTACGCCGCACCTGCCTGGTACACGCAGAGCGCCGCGCCCGAGGCCGAGCCGGTGCCTCCCGCGCCCGCCCCTGCCCCCACTACGCCTGCACCCCACCCCGGTTACCCCGATACGTCCGGTTCCGCACCGTCGGCGCCCGTCCCCGGCCCGCAGTTCGATCCGTCCGCGGGTGCGGCCGGCGCGACTGCGCCGCCGCCTCCGCCGCCGTGGGCGGGAAACCCCGCGGCCCCACAGCCGCCGGCTCCTCCGCACCCGCAGAGCGGCTACGGCTACCCGCAGCCCCCGGCACCTCCGAACCCCCAGAGCGGCTACGGCTATCCGCAGCCGCCCGCGGCACCCAACCCCCAGAGCGGCTACGGCTACCCGCAACCGCCCGCGGCACCGGCGCCCGTGGCCCCGGCGCCTCCCGCGCCTGCCATGGCGTCTCCGGCGCCCGCTCCCCCGGTCGCCCCCACGCCGCCCGCCGCCCCCACCGCACCCGTGACTCCCGCACCCCCGGGGCCGCCCGCCGCCCAGGGCGCCGACACCGCCGTACCTTCGGCCGGAGGGGACGGGGAAGGCCGTAACGACACCCCGTCCGCCGCCGCTCCGACGACGAGCGCCCCGCAGCCCCCGGCCGCCCCGTCGGCGGACGCGCCCACCGGTCCCGAGCCGTCGGCCTCCGGCGAGGCTCCGCAGGTTTCCCCGGCGTCGGGTGACACCGCACCGGCCGCCCCCGCGCCCGCCCCCGCCCCCGCCCCGAGCGAGGCGGCAGCCGCGTCCGGCGACGACGACGAACCCGGCACCGCCGGCCAGGACGCGGACACCCCCCAGGCCCCGCCGAGCGCGGAGGCGCCGGAACCCCCGGCCGACACCGCCGCCGGTGACGCCGAGACCGGTGCGGAGCCGCAGGCCGCCGCACCGGACGCCCCGTCCGCGCCGACGACCGTACCCGAGCAGCCCCCGGCTGCCCCGGAGCAGCCCCAGCCCGCGCAGCCCTCCGCCCCTGAGCAGCCCGAAGCCCAGCAGGACGGCTGGCGGCCCCCGCCGGCTCCGCAGGGCGCCGTCCCGCCGCTCCCGCCGCAGTTCGCGTCGGCGGACTCCGGCACGGCCCCGCCGTCGGCCCCGGAATGGTCGACCGGCGGACAGCCGCAGCCGCCCGCCGCGTACCCCGGCACCCCGCCCCCGCACGCCCAGCCGACGGCCCCCGCGGCCCCGCCGCAGGCACCGCAGCCGGCGCCCTCCGGCTGGCCGGCCCAGCCGCCGCAGCCCGACGGCCCGGCGGGGCAGGGCGGTTACGGCTACCCGCAACCCCCCGCTCCCCAGCACCCGCAGAGCGGCTACGGCTTCCCCCAGCCCCCGGCCCCGCAGCCCGGCCAGGGCGGCTACGGCTACCCCCAGCCGCCCGCTCCGCCGAACCCGCAGGCCGGTCACGGGTTCCCACAGCCCCCCGCGCCCCCGAACCCCCAGAGCGGCTACGGCTTCCCGCAGGCCCCCCAGCCCGCCCCGGGCGGTTACGGCTACCCGCAGCCGCCCGCCCCGGGCCAGCCCCAGCAGCAGGCCCCGGGCCACCCCGGTCAGCCCATGCCGCCGGCCCACCCGGGACAGCAGCCGCCGCAGGCACCGCAGGCACCCCAGCCCAACCCCTACGCGGGCGCCCCCGGCCAGCCGGGCGTGGATCCGCGTACCGGTGCCGCCTGGCCCGCCGCCGTCCAGCACGACCAGCGTCAGCAGGTCGCCGGCGCGGGTGCGCCGCTCGGCTACAACGCCGCGGTCGAGCTGACCTCCGACCGGCTCGTCAACAGCAAGAAGCAGAAGGCCAAGAGCAGCCGCCCCACTCCCGGTGGGTCGAAGTTCAAGATCGGCGGCAAGAAGGAGGAGCAGGAGAGGCAGCGCAAGCTCGACCTCATCCGCACCCCGGTGCTGTCCTGCTACCGGATCGCGGTGATCAGCCTCAAGGGCGGCGTGGGCAAGACGACCACGACGACCGCCCTCGGCTCCACCCTCGCCACCGAGCGGCAGGACAAGATCCTCGCCATCGACGCCAACCCGGACGCCGGCACGCTGGGCCGCCGGGTGCGGCGCGAGACCGGCGCGACCATCCGTGACCTGGTCCAGGCGATCCCGTACCTCAACTCGTACATGGACATCCGCCGGTTCACCTCCCAGGCGGCGTCGGGCCTGGAGATCATCGCCAACGACGTCGACCCGGCCGTGTCCACGACGTTCAACGACGAGGACTACCGGCGCGCGATCGACGTGCTGGGCCGCCAGTACCCGATCATCCTCACGGACTCGGGCACAGGTCTGCTCTACAGCGCCATGCGCGGGGTCCTGGACCTCGCCGACCAGCTGATCATCATCTCGACGCCGTCGGTGGACGGTGCGAGCAGCGCCAGCACGACGCTGGACTGGCTGTCGGCGCACGGGTACGCGTCCCTGGTCTCGCGGTCCATCACCGTGATCTCGGGGGTGCGCGAGACCGGCAAGATGATCAAGGTGGAGGACATCGTCACCCACTTCGAGCAGCGCTGCCGTGGCGTCATCGTGGTGCCGTTCGACGAACACCTCGCGGCCGGTGCCGAGGTCGACCTCGACATGATGCGGCCGAAGGTCCGGGAGGCGTACTTCGACCTCGCCGCGATGGTGGCCGAGGACTTCGTGCGGGCCCAGCAGGAGCAGGGCCTGTGGACCGGGCAGGGCGGCCACCAGCCGCCGACCATGGCTCCCCCGATGCCGGGTCACCAGCAGGCCCCGGCCGCGCAGCCGCAACAGCCCCAGCCGCCGTTCCAGGGCTTCCCGGGCGCACAGCCCGGCCAGCCGTGGCAGACCGGTCAGCCGGGTCAGCCCGGTCAGCCGCAGCCGGGGTTCCCGCAGCCGCCGTACGACCCGAACGCGGGCCGGCCGCCGCAGCCGTAGCGCAACGGACAAGAGGGCCGGCACCGTGAAGGTGCCGGCCCTCTTGTCGTGTCGTCTGTCGTCCCGTCGGTCAGGCCTGCGCGCCCGCGATCAGCTCACGGCACCGCTGCACGTCGCCGGCCATCGCCTTGAGCAGCGCGTCCAGCGAGTCGAACTTCTGCTGCCCGCGCACATAGGCGAGGAAGTCCACCGCCACGTGCAGCCCGTACAGGTCGAGCCCGACGCGGTCGATGGCGTACGCCTCCACCGTGCGCTCGGTGCCGTCGAACTGCGGGTTGGTGCCGACGGAGATCGCGGCCGGCATCGCCTCGCCCTGGGTGTGCAGCCAGCCGGCGTAGACGCCGTCGGCGGGGATGGCGGTGTGCGGAAGGGTCTCGACGTTGGCGGTCGGGAAGCCGAGTTCACGGCCGCGCTGGGCGCCGCGGACGACCACGCCCTCGACCCGGTGCGGGCGGCCCAGGATCTCCCCGGCGCCCTCCACATCGCCCTCGGCGACCAGACGCCGGGTCAGGGTGGAGGAGAAGGGCTCGCCGCCGCCCGCCGTGCCCGACACGTACAGGTCGACGATCTCGACCTCGAAGTCGTACGTCTTGCCCTGCTCGACGAGGAAGTCGACGTTGCCCGCGGCCTTGTGGCCGAAACGGAAGTTGGGACCCTCGACAGCCGCCTTGGCGTGCAGCTTGTCGACCAGGACCTTGACGACGAAGTCGGCGGGCGAGAGCTTCGAGAACTCCGTGGTGAAGGGGAGGATCAGGAGCGCGTCCACGCCCAGCTCGGCCATGAGCTCGGCGCGGCGGTGGTGCGGGGCCAGCAGCGGCGGGTGGCTGCCGGGGCGGACGACCTCGCTGGGGTGCGGGTCGAAGGTGACGACGACGGAGGGCACGCCCAGCTCGCGCGCCCGGTCCACGGCATGCCGGATGATCAGCTGGTGCCCGCGGTGGACCCCGTCGTAGGAACCGATGGTGACGACGCTGCGCCCCCAGTCCTCGGGGATGTCCTCCAAGCCACGCCAGCGCTGCACTGTGACCGCTCCTCGTCGAACCCGTGTCCGTATTGACTCTTGCGACTTACGCAGGTCTAAGGGTGCCATGCCGCGCGCCCGTCGCTCGCATCGGCATGGGGGCTGTGACCCGACGCACGCGGCCCCGAGGGCTCCGGGGCCCGCCGAACTCGGCGGACTCACGCGGGAACCCGCGCCCCCGCCAGGTTCTCGATCATCCGCCGGGTGCCGGGGCCGACCACCGCAGCCCACTCCTGCGGGCGCTCGGCGAGCCAGCCGGCCACCAGCCCGGCGAAGCCGGGGACCCGCCTGCCGAGGTCGACGAGGCCGCGGTCGAAGCGGGTCGCGCCGTCCGGGGTGCGGACGAGGAGGAGGCCGATGCGGTGGACGAGGTCGCGGATGTCTGCGTCCGCGCGGGCGGCGGCCGCGGGCAGCAGGGCGACCAGGACCGCGGGCTCGTGTTCGTGATCCAGGAGGACGTCTAGGAGTTCCTGGCGCAGCGGGCGGGAGGCGGGGTCGCCGGGCCCTGCGAGTACGGCGGCGAGCGCGGCCCGCACCTCCTGCGGGCCGCCGTCCAGCAGGCCGGTGACCAGCGGGTGGAGCAGGGCCCGGGCGGCGGGGCCCTGGTCGAGGCGCCGGTCGACGTACGCGGCCACGTCCCCGGCCGTCTCCGGGCGCCGCTGCACCGCCTCCCGCACCAGCGCGGCCACCCGGCGGGCCAGGGCGGGCGTGGTGACGTCGGCGAGCGTGCGCAGCACCTCCCCGGCGCCCGGTCTGCGCAGCCGCGCCCGGAAGGCGTCCAGGACCGGTTCGGGGTCGGTGGCGAGCGCGGGGACCAGCGCGCTCGGCGGGAAGTGCGGGTCGCCGGCCGCGAAGTGACCGAGCGCCTGCGGGAGATGACGGGCACGCGTGTGTGGATCGCGGACCAGCAGGGCGAGCGCGCCCCCGTGCAGGGTGCAGTCCTCGGGGCGGGCCAGCAGGGTGAGGGCCGCGTAGCGCAAAAGCTCGCGGTCGGCCTCGGTGCGCAGGTGCGGGGCGGCACGCAGTCCGTACGCCACCGCCGCGACCCGCCGGGCCGGCCGCTCGTCGTGCGCCCACCGGTCCACGGCCCGGCACACCGTCGACGGCTCCTCCTCGGCCAGCACGGCGAGCAGCTCGTCGGCCCGCGGGTGCGCACAGCCGACGAGCACCTCCGCGAGGTCGTCCAGGGCCCGAGTCCGGTGCGTGTGCAGCAGCGCCTGGGCGGCCCTCGCCACGGTGGCGTGCGGGGTCGCGGGCAACGGCCGCTCGTCGTCGAACCAGCGGGTGAGCTGCGGCTGTACGGCGGTGGGGTCGGCGGCGAGCAGCTCCGCGACGGCGTCCAGGAACCGGGGGCCGGGTTCGTGCGGCGGCCCGTCGGCGAGGACGAGACGGCGGAGCAGGTCGAAGCGGGTGCCCTGCGAAAGGCGCAGGGCGGTCCAGAAGGCGGGGCCGAACGCGGCCGGCACCGGTTCCTCCTGGCGGCGCCGGGCCACCAGACGGTCGGCGAGCTGCCGCAGGACACCGGTGTACGGCGTCGCGTCGGGCACGCGCAGCAGGGTCTCGGTGAGCAGACGGGCCGCCCACCAGGAGTGCGGGTCGGCGTCGAGGGCGTGCAGCAACTCCTCGAGCCGGTACGCCAGTTGCGGTGCGCCGTGTTGGCGGGCGACGAGGAGCAGGGCTTGGACGACGGGTCCGATGCGGTGGTGCGGGACGGGAAGGGGGTGTCGTCGGCCGGTGCGGCGGCGGTGGACCAGGGCGCGCAGGGCCTCGTCCAGGTCCAGGTGCATGCCCTGGATCCAGTCGGCGAGCTCCTCGTGGGCGAAGCGGTAGCCGCTGCCGGCAGGGACGAGGAGCCCCTCGGTGAGGACGGCGGAGGCCCAGCCGGTGCCGCCGAGCCGCTTCGGGGCCTGGCCCCAGGGGAACACCGCCTCGAACGACTCCCGGTCGAGTTCGCCCTGGCCGGGGCCGAGGCTGCGGCGGGCGGCCTCGTGGACCTGTCCGGAGACCTTCGCGGCGAGCCGGCGGACGGCGGCGCCGCGCAGGCCGCCCGGGGTGGCCAGCCGTACCGCGATGCGCAGGCACATCAGGTCGAGGTAGGCCTCGAAGACCTGGTCGCGGTCCAGGGGGGCGTGGGGCGCGTACGGGAGGGCGGCGCGGACCTCGGAGAGGAGGCGCAGGGCGAGGGGGTGGCGGGCGTCGGAGGCGGCGAGCGTGCCGTCGGGGAGGGCGTAGCGGGCCCGGGCGCGGCGGGCCTCGTCGTCGGTGAGGTCGCCGAGCCGTACGCAGGGCGGGAAGTCGCCCTCCGGGTCGCCGTGCAGCAGTTCCTTCGGGAAGGCGGCCCCCTCCCAGTACTCCGCCCGGCACGCCACCACCAGCCGCGCCCCGGTCTCCCCCAGCCACTTCGCCGTGCCCTCGGTCCACTCGGCGAGGCGGTGGGCCAGGACCGTGGGCATCTCCTCGGGACCGTCGAGGAGGAGGAACAGGGGGCGGCCCGCGGTGCGGGAGAGCCGGGCCAGCCGCTCGGGGCTGATGTCGCCCAGGTCGGCGGGGACGGTGTCGGCGGAGGCCGCCACGATCCGGGCGGCCCTGGTGAGCGCGCGGCTGGCCGCGTCGGCCACCGAGGTGTCGGTGGCCTCCAGGTCGGCGCCGCGCAGCCAGAGCGTGGGGGCCGGGGCGGGGCCGCGGTGGCGGTGGTCGGCGAGGGCCGCGAGCTGTGTCGTACGGCCGCTGCCGGGCGGTCCGACGAGGCCGAGGACGAGTGCCGGACCTTCGGTGAACGCGGCGAACTCCCTGGTGACCGCGGCTCGTTCGACCGGCGCTGTCCGGTCGTCCGGGGATCCGTGACCGGCCGGGCCGTCCTGACCCACCGAGGTGGCCGTCAGCTCCAGTACACCGGCGAGGTTGAGGTCGGCGCCGTACGCCGGGACCGTCGCGGCGTTCTCCGCGAGCAGGTCGGCGAGGGGGCCGGTGCGCAGGGTGCCGATCGGGACCGCGTAGCCGCCGGCGCTGTGGGCGCTGTGCAGGGCGGTGCCGAGGACGGCGACCACCGCGCCGGTGGCGGCGTCGAGCACGGGCCCTCCGGCGGCCCCGCCGCCCGGCCGCAGCGCGTCCCGGCCCGCGGTGCCGATCGCCAACTCCAGTGCGCCCTCGAGGAGATGGCTGCGGTCGGTGGCCGTGTAGGTCACGGCGGCCGCACCGAGGACCCGGGCCTCGCGCCAGCAGCCGGCGGGAAGCCTCACATAGGCGCCGGTCTCGACGGTGTCGCGCACGGAGAAGGGCAGCGGGTCCACGGCGAGGCCCTCGGTCCGCACGAGTGCCAGATTCAGCCCGGGCAGCGGGGTCACCGCGTCGGCGCCCACCTCGCAACTGCGGTCACCGGCCCGCAGAACGAGCCGGGCCGACCCGTCGACGCTCTCGTGACTGGTGACGACGGTGCCGTGATGGTCGGCGACGAAGCCGGTTCCGCGCAGCCGCCCCGCCGGATCGTGGATCCGCACGAGTTCCACGGCTCCCTGGACGGAGTCACCCCCTGCCGCCATGGCCGACCTCCCCGCCGTACGCACGTTCCTGTTGTCGACGGTAGGCGTGCGGTGATCAGCGGGACAGAACGCGTCGTGAACGCGCCCCCTTCCACACCCCCGGTTCACTCCGAGCGCCTGCCCGCGCGGGTGAATGGAAGGGGGACGGCGGATACACCCTAGGGGTGGGGGAACCGAGGGGGGACCGTGGAGCGGCGGCACAACCCCGTGATCGCCGCTCCACGGGCAGACGGCCTCGGTGCCCCACGGTCAGGCGTCAGCCGAAGACGGCCAGGCTCTTCGCCTTGCCCTTGTGTTCCTCGACCAGCGCCAGGAAGTGGCCCTCGGGGTCGAAGACGGCCACCGTGCCGGCGCCCGCGTACTCGTCGGGCATGTCGAGCCGTACGCCGTTGGTGAGCAGCTTGGCCCGGCGGTCGTCGACGTCCCAGCGCCGGAAGGCGGCTGCCGCGGCCTCGGCGATCGGCATCACCGTCAGCTCCTGCTGGAGCTGGTCGAGGGTCTTGGCCGCGTCCAGCTTGTACGGGCCCACACGGGTGCGGCGCAGAGCCGTCAGATGGCCGCCCACTCCCAGGCCCGCGCCCAGGTCCCGGGCGAGCGCCCGGATGTAGGTGCCGGAGGAGCAGACCACCGACACGACCAGGTCCACGACGGCCGTGCCGTCCTCGGCGACCGCGTCCCGGACGTCGTGGACCGCGAAGGACGAGACGGTGACGGGACGGGCCGGGATCTCGAAGTCCTCGCCCTCCCGTGCCCGCTTGTACGAGCGCACCCCGTCGATCTTGATGGCGCTGACCTTGGACGGCACCTGCATGATGGCGCCGGTCAGCTGGGCGATCCCGGCGTCGACGGCGTCGCGGGTGACCTTCGAGGCGTCGACCGACCCCGTGATCTCGCCCTCGGCGTCGTCGGTCAGGGTCGTCTGGCCGAGCCGGATCGTGCCCAGGTACTCCTTCTCGGTCAGCGCGAGGTGCCCGAGGAGCTTGGTGGCCTTCTCGACTCCGAGGACCAGCACACCCGTCGCCATGGGGTCGAGGGTGCCGGCGTGTCCGACGCGGCGGGTCCTGGCGATCCCGCGCATCTTGGCGACCACGTCGTGCGAGGTGAAGCCCGACGGCTTGTCGACGATGACAAGGCCGTCGGGCGTCCGGTTCTTCTGCGTCATTCGGCGGCGTCGTCCGTCTCGTCCTCGTCGTCCGGCTTCCGGTACGGGTCGGCGTCGCCGGCGTACTTGGCGCCGGCCGAGACCTCGCGCACCTTCTCGTCGGACTGGCGCGCCTTGTCGAGGAGGTCGTCGATGGTCTTGGCGGTGTCGGGCAGGGCGTCGGCCACGAAGGTCAGCGTCGGGGTGAACTTCACGCCCGCCGCCGCGCCGACCGCGCTGCGGAGCACGCCCTTGGCGCTCTCCAGTCCGGCGGCCGCGGCCGCCCGCTCCTCGTCCCCGCCGTACACCGTGTAGAAGACGGTCGCCTCCCGAAGGTCACCCGTGACCCGGGTGTCCGTGATGGTGACGTGTGAGCCGAGCCGCGGGTCCTTGATCCCGCGCAGCAGCTTCTGGGCCACCACCTCTCGGATGAGGTCCGCCAGCCTCTTGGCGCGCGCGTTGTCGGCCACTGGTCCGTCTCCTTAAGTACTTACTTCTTGCTTCAGTCTTCGTCGCTGTGGAGCCTGCGTCGAACCGAGAGCAGTTCCACCTCGGGCCGCGCCGCGACCAGCCGCTCGCAGCGGTCCAGTACGTCGCTGAGGTGTCCCGTGTCCCCCGAGACCACCGCGAGCCCGATCTCGGCCCTGCGGTGGAGGTTCTGGTTGCCCGTCTCCGCCGCGCTCACCGCGTACTTGCGCTGGAGCTCGGCCACGATCGGACGGACGAGAGAGCGTTTCTCCTTCAGCGAGTGCACGTCGCCGAGGAGCAGGTCGAAGGACAGAGTCCCCACATACATACGTGTCCGGATGTCCCGCCGGTTCGGGGTACGGGCGCCACGCTTCGACGCCGATACGGGAACCGTACACGCAACGGCCGGGGCCGATCGACGGATATTACGTCCGCCGACCGGCCCCGATCGCGTGCTGTGACGATCAGCCTCGCGGCTTCTCGCGCATCTCGTACGTCGCGATGACGTCGTCGACCTTGATGTCGTTGAAGTTGCCGAGGTTGATACCGCCCTCGAACCCTTCGCGGATCTCGGTGACGTCGTCCTTGAAGCGGCGCAGACCGGAGATGGTGAGACTCTCCGCGACCACCTTGCCGTCGCGGATGAGGCGCGCCTTGGTGTTGCGCTTGACCTCGCCGGAGCGGACCAGGACACCGGCGATGTTGCCCAGCTTGGACGACTTGAAGACCTCGCGGATCTCCGCCGTACCGAGCTCGACCTCTTCGTACTCCGGCTTGAGCATGCCCTTCAGGGCCGCCTCGATCTCCTCGATCGCCTGGTAGATGACCGAGTAGTAACGGACATCCACACCCTCGCGCTCGGCCATCTGCGCGGCACGCCCTGCGGCGCGCACGTTGAAGCCGATCACGATGGCGTCCGAGCCCATCGCCAGGTCCACGTCCGACTCCGTGACCGCACCGACACCGCGGTGCAGGATGCGGATGTCGACCTCTTCGCCGACGTCGAGCTGGAGCAGCGAGGACTCGAGAGCCTCCACCGAACCGGACGCGTCGCCCTTGATGATGAGGTTGAGTTCCTGCACCAGACCGGCCTTGAGGGCCTCGTCCAGGTTCTCCAGGGAGAACCGGACTCCGCGCCGGGCGAAGTTGGCGTTGCGCTCACGCGCCGCGCGCTTCTCGGCGATCTGGCGGGCCGTACGGTCCTCGTCGACGACGAGGAAGTTGTCGCCGGCGCCCGGGACGTTGGTGAGACCGAGGACGAGGACCGGAGTCGACGGACCCGCCTCTTCCAGGTTGTCGCCCTTGTCGTCGAGCATCGCGCGGACACGGCCGTACGCGTCGCCGACCACCATGGTGTCGCCGACCCGCAGGGTGCCTCGCTGGACCAGGACGGTCGCGACGGCACCGCGGCCGCGGTCGAGACGGGACTCGATCGCAATACCCTGCGCGTCCTGCTCCGGGTTGGCCCGCAGGTCGAGCGAGGCGTCCGCGGTGAGGACCACGGCCTCCAGAAGAGCCTCGATGTTGAGGCCCTGCTTGGCGGAGATGTCGACGAACATGGTGTCGCCGCCGTACTCCTCGGCCACGAGGCCGTATTCGGTCAGCTGACCGCGCACCTTGGTCGGGTCGGCACCCTCGACGTCGATCTTGTTGACCGCGACCACGATCGGCACGTCGGCCGCCTTGGCGTGGTTCAGCGCCTCGATCGTCTGGGGCATCACACCGTCGTTGGCCGCCACCACGAGGATCGCGATGTCGGTCGACTTGGCACCACGGGCACGCATGGCGGTGAACGCCTCGTGACCCGGGGTGTCGATGAAGGTGATCTTGCGCTCTTCGTCGTTGACCTGAGTCGTGACCTGGTACGCACCGATGTGCTGCGTGATACCGCCGGCCTCGCCCGCGACGACGTTCGTCTTGCGGATGGTGTCGAGGAGGCGGGTCTTGCCGTGGTCGACGTGACCCATGACGGTCACGACCGGCGGACGCGCGACGAGGAACTCCTCGCCACCCTCGTCCTCGCCGAACTCGATGTCGAAGGACTCGAGCAGCTCGCGGTCCTCCTCCTCGGGGCTGACGATCTCGAGGACGAAGTTCATCTCGTCCGCGAGGAGCCTCAGCGTCTCGTCGGAGACGGACTGCGTGGCCGTGACCATCTCGCCGAGGTTCATCATCACGCCGACGAGCGACGCCGGGTTGGCGCCGATCTTCTCGGCGAAGTCGGTGAGGGAGGCACCGCGCGACAGGCGGACGGACTGTCCGTTGCCGCGAGGCAGCATCACACCGCCGACCGACGGGGCCTGCATGGCCTCGTACTCCTGGCGCCTCTGCCGCTTCGACTTGCGACCGCGACGCGCGGGACCGCCGGGACGGCCGAAGGCGCCCTGCGTGCCACCACGGCCACCGGGACCACCGGGACGACCGCCGAAGCCGGGACGACCGCCGCCGCCACCGCCGGGACCACCGGGACGACCGGCGAAACCGCCGCCACCGCCACCGGGACCACCGGGACGACCGGCGAAACCGCCGCCACCGCCACCGGGACCGGCCGGACGACCGGCGAAGCCGCCGCCACCGGGACGACCGCCGCCACCGCCACCGGGACGACCTGCGCCGCCCGGACCGCGACCCCCACCGGGGCCACCGCCGGGACGCGGGCCGGCAGCGGGACGCTGCGGCATCATGCCGGGGTTGGGACGAGCGCCGCCGGGACCGCCGCCGGGACGGGGACCGCCGCCCTGCGGACGGGGCATGCCGCCCGGGGTGGGACGGGCGCCGCCCGGAGACTGCGGACGGGGACCGCCCGCCGCGCCCTGGGGACGGGGACCGCCCTGGCCCTGACCCTGCGGACGCGGAGCGCCGCCGGGAGCGCCACCGGGGCCACCAGGGCCGCCGGGACGCGGGGCACCGCCCGGACGGGGCGCCTGCGGGCGCGCCATGCCGGTGGAGCCACCAGAGGTGAAGGGGTTGTTGCCCGGACGGGGACCGGCCGGACGAGCACCGGGACGTGCGCCCTGGCCGCCCTGACGCGGAGCGCCGGGACGGTCGCTGCGCTCAGTGCGGCCCTGGCCACCACCCTGGCCGGGACCACCGGCCGGACGCGGGGCGCCCGGACGCGGGGCCTGGCCGGCCGGACGCGGAGCACCGGGACGCGGGCCGGAGCCCTGACCCTGGCTCTGCCCCTGGCTCTGGCCCTGGGAGGCCGGTGCGGCGGGAGCCGACGGCGGTGCCGTGAACTCGGGCGTGGTCGGAGCCGGGGACGCCGGGGCGGGCCGCGGCGCGGGCTTCGGGCCCGGGGTGGGACGGGGGCCGGACGAGGCCGGCGCGGCAGGAGCCGCGGGCGTCTCGGCGGCGGCCGGCTTCGGGGCCGGCGGGCGCGGGGCGGCCGGACGGGCGGCCTGCGCGGGAGAGGGGGCCGCCGGACGAGCCGGGGCGGCCTTGCGTGCGGGGGCGGGCTTGCCGCCTCCGTTGCCCTGCTGGAGGGCGTCCGTCAACTTACGGACAACGGGCGCTTCGATGGTCGAAGACGCCGAACGGACGAATTCACCGAGTTCTTGGAGCTTGGCCATGACGACCTTGCTCTCCACTCCGAACTCCTTGGCGAGTTCGTATACCCGGACCTTAGCCACTTCGCTCCTTTTAGGTCCGGGTTGCGTCCGGACCGTCGCTACTTCATGGGCGTACTCATCGCGTGCTCATCGAGTGCTCATCGCAATCTCGACCTACTTCCAACTCGCGGGGTACCAGGGCCGCACGGGGGTTCCGCGCGACGCTTCTTACGGTGTTGCCTGCTCGCAACTGTCTGTCTGCTCGACGTACTGGCGCAACGCCTTTGTGTCGAGTGCTCCCGGGGCGCGCAACGCCCTCGTGAACACCCGGCGGCGTACCGCCTGGTCGAGACAGACCAGGGTGGGGTGGATGTACGCACCCCGGCCGGGCAGCGTACCGCGATGATCGGGGACGCATGCGTCCTTGATCGCCACGATGCGCAGCAGATCGGTCTTGGCCGCTCGCTGCCTGCAACCCACACAGGTGCGTTCAGGGCATGCTCGGGCGGGCGTCCGGCCAGACACTCTTAAGTCTACCTCCCCGTAGCGACCTCACCCCTTGGGGGCAGCGATCGAACGGTTGTTGTCGTGATCTAAGCCACGTACGGCTTGGATCTATTCCCTGCCGCCGGTCCCGGCGCTACTCGCCGGCCTGCTCGGTGTCCGGACGGATGTCGATCCGCCAGCCGGTGAGCCGGGCCGCGAGGCGGGCGTTCTGCCCCTCCTTGCCGATGGCGAGGGAGAGCTGGTAGTCGGGGACGGTCACCCGCGCGGAGCGGGCGGCCATGTCCACGACCTCGACCTTGGAGACGCGGGCCGGCGAGAGGGCGTTCGCCACCATCTCGGCCGGGTCGTCCGACCAGTCGACGATGTCGATCTTCTCACCGTTCAGCTCGCCCATGACATTGCGCACACGGCCGCCCATGGGGCCGATGCAGGCGCCCTTGGCGTTCAGACCCGAACGGGTGGACCGTACGGCGATCTTTGTGCGGTGACCGGCCTCACGGGCGATCGCGGCGATCTCGACGGACCCGTCGGCGATCTCCGGCACCTCCAGGGCGAAGAGTTTCTTCACCAGATTGGGATGCGTGCGCGACAGGGTGACGGACGGACCGCGGACACCCCGCGCCACCCGTACGACGTACGACCGGAGCCGCATGCCGTGCGGATAGGTCTCGCCGGGCACCTGCTCCTGCACCGGCAGGATGGCCTCCAGCTTGCCGATGTCCACGAGCACGTTCTTCGGGTCGCGGCCCTGCTGGACCATGCCCATGACGATGTCGCCCTCACGCCCCGCGTACTCGCCGAGCGTCGCGTCGTCCTCGGCGTCGCGCAGCCGCTGCAGGATGACCTGCTTGGCGGTGGTGGCGGCGATACGGCCGAAGTCGGACGGGGTGTCGTCGAACTCCCGGGGCTCCTGGCCCTCTTCGAGGTCCTCGGGGTCCTCCTTCGCCCACACGACCACGTGCCCGGAGTCCCGGTCGAGTTTCACGCGCGCGTGGCGGTGGCTTCCCTCGGTGCGGTGGTAGGCGATGAGGAGGGCCGACTCGATCGCCTCGACCAACAGGTCGAAGGAGATCTCCTTCTCCCGAACCAAGCCCCGCAGGGCACTCATGTCGATGTCCACGGCTACGCCTCCTCTTCCTGCTCGTCCTGCTGCTCTTTGCTGTCCTTGCGGCTGAACTCGACCTGCACGCGCGCCTTGTCGAAGTCGGAGAAGGCGAGTCTGCGGGCGGTGGCCTTGCGGCCCTTCACACCGGGCACCTCGAGGTCGAGGCCGTCGTCGTCGACCTTCAGGATCCTGGCGACCAGTTCGTCGCCCTCGGTCAGCTGGAACTTCACCAGCCGGTCCACGGCGCGCACATAGTGCCGGTGCTCCTTGAGGAGGCGCTCCGCGCCCGGGGTGCCGACCTCGAGGGTGTACTCCCCCGCGCCCATCGCGTCGGTCTCGTCGAGCTTCGCCGAGAGCGCGCGGCTCACATCGGCGATCTGGTCCAGGTCGGCACCGGTGTCCGAGTCGACGACGACGCGCAGCACTCGCTTTCGTCCTACGGAGTCCACTGCGATCTCTTCGAGATCCAGACCCTGGGAGGTGACGAGCGGTTCCAGGAGCTCTCGCAGCCTCTCGCTCTGGGTGGTGCTCATCCGGGTGACTCCTCGGCCGCGTGTGCTGTTGTGGGTAGGTCGCGTGTCTGGTCAAAGGGTATCCGGTCGCGGAGGGTGTTGCCGTCCAGGTGACCCCGGATGCGCGGGTACCGTGATCGCCGGCGGGCCCGACCTCCCGCCCGTGTGTTCGTACGAGCTTTTGAGGACGTCTGTCGTGCCGTACCCTCCTTCGCCGCGCGTCCCCTCGGGGCCCCGCAGAAGATCCCTGCTCGCCTCGGTCGCCGGGGGCGCCCTTCTCGTCGGGTGCTCCGACGGGACCGGAAGCGGCGATGAGGGCACCGCCGGCAGCCCGTCCGTCGTCGAGCGGGCACGCGAGCGTGCGGCTCGGGACAGCCAGGGGATCGTCGGGCGGTACGACGCCGTCCTCGCCGCCCATCCGGCGCTGGCGGGACTGCTGGGGCCTCTGCGGTGGGAGGCCGCGCGGCACGCGGAGGCGTTCGCGGCAGGCACGGCCGCTCCCACAGCCACCGCTTCCCCGGCCCCGTCCTCGCCTCCGTCCTCGTCCCCTCCGATGCCTGTTCCCACGGCCGAGAAGGACGCCCTCGCCCAGCTCGCCGCCGCCGAGCGGGCGCTCGCCGACCGGCGGGCCAAGACGCTGCTGGACATGCCGGGTGAGCTGGCCCGCCTGCTGGCCTCGGTGGCGGCGGCCGGCGCGGCGCACGCCTATCTGCTGACGGAGGGTGCCCGATGAGCGACAAGCAGGAGCTGGAGGCCCTCCAGAAGGCGCTGGCCGCCGAGCACGCCGCCGTCTACGGCTACGGCGTCGTCGGCGGCCGGATCCGCGAGGACCGGCGCGTGGAGGCCAGGGCCGCCTACGACGCCCACCGAGCCCGCCGGGACGCCCTGGCGCGCGAGGTGCGGGGCCTGGGCGGGACGCCGGTGGCTGCGGCGGCGGCGTACGCGCTGCCCTTCCCGGTGCCGGACTCGGCCGCGGCCGTGCGGCTCGCCGCCGGCCTGGAGGACCGGGTGGCCGGGGTGTACTCCGACGTGGTGCGGGCAACCGGGGGCGAGCGGCGCAGCACGGCCGCCGAGGCGCTGCGGGAGGCCGCGGTGCGGGCCGTGCGCTGGCGCGGCGAGAGCGTAGCCTTCCCTGGGCTCGCCGAGCGGGCGACCACGGGCTCGCCCTCGTCCTCCGCCTCGGTTTCTTAGGAAGGGAACGACTCGCGCATGGCTTTCGAACCACCGCAGCGGTTGGTGCGGGCGCTCGGTGAGAGCGTGCCGGACGCCGACGACTGGGTGGACAAGCTGCCCGAGACCGCCGGACAGGCCGTCGCGCTGCGCGAGTTGACCGTGGAGCGGGTCCAGGTGCCCGGCGGGCGCAGCAGCCTCGTCGTGCTCGTGCGGCGGCCCGACGGGACGCCGGCCGTGCTCAAGCTGGCCCCGCCCCGGGCCCGTCCCGAGAGCGAGCGGGCGGCTCTCGCGCACTGGGACGGGCGGGGGGCCGTACAGCTGCTGGAGCCGTTCGTCGCCGAGGGTGTACTGCTGCTGGAGCGGCTGCATCCCGATGTCTCCGTGCGGTCGCTGCCGGAGGCGAAGGCGTTGCTGGAGGCGGCGGGGGCGCTGCGGCGGCTGTGGGTCCCGCCGCCCGAGGGGCCGGTCTTCGAGACGGTGGCCGAGCGGACCGGGCGGCAGGCCGCCGCCATGCGCGGTGCTCCCGCACAGGTGGCGGGGCTGGTGGACGCGGCTCTCTCGGCTCGGGAGGAGCTGCTGGCCGCACCGCCCGAACTGCGGCTGCTGCACGGGACGTTCCGGCAGAGCAAGGTGCTCGCGGGCGAACGGTCCCCCTGGCTGGCCGTGGGACCGGATCCGGTCGTCGGGGAGTGCGCGTTCGACCTGGCCCGGCTCGTGCGGGACCGGGTGGAGGACCTGATCGCCACGCCTTCGGGGGCGGCGACGACCCGTCGGCGGATCAAGCGGCTCGCGGAGTCGCTGGAGGTGGACCAGGAGCGGTTGCGGGGGTGGACGCTGTTCCGGGCCGTGGAGTCGGGGGTCCGGGCGCTGCGGGTGGGGCGGCCGAAGGATGCCGAGCTGCTGCTGGAGTTCGCCGGGTGGCTCTGAGGCCGTAGGGCGGCGGCCGCCGACGCGACCGCCGCCCCACGCTGTTTCTCAGACAGTCAGGCGCTCAGGCGGGCGATCGCCTCGTCCACCGTCAGCTCCTCGCGCTCACCGGTGCGGCGGTCCTTGAGCTCCAGGACCCCCTCGGCGGAACGACGGCCCGCGACCAGGATCTTCGGTACGCCGATCAGCTCGGAGTCGGTGAACTTCACGCCCGGGGAGACGCCGGCGCGGTCGTCGACGAGGACCCTCAGGCCCGCCTCGCGCAGCTTCTCGGAGACGTCGAGGGCCAGTTCGATCTGCAGGGCCTTGCCGGCGGCGACGACGTGCACGTCGGCCGGGGCGACCTCGGCGGGCCAGCACAGGCCCTTGTCGTCGGCGGTCTGCTCGGCGAGGGCGGCGACCGCGCGGGAGACGCCGATGCCGTAGGAGCCCATGGTCACGCGGACCGGCTTGCCGTTCTGGCCGAGGACGTCGAGCTTGAGGGCGTCGGCGTACTTGCGGCCCAGCTGGAAGATGTGGCCGATCTCGATGGCGCGGTCCAGCTTGAGGCCGGTGCCGCACTTCGGGCACGGGTCGCCCTCCTGGACGACCACGACGTCGACGTACTGGTCGACCTCGAAGTCACGGCCCGCGACGACGTTCTTCGCGTGCGTGTGCTCCTTGTTGGCGCCCGTGATCCAGGCGGTGCCGGGGGCCACGCGCGGGTCGGCGATGTACTTCACCTTCTCGCCCAGGCCCTGCGGACCGACGTAGCCGCGGACGAGGTCGGGGCGGCCGACGAAGTCCTCCGCCGTCACCAGCTCCACGGCGGCGGGCGCGAAGTGCGCCTCGACCTTGTCCAGGTCGACCTCGCGGTCGCCGGGGACGCCGACGGCCACGATCTCGCCGTCGACCTTCACGAGGAGGTTCTTGAGGGTGGCGGAGGCCTCGACGCCGAGGTGGGCGGCGAGGGTCTCGATGGTCGGGGTGTCCGGGGTCGGGATCTCCTCGAGGGCCGGGACGGAGGCTCCGTCCACGGGCCTCAACTCGTACGTGATCGCCTCGGTGTTGGCCGCGAAATCGCAGTTCGGGCAGTCGGCGAAGGTGTCCTCGCCGGCCTCGGCGGGAGCGAGGAACTCCTCCGACTTGGAGCCGCCCATCGCGCCGGCGGTGGCGGCGCAGATGCGGTAGTCGAGGCCGAGGCGCTCGAAGACCTTCTGGTAGGCCTGGCGGTGCAGGGCGTAGGACTGGGCCAGGCCCTCGTCCTCGGTGTCGAAGGAGTACGAGTCCTTCATCAGGAACTCGCGGCCGCGCAGGATGCCGGCCCGGGGGCGGGCCTCGTCACGGTACTTGTGCTGGATCTGGTACAGGATGACCGGCAGGTCCTTGTAGGAGGACGCCTGGTCCTTCACCAGCAGGGTGAAGATCTCCTCGTGCGTCGGGCCGAGGAGGTAGTCGCCGCCCTTGCGGTCCTGGAGGCGGAACAGCTCGGGGCCGTACTCGTCCCAGCGGCCGGTGGCCTCGTACGGCTCCCGCGGCAGGATGGCGGGGAGCAGCACCTCCTGGGCGCCGATCGCGTCCATCTCCTCGCGGACGATCCGCTCGACGTTGGCCAGCACCTTCTTGCCGAGCGGCAGCCAGCTCCAGATGCCGGCGGCGGTACGGCGGACGTACCCGGCGCGCACGAGCAGCTTGTGGCTGAGGACCTCGGCGTCCGCCGGGTCGTCGCGCAGCGTCTTCGCCATCAACTGGGACATGCGCTGGACCGGTGCGTTGGCCATGGTTCTCGTACTCCTGCCGGAAAAGGGTGATGGCTGGGGTGCCCGGCAGACTCCCGCCGTCCGCCCGGAGGGCGGCCCCGGCGGCGTCCGCTGCGAGCGTGCGTGCCGGGCGTCGCCGGGCAGGCGGGAATGTGTCGGGCACCCCCAGGAGGTTAGCCGGGCGGGCTGTAGGGGTGGAAATCCGGTGTTCAGTGGCGGCGCAGCGGGAGGGGGGCGCCCATCACGGCGTACGGCTTCGGGGCGCTCGGGAAGAGCACCTGGCGGGCGAGGTCCTGGTAGCCGAGGGAGCGGTACAGGCCGCGGGCCGGGCTGTCGGTGTCGATCGCGGAGAGGATCGAGCGGGGCTCGGTGGCGCTGTCGGTGATGGTGGTGATCAGGGTGCGGCCGATGCCCCGGTTCTGGTGGTGCGGGTGGACGTGCAGCTCGGTGATCACGAAGGAGTCGTCGAGCCAGATGTCGTTGTGCTGGGCGCGCAGGTAGGGCTCGACGACGGTGGACCACCAGTGGGTGCGGTCGTTGGGCATGCCGTACACGAACCCCACGAGATGGCCGCCGACCGTCGCGCCGAGGGCTCTGGCGCCGGGGTAGGTCATGTGGCGGAGGACGATCTGGCGGCGGACCGCTACCTCGTCGGCGCCGAGGCCGAAGGCGATGGCCTGTACCGCGAGGGCCTCGTCCACGTGGGCGGACAGGTCCAGGGGGCCGATGACGAGGTCCATGCGGGGAGCGTACAGGGGAGTTCCGGTCGTGTGCCGGGTGCGGGTGGCTGCGGGCCGTCCGGTGACTGCGGGCCGGTTCAGAAGAGGACGCTCATGAAAGCGCCCACTTCCCGGAAGCCCACCCTCTTGTACGTCCTTCTCGCCGCCGTGTTGAAGTCGTTGACGTAGAGACTGACCACCGGGGCCACGTCCGCGAGGGCGTAGCGCAGTACCGCCGCCATCCCCGGCGCGGCCACTCCCCTGCCGCGGTACTCGGGGGCCACCCAGACGCCCTGGATCTGGCAGGCCCGGTCCGTCGCGGCGCCGATCTCCGCCTTGAAGACGACCTTGCCGTGTTCGTCGAGGCGGGCGAAGGAGCGGCCGGAACCGACCAGTTCGGCGACGCGGGCCTGGTAGAGGAGGCCGCCGTCACCGGCCAGCGGGGAGACGCCGACCTCTTCCGTGAACATCGCCACGCACGCCGGCATGATCGCCTCCATCTCGTCCTTGCGGATGCGGCGGACGTACGGATCCGGGGCTGTGTCGGTGGGCATGCGGTCGGTGACCATGAGGGGCTGGTGGGCACGGACGTCCCGGGCCGGGCCCCAACTGTGTTCCAGCAGGCGCCAGAGCTGCGCGGTGGGTTCGGCGGGACCGACGATGGAGGAGCACCGGCGCCCGGCCCTTCTCGCCCGGTCGGCGAAGGCACGGACGGCTCGCGGGGTCGCGCAGATGGGGACGAGGTTGGCGCCGGCGTAGCAGAGGGACGTGAGCATGCCGTCCTCGTACCAGCCCCACATCTCGCCGCCGAGTCGCCAGGGGTCGAGTCCGGCGACCTGGACCCTCGATGTCACGAAGGCGTTCGCGACCGGATCGCGGTACAGGACGGCGAGCGCGGCGTCCAGGTCGCTCGGTTCGAGGACCCGGGAGGTCGTCTGGGTCAACACGGGCGGGCCTCACACTGGGGTCTGCTGATCTCCGCACTGTACCTGCGGAAGCCGGGCCGCGCCGCCCTGCGTTCGGTTACCGCTCGCTCAGCAGTGGCCCAGGCGTGCCCTGCCCGTTGAGGGCTGACGCCCCGGACTTTTCGGATCAGCCCGCGACCGACACCGAGGGCTCCCCGGAGGAGACCCCCTCCGCCTCCATCTGCTCGGCCAGCTTCATGGCCTCCTCGATGAGGGTCTCCACGATCTTGGACTCGGGGACGGTCTTGATGACCTCGCCCTTGACGAAGATCTGGCCCTTGCCGTTGCCGGAGGCGACGCCGAGATCGGCCTCGCGGGCCTCGCCCGGGCCATTGACGACACACCCCATGACGGCGACGCGGAGCGGGACATCCATGCCGGTCAGGCCCGCGGTGACCTCCTCGGCCAGCTTGTAGACGTCCACCTGGGCACGGCCGCAGGACGGGCAGGAGACGATCTCCAGGCCGCGCTGCTTGAGGTTCAGGGACTCCAGGATCTGGTTGCCGACCTTGACCTCCTCGACGGGGGGTGCCGAGAGGGAGACGCGGATCGTGTCGCCGATGCCCTGGGAGAGCAGCGCGCCGAAGGCGACCGCCGACTTGATCGTGCCCTGGAAGGCGGGGCCGGCCTCCGTGACGCCCAGGTGGAGCGGGTAGTCGCACTGCGCGGCCAGCTGCTTGTACGCCTCGATCATGATGACCGGGTCGTTGTGCTTCACCGAGATCTTGATGTCCCGGAAGTCGTGCTCCTCGAAGAGGGACGCCTCCCACAGGGCCGACTCGACGAGCGCCTCCGGGGTCGCCTTGCCGTACTTCTGGAGCAGGCGGCGGTCCAGGGAGCCCGCGTTCACGCCGATGCGGATCGGGGTGCCGTGGTCGCGCGCGGCCTTCGCGATCTCCTTGACCTTGTCGTCGAACTGCTTGATGTTGCCGGGGTTCACCCGGACCGCCGCGCAGCCCGCCTCGATGGCGGCGAAGACGTACTTGGGCTGGAAGTGGATGTCGGCGATCACCGGGAGCTGCGACTTGCGGGCGATGGTGGCGAGGGCGTCGGCGTCGTCCTGGGTCGGGCAGGCCACGCGGACGATCTGGCAGCCGGAGGCCGTGAGCTCGGCGATCTGCTGGAGCGTGGCGCCGATGTCGGACGTACGGGTCGTCGTCATCGACTGGACCGAGACCGGGGCGTCACCGCCCACCGCGACCGTGCCAACCTGGATCTGCCGGCTCTTCCGGCGCTCGGCGAGCTTGGTCGGAACGGACGGCATGCCGAGAGAAATCGCAGTCATCTGCTGTGCAACCCCAAGTCGTGGATCAAGGTCCAGGTCCCGTCAGCGGCGGGCTCCAGGCTTCGAGATTACGGCACCGACAGGGGCACGAGCACATCCCGGCCCTCAAACCCACCCAACGGATGGTGGCCCGGCATGAACCACACCGGGCCACCGCCAACGCCGTACGACTAGGAGATTTTCACTGGGTTAACTGCGCGGGCACCCAGCGAGATATCGGACTGCGGCTCAGCCACAGGACCCGAACTGATGGACAGTGCCGGAGCGGTTGCGTGGCTCGGCACGGGAGTGCCCTCTCCCTCCTCACCGAGGATCTCCACGATCTCCGCCCACACACCGTCCGCCAACCAGGTTCGCTGCCGGAACCGGACTTTCCAGGCTCGCCGAAACGCTCCGGAAGATCCCGCCACAGGATCCCTGTGCGCAGACGATGAAGTATCCCCGTGAGAGCAGCCCGCAGATCGAGCGGCGAACGGAAATGGTGAGGCCGGTACCTGGAGCGGAGCAACTCGTCGATGCGAGCCCACAGACTGTCTGTGGGATCGGCAGGAACAAGCACCCCTGTCCGCTCATGCCACTGGGCGGCCGAGCACTTCGTCCCCTCGCGGTACCGAAACTCCGCATCCACGATGTCGACTCGTACGTTGAGCTGCTCGATCAGGCTTCGCTGCTCCGAAGGCAGCAGTGCCTGACTGTCCGGTACGGCTGCCCCTAGGACATCCGTGAGCCGGACATCCTTGAGGACTCGAACCTCAAGCTCCGCCAGCCAGTCCCGCGCGTGGGCAAGGACTCGCTCCAACGCCCCCTGGTCAGCTTCAAGTTGCCGCAGCGCAGCGGCAACGACACGACTGTGCTGGGCCTGGCACCGCAATCCGTCCAGCTCCTCCGCACACTGCGCGACAAGCCGCTCCAGGCACCTCACTCGTTCGGCATGCAGGTTCAGTCGCCTCTGCGCCTCGGAGGCAGCTGGGAGCATCGGCCGAGCATGGGGTGACATGGATGCCAGCAGAGTATTGACGTGTCGTGCCACCTGTTCCTCGACGTGATGCGCACGCAGGTAGAGGCAACCGCAGGGGACCTTTTCCTGCCATCCCGAACAGCGGTACGTCCGCACCCCGTCGTTGCTGCGGAAGCACCCGACGTACGGCCGTCCACACGGCCCATGGATTCGCCCGGTGAGCGGATACTCCCCCAAGGGATTCCTGCGCGGACGGGCCAGCTCCGCCAGCGCTCGCTGAAAGGCACGGGTCCGGTCCGCCGAGAGGATCGGAGGCAGCGGAATCGACACGCTCTCGCCATACAAAGGCCGTCCGGAGCCATCAAGCCTGGTGCAATGGTCGCCCCACTGCTGGTCGGAGCGGCGAAAGACGGCCTCTCCGAGAAACGCCGCGCTCTTCAGCCGTCGGTGAAGGTTCGCCCTCGTCCAACGCCTGCCGCTGCGTGTGAGAACGCCCCGCCTGTTCAGTTCCTCGGCAAGGTCCGTGAGGGTCCGGCCACCTTCGATCACAAGGTCTGCCAAAAGCCTCACCACGGCGGCCTCAGTCGGATCGGCCTCGAGAGTCGATCCGAAGGCGCCTTTCCCACTGATTCTGTAACCATAGGGGGCCGGACCGCCCGGCCAACCGCCGCCCACTGCCTTGAGCTGCCGACCTGACTGGGTTCGGGTGACGATACGGCCGTAGTCCGCCTCTACTGCCTGTGCCAGCCGGTCGATCGTTAGCCACCTGTCGAGTCCCGGTTCCCCCAATGCCTGGTCGCAGCACTCAAGTACGGCCCCGGCATCCTCGATCTGCCAGAGACAGCACCAGATGGCCGCTTCGGTCCGCCCCAAACGGTCAAGGCTGGACACGAGTACGACATCGACCCGGCCTGCGGCGATTTCCGTGAGCAGCTCATTCAGTGCAGGCCTCGAAGTCGTCGAGCCTGATTCGCCGAGGTCTTCCCAGGACCCAGCGAACCTCCACGCCGAGCGCTTCTCCACGAACGTTCGAGTGGCGTCGGCCTGAGCCGGAATTCCGTACCTTCTCTTCTGCTCCGCTGTCGAGACCCGCATGTACGCGGCGACGGCGAGCGCCTCGGATCCTTTGCCCTTGTCTTCTGCGCAGGGCGCAGTACCTTGCTGCATGTCAGTCCCTTCGAGACTGGCCAGACCCCAGGGTGTTGGCGCACCGCTGGGGTCATCCATGAACAGCAAGAACGTACGAAGTGCGCACCTGCTCCGTACGAATAAGCCTCGCCTTTCACCCGTCTGAGCTACACGAGCGAAAGGCGAGGCGTTATTCAGGAGCGTGATAGAAAATGACCGATTCTCAGCTGATTTTGACCGGGTTAACTACATCCGCGACGAGCACCAGCAAGGTAAAGCAGATGAAGATTCCCGCCACCACATAAGCCACCGGCATCAGCTTCGCCACGTCGAACGGGCCCGGGTCCGGGCGCTTGAGGACCTTGGCGAGGTTGCGGCGCAGGGACTCCCACAGGGCGCCCGCGATGTGGCCGCCGTCCAGGGGCAGCAGCGGGAGCATGTTGAAGAGGAACAGGGAGAGGTTGAAACCCGCGACCAGCATCAGGGCCATGGCCAGTTGCTGGGTCGGAGGGATGTCGAGGGTGAAGATCTCGCCGCCGACGCGGGCCGCGCCGACCACGCCCATCGGGGAGTCCGGCTCGCGCGGGGCGTCGCCGAAGGCCGCGTTCCACAGGGCCGGGATCTTGCCGGGCAGGGCGGCCAGGGAGTCGACGGCCTCGCCGACGCGTTCGCCCATCCAGACCACGGAGTCGCCGAAGTCCTGCTTGACAATGCCGGTGGCCGCGCTGAAGCCGAGGAAGCCGGCGGTGACGTACTTGCCCTGGACGTACTGCCCGCTGGAGTCCTTCTTGGCGACCAGGTTGCTCGCGATCTTCGCGGTGAGGGTGACGTCCTTGCCGTCCCGCTCGACGACGATCGGGACCGTCTTGCCGGGGTTGGCGCGGATGAGGTCGGAGAGCTTGTTCCAGTCGTCCGTCCGAACCCCGTTGAACGAGAGGATCTTGTCGCCCGCCTTGAGGCCGGCCGCCGCGGCCGGGGAGGCGGGGTCGGAGGCCTTGCAGGTCTGGCGGTCCTGGCTCTGGGAGATCACGCACTTGGAGACGGAGCTGACCGTGTTGGTCTGCTGGGAGATCCCGAAGCCCATGAGGACCGTGAGGAACAGGGCGACCGCGAGGATCAGGTTCGCGAAGGGGCCCGCGAACATCACGATGACGCGTTTCCAGGGCTTACGGGTGTAGAAGAGGCGTTTCTCGTCGCCGGGCTGGAGCTCCTCGAAGGCGGCCGAGCGGGCGTCCTCGATCATGCCGCGCCAGGGGGACGTGGAGCGGGCGCTGATACGGCCGTCGTCGCCGGGCGGGAACATGCCGATCATGCGGATGTAGCCGCCGAAGGGGATGGCCTTGACGCCGTACTCCGTCTCGCCCTTCTTGCGTGAGAAGACGGTCGGGCCGAAGCCGACCATGTACTGCGGCACACGGATGCCGAAGAGCTTGGCGAAGGACAGGTGCCCCAGCTCGTGCCACGCGATCGACACCAGCAGGCCGAAGGCGAAGAGCCCTATGCCGAGGATGAACATCAGGGTCGTCATGCACGGGCCTCCGCCGTCTGTGCCGTCAGTTCCCGGGCCCGGGTCCGCGCCCAGGTCTCCGCTTCGAGGACGTCCGCGACGGTGAGCGAGGTTCCCCCGCGAGGGGTGCCGTGCTCGTCCACCACCCGGGTCACGGTCTCCATGATCCCGTTGAACGGCAGTGCGCCGGCCCGGAAGGCCTCGACGCACTCCTCGTTGGCGGCATTGAACACCGCCGGGGCCGTGCCCGCGAGCTGTCCCACGTGTCTCGCAAGGTTGACCGAAGGAAACGCGTCGTTGTCGAGCGGGAAGAACTCCCAGGTCGACGCCTTGCTCCAGTCGAAGGCGGGTGCCGCGTCGGGGACGCGCTCGGGCCAGCCGAGACCGATGGCGATCGGCCCCCGCATGTCGGGGGGCGTCGCCTGGGCGATCGTGGATCCATCCGTGAACTCAACCATCGAGTGGACATACGACTGGGGATGCACGACCACCTCAATGCGGTCGAAGGGAATGTCGTAGAGGAGGTGTGCCTCGATGACTTCGAGACCCTTGTTGACGAGGGTCGCGGAGTTGATCGTGATGACCGGGCCCATGGCCCAGGTGGGGTGGGCGAGGGCGTCCTCGACGGTCACCTGGGCGAGGTCGGATTTCGTACGGCCGCGGAAGGGGCCGCCGGACGCGGTGACGACGAGCTTGCGTACGTCGGCCCGGGTCCCGGAGGCCAGGGCCTGGAAGAGGGCCGCGTGCTCGGAGTCGACGGGGATGATCTGGCCGGGCTTGGCGAGGGCCTTGACCAGCGGGCCGCCCACGATGAGCGACTCCTTGTTGGCGAGCGCGAGGGTGCGGCCCGCCTCCAGGGCGGCGAGGGTGGGCGCGAGTCCGATGGAGCCGGTGATGCCGTTGAGGACGGTGTGCGCGTCGGAGGCGGCGAGCTGGGTGGCCGCGTCCGGGCCGGCGAGGATCTCGGGGAGCGGCTCGCCCGTGCCGTAGAGCCCGCTGAGCGCCTCACGCAGCTGCGGTACGACGTCCTCGCGGGCGACCGCGACGGTCCGCGCCTTCAGCCGGTGCGCCTGCTCGGCGAGGAGCGCGACCCGGCCGCCGTTGGCGGAGAGCCCGGTCACCCGGAACCGGTCGGGGTTGCGCAGCACGAGGTCGATGGCCTGGGTGCCGATCGAGCCGGTGGAACCGAGGATCGCCACGTCCTTGGGTCCGTCGCCCGCGACGGGGTCGTAGACCAGGTGGGGGTCGGCGAGGGGGGCTGGACTGTCGCTCATCCCTCCATTGTTGCCGTAAGGACGGTGTGTGGGGACAGCGCGTCCCCCTCTCGGGGGGCGCGCTGTCGTGAGGGGTCAGCGGACGGGCCGGTGGACGTTCTCCTTCTCGGAGGGGCCGGGGGTCGTGTCCGCGATCCAGACGCCCTCGCCGGAGGGGTCGACGATGCCGTCCTCCAGCCAGGCGTAGGTGCCGGACATGACTCCCTTGACGACCTTGCGGTCCTGGTCGTCGGTGTTGTTCCACAGGCGGCCGAAGAGTTCCTCGACGCGCAGGCGGGACTGGTGGCAGAAGGCGTCGGCGAGCTGGTAGGCCTCGCGGCCGTGGGACTCGGTGGTGTAGAGGAGTTCGGCGCGTACGCAGGCCGCGCTCATCGCGAAGAGTTCGGCGCCGATGTCGACGATCCGGCCGAGGAAGCCCTGCTTGGTCTCCATGCGGCCCTGCCAGCGGGACATGGCGTAGAAGGTGGAGCGGGCGAGTTTGCGGGACGTACGTTCGACGTAGCGCAGGTGCGGCGAGAGGTCTACCTCGCGTTTGAACTCGGCGTACGAGGTGGGGAGTTGTCCTGGTCCGGCGACCAGTTTCGGGAGCCACTTGGCGTAGAAGACGCCCGCGTTCGCGCCTGCCTTCGCCTTGTCGCCGAGGGACTTGTCGGGGTCGATGAGGTCTCCGGCGACGGAGAGGTGGGCGTCGACGGCCTCGCGGGCGATCAACAGGTGCATGATCTCGGTCGAGCCCTCGAAGATGCGGTTGATGCGCAGGTCGCGCAGGACCTGTTCGGCGGGGACCGCCTTCTCGCCGCGGGCCCTGAGGGAGTCGGCGGTCTCGAAGCCGCGGCCGCCGCGGATCTGGACCAGTTCGTCGGCGACGAGCCAGGCCATCTCGGAGGCGTAGAGCTTGGCGAGGGCGCCCTCGATGCGGATGTCGTTGCGGTTCTCGTCGGCCATCTGGGAGGACAGGTCCAGGACGGCCTCCAGGGCGAAGGTCGTCGCCGCGATGAAGGAGATCTTGGAGCCGACGGCCTCGTGGTGGGCGATCGGCTTGCCCCACTGTTCGCGGGCGGCGGACCATTCGCGGGCGATCTTCAGGCACCACTTGCCGGCGGCCACGCAGGAGGCGGGCAGGGAGAGGCGGCCGGTGTTGAGGGTGGTCAGGGCGATCTTCAGGCCCGCGCCCTCGGGGCCGATGCGGTTCGCCGCCGGGACCCGGACCTGGTGGAAGCGGGTGACGCCGTTCTCGATGCCGCGCAGGCCCATGAAGGCGTTGCGGTTCTCGACGGTGACGCCGGGCGAGTCGGCCTCCACGACGAAGGCGGTGATGCCGCCCTTGTGACCCTCGGACTTCGGCACGCGGGCCATGACGACGAGCAGGTCGGCGACCACGCCGTTGGTCGTCCACAGCTTCACTCCGTCGAGGACGTAGTCGTCGCCGTCGGGCACCGCGCTGGTCGCGAGGCGGGCCGGGTCGGAGCCGACGTCCGGTTCGGTGAGGAGGAAGGCGCTGATGTCGGTGCGGGCGCACCGGGGCAGGAACTTCTCCTTCTGTTCCTGGGTGCCGAACAGCTTCAGCGGCTGCGGTACGCCGATCGACTGGTGGGCCGAGAGCAGCACGCCGATCGCGGGGCTCGCGGAGCCCGCGAGGGCCAGTGCCTTGTTGTAGTACACCTGGGTGAGGCCGAGGCCGCCGTACTTGGTGTCGATCTTCATGCCGAGGGCGCCGAGCTCCTTGAGGCCGGCCACGACGTCGTCGGGGATCCGGGCCTCGCGTTCGATGAGGGCGCCGTCCACCTTGGTCTCGCAGAAGTCGCGGAGCTTGGCCAGGAAGTCCTCGCCGCGCTGGGCGTCCTCGTCGGGGGGCATCGGGTGGGGGTGGATGAGGTCGAGCCGGAAACGCCCGAGGAACAGTTCCTTGGCGAAGCTGGGCTTGCGCCAGTCCTGCTCCCGGGCGGCCTCCGCCACCTCGCGGGCCTCGCGCTCGGTGACGATCGGCTTGGTGGACGGTGCGGACATCAGGCTCACCTCGTCGTGAATCGGGATCATGGGGGCCGTATGGTTACCGACGGGTGCTACCCGATCGTATGTACCCGATCCCGGGCGAGGTCACCACCCCTCGCGCGGCCGTTCGGCCGATGTCGACGGAAGACGACCGGGTGTCCAGTGGGCCCCCGCCGCCCGTTCCCGCGGGCCGGCTGCTCGGCATGGACGCCCACGGCCGCGGCACGCTCACCGGCCTGGTCAGCTTCTTCTTCGGCGCCGACCTCACCGACGCCCTGCGCGGCCGCAAGATCATCGCGGCCGTACATCAACAACCCCGACGAGGGCCGGAGCGCCGGCGGCTTCACCCCCGAGCGTTGCGTCCGACCTGGTCCGGGCCGCCGTCGGCATTCCCGACCTGCGCCCCCGCCGGGCGTCCGTGCGGGTCGGTTCACCGGCCGGGCTCCGTGTGCCCGGTCCATGGCTCCTTGGCGTCCGGTCGTGGTAGGCAGGAGGCCCGCGGGCCGCGGAGGCCGGGAACGGCCGGGCCGGCGTGGGTCTGTTGCCTGTGGATCCTCCTGCGTGCGGTGCGGGCTCCGCAGTCTTTGTCGAAGCGCTTCGACAACCTATGGACACCCACTCCCGGGGGAGCTACTGTCGAACCACCCCCACCCGCACCTGTTCGCACTGCGCACTGTCGAAGCGCTTCACAAAGCTTGGAGAGCTGGATGGTCACCCTCGCCGAGGTCGCCCAGCACGCCGGAGTCTCGGCGAGCACGGTGAGCTATGTCCTCAGTGGCAAGCGGTCCATCTCGACGAGCACCCGGCAGCGGGTCGAGGAGAGCATCCGCGAGCTCGGCTACCACCCGAACGCCGGTGCCCGCGCGCTCGCCAGCAGCAGGTCGAACATCATCGCGCTGATGATCCCGCTCCGCACCGACATGTACGTGCCGGTGATGATGGAGATCGCCATCGCGGTGGCCACCACCGCGCGGACGCACGGCTACGACGTGCTGCTGCTGACCGGCGAGGAGGGCCCCGACGCGGTACGCCGCGTCACCGGCAGCGGGCTCGCCGACGCGATGATCCTGATGGACGTCGAACTCGACGACGAGCGGCTGCCGTTCCTGCGGGGCACCGACCAGCCCTCCGTGCTGATCGGTCTCCCCGCCGACACGTCCGGGCTCACTTGCGTCGAC
This sequence comes from Streptomyces sp. NPDC024687, assembly GCF_055559055.1. Taxonomy (NCBI): domain Bacteria; kingdom Bacillati; phylum Actinomycetota; class Actinomycetes; order Kitasatosporales; family Streptomycetaceae; genus Streptomyces; species Streptomyces sp. NPDC024687. The sequence continues at coordinate 982,044 of NZ_JBVHLJ010000003.1, read as the reverse complement.
CTCGACTTCCGGGCCACCGGCGCCCTGTGCGTCGAGCATCTCGCGAAGCTCGGTCACCGCGACATCGCTGTCATCGGCGAGGCCCCCGCGGTCTACGAACGGCACACCGGTTTCGCCGAGCGCACTCTGGACGGACTCCGGTCGCGCGCCCAGGAGTTGGGCGTACGGCTGCTGCACCGGCCGTGCGAGGGCGGGTACGACGCGATGGCCGTGACCCTTGCCCGGATCCTCGACGAGCGGCCGTCCACCACGGGCTTCGTCGTGCAGAACGAGCAGGCCGTGGAGCCGCTGCTCGCGCTGCTGCGCCAGCAGGGCCGGGCCATCCCCGAGGACGTCTCGGTGGTCGCGATCTGCCCCGAGCAGGTCGCCGTGCAGGCCTCGGTGCGGCTGACGTCGGTCGCCATTCCCGCCCAGGAGATGGGCCGGCACGCCCTGGAGCGGCTGGTCGCCAAGCTGGAGGGGCGCGGTGAGGACGAAGTCGTCCTGATCGAGCCCGAGTTGACGGTCCGGGCGAGCACGGGCCCGGCACCTTCGGTGTCCTGACACCTCACCCACCGGACCTCACACACCACGCATCGCGTGCCTGTGCGGCACGCCCCTGTCTGCATTCCCTCAGGAGCACTCCTCGTGAATCAGCCTGCCGAAATCCAGCCCAAGGTCAGTCTCGCGCAGTCGTCCCCCACCGTCGGCACGTTCCGGGAGCGGGACGGCGCGCTGGAGTGGAGCGGGCGCCAGGAGACCGTGCGCATCGAGCCCTGGGGCCCGGACGCCGTGCGGGTGCGTGCCCGGCTCGGCGGGCCGATCCTGGAGGGACTGCCGGGCGCCCTGCTCGACGAGCCGCCGGCCACCGAGAGCACGGTCAAGACCGGTGACGGGGAAGCCTGGTTGACGGTGGGCGCGCTGACCGTCCACGTCGACGCCGAGGGACAGCTCCGCTTCCTGAGCACCGCGGACTCGGCCGAGCTCCTCGCGGAGGCCCGCGCGCACTTCTGGTGGCCCGGCTCGCGCCTGTACACCGCGGTCGGCAACGGCCACCACCGTCTGGAGCAGCGCTTCGCCGCCTACGACGACGAGAAGCTGTACGGCCTCGGCCAGCACCAGCACGGCAAGCTGGACCAGAAGGGCCTGGTCCTCGATCTGATCCAGCGCAACGCCGAGGTCGGCATCCCGGTCCTCGCCTCCAGCCGCGGCTACACCCTGCTGTGGAACAACCCGGCGATCGGCCGCGTGGAGCTGGCCCACAACGGCACGCGCTGGGTGGCCGACTCGGCCCGCCAGATCGACTACTGGATCACCGCGGGCGCCCCGGCCGACGGCCAGCGCCGCTACAGCGCGGTGACCGGCCGGACGCCGATGCTGCCGGATTGGGCGGCGGGTTTCTGGCAGTGCAAGCTGCGCTACCGCACCCAGGACGAACTCCTGTCGGTGGCGCGGGAGTACAAGCGGCGCGGACTGCCGCTCTCCGCGATCGTCTGCGACTTCTTCCACTGGACGCACCTCGGCGAGTGGAAGTTCGACCCGGTCGAGTGGCCCGACCCGGCGGCGATGGTCCGTGAACTGGAGGAGCTGGGCGTCAAGTTGGTGGTGAGCGTGTGGCCGTCGGTGTCGCCGCTCAGCGAGAACCACGCCCTGATGGAGCAGCGCGGCTACTTCATCGGCACCCAGTACGGCCCGATGGCGCACGCCGACTGGCCCGACAAGGGGGTCGCCTCCACCGTCCAGGTCGCCTTCTACGACGCCACGAACCCGGAGGCCCGGGAGTTCATGTGGTCGAAGATCCGTGACAACTACCTCGCCCCGTACGGCATCACGGCCTTCTGGCTGGACGCCTGCGAGCCGGAGCTCAAGCCCGGTTTCCAGGAGAACCTGCGCTACTGGGCGGGTCCCGGCCTTGAGGTCGGCAACATGTACCCGGCCGAGAACTCCCGCACCTTCCACGAGGGCCTGACGGCCGCCGGCGAGGAGGTCATCACCCTCAACCGCTCCGCCTGGGCGGGCAGTCAGCGCTACGGTGCCGCCCTGTGGTCCGGTGACATCGGCACCGACTTCCCGACCCTGCGCGAGCAGATCGCGGCCGGCCTGAACACCGCGATGTCCGGCATCCCCTGGTGGAACACCGATATCGGCGGCTTCCACGGCGGAGACCCGGACGACCCGGCGTACCGCGAGGTCATGGTCCGCTGGTTCCAGTTCGGCGCGCTGTCCCCGCTGATGCGGCTGCACGGCTTCCGCGACCCGGGCATGCCGCTGGGCCCGGACATGACCGGCGGCCCCAACGAGGTGTGGTCGTACGGCGGGGAGGCCGGCGCGATCCTGGAGAAGTACCTGCGACTGCGTGAGCGGCTCAAGCCGTACGTCCTGAAGGTCATGCGCGAGGCCCATGAGGAGGGCCTGACGCCGATGCGCCCGCTGTTCCTGGAGTTCCCGGACGACCAGGCGACGTGGACGGTCGACGACGCGTATCTCTTCGGCGCGGATCTCCTGGTCGCCCCGGTGCTCACGGCGGGCGCGACGGCCCGTACGACGTATCTTCCGGCGGGGGCGACCTGGACGGACGCGTGGACCGGGCAGACGTACGAGGGCGGCAGGACGGTGACCGTGGACGCCCCGCTGGACCGGATTCCGCTGTTCCTGCGGGACGGGGCGCAGCTTCCCGTGGCGGAGTAGCGACAACGACAGCGGCCGGTCCCACGGGGGTGGGCCGGCCGCTTCGTCGTGTGGGGGTGTGGGGGTGTGGGGGTCAGCTTCCGCAGAACGAGCGCAGGGCACGTACCAGGGCCCGGGTGTGCAGGGCGTCGAGGTGGTTCTCGTGGTGGACCTGGAGGGCGGCGAGGAGGAGTTCGGGGCGGCAGGTGACCGCGTCCCGGTCGTCGGCGGTGGTGGCGAGTGCCTCGACCAGGGCGCTGGTCACGCGGTTGATCTCCTGCCGTACGACGCTCAGGTCGGGCTTGGTCGTCGGCGCCTGGTCGGGGTGGTCGGTCCAGCGCTGGAACAGGCCGCGCTGGACGAGCTTGTTCGCCTCGATCTGGTCACGGAAGATCACGCGGATCTCGTCCGGGTCGGCGCCGAGCTGCTGGGCCTGGGCGGCGACGTTGTCGAGGACCTGCTGTTCGCGGGCGGGGTCGTCGATGGGGCTGTCGGTGCCCCACTTGGCGGCGGCGATCAGGTCGGCGGTGGCGAGGCGTTCGGCGGCGAGTTCGACGACGGGATGCAGGGCGGAGAGGGAGTGGGCGGCGGCGTGGGGTGCCGCGGCCGTCCCGGAGACGGGAACCGCGACCGCGGAACCCGTCGCGGTGAGAACGACGGCCGCGGTCGCGGTCACGGTGATCAGGGCACGTCGGAGGGGGGTGGTGGTACGCATGCCCCCATCAAACCCGACCCTGCCCCACGATCAGGTCAACTGCTGCTCACGGTCAGGTTGTTGGCGGTGAAGTTCAGGCCACCGGACGAGCTGGTGATCTCGAAGCCGAACTGCACGTCGCCGATGGTCTCGTTGCCGAACCAGCCCTTGGTGTCCTTGATCCACTTCAGGATCGGGAGGATGTTGACCGTGCCGGAGCTGGAGTTGGAGGTGCGGACGAAGGAGAAGACCTGGTTCGCGCCGTTGGTGCCCTTGTAGACGGTCCAGGTGTGGCCGCCGAGCGTCACATTGCCCTGCGAGGTGCCGAGCGGGCCGACGGCTCCGGTCTTGTTGACCCAGAGCATGATCTCGTAGTCGTAGTCGGTGTCCCAGATGTCGTACGACGTGTTGTACGCGCCGGACGAGGGGACCGAGACGTTGTAGCTGCTGGAGAGCGAACCGAGCGAGGTGATCGACTTGTTGATCACCTTCTTGGAGTTGGGGTAGGACTTGATGCCGCCGGTGTTGGGGTGGTTGGCGTTGACGCCCCAGTTGGTGCCGGAGTTGGCCCAGATGCACTGGCTGCCGGCGCCGGAGCCCCAGATGTTGTTGTAGAGGGTGTAGCCGTTCAGGCTCGTGTTGGCCCACTGGTCGCAGGAGCTCCAGACGGCGGCGGACGCGGGGGCGGAGGCGAGTCCGACGGTGGCGCCGATCGCCATCGCCGGGGCCAGTACGGCCATGGTGATCTTGCGCAGGGTGCTTGCCATGGTGTCCCTTTCCATGGGTGGGGGGAGATGCGGGGGGAGTTACCACGCCTCCAGACGGATGACGTGGTCTTCTCCGGCGACGAGGTCGAGCGGTTCGGCGCCGGAGGAAGTCCTCAGTTCGACGCGGTGGCTGCGGGTGGGGCGCAGCACCGCGGTCGCTTCGGTGGGGCTCCAGGTGAGGTCGAGTGCGGCCCCGAACCTGGTGCGGATGCCCCGGAGTTCACCTCGGGGGCAGCTGGTGGGGAGTGCCGGGAGCAGCACCAGCCGGTCCGGTGTCGACTGCACGAGCATCTCGACGAGAACGGCGGGCAGGGTGTGGGCGGCGTCCGCGTTGTAGACGTTCCGGTGCGGGTAGTGCGCGCTCATCAGCGAGGCGTGGAAGAAGTCGCCCTTGAGGACCTGGCCGAGGGCGTGTGCGACGCGTTCGCCGTCGCGCAGGCGGGCCGCGACGAGGGCGTGGTGGAGGTGGCCGTGGGCCGAGTCGTTCTCGGAGCCGCGCAGTTCGAGGGCGCGGTGGGCGGCCCGGGCGAGGTCGGGGGTGTCGTACGGGGTGATCTCGTCGAGCGGCCAGACGCCGTAGAGATGGCTGAGGTGGCGGTGGTCGTAGGTGTCGTCGAGGCCGGGCCAGGCCCATTCGGCGAGGGCTCCGTCGGCGTTGATCCGGTGCGGTGGGAGCCGGTCGGCGAGGGCCCGCCAGGCGTCCGCCTTCTCCGGGTGGTAGGCGGCGGCCGTGAGCAGGGCGTGCCGGGCGGCCGAGAGGTCCATGGCCGCGTTGATCGCACCCCAACTGGCGTTCGCCGGGCGGTTCTCCGGCGAGTAGGAGGGGACGACGACGAGATGGCCGTCGGCGTCCGTGCGGGTGAGGAAGTCCTCGTAGAACAGGGCGAGTTCGGCGAGGGCGCGGGCGGTGCGCGGGTCCTGTTCGCCGCGGCTCTCGTCGTGGTCGACGAGGGGCTTGAGCAACCAGTCGGCGCCCGCGGTCCACAGGTGCAGCGGGTACTCGCGGCTGAAGTGGTACGTCAGCCCGGACTCGCCGTCGGAGTGCGGCGGGGCGACGACACCCCGGGCGCCGAAGATCTCGCGGGCGTTGTCCTGCCAGTCCGGCAACTGACGGTGGATCAGACGGGCGAGAGCTTCCGTCACTTCGGGAAGGGCCGCAGACGCGGCCGACGCGGTCTGGAGGTTGACGTTGGCGTCGTTGGTGAAGGCTCCCGACCATGCCGTGTCCCAGTCGCCGGTCCACAGGCCGGTGAGGCGGGGCGGGAAGAGGCCGCTCGAAGAGAGCAGGTGGTAGCGGCCGGCGGCGAAGAGGCGTTCCAGGAGGGCGGGGCTGTCGGGCCTCGCCAGCAACTCCGAGCCGGGCAAAGCGCGTTCGTCGGGGTCGGCGGCCAGGTCGAGGGTGACGCGTTCGTAGGCGGTGCGGTGGAGGCCGGTGTGTCTGCCGAGGAGCCGGGCGTAGGTGACGGACCCCGGCTCGGACCCGGATTCGGGCTCGGGGGCCAGCTCGCGCAGGGCCTCGACGTGGGGTGCCGTGTCCAGTTCGCCGGTGTGGCGTACGACGCGGGTCAGCAGCAGGACGGACTCGGCGCCGGTGACGTGGGCGCCGGGCGGGATGAGCGCGGTGCGGCCGCCCGTGGGGACGACCAGAGTGATGCCGGTGTAGCGGCGGTCGCTGTCGGGGTAGCGGACCCTGAGGGTGAGGAGGGCCCCGTCGGCGGCGCGGACGATGCTCTGGCCGATCATCAGGGTGCTGGGCGAGCCGGGGAGCCGGTGGTCCAGTGAGACGACCAGGTCCGCGGCCTCGACGTGCTGGACGATGACGTCGTCCGCGCGGGAGACGAAGACCTGCCCGCGCCCCTGCTCGCACTCGGTGTGCAGGACGCCGGTGGTGAAGTCGACGGACCTGCGGTAGCCGGCGACGGCGGCGCGCGGACGGCGCAGCCTGATGTGGAAGGCGGGGTGGAAGGGCTGTACCCACTGCAGCGGGCGTCCGTCGGTGAAGCGCTCGGCGGCGTCGAGTTCGCCGGCGAGCAACCGGTCCTGGAGCGCGGGGAGTTCGGCGGCGAGGCGGGGCGGGCGGGCGTGTTCGGCGCCGTTGGGGCGGACCAGGGTGTGATGGGTGACGACGACCCGCTCGTCGTTCGGCTCGCCGAAGAGGAGGGCGCCGTGGTGGCCGTTGCCGCTGAGGAAGCCGTCCTCCCAGCGCGCGGCCGGTTCGGGTTCCCAGGTGCCGTGGACGGGTCCGTCGGTCATGGCCGCAGCACCGCCACGCCGTAGCGGCCCAGCGCGACCCGGTCCGTGACGGAGTGCCCCGTCAGCAGGTCCTGGTGGGTGCCGGTCACGTCGACCGTCACCGGCTCGCGGCCGTGGTTGAGCAGGAAGAGCAGGTCACCGCGGCGGACGGCCTCGACCTGGTCGGGCAGTCCGGCGAGGACCGGTCGTACGCCCGCACCCGTGGCGATCCGGGCGAGCAGCTCGCGCAGGGCGCCAGGCTCGGGAAGCGTCGAGAGGTACCAGGCGCGGCCCCTGCGCAGCACGGCGGGCAGCCCGTCGAGCTCACCGCCCTTGTACGAGGCCTCCGCGGTGGCGTCCTCGGTCTTGTCGATCTCCTCCGACCACAGGGTGCCCTGGAATCCGCCTGATGAGCCGTCGCATTCCGCGTGCTCCCCCGCGTCCAGCGGCCACCACTCGTGCAGGGTGCGGATGCCGAACAGCTCGCGCAGCCGGGCGTCCATGCCGCCGGGGCGTACCCGGTCGTCCTCGTCGGCGACACCGGTCAGGAAGCCGGAGACGAGGGTGCCGCCCTGGCGGACGTAGGCGAGGAGGTTGTCGATCGCCGCGTCGGTGAGGGCGTAGAGCTGGGGGACGACGACCACCTTGTAGGCGGTGAGGTCGTGTTCGGGGTGGGCGAAGTCGGTGGTGAGGTGGGCCTCCCACAGGGCGCGGTGCCAGGTCCGCAGCACGTCCGGGTAGTCGGCCTCGTGGGAGAGCCGGCCGTCCTGGGCGCCGGCCCACCAGGCGTGCCAGTCGTGCAGGACGGCGATGTCGTTGGCGGTATGGCTGTCCGTCACATGCCGCGATATGGCGGTCAGTTCGGCGCCGAGTTGCTTGACCTCCTGGTAGGTGCGCCCCTCCTCCCCCGCGTGGCTGACCATCCCGGAGTGGAACTTCTCCGCGCCCTGCCGGGACTGGCGCCACTGGAAGTAGCAGACGGCGTCGGCGCCGCGGGCGACGGCCTGCAGGGACCAGAGGCGGTTCAGGCCACGGGGCTTGGGGTGGTTCACGCCCCGCCAGTTGACCGGTCCGGCGGCCTGCTCCATCAGCATCCAGGGGCCGCGTGCCTGCGAGCGGGTCATGTCCTGGACGAGGGCGCCCTGTTGTGCGCCCAGGGGGTCACGCGGGTCGGGATAGATGTCGACGGAGACGACGTCCTCCTCCTCGGCCCAGCGCCAGGCGTCCTGGCCGACCCACAGGGGCATGAAGTTGGTGGTCACCGGGGTGTGCGGGGTGGCCCGGCGGACGATGTCCCGCTCGGCGAGGTAGCACTCCAGGAGCATGTCGGAGGTGAACCGTTTGAAGTCCAGCACCTGGGTGGGGTTCTTCATGTAGTGGGCCTGACGGGGTGTGTGGATCTCGGCCCAGTCGCCGTAGCCCTGGCTCCAGAAGGCGGTGCCCCAAGCGGAGTTGAGGGCGTCGAGGGAACCGTAGCGGTGCTGCAGCCAGGTGCGGAAGCGGGCGGCGGCCTGGTCGCTCCAGTCGTAGGTGCAGTACTCGTTGTTGATGTGCCACATGGTGAGGGCAGGGTGGCCGCCGTAGCGGGCGGCGAGGTCCTCGGTGATGGCGGCGGCGTAACGGCGGTAGGTGGCGCTGGAGTGCGAGAAGTGCTGGCGTCCGCCCCAGTACTCGGTGCGGCCGTCCTCGGTGACGGGCAGGGTGTCGGGGTGCAGGTGGCCCAGCCACGGCGGCGGCGAGGAGGTGGGGGTGGCGAGGACGACCCCGATGCCGTTGTCGTGCATGAGGTCCATCAGCCGGTCCAGCCAGCCGAAGACCCGCTCCCCCGGCCACGGTTCGAGCTTCGCCCAGGAGAAGACGCCGAGCGTGACGGAGTTGACGCCGGCGGCCTTCATCAGCCGGACGTCGTCCTGCCAGGTCTCCTCGGGCCACTGCTCGGGGTTGTAGTCGCCGCCGTAGAGGATGCGGCCGTTGGTCACCGCGCTCAGCCCGGCCATCAGACGGGCTCCCCGTACTGGATGCCCCGGCCGTTGGTGGCGATGTAGACGCGGCCGTGGATCCGCGGGTCGGCGGCGATGGTCGCGCCGATCCAGCCCCACTGGTGCCGGTCGTCGTTGACGCGCACCCAGCTCTTCGCGCCGTCGTCGGAGCGGTACACGCCGGTGATCGCCTCGGTGGAGCCGACCATGTAGATCGCGGGCTGATCGGCGCCCTTGGCCGCCTTGCCGAAAGCGAGGGTGTGCGAGGCCCAGCAGCTGGTGAGTTTGGTGAAGGTCGCTCCGCCGTCGGTGGACCGGTACAGGCCGTTGGTCTTGGTGCTCAGCCACAGGTCGCCGGAGCGCCCCGGGGCCGCGGTCAGCTGGAACTGGCTGTCGCCGGAGGGCAGTCCGCTCGCGCGCCCGGTGAAGGTGAGGCCGCCGTCCGTGCTGGCGAACAGGGTGCCGGTGTCGGTGTCGTACGCGTAGAAGCGTGTGGGGTCGGCCGGGTCGGCCAGCGGGGTGGCGCCCTTGGGGTAGCCGGCGACCTCGCTCCAGGTCGCTCCGTTGTCGGTCGAGCGCTGGGCGGGGTACTTGGTGCCGTCCCAGTGCACGAAGGTCCACAGCAGCACGCTGCCGTCGGGGTTGGTGGCGATCGGCCCCGGCGAGTCCTTGGCCTGAGCCGGCTGGGCCGCGAAGGGCGCCCAGGTCCTGCCGCCGTCGTTCGAGAAGGCGCCGTTGCCGTGGTCGCCGAAGCCCGTGCGCACGACGTACGAGGGCTTGGCCGCGGCCTGCGCGAGTCCCGTCGCCGACCCGAACACGGGGTTGCTCGCCATGCCCCGTGACGGTGAGGCCGTGAGCCGCTCGTGGTACATCACCCCGATGTCCCCGAGCCCGCTCAGCAGGTGTGCCTCACCGGTCGGGGGCGAGATCAGCTGCCGTACGGAGGTCTCCTCCAGGCCGCGGATCTGCGGGGCCCAGTGCTTGAGGTCCCGGGTGCCGTAGAGGGTGGCGCCGGTGCCGTAGACGATGTGCTTCGAGTCGTACGGGTCGACGGCGACGGCCTGGATCCACCAGCCGAACTTGGGCGCGTCGGCACCGAAGGTGAGGAACGGGGTCTCGGAGACGTCGAGGACCGCGGAGTCCTTCAGGGACGTCCAGGTTCGGCCGCCGTTCGTGGTCCGGTACAGGGTGTCGACGGCCGCCCAGCGGTTGTTGGTGGAGACGACCACCGTGCCGGGGCGGCGGGCGTCGACGGCGACTCCGCCGTAGGCGAAGGTGTCGGAGGAGCCGTCGCTCGTGGTCCCGCCGGGCTTCACCGGGGTGACGTCGGTCCACTTACCGCTCGCGGTGGCCAGCTTGTGCACGCTGCCGTCGGACTGCCCGTTGGGGCCGGGCGTGTTGGCGTAGGTGACGTACAGCTCGCGGGTGTGGCAGTCATAGGCGGCCCGGATCGGCACCTTGGCGGAGGTACCGGAGGGCTGCTCGGGGACGGCTTCCCAGGTGGTGCCGTCGGAGGTGCGGTACAGGTTGGCGGTGGTGCCGTCGGAATCGCCCCAGCCGGCGTAGACGCTGCGGCCCGCGGCGACGAGGAGGGTGATGCCCTGGCCGGTGGCGCTCGGGGTGGCCGGGAAGCTCGCGGCCTTCCAGGTCGCGCCCCGGTCCGTGGACTTGAGCAGCCCGTCGTGTCTGGTCCCCAGCCACAGCGTGTCACTGTCCCGCGGATCGACGAGCAGCCGCTCGCCCGCCCCCCGCCCGTCCTCGTTCCCACCGAGCTTCACGGTGAGGTCGGTACGGGCCCAGGTGGCACCACGGTCCTCGGACCGCAGGACTGCCCCGTTGCCGGCCCAGGACTGGGCGTAGGTGCCGAGCGCGAGGTAGACCCGGTTCGGGTGGGCGGGGTCGACGGCCATGGCCTCGACCCCGAGGAGGTTCCAGTCGTCCCAGCCGAGATCGTCGTTGAGCGGAATCCAGCGAGCGCTCCGCTCGTCCCAGCGATAGGCCCCGCCGATGTCGGTACGGGCGTAGGCGAGTCCGCGCACGGAGGGGTGGAAGAGAACACCGGTGACGAATCCGGTCCCGCCGATGGCTACTTGGCGCCAGCGGTAGGTGGGGGTGGCGGAGTCGGCGGCCGAGGCCACACCGGGGAAGGACGGAACGGCGGTGATCGCGGCAGCGGCCGCGGCCCCGGCGAGAACAGCACGACGGCTGGGCCCGGACGTAAGCATGACAAACCTCGCTCTGAACTAAGGGAAAGTGAACCCACTCAGGGGCGCGGGACTGTATCGATGTGCGGCTCCGCCGCGTGGGCGCGCCAAGCCACCACGAACCCGCAGCCGCCGGACGATCGAAGGCCCCCCTGCATTAGGCGCAGGTCACCCCTTCACCGCGCCCGTCAACATGCCCTTCTTGAAATGCCGCTGCACAAACGGAGAAGCAATCGCCACCGGAATCAACGCCAGTACCATCACAGCCATCTGCAATCCCAGCGCCGACAACTGCCCCGTACGAACCGCCTGCTGCAACCCCGTCGGATTCGCCGTGTTCTTCTGCACCAGCTGAATGAGCACGTTCTGCAACGGCATCATGTCCTGGTCGCTCAGATAGATCGACGCGTTGAACCACGCACTCCAGTAACCGACCGCGTAGAACAGCGAGATCACGGCCAGCACGGCCCGGGACAGCGGCATGATGATGGTCAGCAGGATCCGCACGTCCCCGGCCCCGTCGATCCGCGCGGACTCGGTGAGTTCGGGCGAGATGCCCATGAAGAAGGCCCGCAGCACCAGGATGTTGAAGACGCTGACCGCGCTCGGCAGGATCAGGGACAGATAGGTGTCCGTGAGCCCGAGCGACTGCACCAGCAGGTACGTCGGAATGAGCCCGGCGCCGAAGAACATCGTCGCCATCATGGTCACCAGGAAGAAGCGGTGCCCCAGACTCCCCGGCCGGGACAGTCCGTAGGCCGCCAGCACCGAGACCGCCATCGAGAACAGCGTGCCGAAGAGGGTGACCCCGACGGACACCATGATGGCCCGGCTGACCTGCCCGCCGCTGAGCAGTTCCGTGTAGTTGATGAAGGTGATGCCCTGCGGGATCACGACGAGTCCGCCGACCCGGTCGATCACCGGTTTCGGGGAGAGGCTGGTGACGATGACGATCCACAGCGGACCGAGCACGCCCAGGCAGCACAGTGCCAGGAAGCCGCTCTTCGCGGTGATGCCGACCTTGCTGGGCTCCTCCTCCCACGCGGGCCGGGCGAGGGCCTTGAGACTGCGGACGAGCTGCGTGTTGAGGCTCACTTCTGGTACACCCCCTGCTCGCCCAGCAGGTGCGCGAACTTGTTCGCGGCCAGGACGAGACACACTCCGATGACTCCCTTGACGAGGCCGACCGCGGCCGCGTAGCTGAAGTCGCCGTTCTGGATACCCATGTTCCACACGTAGGTGTCGAGGACCTCGCTGGCCCCCACACCGACCGCGTCCCGCTGGAGCAGGAACTGCTCGAAGCCGACGCTGAGCGCGTCGCCCACCCTCAGGACGAGCAGCAGCGCGATCACCGGGCGCAGCGCGGGCAGCGTCACGTGCCACATGCGGCGCCAGCGCCCGGCTCCGTCCATGGCGGCGGCCTCGTACAGGTCGGTGCTCACGGCGGCCAGCGCGGCGAGGAAGACGATGATCCCCCAGCCGGCGTCCTTCCAGACGGCCTGCGCGGTGACCAGGTACTTGAACAGGTCCGCGTTGGTCATCAGGTCGAAGCCGCTCCAGCCATGGTCCTCCAGAGTCTGGGCGATGATGCCCGCGCCGCCGAAGATCTGCTGGAACACGGTGACGACGAGGACCCACGAGAAGAAGTGCGGCAGATACATGACCGCCTGCGCCACGGCCCGTACCCGGGGTCGGATCACGCTGTTGATGAGCAGCGCGAGGGCGATCGGGATCGGGAAGAACAGCACCAGTTGGAGCACGAACAGCACGATGGTGTTCTTCGCGGCACCCCAGAACAGCGGGTCGTCGACCATCCGCGAGAACTGCTCCACGCCGACCCAGGGGCTGTGGAAGATCGCGGTGACGCCGTTGCTGGAGATGTAGGGGTCGTAGTCCTGGAAGGCGACGATGTTGCCGAGCAGCGGGACGTAGTTGAAGAGCAGGAGCAGGACCATGACGGGCAGCGTCATCAGGATGAGCGTGCGGTCGCGGCGCAGCCGGGTCCGGAACGGGACCTTGCCGGCCTTGCTCGCCCTGCGCGGTATCCGCTCCTTGACCAGCGCGGCGGTGACCGCGGCCGTCGGCTCCTCGACGGCCGCGGGAGGACGAGTCCCGTCGGGCCTGCTCCCGGCCGTGAGAGACATCAGTTGCCGCTGCCGTTCTTGTCGATGAGCTGCTTGTACCAGTCGCGCAGCTTGTCGCCGCCGGAGGACTTCCAGGTGGAGATGGCGGCCTGGACGTCGGACAGCTTGCGGTTGCCGCGCACGTAGTCGATCTCCAGCTGCTCGAACTGGCTGGAGAGGTTGGCGTAGCGGGTCGGCTCGACGATGTTCATCCCGAACGTGGACGTCTTCTTCATGAAGGCGCCCATCCGCTGCTGCCACTCGACCTGCTTGCGGGCGACCTCGGGGAAGTCGGGGTGGGCGAAGTAGGCGGCCGGTGCGGCGAGCATCACCCAGGCGTTGAGCACCTCGGAGTTGCCGAGGTCGTTCTTGACCGGGACGCCGTTCTTGACCGTGTAGTGGGTGCCCTCGACGCCGTAGTCGACGAGCATCCGCTCCTTGGTGCCGTAGGGCGCGGCGGAGAAGTTGGCGGCGGCCAGCGCGTTCTCGATCGTCGTCTTCGAGGCGCCCTTGCGGATCAGTGACCAGATGGTGGCGGGCTGGGAGGCGTACAGCTTCGGGTTGCCGCCGTCCGCGCCGAAGAGGTCCATGGCGTCGATCACGAGGTCCGGGTTGGACGAGGCCTGTTCGGAGACCTTCCCGTACCAGTCGGCGATGTTGGTGTTCCAGACCAGGATCTGCCCGGCCGTGAACCGCTGGCCGGCATCGCCCGAGCGCGCCTTGTCGTCGGGGTGGACCACACCCGCGTCGAACAGCTTGCGGACCCACTCCAGGGCTTCCAGGTACTCGGGCTGCTCGATGCGGTACGTGAGCTTGCCGTCGGACCCGATGTCCCAGCCGCTCGTCCCGGAGCCGCGGACGCCGAAGAAGCTCCACGCCGACCAGGTCATGTCACCGCAGGCCCACACCTTGGCCTTGGAACTGGTGGCCTCCTTGGCCCAGCTCATGAACTCGTCGGCCGACTTGGGTACCGAGTAGCCCTTCTTGTCGAAGACGTCCTTGCGGTACAGGGGCGCGATCCAGTTCGCGGTGGCGGCGGGCATCGGTATGCCGCGCAGCGCACCGCCGAAGATGCCCATGCGCCAGGCGTCGGAGGGGATCGCGGCCAGGTTCGGGTACTTCTTGACCTTGTCGCCCGCCAGGTAGGGGCCGAGGTCCATGAACTTCGCGGTGACGGCGTTGGAGATCTTGCCGACCAGTTCCCAGCCGGGCACGACCACCATGTCGGGTATGGAGCTGGAGGCGAGGACGGCGCCGAGCTTCTGGCCGTAGGTGTTGCCGTCCTGGTTCTGCCAGGTGATCTTGGTGCCCGCGGCGGCGTCGAGCGCCTTGTAGTAGGCGCAGCCGGCCTTCGGCGGGGAGCCCCAGAAGGGGGACATGATCTTGAAGGGGGCGCCGGTGCCGAGCTTGTCCGGGACCGAGGCCTTCAGGGCGGCGAGGTCGACCTTGCCGGTGTAGCCGGCGGCCGAGCCGTTCTTGGACGGCAGGTCCGGGTTCGCGACCGTGCTGGCGACGAACGCCGGGAGCAGCTTGTCCGCGGCCTTGCCCGACGTGGTCCCCTCGCGCTCGCCACCCCCCGAATCCCCGCAGGCGGCAAGCAGCGGCATCCCGCCCGCCACCGCGGCGGTGGCGACCGCCGTGGATGCGAGGAAGCTTCTCCGGCTGGGCCCGGAAGGACCGGAGGAGGGGGAAGCGGCGTTCGGCGTCATTGCGTCAACCCTTCATGGCGCACCAGGACACCCGGCGGTGGAGCCGTCGGCTGCGGTGTCTTGAGTGGAACTGGCTGAGCTGAAGCGATGCATCGACCATTGCGACGGAATCCGTAGTCGAAGCGCTTCGATGTTGCTGTGAGGTTAAGTGAACACCCAGGGGTGCACAAGGGTCGATCCCAAGATTCCTCCGCGGTAGGAGAGGTGACCTTTTCTTATGCACCGCTTGAAGTGACGGTGTGGATCTCTTGACACCCACCCCGAAGTCGAATGAGCATCGAAGCGCTTCGAAAGCATCGAACCGATCCATCACAAGGGGATCCCCACGTGACCGCACACCCGCCGCACACACCGCCATTTCGCGATCCGCACCTGCCGTTCGCGAAGCGCATCGACGATCTGCTGTCGCGGCTGACCCTCGACGAGAAGATCGGATTCCTGCACCAGTTCGCACCGGCCGTCGAACGGCTCGGCATCGCCGCGTTCCGCACCGGCCAGGAGGCGCTGCACGGCGTCGCGTGGATGGGCCCGGCGACGGTCTTCCCGCAGGCGGTGGGCCTGGGCGCGACCTGGAACACCGATCTGGTACGGCGGATCGGCGAGGCGGTGTCCAAGGAGGTCCGGGCGATGCGCGCCCGCGACGACAGGGTTGGCCTCAACATCTGGGCGCCGACGGTCAATCTGCTCCGCCATCCGCTGTGGGGCCGTAACGAGGAGGGCTACTCGGAGGACCCGAAGCTCACCTCGGCCATCGCCACCGCCTACACCCACGGGCTGCGCGGCGACCACCCCACGTACTGGCGCACCGCCCCGGTGCTCAAGCACTGGCTGGCCCACAACAACGAGACGGACCGGGCCACCTCGTCGAGCTCGGTGCGTCCCCGGGTGCTGCACGAGTACGACCTGCGCGCCTTCCGTGAGGCGGTCGAGGCGGGCGCGGTGGCCGGCGTGATGCCGGCGTACAACCTGGTCAACGGCCGCCCCAACCACGTCTCGCCGTATCTGCGCGAGCAGCTGCGCACCTGGACCGAGGAGGAGCTGCTGGTCTGCTCGGACGCGGGCGCCCCCTCCAACCTGGTCGACCACGAGCACTACTTCGACAGCCACGAGGAGGCCACCGCCGCCTCCCTCCGGGCCGGGGTCGACAGCTTCACCGACCACGGCACGGACAGCTCGCAGATGATCGCGCGCATCCAGGGGGCTCTCGACCAGGGCCTGCTGACCGAGGCCGAGATCGACACCGCGGTCCGCCGCCAGCTCTCGGTCCGCTTCCGGCTCGGCGAGTTCGACCCGCAGCACGACCCGCACGCCGACGTCCGGGACTTCGACACCCCGGCGCACCGCGCGCTCGCCCAGGAGGCCGCCGAGCAGGCGATCGTGCTGCTCAGGAACGACGGCGTACTGCCGCTCGCCCCCGACACCCGGCTCGCCGTGGTCGGTCTGCTGGCCGACGAGTGCAAGCTGGACTGGTACAGCGGCACGCTCATCCACCGCTCCACCCCGCTGGAGGGGCTGTACGAGCGGTTCGGCGCCGAGCGGGTGGAGTTCGCGGAGGGTGTGGACCGGGTCCGGCTGAAGACCTCCGCCGGTACGTTTCTGCACGTCCTGGCCGCCGAAGAGGGCGAGGACGCGGCGCGCGGCGCCGAGGGCGCCCTGGACCCGGCGCTGCTCGCGGGCCGCACGGACCTGCCGCCGCTGACGACCGACGCGACCGGCACCGAGTTCGCGCTGATCGACTGGGACGAGGGCGTCCTCACGCTCCGCGCGCCCGACGGCCGCTATCTCTCCGTCGCCGAGGACGGCTACCTGCGCGCCTCCGCCGACCAGCCCGGAGGCTGGGTCGTCCAGGAGACCTTCCGCCTGGAGCAGCACGGCAGCGGTCACCTCCTCAGGCACATCGGTACGGGCCGCCACGTCTGTGTGGCCGCGGACGGAGTAAAGGTTGCCGACGAGAACCCGGAACCCGGGGCGCAGCCGGAAGTCTTTGAGCTGATCATCGCCGAACGCGGCGAGGACGCAGTGACCCGCGTCACGTCCGAGGCCGACGTCGTCCTGGTGGTCGCGGGCAACGACCCGCACATCAACGGCCGCGAGACCGAGGACCGCGCCTCCCTGCGGCTCCCCGCCCACCAGGAGCGCCTGCTGCGGGCGGCGCGCGCCGCGAACCCCCGCACGGTCCTGGCCCTGGTCTCGGCCTACCCCTATGCGGTCGACACGTCCGGCCTGGCCGCGGCCCTGTGGACGGCCCACGGCGGCCAGGCGGCCGGCACCGCCCTGGCCCGCGTCCTGGCCGGGGACGTCTCCCCCGCCGGCCGCCTCCCGCAGACCTGGTACGAGAGCGACGCGGACCTGCCCGGCCTCCTCGACTACGACGTCATCGGCAGCCGCCAGACCTATCTCTACTTCGAGGGCACGCCCCTGTTCCCGTTCGGCCACGGGCTGTCGTACGCGTCCTTCTCGTACGGCGACCTCGCCTCCCGGGTGACGGAAGGGACGGTGCACGTCTCGTTCACGATCACGAACACCGGTGACGTCACCGCCGACGAGGTCGCCCAGCTCTACACCCGCGCGATCGACCCGGCACTGCCCCGCCCGCGCCGCGAGCTGGTGGCCCACCGGCGCGTGACGCTCACTCCGGGTGCCAGTCAGGAGTTCTCCTTCGAAGTACCGCTGCACGCCTTCGAGTTCTGGGACGTGGCACAGGGCCGGTGGCGTCTGGAGTCGGGCCCCCACGAGCTCCTGGCCGGCGCCTCCAGCGAGGACATCCGGCTGCGGGCGACGGTGGTGCTCGACGGCGAGCCCGGCGCACCGCGCTCCGTGCTCCAACAGGGCCTGGAGGGCGCGGACTTCGACGAGCAGAGCGGTGTCGAGATCGTCGACCGGACGAAGGCGGCGGGCGACGCGGTGACGGCCGCCGAGGGCCGTACCGGTGAACTGGTCTACCGGGACTGCGACTTCGGCACCGGCGTCAGCGAGGCGACGGTGACGGTGTCCGGCGAGGGCTCGGTCGAACTGTCGCTGGACGGGGGCGCGGTGCTCGCCGCATGGGAGGTGGAGGGGTCCGGCTCGGGACCGTACGACTACACCGCCGTCGGCGCCGGACTCGTCGCCGAGGGCGTGCACGACGTCCACCTCAGGCTGCGCGGCCCGCTGCGGCTCGCGCGGGTCGGCTTCTCCGGTTGAGGGACCGGAGCGGCTGACGACAAGAAGAGGCCCGGCACCGGAAGGCATCGGCGCCGGGCCTCTTCGAGAAGCCTATATGGAAATGGTTCCCATTAGCTAGAGAGCGAGCCCCGTCAGCACCAGCACCCGCTCGTAGGTGTAGTCGTCCATCGCGAACTTCACGCCCTCGCGGCCCACACCGGACTGCTTGACGCCGCCGTACGGCATCTGGTCGGCGCGGTAGGAGGGCACGTCACCGATGACCACTCCGCCGACCTCGAGGGCGCGGTGGGCGCGGAAGGCGGCCTGCAGGTCGTGGGTGAACACACCTGCCTGGAGGCCGTACTTGGAGGAGTTGACCGCGGCGAAGGCCGCCGCCTCGCCGTCCGCCTTCTGCACGGTCAGGACGGGTCCGAAGACCTCCTCGCAGGAGATCGTCGTGTCGGCCGGGACGTCGGCGAGGACGGTCGGCGCGTAGGAGGCGCCGTCGCGGTCGCCGCCGGTGAGCAGAGTGGCACCCGCCTCGACGGCCTCCTTCACCCACGCCTCGACCCGCTTGGCCGCGTCCTCGCTGACCAGCGGGCCCACGTCGGTCTTGTCGTCGGCCGGGTCGCCGGTGACCTGGGCCTCGACGGCGGCGACGATCCGCGGGAGCAGCCGGTCGTACACCGACGCGTCGGCGATCACCCGCTGCACGGAGATGCAGGACTGCCCGCCCTGGTAGTTGGAGAAGGTCGCGATGCGGGTCGCGGCCCAGTCGAGGTCGGCGTCGGAGGCGTAGTCGCCGAGGACGACTGCGGCGCCGTTGCCGCCCAGCTCCAGCGTGCAGTGCTTGCGGGGCACCGAGTCCATGATCGCGTAACCGACCTTCTCGGAACCGGTGAAGGAGATCACGGGCAGGCGCTCGTCCTGGACGAGGGCGGGCATCCGGTCGTTCGGGACGGGCAGGATGCTCCACGCGCCGGCGGGCAGCTCGGTCTCGGCGAGGAGCTCGCCGATGATCAGTCCGGAGAGCGGGGTCGCGGGGGCCGGCTTCAGGATGATCGGCGCGCCGGCCGCGATCGCCGGGGCGATCTTGTGGGCGCAGAGGTTGAGCGGGAAGTTGAAGGGCGCGATCCCGAGCACGACGCCCTTCGGGAAGCGCCGGGTCAGCGCGAGACGGCCCTGGCCGCCGGGGTCGGTGTCGAGGCGCTGGGCCTCACCGCCGTTGAACCGGCGGGCCTCCTCCGCGGCGAACCGGAACACCGAGACGGCACGGCCGACCTCCCCCCGGGCCCACTTGATCGGCTTGCCGTTCTCGGCGGAGATCAGCTGGGCGATCTCCTCGGTGCGCTCGACGAGCCTGCGGCTGACGTGGTCGAGGGCGGCGGCGCGGACGTGGGCGGGCGTGGCGGCGAACTCGTCCCGTACGGCGTACGCGGCGGCCACGGCCTCCTCGATCTGCTCGTCGTCCGGCACGGCGACCTTGCCGACGAGCCGGCCGTCCCACGGGGAGGTGACGTCGAAGGTGTCCTCGCCGGTGACCTGGCGGCCGGCGAGCCAGAAGGCGTGGGTGGAAGTCATGTCCCCACGGTAGGCCCGCGGGGGCGGGATCGAATTTGTCCGGGGTGGCGCAGCGGAGCCCTCGGACACTCCGGTTCGGCACTCCCGGCTCCCGGCTCCCGGCTCCCGGCTCCCGGCTCTGTCTATTCCGCCGAGGCCGTCTTCAGTGCCAGCCACAGCTCCATCCGTACGTCGGGATCGTCCAGCGAGCGGCCGAGGATCTCCTCGACCCTGCGCATCCGGTACCGCAGGGTGTGCCGGTGGACGCCCAGGTCGGCGGCGGCCGCGTCCCACTGGCCGTGCCGGGAGAGCCAGGCCCGCAGCGAGGCGACCAGGTCGCCCCGCCCGGTCGCGTCGTGCTCGTACAGCGGCCGCAGCAGCCCGTCCGCGAAGGCCCGTACCGCGTCGTCGGCGAGCAGCGGCAACACCGATCCGGAGGCCAGCTGTTCGTGCTCGACGCAGACCCGGCCCCGCCGCCGGGCGACCGAGAGTGCCTGTTCGGCCTGCTTGTAGGCGGCCGCGGCGGCGATCGGTCCGGCGGGGGCCGAGACGCCGACGACCAGTTCCGCCTCGTCCCCGGCGCCCACCTGCTCGCGGGTCCGCGCCGCCTCCAGCGCCACCGCGTACTCCCCGCACGCGGTGAGGGCGGCCCCGCCGTCCGCGGCCAGCACCACCAGGCGCTCCCGCTCGGGCACCACGAGCACGGTCTCGCCGGAGCGGGCCGCCGCGGACTCCACGATCTCGGTGAGCGCCCCGAGCGGATCGCCGTGCGTGTCGGCGGCCGCGGCGAGCGCGGCGGCGGAGGGGACCCGGGCGGGGGCATCGGCGGCGATCCGCACGGACGACACCGCGGCCGTCTCGGCCACGATCAGCCGGAAGGGCGCGTCCAGGAGACCGCCGTACAGGTCGCCCGCGACCGTGCGCGCGTGCTCCGGCTCCCCCGCGAGCAGCATCCGCAGCACGGCCGCCCCGATCCGCTGCTCGGCGGCGTGCAGGGAGCGGGAGCGCTCGGTGGTGAGCGTCAGCAGCGCGATCGCCGAGTGCACCGCGTACCGCTCGGCCGTACCGAGCGCGGCAGCCGTCCCCACCGCCAGCGCCGCCCGCGGCCGCCGGCCGGTACCCAGGGAGTGCAGCTCCACGCGGTCGTCGTTGTCGGAAGTGCCTGCTCCCCCGACCACGGCGGAGGCGGGCGCGGGCCGCTCCCGCAGCCGTTCGACGTCGGCGGTGATGCGCGCGGCCCGCCGCCCTGCCCACTCCGGCGCGGCGGCGACGACGGCTCCCGAGGCGTCGTAGAGCGCCGCCCAGCCGTCCACCTGGGAGGCGAGCGCGGCGAGCAGCCCCTCCGGGCCGTCGGTCAGGGCCTGCCTGGTCAGTTCCCGCTGGGCGGCGAAGCCCGCGGTGACGGAGCGGTACTGGTCGGCCGCGATCGCCGCGGATACGGCCTTGCTGATGGCGAGGAAGGGGGTGCGGCGCGGCACCTCGAGCAGCGGGAGCCCCTCGTCGCGGGCGGCGTCGACAAGGGCCTGGGGGATCTCGTCGTAGGTGACCCCGACGGCGAACCCGAGCCCCACCACTCCCGCCCCGGCCAGCCGCTTCACATACCGCCGCATCGCCTCCGGATCCGCCGCGTCCAGCTTGAGCGCGGTGATCAGCAGCAGCTCCCCGCCCTCCATGTAGGGGACGGGGTCCGCGAGCTCGCTGACGTGCGCCCAGCGCACGGGCACGTCCAGCCTGTCCTCCCCCGCGCGCACGGTCAGCTTGAGCGCGGAGTGGTGGACGAGCGAGGCGAGGGTGGGTGGCATGGGGCCCGGGACCTTCGAAGAGGTGTGCGAAGAAGCCTGCGGAGAGCAGTGATCTTTTGGCCGGTGTGTATGAACGGCCTGTGACGATTCTGCCTCACCGTACGGTCCTCAGGTCACGCCCTCACGTCGTCATCCCCGCAGATCCACCAGCAGCGGCGGCGCGTGCTCACCCGTCACGGTGGTCAGCGACAGCACCGCGTGCCCGGGCGGCACCCCGTGCGCCAGCTCGGACGCGGACCACCGCTCCCGCTCGACCTGCCGCACGGTCACCGCCCGCGCGGTCGGCGCCTTGCCGGTGATGACCCGGCGCACCGCGTGCAGCGCCTTGCCGGCCGGGGTCTCGGCGATGATCTGCCGGTCGGTGACGTCCCGCGCCTCGATCCACTCCTTGCCCCACACCTCGGCGAAGTCCTGCCCGTCCCACGGGGTGAGCCCGGACAGCGCCATCCGGCACCCGATGGCGCCGAGCAGGGGCCCGCGCAGCGGCCGCGGTACGTCGTCCAGGGTCCGCAGCGTCAGCACCACTCCCGCATTGCCGGAGCGCAGCCGCTGCACGCCCCGTACGGCCTCCGGCGTCACAACCCCGGTGGCGTCGTCGACGACCAGGCAGGCGAACAGCGACCGGTCCTCGCGCACCGCGACGCTCGCCGTGAACTGCGCGAGCACCAGCCGCGCCAGGATCCGGGAGGCGTCGGCGTGCCCGCGCTGCGGCAGGTCGATCCGCACCCGGACGGGGTGGTCGAGGGCCTTCAGCGAGAACGGCCGCGACTGCCCGGAGGAGTCGGAGCCCGCGCTCTGGAAGAACGTGGCGAAGGCGGGCCGGTCGAGCAGCGCGACCCGGTCCGCGAGAATGCCCCCGACATCCCCGGGGTTCCCCATCTGCCGCTCCCGCGCGTCGAGTTCGCGCAGCAGCGACTCCTGCCCGGAGTCCTCGAGGCCCTTGCGCAGCGCGGCCATCGGCCGGGGCGCGCCGTCGAGCAGCTGCCGCAGCTCCGGTACGGAGGGGAAGCGGCCGTGGACCGCCCGAAACGGTCCGAGGAGCTGGGCGAGCACGGTGGTGGAGCGCCGGGTGTCGCCCCCCTGATGAGGCTCGGCGAGGTCCCCCACGAGCGCCTCGGCGAGCACGGCCGCGGCCTCGTCCGGATCGGTCGTCCCCCCGTACAGGTCGAGGTCGTACACCGACTCGGGATTCCCGATCTGTACGACGACGTCGTAGGCGTCGGCCGGTCCGAGCCCCGCGCCCGCGGCACCGACCACCACGACGGCGGCCCGCCCGGCGAGCGCGTGCAGACACAACGACTCGGCGATCGGCCTGACGACGGTCCCGGTCTTCCCGGACCCGGCCGGCCCGACCGCGAGCAGCGAGGTCCCGAGCAGCTCGGGGCCCAGCCCCAGTCCGGCTCCCCGATAGGCGTACGGGTTGCGGGCGTCGTCGGCGGTGGTCCCCAGCCGTACCTGGCCCGTGAGGAGGTCATGCCGGGCGAGCCGTGCGGGCAGATCTCGCTCCCCGGAGGGGTGCACACAGGCGGCGGCGCCCTCCTGGAGCACGGCATGGGTGAACGTGGCGAGGCTGAACCGGCCACTGCGCACGCCTTGCCAGGCCCGCGCGATCCGGGCATGGTCCACGTCCCGCATCAACCCGGCCCTGGCCTCGGCAGCCAGCCGCTCGGCAGCATCGACGGCACCGACGGCACGAAGCTGGGGCCATTCGGCGGGGTCCTGTTCGGGGGCGGGCGGCGGCTCGTGGGCGGGAGCGGCTTGACGCCAGGCCGGGGGGCCGAAGCGGCGCCAGACCTCGCCCCAGCGGCCGAGCTTGCCCACGACGGCCATGATGATCAACGCGATGAGCACCTCGTAACCCTTGTACAGGAGGGTGGTGCCCGTCTGGCCGAGGGCGCCGTCGGCGCCGCGCCAGGAGTCAGGGGTGATCAGAAGAAGCGGAAGCCACCACCAGGTGCCGACATAGCCGTTCTGCAGCAGCGACCACACGAGCCAGCCGACGAGGAACGCGATCAGCGCGCCGCTGATGAGCTGGCGGCCGGGGACGAGTTCCGGTTCCGCCTCCGGCCTGGGCCGGTGCCCGAACCGCCACACCCCGGGCAGCGTCTCGGGCCGTGGTGTCCGCAGCCACGTCAGGAACGCCGCGCTGTCCGGGGGCGGCACCGAGGGCGCTTGCGCGGGCATCGGTGGCATCCCCGACCGTGCCCGCGGCACAGGATTCGCATGCGTACCCCGCGCGTCCTGCGTCCCGTCGCTGTCCATCGCCCCTGCTCCCTGACCAGCCGTTCCGTCCACCGTCAGCGGCCAATCTAACGCCCCCGCCAGGGGAGTTCACTGCTTACGCGGCCGGGCGTCGTGGCCGGCGCCATGTCCACCGCGGACAACCCGTTCTCCGGACAACGCCCACATGGAGCATGCCCACCCCCCGGTCCCCGGCCTAGCCTGCGAGAAGAGAAGCAAGCGCCCGCACCACCCCAGGAGCCCCTCATGACCGCACTTCCGCAGGAGCGCCGCGTCGTCACCGCCATCCCCGGCCCCAAGTCGCAGGAGCTGCAGGCCCGCCGGGTCGCCGCGGTCGCGCAGGGTGTGGGGTCCGTGCTGCCCGTCTTCACGGCACGCGCGGGCGGCGGGATCATCGAGGACGTCGACGGGAACCGGCTGATCGACTTCGGTTCGGGCATCGCCGTGACGTCCGTCGGCGCCTCCGCCGAGGCCGTCGTACGCCGCGCCACGCAGCAGCTCGCCGACTTCACCCACACCTGTTTCATGGTCACCCCGTACGAGGGCTACGTGGAGGTCGCCGAGGCGCTGGCCGAGCTGACCCCCGGCGACCACGCCAAGAAGTCGGCCCTGTTCAACAGTGGCGCCGAAGCCGTTGAGAACGCCGTGAAGATCGCGCGGGCGTACACCAAGCGGCAGGCCGTCGTCGTCTTCGACCACGGCTACCACGGCCGCACCAACCTCACCATGGCGCTGACCGCGAAGAACATGCCGTACAAGCACGGCTTCGGCCCCTTCGCGCCCGAGGTCTACCGCGTCCCCGTCGCCTACGGCTACCGCTGGCCCACCGGCCCCGAGAACGCCGGTCCCGAGGCCGCCGCCCAGGCCATCGACCAGATCACCAAGCAGGTCGGCGCGGAGAACGTCGCCGCGATCATCATCGAGCCCGTCCTCGGCGAGGGCGGCTTCATCGAGCCGGCCAAGGGCTTCCTGCCGGAGATCGCGAAGTTCGCCACGGACAACGGCATCGTCTTCGTCGCCGACGAGATCCAGTCCGGCTTCTGCCGCACCGGCCAGTGGTTCGCCTGCGAGGACGAGGGCATCGTCCCGGACCTGATCACCACGGCCAAGGGCATCGCCGGCGGTCTCCCGCTCGCCGCTGTCACCGGCCGCGCCGAGATCATGGACGCCGCCCACGCCGGCGGCCTCGGCGGCACCTACGGCGGCAACCCGGTCGCCTGCGCGGGCGCGCTCGGCGCCATCGAGACGATGAAGGAGCTCGACCTCAACGCCAGGGCGAAGCACATCGAGACGGTCATGAAGGCCCGCCTCACCGCCATGGCGGACAAGTTCGACGTCATCGGCGACATCCGCGGCCGCGGCGCCATGATCGCCATCGAGCTCGTCAGGGACCGTACGACCAAGGAGCCGAACCCGGAGGCGACCGCGGCGCTCGCCAAGGCCTGCCACCAGGAGGGCCTGCTGGTCCTGACCTGTGGCACCTATGGCAACGTCCTGCGTTTCCTGCCCCCGCTCGTCATCGGCGAGGACCTCCTCGACGAGGGCCTCGACATCATCGAGCAGGCCTTCACCCGCATCTGACCGCACAGGGAACTGCGGGGCTGCGGTGGCCAGCGGCAGAGGGTGTGAAGAAGGTGTGCGAGGTGGTTGTGAGGATGCGATTCCGCCTGTCGTACGCCGTCGCCCTGCCGTAGGTTCTACCCAGATGAGAGATACACCCCGCCCACAGGGGACTGTGGGCGACATCAGGACGGGGCCTCCCCAGCTTCGCCCTGGTCGTGCCCTCGCGCACACAACTGGAGCCTCTGGCTCCGGATCTCCTCACCGATCGGACAGTCGCCCGCCCCAAACCCCCCGGGGCGGCCGACCATCCGATCCGATCGGCCGCCCCGGAACCACCCCCCCTGTTCCGGGGCGGCCGGCCTTCCTCATCCTCCTTCTCGGAATTCCGGCCCTCCTCTTCGCCCTGATCACCTGGCAGGTCGTCGAGGACGGGCCGCTTCTGCGTGTCGACGAGCGGGTCAGCCGCGCACTGATCCACCCGGACCGCGTCTCGGCGGCCCTCGCCGACCTGGGCAATGTCGAGGTAGCGGTCCCGGTCCTGGTCGTGGCCCTCCTCTATGCGACCTGGCGGGCTCGCAGTACTGGTACGGACCGATGGTGGCTGCCGTCCGCCGCCGCGGCCGTCCTGATGGCCCTGGTCCCCGCCCTGGTCGTCCCCCTCAAGGAACTCACCGACCGCCCGGGCACCCCGGTCTCACCCGGGACCGGCTACTACCCCTCCGGCCACACCGCCACGGCCGCGATCGCCTACGGCGCCGCCACCCTCCTCGTCCTCCCCTGGCTCCGGTCCGCCCGGATCCGCCGCGCGCTCGTCATCGGCTGCGGCCTTCTCGTCCTCGGCGTCTCCTTCGGCCTGGTCCGCCGCGGCTGGCACTGGCCCCTGGACGTGGTGGGCAGCTGGTGCCTGTGCACGGTCCTGCTGCTCGGGTTCCGGCTCTTCCTGGCACGACTGGACCGTCGCTGAACCCCTGGGCGCACTGGGCGTCGTCGCTGCCGGCGGAGGACGCCCGCAGCGCCGTACTCCCACTGGACACAGGAGTCGTCGGGTCCGCGTCGGCCGCACGGGCGGCCGACGGGAGCGCGGTGGAACCGTCGGCTCAGCCGTCACCCTCCGTCGCCAGGCCCGCCGCCGCCTCGTGCATCGCCAGTTCGAGCAGCGCCGGATCGACGAGAATGCCGGAGCCGTCGGGCGGCACCAGCCAGCGCACCCCTCCCCCGGCCACCCGGCCCGGGTACGGCACGACGATCCAGGTGCCGGCGCCGGCCGTACGGACACCGGTGCCGAGCCAGCGTGCCGCGGTACCCGGCGGCACGAAGAACCCCATCCGCGCGTCGCCGAAGTCGACGAGCACCGGGCCGAGCCGGTCGAGGATGCGGGTGAGGACGTCGAGCGTCGGATAGCCGAGCTCACCCGGCAGGATCAGTACGTCCCAGGCCTTGCCCGCCGGAAGCAGTGCGACCCCCAGGGGGTTGCGCTCCCACTCCCAGCGGCAGGCCTCGGGATCCGGTGCGACGGATGCCAGCCACTCGACCGCCGTCTTCGCCCCTGTCATGAGAAGACCTCCCTTTCTCTCATCGACACTGGTTGCGTCACGAGAGAGAGGGAGGTTTCCCGGCGAGCATTACGCGAGTTCTGACCACTCGTCGGAGTGAATCGGATCACCTACGACCGTTCAGCTGTCGAATCCCAGACCGAACTTGTCCATGGTCCGCAGCCACAGGTTGCGCCGCCCGCCGTGCGCGTCGGCACGGGCCAGCGACCACTTGGTGAGGGCGATGCCGGTCCAGGCGAAGGGTTCCGGCGGGAAGGGCAGCGGCTTCTTGCGCACCATCTCCAGCGAGGTCCGCTCGGTGGCCTCGCCGGACAGCAGGTCCAGCATCACGTCCGCCCCGAACCGGGTCGCCCCGACGCCGAGACCCGTGTAGCCGGCCGCGTACGCCACCTTGCCCTGGTGGGCGGTTCCGTAGAACGCGGAGAACCGGGAGCAGGTGTCGATCGCGCCGCCCCACGCGTGCGTGAAGCGGACGCCCTCCAGCTGCGGGAAGCAGGTGAAGAAGTGCCCGGCGAGCTTGGCGTACGTCTCCGGCCGGTCGTCGTACTCGGCGCGCACCCGGCCGCCGTACGGGTAGACCGCGTCGTAACCGCCCCACAGGACGCGGTTGTCGGCGGAGAGCCGGAAGTAGTGGAACTGGTTCGCCGAGTCCCCGAGCCCCTGGCGGTTCTTCCAGCCGATCGACGCGAGCTGCTCCTCGCTCAGCGGCTCGGTCATCAGCGCGTAGTCGTAGACCGGCACCGTGTACGCCCGGACCCGCTTGACCAGGCTCGGGAAGATGTTCGTGCCGAGCGCGACCTGCCGGGCCCGGACCGAGCCGTACGGAGTACGTACGGCCATGCCGGCGCCGTACGGCCTCAGGGTGAGCGCGGGGGTGTGCTCGTAGATCCGGACGCCGAGCCGCAGGCACGCCCGCTTCAGGCCCCAGACGAGCTTGGCGGGGTTGAGCATGGCTACGCCCCGGCGGTCCCACAGCCCCGCCTCGAAGGTGGGTGAGGCGACCTGTTCGCGCACCGCGTCGGCGTCCAGGAATTCGACGCCGTCGGCGAGGCCCTTCTCCTGGAGCTCCCCGTACCAGTCACGCAGTTCCCAGGCCTGGTACGTCTCGGTCGCCACGTCGATCTCGCCGGTGCGCTCGAACTCGCAGTCGAGGTCGTGCCGGGCGACCGCCTTCTCGATCTCGTCGAGGTTGCGGGCGCCCAGCTCCTGGAGCTTGTGGATCTCGTCCGGCCAGCGGGTGAGCCCGTTGGGCAGGCCGTGGGTGAGGGAGGCGGCGCAGAAGCCGCCGTTGCGACCGGAGGCGGCCCAGCCCGTCTCACGGCCTTCCAGCAGGACGACGTCCCGCCCGGGGTCGCGTTCCTTCGCGTTGAGCGCGGTCCACAGCCCGCTGTAGCCACCGCCGACGACCAGAAGGTCGCAGGTCTCGGCGCCGGTGAGGGCGGGCTCGGGGTGGGGCCGGCCGGGGTCGTCCAGCCAGTACGGGATCGGCTGGGCCTCGGAAAGGGCCTTTGTCCAACGGCTCATGGCTCACGCCTTTTGCTTGTTGCGGCGATTGCTGACGACCATGGAGGTCAGGACCAGGAGTACGGCGACGAGGAACATGGTCGTGCCGATGACATTGATCTGGACGGGCGTTCCGCGCTGTGCCGAACCCCAGACGAACATGGGGAAGGTGACGGTCGAGCCCGCGTTGAAGTTGGTGATGATGAAATCGTCGAAGGAGAGCGCGAAGGCGAGCAGCGCGCCCGCGGCGATTCCCGGGGCGGCGATGGGCAGGGTGACCCTCAGGAAGGTCTGCGCGGGACCGGCGTAAAGATCCTGGGCAGCCTGCTCGAGGCGTGGGTCCATCGACATCACGCGCGCCTTGACCGCCGTCACGACGAAACTCAGGCAGAACATGATGTGGGCGATGAGGATCGTCCAGAAGCCGAGCTGCGCGCCCATGTTGAGGAACAGGGTGAGCAGCGAGGCCGCCATGACCACCTCGGGCATCGCCATCGGCAGGAAGATCAGCGAGTTCACGGCGCCGCGGGCGCGGAAGCGGTAGCGGACCAGCGCGAAGGCGATCATCGTGCCGAGAACGGTTGCTCCGACCGTCGCCCAGAACGCGATCTGGAGGCTGATGGACAGCGAGCCGCACATGTCGGCGACCCCGCACGGGTCCTTCCAGGCGTCCGTGGAGAACTGCTGCCACTCGTAGTTGAAGCGCCCCTTCGGTTTGTTGAAGGAGAACACCGTGACGACGACGTTGGGCAGCAGCAGATATCCGAGCGTGATCAGTCCCGCGATGACGACGAGACGGCGCTTGAGCCAGTTGACGAAGGTCATTTAAACCAGATCCTCCGTGCCGGACCTACGGATGTAGAACGTGACCATGAAGAGAATCGCGGCCATGAGGATGAAGGAAAGGGCCGCGGCCGTCGGATAGTCCAGAATGCGCAGGAACTGCGTCTGGATGACGTTTCCGACCATGCGGGTGTCCGTGGAGCCGAGCAGGTCGGCGTTCACGTAGTCGCCGGCCGCCGGGATGAAGGTCAGCAGCGTCCCGGAGACCACGCCCGGCATCGACAGCGGGAAGGTCACCTTCCTGAAGGTCGTGACCGGCTTGGCGTACAGGTCGCCCGCCGCCTCGTGCAGCCGTCCGTCGATGCGCTCCAGCGAGGTGTACAGCGGCAGGATCATGAACGGCAGGAAGTTGTACGTCAGACCGCACACCACCGCGAGCGGCGTGGCCAGGACGCGGTCGCCGGTGGTCCAGCCGAGCCAGTTGGTGACGTCCAGGACGTGCAGTGTGTTGAGGGCGCTCACCACCGGACCGCTGTCCGAGAGGATCGTCTTCCAGGCGAGGGTGCGGATCAGGAAGCTGGTGAAGAACGGCGCGATCACCAGGACCATGATCAGGTTCCGCCAGCGCCCCGCGCGGAAGGCGATGAGATAGGCGAGCGGATATCCCAGCACCAGGCAGAGGACAGTCGCGGCACCGGCGTACAGGATCGAGCGCAGGAACTGCGGCCAGTAGTCGGCCAGCGCGTCCCAGTAGGTCGCGAAGTGCCAGGTGACCTTGTAGCCCGTCTCCAGGGAGCCCGTCTGCACGGACGTGGAGGCCTGGTAGATCATCGGCAGCGCGAAGAAGACCAGCAGCCACAGGATGCCGGGCAGCAGCAGCCAGTACGGCGTGAGGCGGCCCCTCCTGCGCGGGGGCTTCTTCTCGGGCGCGGTCGGGGTCAGAGGCGGTGGCGCCTCGGTGAGCGTCGCCATCAGAGCGTCGCCTCTTCCTGGATGCCCGCGTCGATGTCCTGGGCGGCGTCCAGGCCGAAGGTGTGGGCCGGGTTCCAGTGCAGGACGACCTCGGCGCCGGGTACGAGCCGGTCGTCGCGGTCGATGTTCTGGGCGTAGACCTCGAACTCGGGGCAGACGGGGCTGTCGATGACGTACTGCGTGGAGACGCCGATGAAGGAGGAGTCGGCGATCGTCCCGGTGATCCGGTTGCGGCCCACGGGGATCTCCCCGGCCTCGTCGGCGTGGGTGAGGGAGATCTTCTCGGGCCGTACGCCGACCAGCACCTTGCCGCCGGTCGTGGCCGGTCCGGCGTACCGCGCCTCGGGCAGCACCAGCTTTCCGCCGCCCGCCTTCAGTACGATCTCGCCGCCGCTCGTGGAGTCGACCTCGGCCTCGATGAGGTTGGAGGTGCCGAGGAAGTTGGCGACGAAGGTGGTGTTGGGGTTCTCGTAGAGATCGGTGGGCGAGCCGAGCTGTTCGACGCGGCCCGCGTTCATCACGGCGACCGTGTCGGCCATGGTCATGGCCTCCTCCTGGTCGTGCGTGACGTGCACGAAGGTGATGCCGACCTCGGTCTGGATGCGCTTGAGCTCCAGCTGCATCTGGCGGCGCAGTTTGAGGTCGAGGGCGCCGAGCGGTTCGTCGAGGAGCAGCACCTTGGGCGTGTTGATCAGCGCCCGCGCCACGGCGACCCGCTGCTGCTGGCCACCGGACAGCTGGTGCGGCTTCTTCCGCGCCTGCTCCCCGAGCTGCACGAGCTCCAGCATGTCCTCGACCTGCTTCTTCACCGACTTGATGCCACGCCGGCGCAGACCGAAGGCGACGTTCTCGAAGATGTCGAGGTGCGGGAAGAGGGCGTACGACTGGAAGACGGTGTTCACCGGCCGCTTGTACGGGGGCAGCCGGGTCACCTCCTGGTCGCCGAGGTGCACGGTGCCCGTCGTGGGCTCCTCGAGACCGGCGATCATGCGCAGGGTGGTCGTCTTGCCGCAGCCGGAGGCACCGAGCAGAGCGAAGAAGGAGCCCTGGGGGACGGTCAGGTCGAGCGGCTGTACGGCGGTGAAGCCGTTGTCGTACGTCTTGCTGATGCCGGAGAGGCGGACGTCGCCGCTGTTGTCTGTGCTCTTGTTCGTCACGGTGATCACGCCCCAGTCAGCTTCGCGAACTTCTCTTCAAAGGCCGTCTCTTCCTTCGCGCTCAGGGAGCGGAAGGCGTGGGACTTCGCGGCCATGGCCTTGTCGGGGATGATCAGCGGGTTGTTCGCCGCATCCGGGTCGATCTTCTCCAGCTCGGGCTTCACACCGTCGACCGGAGACACGTAGTTGATGTACGCGGCGAGCTCGGCGGCCGGCTTCGGCTGGTAGTAGAAGTCGATGAGCCGCTCGGCGTTCGTCTTGTGCCGGGCCTTGTTGGGAATCAGCATGTTGTCGGTCGACGTCATGTATCCGCTGTCCGGGATGATGAAGTCGATGTCCGGACTGTCCGCCTTCAGCTGTACGACGTCACCGGCCCAGGCGACACAGGCGGCGAAGTCGCCGCTGGTCAGGTCGGAGGTGTAGTCGTTGCCGGTGAAGCGGCGGATCTGCCCCTTGTCGACGGCCTTCTGGAGGCGCGCGATGGCCGCGTCGTAGTCGTCGGCGGTGAAGTGCGCCGGGTCCTTTCCCATGTCGAGCAGGGTCATGCCGATGCTGTCGCGCATCTCCGACAGGAAGCCGACCCGCCCCTTGAGCTTGGCGTTGTCGAGCAGGTCGGAGATCGACTTCACCTCCTGGCCGTCGAGGGCCTTCTTGTTGTAGGCGATGACGGTCGAGATGCCCTGCCACACATAGGAGTACGCCCGTCCCGGGTCCCAGTCGGGGTCACGGAACTGCGCGGACAGATTGGCGTACGCGTGGGGCAGGTTGGACGCGTCCAGTTTCTGGACCCACCCCAGCCGGATGAGCCGGGCGGCGAGCCAGTCCGTCAGCACGATGATGTCGCGCCCGGTGTCCTGCCCCGCCGCCAGCTGGGGCTTGATCTTCCCGAAGAACTCGACGTTGTCGTTGATGTCCTCGGTGTACTTGACCGAGATGCCGGTCTGCTTCTTGAACTGGTCGAGCGTGGGGTGGTGCTTCTCGCTCTCGTCCACGTCGATGTACTCGGTCCAGTTGGAGAAGTTGACGGTCTTCTCCTTGGCCGAGTGGTCCTCCGCGGAGACGCCGCCCTGGGTGTTGCCGGCCGCGGGGATGCCGCAGGCGCTCAGCGTCCCGAGGCCGCCGACCGCGAGCGCGCCGCCCGCGGAGGCACGCAACAGGGACCGCCGGGTCATGGCGGCCCGGCCGTTGCGGAAGCTGCGCCGCACGGCGGCCACTTGGGCCGGTGACAGGCGGTCGGGCTCGTACTGCTCCATGCGCTGGTGCCCTTTCGGGAAGGTGGCGGCCGCGGGTCGGGCGGCCTGAGTACGGCTATCGGTCCCCGAAGATCGTGCGGTGCCAGTCCTTCCTGACGACCGCCGTATTGTCGAACATAACGTGCTTGATCTGGGTGTACTCCTCGAACGAGTACGAGGACATGTCCTTGCCGAAGCCGGACGCCTTGTATCCGCCGTGCGGCATCTCGCTGATGATCGGGATGTGGTCGTTGACCCACACGCACCCGGCCTTGATCTCCCGGGTGGCCCGGTTCGCCCGGTAGACGTCCCGGCTCCAGGCGGAGGCGGCGAGCCCGTAGGGCGTGTCGTTGGCGAGCCGGATGCCCTCGTCGTCGCTGTCGAAGGGCAGCACCACGAGCACCGGCCCGAAGATCTCGGACTGGACGATCTCGCTGTCCTGGGCGGCGTCGGCGACGAGCGTGGGCTTGTAGTACGCCCCCTTGGCGAGCTCCCCGCCCGGCGCCTCTCCGCCCGCCACCACGCGCGCGTAGCCACGCGCACGGTCGACGAACCCGGCGACCCGGTCCCGCTGGACATGCGAGATGAGCGGCCCGAGATCGGTTCCGGCGGCGAAGGGGTCCCCGAGCCGCACGCTCTCCATGAGGGCGGCGGTCCCCTCGACGAACGCCTCGTACAGGGGCCGCTGTACATACGCGCGCGTGGCGGCCGTGCAGTCCTGCCCGGTGTTGATGAGCGCGCCGGCGACGGCCCCGTTGACGGCGGCCTCCAGGTCGGCGTCGTCGAAGACGATGAAGGGAGCCTTGCCGCCGAGCTCCAGGTGCAGCCGCTTGACGGTGGCGGTGGCGATCTCGGCCACCCGCTTGCCGACGGCCGTCGACCCGGTGAAGGACGTCATGGCCACGTCGGGATGCCCGACCAGCCGCTCCCCCGCCTCCTTGCCGGTCCCGGTGACGATGTTGACGACACCGTCGGGAATCCCGGCGTCGGTCGCGGCCTGGGCGAACAGGAGCGAGGTCAGCGGGGTGATCTCGGCAGGCTTCAGAACGATGGTGTTACCCGCGGCGATCGCCGGAAGGATCTTCCAGGCGGCCATCTGGAGCGGATAGTTCCAGGGCGCGATGGACCCCACGACGCCGATGGGCTCACGCCGCACGTACGACGTGTGGTCCCCGGAGTACTCACCGGCGGACTGCCCCTGAAGATGCCGAGCGGCACCGGCGAAGAAAGACGTGTTGTCAATCGTCCCCGGAACGTCGAACTCCCGGGTCAGCTTCAGCGGTTTCCCGCACTGCAGCGACTCCGCCCGGGCGAAGTCCTCGGCACGCTCGGCGAGCACGGCGGCGAACCGGTGCAGGGCGTCGGACCGCTCACCGGGAGTGAGGGCCGCCCAGCCCGGGAAGGCCGCGCGGGCCGCGGCGACGGCGGCGTCCACGTCCTCGACGCCCGCCAGCTCATAGGTGAAGACCTCCTCACCGCTCGCGGGATCGACGACCGCGTGCGTACGACCGGAGGTCCCCTTGGCGAGACGCCCTCCGATGAACTGCGCGCCGTCGGCGAACCGCTCCTGTGCCGCGAACCGGTCCGGGGTGGAACTGCCCGGGTTGTGCATGTCGCTCTCCTCCGCCGTCACCCCGCGGCTACCGCGGGCGGGTGGCGTAGCTCCAGCTCGATTTGAGTGCCGATCCTGGCAGAGCAATGGCACTCATACAAGGGATTCCGTTGTTGCCTTTGGGTTACGCGACGGAATCTGTCGACCAGGTGTCGAGCCGGTCCGGAAAAGAAAGGACGGAGTGTCAGTGGTTCCTGCCAGACTCGGGTGCATGGGGAAGATCACGGGGACGATCGATTCACAGGATGCCCTGGTCAGGCAGGTCCGGGCCGGAGCGAAGATCAAGTATCTGCACTTCTGGGGCCACCGCCCGCGCCCGGACGGCCGGGTCGGCGCGAGCTGTCTGAGCCAGTGGTGGCCGTCACCGTTCGTGGTCGACGGAGTGACCTATGCGACCGCCGAGCACTGGATGATGGCGGCGAAGGCGCGCCTTTTCGAAGACGAGGAGGCGGAGCGCCGCGTACTGGCCGCCGGCCACCCGTCCCAGGCCAAGAATGCGGGCCGCCTGGTCCGCGGCTTCGACGAGCAGACCTGGCAGCGGGAGCGCTTCGGGATCGTCGTCGAGGGCAGTATCCACAAGTTCACGGCCCACGAAGACCTGCGGGCGTTCCTCCTCAACACCGGTGACCGCGTCCTGGTGGAGGCCAGCCCGGTGGACCGGGTCTGGGGCATCGGACTCGCGGCGGACGACGAGGCAGCGAATCACCCCGAGCGCTGGCGAGGCCCGAACCTCCTGGGCTTCGCCCTCATGCAAGCAAGGGACCGCCTCAGAAACGCCTGAAGGGGGCCACCGAATCCCGGCGGCCCCCTTTCTTCGACGGGCGCTACACCACCGGGGCGACCGCCACGACAGCGAGGGACCCGTCGTAGTAGTCGGGCTCGTCATCCGAGTTGATGGCGGCGGTGATGCCGATGGCGAGCAGGACGAGCACGGCGACGCCGAGGATCGTTCCGATGATCCCCATGATGAAACCGGCCTGCGCCTGCCCGTGGTTGGTGGCCTCACCCAGCGCGGCCCGCTTGCGCCCCTTGATACCGAACACGATGGCAAGGATCCCGAGCACCAGCGACAGAATCCCGTACATGCAGAACAGGGCGCAGGCCAGGATGCCCAGCACCATCGCGGCGACACCCATGCCGTTCTGCGGCGGCATCGGCGGGGCCCAGCCGCCGTACCCCTGCGGAGCTTGCGGATAGCTGGGGTAGCCGTAGCCGACGGGAGCGCCGGGACCCTCGGGCCCGATGGGGGGTGGCGGCACGGAGGCGGGCCCACCGATGGGCGCGTCTTGCTGGGGGGCGGGGTACCCGTAGCCGGGAGCGGGAGGCGGAAAGCCGTAGCTGTCGTTCGGCCCCGAGCTCACGGTGGTCTGATCATGCACAGCAGGCGACGGCGAGGGGCTCTTCTCCAACGAAGGCCCACTCTCCGGCGGCGCCCACGGATCCCGACCGTCCCCGCTCGGCTGCGTTCCGTCCGTCATGCTCACGTCCCCCTAGGTCGTTCGTGCGGCCATGTTACGGCTCGGCCGGGCGCCTAGGCGGTGCCGGGTGAGGTTGTCGGGCGGGTGCAGGTCGGTGGGGGCTGGTCGCGCAGTTCCCCGCGGTCCCGCTGCGCTGGGCTTGAACCGGGCGCCTAGGGGGTGCCGGGTGAGGTCGTCGGGCGGGTGCGAGCCGGTGGGGGCTGGTCGCGCAGTTCCCCGCGCCCCTGGGTGGGACTCGTG
Source organism: Streptomyces sp. NPDC024687 (assembly GCF_055559055.1). Classification (NCBI taxonomy): domain Bacteria; kingdom Bacillati; phylum Actinomycetota; class Actinomycetes; order Kitasatosporales; family Streptomycetaceae; genus Streptomyces; species Streptomyces sp. NPDC024687. The sequence continues at coordinate 946,850 of NZ_JBVHLJ010000003.1, read as the reverse complement.
CACCCGCGTACGACCCACCCACCGAACCCCACGCGCTACACCAGCCCCCACCGAACCGCAACGGGCCGCCGCAGGCATCCAGGGGCGCGGGAACTGCGCACAACGCCCGCCCCCACCCAACCCGCACCCGAAACCGAACCAGACCCCGCCTAACATGTTCCGCACCGATCAGCCGATCACCGCACCCCGCGCCCACCAAGGGGGAGGCCCCATGACGCCGCCGACGACGAACACCACCACCAACCCGCACGCTTTCATCGCCGACCTGCCCAAGGCCGAACTCCACGTCCACCACGTCGGCTCCGCCTCCCCCCGCATCGTCTCGGAACTGGCTGCCCGCCACCCCGACTCCAAGGTCCCCACGGACCCCGAGGCACTCGTCGACTACTTCACGTTCACCGACTTCGCCCACTTCATCGACGTCTACCTGAGCGTCGTGGACCTGATCCGCACCCCCGAGGACGTACGGCTCCTCACCTACGAGGTCGCAAGGGACCTCGCCCGCCAGCAGGTCCGTTACGCCGAGCTCACCATCACCCCGTTCTCCTCGACCCGCCGCGGTATCGACGAGCGCGCGTTCATGGAGGCCATCGAGGACGCCCGCAAGGCGGCGGAGTCGGAGTTCGGAACCGTACTGCGCTGGTGCTTCGACATCCCCGGCGAGGCCGGTCTGGAGGCCGCCGAGGAGACGACCCGCCTCGCCACCGACGACCGCCTGCGCCCGGAGGGCCTCGTGAGTTTCGGCCTCGGCGGTCCCGAGATCGGCGTCCCCCGCCCCCAGTTCAAGCCGTACTTCGACCGGGCCATCGCCGCCGGCCTGCGCTCGGTCCCGCACGCCGGCGAGACGACGGGTCCGGAGACGGTGTGGGACGCCCTCACCCACCTGCGTGCCGATCGCATCGGCCACGGCACGAGCTCCGCCCAGGACCCGGCGCTCCTCGCCCACCTCGCCGAACACCGTGTCCCGCTGGAGGTGTGCCCCACTTCCAACATCGCCACCCGGGCCGTCCGCACCCTCGACGAGCACCCGATCAAGGAGTTCGTGAAGGCAGGGATCATCGTCACGATCAACTCCGACGACCCCCCGATGTTCGGCACCGACCTGAACAGCGAGTACGCGGTGGCGGCGCGGCTCCTGGACCTCGACGAGCAGGGTCTCGCCGCACTCGCGAAGAACGCGGTCGACGCGTCGTTCCTCGACGAGCCCGGCAAGACGAGGATCAAGGACGAGATCGACACGTACACGGCCAACTGGCTCACGCAGTGACCCAGTTGACGGCCGTGGCACACCGCGGCGACCCCTACCGCGTCCGTGAGAACACGATCGACTCCCTGCGTTCCGCGCTCGACCGGGGCGCGGACGCGGTGGAGATCGACGTACGTCTCACCAGGGACGGCGTCCCGGTGCTGCTCCACGACGACACGCTGAAGCGGCTGTGGGAGCACGACCGCCCGCTGCTGTCCCTGTCGGCGGACGAGGTGCGAGGCCTGACGGACGGCCGGGTGCCGACACTCGCGGAGGCCCTCGAAGCCACCGCCGGCAGCGGCGATGCAAGCGGCAGCCGCCTGATGCTCGACCTGCCCGGCACCAGAGAGGTACGGGTCGCCCGCCGCGTGGTCGACGTGGTCCGCGAGCATGGAGCCCAGGACCGCGTCTACTACTGCGCCGGCGCCACCGCCATGCTCGCCGTCCGCGAGGCCGACCCGTCCGCGGAGATCGCGCTCACCTGGACGACCCTCGCGCCCCCGCGCCCGGTCCTCCTGGACGCGGTCAGGCCCCGCTGGCTCAACTACCGTTTCGGCCTGATCGACCGGGACCTCGCGGACCGTATCCACGCCGACGGCTACCTGGTCTCCGTCTGGACCCCCGACACCCGCCGCTCGATGCGCCGCCTGGCCGCCGCGGGCGTCGACTCGATCACGACGAACCGGGTGGACGTGCTCTGCGCGCTGAGAGCACAGGCGAACGGGAGTTAGGCCCCCGAGTACGCCCGCGGCGGCGAAATCGCCTGCGCGTCCGCCCCCTCCCCCACCCACAGCCGGATCACGCACGACCACGGGGACGAGGTGAGGGACGCCCAGGAGCGTTATGGCGCGGGCATCGCGCCTACACCCGGGACCGCTGAGGGACGGTCGCCGGGTCGGCGGGAGTCGAGCGGGTGACGTACTGCGGCACGGGGGTGTCGTCCCGGCCGGTGTCGCGGACCAGGCCGTAGCGCTTGACGCCCTGGTCGGGGCCGGTGGTGATGTCCTTGTCCGCCGCGTCCCAGCTGGACGGGAAGACGCTGAGGCCGTAGTCGGCGCCGCGTTCGTTGACCGTGAGGGTGACACTGCCGTCGACGTAGAAGTACTCGTTCTGCCACATCTGCTGGGTGCCGGCGGGCGGTACGGCGTAGCCGACGGTGGAGTTGCCCATTCCGGTGGCGCTCGCGTCCGTGGCGCTGACGGGATCGTCCATACGGCGGCCGCCGCCCGAGGCGACGTGGAAGAGCTCGCCGTTGAGGCCGGTCCAGGACGGCATGACCAGGCTGCCGGCCCGGTACTGGGGCGAGATCTGCCAGCGGACGAGGACGTAGCCCCGGCCGGTGAGCGTGACGCTGTCCCCGCGGTGGTTCATGACGGCGTGCGCGCCGCCGGTGCTGGTGATGCCGGTCTCGGGCCGGTGCGGCAGGGCGGCGGGCGGGGAGTCGGGGTCCGGAGCCCGGTCGACGGCATCGACGACACTGCCGTAGCGGACGGTCTTCGCAGGTGTCGTCGAAGGGGAGGGGGAAGGGGGCGGCGAGGCCGACTGCGTGTCCGGCACCGGGGGCGGCCGGTACGTGCTCGCCGCCGTGGGCGAGACCGCCACCCGCGGCGCCGGGGCGTCCGGGGTCCGCGTGACGACGTACGCGCCGCCCGCGACCATCGTCGCCCCTGCGGTGACCGCGACGAGGGGCTGGGTGAGCGCGCCCAGCACCTTGGCGGACCAGCTCACGGAGGCGACCGTGGCGGTGGCGGCCGCTGCCGTCTTGCCGCCGAGGGCCAGCGAGAGGGCGAACCCGACCGGGACGGGCACCAGTGCGATCCCGACCAGCAGCCGCTCCGCCGGTACGACGGCCTCGCGGGTGTCCCCGCAGTAGCCGCAGCCGCGGATGTGCCGGGCCAGTCGCTTGCGCCAGACCGAGTCGGGCCGGCCGTTCCAGCGGGCGGTGAGTTCGCGCAGGTCGGGGCAGGCGCCGTCGAGGGCGCGGACGATGCCCCGGGAGGTTTCCAGGCGCTCCTTCAGCCGCTGGACGCGCACGGCGGCGTGCTGCCGGCTGATGCCGACGGCAGCGGCCAGTTCACGCCGGGTGAGTTCGCCCGCGACCTCCAGCCACCACAGCGACAGCAGCTGCCGGTCCTCGTCGTCGAGCCAGCGCACGGCCTCCGCGACCTCGCGCCGCTGCCCCTCCAACTGGAGTCGCAGCACGGTGAGTTCGGCGAAGTCGGCGGCTTCGCGCGCTGCCGACTCGTCCAGCGGGGCGGAGGTCCTGCGGCGGGCCCGGTCGCGGATCTGGCGCATGGCGATGGCGACCAGCCAGGACCGGAAGCTGTCCGGGTCGCGGAGACTGCCGAGGTTGCCGACGGCCCGCAGCATGGTCTCCTGGACGACGTCGTCGACGTCGGCGTGGCCGTTCAGGGCGCGGCCCACGATGTTGTACACCAGCGGCAGCCAGCCCTCGACGAGCTCGTCCAGCGCCCGCCGGTCGCCGTCCTGCGCCGCCGCGATGGTGTCGCGCCACTGCCGCGTGTCCACGTCGTCCTTTCCGGCCGGTTCCCCTTCCCACGTGGAGACGGAGTGAAGGCTCCGCGATAACACTTTTCCGGCCCCCTAGGGGGCATCCCTGGGCAACTCCCCTACGCACAGCGGAAGTTGCTCGGGGCCCCACCAGGGTCGGGGCCCTACTCGCCGACGATCCCGCCGTCTCGTCGGCCTCGCAGGATGATCACACACATCCCACACCCCCTGGAGCCGACCCATGCGTGACCTCCGTCGCAGAAGCCTTCTCGCCGGTGCCCTCGCCGTCCCCCTGACCGCCGGCCTGCCACTCTCGACGGCGAGTGCGCGCACCGCGTCCGCCCCCGCCTCCGCCCCCGACGCGAAGGCGTTACGCGCCGCGATCGCGGGGCTGCCCGACGCGAACGCCACCGCGGCCCTGGTCCGGGTCGGCGGCAGGGGCGGCGACTGGCACGGCAGCTCGGGCGTGCACGATCTGGAGAGCGGGCGGCCCACCGATCCGCACGCGCGGTTCCGGGCCGGTTCGACGACGAAGGTGGTCACGGCGGCAGCCGTACTGCGCCTGGTGGCCGAGGGCCGGATCGACCTGGCCACGCCCGTCCAGCACTACCTGCCCGGCCTCCTGGGACCGCAGTTCCGGCCGGTCACCGTGCGACAACTGCTCGACCACACCAGTGGCATCCCGGCGGGCGACGGGCTCGGCACCACCTTCGAGGAGGTCTACGCCCACCGCTTCGACACGCTCAGCCCCCAGCGGGTCGCCGCGTCCGCGGGTGCGAAGAAGCCGGAGTTCTGCCCGGGGAAGCAGCAGCACTACCTCAACATCAACTACACGTTCCTCGGCCTGCTGATCGAGCGGGTGACCGGGCGGTCGTACGCCTCCGAGGCCGGCCGGCTGGTGCTGGCTCCGGCCGGGATGCGGGACACGTACTTCCCGGGCACCGACCCGCGCATCCTCGGCCCGCACAACCGGGGGTACCAGGCGGTGAAGAAGGCCGACGGGACGACGGAGTTCCTGGACGTCACGGAGTGGAACCAGGCGGACCGGTTCGCGGCCGGGGACATGATCTCCACGACGGCGGACCTGGAGCGGCTGCTCACCGGCCTCTTCCGGGGCCGGATCGTCGAGCGGCCGCAGCTGAAGGAGATGTTCGCGGTCCCGTCGGGCATCACCGGCGCGAGCTACAGCGCGGGCGGTCTCCAGCGCTTCGAGTCCGACGGGAAGGTCTACTGGGTCAAGTCCGGCGGCCGGTACGGCTACAACTCGGCGATCGCCGCCACCTGCGACCTGAGCCGCACCCTCGTGTACTCGGTCAACACCACCGACGCGAAGAGCGAGGACGGGAACCCGGTCGTCGGCCGGATCATCACGGCCGCGCTCAAGTAGCCGGCACGGGGCGAGCGGCAGGCGCGGTCAGCCGCTCCAGCCGCTTGATCTTCCGCCGTACGACGTACAGCGGGAGCACTCCGAACACCCCGAACGCCATGTCGATCACGCTCCACCAGACCGGGATGCCCCGGATCGGTCCGCAGATCAGGGCGAGCGGGACGATCCCGGCGCAGGCGGTCATGCCGAACTCGACGACCCAGATGTTGCGGACCGGGTCGCGGTAGGGGCCGTAGAAGGCCACCGCGATGACCAGGTGGGCGAAGGCCAGCCAGTCCGTGCCGTAGAGGAGGAAGGGGTAGTCGGAGTCGGCGGTGTCGAGCCCGCGCCGGACACGCGCGATCCACTCCGTCAGCGCGTCCGGCGCGGGAAGGTGCCGCAGCACGTCCTCGGTCCAGCGCAGTTCGTGGACCAGGGGGAAGGCCGTGGCCCCGCTGAGCGCCAGGCAGACGACGAAGAAGGCCAGCCATACGCGGATGCCCTTGAGTTGGGCGGCTCTGTCGCTCATGGCAGCAGCGTACGCCTGGAATTGAACATGTTCAAAAGGTTGGTCAGGAGGCGGCGGTCTCCGCCAGCTTCTGGAACTCGCCGAGGTCGTAGTTGGCCAGTGCGGAGTCGAGGTTCGTGAGCGCGCCGAGGTGCTCGATGAACCCCTTGGGGTCGTACTCGATCTGCAGCGTCACCCGGCTCGTGGTCTCACCGAGCCGATGGAAGGTGACGACGCCGGCGTGGTGCACCCCCTCCACGGTGTGCCAGGCGATGCGCTCCTCGGGGATCACCTCGGTCAGCTCGGCGACGAAGTTCTTGTCGGCGCCGGGCAGTTGGAGCTGCCAGGCGAACCGGCGCTCGTCCAGCGGCTCCACCAGGCGTACGTGGCTCAGAAAGGCCGGCCACCGGGTCACATCGCTCCACAGGGCCCACGCGACAGCGACGGGAGCCTCGATATCGACCGTTTCCACGAGGGACGCGGACATGGGGTACCTCTCTTCCGACGGTTGCGGTGCGAAGCGGTTACCCCCGTCGGGGCGGCACACACGGTTCCACCGGCGGCCGGGACACCAGCGCGAGGAGAACGACGAGGAGGACACTCCGTCCCCGGCCGGGGAGCACCGAACCGGCGACCTGCATCACGACGAAGACCCCGTCTGCCCGCGTCGTGGGCGGCGGGGACGGGGCAGACGCAGCTCACCCAGGCGGCGAGTTCCGCGGGGACCTCGGGGGCGTAGCCCTGCATCAGCAGCACGAAGGCCTCGTCGAGACCGGAGAGCAGAGTGACCCGGCCCTTGAGGTCACTCGCCCAGCCCGGCCGTACGAGCCGCGCGCACCTTCGCGCCGGCCCGGTGGTGGTTCATCGGCGCGGGGCTGATCTTGCCGAAGGACTTGGCTGTATCAATGTGCGGCTACCGCCGCGCGGGCGCGCCCAGCCCCCACGCGCCCGCGGCCGAAGAACCACACACCCACTTACGCGTCCAGCGACGTCATCACGTGCTTGATCCGCGTGTAGTCGTCGAAGCCGTAGCCCGACAGATCCTTGCCGTACCCCGACTTCTTGAAGCCGCCGTGCGGCATCTCCGCGACCAGCGGAATGTGCGTGTTGATCCACACGCATCCGAAGTCCAGCTTCTTGGACATCCGCATCGCGCGGCCGTGGTCCTTGGTCCACACCGAGGACGCGAGCGCGTACTCGACGCCGTTGGCCCAGGACACGGCCTGCTCCTCGTCCGTGAAGGACTGGACCGTGATGACCGGCCCGAAGACCTCCTTCTGGATGATCTCGTCGTCCTGCTTCAGCCCGGACACCACGGTCGGCGCGTAGAAGTACCCCTTCTCGCCGACCTGGTGACCGCCGGCCTCGACCTTGGCGTGCGCGGGCAGCCGCTCGATGAACCCGGAGACCTGCTTGAGCTGGTTCGGGTTGTTGAGCGGGCCGTACAGCACGTCCTCGTCGTCCGGCTGCCCGGTCTTCGTGTCGGCGGCCGCTTTGGCCAGCGCCGCGACGAACTCGTCGTGGATCGAGGACTGCACCAGCACGCGCGTGGCCGCCGTACAGTCCTGCCCGGCGTTGAAGAAGCCCGCCACCGAGATGTCCTCGACGGCCTTCGGGATGTCGGTGTCCTCGAAGACGACGACCGGAGCCTTGCCGCCCAGCTCCAGGTGCACCCGCTTCAGGTCCCTGGACGCGGACTCGGCGACCGACATACCGGCCCGCACCGACCCGGTGATCGACGCCATCGCCGGCGTCGGGTGCTCGACCATCAGCCGCCCGGTGTCCCGGTCACCGGTGACGACGTTGAAGACGCCCTTGGGCAGGATCGACCCGATGATCTCCGCGATCAGCACGGTCGACGCCGGGGTCGTGTCCGACGGCTTCAGCACCACCGTGTTGCCCGCCGCGATCGCCGGCGCGAACTTCCACACGGCCATCATCATCGGGTAGTTCCACGGCGCGACCTGCGCGCAGACCCCGACCGGCTCGCGCCGCACGATGGAGGTCAGGCCCTCCATGTACTCACCGGCCGACCGTCCCTCCAGCATCCGCGCCGCGCCCGCGAAGAAGCGGATCTGGTCGATCATCGGCGGGATCTCCTCGGACCGGGTGAGCCCGATCGGCTTGCCGGTGTTCTCCACCTCCGCCGCGATGAGCTCCTCGGCCCGCTCCTCGAAAGCGTCCGCGATCTTCAGCAGGGCCTTCTGCCGCTCCGCGGGAGTCTTGTCGCGCCAGACCGGGAAGGCCGCGGCGGCCGCCGCCATCGCCGCGTCCACGTCCGCCGGTCCGGACAGTGGCGCGGTCGCGTACGCCTCACCGGTCACGGGGTTGACCACCTCGGTGGTCCGCCCGTCGGCGGCGTCCCGGAACTCACCGTCGATGTAGTTGCGCAGACGACGCAGCTCGGTGCTCACTGCCAGGCCTCCTGGAGGGTTTGAAACGGGGGGGGTGAAACTGTCCACTGACTGAGACACCCACCCTAATCGCCAGGCCCACGTTTTCAACACCCCCGATCGCGTCAAGGCTGCGAAATCCGCAGGTATCAGTCACGTGAACAACGAATTTCATCGCCCCAACCTTGCGAAACCGACGAGACCTCGTGCACAGTGAGCTCGTGGCCAGTCGAAGCGCAGACCCCAGGGACTCCCGCGAGTCCAGGAGCGAGGCCCGGCACGAGTCCAGGAACGGCAGCAGCCCGAATCTGGACGCCGTCTCCCTCGCCATCATCGAGCAGCTCCAGGAGGACGGCCGCCGTCCGTACGCCGCGATCGGCAAGGCCGTGGGCCTGTCCGAGGCGGCCGTGCGCCAGCGCGTCCAGAAGCTGCTCGACCAGGGCGTGATGCAGATCGTCGCCGTCACGGACCCGCTCACCGTGGGCTTCCGGCGCCAGGCGATGGTCGGCATTCATGTCGAGGGCGATGTCGAGTCCGTGGCCGACGCGCTGACCGCCATGTCCGAATGCGAGTACGTGGTGATGACGGCCGGCTCCTTCGACCTGATGGTGGAGATCGTCTGCGAGGACGACGACCACCTGCTGGAGGTCATCAACCGCCGCATCCGGGCCATCCCCGGAGTGCGCTCCACCGAGAGCTTCGTCTATCTGAAGCTCAAGAAGCAGACCTACATGTGGGGAACCCGATAACCGTGAGGACCCGATAACCGTGAGCTCCAAGGACCTCAGCCGCACCGCGTACGACCACCTGTGGATGCACTTCACCCGCATGTCCTCGTACGAGAACTCCCCGGTCCCGACCATCGTCCGGGGCGAGGGCACCTACATCTACGACGACAAGGGCAAGCGCTACCTGGACGGTCTCGCGGGCCTGTTCGTGGTCCAGGCCGGCCACGGGCGCGTCGAGCTCGCCGAGGCGGCGTTCAAGCAGGCGCAGGAGCTGGCGTTCTTCCCGGTGTGGTCCTACGCCCACCCGAAGGCCGTGGAACTCGCGGAGCGCCTCGCGCAGCACGCGCCCGGCGACCTCAACAAGGTCTTCTTCACCACCGGTGGCGGTGAGGCGGTCGAGACCGCCTGGAAGCTCGCCAAGCAGTACTTCAAGCTCACCGGCAAGCCCACGAAGTACAAGGTCATCTCCCGCGCGGTCGCCTACCACGGCACCCCGCAGGGCGCCCTGTCCATCACCGGTCTGCCGGCCCTGAAGGCCCCCTTCGAGCCGCTGGTCCCGGGCGCCCACAAGGTCCCGAACACCAACATCTACCGCGCCCCGATCCACGGCGACGACCCCGAGGCGTACGGCCGCTGGGCCGCCGACCAGATCGAGCAGCAGATCCTCTTCGAGGGCCCGGAGACGGTCGCCGCGGTCTTCCTGGAGCCGGTCCAGAACGCGGGCGGCTGCTTCCCGCCCCCGCCCGGCTACTTCCGGCGCGTCCGCGAGATCTGCGACCAGTACGACGTGCTCCTGGTCTCCGACGAGGTCATCTGCGCCTTCGGCCGCCTGGGCACCATGTTCGCCTGCGACAAGTTCGACTACGTCCCGGACATGATCACCTGCGCCAAGGGCATGACCTCGGGCTACTCCCCCATCGGCGCCTGCATCATCTCCGACCGCCTGGCCGAGCCGTTCTACAAGGAGGACAACGTCTTCCTGCACGGCTACACCTTCGGCGGCCACCCCGTGTCGGCCGCGGTGGGCCTCGCCAACCTCGACCTGTTCGAGCGCGAGAACCTCAACCAGCACGTCCTCGACAACGAGGGCGCCTTCCGCGCCACCCTGGAGAAGCTGCACGACCTGCCGATCGTCGGCGACGTCCGCGGCAACGGCTTCTTCTACGGCATCGAGCTGGTCAAGGACAAGGCGACGAAGGAGTCCTTCAACGACGAGGAGACCGAGCGCGTCCTGTACGGCTTCCTCTCCAAGGCGCTGTACGACAACGGCCTGTACTGCCGTGCCGACGACCGCGGCGACCCGGTCGTCCAGCTCGCCCCGCCGCTGATCTCCGACCAGGGGACCTTCGACGAGATCGAGCAGATCCTGCGCGCGACGCTCACCGAGGCCTGGACAAAGCTCTAGCCCCGGCGACCTAGCGGCTTCCACGGCCCGGAGTGCGCCCGTCCGAGTGACAGGCAGGCACCCCGGGCCGTGTGCTGTACGGCGTCCCGCCCCCGCCTCCTTAGCGTGCCTGGTAACCGATCGGCCCTGCTTTCGTTCCCCCACTCGGGGGATTGCAAGGCACAACGGACCAGAACGAGGTGTACGCCCATGGAGGCCCCGCCGGACAACGACGTGCTCTGGGCACGCTCCCTGCACTTCACCCACCGCGACGGCTCGCCGGCGCTGCAGGGCGTCTCCCTGGGAGTGCGCGAGGGCGAGATCCTCGCCGTCAGCGGGCCGCGCGGCAGCGGCAAGACCGCGCTGCTCAGATGTCTGTCGGGACTCACCCCGGCCCAGCGCGGCGAGGTCTGGTTCAACAGCGTGCCCGTGCACACCATGGGCCCGATGACCCGTGAGCGCCTGCGCCGCGACCGCTTCGGCTGGATCGACCCGTCCCCGGTGCTCGTCCCCGAGCTCAACGCCTGGGAGAACGCCGCCCTCCCCCTCATGCTGCGCGGCACGGGCCGCCGGCGCGCCAGGACGGCCGCCGTGGAGTGGCTGGAGCGCCTCGACATCGGCGACCGGACCCGCTGCCGCCCGCACGAGCTGACCCAGTCGGAACGCCAGCGCGTCTGTGTCGCCCGCGCCCTCGCCCCGGCCCCGTCGGTCCTGTTCGCGGACGAGCCGACGGCTCCGCTGCACCGGGCGGAGCGCGCGCACGTCCTGCGCACGCTCACGACGGCCGCACGCTCCCACGGCATCACCGTGGTCCTGGCGACGCACGACGCCGACACCGCAGCCCTGGCGGACCGCACGGTCACCCTCCTGGACGGACGCCGGGTGAACACCGTGCACCTGCCCCCGATGGCCGACTCGGAAGGCCGTACCGCGTGCTCGCTCTCCGTCTGACCTGGGGCGCCCGTCCCGCCGTACAGCTGCGCCGCCTCCTGGTGGCGCTCGCCTCGGCGGGCACGGGCTTCCTCCTCCTGTGCACCCTCGGCCACGCGATCAGCCACCCCGAGGACCCGTCCGGCGCAGCCCTGCGCCTGGCGTGGTGCCTGACGCCCGTGGCGGCGACGGTCCACTTCGCGCTGGCGGTCGCCCGCACCGACCCGGGCACCCGCCCCCGCCCCGGTCTCGCCGCGATCGGCCTCGGCCCGGCCCGCCTGATGGCCGTCACGGCCACGACGACGGCCCTGTCCTGCACCCTCGGCTCGATGCTGGCGCTGCTGTTCTTCCTCCACCTGCGCGGCGACCTGACGGGTATGCCCTTCGACGGAGCGGCGGCGGACTTCCTGGCAGCGGGCGCCCCCCTCCCGTTGCCGGCGGCCCTGACCCTGCTGGGCCTGGTCCCGGCGATCGCGTCGGTGACGGTGGCACTCGTCCTGCGGCCACGGGACGACAGGCCGGCGGCGGCGAAGAGGGAGGCACGGTCGTACGGCCGCTTCGGGGCGTACGGCAGGACGACGGCCAGGGAGCCCTTCGGCGCGTACGGCCGCTTCCGCGCGCGCCGGACCGCCGGTGAGCCCGCCGTCCCGGCCGACGGCACCCCCGCGGCCACCCCCACCGACGAGAACCCGGCCCCGGACCCCGGCCAGGACAGCGCTCTGCCCCCACTTCCCCGGGAAGCGCCCAAAGGCCTCCCCTGGGGTGTCGCGGTCCTCGCCGCGGGCCTGGCCGTGGAGGCCTACGCCAACCGTCAGGGCAGCACCCCGGCAGCCCCTCTCCCCGGCGGCCTCGTGGGCGCCCCCTCCGTCCTCATCGGCTGGCTGCTCACCGCCGTGGGCCTGGCCGTCGCCGGGCCGGGCCTGACCCACCTCTGCGGCCGCCTCCTCCAGTCCACCCGGCCCGGCGCCCTCCGCCTCCTCGCCGGACGGGTCCTCATGGCGGAAGCCACCCGTATCGGCCGCCCCTTGGGCATCGTCTGCGCGGTGGCCTCCGGTGCCTACGCCATGGCCAGCCTGTACGACACGACAGGACCCGAAGTGGGGCCCCTCACCACCCTCGGTCTGCTCCTCGTGACGAGCTGCACGCTCGCCACGCTTCTGACCGCCGCCGTGGAGGCGAAGCACGCGCGGTCGGACACCACGGCCGCGCTCGTCCGCCTCGGCGCCCCCGCGACGATGCTCCGCAGCGCCGCGGCCCTCCGTGCGGGCGCCCTGCTGGCCCTCTTCGGCCCGCTGACCCTGGTCGTGGCCGAGCTGGCGGCCCTGCCCCTGTCCTCCTGAACCGGGCACGGAAACTCGTACGAAAAAAATCTCGGGTCGCCGATGACTTCCGCCGGTCCCACCCGTCTAACCCACCGAACAGCACGCACCCCGATGGGAGAGACTCAGATGACCTCGCCGACGTACCAGCAGATGATCTTCGTGAACCTGCCCGTGAACGACCTCGACGCCTCGAAGAAGTTCTACACGGAGCTCGGCTACCCGCTCAACGAACAGTTCAGCGACGACAAAGCGGCCTCCGTCGTGATCAGCGAGACCATCGTCGCGATGCTGCTCACGAAGCCGTTCTACGCGACCTTCACCAAGAAGGAGATCGCGGACGCGACGAAAACCAGCCAGGTGCTGCTCTGTCTGAGCGCCGAGAGCCGCGCCAAGGTGGACGAGCTGGTCGAGAAGGCGGTCGCCGCGGGCGGCACGGCCAACGACGACGTCCAGGACCAGGGCTTCATGTACGGCCGTTCCTTCAACGACCTCGACGGCCACGGCTGGGAGGTCGTGTGGATGGACCCGGCGGCGATCCAGGGCTGACCCACGGGCCGCAACACGGCGTGCGAGCATGGGCGGGTGCAGACGAGCCCCGCCCATGCGGCACACCACGACGACCGTGAGATCGAGACGCTGGAGGAGTTCGACGCGGTCGTACCGGCCCGCGGCACCCTCACCGGTTTCCGGGTCCAGTCCGTCGATCTGACCGACCGCACACGGGAGTTGCTCGCCACCGACACCTCGGGAGCCGTCTTCCTGGGCTGCCCGATGCGGGAGAACGCCGCGGCCAAGCTCCGCGCGGACGGCGCCCTGGTCTTCCCGCCCGTCCCGCACCTGCCCTTCGACCCGTACCGCGGACTGCTCTACTCCCCCGACGAGTTGTTCGACGGACTGGAGAAGGGGTACGAGCAGACTCCCGACGCCCTCGCCTACGCCTGGTTCCAGCGCACCAGGGCCGACGGCGACATATACGCGTCGATGCTCCGCTCCCTGCACGACGACGCCGTCTCCGACGCCCTCGACGAACTCCTGCGCGGCACACAGGTCGTGGGTGTGATGGGCGGTCACGCGATGGCCCGCGGCACACGCGAATACGCCGGTGCCGCCCGCCTCGGCCGCGAACTGACCCGCGCCGGGTTCACCGTGGCCACCGGTGGCGGCCCGGGCGCGATGGAGGCGGCCAATCTCGGCGCCTACGCGGCCCCCTTCGAGGACACCATGCTCGACGAGGCGTGCGAACTCCTCGCCGCGGCGCCGTCCTTCACCCCGTCGATCACCGACTGGGCGCGCGCCGCGTTCCGGATCCGGGCCCGCTGGCCCCGGGGCGGCCACTCCGTCGGCATCCCGACCTGGTTCTACGGGCACGAGCCGCCGAACGCCTTCGCCTCGCACATCGCCAAGTACTTCGCCAACGCCACCCGCGAGGACGGCCTGCTGGCCCGCTCGAACGCCGGTGTGGTCTTCCTGCCGGGTGCCGCCGGCACCGTGCAGGAGATCTTCGACAACGCGACGCCCAACTACTACGAGTCGCGCGGCGAACCCACACCGATGGTCCTCGTCGACCGCGCCCACTGGACGAACAAGCTGCCCACCTGGCCGCTGCTGCAGGCGCTCGCGCGGGAGCGGTCGATGGAGTCCCGCATCGCCCTGGTCGACCGGATCGAGGACGCTCCGGCGGCGCTGAAACGTCTCACAGTGTAATAAGAAGGCAAAGTCAACGGTTGTAAGGCCCCTGCACGTTGACACTTCTTATGCAGCGCTTATAGACCTGTGAGACTCCTGGGGTTGGTGATGTCGTATCACCAACCTTCCAACCCCCCGCATTTGCGCACCCCGTGAAGGATGAACGTGGCATTCACGCCCATATCCCGCCGCACCTCCCGCGCCGCGCGCTTCCTCGGCGTCGCCGCCGCCACGACCGCGATCGTGCTCGGCGCCTCCGGCAACGCCCTTGCCTGCAACATCAACGAGTTCTCCGCCGAAGCGAAGTGTGACGGCGACAAGGGCGTCATCACCGTCACCGACGTGGACAAGGCCGGCGTCGAGGCCACCGTCTCGGTGTACCTGCAGAACAACGGCGCCGACGCGAAGAAGGTCGGCGAGCAGACGGTGAAGGGCTCCAAGGCCGGCACCACCATCACCTTCGAGGAGGACTGGGCGCCCAACGCGGAGTACCGCATCCACGTCGAAGCCCTGCCCTACATCAAGGGCGAGGACATCAAGCCCAACCTGACCACCCCGGCGACCGCCTGCAAGACCGAGGACACGCCGACCCCGACGCCCACGCCCACCCCGTCGGACTCCGCCAGCACCCCGGCCGAGGAGTCCCCGACCCCGACCCCGTCGGCCTCGGAGGGCACCACCGCTCCGGCGACCGTCGAGAGCAACGCCCCGTCGCCCGCGGCCGGCGACTCCAACCTCGCCGAGACCGGTGCGAACTCCAACACCGGCCTGATCGCCGGGATCGCGATCGCCCTGGTCGCCCTCGGTGGCGGCGCCGTGTTCTTCGGCCTGCGCCGCCGTGGCGCCGGCAGCCGCTGACACCCACAGCAGTTCGGTGGCCCGTCCCCTCAACGGGGGCGGGCCACCGCCCTGTTCACCCGAAGGCCGTCCGCTCCAGCCAGAACTCCGGGTGGCCCGGCGGCAGTCGCCGGTAGAAGGCGAGCATGACGGAGGTCAACGGCCCCGGCTTGTCGGTGCGCGGAACAGAGGGGCGTGCGAGGAGGCTTACGTAGCTCCGACCGGCCGCATCCCGTCACCGCATTCCGTGCGCAGCTGCGGGCAGTCATGCTGCTGGGGCGGCACGGGTGGGCGCAGCGGCACGCCGCAAGCGCGGGTGAGCGCAACCTCCCCCCCGGCCGACGACGACGCCGAGCACTGCATATCGACGTGAGTCGTAGGTCCGCCCCCGTCAGCCAAGCACCACAATTTCGGCAGCGCTGAATTCGACCCCGACCACGTCCCCCACCTCCGGCGCCTCGCGCAGCGCGCACGCCGCCTCCAGCCGCGGCCCGTCGCCTTCCGAGGGATGCAGGTGTACGGCGACATGCGTGCCCTTGAAGGTCCGCGCGCCGACCGTGCAGCGCAGCCCCTCGTCGGCCGCCACGAGCCGCACCCCCGCGGGCCGCACCAGCACGCTCCGGACCCCCTGGGCGGCTCCCGAAGGCACCGGCACCTTGCCCCACACCGTGTCCGCGGCCTCGCCCGTCACCGTCCCCTCGACCACGTTCTCGAAGCCGAGGAAGCGGGCCACGAACTCGTCCGCCGGCCGCTGCCAGACCTCGAGCGGCGTACCGGACTGGGCGATCCGCCCGTCCCGCATCACCACGACCCGGTCGGCGAGCGCGAAGGCCTCCCCCTGGTCGTGGGTCACCGCGAGCACGGTGGTTCCCAACCGCCCGAACAGCTCCCGCAGTTCGACGACCAACCGCTCCCGCAGGGAACGGTCCAGCTGCCCGAGCGGCTCGTCCAGCATCAGCAGCCGGGGCCGCGGAGCGAGCGCCCGGGCCAGCGCGACCCGCTGCTGCTCACCCCCGGAGAGTCCCGCGACGGCCCGCCGGCCGGCCCCCGGAAGCCCGACGAGGTCGAGCAACTCGCGCACCCGCTCGTCCTGTCGAGCCCTGGAAACCCCCTGCATCCGCAGCCCGAAGGCCACGTTGGCGCCCGCGTCCCGCTGTGGGAACAGCTGATGGTCCTGGAACATCAGCCCGACCCCGCGCTTGTGCGCGGGCACCCCGCCCTGGTCACGCCCGTCGAGCAGGACCCGTCCCTCGTCGAGAGGTTGCAGCCCGGCGACCGCCCGCAGCAGTGTCGACTTCCCGCTGCCACTGGGCCCGAGCACGCACACGATCTCGTGCTCGGCGACATCGAGACCGACTCCGTCGAGGACGGCCCGCCCGCCGAACCGAACCGTCGCGTCCTCAAGGCTCAGCAGCATCAGAACTCCCCGGTCCGGTCGGTCCGCAGCCGTTCGAGCACCAGCAGCGCCACCGCGCACACCACCATCAGGATCGTCGAAAGGGCCATTGCCTGGCCGTAGTTGAGGTCCCCGGCCCGCCCGAGCAGCCGGGCCACGGCGACCGGCAGGGTCGGATTGTCGGGCCGTGCGATGAACACGGTCGCCCCGAACTCGCCCAGCGACACGGCGAAGGCGAAGCCCGCCGCGATCAGCAACGCCCGCCGCACCATGGGCAGATCGACCTCCCGCCACACCCGCCACGGGGAGGCCCCGAGCACGGCCGCGGCCTCCCGCAGCCGGTGGTCCACGGCCCGCAGCACCGGCAGCATGGTCCGCACGACGAAGGGCACCCCGACCAGCGCCTGGGCGAGCGGCACCAGGATCCAGGACTGCCTGAGGTCCAGCGGCGGCTCGTCGAGGGAGATCAGGAACCCGAAGCCCACGGTCACCGCGGACACCCCGAGCGGCAGCATCAGCAGCGCGTCGAAGCCCCGTACGAACCGTCCCGCGTCCCGTCGCGTCAGCGCGGCCGCCGCCAGACCCCCGACCGCCACCGCGATGGCGGTCGCGGCGAGGGCGTACTCCAGCGAGTTCCCGACCGCCTCGATGGGCGCGACGAGGAAGATCCCGCCGTCGCTGCGGGTCAGCGCCCGGTAGTAGCCGAAACCGGGGGCATCCAGCGACCGCTGGACGAGCACGGCGAGCGGCAGCACGAGGAGTACGGCGACACAGCCCACGACCCCGGCCAGCAGCCCCCACTGCCCCGCGCCGCGCGGCCGCCGGGCGGTCACGGACGCGTCCACGAGCCGCAGCGCGGTCTCCCGGCGCCGTACGGTCCACGCGTGCAGGGCGAGGACCGCGCCCACCGCGACGAACTGGATCAGCGTCAGCACGGCGGCCGTGGACAGGTCGAAGATCTCGGAGGTCTGCCGGTAGATCTCCACTTCGAGGGTCGAGAAGGTCGGCCCGCCGAGGATCTGCACCACGCCGAAGGAGGTGAAGGTGAAGAGGAACACCATGAGAGCGGCGGCGGCCACGGCGGGCCCGAGCGCGGGGAGCGTGACCGTCCGCCAGGCCCGGAGCCGGGACGCGCCCAGCATCCGCGCGGCCTCCTCCTGACGCGGATCCAACTGGGCCCACAGGCCGCCGACGGTCCGTACGACGACCGCGTAGTTGAAGAAGACGTGCGCGAGCAGGATCGCCCACACGGTGGTGTCCAGCCGTACGCCCCACAGGTCGTCCAGCAGCCCGCCGCGTCCCACCAGCGCCAGGAAGGCCGTACCGACGACGACCGTCGGCAGCACGAAGGGGACGGTGACCACGGCCCGCAGGATCTGCTTGCCGGGGAAGTCGAAGCGCGCGAAGACGTACGCGCCGGGGAGCGCGATCAGGAGCGTGAGCGCGGTGGAGGCGAGCGCCTGCCAGGTGGTGAACCACAGGACGTGCCGGATGTCCGGCTGGGCGAGGACATCGGTGATCCGGCCGAAGTGCCAGGTCCCGCCCGCCTTGAGTCCGCGCGTGACGATCGCGGCGACGGGATAGGCGAAGAAGACGGCGAAGAACGCGACGGGCACGGCCACGAGCCCGAGCCGGGCCGCCGCGTTCCTGACGCCCTTGCGGGGCCTTACTTCAGTACGAGCGAGGTCCATGACTTGACCCAGTCGTCACGGTTGTCGGCGATCTTCGCCGGGTCCATGGTCTCGGGATCCTTGGCCTGCGGACCGTAGGCGGTGAACTCGGCCGGCACCTGGGCGCCGTCGATGACCGGATAGACGAACATGTTGAGCGGCATGTCCTGCTGGAACTCCTTGGTGAGCAGGAAGTCCAGGAGCGCCTTGCCGCCCTTGCTGTTCTTCGCGTTGCTCAGCAGTCCGGCGTACTCGATCTGCCGGAAGCAGGTGCCCTGCGCGACCCCGGTGGGGGCGGTCTTCGGCTTCGGGTCGGCGTAAATCACCTCGGCGGGCGGCGAGGAGGCGTACGACACGACGAGCGGCCGGTCGGCCTTCGCCTTCTTGCCCCCGGCGGAACCGGAGAACTCCTCGTTGTAGGCCTGCTCCCAGCCGTCGACGACCTTGACGCCGTTGGCCTTGAGCTTCTTCCAGTAGCCCTGCCAGCCTCCCCCACTCTCGGCTTCGCTCGAGCGGGAGGTGCCCCCATCTCCGTACTTCGCGGCACTCCCGAGGAGGAAGCCGAGGCCCGGCGAGGAGGTGGAGGCGTTCTCGGTGACGAGGAGGTTCTTGTAGGCGGGCTTGATCAGATCGTCGTACGACGTCGGCGGCTGGAGCTTGTGCGCGGTGAAGTAGGCCTTGTCGTAGTTGACGCAGATGTCGCCGGTGTCGATGGGCGTGACCTTGTCCCCGTCGACCCGGTACCCGGCCTTGATCCCATCGGCGCCCTTGGCCTCGTACGGCTGGAAGAGGCCGTTGTCGAGCGCGCGGGACAACAGCGTGTTGTCGACACCGAAGAAGACGTCGCCCTGGGGGTTGTCCTTGGTGAGGATCGCCTTGTTGACGGCCTGCCCGGCGTCGCCATCCTCCAGGACCCTGACCCGGTAGCCGGACTTCTTCTCGAAGTCGGCGAGAACGCTCTTGGAGACGGCCCACGAGTCGTGGCTGACGAGCGTGACGGTCTTGGAGCCGGAGCTTGCGGAGTCGTCCGACGACGAGCCGCACGCGGACAGCGTGACCAGGCCGAGGCCGACGACGACAGCACAGAACTTCTTGTTGTTCACGGTGATGACCGAACTTCCTACCCAGAATGACCTGGGCGAGGTTCAGAGGGTCTGCGGCCCGATTGCCGCACTCTCAGCGCTGTGGCGCTCCCCTGTCGGATATGAAGATGTACGTGCGTACGGTCGTCAGACTACCGCTCGGTGGCCGCGAGCTGGCCACAGGCCCCGTCGATCTCCTGCCCACGGGTGTCCCGGACCGTCACCGGCACCCCATGGGCGGCGATGGCCTCCACGAACGCCTTCTCGTCCTCGGGCCGGGAGGCGGTCCACTTGGACCCCGGAGTCGGGTTCAGCGGGATGAGGTTGACGTGCACCGGCTTGCCCTTGAGCAGCCGTCCCAGCCGGTCACCGCGCCACGCCTGGTCGTTGATGTCCCGGATCAGCGCGTACTCGATGGACAGCCGGCGCCCGCTCTTCTCGACGTACTCGAACCCGGCGTCGAGGACCTCGCGCACCTTCCACCGCGTGTTCACGGGGACGAGGGTGTCGCGCAGTTCGTCGTCGGGGGCGTGCAGGGAGATCGCGAGCCGGCACTTGAAGCCCTCGTCGGAGAACCGCTGGATCGCGGGCACCAGCCCGACGGTCGACACGGTGATACCGCGCTGCGAGAGCCCGAGCCCGTCGGGGGCGGGATCGGTGAGCGCGCGAATGGAGCCGACGACTCGCTTGTAGTTGGCGAGCGGCTCACCCATGCCCATGAAGACGATGTTGGACAGCCGGGCGGGCCCGCCCGGAACCTCCCCGTCCCGCAGCGCCCGCATCCCGTCCACGATCTGATGCACGATCTCGGCGGTGGACAGATTCCGGTCCAGTCCCGCCTGCCCGGTGGCACAGAAGGGACAGTTCATGCCACAGCCCGCCTGAGAGCTGATGCACATGGTCACCCGGTCCGGGTACCGCATCAGCACCGACTCCACGAGCGTCCCGTCGAACAGCCGCCACAGCGTCTTGCGCGTGGTCCCCTGGTCGGTCGACAGATGCCGTACGACGGTCATCAGCTCGGGAAGCAACGCCTCCTGGAGCTTGCCGCGCGAGCCCGCCGGGATGTCCGTCCACTGCGCCGGGTCGTGCGCGTACCGCGCGAAGTAGTGCTGCGAGAGCTGCTTCGCACGAAACGGCTTCTCCCCGATCCCGGCCACGACCTCCTTGCGCTCGGCGGGCGTGAGGTCGGCGAGATGCCGCGGCGGCTTCTTGGCTCCGCGGGGGGCGATGAAAGTGAGTTCTCCGGGCTTAGGCATAGCTCAACCAGTGTCGCAGATCATTCCGGGACCGCGGTCAGTAGATCCACACGCCGAGGGCCATCACCGCCAGGCCGACGAGGGCGAAGAAGCCGCCGGCGAGGGTCATCGGGAGCGCCTGGCCGCGGCGGCGGGACGGCTCCAGGCCACGGTAGGTGCTGACCGCCGCGTAGATGCCGACGAGGGCGATCACGCATCCGATGACGAAGGCGGCGAGTCCGAAGAAGCCGGACCAGGTCGAGGGGTGGTCCGGGTTGGGGGTGAACACGGCCGCGAGGGCCGCTCCGCCGAGGGGGCTCACTTGTCGTTCTCGTCCTTCGTCAGGTTCTGGATGTCGGACTCGATACCGGACGCGGCGGCGTAGACGCCGGTGTTGAGAGTGGTCCCCACGGTGTTCTTGAACGCCGCGTCCGCGAGCTTCCCCCGGTCGCTGAGGTGTTCCCCGCCAAGGCTGCCGTGCTCCTCCAAGGCATGGTTGACCCCGTGGTTCTGGGCGTTTCCGGCGGCACCGGCGACGGCGTTGGTCAGAGCGTCCTGACCCATGGTCGAGGCGTCCTGGCCGTTCGCGTGGTCGGCCGTCAGACCGCCCGTCACGTTGCCGAGCGCTCCGTTGACCGCGGTGCCGAGCAGGCCCTCCCCCCTCAGGAGGTCTCCGGCCACCCCCGTGACCCGGGTCCCGATGGCGCCGGCGCCCGCGGTGAACCCGGCGGTGCCGCCCGCGAGCAGCGCGCCGTTCCTGAGGTCGGCGCCCACGGTCACCGGCTGCCCGTTGACGGCCTGGGTCACCATGAGGCTTCCCGAGTCCGCCACCGCCGTGTTCGCGACGAGGTCGGAGATGAAGCCGGTGAAGAACGACAGCGCGACCCCGGCGATCTCCATCTCGGCGATCTCCACACAGATGTCGATGATCTCCTTGTTGATCCCGTCGATCTCGTCGGCATAGGAGCGCAGACCGTCGGCGACGTGGTGGAAGTTGCCGGCAACGTCCTGAACCACCTTCTTCCGCTCCGCCCAGTGGCTCTCGAAGGCGTCCCGAGCGGCTCCGTGCCACCCCTGCCGGTCGACTCCGGCGATCGCGGCGTCGACGGCTCCTACGACGTCCGTCAGTTCGGTGCCCATGGCGTCCCAGGCGCGGGCGATGGCCCGGAGCGTGTCGCCGTCGCCGCCCGGGAGTTCCACACCGGCGGCCTGCAGGATCTCCAGGACCTTGCCGTCGATCCAGCTGTTGATGCTCACGGACGGCCACCCGAGGCCGCGGAGTGCAGATAGTCGAGGGCAGTGCGGTCCGAGGCCGTGTAGTGAGTCGCGTTCAACCGCAGCCGGTCGCTGTCGCTCCTGAGCACGTCCGGAAGCTGCCCGAGTGCCCTGACAGTGCTCTCCAGCAGCTGCCGGTACTTCTCCGTCGCCCCGTCACAGATCCCCAGCAGCCCGAATGCCTGCCCGATCTCCGCCGCGCTCCCCGAGAACGCCCCGATCGGCCCGGCAAGCCCCGTCGCTTCCCGGTCGAACCTGCCCGCCAGATCCGTCAACGTCTCGGGGTCCACCCCGAACTGCCCGCTCATCCTGTTCCCCCGTTCGAAAACCGACGCGGCGGTCAGCATCCCGGACGAACTCCCGCGGAAACGGCCCCTTTACGTATGCCAAGCAAGGCCTGACACACAATTTGCGCCGCCCTGGCCTCCGCCATGCCCACGTGACAGATCTCCGCCATGCCCGCGATGACGGCCCCACCACGCCTGCGGTGACGCAACGCAAAGGGGCGGCAGCCGTCGCTACCGCCCCTCGCCCGTCCTCGTGCGTCAGCCGCTGCCCACGAACAGCACCAGCAACAGCCACACCACCGGCGCCGTCGGCAGCAGGGAGTCCAGACGGTCCATGATGCCGCCGTGGCCCGGCAGGAGCGTGCCCATGTCCTTGATGCCGAGGTCCCGCTTGATCATCGACTCGCCGAGGTCACCCAGCGTGGCGCTGGCCGCCACCGCGAGCCCGAGCAGCAGGCCCTGCCACCACGCGCCGTCGTCGATCAGGAACTCCATGCACAGCGCACCCGCCGCCATCGCGAAGGTGACCGCTCCGACCAGGCCCTCCCGGGTCTTGCCGGGGCTGATGCGCGGCGCGAGCTTGTGGGTGCCGAAGCGCCAGCCGACCGCGTAGGCGCCGGTGTCGCTGACGACGGTCAGCAGCAGGAAGGTCAGCACGCGAGCCGCCCCGTCCTCGGCCGCCAGCATCATGGCGACGAACGTGGCCAGGAACGGCACGTAGAACGCCGCGAAGACACCCGCCGTGACGTCCCTGAGGTATCCCTCCGGCGGTTCCGTCATCCGCCAGACGAGGACCGCGAGTGCCGTGAGCGCCATGGCGACCCAGGCACCCTCCGCGCCCCGGACGTACCCGGAGACGACCATCGCGGCCCCGCCGAGCGCCAACGGCACGAGCGGCGCCTTGATGCCCTTGCGCTCCTCCAGCCGCTTCGTCAGCTCCCACAGCCCGACCACGATGGCGACCGCTATCACGCCGACGAACGCGGCCTTGACGAAGAACAGCGACGCGATGATCACCACGCCGAGCCCGACCCCGACCCCTATGGCCGCGCCCAGGTCCCGCCCCGCGCTCTTCTTCTGCGGCGCGGGTGCCGGCTGCGAGGCGTCGGGCATGGGCTCCGGATTCTGCTTCTGCGGTGCCGCCGCGTAGGGCTGCGCCGATGCGGTCTCTGCACGGAACGTGTCGTCGCGGTACGTCCCGTCCCGGGACGTACCGTCCCGGAACAAGGGACCGCTCAGCCGAGCGGTCCCCCGGTCGTCATCCTGGTCGTCGCCGTATCGGGGTACGGCGGGTCCGTCGGGCACGATGGGCATGGGGCGAGTGTGCTGCGCGTCATGCGCATCGTACGCGGGACCCGCCGGGGCGGCCCCCTGGACAGGCCCCTGGTCGGACGGCCCCCAGTACCCGGCGTGTGGCGGAGTCGCCCAGGAAGAGTCGTTCATCAGACCTCGAGAAGCTCCGCTTCCTTGTGCTTGAGGAGCTCGTCCACCTGGGCGACGTACTTGTGCGTCGCGTCGTCGAGCTCCTTCTCCGCACGGCGGCCCTCGTCCTCGCCGACCTCGCCGTCCTTGACGAGCTTGTCGATCGCGTCCTTGGCCTTGCGGCGGACCGAGCGGATGGACACGCGCGAGTCCTCGGCCTTGCTCCTGGCCACCTTGATGTAGTCGCGGCGGCGCTCCTCGGTGAGCTCGGGGAACACCACTCGGATGATGTTGCCGTCGTTGCTCGGGTTGACGCCCAGGTCGGAGTCGCGGATCGCCTGCTCGATGTTGCGCAGCGCGCTCTTGTCGAACGGGGTCACCACGGCCATGCGCGGCTCCGGCACGGAGAACGAAGCCAGCTGGTTGATCGGCGTCGGCGCGCCGTAGTAGTCGGCCACGATCTTGTTGAACATCGCCGGGTGCGCACGCCCGGTGCGGATCGCGGCGAAGTCCTCCTTGGCGACCACGACGGCCTTCTCCATCTTCTCCTCGGCCTCGAGGAGGGTCTCTTCGATCACCACTTGCTCCTGCGTGTCTTGAAGTAGGCCCGGCTGCTGTTCCGTATGCGTGGGGGCGGCGGCCGGCTGCGTCGCGTCTTCTTCCTGCACGGTTCCGGACCGGCAGGACATTGTCCATCCCCCGGCCAGGGACCGGGTGTATCCCGGGTCAGTCCCGGCTGTCCTGCTCACCCACAAGCGTGCCGATCTTCTCACCCTTGACGGCTCGGGCGATATTGCCCTCGGCCAGGAGCTCGAAGACCAGGATCGGGAGCTTGTTGTCGCGGCACAGCGTGACGGCCGTGGCGTCGGCGACCTTCAGGTCACGGGTGATGACCTCGCCGTATCCGAGGGAGTCGAACTTGACCGCGTCGGGGTTGGTCTTCGGGTCGGAGTCGTAGACCCCGTCCACGCCGTTCTTGCCCATGAGCAGTGCCTCGGCGTCGATCTCCAGGGCGCGCTGGGCGGCGGTGGTGTCGGTGGAGAAGTACGGCATGCCCATGCCGGCGCCGAAGATGACCACGCGGCCCTTCTCCAGGTGGCGGACGGCGCGCAGCGGGATGTACGGCTCGGCCACCTGGCCCATGGTGATGGCGGTCTGCACCCGGCTGTCGATGCCCTCCTTCTCCAGGAAGTCCTGGAGGGCGAGGCAGTTCATCACGGTGCCGAGCATGCCCATGTAGTCCGAGCGGGCGCGGTCCATGCCGCGCTGCTGGAGTTCGGCACCGCGGAAGAAGTTGCCGCCACCGATGACGACGGCGATCTCGGCACCGTCCCGGACGACGGCGGCGATCTCACGGGCGATCTTGTGCACCACGTCGGGGTCCACACCCAGGCCCCCGCCACCGGCGAACGCCTCTCCGGACAGCTTCAGCAGAAACCGGCCGCGCACATTGCCGTCGTCGCTCTTCTGGGCCTTGGTGGTCATGGGGATCCCGCCTCTTTCACCTGTTGCACATACGAAGAAGGCCACTGCCGGTGGGAACTGGTTCGCATCCCATGCGCGGCAATGGCCTCCTCGTCAGATCTGCTGTCGTCCGCCACGCGCGTGCGTGGCGGCGTACCGGACGACTGCTGACGACCCTATAGGGCCCGCGCGTCGCTCGCGGTACGGACTCAGATGCCGACCTTGATACGCGTGAAGCGCTTCAGGGTGACACCGGCCTCGTCCAGAACCTTCTGGACCGACTTCTTGTTGTCGAGCGCGTACGGCTGACCGAGCAGCGTGGCGTCCTTGAAGAAGCCGTTCAGGCGACCCTCGACGATCTTGGCGATCGCGGCCTCGGGCTTGCCCTCGGCGCGGGTGGTCTCCTCGGCGATACGACGCTCGGACTCGACGACCTCGGCCGGCACGTCCTCCTTGGAGAGGTACTTCGGCGCGAAGGCGGCGATGTGCTGGGCGACGCCCTTGGCAATCTCGGCGTTCGGCTTGTCCAGCTCGATGAGGACACCGATCTGCGGGGGCAGGTCGGGCATCGTGCGGTGCATGTACGCGGTCACGAAGCCGTCGGTGAACTGCGCGAAGCGGTCCAGGACGATCTTCTCGCCGAGGTTGGCGTTGGCCTCGTCCACGTATGCCTGGACGGTCTTGCCGGCCTCGATCTCGGAGGCGAGCAGGGCCTCCAGGTCGGCCGGGGAGGTCTTGGCGACGTGCTCGGCGATCGCGTTGGCGACGGCCTGGAACTTCTCGCCCTTGGCGACGAAGTCCGTCTCGCACTTCAGCTCGACGAGAACGCCGGAGGCGTTGTCGTCGGCGATGATGGAGACCACCGCGCCGTTCTCGGCGGAGCGGCCCTCGCGCTTGGCGACGCCCTTCTGGCCCTTGATCCGGAGCGCCTCGACAGCCTTCTCGACGTCGCCCTCGGCCTCGTCCAGCGCCTTCTTGCAGTCCATCATGCCGGCGCCCGTGAGCTCACGGAGCTTCTTGACGTCGGCGGCGGTGTAGTTCGCCATGAGTCTGTGAATCTTTCTCGAAGTCTGGAAGATCGAAGATCTACGGGGTCTGCGGCCCCCATGTAGCCGGGGGCCGCCGACTCTCCGATGACCTACGGGTGAACGGCGGGAGCGGAGTTCACCGCGCCGGAGGCGCTGATGAATGCGGTACCGCTCCCGCCGTCACCCCTGACGCTGACGGATCAGGCCTGCTCGGCGTCCGCGGCCGGAGCGGCCTCGGCCTCGGCCTCGGCGGCAGGAGCCTCGGCGGCGGGAGCCTCAGCCGGGGCCTCGGCCTCGGCGGCGGGGGCCTCGGCAGCAGGAGCCTCGGTGGCCTCGGCGGCCGGAGCGGCCTCGGCGGGAGCCTCCTCGGCCTTCTTCTCGCCACCCTCGAGCAGGTCGCGCTCCCACTCGGCGAGCGGCTCGCCCGCGGCCTTCTCACCCTTGTCACCGGTGGCGACGCGCGAGCGGGAGATGAGCCCCTCGGCGACGGCGTCGGCGATCACGCGGGTGAGCAGGGTGACGGAGCGGATCGCGTCGTCGTTGCCCGGGATCTTGTAGTCGACCTCGTCGGGGTCGCAGTTGGTGTCGAGGATCGCGACGACCGGGATGTTGAGCTTCCGAGCCTCGCCGACCGCGATGTGCTCCTTCTTGGTGTCCACGATCCAGACGGCGCTGGGCACCTTGGACATCTCGCGGATACCACCGAGGGTCTTCTCCAGCTTGGCCTTCTCGCGCGAGAGCACGAGAAGCTCCTTCTTGGTCAGACCGGAAGCGGCGACGTCCTCGAAGTCGATCTGCTCGAGCTCCTTGAGGCGCTGCAGACGCTTGTAGACGGTCGAGAAGTTGGTGAGCATGCCGCCCAGCCAGCGCTGGTTGACGTAGGGCATGCCGACGCGGGTGGCCTGCTCGGCGATGGCCTCCTGCGCCTGCTTCTTCGTGCCGACGAACATGACCGTGCCGCCGTGGGCGACGGTCTCCTTGACGAACTCGTAGGCGCGGTCGATGTACGACAGCGACTGGAGCAGGTCGATGATGTAGATGCCGTTGCGCTCCGTGAAGATGAAGCGCTTCATCTTCGGGTTCCAACGACGGGTCTGGTGACCGAAGTGGACGCCGCTTTCCAGCAGCTCCCGCATCGTGACGACGGCCATGGCCGTTCTCCTTGGTGTTCTCGGTTGTACCGCGGGTACCGGAGGGCACCCGCGCCTGACGCCCGCGACGCGCCTTGCCGCAAAGGACCGAGAGGCGCTGACACCGACCGTGTGACGGCGAGATGTCGGGGCGTGCGAAGTCGACCCGGTGACCCGGATCGCCAGAAGAAGTGTACGGGACCGGCGAGGTACCGGGTGACGCCGCTGTCCACAACCCGGGAGTAGTCCACAGGTCCCGGCCGCGGCCGGGGCGGATGCGGGACGGTTTCCGCATGCGAGCGAAGCGATGCGGTCGATTCGGGCGGTGCGGTACGTGGCTGGTGCTGGGGTTTCTGCTGTTCCTGACGGCACCGGCACCCGCGCCGGAGCAGGCCCCCCTCGCCCCGACGGCTACGGCTACGGCTACGGACGTCTCGGTACCGGCGATCGGCCGCACCTGGCCGCTGGGCACCCGCCCGACGGTCCTGCGCGGCTGGGAACCACCGGCGACGGTGTACGGCCGCGGCCACCGGGGCGTGGATCTGGCAGCACCCGCCGACACCCCGGTCCGGGCGGTGGCACCGGGCCGGGTGTCCTTCGCGGGCCGAGTGGCGGGCAAGGGGGTCGTCTCGGTGGAGCTGACGGGCACGGATCTGCGAACGACCTACGAGCCGGTGACGGCGTCGGTGGAGAAGGGCGACGAGGTGGAGGCGGGCGAGGTGGTGGGCACGGTGGAAGCAACGGGCTCCCACTGCACGACGACCTGCGTGCACTGGGGGCTGCGCAGAGGCGAGACCTATCTCGATCCCCTGTCCCTGCTCCCGCCGTGGCTCCTGCGCAGGGGCCCGTCGAGGCTGCTCCCCGTACTCGGCGTCCCCTTGCCCTGACCGCCCTCGACAGCCCAGCAGCCCGGACGGGCCTCAGCCCCGCACGCCCCGCAGCGCCATGGAAACCGCGGCCTCGGTGATCACCGAGGGCTCCTCCGCGGCCCCCAGCTCGATCCGCCGCACCGCCGCGTCCACCACGCCCTGCACCAGCATCGCCGCCAGCCGAGGCTGCTCGTGCCCCAGATCGCCGAGCACCTCGACGATCATCGCGACCAGTCCGCCGTGCGCCGCCCGGATCTTCTCCCGGGCTGCCGCGTCCAGCTCGCTCGCGGAGATGGCGACGACGGCCCGATGCCGTCGGTCCCCCACCAGTGTCAGCTGCCGCCGGACATACGCCTCGACCTTGGCCTCCGCGCCCTGCGCCGCGGCCATCGCCGCCGAGACCTCCGCGGCCCACACCGGGAAGTCGACCTCGCACAGCTCCTCGACCACGGCGGCCCTCGACCGGAAGTACTCGTACACGGACGAGCGCGCGAGCCCCGTCCGCTCGGCGAGAGCCGGGAAGGTCAGCGCCTCCGTCCCGCCCTCGGACAGCAAAGAGCGAGCCGCGTCCAGCAGGGCGGCTCGCTGCATCGACCGGTGCTCGGCCACGGAGGCCGCTCGAATCCTTGGCACGTCAACCACTGTACGGACGCACCACCGCCGACGGGAGTCACTCCACCCGTCCGGCCAGGTCAGCGGCCGAAACTGGCCAGCTTCGCCCGCAGTTGCAGCACGGATTTGGTGTGGATCTGACTGACCCGGCTCTCGGTCACACCGAGCACGTTCCCGATCTCGGCGAGCGTGAGCCCCTCGTAGTAGTAGAGGGTCACCACGGTCTTCTCCCGCTCGGGCAGGGTGTTGATGGCCCGCGCGAGGAACCGCCGGAGCTCCCGGTCCTCGGCGACCTCCACGGGGTTGTCCGCTGCGGGGTCCTCCAGCGTGTCCATGAAGCTCAGCCCGTCGCCGCCCTCGCCGCCGACATGCAGCAGCTCCTCCAGGGCCACCACGTTGGCCAGCGACAACTGGCTGAACACCGCGTGCAGATCGTCCACGGCGATCCCCAGCTCGCCGGCGACCTCCCCCTCCGTGGGCGTCCGTCTGAGCCGTGCCTCCAGCGTCGCGTACGCCCGCTCGACGTTGCGCGCCTTCTGCCGCACGGAGCGCGGGATCCAGTCCAGCGCCCGCAGTTCGTCGATCATCGCGCCCCGGATCCGGGTGATCGCGTACGTCTCGAACTTGATCTCCCGGTCGATGTCGAACTTCTCGATCGCGTCGATGAGCCCGAAGACCCCCGAGGAGACGAAGTCGGCCTGCTCGACGTTGGGCGGCAGACCGACGCTCACCCGCCCGGCGACGTACTTCACGAGCGGTGAGTAGTGCAGGATCAGCTGCTCTCGCAGCCGCTCGTCTCCCGTCGCCTTGTACGACCGCCACAGCTCGTCGAGGGTCGAGGGAGCGGGCGGCCGCACGCTGCCACCGTCACGGGCGGCTGGGGGGATCGCCGCCCGGTCGGACCCGGAAGTGTGCTGGGGCATTCGTCGCCTTGTGCCGTTCTGCCGTGAAGTACGCGATGTACGTGAAGTGCGTCGGAATCCCCGTGAGCGTAGCGTGACTGAGGCGTCGCAGTGCGCAAACAGTGCGCCCGGGTTCCTGCACGGACGCGTTCCGCGGGCCGCACCCGCAGGGCACGGCCGTCGCACTGTGTGATCAACGGAACGCCTCAACTGCGGGAATTCCCAAGGCCTTCGGGGTTCCCCCGGACGGCCGAACACGCTCGGTCAACACGGGCCGCGGCCGCCCCGCACGGAGATCATCGCCTGGCGTGTCAACTTCCAGCCGTCGCCGTGTCGTTCGACGTAACCAAGTGCACGGAGTTCGTACAGTCTCGCGATGGCGTCGTCCCGGGTCGTCTGGGCCCCGCGCGCGATCTCGTCCACGCCGGCCTCCCGTCGCCCGGGCAGCGCGGACAGGACCCTGCGCACCTCCGGGTCCAGCAGGTCGCGCGGCAGCACGGGTCCGCGCCGGTCGGGGGCCAGCTCCCCCATGTCGCCGACCAGTTCCACCACTTCGGCGGCGTCCGTGACCAGCGTGGCACCGCTCCGCAGCAGCTCGTGCACCCCGGCGGACAGACTGCTGGTGGCCGGCCCGGGGACCCCCATCGTGTGACGGCCCAGCCGCTGTGCCGCGCGGGCGGTGACCAGTGAGCCGCTGCGGTGGGCGGCCTCGACGACCACGGTGCCCCGGGTGAGGGCGGCGATCACCCTGTTGCGCAGCACGAATCTGCTGGGCGTCGGATGATCGCCGGGCGGCAACTCCCCGATCACCAGGCCCTGTTCCGCGATCCTGGTGATCAACTGGGTGTGTCCGCGCGGATAGGGCCGATCGACCCCGCAGGCCAGGACGGCGACGGTGGCACCCCCTGCGCCGAGGGCACCGCGGTGGGCGGCACCGTCGACCCCGTAGGCCCCGCCGGACACGACGACCCACCCGAGCTCGGCGAGCCCGGTGGCGAGGGTGGCCGCCATGTGGCCCCCGTACTCGGTACAGGCACGGGCCCCGACGAGGGCGACGGACCTGAGCGCCCACATCCGCAGGCTGGGCCGCCCCCGGACCCACAGTCCGAGCGGCCGCGCGTCCCCGAGGTCGTCGAGCTGCCCCGGCCACTCGGCTGCCCCGGGAACGACGAACCGGGCGCCGGCCTGGAACGCGACGGCGAGATCCCGGAGCGGTTCGGCCACTAGAGCCCGGGCCCGCATGCCGCTCCATCTCTTCTCGCTCACCCCGGGCAGCGGCTCCCCGCACCCGCGCAACCGCGAGGCCACCTCCTCCACGCCCCATTCCCGGATCCACCGCCCCGCGGCCTCGTCACCGGGCTCGACGACCCGAGCCAGAAAGACGCGGTCGAGCAGCTCGTCGTCGGGTTGGTCGCGGGTCACGTCAGCGCCCCGATGGCCATGGGCACGCCCCGGGGCACTCCGGTGCGCAGTTGCAGCGCCAGGGCGACGTCCGTCGCGTCCGGGCGGTCGTGTCCGACGAGGTCCGCGACGGTCCAGGCGACGCGCAGGACGCGGTCGAGTCCCCGGGCGGTCAGGACGCCCCGCTCCAGATTGCGCTCGGCCTCGTCCATCGCCCCGGACACGGCGTGCCAGCGGTTGCGCAGCTCGCGTCCGGGCACCTCGCTGTTGGTCCGCCACGGGGTGCCGGCGAAGCGCGTCGCCGCGCGTTCCCTGGCGGCCCGCACGCGGTCCGCGACCACGGCGGTCGACTCGCCCCGTGCGCCGCGTCCGGCAAGCTGGTCACGCGTGACACGGTCCACCTGCACCCGCAGGTCGACCCGGTCGAGCAGTGGACCGGAGAGCCGGGCCTGGTAGCGCCGGATCGCCGAGGGCGGGCACTCGCAGAAGTCGTCGGTCTGCGAGAAGCGACCGCAGGGACACGGGTTGGCCGCGAGGACCATCAGGAACTTCGCCGGGAACCGTACGACACCCGCGCTGCGCGCGATCACCACGTGCCCCGCCTCCAGTGGCTGCCTCAGCGCGTCGAGAGCCTGGGTGTTGAACTCGGGAGTCTCGTCGAGAAAGAGCACCCCCCGGTGCGAGAGCGAGACCGCGCCGGGACGGGCGATGCCGTTGCCGCCGCCCACCAGCGCCTGCATGGTGGCCGAGTGGTGCGGGGCGCAGTAGGGGGCGACGTCGATCAGGGGCTTGCCCGGGGGCAGCAGTCCGGCCACCGAGTGCACCGCCGTCACCTCCAGCGATTCCTCCCGGGCCAGCGGGGGCAGGACCGCGGGCAGCCGCTCGGCGAGCATCGTCTTGCCCGCGCCGGGGGGACCCTCCAGGAACAGATGGTGGCGCCCGGCCGCCGCGACCTCCACGGCCGTCCGCGCCGAGGTCTGCCCCACCACGTCGGCGAGGTCGTGTCCGTGGTCCTGCTGAGCGGCTCCGGCGCTGTGCATGCCCGTCGCCGCGCCCGTGCCCGGCACCCGCAGGCCCGCCAGCAGCGGATCGGGGCGGCCCGGCTCATGCGGCTCCTCGTCGGGCACCGGTTCGTCGGCGAGGACCGCGATGAGCTGCCGCAGACTGCGGACGCCCAGCACGGAGACCCCGGGCACCAGCGAAGCCTCGGCCGCGGCGCACTCCGGCACGACGACCTGGACGTAGCCGGCGTCCGCGGCGGCCAGCACCGCGGGCAGGATGCCCCGGACCGGACGCACCCGGCCGTCCAGGCCCAGCTCCCCGATCATCACGATGTCGGCGAGCACGCGCGGGTCGATCCGCTCGGAGGCACCCAGGACGGCACATGCAACAGCCAAGTCGAATCCCGAGCCCGCCTTCGGCACCGAGGCCGGGCTGAGTCCCACCGTGAGCTTCTTCTGGGGCCATTCACCACCCGAGTTCACGACGGCCGCCCGCACCCGGTCCCGGCTCTCCGTCAGGCTCTTGTCCGGCAGCCCCACCAGCGTGAAGGCCGCGACCCCGGGCTCCAGGTCGGCCTGGACCTCGACCACAACCCCCTCGACGCCCACCAGCGCCACCGAGCACGTACGCGCGAACCCCATCTCAGGCCACCCCCCGCGCATGCTCGACCACGGGCGCGCCGCGGCGGGGCAGGACGACGCCCACCAGGTCGATGCGGACGCCTCCCGGTGGCGCCCCTCCGTGGGCATGGATCCAGCAGGCGGCGAGGCCCCGCAGGCGCTCCGCCTTCTCGGGGGTCACCGCGGCCATGGGGTGCTCGAACGCACCCACCCGTCGTGTCTTGACCTCGCAGACGACCAGGATCTCGCCGTCCCGCGCCACGATGTCGATCTCGCCCGTCCTGCCACAGCGCCAGTTGCGCTCCAGGACGGTCATCCCGGCCTCGGTCAGCCGCCGCGCGGCCAGACTCTCGCCGTACTTGCCGAGTGCACTGCGTGCGTTCATGTCGGCACCACCTCCGGCGCCAACGATCACGCAACCCCGCCCACCGAGTTGATCTTGGTGGACTACTCAGCGGTTGTGGAAAACCCCGTCACCCACACGGGCGAAAAAGCGCCCGTCACCCGCCCGGCAGCTCCAGATCGCTCTTGTTCAGCTCCTCGATGTTCACGTCCTTGAACGTCAGCACCCGGACCTGTTTCACGAAGCGAGCCGGCCGATACATGTCCCACACCCACGCATCCGCCATGGACACCTCGAAGAACACCTCACCCTGGACCGAGTGCACCTGCATCTCGTAGTCGTTGGTCAGGTAGAAGCGCCGCTCGGTCTCGATCACGTATTTGAACAGACCGACGACATCGCGGTACTCCCGGTAGAGCTTGAGCTCCATCTCGGTCTCGTACTTCTCGAGGTCCTCGGCGCTCATGGCATGTTCCCCTTCAGCCGTGCGATCCCACCATTGTGCGCCAGTCCCGTCAGCACCTAGACGATTTCGGTGTCGAGGGTCACGGGCCCGGCCGGGGGACCTTCGTCGAGCAGCCTGCGCAGCAGCTCGGCGAGTCTGGTCGGATACACCGTCTCATGTGCCTGGCTCAGTTCCTGACACGTCCACCAGCGCGCTCCGGCGACACTGCGTCGCTCCAGCTCGGTCAGGGCCGTGGCCCGGGTGGCCGTCACCGTCGTACGGGCCAGGTAGTACCACTCGTCCTGGTCCCAGCGACGGCCCGCGAACGGGAACGAGCACATCCGCCGCCAGAGCACCGGCCCGAGTTCCACCTCGGTGATGCCGGTCTCCTCGGCGAGTTCCCGCAGAGCGGCCTCTTCACGGGTCTCGTCGCCCTCCAGTCCGCCGCCGGGCGTGAACCACCAGTCGTCGGCCGGATCGTCCGGCTCGTGCCCGTGCAGCAGCAGGATGCGGTCCTCGGGATCGAGCAGTACCACTCGGGCCACCTTGCGCAGCGCGCCTTCGGGCGAGTCCCCGGACGCGGCCGGCGCCTCAGCGGGCACCGACGGGCTCCGTCCGGACCCGGGAGCGCCTGCCGAACAGCTTGGCCACGGGCCCGTACGCCCCGCCGCCCAGCACCAGCGCCCCGCCGGCGACGATCAGGAAGAAGATCGTACGCAGCGGGCCGGGCGAGGAGAGCGCGCCCAGGGGCTCGAAGCCGGTGGGGCGCTCCAGCATGCCCTTCATGGGCCAGACAACGGCGTCCACGCGGGCGGTCACGGCCGAGCGGGCGACGGTGCCCTGGGCGGCGTCGGTGAGGTGGGCGGAGGAGTCCAGCGAGCCCTGGCGCTCGTCGCCGAGCAGGAACAGCCGGCCCTGGGGCACCTTCACGGTCGGGATGGTCTTGTCCTCGACCGGGCCGCCCTTGAGGTAGGTCTCGTCGATCTGCTTGCCGTTGACGGTCAGCTTCCCGTCCGTGCAGCAGGAGACCGTGTCGCCGCCGACCGCGACGACCCGCTTGACCACGGGCGCGTTGCTCACCCAGGTCTCGTCGGTGAAGACGACGACGTCACCCCGGCGTATCTCGTCGCCGTCGACGCGCTGCGCCAGCACCCGGTCGCCGGCGTCGATCGTGGGCGTCATCGAGCTGGTGGGCACGGTGTACGGCAGGTAGACCACCGCTCCCCAGGCGAATCCCCCGAGGAACAGCACCAGGCCCAGCGCGACGGCCAGTCCGGACAGTCGCTGTCCGGTCCGGCTGCCCACCGGGCCCGTGCTGGTGCTCCCGCTGCGCGGGGCCGTACGTGTCGTGCTCTCGCCACCCATGGCTCCGCACCCTACCCGGCGGTACCTGAGCGGGTCAGCCCCTCCTGCCCGGACGGAGCGACAAGCTCCGCAAAGCTTTCACCAGGCCCGTGGCATCGGTCGGCCGGGCAACGCTCAGCGGGTCCGCTCGACGGCGGCCTTCCTGCGACGCCACAGCGCCACCGGCACCACACCGACGAGAGCGATCCCCTGGGGAGCCACACTGAGGGCGGCCGAAGCGGACGACCGGTCGTTGATGCCCGCCTGGTCGAAGGTGTCCGGCTTGGGCAGGGTGCCCCAGCGGTTGATCGGCCAGGCCTTCACGATGGCGCGGCCCACGACGTCGTCGACCGGGACCATGCCGTGGTGCTTGTCCGACTGGTTGTAGCGCGAGTCACGGGAGTTCTGCCGGTGGTCGCCCATCACCCAGATGTAGCCCTTGGGGACCTTCACGGTGAACTGGCCGCCCTGGTCGTCCTGGCTGCACGGCGTGTTGCCGG
Organism: Streptomyces sp. NPDC024687; assembly: GCF_055559055.1. NCBI lineage: Bacteria > Bacillati > Actinomycetota > Actinomycetes > Kitasatosporales > Streptomycetaceae > Streptomyces > Streptomyces sp. NPDC024687. The sequence continues at coordinate 911,909 of NZ_JBVHLJ010000003.1, read as the reverse complement.
CGTAGACGTACGACGCCTCGTTCAGTGCCTTGCCGTTGACCTTGAGCGGGCCGGTGTCCTTGCAGGAGACCGTGTCACCGCCCACGCCGATGACGCGCTTGATGAGGTCCTTCTCCGTCGCGGAGGGCATCAGACCGATCCAGGACAGGAACGTCTGTACGGCGTTCGGGTCCGCCACCGGCTCGCCCGCCAGCCAGTTGTCCGGGTCGTGGAAGACGACGACCTCGCCGCGCTCGGGCTCGGAGCCGAACCACGGGGTGAGCTTGTCGACCAGCACCCGGTCGCCCTGCTGGAGGGTGTTCTGCATCGAGTCGGACGGGATCGAGAAGGCCTGCACCAGGAACGTCTTGATCAGCAGCGCCAGCACGAGCGCGATGCCGATCAGGATGGGCAGCTCCTTCCAGAAGGAGCGCTGCTTCTTCGCCCCGGGCGTGGAACCGCCCGTCCCACCGCCGCCGGTCCCGGGGGGTTCGTCCACCGGCGGCCCCTCGCCGCCCGCGGCCGGGTCATTCCCGAAGGGTACGGCGCCCTCCACGGCCGGGTCGGCTGCTTCCACGGGGCGTCCGCGGTGCTCCTCGCCGTCGTGCCCGGATCGTGCGCCAACCGCAACATCCCCCACGCCAACTCCTTACTCTGTGCCGCCGCCGGCGCCAGGTACGGCGCAGGCCCACCACTCCCATAACGAGCGGGAGTTCCGCAGGGCTCGGGAGTTGGATCGCTTCGTTCGGATCGTCGGGAGCAACCCTAAGCGACGGCTGGGAGGCTGCGGTCGCCCCGGACACCGAGTCGGCAATGGAAGAGTAAGTTTTCGGTTCGTCCAGCGTGGTCCAGTGGCCGAACGGCCACGCGATGATCCTGGCCCGTCCCACCACCGAGTCCAGGGACACGGTGCCGCCGTAGTCGGTGTCCTGGTGCGAGCGGGAGTCCGCGGAGTTGGCGCGGTGGTCACCCATCACCCACAGCCGCCCCTGGGGGACGGTGATGTCGAACTGCTGGGTGGACGGGGCGTTCCCGGGATACAGGTAGTCCGTCTCGCTCAGAGGAACGCCGTTGACGGTCACCCGCCCCTCGGTGTCACAGCACTTGACCCGGTCGCCGCCGACTCCGACGACCCGTTTGATCAGGTCCTTCTCGTTGTCGGACGGCAGCAGGCCGATGAAGGTGAGTCCCTCCTTGACCTGCTTGACGACGACGGGGTCGTCCTTCTTCGTCGTGGTCTGCTCGTCCTGGAGCCAGCCGCCCGGGTCCTTGAAGACGACGACGTCCCCGCGCTTCGGTTCGGAGCCGAACCACGGGGTGAGCTTGTCGACCAGGACACGGTCGCCGATGCGGATCGTCTGCTCCATCGAGCCGGACGGGATCACGAACGCCTGGACGAGAAACGTCTTCAGGACCAGGGCTATCAGGACGGCCACGCCGACCAGGAGGGGTATCTCCTTGACCGCGCCGCGCCTTCTGCGCCGCTTCACCTTGCGCTGGAGCTTGCGCCGCTCCGCGCGGGAGCGGCCGCCGGTGGGACTGGCGGAGCGCCGGACGCCGGTGGGCAGCAGATTCTCGGCCGCGGTGCTCGACACACCGCGCGGTTTGCCGCGGTTACCCATGCGCACCCTCCGCTGCGGGCACGCGCGCGTAGGCGTCAGAACGGTGCAGGCGGACGGTGTGGCCGGCGGGCCAGATGATCCAGTCGGCCCGTCCGAGGACATCACCGACGGGGACCATGCCGCCGCCCGGTGAGCCCAGATGGTCCCGGGAGTCGCTGGAGATGCTGCGGTGGTCACCGAGTACGAACAGGGTGCCGTCGGGCACCTCGACCTCGAAGGGCACCGAGGAGGGGCTGTCGCCGGGGTACAGGAAGCCCGACTCGTCGACCGACCGGCCGTTCACCTCGACCCTCCCCTTCGTGTCGCAGCAGACCACGTGGTCTCCCCCCACGCCCACAACGCGCTTGATGTAGTCCCCGTCCCCGAAATACCCGGTTCCGTCGAACACGACCACATCTCCCCGGCGCGGCTCGGCACCGAAACGGTACGCGAACCTATTTACGAGAACGCGGTCCCCGATCCTCAATCCGTTTTCCATGGATCCGCTGGGAATCTGGAAAGGTCTGACCACGAACGTACTGATCAGCAGGAGAAGGACCAGGCAGAGCAGCAGAGTCAGGGAGATCCAGCCGCCGGGCAGCCACGGGGTGATTCTCGACACCAACGCGAAACGCGACCGTCCCTCCGCGGCCCCTGGTCCGGGGCGGGAGGAGCGGTCGCGCTCCGTCGGCTGTGCTTCGGTGTCCATCGCAGCCAGATGCTATCCGGCCCCGCTGTGACCTCCGAGAGGCGCTCAGTTGTCGCGCTTCTCCTTGATCTTCGCGGCCTTGCCGCGGAGCTCGCGCAGGTAGTACAGCTTCGCGCGACGCACGTCACCGCGGGTCACGAGCTCGATCTTCTCGACGATCGGGGTGTGCACCGGGAAGGTGCGCTCGACGCCGACGGAGAACGAGACCTTGCGGACCGTGAAGGTCTCGCGGACACCGGCACCCTGACGACGGATGACTACGCCCTTGAACTGCTGCACACGGGAGCGGTTGCCCTCGATGACGCGGACGTGGACGTTGACGGTGTCACCCGGACGGAAGGCCGGGATGTCGGTACGCAGCGACGCGGAGTCGACGATGTCGAGCAGGTGAGACATTTCGTCTGCTTTCTTCGCCCATGCCACAGGTCATCGGCGGTAGATAGTGTTTCGTGAGGAGGCTGTCCGTGTCGGGGCGGGCGTCGTGTCCCCCTGTGGCAGGGGCGCACGCCGGACGACGCACAACAGGGGCCTATTCTTCCACGGCTTGTGGCCTGCGCCAAAATCGTCCGTACGGCTCCCCCGCCGGGTCGGGCGCCCAGCCCAGGATGGAGAGCATCTCGCGGTCCTTCTTGTTGAAGGCCGCCGGGTCGCAGCGCTCGATCAGGTCGGGCCGGTTGGCCGCCGTACGCGTGAGCGCCTCGTCGCGGCGCCAGCGGGCGATCTTGCCGTGGTGCCCGCTGAGCAGGACGTCCGGGATGCCACGGCCGCGCCACTCGGGCGGCTTGGTGTAGACGGGGCCTTCGAGCAGGTTGGCCATGGCTCCGGGCGCGAAGGAGTCGTCCCGGTGCGACTCGGCGTTGCCGAGGACGCCGGGCAGCAGCCGGGCCACCGCCTCGGTGATCACGAGTACGGCCGCTTCGCCGCCGGCGAGGACGTAGTCGCCGATGGACACCTCGTGGACGGGCATCCTCGTGGCGTACTCGTCGATCACCCGGCGGTCGATGCCCTCGTAGCGCGCGGGCGTGAAGATCAGCCAGGGGCACTCGGAGAGTTCCACGGCGAGTTCCTGGGTGAAGGGACGGCCGCTGGGGGTGGGGACGATGAGGGCGGGCGCGTGCGAGCCCGTCTCGTAGCCGTCCGCCAGCACGGAGTCCAGCGCGTCCCCCCAGGGGTCGGTCTTCATGACCATGCCCGGGCCGCCGCCGTACGGGGTGTCGTCGACGGTGTTGTGACGGTCGTACGTCCACGCGCGCAGATCGTGGACGTGCACGTTCAGCTGCCCACGCGCGCGGGCCTTGCCGACCAGGGAGACGTTGAGGGGGTCGAGGTACTCGGGGAAGATCGTGACGACGTCGAGCCGCATCAGGACGCGTCCTCGGAGTCCTGAGAGTCCTCGGAGTCCCGGGAGGACGCGATCTCGGCGCGGTCGTCGATCAGTCCGGGCGGTGGTGTGATGACCGCCTTCTGCTCGACCAGGTCGATCTCGGCGACGATCTCCTCGACGAACGGGATCATCACCTCGCTGCCGTCGGGCCGCTCGACGATGAAGAGGTCCTGGGAGGGCAGGTGCGAGATCTCGGTGATCCGGCCGACCTCGACGCCGTCCGCGGTGACCACGTCCAGGTCCATCAGCTGGTGGTCGTAGTACTCGTCCTCCTCCTCCGGCAGCTCCTCCGGATCGACCTCGGCGATCAGGAGGGTGTTGCGGAGGGCCTCGGCGGCGCTGCGGTCCTTCACGCCCTCGAAGCGCAGGAGGAGACGGCCGCTGTGGACGCGGCCGGCCTCGATGGTGAGGGGGCCCGTGGAGGCCGGGTCGGTGGCCAGGACGGCGCCGGGGGCGAGCCTGAGTTCGGGCTCGTCGGTTCGTACCTCGACGGTGACGTCGCCCTTGATGCCGTGGGCGCGGCCGATCCGTGCGACTACCAGCTGCACTGTGCTTGCTCTCCTGTCATACGACTACGGGCCGGGGACGGCCCGATGGCCCTCCCCGGCCCGAGCCGGTGCTGCGTTTGACGTCAGCGGACGTGGTCGACGTCGACGAGGTCGACGCGGACACCGCGGCCGCCGATGGCGCCCACGACGGTCCGCAGGGCGCGTGCGGTGCGGCCGTTGCGGCCGATCACCTTGCCGAGGTCGTCGGGGTGGACCCGGACCTCCAGCACTCGCCCGCGGCGCAGGTCGCGCGAGGCGACCTGCACATCGTCAGGGTTGTCGACGATGCCCTTCACGAGGTGCTCGAGAGCCTCCTCGAGCATGCTCAGGCCTCGGTCGACCCGGACTCGGCCGGAGCCTCGTCCTTCTTCTCAGCCTTCTTCTTCTGGGTGATGGCCTCACCCTTGCCCTCGTCGTCGCCACCGAGGGCCTCGAACGAGGGACGCGCGGCCTTCTCGGCCGGCTGGAGCAGCGGAGCCGGGGCGGGCTCGCCCTTGAACTTCTGCCAGTCGCCGGTCTTCTTCAGAATGGCGAGCACGGGCTCGGTCGGCTGCGCGCCGACACCCAGCCAGTACTGCGCGCGGTCCGAGTCGACCTCGATGCGCGAGGGGTTCTGCACCGGGTGGTACAGGCCGATCTCCTCGATCGCACGGCCGTCACGACGGGTGCGGGAGTCGGCGACGACGATGCGGTAGTGAGGCGAACGGATCTTGCCCAGACGCTTCAGCTTGATCTTGACTGCCACGGGAGTGGGTTCTCCTGGAATTGACGTGGTTGGGCACGGCGAGACGGCCGCGTGGGGTTGCGGTACCCGAGTGCCCGATGGACGCGTCAGCCGGAGGCGAGAGGGTTCCTGTGCGGCTGTCGAGTACAGCTAGCCATTGTGCCACACCCTGGGACCCCCTTCGGACCGAGGCCGCGCACGAGCATGCCTGAGGGGCACCCGGCACTTCAGGTGCCCCCAGGCAGGATCGCGGCTGCCACGAGCAGCCGCGGTCTCAGCTCGCCGCCGCGCCCACGATGTCGGGAATGCGGAACGGCTTCCCGCAGCCCCCGCAGACGATCGGCGCCTGGGCCAGGACGGAGGGGACGACCCGCACATTGCGGCCGCAGTCGCAGACCGCCTTGACCCGGACCCCGCCTCCGGAGGAGCCGTGACGAGCCGCCGGCCCCCGGAAGGAACGGGCGGTGTCGGCGGAGGTCGCCGCCGTGTGGGCCTTGAGGGCGCGCTGGAGCCGCTCGATGGTCGGGCGGTACCGGCGCTTTGCCTCGGGGGTGAGCGTGACCAGGGAGAAGCCGCTGCTCGGATGCGGTTCCTCGGGGTGGTCCAGGCCCATCTCCTCGGCGATCGCGAGAAATCTGCGGTTGTGGTAGCGGCCGGCGCGGGAGGTGTCGCGGATGCCTCGCGCGGCGGCGATGCCGTGGACTGCCTCGTGAAGCAGTCGCTCGAAGGAGAGCTCGTGACCGCACGCGGACGACGACTCCCCGATCAGGGACTCTGGCGCGGCAAGGTCCGGCAGTTCGGGGTGGTACCGCTGAATGTCGGCCCACGCCTCTGCCAGCTCTGCGGCGAGTACAGGTGGTGTCTGTGTCGTGCTCACGTAATGACAACGAGCCAGGGTGCCGCTGTGTTCCTATTCCGGGGCATCCCAAATAATTTGCACGTACCCGTCAGTTGCGACTGATGCGTGGAGACGAGGGCGGGTGCGCTGATCTGCGGAGAAGCCTCACAGCTCGCCACAAGGTGGTGCGTAGTGTGAGGTACGCCCCGGCGCGTAGATCGTGTCCACGCGCCGGTGCGGGTGTGATCCGCGGGTGCGCAAGAGACGTTTCGGTCGCTCTCGCACCGGAAGGGCGCTGCCTCAGTAAGCGCGCGCGACAACTGCGACGTTACCGGGGGCGTCGTCGGTTCCCGGCACCGACCCGTCCTCGGCGACCAGACAGCGTACGGTCACCGCGTGCTCGGCCAGCCTGGCCTCGCCCTCTTCGCCGAGAGTGGCCCACGGGATCCGGGCCCAGCCGCCGGCGACGGCGGCCTCGACGGCTTCGTCGAACGTCGACACGTCGGCCGTCCGGGACTCGCGGCGCTCGCGGGACTGGGCCAGCAGCAGCGCCTGGTCCTCCTCGAGGACGGCCGGGAGCAGTCGTACGAGATCGTCGACGGCGACCGCCACCTTGCCTCCCGGAATGCGGCGGGCCACCATCGCGGTACCGCTCTCCAGGTCACGGGGCCCGACCTCGACGCGGACCGGCACGCCCTTGAGCTCCCAGTCGACCGCGCGGCGCCCGAAGGGGGTGTCGGTGCGGTCGTCGACGTGGACGCGCAGCCCCGCCGCCTTCAGCCGGTCGCCGATGTCGCGGACCTTGGCCAGAACCGGTTCGTCCCCCTTGATGGCGAGCACGACGACCTGGGTCTGCGCGAGCCGCGGCGGGACGCGCAGGCCGTTGTCGTCGCCGTGCATCATCACCAGGGCGCCGATCATGCGTGTGGTGGAGCCCCAGGAGGTCTGCCAGACGAGTTCCTGGGTGCCGTCCTTCGACAGGTACGAGGTGTTGAAGGCCTTGGCGAAGTTCTGGCCCAGCTCGTGGCTGGTGGCCATCTGGAGGGCCTTGCCGTCGCCCATCATGCCTTCGAGCGTGAGGGTGTTGACGGCGCCGGCGAAGCGCTCCTTGACGGTCTTGCGACCGGGGACGACGTCCATGGCGAGAACGTCGGTCATGAAGTCCTCGTAGACCTGCCGGTGGATGTGCGAGGCGAACTCGCGCGCGTCCTGTTCGGTGGCGTGCGCCGTGTGGCCCTCCTGCCACAGGAACTCCGTCGTGCGCAGGAAGAGCCGGGGCCTGAGTTCCCAACGCACCACGTTGGCCCACTGGTTGATCAGCAGGGGCAGGTCGCGGTAACTCTGCACCCACTTCGAGAAGTAGTCGTTGACGATCATCTCGGAGGTGGGGCGGACGACCGCGGGCTCCTCCAGCTCCTTGCCGCCGCCGTGGGTGACGACCGCGAGCTCGGGCGCGAAGCCCTCGACGTGGTCGGCCTCACGGGTGAGGTACGACTGCGGGATCAGCAGCGGGAAGTACGCGTTGTGCGTGCCCGTCGCCTTGATCCGGGCGTCCATCTCGGCCTGCATCCGCTCCCACAGCCCGTACCCGTACGGTCGGATGACCATGGTGCCGCGCACCGGACCGTTGTCGGCCAGTTCGGCCTTGCCGACCAGATCCTGGTACCAGCGCGGGAAGTCGTCCGCCCGGGGTGTGAGAACAGGTGCCTTTGCCATGGCGCGATGGTACGGGCGCACGTTGCCGGGATGTGAATTCTTTTCCCCGGCACATGCCAACCGGCAACAGGGCCCTTCTGCCTCTGGACGAGCGGTCGAGTGCGGAGTTACCTGGCATACGGGGGAAGTGCGAGCGCACGTCACGGGGGCCACGGAATCGGGCACAGAGTCAACTCTCGGCGGATTGGGGCGCTTATCCATGACACCTACGCTCGTGCGGCAGCACCTGCCCTCAGCGGGACACACCTTCCGTGCGGACCTCGGTGCACGCGCGCGTGACTGGTCCGAGATCCAGGAGCGGATGCTGGTTCCGCTGTACGAGGCCGTCTACGAGCGACTGGAAGTGGGTCCCGGGACGCGGCTGTTGGGCCTTGGCTGCGGCAGCGGGCTCGCCCTGTTAATGGCCACCTCCCGGGGCGCCGCGGTCGCCGGGGTCGAGCCCTCCTCCCCCGAACGGCTGGCGCTCGCGCGGGAGCGGCTGCTGCCGGAGGCCCGGGGCACGCGCGCGGGGGCCGGCACCAGGCTCGTCGAGGGAGCGCCCGGGGACGCCACCGACGACGGGACCGCCCCGTACACCCTCGTGACCGCCTTCGAGCCGATCGGGGGTCTCGCGGGTGACTCGGAGGGCCTTGGTGAGCTTCTCGCCTCGGCGACTCCGCTCGCCGAGCGGGGGGCGCCCGTGGCGCTCGTCGGCTGGGGTCCGCCGGAACGGTGCGCCACGTCGTCCGTGCTGCGGGTCGCCACCAAGCTGACGGATCCGCTGCGCGGCTCGGGCAGTTGGCGTCCGCCCCGGCGTGACGACCTGGAGGAGGTCGCCCAGCGGGCCGGCCTGCGGCCCGACGGCTCGGGGCGGGTGTCCTGCCCCTTCGGCTACGCCGACCTCGGCAGCGCGCTCAAGGGCCTGCTGTCGACCGGCCTCTTCGACGCGGCCATCGAGGCGACCGACCGGGCCCAGGTGGACAAGGAGGTCACAGAAGCCCTGCACCCGTACCAGCGCCGGGACGGCACGGTATGGATGCCGAACGTCTTCCGCTACCTGGTCGCCCGGGTGCCCTAGCCGTCGGCCTCCTCGCTGAGCCGGGTGACCTCCGGCGGTACGTCGCCGTCGGTCACCCCGGCACAGGCGCGCTCAGCCCATGAACTTCTTGAACTCGTCCGGAAGTTCGAAGTCCTGCGGGACCTGCTGACCGGGTACGCCGAAGGCGCCTCCGCCCTGGGCGCCCGCGGCCTTGCGCGCGGCCTCCTCGGCCTCCTGCTGCTTGCGCTTCATGGGGTTGCCCGAGCGCTGCTTGCCCTTGGCCTTCTTCTGCTGCTTCTTGGCGCGGCCGGGGCCGCCGCCCATGCCCGGCATCCCGGGCATACCCGGCATCCCGCCGCCCTGAGCCATGCGCGACATCATCTTGCGGGCCTCGAAGAACCGCTCGACGAGGTTCTTGACCGCGCTGACCTCGACGCCGGAACCCTTGGCGATACGGGCACGCCGCGAGCCGTTGATGATCGTGGCGTCGGCGCGCTCGGCCGGGGTCATCGACTTGATGATGGCGGCCGTGCGGTCGACGTCCCGCTCGTCGAGGTTGTTGATCTGGTCCTTGATCTGGCCCATTCCCGGGAGCATGCCGAGCAGCTTGGAGATGCTGCCCATCTTCCGGACCTGCTCCATCTGGGCCAGGAAGTCGTCCAGGGTGAAGTCCTGGCCCTTCTTGGACGCCAGCTTGGAGGCCATCTTCTCGGCCTCTTCCTGGCTGAACGTCTTCTCCGCCTGCTCGATCAGGGTGAGCAGGTCACCCATGTCGAGAATGCGGGAGGCCATCCGGTCAGGGTGGAAGGCGTCGAAGTCCTCGAGCTTCTCGCCGTTCGACGCGAACATGATCGGCTTGCCGGTGATCTGCCGGATCGACAGGGCCGCACCACCGCGGGCGTCACCGTCGAGCTTGGAGAGCACCACGCCGTCGAAGCCGACGCCGTCGCGGAAGGACTCGGCGGTGTTGACCGCGTCCTGGCCGATCATCGCGTCGACGACGAAGAGGATCTCGTCCGGCGAGACCGCGTCGCGGATGTCCGCGGCCTGCTGCATCAGTTCCTGGTCGATACCGAGACGGCCGGCGGTGTCCACGATCACGATGTCGTGGACCTTGGACTTCGCGAAGTCGATGGAGTCCTTGGCGACCTTGACCGGGTCACCGACGCCGTTGCCCGGCTCGGGGGCGTAGACCGCGACACCGGCGCGCTCGGCGACGACGCTGAGCTGGTTGACGGCGTTGGGGCGCTGGAGGTCGGCGGCGACCAGGAGGGGCGAGTGGCCCTGCTCCTTCAGCCAGTGGCCGAGCTTGCCCGCGAGGGTGGTCTTACCGGCACCCTGGAGACCGGCCAGCATGATCACGGTGGGCGGGTTCTTGGCGAACCGCAGCCGCCGGGTCTCGCCGCCGAGGATCGTGACGAGCTCCTCGTTCACGATCTTCAGGACCTGCTGGGCGGGGTTCAGCGCCCGGGAGACGTCGGCGCCGAGGGCACGCTCCTTGACGTTCTTGATGAACGTCCGGACGACCGGCAGGGCCACGTCCGCCTCGAGGAGCGCGATCCGGATCTCGCGCGCGGTGGCGTCGATGTCCGCCTCGGAGAGCCGTCCCTTGCCGCGCAGGTTCTTGAAAGTCGCTGAGAGGCGATCGGAAAGAGTATCGAACACGGCGCTCGCGGTCCTCGGGGTCGGTGGCAGCTGGGAATCGCCCTCCAGGGTATCCCGGCGACACACGTTGCCGGGATCCCCCGGGTCAGCCCCGCAAGGTCTCCTCCAGCTTCCGGGCCACGGAAGCCGCTTCTCCGGCCCCGAGCGGGGCGCCCTTGCCGTCGGTGACGTAGAAGGCGTCCACCGCGTTGGCGCCCAGCGTCGACACGTGCGCGCTGCGCATCCGCACCCCGGCGTCCTCCAGGGCGCGTCCGATGCGGAACAGCAGTCCCGGGGCGTCCTGGGCACGCACCTCGATCACCGTGGCGTGCCGGGAGGCCGCCGGAGCGACCGTCACGCGGGCGGCGGGCGCGACGACACCGCGGCGCCTCGGATAGGCGGCGTCCCGCTCGGCCAGGCGCCCGGCGACGTCCAGTGAGCCGTCCAGGGCCCGTACGAGATCGGCACGCAGCCGGGCCGCCTGGGGCAGCGAACCGTACTGGGCGGCGACCCGCCAGTTCAGCAGGAGCACGGCACCCTCGACGCCGTCGGGCAGGTCCTGGGTGCTCAGCTCCGCGGTGCGGACGGTCAGCCGGTGCACGGCCAGCACTCCGGCGACCGCGGGCAGCACACCCGGCTGGTCCGGTACGGCGATCACGAGCTCCACGCCGAGCGGCTCGGGATCCCCGGCCGGCTGGTCCTCCGGGACAACGGGCGGCTCGGTCTGCGCGCGCAGGGACAGCACCGGGCCGCCCGTCGCGATCGCCTCGATGGCGAGCCGCTCCTGTTCGGCGGTGGGCGCGGCCGCCTCGGGCTCGTCGGGCTCGTCCCCGGCGAGCACCGCGGCCACCCGCTTGACCAGGTCGGCGACGAGCGAGCCCCGCCAGGACGACCAGGCGGCCGGTCCGGTGGCCAGGGCATCGGCCTCGGTCAGCGCGTGCAGCAGCTCCAGCGTGCCCTGCGATCCGACCGCCTCGGCCACCGAGCGCAGCGTGGCCGGGTCCTCCAGGTCACGCCGGGTCGCGGTGTCCACGAGCAGCAGGTGGTGCCGTACGAGAGCGGCGAGTACGGCGACGTCGTCGCGGTCGAAGCCGATCCGCGCGGCGACGTCCTTGGCGATGATCTCGCCGGCCACCGAGTGGTCACCGGGCCAGCCCTTGCCGATGTCGTGCAGCAGGGCGGCGACGAGCAGCAGGTCGGGGCGGTGGACGCGCCGGGTGAACTCCGAGGCACGGACCGCCGTCTCGATCAGGTGCCGGTCGACGGTCCAGATGTGCACGGCGTTGCGCTGCGGGCGGCAGCGCACCCGCTCCCAGTCGGGCAGCATCTGGGTGATCAGGCCCTCGGCCTCCAGGGCCTCCCAGACGTCGATGGTGGGCTGGCCCGAGCCGAGCAGGGTCACGAGCTGTTCGCGCGCCTCGGCGGGCCACGGCGTGGGCAACGGGCGCGCTCCGGTCGCCATGCGCCGTACGGCGTGCAGGGAGAGCGGGAGTCCTGCCTGAGCGGCGGCGGCCGCGGCACGCAGCGGGAGCACGGGGTCGCGGTCGGGGCGCGCGGCGCGGGCGAGCACCACCTCGCCGTCCTGCTCGACGACCCCCTCCGCCAGCGGCGACCTTTCGGCCACCGGCTTGCCGCCGCCGAGCATGGCGCGCAGCCGCGGCCGCACGGCACGCGACCTGAGCACGCGCCCCACCTCGCGCCAGGTGACGTCACTGGCGTACGAGATGACCCGGGCGGCCTCGTAGACCTGCCGCAGCAGGGTGTCGGCGTCGAGCAGACCGAGCTCGGCGGCGACCTGGTCCTGTTCCTGGAGCGCGAGCCGGTCGGTCGCGCGGCCCGTCGCCAGGTGCAGGGCGTCCCGGACGTCGAGCAGCCGGCGCCGGGCGTCGTCGAGGCCCTCGCGCGGGGCGTCGGCCAGCCAGGAGGCGGCGACGGCACGCAGGGCGGTGGCGTCCCGGAGTCCGCCGCGGGCTTCCTTCAGGTCGGGTTCGAGCAGGTACTGCAGCTCCCCCTGGCGCTCGGCGCGCTCGGCGCACAGTTCCTGGAGCTCGGGCAGACGCTTGGGCGCCTGGTTGCGCCAGTCGGCGAGGACGGCCGTACGCAGTCCCGCCGTCAGCCCCAGATCACCGGCGATGTGGCGGGCGTCCAGGAGGCCGAGCTGGACCTTCAGATCCTCCCCGGCCGTCTTGCGGGCCTCCGCGGGCGTGCGCACGGAGTGGTCGAGAGCGAGGCCGAGGTCCCACACGGGGTACCAGATGCGGTCGGCGAGTGCGGCGACCGCGCCCGAGTCGCTGCCGTCGTGCAGCAGGACCAGGTCCAGGTCACTGCGGGGCGACAGTTCGCCGCGGCCGTAGCCGCCGACGGCGATCAGGGAGACCCCGCGCAGCTGCTCGGCGCCCGCGGTGAACAGCCCCGAGAGCCAGTCGTCCGTCAGTTTCGAGAGGGCGGAACGGCGCGGCGGCCCTGACCGCGCCTCCTCCTGGAGGAGGCGCAGCCGGGCCGCCGCATAGCCACTGGGTCCCGAGTCCTCTACGTCCTTGTGCACGTTCGTGCCCGTCACCCAGTAGCTCCTGTTCTGTTCTTCGGTCAGAGCGCGTCCGGGCCGCGCTCGCCCGTCCGGACCCGTACGGCGGTCTCGACGGGCAGGGACCAGACCTTGCCGTCACCGATCTTGCCGGTACGGGCCGCCTTGACGATGACGTCGATCAGCTGCTCGGCGTCGTCGTCCTCCGCGAGGACCTCGATGCGGATCTTCGGGACGAGGTCCACGGTGTACTCGGCACCGCGGTAGACCTCGGTGTGGCCCCGCTGACGACCGTAACCGCTCGCCTCGGTGACCGTCAGGCCGTGGACCCCGAAGGCCTGGAGGGCTTCCTTGATCTCGTCGAGCCGGTGCGGCTTGACGACGGCGGTGATGAGCTTCATGCGTCCACCTTCTTGGACTCAGAGGCGGGCGGGGTCGGCACGGCGCTGCGGTCGTAACCACCGCCGGCGCCGCTGAAGTCGTATGCGGTCTCGGCGTGCTCGGCCTGGTCGATGCCCGAGACCTCCTCGTCCTCGTCGACCCGCATGCCGATCGTCTTGTCGAGCAGGAAGGCGAGGATCGCGGAGGCGATCAGGGAGTAGGCGAGGACCGCGAAGACACCGGCGCACTGCTTCCAGAGCTGGTCCGCGTTGCCGCCGTAGAACAGGCCCTTGACGTCGGACTGGCCCGTGCCGCTGGCGAAGAAGCCGATCAGCAGGGAGCCGATGACACCGCCGACCATGTGGACACCGACGACGTCCAGGGAGTCGTCGTAGTTGAAGCGGTACTTCAGGCCGACGGCCGCGGCGCAGGCGACACCGGCGATGGCGCCGATGCAGATCGCGCCGATCGGGGTGATCGCACCACCGGAGGGGGTGATGGCGACCAGACCGGCGACCGCGCCGGAGGCGGCGCCCAGCGTGGTGAACGCGCCGTGGCGGATCTTCTCGTAGATGAGCCAGGCGAGCATCGCGGCCGCGGTGGCGATCTGCGTGTTGACGAACATCAGCGAGCCGACGCCGTCGTCGTTGCCGAGCCACGAGCCGGCGTTGAAGCCGAACCAGCCGAACCACAGCAGGCCCGCGCCGAGCATGACCAGCGGAAGGCTGTGCGGGCGCATCGGGTCACGCTTGAAGCCGACGCGCTTGCCGATGACCAGGATCACACCGAGCGCCGCGGCACCCGCGTTGATGTGGACCGCGGTACCACCGGCGAAGTCGATCACACCGAGCTCGAAGGCCCAGCCGCCGGTGCCCCAGACCCAGTGGGCGACCGGGAAGTACACGACCGTCGCCCACAGCGCGACGAAGAGCGCCCAGGCGGAGAACTTCACGCGGTCGGCGAGCGCACCGCTTATCAGGGCCGGCGTGATGATCGCGAACATCATCTGGAAGACGGCGAAGGCGAGAACCGGGATCGTATATCCGGACCAGATGTCGCCCTTGTCGATGCCGGTCCATCCGAAGAAGTCGGATTCCCAGCCGATGAGCGAACCGTGGTCCGTACCGAACGCCATGGAGAAGCCGTACAGCACCCACAGGATCGTGACGATACCCATGCTGATGAAGCTCATCATCAGCATGTTGAGGGTGCTCTTGACGCGGACCATGCCTCCGTAGAAGAAGGCGAGGCCCGGGGTCATGACCAGCACCAGGGCGGAACAGATCAACATGAAGCCTGTGTTGGCCACAGACAGTTTGTCTGCGGCGAGCGTGATGGCTGGTGCCATCGGCGTCTCCTCGTCGTAGGTACGGCCCCGTGCGGGCGAAGCCAGAGCGGATTGAGGGGTGGGCCGGTTATGCGCCATGAGATTGACGCAGCGCGGTTTCGGCGGAAGCCCCTCGTTGTTTCGCCGCCGTGACGAAGACGCCTCGTGTGTTACGCGTCGATGAACTGGCAGATATGGGCCGCGTCGATCGTTATCGTGGCGCAACCTTCGGAGAAGGCGTAAAACCGGCCGCGGTCGGCCTTCCGATGACCTGGCATGGGGGAGCCGAGTCGGGCAGTTCGGGAGGGCCGGCCGCGGCCGGGGTTCAAGGGATTCAGACGGCTTCCGCGGTCTCCGGGAGTTCGACGGCGAGCTTGTCGGTGAGGTCCACGACCTCGGCGAGATCACCGAAATCGCGTACGGCCGTGTCGACCGTCTTTCGAATACGAGTGTTGACGCGCTCGGACCGGACCTTCTTGGCGATGTGCATGGCCTGTTCCACCAGTACGGTGCTCTGTTCCGGCTCGCGTCGCAGCAGGTGCACCGTGGCCATGCCGACGAGATTGAGTGCGTACGACCGCTGGTGCTCGCCGTCGTCGGAGAAGAGCTCCACCGCCCGCTGCATGAGAGGCTCGGCCAGCGAGGCGTAGGTCGGGCTGCGACCGGCGACGTATGCCAGGTCTCGGTAGGAGTGGGAGTTCTCGCCGTACAGCTCCGCCTCGGAGAAGAAGCGGATCCAGTCGGGGTCGGGCTCGTCCCACTCGTCGGCGTCGGCGAAGGTGTCCTCGGCCATCCGGACCGCCCGCTTGCACTTGCCGGGCTGCCCCATGTTGGCGTAGGCGCGGGCCTCCATCGCATACAGCATGGACTGGGTGCGCGGGCTCGCGCAGTCCCGGCTGCCGTACTGCGCGAGGTGGATCAGCTCCAGGGCGTCCTCGGGCCGCCCGAGGTGGATCATCTGGCGGCTCATGCTGGACAGGACATAGGAGCCGAGCGGCTTGTCACCGGCCTCCTTGGCCGCGTGCAGGGCGAGGACGAAGTACTTCTGGGCGGTGGGCTGGAGCCCCACGTCGTACGACATCCAGCCCGCGAGTTCGGCCAGCTCGGCGGCGACCTTGAACAGCTTGCGGGTGGTGGTCCCGGGCTGGGGCTCCTGGAGGAGGTCCGTCACCTCGTGCAGCTGGCCGACGACCGCCTTGCGGCGCAGGCCGCCGCCGCACTGGGCGTCCCACTGGCGGAACATCACGGTCGTCGACTCGAGGAGGTCGAGCTCCGGCTTGGAGAGCCGGCCGGCGCGGCGGGACGCGGCGGGGTCGGGCTCCCGGTGCGGGGTGGCGGCGGGGCCGGGGACCAGCCAGCGCTGCATGGGCTCGATGAGGGACGGGCCCGCGGAGAGGGCCAGCGAGCTCCCGAGGAAGCCGCGCCGCGCCAGCATGAGGTCGCTGCGCGAGAACTCGCTGAGCAGGGCCACGGTCTGCGGGCCCGTCCAGGGCAGGTCGACCCCGGTCGTGGACGGTGACTGGCGGGCGGCGCGCAGCCCGAGGTCCTCGACGGAGACGACGCATCCGAACCGCTCGGAGAACAGCTCGGAAAGGATCTTGGGGATGGGTTCGCGGGGGTTCTCGCCGTCCAGCCAGCGGCGCACCCGCGAGGTGTCGGTGGAGATGTGGTTGGCGCCCAACTGGCGGGCCCTGCGGTTGACCTGGCGGGCGAGCTCGCCCTTCGACCAGCCGCTGCGCACGAACCAGGAGGTGAGCAGCTCGTTGGGGCGCTTGTCGGCCGGGGAGGAGCTGTGCGCAGCACTCCCGGCGTCCGTCCCGCTTCCGCTGTTGCCGCCCACTGGAACGCCCCCATTTTCTGAGACCACTTGTCGCCGAGTGCGCCAAGCCCTAACAGAATGCCGGTAAATGCGGCCGTTCGTCCGGCGGTTGTCAGCCTTCGAACGGGGAACCGACTTGCCTCCGGCATACCCACAAGTGCATGTACCCCCAGGACTCGTGCACTCACAGTAATCCTACGATCACGCGTCCAGCCATGGCGATCCCGGAAACGCCACCATTCGCCACCCCTTCGAATGAACTCACGGTCGCCTCCACACGATTCACTTGACATAGGCCGAGCGGGATGGGCGGAGCGGTGCACTCGGGGGCGCACATGCCCCGACACACCACCCTGGGCGCTTCCGGGCGCCACCGTCACCCGGAAGAGGAAACGGAGAGTGACCGACCGCGTCCGTCGCGTAACCACCGGCGCGCTGAACCCGTTGGAGGGGGCATGGGCTTCACGATCGGCGGCATTCGGGAGATCCGTTCCGGTACGCGCAGGCGCGGCCGCTCCTCGGAGTGCACCGCCGTCGCCGAGTTCACCGGACTCTGGGGCTGGGACGTCGTCCCCGGCGCGCGTGCTTCGGCCGGCGCCTGCTCCTGCGGCCGCGCGGACTGCCGTCACCCCGGCGCCCACCCCCTGGACTTCGCGCCGCCGGTTCCGGCCGGGGCCACGCTCGACGAGGTGACCAAGGCGTGGTCCGAGTTCCCCGGCGCCTCGGTGATGCTGCCCGTCGGCCGCGCCTTCGACGTCATCGAGGTCGCCGAGCCGGCCGGGCGCCGCGCCCTGGTCCGCCTGGAGCGCATGGGCCTGCCCCTCGGCCCGGTCACCGCGACCCCCGAGGGCCGCGCCCAGTTCTTCGTCGCCCCGGGCGCCGCGTCCGACCTGGCCGCACTCCTCTATCGCATGGGCTGGGACGACACCGCCTCCCTCGACCTGCGCGGCCTGGGTTCCGGCACGTACATCACGGCTCCGCCGTCGGACCGGGGCGGCCTGGGGCCGGTGCAGTGGCTGCGGCCGCCGTCCTTGGACACGGCGACGCAACCACCGGCGGCCCGTCTGCTGCTGGGCACGCTGGCTTACGTGGCACACCGGTCACGGGCGTAGGGCTTACTGAGCAGGACGTACGGCGTACACAGCGAAGCGCCCGCTCCCGACTGCACCTCGGGGGCGGGCGCTTCTTCGCGCGTACGGTTCCTCACTCGCCGATCAGCGCGTCCACGAACGCTTCCGGCTCGAACGGCGCCAGGTCGTCGGCGCCCTCTCCGAGGCCGATCAGCTTGACCGGCACGCCCAGTTCGCGCTGGACCGCGACCACGATGCCGCCCTTGGCCGTGCCGTCGAGCTTGGTCAGGACGATGCCGGTGATGTCGACGACCTCGGCGAAGACGCGGGCCTGTACCAGGCCGTTCTGCCCGGTGGTGGCGTCGAGGACCAGCAGCACCTCGTCGACCGGGGCGTGCTTCTCCACGACCCGCTTGACCTTGCCGAGCTCGTCCATGAGACCGGTCTTGGTGTGGAGGCGGCCCGCGGTGTCGATGAGGACCACGTCGACCCCCATCTCCTTGCCCTCCTTCACCGCGTCGAAGGCGACGGAGGCGGGGTCGCCGCCCTCGGGCCCGCGCACGGTGTGGGCGCCCACCCGCTCGCCCCAGGTCTGGAGCTGGTCGGCGGCGGCGGCCCGGAAGGTGTCGGCGGCACCCAGGACGACACTGCGCCCGTCGGCCACGAGCACCCGCGCGAGCTTGCCGGTGGTGGTGGTCTTGCCGGTGCCGTTGACCCCGACGACCATCACGATGCCCGGCTTGCGCTCCTCGGGCTCGGTCTTCACCGAGCGGTCGACCTCGGTGCCGACCAGCTTGAGCAGCTCGCCGCGCAGCAGGCCACGCAGTTCGTCGGGGGTCCGGGTGCCCAGCACCTTCACCCGCTCGCGCAGCCCGTCGACCAGTTCCTGGGTGGGGGCCACACCGACGTCGGCGGTGAGGAGGATGTCCTCGATCTCCTCCCAGGTGTCGTCGTCGAGGTGCTCGCGCGACAGGAGCGTGAGCAGCCCCTTGCCGAGCGCGTTCTGCGAGCGGGAGAGCCGGGAGCGCAGCCGGACCAGGCGTCCGGCGGTGGGCTCCGGGACTTCGAGCTCGGTCGGGGGGAGCTCTTCGATGACGGGCGGCGCCGAGCCGCCCGGGAGATCGACCTCCTCAATGGTCCGGCGCGGTTCGTCGCGCGGCGTCTCGGCCTCGTCGCCGACGTGCGGCTCGGCCGGAGGGGCGGTGATGTCGGGCGCGGCGGGAGGCGGCGGGGGCAGCGGCTTCTTGCGTCGGCTGCCGACGACGAGCCCGCCGAGGACACCGAGCACGACCACGGCGATGACTACAGCAAGGATGACGGTTTCCATAACCCACCCAGTATCGGCCATGGGCCACGGCCGGACCCAGCTCCAACGCGTGCCTGCGCGGCAGCGGCGAACTTCCTCCGCGCTTTCGCCGCCGTTCTCTCGCCGCTCCCGGTGCCCTCCCGGGCCCGGGCCGACACCCTTCGCCACGCACCGGGTCGCCCGCGCAGGCCTCCCCCGCCGCCCGCGCCTGCCGGCCCATGGCAATCTGACGTCCCGTCAGCTACCGTCCCCGCACCACCCGTCCGGTGAAGGGGGACCTCCCATGCCCGTCACGGTCGTCCGTTTCAACCTCGTCGAGCCCGGCGCGACGCCCGCCTCCCTCAGCGCCCGCTACCGGGCCGCCCTGGACATGGCCGCGTACGCCGACGAGCACGGGATCACCACCGTGCAGACCGAGGAGCACCACGGCGTCGACAACAACTGGCTGCCGTCGCCGTTCACCTTCGCGGGCGCGGTGTTCGGCGCGACGCGCACCATCGCGGTCACCGTCTCCGCCGTGATCGGCCCGCTGCACGACCCGCTCCGCCTGGCCGAGGAGATCGCCGTACTGGATCTGCTGAGCGGCGGCCGGCTGGTGACGGTCGCCGGGATCGGATACCGCCCCGAGGAGTACGCCCTGTTCGACGTGGAGTGGCGGCGGCGGGGCCGCTTGCAGGACGAGCTGCTGGAGACCCTGCTGAAAGCCTGGACCGGCGAGGAGTTCGAGTACCGGGGCCGTACGGTACGGGTCACCCCGCGCCCCTTCACCGACCCGCACCCCCTGCTCCTGGTCGGCGGCTCCTCCAAGGCCGCAGCCCGCCGGGCCGCCCGCCTGGGCCTGCCCTTCTTCCCCAGCGCCCACCTCCCGGAGCTGGAGGCGTACTACAAGGAACGCCTCGTCGAGTACGGCACCGAGGGCTGGACCATGATGCCGACGGCCGAGACGCCGTTGCTGCACATCGCCGAGAACCCGGACGAGGCGTGGGCGCGTCACGGAGAGCACTTCCTCCACGAGGCCCGGACCTACGCCTCCTGGCAGTCCGGCGACATCCGCTCGGCGGTCCGCTCGGCGGCCACGTCGGTGGACGAGCTCCGCGCGGAGGGCGTGTACCGGATCCTCACGCCCGAGGAGTGCGTGGAGCAGGGCCTCGACAACCTGGTCCTGCATCCGCTGGCGGGCGGGATGCCGGTGGAGGAGGGGTGGCGCAGCCTGCGGCTGTTCGCGGAACAGGTGCTTCCGGCGCTGGGCGCTTGAACTGCGGCGACGACCGATGGCTCGGGGTCCGGGGTTCGGGAGCCAGTGATCCACTGGGCCCCCGAGGCGCGCCCTCGGGCACGGGGAGCATCCGAGGGTGTGGGGGTGGGGGCCCGGTCCGCTCGCTCGGCACCTGCTTCTTCCCTGATCTGACCCACGGGTATCCGGAGGGTAGAGGCCGAGCCGAGTACGTGCCGGAGTTGCGGCGCGTGGTCGCCCTGCCGCGCTCCCGTACGGACGAGGTCGCCCACGGCACGCAGCGGCTACGCACGGTCGAGTGGCGGAGGCGTCCTCATCTGGTGACCCCCGCACGACACCGCCGCCCCCGGTCCAGGCGGTTGCCGGGCCGGGGGCGGCGGACGGTTCGGGGAGAAGGGCAGCGGGGTGTTGGCCCCTCCCCCCGGGTTCGCGGGGGGAGTCAGCCCATCTCCTCCAGGGCCTTGCCCTTCGTCTCCTTGACGTACTTGAGGACGAACGGGATGGAGAGCGCGGCGAAGACCGTGTAGATCACGTAGGTCGCGGAGAGGTTCCAGTCGGCCAGCGACGGGAAGCTCGCGGTGATGGCCCAGTTGGCGATCCACTGCGCGGCCGCGGCCACGCCCAGGGCGGCGGCACGGAGCTTGTTCGGGAACATCTCACCGAGGAAGACCCACACGACGACACCCCAGGACAGGGCGAAGAAGAGGACGAACACGTGGGCGGCGATGAGGGCGGTCCAGCCCTGCGCGGCCGGCAGCTTGCCGTCGACCAGGTCGAAGGAGAACGCCCAGGCCTCCAGCGCGAGACCGATCACCATGCCGACCGAGCCGATCAGGGCGAGCGGGCGGCGGCCGACGCGGTCCACGAAGATCATCGCGATCACGGTGCCGACGATGTTGATGATCGACGTCGTGAAGGAGTAGAAGAACGAGTCCGTCGGGTCGACGCCGACCGACTGCCACAGCGTCGAGGAGTAGTAGAACGCGACGTTGATGCCGACGAACTGCTGGAAGACCGACAGGCCGATGCCGACCCAGACGATCGGCTTGAAGAAGAAGGAGCCGCCGAGCAGGTCCTTGAAGGTCGACTTGTGCTCGCTCTTCATGGCGTGCTCGATCTCGGCGACGCGCGCGTCAAGGTCGATCTTGTCGCCCTCGACCTCCGCGAGAATCTCCCGGGCCCGCTCGCGCTTGCCGACGGAGATCAGGAACCGCGGGGACTCGGGGATGGCGAAGGAGAGCAGCCCGTAGAGAACGGCCGGGATCACCATGACGCCGAGCATGACCTGCCAGGCCTCGAGGCCCATCAGCTTGCCGCGCTGGTCACCGCCGGCGGCGTTCAGCAGACCCCAGTTGACCAGCTGCGAGATGGCGATGCCGATGACGATCGCGGCCTGCTGGAAGGAGCCGAGCCGGCCGCGGTAGGCGGGCGGGGCCACCTCGGCGATGTAGGCGGGGCCGATGACCGAGGCCATGCCGATGGCGAAACCGCCGACGACCCGCCAGAACGCCAGGTCGTACAGCGCGAAGGGCAGCGCCGAACCGACGGCGCTGACCGTGAAGAGCACGGCCGAGATCTGCATGCACCGGATACGGCCGATGCGGTCCGCGATGCGTCCCGCGGTCGCCGCGCCGATCGCACAGCCGATCAGGGCGATGGCGATGACCTGCGCCAGGGCCGCGGAGCCGACGTCGTAGCGGCCTCGGATGGCCTCGACCGCGCCGTTGATCACGGAGCTGTCGTAACCGAAGAGGAATCCGCCCATCGCGGCCGCCGCCGCGATGAAGATGACGTGCCCGAGATGATCGGGATGAGCCGTTCCGGCTCCTGACTTCTGCGCCTGCGCTGTGCTGGTCACGCTCAACTCCTAAGGCCATCGGCAACGCTGCCTGAAGGCAAGAACAACGATGGAAACCCTATGCCTTCAAGTTCCGAAACCAATGCCTAGGGCTGTGTGAGAAAACAGGCACGGAGGAAGTGTTCGTGTTCAAAGCATGAAGGAATGGAAACGGGGTACCCGAAGGGGCTAGCGCAGCCGCTGGCTGATGACCTTCGACACGCCGTCGCCCTGCATGGAGACGCCGTACAGCGCGTCGGCGACCTCCATCGTCCGCTTCTGGTGTGTGATCACGATGAGCTGCGAGGCCTCCTGCAGCTCCTGCATGATGCGGATCAGCCGCTGGAGGTTGGTGTCGTCGAGGGCTGCCTCGACCTCGTCCATGACGTAGAACGGGCTGGGCCGCGCCTTGAAGATCGACACCAGCAACGCCACGGCCGTGAGGGAACGCTCGCCACCGGAGAGCAGGCTGAGCCGCTTGACCTTCTTGCCCGGCGGCCGCGCCTCGACGTCCACGCCGGTGGTGAGCATGTTGTCGGGGTCGGTCAGGATCAGCCGCCCCTCGCCGCCCGGGAAGAGCCGGCTGAAGACGCCCTCGAACTGACGGGCGGTGTCCCGGTAGGCCTCGGTGAAGACCTGCTCGACGCGCTCGTCGACCTCCTTCACCACCTGCAGCAGGTCGGCGCGGGTCTTCTTCAGGTCCTCCAGCTGCTCGCTGAGGAATTTGTGCCGCTCCTCCAGCGCCGCGAACTCCTCCAGCGCCAGCGGATTGACCTTGCCGAGCTGCTGGTACGCCCGCTCGGCCGCCCTGAGCCGCTTCTCCTGCTCGGCCCGGTGGAACTGCTTCGGCTGGTTGCGCGGATGCTCCGGATCCTCGGGCAGTTCCTCGCCCTCGGCCGGCGGGGAGGGCGGTACGAGCTGATGGGGGCCGTACTCGTCGATGAGCCCCGCCGGCTCGACACCCAGTTCCTCCAGCGCCTTGGTCTCCAGCTGCTCGATCCGCATCCGCTTCTCGGCGCCGAGTACCTCGCCCCGGTGGACGGAGTCGGTCAGTTTGTCGAGCTCGGCCTTGAGATCGCGGCCGGTGTTGCGCGCGGCGGTCAACTCCCGTTCCCTGAGCGCCTTGGCGGCCTCGGCGGCGGTCCGCTCCGCGTCCGCGCGTGCCAGGGACACCTCGACGTGCGCGAGCAGTTGCCGCGCGCCGGAGGCGACGGCCTCGGCCACGGCGGCCTCGTGCCGCAGCCGGGCCCGCCGCTGTTCGGCACGCGCGCGTGCGTCCCGTTCCGCGCGGGCGGCCCGGTCCAGGGAGTCGGCCCGTCCGGCGAGCCCCTTGACCCGCTCCTCGTGGGTACGGACCTGGAGGCGTGCCTCCATCTCGGTCTGGCGGGCGTTGGCGCCGTCGGCGGCGAGACGGTCCCGTACGGAGGTGTCGGGTTCCTCCTCGACCGGCATCTCCTCGGCCACGGCTAGGCGTTCGGCGAGCTCCTCGACCTCTTCGAGTGCCTTCTCCAGCGCGTCCTGCGCCCGGGCGGCCGCCGCAGTGGAGCGTTCCGCCTCACCGGCGGCGCCCCTGGCCTGGCCGGACAGCCGGCCCAGTTGCTGGGCCACGGCCGACTTCTCCCGGTCGGCGGCGCGGCGGCGCTCCCCGAGCTCCTCCACTCGGGCCGTGCACTCCTTGCGCTGCTCCACCGCCGCGTGCTGGGCCTCGGCGAGTTCCTCGCACTGCACGGCCAGCTCTTCGAGCTCGGCGGCGGCCTGGTCGACGGATGCCTGCACTTCGAGGAGGCTGGGGGCACCTGCGGAGCCGCCGTGCGCGAAGTGGGCGCCGAGGAGGTCGCCTTCGGCGGTGACGGCGGTGAGGTGGGGGCTGGCGTAGACGAGGTCCTCGGCGTCTTCGAGGGTGCCCACGACGACGATGCCGTGGAGGAGGCGACGGACCGCCGGCATGAGGTCGGACGGTCCGCGGACGAGATCTGCAGCGAGTTGTCCTGTGGCGTCCGCGTCCCTTGAGGGCACGTCCTCGGGGCCGCCCGCCAAGAGGAGCGATGCTCGGCCGCCGTCCTGCTTGCGCAGCAGGCGGATCGCCTCCGCCGCGGCCGCCGGCGACGTGACCGCCAGCGCGTCCGCCGCCACGCCGAACGCCGCCGCCAGGGCGACCTCGTGGCCCGGGGCCACCGTCAGGAGCTCGGCCGCCGGGCCCAGCAAGCCGGTCAGACGGTCTTTCGCGCCCAGCAGCGCCCCTGTCCCGTCCTTCCTCCTCAACCCCATCGCCAAGGCCTCATGCCTGGCCTGTGTAGCCGCCCGTCTGCGTTCCGCCGCCGTGACCGCCTCGCGGGCAGCCGTCAGTGCGGCCTCCGCCTCCGCCAGCCGCTGCTTCGCCGCCTCGTGCTGTTCCGCCAGTTCCGCGTCGCCCGCGTCCAGGCCCTCGACCTCGGCCTTCAGCGCCTCGTACTCCTCCTGCGCGGCCACGGCCCGCTCCCGGGCCTCGTCCCGGGCGGCGGCGAGTCGGTCGATCTCGGCCTGGGCGGAGGCGGCGCGGGAACGGGCCGCGTTGACCTGCCCGCCGAGCCGGGCGAGGCCTTCGCGGCGGTCGGCGATGGCCCGGGCCACGTCCTTCAGACGCCGTTCCTCGTGGGCGAGCTCGCGCTCCAGGTCGGCGCGGTGCGCGACCGTGTCCTCCAGGGCGTGCTCGGCCGCTTCCAGGGCAGCCTCCAGCTCGGCCTCCTGCTCGCGGATACGGGCGGCCTCGCGTTCCATGTCCTCGGGGTCACGGCCACGCCGTTCCTCGGGCGGCGCCGAGGTCGCGCTCTTCACGCGCGCGTCGGCCAGTGAGATCGTGCCGCGCACCCGTTCGGCGAGCTGGGAGAGCTCGTACCAGGTCTGCTGGGCGCGCTGGAGCCGGGGCGTGAGCTGCCGTACCTCGTCCTCCAGAAGGGCCTCGCGCTGGAGGGCCTTCTTCAGTTCCAGCTCGGCGGCATCCTTGCGCTCCTTCAGCGCGGCCTCGTCCGCGACCTCGGCCTGGAGCGCCTGCCGCAGTCGTACGAGATCGTCGGCGAGCAGCCGGAGGCGGGCGTCCCGCAGGTCGGCCTGGATGACGGCGGCCCGGCGGGCGACCGCGGCCTGCCTGCCGAGCGGCTTGAGCTGGCGCCGGAGTTCGTCGGTGAGGTCCTGCACGCGCGCGAGGTTTGCCTGCATCGCGTCCAGCTTGCGCAGCGCCTTCTCCTTGCGCTTGCGGTGCTTGAGGACGCCCGCGGCCTCCTCGATGAAGGCGCGGCGGCCCGTGGGATCCGCGTGCAGGACGGAGTCGAGCTGGCCCTGGCCGACGATCACGTGCATCTCGCGGCCGATGCCGGAGTCGGACAGGAGTTCCTGGATGTCCAGCAGACGGCAGGTGTCGCCGTTGATCTGGTACTCGCTGCCGCCGTTGCGGAACATGATCCGCGTGATGGTGACCTCGGCGTACTCGATGGGCAGGGCACCGTCAGAGTTGTCGATGGTCAGGGACACCTCGGCACGGCCCAGCGGCGGGCGCCCGGTGGTGCCGGCGAAGATGACGTCCTCCATCTTGCCGCCGCGCAGCGACTTGGCGCCCTGCTCGCCCATGACCCAGCTGAGGGCGTCCACCACATTGGACTTGCCCGAGCCGTTCGGACCGACCACGCACGTGATCCCCGGCTCGAACCGGAGCGTGGTCGCCGACGCGAACGACTTGAACCCTCGGAGGGTCAGGGCCTTGAGGTGCACGGCGCTGGACTCTACCTTCCGGGGGTGTCTCACTCCATGAACGCGCTGTTGCCCGCGGTTTCACCGTTGAACGTGAAGGGCACACCAAACGTTAAGAGAGTGAAAGGGTGCACGGGGGCAAGAAAGAAGGGACGCCGAAGCGTCCCTTGCAAACTCTGACAACTTAGCGGTTGATACGGGCTGACCGGACCACTGCGTGAGCTGTCGTGGAGCGATGCAGCGATCAGGTGAGCGCAGGCTCCGCCTGGTGTGCGTCGATGCTCTCCATGATCCTGTCGTGAGAAGCGGCAGCCGCGAGCGCGTCATTCTCCGCCTGGATCCGTACGAGCTCGGATTCCAGGTCCTGGACGCGCTGCTGGAGCCGTCGCATCTCGGCGAGGAGTCGAGGGTCCGAGCCGCCGACGTAACCGAGAAGCGCCTTTGCCATGATGGATGGTCCTCCACACTGAGTGACCGACCGATGCGGTGTGGGTCGTGAGGGATTCGCACCCGCGGTGCTTGACACTTTTGAGTTCGTGCTGCGGTTGTTCCATGCCAAACAGCTAAGGTGCGCGGGGTGCTTTCAGCGTCTCACCAAAAAGTTTGACGGTCAACACGATCACGCCCCGTATTGGTGGCAACCCGCTCCGGCGCTGCCTGGAAACGGCGGCGCTACGGCTCCCTCGGGACCCCGGGGGCGTGACGATCATTCGTAGCTGCGGAGCCTGCCACGGCCCGGCCTTCTTGGCAACCACCAGCGCCTTTCTGCTTCCGGCAGGTGCCGGCGGCATGCCCCTCCGCCGCCGCCTGGGCCGTTTTACAGAAACCGCTCAACGGATGGCGAAGCCGTCGTAACCCCCGCGGGGTGTGTCCCACATCTCGGTGACGCCGTCGACGCGGCCGGGCGTGTCGTCACCCAGGAGCCATTCAAGGAGTTTTTGGCAGCCCTTCCGCGGGCCCTCCGCGACCACCTGGACGCGTCCGTCGTCCAGATTGAGAGCAAAACCACTCAGGCCGCCGATCTCCAGGGCCTTGGCCCGCGTGAACCAGCGGAAACCCACACCTTGGACGCGTCCGCGCACCCAGGCGACCAGTCGTACATCCTCGCTCATGAGTGCAACCTAACCGGCCAATGTCCCTCTCGACACTCCTTCAACTGGCGCCATGCGGTACTGTCCGCTGCCAATGAATCTCATACGAAACTCACTCGATCGTGTGGGTTTTGTGACTTTGGTTGACCGGGGGGACGCGTCGACCGCAAGAACAGACGAGGAAGGCAAGGACATGGGACGCCACCGACGCTCCGCCGCCGGCCGCGCCGCCACGGGCCGCGCCACGGGGGTCACACCGGCACACACCTCCTTCGGGAGCGGCTACGACCCGCAGGACTCGTACAACTTCGCCTCGGTGGGCACCGCCACCTACCCGGGCCGCGAGGAGGCCGACCCCTACGCGCGCAGTGACGCCTACCTGTTCGCGTCGGAGGAGGAGTACGCGCTGTACCGGGGCGAGGGCTACACGCCCGCCGACGGTCCGCGTCGCAGCGGCTCGCACCGCCGCCGCAAGAAGAACCTCGTGACGCCGGTCAAGACCGGTCTGCTCGGGGTCTCGGCCGCCGTCGCGATCGGCACGGTCGCGGTCGCCGCGGGCGTGGTGCCGGGCCTGGACAACTACAAGATCGGCGGCGGCAGCACCACCGGCGGGGATGTGCAGGCGGCGGGCTCGCCGACCAACTCCCCCGCCGAGCAGGGCGGCACCTCCGGCAGCGCCGACAGCCGCGAGGACGGCTCGTCGACGAGCCGGGACGCCGAGCGCGCCTCCTCGCCCTCGCCGGCCCCCTCGACCTCGACGGCCGCGCCGACCGAGAAGCCCACCGAGAAGCCGACGAAGAAGCCGGCGGCCACGCCGAGCAAGAAGCCGAAGACGCCCCCTTCGCAGAAGGAGCGGGAGCCGGCGAAGAAGGAGACCGCGGCTCCGGTGGAGGTCTCCACGGAGGCCGCCGCCGAGGCCGAGGTGCTCAGGCTCGTCAACGTCGAGCGGGCGAAGGTCGGGTGCAGCCCGGTCGCCGCGAACAGCGCGCTGACCCAGCTCGCCGAGACCTTCAGCAAGGCCATGGCCGACCAGGGCTTCTTCGACCACACCGACCCGAGCGGCGCCACCCCGTGGGACCGCGCGGCGAAGGCCGGGATCACCAGCCTCGGCGGCGAGAACATCGCCCGCGGCCAGGCCGACGCGGCCTCGGTCATGGAAGCCTGGATGAACAGCCCCGGCCACAAGGCCAACATCCTGAACTGCGACTTCAAGACGCTGGGCGTGGGCGTGCAGTTCGGTGCGGGTGGCCCCTGGTGGACCCAGGACTTCGGGTACTAGAGACCAGCCGGTCGCACTAACTTTTCGTTAGTGCGACCTGTCGGTTAGTGCTCTCTTCCAGTACGCTCGTGATATGGACACCACGCAGCAGCTCACGGAGGCGCGGGACCTCGCGTACGACGTGTTCGCCAAGGCATGCCCCTCACGCGGCACCCTGGAGCATGTGACGGGCCGCTGGGGCGCCCTCACCCTCGGCGCCCTGTACGAGGGCTCGCTGCGCTTCAACGAGCTGCGCCGCCGGGTCGACGGCGTGAGCGAGAAGATGCTCTCCCAGACGCTCCAGGCACTGGAGCGCGACGGCCTGGTCCACCGCGAGGCCCAGCCCACCAACCCGCCCCGCGTCGACTACGAGCTGACCCCGCTGGGCCACGAGCTGGCCGAGCGCCTGCTGGGCCTCATCCACTTCGTCGAGGGCCGCATGGACGATGTCCTGGCCGCCCGTGAGCGCTACGACGTGACGCGCGGCGCCCGCTGACACCTCGGGCAGAAGTAGCTGGACCGGTTCATCCAGGGCCGCCGGCGCATCGGCGTACCGCACCGCTTGCACGGCAGCCCCTCACGGCCGTACGCGTCGAGGGAGCGGTCGAAGTACCCGGACTCGCCGTTGACGTTGACGTACAGGCTGTCGAAGCTGGTGCCGCCGACCGAGAGGGCCGCGTTCATCACGTCCCGGACGTGGCCCAGGAGTTCCGCGGTGCGGGGGCGCGTGAAGGTGCCGGTGGGGCGCTCGTAGTGGATGCGGGAGCGCCACAGCGCCTCGTCCGCATAGATGTTGCCGACTCCGCTGATCAACGACTGGTCCAGCAGGGCCCGTTTGATGGTGCTGCGCTTGCGGCGCAGGGCCTGGTGGAAGGCGTCGTCGTCGAAGAGCGGGTCGAGGGGGTCGCGCGCGATGTGCGCGATGACGTCGGGCAGGCCGTCGGGGGTGTTGTCGTGCAACGACAGTCCGCCGAAGGTGCGTTGGTCGACGAAGCGGAGTTCGGTGTCCACCTCGTCGGCGAACCTCACCCGGATCCTCAGGTGCTTCTCGTCGGGCGCGGCATGCGGCTGGACCAGCAGCTGGCCGCTCATCCCGAGGTGGGCCAGGACCGACTGGCCGGTGTCCTCCAGGGGCAGCCAGAGGTACTTCCCGCGGCGGCTCGGGGTGCCGACGCGGTGGCCCTTGAGGCGGTGCGCGAAGTCGTCGGCACCGGCGAGGTGACGGCGGACCGCGCGCGGGTGCAGCACCTCGGCCTCGGCGACCGTACGGTGGGCGACCCACCGCTCGAGGCCTCGCCGTACGACCTCGACCTCGGGCAACTCGGGCATGGGGCTCCCCCGTCACAGACCGGTGTATGAGCCGAGCGCCCGCCCCGGTGTTCGGGGGCAGGCGCTCGGCTGCGCTGTTCTTCCGGACGCGCTGGTGCTTCCAGGCGTCAGGCGGAGACGGACGACGGACCCTCGTCGTCGTCCTCGGCGGCTTCGATGATCTCAACGGCCTCGACGGCCTCGATGATCTCAACGGCCTTCTCGGCCGCCGCCTTGGCGCGCTCGTCCGCTGCGGCCCGGATGGACCTCCAGGCGGACTCCGCGGCCTGCTGCTCCGCCTCCTTCTTGCTGCGGCCGGTGCCGGTGCCGTACGAGACGCCTCCGACGCGGGCGGCAGCAGTGAAGGTCTTCTCGTGGTCGGGGCCGGTCTCCGTGACCAGGTACTCGGGCACGCCGAGCCCTTCGGTCGCGGTGAGCTCCTGGAGACTGGTCTTCCAGTCCAGGCCGGCACCGAGGTTGGAGGACTTCTCGATCAGTGGGTCGAAAAGCCGATGGACGAGCTCGCTCGCCGCATCGAGACCCTGGTCGAGATAGACCGCGCCGATCACCGCTTCCAGGGTGTCGGCGAGGATGGACGCCTTGTCCCGGCCGCCTGTGCCCTCTTCACCACGGCCGAGCCGGATGAAGGAACCCAGGTCGAGCCCGCGGCCGACCTCCGCCAGTGCACGTGAGTTGACCACCGCGGCCCGCAACTTGGCCAGTTGGCCTTCGGGCAGGTCGGGGTGGGTCGTGTACAGCGTGTCCGTGACCACGAGGCCGAGTACGGAGTCCCCGAGGAACTCCAGACGCTCATTGGTCGGCAGACCGCCGTTCTCGTACGCGTACGAACGGTGGGTCAGCGCACGCACCAGAAGGGCGGACTCGAGCTTGTACCCGAGCCGCCCTTCCAACAGCGTGTGGGACGAGGCCTGGTTGTCGCCCGCGTTCTTCTTCGGCGTGGACACAGTGCCTCTCACCAGCCGCTCAGACCTCGAGGACCTGGCGCTTGTTGTAGGTGCCGCAAGCGGGGCACGCGATGTGCTGCAGCTTGGGCTCGTGGCAGCGCTCGCACGCAACCAGGGTGGGGACCGCAGCCTTCCACTGCGACCGGCGGTGGCGCGTGTTGCTGCGCGACATCTTCCGCTTCGGAACAGCCACGGCTACTTCTCCTGCTTCTCGTTGGCGGGCGCCGATCGAGGCGCTTCGCCACTCATCTCGTCCTTCTCGCCGTCTTCGAGTGAACCGGCGAGTCCCTGCAGTGCCGCCCAACGGATGTCGACGGCGTCATGGTGGTGGTCCGGGTCGTCCGTGAGCCGCTCTCCGCATTCGGAGCACAGGCCCAGGCAGTCGTCCTGGCACACCGGCTGCATCGGCAGTGCGAGCACCACCGCATCACGCAGCACGGGTTCGAGGTCGAACAGGCCGTCCTCGATGAAGAGCCTGTCCTCGTCTTTCTCGGCGTCGTCGGCCGGTTCCGCCGCTTTCACGCGGCCCCGGTCGTCGGCGTCAGGGTACGAGAACATCTCCTGGAAGTCCGCTTCGAGCGCCAGCTCGAGCGGCTCCAGACACCTTACGCACTCCCCCTTGGCCTGTGCACGGGCGGTGCCTGTGACAAGCACCCCTTCCATGACCGACTCCAGGCGGAGTTCGAGCTCGACCGGGGCGCCTTCCGGCACTCCGATCACTCCCTGGATACCGAGGTCCTTGGGAGCGTCGATCTCACGGGTCAGGCGCTGCAGCGCGCCAGGACGCCGGCCCAGCTCGTGTGTGTCGAACACGAGAGGGTTGCGGTGGTCGAGGCGGGCGTTCAGGGCCATTCCTGCTTTCGATCTTGGAACTTGGGGGGATGCCGCCCTTCGGTGTTCCCGGGCAGCGGTGATCGCGGACGTACACGCGACCGAAGAGCCAGGATACTGGACCTTTCGCTCACGGCCCAATCCGGTGGTCTCCTACTGACCGCGACCCTGTTCGTACGCCCTCAACTGCTCCGGCGTGATCATGCCGGTGTCGAAGAGGCTGATCTCGTCGAGGGCGTAGTTCTGCTGGGCCTGCTGCGGCTGGTGGGCCTGCTGGGCCTGCTGGGCCTGGTTCTGGTCGTACTGCTGCTGGTCGTACCCCTGGTAGGCGTAGGGGTCGGCCTGCTGGTAGCCGTACTGGTCCTGCTGGGCGTAGGGATCGGGCTGCTGCTGGTAGCCGGCGTAGGCGTCGCTCTGCTGCTGGTAGCCGTACGCCGGCTGCTGGGCGTACTCCGGCTGCTCGGCCTGGGCCGCCTGGGCCGCGGCCCGGTTGTCCTGCTCGGCGAGGGCGGTGAGGTCGGCCAGGTAGTCGGCGTCGCTGGAGTGCTGGACGGTGGCGGTGTTGTCGGCGAGGGCGCCGAGGTCGTCGGTGGCGATACGGCCGTGCAGCTTCTGGCGGCCGCGGCCGACGGCCTCCAGGGTCTTGGCGAGGACCGCCTCGAAGGCGCCGAGCTTGGCGTCGACGTAGGAGTCGGCGTCCTTGCGCAGCGTCTCGGGGTCGTGGCTGCGCTCGGGGGCGTCCTCGTCCTCGTAGCCGTGCTCGTCGAGACCCGGGCCGGTACCGAGGAGCTTCTCGCGGCCGCGGCCGACCGAGCCGAGGGTCTTGGTGAGGACGACCTCGAAGTTGGCGAGCTTGGAGTCGACGTAGTCGTCGGCCTCCGCGCGGACCTCCTCGGCCTCCTGCCGGGCCTCGTCGAGGATCCGGTCGGCCTCCGCCTGGGAGCGGCGGGCGATCTCGGTGTCGGAGATCAGGGAGCCGCGCTCGGCGTGGGCCGTGGAGATGATGCGCTCGGCCTCCTGGCGGGCCTGCTCGACCATCTGGTCACGGTCGCCGATCAGCTCCTGGGCCTGCGCGAGGGAGCCCGGCAGGGCCTGGCGCAGCTCTTCGAGCATCGCGAGCAGTTCGGCGCGGTTGACGATCACCGAGGCCGACATGGGCATCGACCGGGCGCCGGAGACCGTGGACACGATCTCGTCGAGCTTCTTCTGCACGTCCACCTGTGCTCGCCACTCTCTACAGCCGTATTGGAGACGGACGGGACGACTGTAGTCCCATCAGCCCTTGCGGAGGCGTTCGTTCAGGGCTTCCAGGACCCTCGGGGGGACCAGGTGGGAGACGTCTCCGCCCCAGGTCGCGACCTCCTTGACGAGCGAGGAGGACAGGAAGCTGTAGGTGGGGTTGGTCGGCACGAAAAGGGTCTCGACACCGCTCAGGCCGTTGTTCATCTGGGCCATCTGGAGCTCGTAGTCGAAGTCGCTGACCGCGCGCAGGCCCTTGACGATGGCCGGGATGTCGCGCTCCTTGCAGTAGTCGACGAGCAGGCCGTGGAAGGCCTCGACGATCACGTTGCCGTACTCGGCGGTGACCTCGCGGATCAGGTCGATCCGTTCGTCGATCTCGAACAGGCCCTTCTTGGACTTGTTGATCATCACCGCGACGTAGACCTCGTCGTACAGTCTGGAGGCGCGGGAGATGATGTCGAGGTGTCCGTTGGTGATCGGGTCGAACGACCCGGGACAAACGGCGCGGCGCACTTGAGATCCCTCGCTCTCCGGTCCGGTCATCGTGCGTCTTCGCACGTAGAGGCGGCGCGACCGTACCAAAACGTTCCCTCGCCGTAGCGACGGGCCTTGACCGCGTCGAATCCGGGCGGCCAGTGGAACTCTCCGCCTCTGGTGCTGCGCTCCACGGTGACGAGGGCCTCCGGTGCGAGCCAGTGTTCCGTGCGGAGTGTGAGCAGAATCTCGCGAAGATCGTGATCCGTGACTCGGTACGGCGGGTCCAGGAAGACGAGGTCGTACGGCTGTGCCGGCGCCCCTTGCTGGATGATTTGTTCGGCCTTGCCCGCGCGGACCTCGGCGCCGGGCAGGCCGAGGTTTTTGACGTTCTCGCGGATGGTGCGGGCGGCTCTCGCGTCGGCCTCGACCAGGAGGGTGTGGCTCGCACCGCGGGAGAGGGCTTCCAAACCGACCGCGCCCGATCCGGCGTAGAGGTCCAGGACCCGTTCACCTGCCAGGGGGCCGCCGAGGAGGGACTGCCAGGTGGAGAAGAGACCTTCGCGCGCCCGGTCGGAGGTGGGCCGGGTTCCGTTGCCCGGCGGGACGGCCAGGCGGCGTCCGCCGGCTCTGCCCGCGATCACGCGCGTCATCTTCGGTCCTTGTTCGTGGGTGGTTACGGATCCAGTTTCTCAGCCCTTTTCCAGGTACTGCTCCCTCTCCTCGTCCACAAGCGCCTCCAGGGCCGTGCGCAGGCCGGGAAGGCTCGCCAGGTCCGGGTCCGCCTCCACCACCGCCGTCGCCTCCTGCCTCGCCTCCGCGATGATCTCCTCGTCCTCGATCACGGCGAGGACCCGCAGCGAGGTCCGGGCGCCGGACTGGGCCTGGCCCAGGACATCGCCCTCGCGGCGCTGTTCCAGGTCGATGCGGGACAGCTCGAAGCCGTCCAGCGTCGATGCGACCGCGTTCAGCCGCTGACGGGCCGGGCTCGCCTCGGGCATCTCCGAGACCAGCAGGCACAGCCCGGGCGCCGAACCCCGGCCCACCCGGCCGCGCAGCTGGTGGAGCTGGGAGACGCCGAAGCGGTCGGCGTCCATGATGACCATCGCCGTGGCGTTGGGGACGTTGACGCCGACCTCGATGACCGTGGTGGCGACCAGGACGTGGGTCTCGCCGGCGGCGAAGCGGCGCATGACCGCGTCCTTGTCGTCGGGGTGCATCCGGCCGTGCAGCACCTCGACGCGCAGGCCGCTCAGGGGGCCCTTGGCGAGCTGGTCGGCGATGTCCAGGACGGCGAGCGGCGGGCGCTTGTCTGCCTCGTCCTCGGGGGACTTCTGCTTGGCGGACTTCTTGGGGTCGTCCTCCTCGTCGCCGATGCGGGGGCAGACGACGTAGGCCTGGTGGCCGTTCTCCACCTCCTCGCGGACGCGTTCCCAGGCGCGGGTGAGGAAGTGGGGCTTGTCCGCGGCCGGCACCACATGGCTGGCGATCGGGGAGCGGCCGGCCGGGAGCTGGTCCAGGACGGAGGTCTCCAGGTCGCCGAAGACCGTCATGGCGACCGTGCGCGGGATGGGGGTGGCCGTCATGACGAGGAGGTGGGGCGGCTGCTTTCCCTTGCCCCGCAGGGCGTCGCGCTGTTCGACACCGAACCGGTGCTGTTCGTCCACCACGACCAGGCCCAGGTCGTGGAACTGCACCTTGTCCTCGATCAGCGCGTGGGTGCCGATCACGATCCCGGCCTCACCGGTGACCAAATCCAGCATCGCCTGTCGGCGCGCGGCCGTGCCCATCGAACCGGTGAGCAGCACGATCTTGGTGCCCTGCTCGGAGCCGCCCAGCATGCCGCCCTCGGCGAGCTCGCCCATCATCTCCACGACCGA
Source organism: Streptomyces sp. NPDC024687 (assembly GCF_055559055.1). NCBI lineage: Bacteria > Bacillati > Actinomycetota > Actinomycetes > Kitasatosporales > Streptomycetaceae > Streptomyces > Streptomyces sp. NPDC024687. The sequence continues at coordinate 877,478 of NZ_JBVHLJ010000003.1, read as the reverse complement.
GCGGTGGTGCTGCTGGGCGAGCACCTCGGTGGGGGCCAGCATGGCGGCCTGTCCGCCCGCGTCGACGACGGCGAGCATGGCGCGCAGGGCCACCAGAGTCTTTCCCGATCCGACCTCGCCCTGCAGCAGCCGGTGCATCGGATGGTCCGTGGCCAGGTCGTCGAAGATCTCCTTCGAGACCTTCTGCTGGCCTTCCGTGAGGGTGAAGGGGAGGCGGTCGTCGAAGGCCGTGAGGAGGCCCTCCGGAGCCGGTTTCCTCGGCACCGCGGGGAGTTGGGCGTCCGCGTGCCGGCGGCGGGCGAGGGCGACCTGGAGGACGAAGGCCTCGTCCCACTTGAGACGGGCGTGCGCGTCGGCGATGTCGGCCTTGGTGTGCGGACGGTGGATCTTGAGGAGGGCCTCGGGCAGGGGGATCAGGCCGCGGCCCTCGCGGAGGGACTCCGGGAGGGGGTCCACCGCCTCCTGGGCGCTCGGCAGGACCGTCTGGACCGCCTTGCCGATCTTCCAGGACTCCAGTTTGGCGGTGGCGGGGTAGAGGGGGATCAGGGCGCCCGCCCAGCTCTCCACCGTCTCCGCCGCCTCGTCATCGGCTCCGCGCAGCAACTCGTAGGCCGGATGGGCCAGTTGGAGGCGGCGGTTGAACAGGGAGACCTTGCCGGCGAACAGTGCGCGGGTGCCCGGCAGAAGTTCCTTGTGGGGCTTGTGGACGCCGTTGCCGAAGAAGACCAGTTGGAGGCGGCCGCTGCCGTCCGTGATGGTGACCTCCAGTCGCTGCCCCTTGCCGCGCGGCGCCTTGGCCGAGGCGAAGGTGTGCAGCCGGGCGTCGGCGACCTGGGCGACCACGGTGACGTGCTCGTCCATGGGCAGGTCGGCGAGGTGGGTCAGCTGCCCGCGCTCCTCGTAGCGGCGCGGGTAGTGGTGCAGGAGGTCGCCGACGGAGTGCAGGCCGAGATGCTCGGCCATCACCTTCGCGGTGGCGGGGCCGAGCACCTTCTTCAGTGGTTCTTCCAGCGCGGGCACGAGATCCATTGCACACCACACCACTGACATTGCCGTATACATACTGGGAAACCCCTGGTCAGACGGCTGGTTGGGGACTTAGGATGGCGCGCTCCGGCCATCCGCGGACCCCCGCCCCACCCGGGACCGCCCGACCCCGCGCCGCGTGCACGTTCCCCCCGCCGGCGCTGCGACGATGGATTCCCAGACCTCACAGTCATCACAGACACCCCAGGTACCTCAGCAACCTCATACGTTCCAGGTCGACCTGCGCGGTCTGGTGGACCTCCTGTCCCATCACCTCTACTCCAGCCCCAAGGTCTATCTGCGCGAGCTGCTCCAGAACGCGGTGGACGCGATCACGGCCCGGCGGTCCGAACAGCCGGACGCCCCGGCCCGGGTGCGGTTGTACGCCGAGAACGGCACCCTGCGGGTCGAGGACTCCGGGATCGGGCTCACCGAGGCGGACGTGCACGACCTGCTGGCCACCATCGGACGCAGCTCCAAGCGGGCCGAGGGCCTCCAGGAGGTGCGCTCCGAGTTCCTCGGGCAGTTCGGCATCGGTCTGCTCGCCTGTTTCGTGGTGGCCGAGCGGATCCGGGTGGTCAGCCGCAGCGCCCGTACGCCGGACGCGCCGCCCGTGGAGTGGACGGCGAGCGACGACGGTTCGTACCGGGTGCGGACGCTGCCCCACGACGCCCGTCCCGAGCCGGGCACCACCGTGCACCTGGTCGCGCGGGCGGGTGCCGGCGAGTGGCTCACGCCCGAGCGGGTCCTGCGGCTCGCCCGGGACTTCGGCTCGCTGCTGCCGTACGACGTCCGGGTCGGCGACGAGGCGGTCACCGATCTGCCCGCGCCCTGGGACCGGCCCTACCCCTCCCCCGCCACCCGCAGGGTGGCCCTGGCCCGGCACTGTCACGAGCTGTTCGGCTTCACCCCACTGGACTCGATCGAGCTGAACGTGCCGCTGGCCGGGATCCGGGGCGTGGCCTACGTCCTTCCCTCGGCCGTCAGTCCCGCCCAGCGGGCGACTCACCGTGTCCATCTCAAGGGCATGCTGCTGACCGAACGGGCCGAACAGCTGCTGCCGGACTGGGCGTTCTTCGTGCGCTGCGTCCTGGACACCGACAGCCTGCGGCCCACGGCCTCGCGCGAGTCGCTGTACGAGGACGAGACGCTGGCCGCCGTACGGGAGGCGCTCGGGGAGCGGATCCGGTCCTGGCTGACCGGCCTCGCCGCCGGGGATCCGGAGCGGCTCGCGGCCTTCCTGTCCGTGCACCACCTGGGTGTGAAGTCGCTCGCGCGGCACGACCCGGACATGCTGCGCACGATGCTGCCGTGGCTGCCGTTCGAGACGACCGACGGGCGGCTGTCGCTGGAGGAGTTCGCGCAGCGGCACGCGGTGGTGCACTTCACGCGGACCGTCGAGGAGTACCGGCAGGTCGCGCCGATCGCCTCCGCCCAGGGCGTCGGCGTGGTCAACGGCGGTTACACGTACGACAGCGACCTGGTCGAGGCGCTGCCCTCGGTGCGGCCGGGCACGGTCGTCGCGGAGCTGGACGCGGACACCGTCACCGCCCACATGGACCTCGTCGATCCGGCCGAGGAGCTGGCGCTGTCCGGCTTCCTGGCGGCCGCGCGGGCCAGGCTGGACCCGCTGGGCTGTGACGTGGTCCTGCGTGCCTTCCGGCCGCTGTCCGTGCCCGCGCTGCACCTGGACGACCGGGACGCCCGGCACGAACAGGCACGGGCGGAGGCCGAGGAGGGGGCCGACGACCTGTGGGCGGGCATCCTCGGCTCGCTGCGCGGCAGCGCCCCACGCGCGCGTCTCGTGCTGAACCATCTCAACCCGCTGGTACGGCGGATCGGTTCGCTGGGCGATCCGGAGCTGATCGGCACCGCCACCGAGTCCCTGTACGGGCAGGCGCTGCTGATGGCCCAGCGGCCGCTGCGGCCCGCGGACTCGGCACTGCTGAACCGGGCCTTCATGGGCCTGCTGGAGTGGGTCACGAACGGCGAGGAGGGCCGCTGATGAGCGGGGTCGACGGGATCGACGGGGTCACAGCCTTCGACGCACTGCGCCAGGCGATGGCGGAGAACGCCGAGGAACCGGAGGGGCCCGCCCGCAACGCGCGCGCGGAACAGCTGCTCGCCGAGGCGGAGAAGCTGAACATCCCGCTCGCGGTCGTCGAGGCGCTCGGGCACCAGCTGAAGGTCTACAACTACAGCTCCGAGAAGGCCAAGATGTTCGTCCCCTTCGCGCGGCTGCTGCGCATGTGGGACGAGCACCCCGAGAACTTCGACGAGTACGAGACGCACTCGCTGCACTGGGTCTTCAAGTGGATGACGGCCGGCATGCTCGACCAGCCGCACATCCCGCTCGCCGCCGTCGAGAAGTGGCTCGGCGAGATGGAGCACCGCTACCGGCTGGCCGGGCACTCCGAACGGGCCGTGCGCAGCGCCGAGTACAGCGTGGCCGCGCACGTCGGGGATCTGGAGCGGGCCGGGCGCGCGTACGCCGCGTGGCTGGCCGCCGACCGGGACAGCATGGCCGACTGCCACGCCTGCGAGCTGCACGAGCAGGGCTGGTGGCAGGTACAGCGCGGGCGGGACGAGGAGGCGCTCGACCTGTGGGCGCCGGTCCTGGAGGGCGAGTTCACATGCGCGCACGAGCCGCACGCGGCCCTCGCGTCCTCCCTCACGCCGTTGCTGCGCCTGGGCCGCCTCGACGAGGCGCGCGCCAACCACCTGCGGGGCTTCCGGCTCGTGCGGTCCATGGAGAGCATGCGCAGCGCCTACGCCGACCACGTCGAGTTCTGCGCACTCAGCGGCAACGAGGCACGGGCCCTGGAACTGCTCGCGGAGCGTCCCGCGTACTTCACGGACGACGGCCATCCCCGCAGCAGGCTGGACTTCATGGCCGTGGTGGCGCTGCTCATGGACCGTCTCGTCGAGCTCGGTCCGGCCGACCGGCCGGTGCCGGGGCCCGCGGGCCGGTCCTGGACCGCGGCCGAGCTCGCCGCCCACGCGCGCGCGGAGGCCCTCGTGCTGGCCGCCCGCTTCGACGAGCGCAACGGCACGGCCCGCGTCAGCGAGCGGGCACGCGCGCGTATGGCGCAGCGGCCGCTGGTGGAACGGCTGCCGCTGGGCGTGCGGGCGGTCCGGACGGTCGCCGCTCCCGCGGTGGCGCCGCCCGCCCCCGCGACCGCCCGAGAGCCCGATCCGGCCGCGCTGGTCGCCGAGGCCCGGCGACTGTCGGACACCCTCCAGCCGAACGCCGTGGAGGCGTGGGCGGCGGTCGCGCGGGCCGCCGAGGGCATCGAGCTGGACCCGCGGGACCGGGCGGAGATCGCCGACCACGAGGCGATGGATTTGGGCCCGGAGGGTCTCCAACTGTTCGAGCGGGCCGCCGAGTTGTACGCGGAGGCGGGCGACCCGGGCGAGTCGCTGGCCGCACACGCGCGTGCCGCGTACGTGCGCGCGCTGGCGGGCGACGTGGACGAGGCGCTCGCCGCGATCGCCGGGCCGTACGACGAGGTCCTCGCGCTCTACTCCGTGGACGGCACCGGTGTACGGCAGACGGCGTCGGTGCTGATGTCCCGGGCGCGGATCCTGATGCGACGGGTGCACGAGGGCGACGACGAGGCGTTCCTGAGCGACGCCGAGTCGGCCGTACGGGAGGTGCTCGCCCTCGTCGAGGGGCGGACCGGGGACGATGTGCGGCTCGCCGCACGGGTCGCCGAGGCGCAGGCGATGCTGGCGGAGCTGGCCGCGCGGACCGGGGACGTGCAGGGGGCGGCGGAGCTGTTCGCGTGGGCCGCGGCCGCGTTCGTGGAGGCGGGACTGCCGTGGTTCGCGGTGGAGTACGAGGCCAGGCTGGCCGGGCTCCTGCACCACCTGGGCGATCCGGCCGGGACGGAACAGGCGCTGCGGGCGGCCCTGGAGCACGGCGGGCCGCACCTGGAGGCGGTCGGACGGGCCCAGCTGCATCTCCAGCTCGCCGAGGTCGTCGGCGGCCGGGGCCTGGCCGAGGAGGCCGCCGAGCATGCCTTGGAGGCCGCTCACTGGGCCGACGAGGCCGGGGAAGGACCGACGCTGGGTGCGCTGGCCCGGCACCAGCTGGGTGGCTTCCTGCTGCGTCTCGGCCGGTGGGCCGAGGCAGCCGAGGTGCTGGAGTCGGCGCTGCCCGACCTGAGCGCGGACCAGCACGGCGAGGGAGCTGTCGTCCAGACGCAGTGGTGGCTCGGCGACTGTCTGAGCGAGCTGGGCGAACACCGGGAGGCGGCCGAACGGCGCCTGCAGGCCGCCGAGATCGCCCGGCAATGGCCCGAGCAGCACGACCATGCCACCCTCGCCCACCTCGCCGCCGAGTCGCTCGGGGCCGCGGGGCTGCCCGCCGAGGCCGACCGGGCGTACGCGCGCGCGGGCGCTCTGTGGCGTGAGCTGGGCAACGTGCACGGCCTCGTCCGCTCCCTGTGGGCCCGCGCCTGGCTCGCGCTGCGCGCGGAGGACGGGGCGGAGGCGGCCCGGGAGTTGATGGCGGACGCGGTCCGGGAGTGCGAGGCCGCGCTGGGTGACACGGGGGCCGACGAGGAGGCGCGGCAGCGGCTGGTCGGCGAACTCGGGCACACACGCCGACAGTTCGGGGACCTCATCGCCCGTTCCGTGCCGGAGGACGCCGGGGACGACTCGATCCGGGCGGTGCTGGAGGAGGCGCTGGAGCAGGTGGTGGAGGCGGTGGTCGTGTTCGCCTCGCTCGGGGACGACGCCCTGGACGCCCGGACCGGTGCCGAACTCGCGGCCGGCTGGCTGGCGATCGACCTGAGCCGACCCGCGGAGGCGGCGGCACGCGCGCGTGCGGTGCTCGACTCCTACGGCGACTCCGACGGCGACTCCTATGGCGACGCGGACGGGGCCGACGGGACGGCACAGGCGCGGCGGGCCGAGGCGGAACAGATGCTGGAGCTCATGGAGGGACAGGAAAGGCAGGAGGGACAGGAGAGGCAGGACAGCTGATCGCCCTGGGGTTCTACTCGACCCCGATGAGCAGCAGGGCCCCCTGCCGTCCGCCCCGGTACACCACGGTGTCCACGGCGAGGTACGACTCCCGTACGCGCGTCTCCAAGTGGTCGGCGACGCTCTCGGGGGCCTCGTCGCCGAGGACGAGGGTGACCAGCTCGCCGCCGGCCGAGAGCATGCGGTCCAGGACGGCCTCGGCGGTGACGCTGACGTCCGAGCCGATCACCGCCACGTCTCCGTCGATGAGCCCGAGGACGTCACCGGCCTGGCAGATGCCGGCCATGGTCCAGGACTGGCGTTCGGCGACGGTGACCTCGGCGTAGCGGGTCGCGCCGGCCGCCGAGGTCATCTGGACGACGTCCTCGTCGAACCGGCGCTCCGGTTCGTGCACGGCGAGCGCCGCGATGCCCTGGACCGCGGACCGGGTCGGGATCAGCGCGACCCGGATGCCCTCCGTGCGGGCCTGCTCGGCCGCGGCGGCCGCGGTGTGGCGCAGGTCGGCGTCGTTGGGCAGCAGCACCACCTCGCGCGCGTGGGCCCGCCGTACGGCCTCCACGAGCTCTCCGCTCGCGGGCGGCTCCCCGGGGCGGGCGAGCACGGTGGTCGCGCCGGCCTCGGCGTAGAGCCCGGCCAGGCCCGCACCGGGCACCACGGCGACGACGGCACGCTGGGCGCGCTCGCGGGGCTGCCGTTCGGCGCCGGTGGTGTGCACGTCACCGAGGCCGAAGTGCGTGATGCGGATCCGGTACGGCCGCCCGGCCTCGACACCCGCCTCCACGGCGGCGCCGGCGTCGTCGACGTGCACATGGACGTTCCACAGTCCGTCGCCGCCGACCACCACGAGGGAGTCCCCGAGCGCGTCGAGCCGCGACCGCAGCCGCGCGACGGCGGTGTCGTCGGCCTCCAGGAGGTAGATCACCTCGAAGGCGGGGCCTGCGGCGGCCGGGGCGTCGGCGCACTCCTCGGGGGAAGCGGGGGAGGCCGGGGAACCCGCAGGGACTTCCCGGGGCGCCCCGCTCGCCGCCGGCACCGCCCTGGGCGCCTCCCCCGTGAACGTCTCCACCAGCGCCCCGAGCACCGCCACCAGCCCGCGCCCGCCGGCGTCCACCACTCCGGCCCGCTCCAGGACGGCCAGCTGGCCGGGTGTCGCAGCGAGCGCGGCGCGCGCCCCTTCGTAGGCGGCCCGGGCGACCGTCCCGCAGTCGCCCTCCGCCGCCCCGGCCGCTTCGGCGGCGGCCGAGGCGACGGTGAGGACCGTGCCCTCGACCGGATGGGCCACGGCCTGGCGGGCGGAGTCGGCGGCGTACCGCAGGGCGAGCCCGAGTCCCGCGCCGTCCGTGTGAGTCGTCCCACCGTCGCCGGCGAGCACCTGGGCCATGCCGCGCAGCAGCTGGGCGAGGATCGTGCCCGAGTTGCCGCGGGCGCCTATGAGGGCTCCGTGCGCCATCGCGCGCGCGGCATCGGCGAGTGCCGGTTTTCCCTGGCCATGGGCGTCGTGGGCCTCGAAGACGGCCTCCACGGCCGCGACCGCCGACTCGGCCGTCAGATACAGGTTGGTGCCGGTGTCCCCGTCGGCGACCGGGTAGACGTTGATCGCGTCGATCTCCTCGCGCGCCCGGCCCAGCGCCCGCAGCGCCAGACCGCACCAGGTGCGCACCGCGAGAGCATCGAAGAATGTCTGCGGCACGTATGCCACCTGCGCCTCCTCGGGCTGCTGGACTGGACGCAGCGTAGACCCCGGATGGGTGTCCACCGGAAGAGGGCCGGGAGTGAGTGCCTGGTCAGCCATGGTAGTTTCGTTCTACTGGCGCAGTCGTTGTATGCTGCTCCGGTTGCCCGATCTGATCGGGCCATTCCCCCTGGCAGTGCCACTCAGATCCCTGATCCTACGATCTTCGATCCCGGCTTGCCGGGATCCGACCGTAAGTGCATCTGAAGTCTTTGGAGTGACCCGTGGCTGCCAACTGCGACGTCTGCGGCAAGGGGCCGGGCTTCGGCAACAACATCTCGCACTCGCACCGCCGTACGTCCCGTCGCTGGAACCCGAACATCCAGCGCGTCCGTACCGTGGTCGGCGGGACGCCGAAGCGCGTGAACGCTTGCACCTCGTGCATCAAGGCCGGCAAGGTCTCGCGCTGACGCACAGCTAAGCGCGCGGCCACTGCTGGTTCGCTGCACTGAGCCGGTCCACCGAGAGGTGGACCGGCTTTTTGCCGTGCCCGTGTACCAGGTGTCCGTGTACTACGCGCCCGCCTGCTGACGGAACCGCCATCCATGATCCACGGGACCGATCCCGCCGCCGAGCGCGAACCCGGCGGCGATCGCGCCGGTGACGTACTCCTTGGCGGCCGTCACCGCCTCCGGCACGGACTGTCCCTTCGCGAGCTGCGAGGCGATCGCGGAGGCGAGGGTGCAGCCGGTGCCGTGGGTGTGCCGGTTGTCGTGGCGGGGCGCGCGCAGCCAGTGCTCCGCGGAGCCGTCGGTGAGCAGGTCGACGGCGTCGCCGGTCAGATGGCCGCCCTTGATGAGCACCCACTTCGGCCCGTACGACAGGACGGCGTCGGCGGCGTCCCGCAGGTGGGACTCCGACTCGACCCGTACGCCGGTGAGCTGGGTCACCTCGTCGAGGTTCGGGGTGGCGACCGTGGCCACCGGGAGCAGCCGTCGCCGGACGGATTCCAGGGCGGACGAGGCCAGCAGCGAGTCGCCGTGCTTGGAGACACCGACCGGGTCGATCACCGCCGGGGCGTCGGTGGCGCCGATCAACTCGGCCACCGCCTCGACGAGTTCGGCCGAGGCGAGCATCCCGGTCTTGACGGCCTGGACGCCGATGTCGTCCACGACACTGCGGTACTGGGCCCGCACCGCCTCGACGGGCAGCTCCCAGGCGCCCTGTACGCCGAGGGAGTTCTGCGCGGTGACGGCCGTGACGACACTCATGCCGTGCACGCCGAGCGCGAGCATGGTCTTCAGGTCGGCCTGGATCCCGGCGCCCCCGCCGGAGTCGGAGCCCGCCACCGTGAGCACCAGGGGCTTCACGACTCGATGTCCCCGCCGAAGTGGTCCCAGCCGCCCTTGCTGGTCCAGGGCGCCCCGTCGACCGTCACCTGGGGCAGCGCCGAGGGGTTGAGGACCTCGCCGATGACCTTCCAGCGGGCGGGCAGTTTCACGTCCTGCGGGAAGGTCGCCACGATCGCGTGGTCCTCTCCCCCGGTCAGCACCCACTGAAGGGGGTCGACACCGACGGCCTGCCCGATGTCGTGCATCTGGGTCGGGATGTCGATCGCACCGGAGCGGACGTCGATACGGACCTTGCTGGCCTCCGCGATGTGCCCGAGGTCGGCGATCAGCCCGTCGCTCACGTCGCACATCGCGGTAGCGCCGAGCGCGGCGGCGGCCGGCCCCGCGTGGTACGGCGGCTCGGGGCGCCGGTGCGCCTCGACGAAGGCCCGCGGTGAGCGGAAGCCGCGGGCGAGCACCGCGTACCCGGCGGCCGACCAGCCCAGCCAGCCGGTGACCGCCACGAGGTCGCCGGGCTGGGCGCCGCCCCGGGTCACCGGCTCCTGACCCCGCAGATCACCGAGGGCGGTGATGGAGACCATGATCGTGTCCCCTCGTACGACGTCCCCGCCGACCACCGACGCGCCCGCGACCTGGCACTCGTCGCGCAGGCCGTCCATGAGCTCCGAGGGCCAGGTGACGGGGAGTTCGGCGGGCACGACCAGGCCCAGCAGCAGGGCGGTCGGCACGGCGCCCATGGCGGCGATGTCCGCGAGGTTCTGCGCGGCCGCCTTGCGCCCCACGTCGTAGGCCGTGGACCAGTCGCGGCGGAAGTGCCGGCCCTCCAGAAGGATGTCGGTGCTCGCCACGACCCTGCGGTCGGGCGCGGCGACCACCGCGGCGTCGTCGCCGGGACCCACCCGGACCGCCGGGGTGGTGGTGAGACGGGAGGTGAGCTCCCTGATGAGCCCGAACTCGCCGAGCTCACCAACAGTGCCCTTCATTGCCCTTACGCCCCTTCTGTGCCGTGCCGTGCCCGGTCGCGCGTCATCAGTGTCCTCGATACGGTCGAGGGGACCGTGAACTTCTGTCCTGTCCGCACCCCGGCACGGGTGTCCGCGTCCCCGCGGGTCTCCCCGCGACGAGCGGCGACGCGATACCGTGGCGTTCCTTTTCCCCACATGATCCTCGTGGCCGCCCTGGAGGTTCCGTGGTACAGGCGTACATCCTGATCCAGACAGAGGTCGGCAAGGCGTCGACCGTCGCCGAGACGATCAGCAAGATTCCTGGAGTCATCCAGGCCGAGGACGTGACAGGACCGTATGACGTGATCGTCCGCGCACAGGCCGACACCGTGGACGACCTGGGCCGGATGGTGGTCGCCAAGGTCCAGCAGGTGGACGGCATCACGCGTACCCTGACCTGCCCGGTCGTCCATCTGTAGCCCCCGTCTACCCTTGGCCGGTGAACTTTTTCCGTCACCGGCCACTCGGCCTGTCCGCGCTCGCCCTGCTGATCACCGTCGCGGGCTGCTCCTCCGCAGACGACAGCGCGTCGGCGGCGGTTCCCTCGCCGGGGGCGGGCGTTGCGAAGCTGTGCCGAGAACTGGACCGGGTACTGCCGTCCAAGGTCGACGACCAGGACCGTCAAGATCCCGAGCCCGCGTCCACGCTGACCGCGGGCTGGGGTGACCCGGCGATCATACTGCGGTGCGGTGTCCGGCGGCCCTCGAAGATGGACGATCCGGAGGCCGACGGGGTCGAGGTCGACAACGTGGGCTGGCTGCTGGAGAAGCAGGACGACGGGTCGTTCCGGTTCACCACGACCCTGCGCAAGGCGTACGTCGAGGTGACGATCCCCGAGGACCGCACCGCGGACGGCATGGCGCCGCTGGTGGACCTGGCGCCCGGCATAAAGAAGGCGATCCCCGAAGGGATCGCCGACTAGCCGCCCGCGCCCGCTACCGGAGCCCCGTCCGCCTGCGAAGTGCCGCCTGGATCAGCCGGTCCACCAGCTCGGGGTAGCCGATCCCGCTCTTCTCCCACATCTGCGGGTACATCGAGATCGGCGTGAAGCCGGGGAGCGTGTTGATCTCGTTGATCACGAACTCGCCGTCCTCGGTGAGGAAGAAGTCCGCGCGGACCAGGCCCTCGCAGGAGGCCGCGTCGAAGGCGTCGACCGCGAGCTTCTGCACCTCGGCCTTCTCCTCGGGCGTGAGCGGCGCCGGCACGATCCCCGGGGTCGAGTCGATGTACTTCGCCTCGAAGTCGTAGTACGCGTGCTCCTGCGGCGGGGGGATCTCGGCGGGGACCGACGCGCGCGGGCCGTCCTCGAACTCCAGGACGCCGCACTCGATCTCGCGGCCCCGCAGCGCCGCCTCGACCAGGATCTTCGGGTCGTGGCTCTGCGCCTCGGCGATCGCCTCGTCGAGGCCGGACAGGTCGTCGACCTTGGTGATGCCGATCGACGATCCCGCGCGGGCGGGCTTCACGAACAGCGGCCAGCCGTGCTCGCCCGCGAAGTCGACGATCTTCTTGCGGGCCGCGGACTCGTCCCGCTCCCACTCGCGGGGCCGGATCACCACGTACGGGCCGACCTTGAGCCCGAAGGAGGTGAACACCCGCTTCATGTACTCCTTGTCCTGGCCGACGGCCGAGGCGAGCACACCCGAGCCGACGTACGGGACACCGGAGAGCTCCAGGAGGCCCTGCAGGGTGCCGTCCTCGCCGTAGGGGCCGTGCAGGACGGGGAAGACGACGTCGACCTCACCGAGCGCCTTGGGCACGGATCCGGGCTCGCTGTAGACGACTTCGCGGTTCGCGGGATCCACCGGGAGCACCACACCGCCCTCGCTCGACTCGGCGAGCTCCTCGACGTTCGGCGTACGGCGCTCGGTGATCGCCATGCGTTCCGGTTCGTCCGCGGTGAGCGCCCAGCGGCCGTCCCGGGTGATGCCGATCGGCAGGACGTCGTACCTGGTCCGGTCGATGGCCCGCAGGACGGCGCCGGCGGTGACCACGGAGATCCCGTGTTCGGAGCTGCGCCCGCCGAACACGACGGCCACGCGCGGCTTGCGAGGCGGCTGCTCAGGGCTCTGGGGGAGGTTCTCGGTGCTCATATCGCGTTGAGAGTACCCGGTGGTAGTGCCCTGAGACAGCGCCCACCCCTGCGGCGAACGAGGCAAAAAACGACCCCGTGGCTCAGTGTCGCTCGGGCTTCGCGCTGCGCGACATCAGCTCCTTGACGGCGACCACCGGGGACTTGCCCTCGTGCACGATGCCGACGACCGTCTCGGTGATCGGCATGTCGACGCCGTGCCTGCGGGCGAGATCCAGCACGGACTCGCAGGACTTGACGCCCTCCGCGGTCTGCCGGGTGACCGCAATGGTCTCCTGCAGGGTCATGCCCTTGCCGAGGTTGGTGCCGAAGGTGTGGTTGCGCGACAGCGGCGAGGAGCAGGTCGCCACCAGGTCGCCGAGGCCGGCGAGTCCGGAGAACGTCAGCGGGTCGGCACCCATGGCGAGTCCGAGCCGGGTCGTCTCCGCGAGACCGCGCGTGATGAGCGAGCCCTTGGCGTTGTCGCCGAGTCCCATGCCGTCCGCGATGCCCACGGCGAGACCGATGACGTTCTTCACGGCACCGCCCAGTTCACAGCCCACCACGTCCGTGTTGGTGTAGGGGCGGAAGTACGGCGTGTGGCAGACGGCCTGCAGGCGCCGGGCCACCGCCTCGTCGGTGCAGGCGACCACGGCGGCGGCCGGCATCCGGGCGGCGATCTCCCGCGCGAGGTTGGGTCCGGTGACCACGGCGATCCGGTCGGCGCCGACCTTCGCGACGTCCTCGATCACCTCGCTCATCCGCATGGCGGAGCCGAGCTCGACGCCCTTCATGAGGGAGACGAGGACGGTGTCGGGCGCGAGCAGCGGGGTCCACTCGGCGAGGTTGGCGCGCAGGGTCTGCGAGGGGATCGACAGGATCGTGAAGTCGGCGCCGGCGGCGGCCTCGGCCGGGTCCGTGGTCGCCCTGACACCTTGCGGGAGCTCCACCCCGGGAAGGTAGTCGGGGTTCGTCCGGCCGGAGTTGATGGCCTCGGCGACCTCGGGACGGCGTGCCCAGAGGGTGACCTCGCAGCCCGCGTCGGCGAGCACGACACCGAAGGCCGTACCCCATGAACCGGCGCTGAGAACCGCCGCCTTGACGGGCTTGCTCACTTGGTCTTCTCCCCCTCGTGGCCGTTCTGGGCGCGGGTCCGGCGCCGCTGCTCGATCCGCTCGCGGCGCGGGTCGTACGCCGCCTTGGGCGCCTTCTCGCCGCGGATCAACTCCAGCTGGGCGGTGACGGCGGCCATGATGACCTCGGTGGCCTCCTTGAGGAGGTCCGGGGTCATCTCCTTGTCGTAGAACGGCGACAGGTCCACCGGCGGCCCCGCGAGGACGTGCGAGGTCTTGCGCGGCAGGACGTGGAGCTTCTTGGCGTACGGCGGCAGCAGTTCGTTGGCGCCCCACTGGGCGACCGGGACCACCGGGCACTTGGTCTGCAGGGCCACGCGCGCGGCGCCGGTCTTGCCGACCATGGGCCACTGGGCCGGGTCCCGGGTGATGGTGCCCTCGGGGTAGAACGCGACGCATTCGCCGCGCTCCACGGCCTCGATGGCGGCCCGGAAGGCGCTGAGCGCGTCCGTGGTCTCGCGGTAGACGGGAATCTGCCCCGTGCCGCGCATCATGACGCCGACGAATCCCTTGTTGAAAAGACCGCTCTTCGCGAGGAATCGCGGAACGCGGCCGGTGTTGTACTGGAAGTGCGCGTACGCGAAAGGATCGATGTGCGAATTGTGGTTGACCGCGGTGATAAATCCGCCGTCAGCCGGAATGTGCTCCATTCCACGCCAGTCCCGCTTGAGCAGAACCATGAGCGGCGGTTTGGCGATCACCGCTGCCAGGCGGTACCAGAAGCCGATTCTGCGGCGGGGCACGCGGACACCTTCCTCTAGGGCCTGGGGGGCCGCACAAGTGTCACCCCGGGCCGTCTGTCTGTCGAGAACACCGTACGCCCCGCCACCGACACCGCCAGATGGGGCGCGTGACGACTGAGTGACAATGGCGGCGAGAAGAGAAGGACGGAACGCCGGTGCAGTGGACGTTGGTCATCCCCCTCAAACCCCTGGCGCGGGCCAAGAGCAGGCTCTCGGACACCGCCGGCGACGGGGTGCGCCCGGGTCTGGCCCTCGCCTTCGCCCAGGACACCGTGGCGGCCGCGCTGGCCTGCCCGGCGGTCGGGGATGTGGCGGTCGTCACGGACGACGCCCTCGCCGGCCGGGAGCTCGCGGCCCTGGGTGCCCGCATCGTCCCCGACGAGCCCCGAGGGGGCCTGAACGCGGCCCTCGCGCACGGGGCGGCCGCCGTCCGGTCGAGGCGTCCCGACAGCCCCCTCGCAGCCCTGAACGCCGACCTTCCGGCGCTGCGGCCCCTGGAATTGGCCCGGGTCCTGGACGCCGCCGCACAATTCCCGCGCGCTTTTCTCGCGGACGCCGCGGCAATCGGCACCACTCTGCTGGCGGCGCGGGGGGACGCGGAATTGCGTCCCGCCTTCGGCCCCGATTCACGGGCACGGCATCGCGCCTCGGGAGCGGCGGAACTCCCCCTCACCGAGGTCGATTCCGTACGACAGGACGTGGACACCGGCGAGGACCTGCGGGCCGCGCTCGCGCTCGGGGTGGGCCCCCGGACGGCCGCCGCCGCGGCGCGGTTGCTGATTCCCGGGCAGTAGGCTGCGGCCATGCAGGCGACCGCGTACACGTACGACCCCGAAAGCCGCAGTGGGCAGGTGCTTCTCGACGACGGCACCCCCGTGCCCTTCGACGCGCCGGCGTTCGACGCGGGCGGTCTGAGGCTGCTGCGCCCCGGACAGCGCGTGCGCATCGAGATGACCGAAGACAAGGTCACCCTGGTGACCCTGCAGACGTTCTGAACCCCCTTGCACACGCCGCGGGCCGGACTCCGATGCGGAGTCCGGCCCGGCGCGTGAGTGCCCCTGTGCCCTTACCTCTTGCGGGCCGTGGCCTTCTTGGCGGTGGTGGTGCGAGCCGCGGACTTCTTGGCGGGCGCCTTCTTGGCGGTGGCCTTCTTCGCCGGGGCGCTCTTGGCCGTCGTCTTCTTGGCGGTGCTCTTGTTCGCGGCGGTGGTCTTCGCGGCGGTCCCGGTCGCCTTCTTGGCGGGGGCCTTCTTCGCCGTCGTCTTCTTGGCGGTGGCCGTGGTCTTCTTGGCCGTCGTCTTCTTGGCGGTGGCCGTGGTCTTCTTGGCCGCGGCGCTCCTGGCGGAGGTGGCCTTCTTCGCGGCCGCCTTCTTGACCGTGGCCGAAGCCCCGCCGGTCAGGCTGCCCTTGGGCGCCTTCTTGACCGCGACGTCGTTCTTGGGGAGCTTCTTCGTGCCGCTGACCAGGTCCTTGAAGCCCTGGCCCGCGCGGAAGCGCGGAACGGAGGTCTTCTTGACCCGAACCCGCTCACCGGTCTGGGGGTTGCGGGCGTAACGGGCCGGCCGGTCGACCTTCTCGAACGAACCGAAGCCGGTGACCGAGACCCGGTCGCCCGCGACCGTCGCGCGGACGATGGCGTCCAGGACCGCGTCGACCGCGTCGGCGGCCTGCTGGCGGCCGCCCACCTTGTCGGCAATCGCTTCTACGAGCTGCGCCTTGTTCACGTCTTCCCCTTCGGAGACATCGCCCGAACGAAACTGCTCAGGCTTTTTCGCACGTTAGGCAGATATATACCGCAAATCAAACACGAAACGGGCTTATCACCCTTGTGCCGCAACGAACTCGACTGCTCTGGACTTGTTCAGCGTTCCTCTTCCGGGATTCGACCCGCGTCGAGGTCGGCCATGAACCCCTCCAGACGCCTTGTCGCTTCGACGACGTCGTGCTTGGCCGCGGCCGTAATGACCAGCAGCTTCCGGGTCAGCGCCATCCGTACGCCCTCCGGGACTTGCAGTGCGCGCACTCTTGCGTGCGCTTCCTTCAGTTGGTCCGCGACTGCCGCATAGAGCTCGAGTTGGCCGTCGTGTTCCATGCACAGATTGTGCCATCTGGGGCGAGTTGTCGCCTGCTAGGGGTGCAACTGCCGCCTCAAACGGCCTTCCCGGCACATCCGGAAGTCACGGCTACAAGGGACGCGTACCCCGACAACACCCGCCGTAACGTGGGAAGTTGAGCGGGCGTGTCGCGCGACGCGAGGCCGTCCGGAGGCAGACACGGCCGTACCCCCGATCGGGCTGATCGGGGGTACGGCAGGGGTGTTGAGGTGGCCGAAACTCGACCTGTTCAGTTGCTCCGAAGGAGGGTCGCCGTCACGCCTGCAGCGTCCGCGGCTTGTACGAGGGCCGCTTGGTCTCGTACGCGGCGATGTCGGCCTCGTTCTGGAGGGTGATCGAGATGTCGTCCAGGCCGTTCAGCAGCCGCCAACGGGCGTTCTCGTCGAGCTCGAAGGCGGCGGTGATGCCCTCGGCGCGCACCTCGCGGGCCTCGAGGTCGACGGTGATCTCGGCCGTGGGGTCCTTCTCCGTGAGCTCCTGGAGCGCGTCCACGATCTTCTGCTCCAGAACCACCGTGAGCAGGCCGTTCTTGAGCGAGTTGCCGCGGAAGATGTCGGCGAAGCGGGAGGAGATCACGGCCTTGAAGCCGTAGTTCTGCAGCGCCCACACCGCGTGCTCACGGGAGGAGCCGGTGCCGAAGTCGGGGCCGGCGACCAGGACCGTGGCGCCCTTGCGCTCGGGCTGGTTGAGGATGAATTTCTCGTCCTTGCGCCAGGCCTCGAACAGTCCGTCCTCGAAACCGTCCCGGGTCACCTTCTTGAGCCAGTGAGCAGGGATGATCTGGTCGGTGTCGACGTTGGAACGGCGCAGCGGGACGGCCCGGCCGGTGTGCGTGGTGAATGCTTCCATGACTATCGGACTCCAGCGGCGACAGGGGCGTCGGACAGGTCGGCGGGCGAGGCCAGATGGCCCAGCACGGCGGTCGCGGCCGCGACCTGCGGCGACACCAGGTGCGTACGACCGCCCTTGCCCTGCCGGCCCTCGAAGTTGCGGTTGGAGGTGGACGCGGAGCGCTCACCGGGGGCCAGCTGATCCGGGTTCATGCCCAGACACATCGAGCAGCCCGCGTGCCGCCATTCGGCGCCGGCCTCCTTGAAGACGACGTCCAGGCCCTCGGAGACGGCCTGCAGACCGACCCGCGCGGAGCCGGGGACGACCAGCATGCGTACGCCGTCGGCGACTTTGCGGCCCTTGACGAGCTCGGCGGCGGCGCGCAGGTCCTCGATGCGGCCGTTGGTGCACGAACCTACGAAGACGGTGTCCACCTTGATGGAGGTGAGCGGCTGACCGGCCTCCAACCCCATGTACTCCAGGGCCTTTTCGGCGGCGTGGCGCTCCGAAGCGTCTTCGTACGAAGCAGGGTCGGGGACGTTCGCCGAAAGCGGCGCTCCCTGGCCGGGGTTGGTGCCCCAGGTGACGAACGGCGCCAGCTCGTCGGCCTTGATGACGACCTCGGCGTCGAACTCGGCGTCCTCGTCCGTCTTCAGGGTCTTCCAGTACGCGACGGCCGCGTCCCAGTCCTCGCCCTTGGGCGCGTGCGGGCGGCCCTCGAGGTAGTCGAAGGTGGTCTGGTCGGGGGCGATCATGCCCGCTCGGGCACCGGCCTCGATCGACATGTTGCAGATGGTCATCCGGGCTTCCATCGAGAGCTTCTCGATGGCGGAGCCGCGGTACTCCAGGACGTAGCCCTGGCCGCCGCCGGTGCCGATCCTGGCGATGATCGCCAGGATCAGGTCCTTGGCGGTGACGCCCTCGGGCAGTTCGCCGTCGACCGTGATGGCCATGGTCTTCGGGCGGACCAGCGGCAGCGTCTGGGTGGCCAGCACGTGCTCCACCTGGGAGGTGCCGATGCCGAACGCCAGACCGCCGAAGGCGCCGTGCGTGGAGGTGTGGGAGTCACCGCAGACCACCGTCATGCCCGGCTGGGTCAGACCCAGCTGCGGGCCGACGACGTGCACGACACCCTGCTCGACGTCGCCGAGCGGGTGCAGCCGCACCCCGAAGTCGGCGCAGTTCTTGCGCAGCGTCTCCAGCTGGACCCGGGAGACCGGGTCCGCGATGGGCTTGTCGATGTCGAGGGTCGGGGTGTTGTGGTCCTCGGTGGCGATGGTCAGGTCGAGACGCCGCACCTGGCGACCGCTCTTGCGCAGTCCGTCGAAGGCCTGCGGGCTGGTCACCTCGTGCAGCAGGTGCAGATCGATGAAGAGGAGGTCGGGCTCGCCCTCGGCGCGCCGGACGACGTGGTCGTCCCAGACCTTCTCCGCGAGTGTCCTACCCATCGCTTTCCCTCCGGTCGGCCAGAGCTGCGCCGACCCAACTAGAAGCTCTTGTGGAGGCGACGCCCATGGCCCCTGTTCCCGGGCACCCGCCGCCAGGCCCGTTGGTCTGCGGGCCGCTGTGCCTACAAGGGTTGCGCGTCTCACGAAAAAAGGAACTTGCGTTTCACAGAGTGAGACGTGAGTATCGTTTCATGGACAACAGTAGCGGCGTCGGCGTTCTGGACAAGGCAGCCCTTGTTCTGAGCGCTCTGGAGTCCGGACCCGCCACCCTCGCAGGACTGGTCGCGGCCACCGGACTGGCACGACCCACGGCCCACCGGCTGGCCGTGGCTCTGGAACACCACCGCATGGTGGCACGCGACATGCAGGGCCGTTTCATTCTGGGCCCGCGCCTCGCCGAGCTGGCCGCGGCCGCCGGCGAGGACCGCCTCCTCGCGACGGCCGGCCCGGTGCTCACGCATCTGCGGGACATCACCGGCGAGAGCGCGCAGCTCTACCGCCGCCAGGGCGACATGCGCATCTGCGTCGCCGCGGCGGAGCGCCTGTCGGGCCTCAGGGACACGGTCCCGGTCGGCTCGACGCTCACCATGAAGGCGGGCTCCTCGGCGCAGATCCTGATGGCCTGGGAGGAGCCGGAGCGCCTGCACCGCGGCCTCCAGGGCGCCCGCTTCACGGCCACCGCCCTCTCGGGCGTACGACGCCGCGGCTGGGCCCAGTCCATCGGCGAGCGCGAGCCGGGTGTCGCCTCCGTCTCCGCACCGGTACGCGGCCCCTCCAACCGCGTAGTGGCCGCCGTCTCGGTCTCGGGCCCCATCGAGCGCCTGACCCGCCACCCGGGCCGCATGCACGCCCAGGCGGTCATCGACGCCGCCGCCCGCCTCTCCGAGGCACTGCGCCGCACGGGCTGAGGACGCCGGGATCGTCGTATCCCCGTCGGAGCAGGACCGGCCTCAACGCCGCGGCAGGTTCTGGACCGACGGGCAGACGACCCACCCAGAGGCGCGGGGAACTGCGCGCCCAAGCCCCACCGGCCGTCAGCCGTCCGCCCGCCGTCGTGGCTCGCCGCGCAGTTCCCCGCGCCCCTCAGGGCGTCACACTCCCGGACTTGTGGGCGAACCGCTCCTTCGCGGACCGCCCCCGCCGCTCCACCGGCACCTGTCCATGCGCGGCCGCCAGTCCGAACGCCGGCATGTCCGCGTAGATCGACTCGTACGACCCCTCCGGCACCACGTACGCCTCGTGCCACAGGCCCACGTGCTGACGCGCCTTCCCCGGCTTCTCCTTGCGGTTGATCATCGCCCACGCCCGGGGGTGGAACATCTCCGGCGAGTGCGCGTACGCGTACAGCTTCTCCTTGGACTCCCAGTACTGGACGACGTAGTACGTCCGCGGTGAGGCCGTCAGCAGGACGTGCGAGAGCAGTCCCCGCTCCGGCGCCCGCTGCAACTCCCGCAGCATCCGCGGCATGGCCAGGAGGACCGGGCCCCAGTGGTGCACGGCCCAGAAGTGGTTGATGCGCATGCCGATCAGCAGGACGACCACGTCTCCCTCCGTGGACGCGGTGGTGCGGCCTGCGGTGACCTTCTTCCCGAGCATGGGACCCCCTCGTTGGCGAGCTGCACTATCCGACTGCGAATGCTTGGATAGTGCCGGTATCCGAGAGGGGGCACAAGAGGTGCGACTGGCCGAACTCAGCGAGCACAGCGGGGTGTCCACCGCGACGATCAAGTACTACCTGCGCGAAGGGCTGTTGCCGCCGGGCCGCCAGATCAACGCCACGACGGCCGAGTACGGCGAGGACCATCTGCGCCGACTGCGGCTGGTGCGGGCGATGATCCAGGTCGGCAAGGTGCCGGTGGCCACGGTCAGGGAGGTGCTGGGGCACGTCGACGACGACTCCCTGCCCCGCACGATGCGCCTGGGCGCGGCGGTCTGGGCGCTGCCGCAGGTCCCGGAGCCGGACGCGGACGATGAGTTCGTGCGGGGTGCCCGGGTCGCGATGGAGGAGTTGCTCAGGGCGCTGGGGTGGTCCCACGCCCAGGCCATGACGAGCGTCTCCCCCTCGTTCCGCTCCCTGGTGGTGGCGGCGGCCGCGCTCCGTCGTCTCGGCTACGACTGGAGTCCCGAAATGCTCGTGCCCTACGCGCGGTTGATGCGTCAGGTGGCCGAGCTGGACATGGCGTTCATGGAGTCACAGGTGTCGGAGGCCGAGAAGGCCGAGGTCGCGGTGCTGGGCGTGGTGCTCGTCGAGCCGATGCTCCGGGCACTGCATCGGCTGGCCCAGGAGGAGGAGTCGACGCGGAGATACGGTCTCGAATGAACCCGGGACGCAGCGAAGGCCCTCCGCCTGAGCGAAGAGCCTTCGTCTTGTACCCCCGACCGGATTCGAACCGGCGCTACCGCCTTGAGAGGGCGGCGTGCTAGGCCGCTACACAACGGGGGCCCTAGCGATCCTGCACGCGTTTAATTTACAACGCCGCAGGTCCGAGCTGGTCTACCTGGACTCGAACCAAGAATGACGGTACCAGAAACCGTAGTGTTGCCAATTACACCATAGACCATTGCAATTTAAACTACTGCGTACCCCCGACCGGATTCGAACCGGCGCTACCGCCTTGAGAGGGCGGCGTGCTAGGCCGCTACACAACGGGGGCCCTAGCGATCCTGCATGAGCGTCAGCGGGTGCGACCCTGACTGACCCTCCGGGAAGGATCTGTACCCCCGACCGGATTCGAACCGGCGCTACTGCCTTGAGAGGGCAGCGTGCTAGGCCGCTACACAACGGGGGCTTTGCGGAGCTGGATCTCCGCGATGCAGATGAGCTCTGCGAGCTGGCCTACCAGGACTCGAACCTAGACTAACGGAACCAGAAACCGTCGTGCTGCCAATTACACCATAGGCCACTGGAACGCAACCTCCGGTGGAGATCTTGTTCTAGTTGCGTCCCCGGTTCTCCGGCCTTTCGGCCCGCTCCCCGGCGGCGCAGGAAGAACATTACCCGAAGGTGGACGGGGCTCCAAAACGGGTATCCGAGCCGAGGATCGCGGGGAGTTCGGCGAGCGAGGCGATGCGGCGCGGTCCGGCGGGCGTGGGGACCTGGGCGTGCACACCGCCCTCGCGGTCGATCCAGACGGACAGCAGTCCGGCCTCGGCGGCGCCCCGGCCGTCGATCTCCGGGTGGTCACCGACGTACGCCACCTGGTGCGGGGCCAGCTCCAAGGCGTCGCAGGCCGCGAGGAAGGCGCCGGCCTCGGGCTTGGAGACACCCAGCTCGGCGGCGCACAGGATGACCTCGAAGCGGTCGTGGACGCCGAGGGCGCGCAGTTTGCGGTCCTGGACGTGGATGCTGGAGTTGGACAGCACCGCGTGCCGGTGACTGGCGGCGAGGGCGTCCAGAACGGGCAGGACGTCCGGGAAGAGGACCCAGGCGGTCTCGTAGTGCGTGATGTACCGCTGGAACCAGGCGTCGGCCTCCGCGTCGGTCAGCTCCTCCCCCAGGAACACCCGCACCCGGTCCCGTCGCTGGCCCTGGAAGTCGACCTCCCCCGCCGAGAACCGCGCCCACTGCGCGTCGGTGACAGCCCGCCACCGCACGATGGCCTCCTCGACGCTCTCGTACGCCTCCAGCAGCCCCTCGGCCGCCAGGTGCAGACGCATTCCGATGCGGTCGGCTCCCGTGTAGTCGAACAAGGTGTCGTCGACGTCCCAGACAACGGCGCGGATGCTCATGGACCCGACGGTACCCGGCGTCCCGGGCCGCGTCCGGTGGTTGGGGGCCCTCAGGACGGGTCGGGTGCGACGAAGAAGTCCGTGAGGAAGCACGTGACCTCGCCGGAGGCGGACCGTCCGATCCAGGTGGGGTAGAAGCCGTCGCCCCAGCCGGAGGTGAAGGCGGCGAGGGTGTGACCGGTGGAGGGGGACGTGACCAGGTGCGGGCCACCGGACCAGTCACTGTTCTCGAAGGCGTCCCACAGCGGGCCCTCGTCCTCCTGCGCCTCCGGGAAGGCTTCCTCCGCGGCGGCGTCGTAGAAGCAGCCGGTCCCGGCGTCCACGCCGTAGCCGAAGAACTCGTCGTCCTTGAGCTCCGCGGGATCCTGCTCGGGGCGCAGGGCCAACTCCCAGGCGGCGGCGGGCTCGTCGCGGATGACCAGGCGGGCGGCCGCCACCCTCAGGTGGGGCTTGGCAGCCGGGGGCTGGTCGGGTCGGCCCAGGGTCGCGACGGCCGCCTCCACGCGGTAGCGGCCGGGAGTCACGGAGACCGTGAACGGCTCGATGTCCCCCGAGCCGAGGTAGACGAACGGGTCGCAGGCGACGACCCGTCCGGTGGGCAGGTCGAGCTCCCCTCCCCCGGCCACGTGGATCACGCCGGTCGTCCCGGAGTCGTGGGCGAAGGTGCTGCCCGGTGTGAACAGCCAGGTGTAGTCGCGGGGGGACATCGGCATGGACGCGCCTTTCCGGATCTTGTGCGGGTGAGCCGGAACACTAGTGCGCAGCACTGACAGTGACGCGTGAGGGGCGGCACCCGGTGTCCGGGTGCCGCCCCTCACGCGTGCGTGCCCTAGGCGGCCAGCTTCTCCAGCGCCGCGTCGATGCGGGCCAGCGTCGTCTCCTTGCCCAGGATCTCCAGGGACTCGAAGAGGGGCAGGCCGACCGTGCGGCCGGTGACGGCCACGCGGACCGGGGCCTGGGCCTTGCCGAGCTTGAGGCCGTGGGTCTCGCCGGCGGCCAGGACGGCCTCCTTGAGGGACTCCGGCGAGGTCCAGTCGGCCGACTCCAGCTTCTCGCGGGCCGTGCGCAGGAGGGCGTCCGAGCCCTCCTTCATCGCCTTGGTCCAGGAGGGCTCATCGAAGACCGGCTCCGGGAGGAACAGGAAGTCGACGTTGTCGGTGATCTCGGAGAGCACCTTGAGGCGGGTCTGGGCGTGCGGGGCGATCGCCTGCCACTTCGTCTCGTCGAAGTCCTCCGGGGCCCACGGGGCGAAGGGAGCCTTCAGCCACGGGGCGCAGCGCTCCGTGAAGTCCTTCACGTCCAGGAGACGGATGTGGTCGGCGTTGATCGCCTCGCACTTCTTCAGGTCGAAGCGGGCCGGGTTGGGGTTCACGTCCGCGATGTCGAAGGC
Source organism: Streptomyces sp. NPDC024687 (assembly GCF_055559055.1). Lineage (NCBI taxonomy): Bacteria > Bacillati > Actinomycetota > Actinomycetes > Kitasatosporales > Streptomycetaceae > Streptomyces > Streptomyces sp. NPDC024687. The sequence goes on along the minus strand of NZ_JBVHLJ010000003.1, from coordinate 853,977 downwards.
CGCGATCAGCTCGTCGGTGGTGAAGATGTCCTTGTCCGCCGAGAGCGACCAGCCCAGCAGCGACAGGTAGTTGAGCAGGCCCTCGGGCAGGAAGCCGCGCTCCCGGTAGAGGTTGAGCGAGGCCTGCGGGTCGCGCTTGGAGAGCTTCTTGTTGCCCTCGCCCATCACGTACGGCAGGTGGCCGAAGGCGGGCACGCTCTTCGCGACGCCCAGCTCGATCAGCGCCTTGTACAGGGCGATCTGGCGCGGGGTGGAGGACAGCAGGTCCTCGCCGCGCAGGACGTGCGTGATCTCCATCAGCGCGTCGTCGATCGGGTTCACGAGCGTGTAGAGGGGCGCCCCGTTGGCCCGCACGATCCCGTAGTCCGGCACGTTCTCCGGGGTGAACGTCAGCTCGCCGCGGACCAGGTCCGTGAAGGTGATCGTCTCGTCGGGCATACGGAAGCGGACGATGGGCGTACGGCCCTCGGCGACGTACGTCGCGACCTGCTCGTCGGTCAGGTCGCGGCAGTGGCCGTCGTAGCCGGAGGGCTTGCCGGCGGCGCGGGCGGCCTCGCGACGGGTGTCCAGCTCCTGCTGGGAGCAGTAGCAGTGGTAGGCGTGACCGGCGTCCAGGAGCTTGGCGGCGACGTCCTTGTAGAGGTCCATGCGCTGCGACTGCCGGTACGGCGCGTGCGGGCCGCCGACCTCGGGGCCCTCGTCCCAGTCGAAGCCCAGCCAGCGCATCGAGTCGAGCAGCTGGTTGTACGACTCCTCGGAGTCGCGGGCCGCGTCGGTGTCCTCGATGCGGAAGACGAGCGTGCCCTGGTGGTGCCGGGCGAACGCCCAGTTGAACAGGGCGGTGCGGACCAGGCCCACATGGGGGTTACCGGTGGGCGAGGGGCAGAAACGTACGCGGACGGGTGCGCTAGCCACGCTTGACAACCTTGTTGGTGAGAGTGCCGATGCCTTCGATGGTGACGGCGACCTCGTCGCCGACGGTGAGCGGCCCGACGCCTGCCGGGGTGCCCGTGAGGATCACGTCGCCGGGGAGCAGCGTCATGGCCTCGGAGATGTTGACGATCAGATCCTCGATTCCGTGGATCATCTCGCTGGTGCGGCCGAGCTGGCGTTGCTCGCCGTTGACGGTGAGCTGGACCGTCAGGTCGGAGGCCGTCTGCAGGTCCATGCCGGTCTCCACCCAGGGGCCGAGCGGGCAGGAGGTGTCGAAGCCCTTGGCCCGCGCCCACTGCTTCTCGCGCTTCTGGACGTCCCGGGCGGTGATGTCGTTCGCGCAGGTGTAGCCGAAGATGACGTCCTTGACGCGCTCGCGCGGGACCTCGCGGCACATCCGGCCGATGACGACGGCCAGTTCGGCCTCGTGGTGGACGTCCGCGGAGAAGGACGGGTACTGGATGTCGTCGCCGGGGCCGATCACCGAGGTGGAGGGCTTGAAGAAGGCGAACGGGACGTCCGGGACGTCGTTGCCCAGTTCCTTCGCGTGGTCGGCGTAGTTGCGGCCGTACGCCACGACCTTGTTGGGGAGCACCGGCGGCAGCAGCCTGACCTTGCTCAGCGGGACCTTCGTACCGGAGAGCTCGAAGTCCGCGAACGGGATGCCCTTGATGATGTCGAGGACGAGCTCGTCCGGCCTGTCGCCCTCGACCGCGCCGAAGGCGACGTTCCCGTCGATGGAGAATCTGGCGATGCGCACGGGATCTGGGCGCCCCTCTACTCGGCCGGCTGGAGTCTGATGCTCCAGGCTAACGCGGGGAGGGGTCCTTGCCTCGCGCGATACGCCCGGGCCACCTGCCCCAAGGGCGGTGATCCGGGCGCGCTACGGTTACTTCGCCGCGGAGACCGGGATCTCCATCAGGACCGTGCGCCGGGGGTTGGCGGTCTGGGCGGGGAGGTCGAGCGGGTGCTCCGGCTGCTCCGGCGTCTGCAGTGCGTCGGCGCCCTCGAGGTGCGCCAGCGTCGTGCGCCGCGGGTTGGCAATGTTGCGGAACATCATCGTCGTCTTCACGGTTGTACTCGACCTCGAATGTGGTGGGTTGGACAGATGCGGCCTTCTTGTAAAGCGTCAGGCTAAACATTCTCTTCCCTCCCGAACTTGCGAAGACCCCGTGATCGGCATGTGAGTTTGCTCACTTACGTGTGGGCAAACCGGACAATTCCGAGCCACAACCCACCCCAACGAAACGGACATTGACTCCCTGAAACCCTCATTCCGCTCCTGATCATGGCGACTGGGACACCTCGCCCCGGAGGGAGACTCGCGGGCCTATGTCCGATATCGACATGAACGCATTCCACACCCGGTGACACGGTCCTCACGTGGTGTCACGTAGGTCACGGTCTGACCCATGGACCTTGTTGGAGATCCTGCACTGTGCTGGAATTCCACGGACCGCCGCGGGATCGAACCGGCGCACAGGGGGCGCAGAGAATGCGCCGAGCGGCGGTGAGAAGGGGGAGGCAGCGCCGGTCAATCACGAACCACCCGGGGTGCGCATTCAGGGCGCTCCCCACAACGCCGACACCGTGCTCCGCCGTTCTGCGGAGGAGCGCCTGGTCCAGAGGTTGCGACGCTAGTGCAGGGACGTTTCAAGAGGGATGGCAGCGCTTCGGCCGAGCCGGAGCGGCACGGCGGGACTGGCCCCAATGTCGGCAGTTCCTCCCCCCAGCACGCCCAGAACCCGGGCCAGTCGGCCGACGGTGGTGCCGGCACCGGGCGCCCCGGCACGTCGGCGTCCTCGGGCCCCGCGGCCACGCCGCCGGTGAAGCCCCCGAAGGGTCCGAGCGGCCCGGGCTCGCGCATGGCCCTGCGCAACTGGCGTATCTCCACGCGCCTGGTGTCGCTGCTCGCGCTCCCCGTCGTGGCGGCCACCTCGCTGGGCGCGCTGCGCATCAACGACTCCATGGACGACATCCAGCAGCTCGACAACATGAAGCTGCTGACGGAGATGACCAAGCAGGCCACCGAGCTGGCCGCCGCCCTCCAGGACGAGCGCGACCAGTCGGCCGGGCCCCTGGCGCACAACTCCACGGCGAGCAACATCACGGTCAAGGGCTACCGGGACAAGACGGACCGCGCCGCGACCAACTTCGTCAACGCCGCCGAGGACATCGACACCGCCGGCAAGGACGGCAACCTCCAGGGCGTCCGCGACAGCCTCGTCGGCCTGGTCCGCGACCTGGACACGCTGAGCAAGATCCGCAGCGACGCCTACGAGACCAAGGGCAACGCCACCCAGACGGTGGAGTCCTACCACCGTCTGATCACCCACCTGCTGGACCTCTCCCAGGACATGGCCGAGGCCACCAGCAACCCGGACATGATCCAGCGCACCCGTGCCCTGGCGGCCTTCTCCTCCGCCAAGGAGTACGCCTCCATCCAGCGCGCGGTCCTCGCCGCGGCCCTGCCGGCCAACAACACGAGCCTCGGCAACCTCACCGAGAACGACCGGCTGTACGCCCAGGGCGCCCTGGAGAGCGAGGAGTCCGACCTCAACAGCTTCCGGAGCATCTACGGCGACGACAGCGCCGAGACCCTCCTCAAGCCGATCGAGAACGGCAGCTCCACCATCGCGGCCTCGGACCAGTACGCCGGCCGTGCTTTCGGCCGGCCGGAGGGCCTTGCCGACCTGGACCGGCGTTCCTACAAGGACTGGGTCGACGACAGCTCGACCAAGATCCAGCAGATGGGCAACATCGAGCACTCGCTGCTCGAGGACATGGAGCAGAAGGCCCGCGAGCTGCGCAACGCCACCGAGCGTGACGCGATCATCGCCGGTGCGCTGATCCTGCTCGTGCTGGGTGTCTCCCTGGTCGGCGCCTTCGTCGTCGCCCGGTCCATGATCCGCTCGCTGCGCCGCCTGCAGGAGACCGCCACCAAGGTCGCCCAGGACCGGCTGCCCGAGCTGGTCAAGCAGCTGTCCGAGTCCGACCCGCAGGACGTCGACACGTCCGTGGAGTCGGTCGGTGTGCACTCCCGGGACGAGATCGGCCGGGTGGCCGCGGCCTTCGACGACGTGCACCGCGAGGCGGTCCGCCTCGCCGCCGAGCAGGCCCTGCTGCGGGGCAACGTCAACGCGATGTTCACCAACCTCTCGCGCCGCTCCCAGGGCCTCATCCAGCGTCAGCTGTCGCTCATCTCCGAACTGGAGTCCCGCGAGGCCGACCCGGACCAGCTGTCCTCGCTCTTCAAGCTCGACCACCTCGCGACGCGTATGCGCCGTAACGGTGAGAACCTCCTCGTCCTCGCCGGTGAGGAGCCCGGCCGCCGCTGGACCCGTCCGGTCCCGCTGGTCGACGTGCTGCGTGCCGCCGCGTCCGAGGTGGAGCAGTACGAGCGCATCGAGCTGTCCTCCGTGCCGACGACCGAGGTCGCCGGCCGCGTGGTCAACGACCTCGTGCACCTGCTCGCCGAGCTGCTGGAGAACGCGACCTCGTTCTCCTCGCCGCAGACCAAGGTCAAGGTCACCGGTCACGCGCTGCCCGACGGCCGAGTCCTGATCGAGATCCACGACACCGGCATCGGCCTCTCCCCCGAGGACCTCGCCGCGATCAACGAGCGGCTCGCCTCGCCGCCCACCGTGGACGTCTCCGTCTCCCGCCGCATGGGCCTGTTCGTGGTCGGCCGGCTGTCCCAGCGCCACGGCATCCGTATCCAGCTGCGCCCGTCCGACTCCGGTGGTACGACCGCGCTGGTCATGCTGCCCGTCGATGTCGCCCAGGGCGGCAAGAAGCCCCAGCCGCAGCCCAAGTCGAGTCAGGGCGCCCCCGGTGTTCCCGCCGCGGCGCAGGCCGCCGCCGGTGTGGCCGCGGCCCGTCGTGGCGGCGGCAACGGCCAGGGCGGCGGCGCCCTCGGCGGTGCTCCCGGCGGCACGGGCGGTGGCGCTCTCGGCGCCGGTGCCTCCTCGGGCGGACGCCTCAACGCCGGTCAGGGACCGCGGGCCGCGCTGCCCGGCAGTGGCCAGGGCGGTCGTCCCGGCGGACAGCGCGGACCGCAGGGTCCGGGTATGCCTCCGCAGGGCCGGCCGGCTCCGGCCGGAGCCGGCGCCGGGTTCGGTGGCCAGGCGCCGGGTGCCCCGCAGGGCCTCCAGGCCGCGGGCACGGGCGGTCCGGGCCAGGACGCCTTCAGTGGTCAGGACGCTTTCGGCGGCGGACAGGACGCCTTCGGCGGCCGGGGTGCCGTACCCCCACAGCCGCAGGCCCCGAACGCCGGCCAGGCTCCCGAGCCGGGCGGCCGGCGTCGGCGGCCGCAGCTGCCGGGTCGCGGTGGTCCGCGGGCCGAGCTGCCCGGCGGCGACCAGCAGCCCCGCACCCCGAGCTGGAGCGACGAGAACGCGCAGCCGCCGGTGCCGCGCGCCTCGCTCGACGTCCCGCGCGGCCACGACGAGCAGGACCCCGCCGCCACCTCGCGCATGCCGCGGATCGAGCAGCACCAGGGTCCGGCGAGCACCTCCGAGTTCCCCCGCCCGGACTTCAACTCCCCCCAGAACACCGGCCAGTTCGCGAGGCCCGGCACGAGCGGCCCGCAGAACACCGGCCAGTACCCGCGCCAGGGATCCAACGGCCCCCAGGACACGGGCGAGTTCCCCCGCCCGGGCATGAACGACCCGCAGAACACGGGCGGGTTCGTCCGCCCGGACGTCTTCGGCACTCAGTCCGGACAGAACGGCGGCTCGCAGAACAGCGGCTCCCAGACCGGGCAGTTCGCGACTCCGCAGGCCTACGACAACGGCTCGACCGGCCAGTTCGCGATGCCGGGCTACGACGGCGGCTCCACCGGTCAGCACTCGCTGCCGGGCCGTCAGGACCCCGCGTCCACGGGTCAGTTCGAGCGTCCCCAGACCAACGGCGCCGACTTCGGTGCCCCGCGGCCGCCCATGCCGCCGCGGCCCCAGCAGCGGCCGGTCCGCCAGGAGCCGGAGGCGTTGCCGCCCGCGGGTCCCGGTGACGGCCGTACGCCGCTGTACGACACCTTGGAGACCAACTGGTTCCACGGCAGCCAGCAGCAGGGACAGGAGCAGCCGGCCAGCGGCAACGGCTCCTCCCCGGCCGAGGCTCCGCGGCAGCAGCAGACTCCAGCGGCCCCACAGAGTTCTGCCGCAGCTCCGCAGCGGCCCGCGGCCTCCGCGGGCTGGCGCAGCTCACCCAATGACGACCTCGTCCGGCAGGCGGAGCGTGTGCGCCAGCCGGCCGCGGGCGGTGTCACCACCTCCGGTCTGCCGCGCCGGGTGCCCAGGGCGAACCTCGTCCCGGGTACCGCTCAGCAGCAACAGCACCAAACCGGTCCGCAGGTCTCGCGTTCGCCTGACGACGTTCGCGGCCGGCTGACCAATCTCCGTCGGGGTATCGCACAAGGTCGTCAGGTCGGCGGTAACGGCCAGACGGGCAGCTTCCCGAACCCCACTCACCAGCAGGAGCGTTAGTTGAGCCCGATGAGCCAGGCGGCACAGAACCTCAACTGGTTGATCACCAACTTCGTGGACAACACCCCAGGGGTGTCCCACACCGTCGTCGTGTCCGCCGACGGCCTCCTTCTGGCGATGTCCGAGGGCTTCCCGCGCGACCGTGCCGACCAGCTGGCGGCCGTCGCCTCCGGGCTGACCTCGCTCACGGCGGGTGCCTCGCGGATCTTCGAGGGCGGCAGCGTGGCCCAGACCGTCGTGGAGATGGAGCGGGGTTTCCTCTTCCTCATGTCCGTCTCGGACGGTTCGTCGCTCGCGGTGCTCGCGCACCCGGAATGCGACATCGGCCTCGTCGGCTACGAGATGGCACTGCTCGTCGACCGCGCGGGCGCCGTGCTCACGCCCGATCTGCGAGCCGAGCTTCAAGGCAGTCTGCTCCACTGACCCGCCCGGATCCACCTGTCTCACCACATCACCGTCCGGCCGCCACAATCCCCCCACCGGCCTCACCAGACGGCTAGCCAGATCGACTTGCTGTCCCGCCCGGAGGATTCATGACCCCGCCCACCGCCTCTCATGATCCGTACGCGGAGCCGTACGAGGATGAGGGCGACCAGCCGCTGGTACGTCCGTACGCGATGACCGGTGGCCGGACCCGGCCGCGCTACCAGCTCGCCATCGAGGCTCTGATCAGCACCACGGCCGACCCGGCAGCGCTGATGGGGCTCCTCCCCGAGCATCAGCGCATCTGCCATCTGTGCCGAGAGGTGAAGTCGGTCGCCGAGGTCTCGGCGCTGCTCGCCATGCCGCTCGGGGTGGCCAGGATCCTCGTCGCGGACCTCGCCGAGGCCGGCCTGGTGGCCATCCACCAGCCGGGCGGCGACGAGAACAACGGCGGCGCTCCTGACGTGACGCTGCTCGAAAGGGTGCTCAGTGGACTTCGCAAGCTCTGACGCGGGGCGGACCACCACCTCCGCGAAGATCGTGGTGGCGGGTGGCTTCGGCGTGGGCAAGACCACGTTCGTCGGCGCGGTCTCCGAGATCAACCCGCTGCGCACCGAGGCCGTGATGACGTCCGCGTCGGCCGGCATCGACGACCTCACCCACACCGGGGACAAGACGACCACCACGGTCGCCATGGACTTCGGCCGCATCACCCTCGACCAGGACCTGATCCTGTACCTCTTCGGTACGCCCGGACAGGACCGCTTCTGGTTCATGTGGGACGACCTGGTCCGCGGCGCCATCGGCGCGGTGGTGCTGGTGGACACGAGGCGTCTCGCCGACTGCTTCCCGGCGGTGGACTACTTCGAGAACAGCGGCCTGCCCTTCGTCGTGGCCCTCAACGGCTTCGACGGGCACCAGCCGTACGCCCCCGAGGAGGTCCGCGAGGCCCTGCAGATCGGGCCGGACGCCCCGATCATCACGACGGACGCCCGGCACCGGTCGGATGCCAAGAGTGCCCTGATCACACTGGTCGAGCACGCCCTCATGGCACGTCTGCGGTAACGCCCCAAGGGCATGACGAGCGGCTGCCAAATCAAAAGCGTCATACGGCAGTTGTCGTAGATGTCCCGGAGCCGGCTGTGGCCTTGGACACGGTCGGCCCCGGTGTTCATAACGTTTCGGCAGAGGAATCGGATGGTACGGCCACGCGTGGTTGCCAACCGGTCTCGCTGCGCTCATAACAGCCCCGTCATTTGACGGGGCTCGCTCTTTATGACCGTTTTATCTAGGGCTTACATCACGCGGAACCCCCGCGTACCAATGTTTGGTGGTGCGCAGGCCGTCGTGCTGGAATGCCTGAACTGCCCAATAGTCAAAGACGTACTCACTAGTCGATGGCGTATTGGGCTCTGAGAGACTGCGGCACAACGTAGGTGCCGACCCCTCCGAGAGGTTGTTGGTCGAGTGAGGCGAAGCAAGAACGGTCCCGAGCCGTCGGCCCGGGGCAACTTCACCCCGCCGCCGCGCGGAGCGGCGTCCGCCCCTGTGTCCGGTCCGGAGCCGACGGCCGCGCCGCCGTCCAGCGGTGGCCGGTTCTCCCCGCGCAACTGGCGGGTGCCCACCCGGCTGAACGCGATCCTGCTCATACCCGTGATCGTCGGCCTCGTCATGGGCGGATTCCAGGTCAAGAGCTCGATCGACACCTGGCGTGAGGCCGAGGACGCCGAGAACACCGCCCGTCTGGTGCGCGCCTCCCTCAGCTACGCCGACGCCCTGTACCAGGAGCGCGACAGCAGCGCCGCCCCGTTGCTGAGCGGCGAGGGCCAGGACAACGCCACGGTCGTCGCCGCCCGCAAGAAGACCGACGAGGCCGCGGACGCCTTCAACGAGGCCGCCCAGAACATGCCGGACAAGGCGGGCCTCAATCGCCGCCTCCAGCTGTTCCGGGACGGCGAGGGAGGCCTCCAGACGCTGCGCGCGGGCGCCTACACCTCCTCCAAGCTCACCGGTGTGAAGACCGAAGAGGGCTACACCCAGGTCGCGCACCCCCTGACGGAGTTCGCCAACGAGCTCGGCCTCGGCACCGGCAACATCACCAGCTACGGCCGTACGGTCTACGCCATCGAGCTGACCAAGGCGGCCCTGTCGCTGCAGCGCTCCATCGGCATGCACCTGCTGATCAAGCCCGGCCCGGGGCTGAGCAGCTTCGCCAGCCAGAAGGTCGCCCTCTCCTCGTACGCGTACCTCGAGGGCATCGCCGTCGAGGAGTACGTCGGCGGTGGCACCGCGGCCGACGCGGCGAAGCTCGACACCGCGAAGAAGCAGATCCAGGCGGAGGGTGCGGCGCTGGCCAAGGAGGCCGCCGCCAAGAACCCCGACTACGTCCCGCCGCCGTCCAACCCGGTGGACATGGTCTCCGCCATCGCCCAGCTGCCGTCGATGGACGACAGCGCCCGTCAGGCCCTCGGCAAGGACGGCATCACCGCCGAGAACTGGTGGGCGGTCAACACCCTCAAGTACAACGCCTACCGCCAGATCGAGACCGACCTCGCCGACACCGCGGTGGACGAGGCCGCGAGCATCGCCGACGAGGCCAAGCGGGACGCGTTCATCGTGGGTGCCGCCGTCGTGGTCGCCCTGCTCCTCGCGTTCATCCTGGCCGGCGCCGTCGCCCGGCAGATGTCCCGCTCGATGCGCCAGCTGCGCAACGCCGCCTTCGGCATAGCCGAGCAGCGCCTGCCGATGCTCGTCGACCAGCTCTCGCGCACCGACCCCGGCCGCGTGGACACCCGGGTCCAGCCGATCCCCATCAACACCAAGGACGAGATCGGCGAGGTCGCCCGCGCCTTCGACCAGGTCCACCGCGAGGCCGTACGACTCGCCTCCGAGCAGGCCCTGCTGCGGGGCAACATCAACGCGATCTTCACCAACCTGTCCCGGCGCAACCAGTCGCTGATCGAGGGCCAGCTGACCCTGATCACCGACCTGGAGAACAACGAGGCCGACCCGGACCAGCTGGAGAACCTCTTCCGTCTGGACCACCTCGCGACCCGTATGCGCCGCAACGGCGAGAACCTCCTGGTCCTCGCGGGCGAGGAGCCCGGCCGCCGCTGGGACCAGCCGGTCCCGCTGGTCGACGTGCTGCGTGCCGCCTCCTCCGAGGTGGAGCAGTACGAGCGCGTCGAGCTGTCCGGCGTCCCGGAGGCCGAGATCCACGGCCGCGCGGTCACCGACCTCGTGCACCTGCTCGCCGAGCTGCTGGAGAACGCGACGACGTTCTCCTCCCCGCAGACCAAGGTCCGCGTCACCGCGACCCGGCTGCCCGACGGCCGCATCATGATCGAGATCCACGACAAGGGCATCGGTCTGACCGCCGAGGACTTCGCGGACATCAACCACAAGCTGGCCAACCCGCCGACCGTGGACGCCGCGATCTCCCAGCGCATGGGCCTGTTCGTGGTCGGCCGGCTGTCCGACCGGCACGGCATCCGCGTCCAGCTGCGCCCCTCGGGCGAGCAGGCCGGTACCACCTCGCTGGTCATGCTGCCCGACGCGATCACCCACGGCGGTGGCGGCGAGCAGCAGCCGGCCGCGGACGAGTTCACCGTCTCGCAGATCATGCCGGAGCAGCACTACCAGGGTGAGGACTTCAACACCGGTCTGCCGATGCGTACGGCCGCGGAGCTCGGCTTCGACGACAGCCGCTACTCCGAGGTCCCGGACGACATACGCGAGCTGGACCCGGTCGGCCGCTCCCTGATGCGTGAGGAGCGCCGCGCGGCCCTGGAGGCCCAGAGCCAGGACGGCCCGCCCGCCCTGCAGGGTCCGGAGTCGTCGTACACCGACGCGTACGACGCCACCCGCAGCGGCGGGCAGAACGGCTACGACAACAACCCCAACGGCTACCCCGAGCAGCAGCACGCCTCGTACGACCAGCAGACGTCGTACGAGGAGGCTCAGCAGGCGCCGTACGAGGAGCAGCGGCAGACGTCGTACGAGGAGCCGAAGCGCCCGGCGTACGACGAGCCGTACTACGCGCAGAACGGCGGCCTGCCGCAGAACGACACCTTCTCCCCGGGCGGCGGCTACCCGGAGCCCTCCTATGCGGAGCCGGTCCAGGAGGAGCCCCCGGCGGTGCACGCGGCTGCCCCGGAGACCTTCTCGGGCTTCGAGGAGCGGCGCTACCAGGATGACTGGCCGCAGTCGGAGGGTTACCGGGGCGGCTACCCGGACCAGTACGCTCCGGAAGCGGAATCCGCGCAGGCCGCTGACGTAAGTGAGCGTGACCGCGTAGGCTTCGATCGTCCGGGGCCGGCCCCAGCCGCCGTGGGTCGTGAACTGACCGACGCAGGGCTCCCCCGCCGTGGCTCCCCCGGGAGCGCCGCGAACGGCTCGAACGGCACGCGGCAAGCGATCCAGGAGCAGCCGGCCTCCGCGCCGGAGAGCAACGGCGGCGGCGACCTCTGGCGGTCGTCCAACGACGAGCGGTGGCAGCAGGCCTCCCAGCTCCGGAAGCCCAAGGCGGGCGGGGTCACCTCCTCCGGTCTGCCGCGGCGGGTGCCCAAGGCCAACCTGGTCGAGGGAGCCGCCGAAGCCAGCCCCCAGGGAGGCCCGTCGGTCTCCCGCGCTCCCGAGGACGTCCGGGGCAGGCTGAGCAATTTGCGTCGCGGCGTGCAGCGGGGCCGCAGCGCAGGCAGTGAAACGAACGGTCAGGGCTTCGGTTCTGACAGCACCTACAACCAGGAGCGTTAGTGTGAGCCCGATGAGCCAGGCGGCGCAGAACCTGAACTGGTTGATCACCAACTTCGTGGACAACACCCCGGGTGTGTCCCACACGGTGGTGGTCTCCGCCGACGGACTCCTTCTGGCGATGTCCGAAGGCTTTCCCCGCGACCGTGCCGACCAGCTTGCGGCCGTCGCCTCAGGTCTGACCTCGCTGACCGCGGGTGCCTCGCGCATCTTCGAGGGCGGCGCGGTGAACCAGACGGTTGTGGAGATGGAGCGGGGATTCCTGTTCATCATGTCCGTGTCGGACGGTTCCTCGCTCGCGGTCCTCGCGCACCCCGAGGCGGACATCGGCCTCATCGGGTACGAGATGGCCCTTCTGGTGGACCGTGCCGGTTCGGTCCTGACGCCCGATCTGCGTGCAGAGCTCCAGGGCAGCCTGCTCAACTGACAGACAGACGGTGCGTTTTGGCGTCCCGGGGCCGTAAGGTTTCGGGACGCGGCTCCACACAGCGTGATGGGTGCCCGGCACAGTCGGAGGAGGAGAAAAAGTGGCAACACCCCCAGGTGGTTCATCTGGCAATTGGTCGTACGGCCCTGGTCAGGGTCAGAACGACGGTTCCCAGAACCCGAACCGCTACAACTTCCCCTCCGCACCGAGCCAGCGGCGCCAGCAGCCGTACGCGCCGCAGGGCCCCGGCCCGTCGCCGTACGACCAGCCGGCGGCCCCGCGCATCCAGCCCGTGCAGCCGCATCGGCGCTCCTCTGAGCCTTCCCCCGCGGGAGGCGCCAGCAACCCCCTGGTGCGCCCGTACGCCATGACAGGCGGCCGTACCAGGCCGCGCTACCAGCTCGCCATCGAGGCGCTGGTGCACACCACCGCGCAGCCGCACCAGATGCAGGGCCAGTTGCCCGAGCATCAGCGGATCTGCAACCTCTGCCGTGAGATCAAGTCGGTGGCCGAGATCTCGGCCCTCCTCACGATCCCTCTCGGCGTGGCCAGGATCCTCGTCGCCGACTTGGCGGAGGCGGGCCTGGTCGCCATCCATCAGCCCGGCGGCGACGAGAGCGCCGGCGGCCAGCCAGACGTGACACTGCTCGAAAGGGTGCTCAGTGGACTTCGCAAGCTCTAGCGGAGGGCCTTCCCGCTCCACCACGTCCGCGAAGATCGTGGTGGCTGGCGGCTTCGGCGTGGGCAAGACCACGTTCGTCGGCGCCGTCTCGGAGATCAACCCGCTGCGCACCGAGGCCGTCATGACGTCCGCGTCGGCCGGCATCGACGACCTCACCCACACCGGGGACAAGACGACCACCACGGTCGCCATGGACTTCGGCCGCATCACCCTCGACCAGGACCTGATCCTGTACCTCTTCGGTACGCCCGGACAGGACCGCTTCTGGTTCATGTGGGACGACCTGGTCCGCGGCGCCATCGGCGCGATCGTCCTCGTGGACACGAGGCGTCTCGCCGACTGCTTCCCGGCGGTCGACTACTTCGAGAACTCGGGGCTTCCCTTTGTGATCGCCCTGAACGGGTTCGACGGGAACCAGCCGTACAACCCGGACGAGGTCCGGGAGGCTCTGCAGATCGGGCCGGACACGCCGATCATCACGACGGACGCGCGGCACCGTGCGGACGCGAAGTCGGCGCTCATCACGCTCGTGGAGCACGCGCTCATGGCTCGCTTGCGGTAAGTGGTTCTGGTTTGCGGCTACTGGGCTGCCACGGACGGTTGTGTGCCGTCTGCGGGCAGCCCAGTGGCTTGTCGCGCCCACGCGGCGGAGCCGTAAATCGATACAGCCTCGCGCCCCTGACAACGCCTAGGGCCCCCTCTCGACAGAGAGGGGGCCCTAGGCGTTGTCTGCGGGCTCAGTGCCAGCTGTGCGGGGCTCGGAAGCCGCCCTCGCGCTCCAGGCGGCGCCAGCCGGCCTTGGGGCGGCCTCGGTGGGCCGGGGTGGACGACGGGGCGGCCGCCGCGCGGGCCAGGAGGATCGCCGTGATGGCGGCGACTTCCTCGGGCTCGGCGTGGCCCTTCTCGACGCGGATGTCAGGGGTGCTCATAGGTCACAGTCTCCGTGAGAGAGGTTTCCGCGAGGGTGTCGCGGAGGGTCCGCGGGGTTACTGCGGAGGGTTGCCGTGCTTGCGGGAGGGCAGGTCGGCGTGCTTGGACTGGAGCATCGCCAGGGACCGGATCAGGACCTCGCGGGTTTCCGTCGGGTCGATCACGTCGTCCACCAGGCCGCGCTCCGCCGCGTAGTACGGGTGCATCAGCTCGGACTTGTACTCCTTGACCATGCGGGCCCGCATGGCCTCGGGGTCCTCGGCCTCGGCGATCTGGCGCCGGAAGATGACGTTGGCGGCACCTTCGGCGCCCATCACCGCGATCTCGTTCGTCGGCCAGGCGTAGGTGAGGTCGGCGCCGATGGACTGGCTGTCCATGACGATGTAGGCGCCTCCGTACGCCTTGCGCAGGATCAGGGAGATCCTCGGCACGGTGGCGTTGCAGTACGCGTACAGCAGCTTGGCGCCGTGGCGGATGATTCCGCCGTGCTCCTGGTCGACGCCCGGGAGGAACCCGGGAACGTCCAGGAAGGTGACGATCGGGATGTTAAAGGCGTCACACATCTGGACAAAGCGCGCAGCCTTCTCCGATGCCTCGATGTCCAGGACACCGGCGAGCGTGGAGGGCTGGTTGGCCACGATGCCGACGACCTGGCCGTCCAGGCGGGCCAGCGCGCAGATGATGTTGCGGGCCCAGCGCTCGTGGACCTCCAGGTAGTCGCCGTCGTCGACGATCTCCTCGATGACCTTGGTCATGTCGTACGGCCGGTTGCCGTCCGCGGGCACCAGGTCGAGCAGCACGTCACCGCGCCGGTCGGCCGCGTCGGTGGACTCCGCCCGCGGCGGGTTCTCCCGGTTGTTCTGCGGGAGCATCGACAGCAGGTAGCGCACCTCGGCGAGGCACGTCTCCTCGTCGTCGTAGGCGAAGTGGCAGACGCCGGACGTCTCGGCGTGCACGTCCGCGCCGCCGAGGCCGTTCTGGGTGATCTCCTCGCCCGTGACCGCCTTCACCACGTCCGGCCCGGTGATGAACATCTGGGAGGTCTCGCGGACCATGAAGACGAAGTCGGTGAGGGCGGGGCTGTAGGCCGCGCCGCCCGCGCACGGGCCCAGCATCACCGAGATCTGCGGGATGACGCCCGAGGCCTTGGTGTTGCGCTGGAAGATGCCGCCGTAGCCCGCGAGGGCGCTCACACCCTCCTGGATACGGGCGCCCGCGCCGTCGTTCAGCGACACCAGGGGCGCCCCGGCCGCGATGGCCATGTCCATGATCTTGTGGATCTTCGTGGCGTGGGCCTCGCCCAGCGCGCCGCCGAAGATGCGGAAGTCGTGGGCGTAGACGAAGACCGTACGGCCCTCCACCGTGCCCCAGCCGGTGATGACACCGTCGGTGTACGGCTTCTTGGCCTCCAGGCCGAACCCGGTCGCCCGGTGCCGGCGCAGCTGCTCGACCTCCTGGAAGGAACCCGCGTCGAGGAGCAGCTCGATGCGCTCGCGTGCGGTCAGCTTGCCCTTGGCGTGCTGCGCCTCGGTCGCCTTCTCGCTGGGGCCGGCCAGGGCCGCCGCACGGATCTCGTGCAGTTCGAGCACCCGCCCACGCGCGTCCGTCGGCTCACCCGTCGTCTCACCCGGCGCCTCATCCAAAACGGTCATGTAGTGACCTTACGAAGACCCGCGAGGAATGCGAGCCGTTGACTCCTCACAGTCTCCGGACCGTTTTCCTGGTGCGACCGAACAGAACCCTGGAAGCATGCAGGCGTTCTGACTGCTCAGGGGGCCCGCCGCTTGTAGGGGTCGTACAAAGTCAGAGCGTGAGAGCCACCTCACATTCGTGTGGGGCGCATGCCATCCCCGGAGTGACACGCAGGTGCAGCAGGCGGCCGGTGGCAAGCACCTCGACCGTGTCGTCGGCCCGCAGGACCGAGCGCACGGGCCGGTTCCAGACGATCTCCAGCGGTTCGCCCGAACGGGGTGGTTCGGCCACGGAGAGAGTAGCGGTACGGCCCTTGCGGCGGACCAGCACGCTCGCCCCGGCCGACGCGGTGAGCGGACCCGCCGTGCCGGCCCGCCAGAAGTTCGCGGCGGTCAGGCCCAGGCCGGCGACGCGGACCGCCTGGCACGCGCTGTCGTTGGCGAGGACGGACAGCCAGTGACGGTCGGCGGCGCGGGCGGCGACGGTACGGCGGGAGGCCCCGGGCATCAGGACGTAGGCGTAGGAGGCGTCCACCGGGTCGGTGCCGTGGTCGAGCCAGAGGGTCTGCCAGCGCCGGGTGCGCCGTTCGGTCGTACTGGAGGTGTTGACGTCGGACCAGGCGCCGGTGCGGTCCTCGCGCAGGGCGCGCAGACCGTCGGGGACGAGCCAGCCTCCGTGCCCCTCCAGATGGGCCCAGCCCCGTCCCCGGACGAAGGACTGTGTCCCGCCCTCCCCCAGGTTGCGGTTGTCGACGACCGTCTCGACCGGGACGCCGTCGGTGCAGGTGATGCCCGCGCCCAGGCAGATCACCGCGTCCGCGACGCAGAACCACGACTTGCGGGCCTGGAGCGTGGACCCCAGCCCCCTCACGTGCTGGCCGATCGCCGCGTACTCGCCGTCGGTCGTGCCGCCGACCCAGCGGACGTCCGGCTTGGGCTCGCCCCACTCGCCGCCGGCCCGGTCGGGGAGGCGTTTCGTGGAGACGGTCGTGCCGGGGAGGCGGTACCAGTCGACGGTGGGCCAGTACCAGTCGGTGTACTGGCCCGAGTCGGCGGCCCACCAGGAGAGCATTCCGGCGCCGGTGTGCCAGCCGCGCGGGTTCTCGCCGTTGCCGCATTCGTAGGCGGCGATCCGGTCGCTGGCCATGGCGATGTTCGCGACGAATCCGGGGCGGCGGTGGACGGCCCGGTCCATGGCGGCGAAGAGGGTGTGCCCGACGGGTTCGGGGGCGGCCGGGACGGGTGAGGCGGCCACCGCGTGCAGCCGGGCGAGGTCGGCGACCCCGAACTGGGGCGCTGTCAGGACGGGGCTGACGGTGTCCCGTTCGATCCAGCCCTTCATCAGGCCGTGCCAGCGCCCGCGCTCCGCCTCGCTCGCCGCGTCCGCGAGCAGCGCGACGGCGGCGATGATCCCCTGGCCGTGGAAGTGGTCGCCGCGCAGGACGTGGCGGTCGTCGCCCTTGAGGTGACCGCGGCTGATGGCGCGGCCGTTGACGCTGTCCATCACCAGCCCGTCGTGGATGAGGGGGGCGTAGGCGCGCTCGACGCTGTCGAGGACGGTCTGCCGGCGCGGGTCGGTCACCTCCCACGCGGAGCCGGCGAGCAGGGCGAAGAGGCGGCCGAGACCGTCGAGCATGACCTGGCCGTAGGTGCCGGAGTAGGCGACCCAGGTGTGCTGGACGAAGGAGCCGTCGGCGTAGAGGCCGTCTCCCTTCGTGACGTACGGGAAGACCGACGAGAGGGCGTCACGGGCGAGTGCGATCCGGTCCGGGGCCCTGCCGAGGATGCCGCGCAGGGCGACCGAGCGGCACAGGTCCACGCGGTTGGCGCCGGTGGAGGTGCCGGAGTAGTCGGTGAGCATCGCGTCGGGGAGGAAGTGGTCGACGGCGGCGCAGGCCGCGGTCTTCTGGGCGTCCGTGAGGTGGTCGTACAGGGCGGCCGTGATGTCCATGAGGAGGCGGGGGCTGCCGATCTGCCATTCCCACCAGTTGCCGTAGCGGGTGGTGGAGGGGTTGTAGACGGTGGCGGAGAGGTGGTCGAGGCCGCGCAGGACGTCCGCAAGGAGACTCTCGTCGCCGGTCGAGCCGGTGCCCTGCTGGACGTAGGCCTGGGTCATGGTCCACAGGCGGCTGTAGCTGCGGGTGATACCGGCCGGGGGGTCGTAGGGAGAGCCCGGCCACAGGGAGGTGGGCGCCGGCGCCATGGTGGCCCGGAAGCCGCGGGCGCGCTCGCCGGTCTCCGCGAGGCGGGCGGCGTAGGGCTCCTGTGCCGGGTCGTAACCGGTGCCGAGGGCGATGTCGAGCCAGCGTCGGCGGAGGGTGTCGTAGGGGTCGGCCGAGAGGGAGCGGGCGCGGGCCGGTGGGGCGGCGGTGGCGGTGACGGTGGCCAGGAGTGCCGCCGTGAGTAAGACGGCTCTGCGGGTGGGTCGTACGGGTGCGGAGGCTCTGCGCTGCGGGTTCATACCGGGGCATCTACCACCACGGGGCGATCAGGCCAACACTCCCCGGATGATGTTGAAACTTGTACGGAATAGGTCTACGGTCGTTCGCGTTGAGTGGTTCAACGTTCAACATCCTCACTTCAAGGAGTTCTGTCATGGCGAACACCGACCTGACCGCACTGACCGGCGACTACACGATCGACGCCGCGCACTCCACGATCGGCTTCACCGTCCGGCACGCGATGGTCACCAACGTCAAGGGCAAGTTCAACGACTTCAGCGGCTCGCTGCACCTGGACGGCAGCGACCCGTCCGCGTCGACGGCCTCCATCGACGTCAAGATGGACAGCATCGACACCGGGTCGGCGGACCGGGACGGTCACCTCAAGAGCGCGGACTTCTTCAAGATCGACGAGTTCCCGACGATGACCTTCCGCTCCACCAAGGCGGAGGCGCTCGGCGACGAGGACTACCGCATCACCGGCGACCTGACGGTCCTCGGCACCACCAAGCCGCTCACCATCGACCTCGAGTTCAACGGCGCCGCGAAGGACCCCTTCGGCAACGAGCGCGTGGGCTTCGAGGGCAAGGCCGAGATCAAGCGCTCCGAGTGGGGCCTGACCTGGAACGCGGCCCTGGAGACCGGCGGCGTCCTGATCTCCGACAAGATCAAGCTGACCTTCGACATCTCCGCGATCAAGAACGCGTGACTTTGTCGCCCCCGTCAGCAGGTGCGCCGGTACGGGAGGTCCGGGAGGTACGTCTTCGTCTTACGGACGGCCCCGAGCCGGCGCGCGCTGTACAGGGACGCGGGTGCCGGAGGTGTGGAGCGGCGTGTGGCCATGGTCGCGGCGCCGCGCTGAAGCGGACGGCGTGGCCGCCGCTGCCGGTGGGGCTGGTCCTGCTCGCGGTCACGACGGGGCGCCGCCCGGCGCTGCGGGCGGCTCTCACCGCGCTGTGCGTGGAGCCTCCGCTGTCATGCCGGTCGCCCTGGCCGACTCGCACGCCTTGATCGAGCACGTGGTGCTGTTCCCGCTCGATCAGGGCGGCGTGCTGATACGACCGCCCCGTACCGTCCGTGCGGCGAAGGACCGGCTCGGCCCGGGGCTCGCCGCTGTCCGCTCCGGCGACCCGCTTCGGCCGTCTCGTTCTGCCCGTGGTCCTCGCGGGGCCGGTGCCGACGCACGTCGAAAACCGGTGACTTCCCCCCTCCGCGGGCCCTGCGGGCCTGCCTACGCAGTGACGCCTGCGTCGAGGGGACGGACTCCCGCATCATGGACCGTATGACCGACGCTCCCGCCTGGATCACCGTCACCTCGTATGAGAACGTCCCCGGCCGCCCGACCCCGTCGGCCGCCGTGCGGGCTTGACTGCGGGACCGCGGGATCGACTGGATGCCCCGGGGAGGACGGGCGGCGGCGGGGGGTGGTTCACCGTGGAGGTGGCCGCGGAGGCCTTGTGGCGGCTCGGGTTGCACCCGGGCCAGGCGTCCTCCGTGGTCGACGGGCCGTCGCCGCCGGGGTGGTGGCATGCCGCCGGGGAGCGGTACGCCCTCACACGTCAGACGCGCCTGACGCCTGGCTGAATCGCACCCCTTGTGCGTGGGTTCACAGGATTCCCATAATCCAGCAACAGATTTGACCAGCCCATGTCAGAACTTGGGCGTTTCTTTGACGCCCAGACTTGGCATGCTCTCGTCAAAGTCACCCCCACCTGGAAGAGGCATCCCCTTGAAGAAACTCCTCACGGCCGTCAAGAGATGTCTGGCGGTCGGAGCCGCCGCGCTCGCGATCGCCAGTCTCCAGCCCGTGTCGGCCGCGCAGGCCGCGCCCTCGCCCGTCGTCGGCGGCAGCCGGGCCGCGCAGGGCGAGTTCCCGTTCATGGTGCGGCTGTCCATGGGGTGCGGCGGGGCGCTCTACACCCAGCAGATCGTGCTCACCGCCGCGCACTGTGTGAACGGGACCGGGGCGAACACCGGCATCACCGCCACCGCGGGTGTCGCGGACCTCCAGTCCAGCAGCGGGCGGGTGCAGGTCAAGTCGACGTACGTGTACCGGGCTCCCGGGTACAACGGTGACGGCAAGGACTGGGCGCTCATCAAGCTTGCCGCGCCCATCAATCTTCCTACGCTGAAGATCGCGACGACCACGCAGTACAACACCGGGACCTTCACGGTCGCGGGGTGGGGTGCGGCCACCGAGGGCGGGGCTCAGCAGCGGTATCTGCTGAAGGCCACCGTGCCGTTCGTGAGCGACGCGACCTGCCGGGGATACAGCGGGTACAGCGGGCTCATCGCCAACGAGGAGATCTGCGCGGGGTACGCCGCGGGCGGGGTCGACACCTGCCAGGGGGACTCCGGCGGGCCGATGTTCCGGCGGGACTCGGCGAACGCGTGGGTGCAGGTGGGCATCGTGAGCTGGGGCATAGGGTGCGCCCGGGCCAACGCGCCCGGGGTCTACACCGAGGTGTCCACGTTCGCCTCGGCCATCGCCTCGGCGGCCGCGTCGCTGTGAGGTGAGGTGAGGCGAGGCGGGTGCGATGTGCTGCGGGTCCGGTGCGGCGTCAAGTGCCGGACCCGCGGTTCTCCCGGGCCTCGCGCCTCCCACCGCCGGACGGGCTGGAATCACCGGCACCGGCGCTTGCCATCCAGCCCCTCCGGCGTCGACCCCACCGCTCAGAACCCCCCGCCCCCGAAGTCCCCTCCCCCGCCGCCGAAATCGCCTCCGCCGCCGAAGTCCCCGCCGCCCCCGAAGTCGCCGAAGTCCCCGGAGCTGAAGTCCGAGCCGGACAGGTCGCCGCCCTCGTAACCGCCGCCGAAGTCGCCGTACCCGGAGCCGTAGTCGGCCGCGTAGGCGGGTGTGGCCATCATGCTGCCGAGGAGCGTGCCGACCAGCAGCCCGGGCAGGAGGCCGCCGCCGAAGTAGCCGCCGGCCCAGGGGCCGTAGGCCGGGCCCGCGTCCCAGTACGGGCGGCGGCCCTGGTCGGTGTCGACCTCGCGCATCACCGGGTCGCGGCCGGCGGCCAGGCGGGTGGCGTCCGCGGCGCAGACCGGGACCTCGCGCTGGGCACCGCCCGGCGGCGTCCACGTGGCGTCGGTGACGGAGGGACCGTGGCGGGGGTCGAAGAAGCAGGGGACCCGGCGTTCGGGAAGCGGCCGGCCCTCGCGGCGCGCGGCGAGCTGGGCCAGCGAGAAGCGGCCGTCCTCCAGGGCCTGGGTGACCGCCCGCACGTCCTCGGGCCTGGTGGCCGCCCCCATGAGCGACTTCGCCCGCTCGTACGCGTCCAGTGCCCGCTCGTAGTCCGCGCGCATCGCGTCGTCGGCGCCCGCCTCGGCGGGGTGGAAGTCCAGCCGGTCCAGTTCCTCGCCGAACGCCGTGATGTCCTCGTCCACCACCACCCGCAGCTTCTCCAGCGCGGCCCGCTGCTCCTCCGCGTGCCGGCGCCGGTTGCGGCGCACCAGCGTGTACGCGCCCGCGCCGCCGGCCACGAGCACCGCGCCGACCGTGATCAGTGCCGTGCTCGACACCCCGCCGCCGTCGTCCCCGGACCGCCAGGTCGACGGGGCCGAGCCACCCATGTTGGTGACCGCGGCGGCGGTGAAGTCGGTGAGCTGGGCGCGGGTGTCCTCGCCCTGGACGGTCGTCACGAGGTTCCGTACGGCCGCCTTCGGCAGGACCGAGGAGTCGGCGCGGGCGTCGAAGGCGTCGCCGAGGCGGACCGCGTAGACGCCGGTGATGCCGGTCGCCGTGCGCAGCTTGGTGAACAGGTCCTGCTTCGGGTAGTCCGCGGGCAGCACCGCGACGAACAGCGGCTTGTCCGCCTTTGCGATCCGGTCCGCCAAGGCGTCGGCGTCCGCGGCGGACAGCTGGGCCGCGGCGGCCGGATCGACGTAGACCGGACTCTTGCGCAGGGCCTGCCCGATCGCCGAGACACTTGTCGCGGTCGTCGCGGTCGTCGCGGTCGTCGCGGTTGTCGTCGCGGAGGCGGGCGGGGCGGCCGCCGCCAGGACGGCCAGGGCCGCGAGCACCAGGGCGAACAGCAGCCCCGGAAGGCTTCGGGTCCGTACTACGGCCTGCGCGATGGCCTTCATACTTCGACGCTACCCGAAGCCCCCCGAAAGAGACCTCTCCGGCCGCCCCTCAGGCCGCCCGGTACGCCTCCGTCAGCTTCCGCACCGCCTCTCCGTAGCGGCCGGTCAGAAGGAGGTGATCGGCGTCGGCGAAGGGTGCCGCGACGGCGGCCGTCATGCGCCGGTCCGTCTTCCGCTGGACGATCAGCCGGGCCTTCTCGACAAGCGCGCGGCCCCGGTCGTCGGCACCGGCCCGCTCGGCCGCCCGGGCCGCCGTCCCGAGCGCCTTGAGTGTGGCCGCCCCGCCCTCCGGGACCTTGGTGAGTGTGGTCAGGCCCCAGCCGTACGGGAACTGCGGGTCGTACGTCGGGTCGCCGACGTTGATCGGCAGCTGGGTCTGCGACCTGGGCCAGGTGACGGGGAGCCGGCCGGTGAAGGGGCGCTTGCCGTAGAGGACGTCGGCGACGCCGTCGCCCTCGGTCCCCGGCAGCCAGGCGGCGACCAGGGCGTCGATGTCGCCGAGCCGGTCGCCGATGAGCTGCGGCCGCCCGGAGACGACCAGCACCGCGCACTTCATGGCCGCGCACACCTTGTCCACGGCGGCCCGGTCGGCGGCGGACAGCTCCAGGTCGTGGCCGTTGCCGACGTCCCCGACCCCCTCGGCGTACGGGGTCTCGCCGACGACGACCACGCCGACGTCGTAGCCGCCGGTCGGGGCGGAGGCGTCCTTCGAGTACGTCAGGGCCGCGGAGTTCTTGCGCATGGCCTCCAGGATCGTCGTGCCGGGGGTGATGTCGCCGGAGGAACCCTGCCAGGTGACGGTCCAGCCGCCGCTCTGGTTGCCGATGTCGTCGGCGTTGGACCCGGCGACGTACACCTTCTGCGACTTCCTCAGCGGCAGGAGCCCGCCGCTGTTCTTCAGCAGCACCTGCGACTCGGCGGCCGCCTGGCGGGCCACGGCCCGGTGCCCGGCGGAACCGATCTTCGAGGCGCCGCTCGTGTCGGCGTACGGCTTCTCGAAGAGCCCGAGCTTGAACTTCTGGGTGAGGATGCGCGCCACGGCGTTGTCGATCCGCTTCTCGCTGACGCGACCGGCCCGCACCTCCTGGACGAGAGCGGTGCGGAAGTCCTTGTAGGCGTACGGAGCCATGATCATGTCGACGCCGGCGTTGACGGACGTGCGGACGTCGCTCGCGTAGTCCCCGGGGATCTGATCGATGCCGTTCCAGTCGCTGATGACGAAGCCCTCGAAGCCGAGCTTTTTCTTAAGGACTCCATTGATCATGTCGGCGCGGGCGTGCATCTTGACCGGGCCGAGACCGTCCCCGACGACGTCGAGCGAGGAGTACGACGGCATGACCGTACCGACGCCACGGTCCACGGCGTTCTTGTACGGCGCGAGGTGAACCGCCTCCAGTTGCTTCCGGGTGACCGTGGTGACGCCCTGGTCGATGGTGTAGGTGCCGGTGGTGGAGGAGCCGTACGCGGTGCCGCCGTCGCCGACGAAGTGCTTGGCGGTGGCGAGGACCTTGTCGTTCCTGTCGAGGTCCTTGCCGCTCCTGGCCCCTTGGAGGCCCTGGATGACGGTTTCCATGGACTCGACGAGGGCCGGGTCCTCGCCGAAGGACTCGTAGGAGCGGCCCCAGCGTTCGTCACGGGTGACGCAGAGGCAGGGCGCGAAGTCCCAGGGGATGCCGGTGGCACGGACCTCGGCGGCGGTCACGGCACCTGTCCGCTGGGCGAGTGCGGGGTCGCGGCTCGCCCCGATGCCGATGTTGTGCGGCATGACCGTGGCGCCGACCAGGTTGTTGCGGCCGTGGACGGCGTCGACCCCGTAGATGAGCGGGATCTGGAACCTGGTTGCCTGGGCCCGGAGTTGGAAGGAGTCGATCATCTTCGCCCAGGCCTCTGGGGTGTTGGGCGTGGGCGTCGAGCCGCCGCCGGAGAGCAGCGAGCCGAGGTCGTCGGCGGTGATGTCGGCCCCGGCCCCGACGGCGCCGCGCTCGGCCTGGGTCATCTGGCCGGCCTTCTCCTCCAGGGACATCCGGGAGAGCAGGTCGGCGACGCGCTTGCGCACAGGGAGCTTGCTGTTCAGATACGGCAGCCCGTGCGCGTCGATGACGACCTGCGGGGTCTCGGCGGGGGCCTTGGCGCCGGTGACGGTGAGCTTGAGGGGGATGGTCTCGGCGGTCTCGGAGGCGGTCTTGTCCTTGAGGGTGGCGACCTTGAGGGTGCGGGTGGTCCCGGACGCGGTGCCCGCGGGGAAGGTGAACTCGCCCTTGACCGGGGTGTAGTCGGCGCCCGAGGCCGTGCCGCCCGCCGTCTCGTAGGCCACCGTGACCGGCTCGTCGATGGGGGCGGAGCCGGTGGTGGCGACGGTGACCTTCACCTGGGCGGTGCCGCCCTCCCGCACCGGGTACACCGCGGAGTCGGTGAGCACCGAGGCGCGCAGTGACTGGTCGGCCCTGCCGTACAACTCGACGCCGTCCAGGGCGAATCGGCCCGGTGCCCCGACGGGGAGCGTGACGCCGTACCCCCACATCTCCGTCAGTCCCAGGACGTGGTCGATGCCGCCGACGGGCTGGTAGTCGGTGCGGTAGGCGAAGTCGGAGAAGGGGATCTCGATCTGCTTCCAGCCGGTGAAGTCGTCGGTGAAGGACGTCGTCCACAGCTCGGACGCCTCGCCGTTGGCGCCGCCGTCCTTGAGCTCGAAGGCGACCTTCTTGCCGTTGTCCTGTCCTTCCCACCAGAAGCGGATGCCCTTGTGGGCGGACCAGTCGTGGGCTGGTTCGGCGAAGGCGAAGTCGTGCGTGAAGCCTCCGTAGCCGCTGATGTCGTAGGTGCCGGAGAGGACCTGGTCTCCTTCCGGCGCGTCAACTCGGCTGCTGAGCTGGAGAGTCGGCGGGTCGTCGGTGTCGCTGCCCCAGGTGAAGAGGCCGCCCGCAGGCGGGTTGGCGAAGGGGACTTCGCCCTCGAAGCGGTCGACGGGGACCGGGGGCGGGTCGTCGGCCGCCCGGGCGACGGCCAGGGGCAGCAAGGAGGTGAGCAGGGCGGCGGAGACGAGCAGGGCGGTTCTACGCATGGACCTTCCCTCGGCTCTCAGGGGTCACACAGGACTTACCTCACGGCGTGAGTGAACTGAGAGCACGCACATCCGTCAAGACACCGCGCCGGCCATCGCGTCCCGCGCGAGTGGTGCGACCGCAATGCGATCGGTGCGCAACTGTGGTCGTACGGCGCCGCTTTGGCTGATGTGCTGGGGTGATGAAACGGGGATTCTTGGCGGTGGCCGGTGTCGTCTTCGGTGTGGGGCTGTTGAGCGGGTGCACGGCCGTCGATCTGCCGCTGGCCGGGGTCCGGGCCGGAGCGGACGGCACGCCCTACGGGCTGTTCAGGCCGTGCGGGGACGGCAGTTACCGCACACCCGGGCTCGACGGGTCGGCCGGGGACGGACCCGTCAGTACCGGGTGGTCCGTGAAGAGCACGAAGCTGAGCGGAGACGCCGACTTCCCGCTGTTCTCACCTCCGCCCGCCTGGGGCGCCCGGCACCGCGGTGCCCAGCGACTGCTGCCGAAGGACCACTACACCCTGAGCTTCGGCCATTACGTGACCGGCGACTCCTACAACGGCATCGTCACCTTCACCGCCGCGGACCTGGCCGCGCTCGAGCCCGGCCAGGTCTGGGCCGACGACCGGGCGATGAGCCTCGGCGAGTTCGAGGAGCTCGCCGAGGACTCGTGCTGACGTCAGTCCAGTGACTCCCTGACCGCGAAGTCACACCACACGATCTTGCCGGGGTCCCGTTCCCGCACACCCCAGTCGTCGGCCAGCGCGGCCACGAGCAGCAGCCCACGGCCGTGTTCCGACTCGGACACCGGATCCGGGACGCGGATCTCGCCCGGGCCGCTGTCGTGGACCTCCACACGGAGGACTCCGTCGGCGAGGAGGGCGAGATCGAGGCGGAAGCAGCGGTGGGGCGGGACGCCGTGGAGGAGGGCGTTGGTGGCGAGTTCGCTGACACAGAGGAGGACGTCGTCGCTCCGCTCGGACACGCCCCAGTCGGTGAGGGTGATGCGCGTCAGATCTCTGGCCACGGCCACTGACCTGCGGTCGCGGGGGTAGAAGGCGGTGCGGGCGTGGAGGAGCTGGGCTTGGGGATTCACGGGGCGACTGTCACAGGGAGTGACTATGGTGGGGCAGTGAGTGAGGTCGTAGTTCTGATTGCTACGAGCTCACTACGAGGACTTGGGGTGCGCGCGGGGGAAGGGGACGGCCATGTCGAAGAAGGTCGGTTCGTGGTACGCGGTCGGCGCGCTCGTCGCGCACTATCGGAAGCAGGCCCGTCTCACCCAGGAGCAGTTGGCCGAGGCGGCCAGCCTTCACGTGGACACGGTGAGGTCGATCGAGCAGGGGAGGCTGACGCTTCAGCCTGACCGGGCCGAGCAGTTCGACGAACTGCTGGATACCCGCGGCACGTTGGCGGTGTTCGTGGACAAGTTGCCGGTGCGGGACAAGGTCGTGCAGTTCGCGCAGTCGTTGGTGGATCACGAGCAGGAGGCGTTGAGCCTGCTGTCCTACGAGAGTCTGGCGATTCCCGGACTGCTTCAGACACAGGACTACTGCCGCGCTGTCTTCAACTACCGGTATCCGGCTATCGGCACCGAGACGGCCGAGCAATGGGTGAGCGCCCGCATGGAACGGCAGTTGGTGCTGCAACGGGAGCGGCCACCTGTGTGCCACTTTGTCCTGGAGGAGAGCATCCTCCAGCGGCCCGTCGGTGGTCCGGAGGTAATGCGAGAGCAGTTCCGCCGGATCCTGGAATACACAGAGCCCATCCACATGAGCTTTCAGATCATGCCCACGTCCGTAACACCGCATGCTGGGCTCGGCGGACCCATGGTGCTGCTGGTGACGCCGGGGCACGAGCGTCTGGCCTACCTGGAAGTACAGAGTGCCAGCTTCCTCGTTGAGGATCCTGCCGAGGTCAGTGACTATGAACTGAAGTATGGAATGCTGCGGTCGCAGGCCCTCTCACCGGACGAGAGTGTGCGCCTCGTGCACGGATTGCTAGGAGACCGATGAGCACCTCACTTCAGTGGATCAAGTCCAGCTACAGCAGCAGCGAGGGCGGCAACTGCATCGAGGTCGCCGCCCAGCCGTCCGCTGTCCACATCCGTGACTCCAAGAACATCGGCCCCAACCTCCGTGTGGCGCCCGGGACTTGGGCCGCCTTTCTCGGGCTGGCGCGGCGAGACGGGGTCGAGTAGGGCGGGGCATGTCCGACGGGGGGTATGCGTGGCGCGGCAGTGGGGAGCGGGCCGCCTACGAACGGGCCGTCAGGGCCCGGCTGAAGGACCAGCGGCTGCGTGAACTGCTGGAGCGGCGGCCCACAGTCACCGAGGACGCCGTCGTGGCGGCGATGTGCGCGGAGTCCGTCGTCACGCGCCTGGTGGGCACGTCCGCCCGGACGTTCACGCATCGGCTGCACCTGCGCGCGGGGCGGCTGAACGACAGCCATCGCTGGGCCGCTCCCCAGTCGCCCACGCTCTCCGCGCTCGGCGGGACGGACGACTGCGCGAGCTTCGCCTGCGGTGGCTGCTGCGCCTTCCTGTTCCTTCTGGTGCTGCTCGCCTCCTGGGGAGCCTCCAAGCTGGTCGCAGCGCCGCTCGCCCTGCTGTCGGTCCTCACCGTCCTGACGTTCGTCCAGGCCCGGCGGGCGGTACTGCGGAGCCTGCCGGACACCGACCCGCCGTCCGTGTGGCAGGCGTCCTTCGTGGCCGTCCCGCTGGTCCCGCTCGTCTTCTTCATATGGCTGCTGGAGCAGCTGACCGCCGCTCTCTGGATCCGGGACCTGCGGCGGGGGCAACTGTGGCGGGCGGTGGACCGGGTCGTCGAGGAACTGCTCGGCGACGACCGCGGCACCCTGCTCGTCACCAGCAGCCACGAGGGACTGCGCTCACCCCGCGGGCACTACTTCGTCTATAACGGCTCCGCGGTCGAACTGGACCGCAAGATGAACCAGTTGGACGGCGGAGTGATCGCCGTGAGCGGACCCCGCGGGGTCGGCAAGACCACACTCATGGAGAACTGCGTACGCCCCGACGACTTCGCAGTGTTCGCGCACGCCCCCGCCACCTACGCCCCGCACGACTTCCTGACCTCGCTGTTCGTCACGGTCTGCCGGAGCTACATGAGCCGGGCCGGCTACGACCCGCCCGAGTTCGTGCGGCTGTCCTACGTGCGCAGGGCCGTCCGCGCGCTCTCCCGTCCGCTGGGTCGCCTGCTGCGCCGGCTGGCCTTCGCCGTGCCCGCCGCGGCCCTGGTCGTGGTCGGCCTGTACGCCACGGAACGCACCCTGGAGCAGGACCACCGGCCCTGGGCGCAGCGGCACGGCGAGGAGTTGGGGGAGGCGGTCACCGGGTTCGTCCGGGACGTCTTCGAGGGCCGGAGGCCCGAGGCGGCGCTCGGCCTCGCCGTGGCCGGGATCGCGCTGTGGGTGCTGCGGGACTCCCAGGCCTTCTCCCGCTGGGTGAAGGGGGTCACCCGCACGCTCTTCCGCGTGGTCACGATCGGGTTGATGGTCGGCCCGGTCGTCTCGCTCTACCTGGACGACCAGTTGCGGCGGTGGGCGCCGGCCATGGTCACGTGGTGGTCCGTGTCACTGTTCTTCCTCTGGATGGTGTGCAGCTTCCAGTACCACAACACCGACGCCGGACTCCTCACCCGAGTGCTGTGGTGGCGGGTGGACCGGGTCCGGTTCTACGGACCGCCCGCCAAGCTGATCCCGCTGCTGGTGCTGGTCCTCGCCGCGGTGGACGAGGACACTCGGCCCCTGCTCACCGACCCCGATCACTCGGTGCGCGTCCTGGTGTTCCTCCTCGGGGCGCTGCTGCACAGGCTCGGCAGGGGGCCCTGGTCGTTCCTGCGACCCGCCCCCCGCCTGGTCGTCGAGTGCCGTGATCACCTCTACCGGCTCCAGACCGTGCAGAGTTCGAGTGCCGCGCTGACCTCCGGTGCCGCCGCCCAGCTGCTCACCCTGGGTTCCTCGCACACCAGCACCCTGACGTCCGTACCCCCCAACTACCCCGCTCTGGTGCGCGAGTTCCGGGAGCTGCTGACCCGGATCGCGTTCGACGAGCGCCTTCGGGGGCATCGGGTCGTGATCGCCGTGGACGAGTTGGACCGGCTCGGCACCGATGTGCAGGCGCTGGCGTTCCTGGGGGAGATCAAGGCGATCCTCGGGGTTCCACACGTTCACTACCTGGTGTCCGTCGCGGAGGACGTGGGCGCGGCGTTCGTGCGGCGGGGGCTGCCGCACCGGGACGTGACGGACAGCTCGCTGGACGACGTCCTGCACGTGAGGCCGTGCGGGGCGGCCGACGCCGGCCGGATCCTCGCGCGGCGCGCACCGGGCATCGGCGAGCCGTACGTGCTGCTCGCGCACGCCCTGTCCGGGGGCCTGCCGCGGGATTTGATCCGTTACACGCGCCGCCTGCACGAGATCAAGTCGGCGACCCGGCAGGCCGAACTGCCGGACGTGGCGGCTCTGTTGATCGTGGAGGAGCTGTCGGAGACGCTGGCGGGCTTCAGAACTCTGCTGGCCAAGCAGTCGTGGCGGGCGGGTGACCCCGACGTGCTGGGGCTGTTCCGGAGCGTCAGCGCGCATCTGCGGGCGGTCTGTCCCTGTCCGGGGCCGATGGAGGAACTGAAGCGGGCGCTGGCGCGGCTGGCGGCGCCCGACACCGCCGGGCTGGGCGAGGCGGCGGGTCGGCTGGTGGACGAGGCCGCCGCCTACGTCTGTCTCTCCCTGACCCTGCTGGAGGTGTTCGCACTGCCCGACTTCAACCCGCGCCGGGAGCAGGCCGAGGGCTCGCCCGGCGGGGCCCCGGACCTGCTCGCCGAGGCCCGCCAGGAGCTGTCGCTGTCGCCGTACACCGCCTGGCACGTCATCGACGGGATCCGGCGGGCCTGGGGGCTGTCGCCGGTCGTACCGGAGCCGCTGGACGCGACGGCGGTCGTGCCGCCGCCGCGCCGGCCGGAGTGCGAGCGCCACCGGGTGATCCGCCCGGTCGCGCGGGGAGTGGTCAGGACCTACTCGGCCGGCTCGACGCCCGCCCGCAGCAGACCGTAGGTGTACGCGTCCTCCAGTGCCTGCCAGGACGCCGCGATGACGTTCTCCGCGACGCCCACCGTCGACCACTCGCCGGTGCCGTCCGACGTGGAGATCAAAACGCGGGTCGTGGAGGAGGTGCCGTGGACGCCCTCCAGGATGCGGACCTTGTAGTCGACGAGGTCGAGCTTGGCGAGCTGGGGGTAGATCTTCTCCAGGGCCACGCGCAGGGTGCGGTCGAGGGCGTTGACCGGGCCGTTGCCCTCCGCCGTTGCGACGATGCGCTCGCCCTTGGCGAAGAGCTTGACCGTGGCCTCGTTGGCGTGGGTGCCGTCGGGGCGGTCCTCCACGATCGCGCGCCAGGACTCGACCCCGAAGTACTTGA
Organism: Streptomyces sp. NPDC024687; assembly: GCF_055559055.1. Lineage (NCBI taxonomy): Bacteria > Bacillati > Actinomycetota > Actinomycetes > Kitasatosporales > Streptomycetaceae > Streptomyces > Streptomyces sp. NPDC024687. The sequence goes on along the minus strand of NZ_JBVHLJ010000003.1, from coordinate 823,649 downwards.
GGGGCTTGCCCTGCACCTCGGCACGGAGCAGGAGTTCGAAGGAGGCGTCGGCCGCCTCGTACGTGTAGCCCCTGAGCTCGCGTTCCTTGACGCGCTCGACGACCCGGCCGACCAGCTCGCGGTCGCCGCCGAGGTCGATGCCGAGTTCCTTGCCCTTGAGCTCGATCGAGGCGCGGCCCGCCATGTCGGAGACCAGCATGCGCATGGTGTTGCCGACCTGCTCGGGGTCGATGTGCTGGTAGAGGTCCGGGTCGACCTTGATCGCGGAGGCGTGCAGGCCGGCCTTGTGGGCGAAGGCCGAGACGCCGACGTAGGGCTGGTGGGTGGAGGGCGTGAGGTTGACGACCTCGGCGATGGCGTGGGAGATCCGCGTCATCTCGCGGAGCTTGCCGTCGGGGAGGACCTTCTTGCCGTACTTGAGCTCCAGGGCCGCGACGACCGGGAAGAGGTTCGCGTTGCCGACGCGCTCGCCGTAACCGTTGGCGGTGCACTGCACGTGGGTCGCGCCCGCGTCCACGGCGGCGAGGGTGTTGGCGACCGCGCAGCCGGTGTCGTCCTGGGCGTGGATGCCGAGGCGGGCGCCGGTGTCCGCGAGGACGGTCGCGACGACCGCCTGGACCTGCGCCGGGAGCATGCCGCCGTTGGTGTCGCAGAGGATGACGACGGAGGCGCCGGCCTCCGAGGCCGCCCGTACGACGGCGTTCGCGTACTCCGGGTTCGCGCGGTAGCCGTCGAAGAAGTGCTCGCAGTCGACGAAGACCCGGCGGTCCTGCGACACCAGGTACGAGACCGTGTCGCGGACCATCTCCAGGTTCTCGTCGAGCGTGGTGCGCAGCGCGAGCTCGACATGGCGGTCGTGCGACTTGGCGACCAGGGTGATCACGTCCGCGCCGGAGTCCAGGAGGGCCTTGACCTGCGGGTCCTCGGACGCCTTGGCGCCCGCCCGGCGGGTCGCGCCGAAGGCGACGAGCTGGGCGTGCTTGAAGTCGATCTCCTGACGGGCGCGGGCGAAGAACTCGGTGTCGCGCGGGTTGGCGCCCGGCCAGCCGCCCTCGATGAAGCCCACGCCGAAGTCGTCCAGGTGCCGTGCGATGGCCAGCTTGTCCGCGACGGTGAGGTTGATGCCCTCCCGCTGGGCGCCGTCGCGCAGGGTGGTGTCGAAGACGTGGAACTGATCGTCGAGCTCGCTGGTTGCGGTCATGGTCTCAAGGCTCCTGAGGATTTGGTCTCGGTCGTACCGGAATGACCGGCTCCACCGCCCCCACATACTCCCTCGCGCTCTCGCATCCGGCTGCGGGTGGGCCAGAAATGCGAAAAACCCCTCGCGGGTGCGAGAGGTCTGCGCGCGGGTCGAGGACGACGGTGTCCGCCCGTACCTGGTCGTACGTGGCGGTCACTGCGGACCGGCGCGCCTGCTGCCAATAATCGTGGCGAACGAGAGCACGGAGGCAGTCTGGCACAGACCACCCCCGCGCTCACCGTCCGTCTCAGGATGCGAACACTGTGCTGATCAAGGGCGCCGATGGCTTCGAGGGTTGTCGCCTGTTACTGCACGGTCCGCAGGAAGATGTCCGTCACCCCGTTCGTGTCCCCTTCCACCAGATCGGGTGAGGCCGACTCGAACGCGACGACCGAGCCGTCGGCGTTGACGGAGGGATGCTCCGCCGGAAGGTCGTTGCGGCCGCCCCAGCGGTCCACGCTGACCAACTGCTTCTCCCCCGTGGCGATTTCGAGCAGGTACACGGAACGGCCCGAGGTGTACGCGAACTCTGTGCCGTGCCCTGAGATCGAGGGCTGGGTGCCCCTGACCCGGGCCGTGATGGTGCCGGTGTCGAGGTCCCGGGCGTAGACGTACCGGCCCTGCTGGTAGGCGATCGTGCGGCCGACCGAGCTGAGGGAGGGGGCCGAGGCGCCGTCCGCGACCTTCGTCAGGTCGCCGGTGTCCAGGTGACGTACGTAGACGTCGCCGCCCTGCTCGAAGGCGATGTACCGGCCGTCGTGGTCGATGGACGGGTTGTCCGCCGGACCGCCCGAGGGCGCGCTGACCACGTCCGTGGTGCCGCCGTCGATATTGAAGCGGTAGACGCGGGGTTGCGGGTCCGGGTCGGCGTCGGTGGCGGACAGGGTCGCCGCGTAGGTGATCCACTGGCAGGTGGGGCTGATCTGGGGCCGCCCCATCCAGGTGAAGCGGACGCCCTGGTACGAGTCCAGGACGGTGACCTTCCCGGTTGCGCGGTAGCGGATGTGGATCTCCGGGGCGCCGTCGGCGGCGGACGGGACCAGGTAGCCCACCATGCGACCGCTGTAGCAGGGGGTGCTCTTCGACGACGGCTTCTCCGTGTCGGAGTTGACCGGGACGACGCGGAGGGGCGCGTTGATGAAGACGTCTTCCTCCGAGGTGAAGGTGACGAGCTTTTTCTCGTCCATCTCCGGGTCGTGGGACGCCCCGGCCGGTCCGCCGAGCCGTTCGGTGACGGACGGCATCGGGGCCGGGTTCTTCCCCAGGCGGCCCGAGAAGGCGAACACGTCCGACTGCCGGTTGGTGTCGCCCGGCACCAGGTGGGACTCCGTCGAACTGAACGCCACCACACGCCCCTTGGCGGCCAGCGAGTCGCCCATCACCGTGGCGGTCCACGAGAGGGTGGCCCCTCGCAGCCCCGTCCGCAGGTCACGCACCCGCACGCCGTCCGTGCCCCAGACGACGGCGTACCGGCCGTCCGCCGTGGCCGAGGAGGCGGTTCCGTCGGCCACCCGTCGCGAGGTGCCCGTGCTCAGGTCGTGGACGTACACCCCGGTGTTGGCGTCGAGGAGGACCCGGCGGCCGTCCGCCGTGATCCGGATCAGATGGGGGACACCGAGGTCCGCGCCGACGCGGATGCGCTGGCCCGTCGCCCGGTCCTTGACGAAGACTTCGTTCGGGTCGTTGCCCTCGGCGCCCCCCTGGACCGAGTAGGCGACCCGGTTGCCGTCACCGCTCACCGAGGCCCCGTTCTTGTTGCCCTCCTCGGCGGGCGAGATCAGCTCCTCGGTGCCGGTCTCCGTGTCACGGGCGTACAGCAGCCGCGCGGTCTGGCCTCCGTTGCGGCCTCCGACGGTGTAGGCGACGTGCGTGCCGTCGGGGCTGATCGACTGGGCGTGCCCCACCTCGGCCAGGCCGGGCGGGTCTTGGGGCCACAGCCGCTCCGAACGGCCGGTGGCGCTGTCGTACAGGTAAGGAGCCTGGAGGCGGTTGCCGGCGGAGAAGGCGACGCGGCTCCCGTCGGCGCTCGACAGCGGCGCGTCGTAGGTGTGGCCGCTGCCGAGGTCGATCCTGGTGAGGCGGCCGTCGGTCAGGTCCTTCAGGAACAGACACGGCGAGAGGCGCTCGCAGCCGAGGTTCGGCGCGGTGGACGTGAACGCGACCTGGCGGCCGTCGGCGCTGATCGAGGCCCCGCTCGACGGTCCGTCGGCCTGACTGCCGTCGGCGGCCGTGCTCACCCGCCGGGTGGGGGACTTGTCGGGGCGGGCCTGGGACTGGGCCTGTGACTGGGTCTGGGCCTGGGCGGTGGTGCCGACACGATCGACGGGTGGTGCGGCGGATGCGGTGGTACCGGTGAGCACGACGCATAAGGCCGCGCCCACAAGACATGCGGCGGCTGTGGACATGTTCCCCCCTGTGTTCCCCGTTGGCGCATGACCCCCGGCCCCGCGCCGAGGGTCCCACGAGGCAAACGCACCACAAGCCACAGGGTCAATCGTCCTCATTGCGTACAACCCGGGCGGAAGGTCACGCGTCCGCGAGGAGGCTCTCGTCGAGGAACTCCCTCACGTGGCCGAGAATCGTCCCCCGGTCCGTCCCGCGCAGCCCGATCGCCACGTGGATGGAGAAGCCGTCCAGGAGGGCCCTGAGCCGGGTCGCGAAGCGGTCCGGGTCGACGGCCCGGAACTCGCCCCGAGACACCCCTTCCGCGAGCAGTGCGACCAGGTCCCGGTGCCAGGCGCCCTCGATCGCGGCCTGTCGTTCGCGGGCCTCGTCGTTGGCGTTCTGCGAGCGGTTCCAGACCTCCAGCCACAGGGTCCAGTGCGGATCGCGGTGGCCGTCGGGGACGTACAGGTCGACGTACGCCTCGAGTCGTTCGCCGGCGGTCGCCGTACGGGTGAGCAGCCGGGCGCGCTCGGCGCCGAGCCGTCCCTCGCTCCACTCCAGGGTCTGGAGCAGCAGTTCGTCCTTGGAGCGGAAGTAGTAGAGGAGGTGGCCGCTGCTCATACCGACCTCGCGGCCGAGCGCGGCCATGGTCAGCTTCTCCAGGCCGCCCGCGGCGATCATCTCCATGGCCGCGCCGAGGACGCGTTCACGCGGAGGCGCGGGCGTGCGCCGGGCGGCGGTCATACGGCGGCCACCCGTGCGGCGGCGTCCGGGAGTCGAGGCGGCGACTCGGTGCGGCGGTGGTCGCGGGCGGTGCGGTGCGGCGGGTCGGTGCGGCCGTGGGCGCGGGCGGCGCGGCCGTGGTCGCGGGTGGTGCGCTGGTGCGGCTCGGTTCGGCGGTGACCGCAGACGGTGCGGCCGGGGTGGCGGGCAGTGCGGCCGAGGTCGCGGGCGGTGCTGCCATGGCCGCGGGCAAGGCGGTGCGGTGGGGCGTTCACGCGCCTGTTCTACCCGACCGTCCGGCCGTCGCCCGCGGCTGCTGCTGGGTGACGCAGTGGATACCGCCCCCGCCCGCGAAGATCGTCCGCGCGTCGACCAGTGTCACCGTGCGCTCGGGGAACAGCCGCCGGAAGACGCCGGCGGCGAGCTCGTCGCGCGGGTCGTCGAAGCCGCAGAGCACGACGCCGCCGTTGCAGAGGTAGTGGTTGACGTACGAGTAGTCGGCCCAGTGCCCGTCCGCCTCCAGGACGGTCGGGGCGAGCAGCTCGACGACCTCCAGGCGGCGGCCGCGGGCGTCGGTCGCCGACTTCAGCAGGCCGACGACCTCCTTGGTCACCTCGTGGTCCGGGTGCGCCGGGTCCGGCTGGACGTGCGCCACGACCACGCCCGGGCGGGCGAAGGCGGCGACGATGTCGACGTGGCCCTGGGTGCCGTACGTGCCGTAGTCGCCGGTCAGGCCGCGCGGGAGCCAGATGGCCCTGCGGGTGCCGAGCCTGGCGTGGATCTCCGCCTCGACCTGCTCGCGCGACCAGCCCGGGTTGCGGCCGACGCCGAGCTGGACGGTGTCGGTGAGCAGGACGGTGCCCTCGCCGTCGACGTGGATCGCGCCGCCCTCGTTGACCAGCGGGCTGCTCAGCACCGGCACCCCGGCGAGGTCGGCGACCTGGCGGGCGATCTTCGCGTCGTGGTCCCAGCGGGCCCAGTCCTGGCCGCCCCAGCCGTTGAACACCCAGTCCACGGCGGCCAGTCGGCCCTCTTCGTCCTTGACGAACGTCGGGCCGATGTCACGCATCCACGCGTCGTCGAGCTCGCGCTCCACGAGCTCGACGTCCGGGCCGAGCAGTGCGCGCGCGGACGCGGCGTGGCCGGGGCCGTGCACCATCGTCACCGGCTCGAAGCGGCGCACCGCACGGGCCACGCACGCCCAGGCGGCCCGCGCCGCGGCCAGTTCCCCGTCGTCGGTGAAGGTCGGGTTGGGGCCGGGCCAGGCCATCCAGGTGCGTTCGTGCGGGGCCCACTCGGGCGGCATGCGGTAGGTCATCGGAGGTCCTGGGAGTCCTAGAGGAAGTACAGACGGTTGAGGGAGACCGAGTCGGCCGGTGCGGAGACGACCGGCTCTCCGTCCAACGTCACCAGGCCGGTGCGCTGGTCCACGTCCACCGCTCCGGTACGGGAGTTGAGGCGCAGATCGGCCGGTCCGATGCCGCGGGTGCCGTGCACGGCGACCCTTCTCCTGCGGGTCGGCAGCCGGTCGTTGCCCTGGTCGAGGGCGGCCCGGGCGACGAAGGCCACGGAGATCTCGGCGGGGGTGGCGCCGTGCGCCCCGAACTGCGGTCCCAGGACGAGGGGTTCGCAGGTGTCGGTGGCCGCGCCCGGGTCACCGACCACGCCGTAGGCCGGGAAGCCGGACTTCAGGACGAGTTGCGGCTTGGCGCCGAAGTACTCCGGCCGCCACAGCACGAGGTCGGCCAGCTTGCCCACCTCGATCGAACCGACCTCGTGCGAAAGGCCGTGTGCGATGGCCGGGTTGATGGTCAGCTTGGCGATGTAGCGCAGGACGCGCTCGTTGTCGTGGCCGTCGTCCGGGGCACCGAACTCGGCCTTCATCTTCCCGGCCATCGCGAAGGTACGGCGGACCGTCTCCCCCGCCCGCCCCATGCCCTGCGCGTCGGAGGAGGTGATGCCGATCGCGCCCAGGTCGTGCAGGACGTCCTCGGCGCCCATGGTCCCGGCGCGGATGCGGTCACGGGCCATGGCGGCGTCGCCGGGCAGGTCGGTCTTGAGGTCGTGGACGGAGACGATCATGCCGTAGTGCTCGGCGACGGCGTCCCGGCCGAAGGGCAGGGTGGGGTTGGTGGAGGAGCCGATGACGTTCGCAACCCCGGCCATCTTCAGCACGTTCGGTACGTGTCCGCCGCCGCAGCCCTCGATGTGGAAGGCGTGGATCGTGCGGCCGTCCAGCACCTTCAGGGTGTCCTCGACGGACAGGCACTCGTTCAATCCGTCGCTGTGCAGGGCGACTTGGACGTCGTGCTGCTCGGCGACCCGCAGCGCGGTGTCCAGCGCGCGGGTGTGGGCGCCCATGTCCTCGTGCACCTTGAAGCCGCTCGCCCCTCCCTCGGCCAGCGCCTCGGTCAGGGGGTCCGGTGCGGAGGACGAACCCCGGGCCAGGAAGCCGATGTTGACCGGCCAGGCGTCGAAGGCACCGAACGCGTGCCTCAGCGCCCAGGGCGAGTTGACCCCGACGCCCCACACGGGCCCGAACTCCTGCCCGATGATCGTGGTCACCCCGGAGGCCAGGGATGCCTCCATGATGCGCGGGGACAGCAGATGGACGTGGGTGTCGACGGCCCCGGCGGTGGCGATGAGCCCCTCGCCGGACACGATGGAGGTACCGGTGCCGACGACGACGTCGACCCCGTCCAGGGTGTCGGGGTTCCCGGCCCGTCCGATGGAGCAGATGCGCCCCTCGCGGATACCGATCGAGACCTTCCGGATGCCCTGTACGGCGTCGATCACGACGACGTTGCTGACGACGACGTCACAGGTGTCCCGCACTGCGGCGGCCTTGAGGTGCAGCCCGTCACGGGCGGTCTTGCCGAACCCGGCGAGGAACTCGTCGCCGTAGCGCTGGGAGTCCTCCTCGACCCGGATCACCAGCCCGGAGTCACCGAGACGCACGCGGTCACCGGCACGGGGTCCGTGAGTGGCGGCGTACTCGTAGGGAGTGAGGCGGCGAGCCTCGGCGGGGTGACCTCCGGGGCGGCTCATCGGACGGTCCTCTCGTCGCGTACTCCCCGACAACCGCAGGCGGCAGCACACCCGCGGCCCGTGAGCCGACGGACCCCGCCCGGGCGCCCTCCGAGACGGCTCATCGGACGGGCCTCCTCATCACGCACACCCGGACAACCGCAGACCGCAACACACCCGCGGCACGTAATCCGACGGGCCCCGCCCCGGCGCCCTCCGAGACGGCTCATCGGACGGTCCCATCGTCCCGCACACCCAGGGCGTCCCCGTGGGGCGTGAGAGGGCGAGCCCAGGCGGGGCCGCTCATCCGGCGCGGCGTCCTCATCGCGCACTCCCGGACAGCCGCGGATGGCCGCGCACTCGCAGGACGTGAGGCGACGGGCCTCAGCGAGGCGGCTCATCGGAAGGCTCCTCCGTCCCGCACACCCAGGTAGCCGCAGGCCGTCGCCCGCCGCAGCGCCTCCTCGCGCGCGCCCGGCGCGTCCAGCGGACCGTCCACCAGACCTGCGAAGCCGACCGCCACCCGGGCCCCGCCGATCGGTACCAGGCCGACGTCGGCCGACTCCCCCGGGCCGAACCGCACCGATGAGCCGGCGGGCACCGCGAGCCGCATGCCGTACGCCTCCGCGCGGGGAAAGTCCAGGCGCGGGTTGGCCTCGAAGAAGTGGAAGTGGGAGGTGACGGAGACGGAGACGGTGGCGGTATTGGTGACCGTCAGCCGTACGACCGCCTCGGGTTCGGCGTGTTCGGGCCCCGGCAGCAGCGCGCCGGGCGCCCGCTCGCCGAGCAGCCCGCCGATCGGATCGCTGACGACCGCGAGCCGAGAGCCGTCGTCGAAGACCGCCTCGACATGCACCTCGGTGACGACGTCCGCGACACCGGGCAGGACGTCGTCGGGCCCGAGCACCGACCGGGCCCGCTCGACGGCCTCGGCCAGCCGCACCCCGTCCCGGGCGGCCTCGCACACGGTGTCCGCGATGAGCGCGGTCGCCTCCGGGACGTTCAGCCGCAGCCCGCGGGCTCTGCGCGCCCGAGCCAGCTCGGCGGCCCCGAACAGCAGCAGCCGGTCACGTTCCGTGGGAGTCAGTCTCACGGCACGACACCTCCCTACCTTGACCCGAATTAGAGCAACACTCTAAAGCAGTCACAAGGCAGATTGACAGAGTGGGTCGAGTTACATTGAGCACCACTCTAACCGCGTTGCCGACATGCGACGGGCCCGCCCGGAACATGTCCGGGCGGGCCCGTGGAGCCGTCTGCGGGGCTCAGCCCAGCTTGTGCATCCAGCCGTGCTTGTCGTCCCTGACACCGCGCTGGATACCGAGCAGCGCCTCGCGCAGCTTCAGGGTGACCGCGCCGGGGGTGCCGTCGCCGTGGGTCCAGGCGTCCGTCTTCGTCTTGACGTGCCCGATCGGCGTGACGACCGCCGCGGTGCCGCAGGCGAAGACCTCGGTGAGGGCACCGGACGCGGCGTCGGCGCGCCACTGGTCCAGGGTGACGACACCCTCCTCGGCGGTGTAGCCGAGGTCGCGGGCGACCTGGAGAAGGGAGTCGCGGGTGATGCCCTCCAGGATCGAGCCGGTCAGCGACGGCGTGACGATCCGGTCGCCGTAGACGAAGGCGATGTTCATGGAGCCGGACTCCTCGACCTTGGTGCGGGTCACCGCGTCGAGGTAGACGACCTGGTCGCAGCCGTTCGCGGCGGCCTCGGCCTGCGGGAGGAGGGAGGCCGCGTAGTTGCCGCCGGTCTTGGCGTCACCGGTGCCGCCGGGGACCGCGCGGACGTAGTCCTCGGAGACCCAGATGGTGACCGGCTTGACGCCCCCGGCGAAGTACGCGCCGGACGGGGAGGCGATCAGCATGAAGAGGTACTCGTTGGCCGGGTGGACGCCGAGCGCGGCCTCCGTGGCGAACATGAACGGGCGCAGGTAGAGGGACTCCTCGCCGCCGTGCGGCGGGACCCAGTCGGCGTCCTGGCCGATCAGCGCGTCGAGGGCCTCGATGAACAGCTCCTCGGGCAGCTCGGCCATCGCCATCCGGCGGGCGGAGTTGCGGAAGCGGCGCGCGTTGGCCTCGGGACGGAACACGGCGACCGAGCCGTCGGACTGGCGGTACGCCTTGAGGCCCTCGAAGATCTCCTGGCCGTAGTGCAGGACGTGGGTGGAGGGGTCGAGGGAGATCGGGCCGTACGGAACGAGCTGCGCGTCGTGCCAGCCGCGGCCCTCGGTCCACTTGATCGTCACCATGTGGTCGGTGAAGTGGCGGCCGAACCCGGGATTGGCCAGGATCGCCTCGCGCTCGGCGGCGGAGAGCGGGCTGGCGGAGGGCTTGAGCTCGATCGTGGGCGTCGTCATGAGTGGTTGTCCTTCACCGGTTGTGTAGTGACGGGCCGCGCTCACGCCCCTTTACTGTCAGTGACCAGTGCTAGGACGTCCGAGCATTCCCTCATTCCGCGGCTCCGCGTTCGATTATCGCAAGCGGGGAGCCGGGGAAGAAACGGCGTGAAATGCGACCCGGGGGATGATGGTGTCACCCGGCGGCGGACATGCGAAAGCCGCCGGGTGCGAGTGACCCGGCGGCTTCGAAGAGATTATCGAGTGATCCGCCCGGTCAGCCGGCTACTCGTACGGCCAGCGCGTCGCCGATCTCCGACGTGGAGCGGGCGGGCTTGCCGGTGCGCTCGGCGAGGTCGGCGGAGACCGCCTCCTCGATGCGGGCGGCCTCGGCCTCGTAGCCGAGGTGGCGCAGCAGCAGGGCGACGGACAGGACCGTGGCGGTGGGGTCGGCCTTGCCCTGGCCGGCGATGTCCGGGGCCGAGCCGTGGACGGGCTCGAACATCGACGGGAACTCGCCGCTCGGGTTGATGTTCCCGGAGGCGGCGACGCCGATGCCGCCGGAGACGGCCGCGGCGAGGTCGGTGATGATGTCGCCGAAGAGGTTGTCGGTGACGATCACGTCGAACCGGGCCGGGTCGGTGACCAGGTAGATCGTGGCCGCGTCGACGTGGATGTAGTCGGTGGTGACCTCGGGGAACTCCGCGGCCACCTTGTTGAAGGTGTTCGTCCACAGGTGGCCGGCGAAGGTCAGCACGTTGTTCTTGTGGACCAGCGTGAGCTTCTTGCGCGGCCGGGCCTGGGCACGAGCGAAGGCGTCCCGGACCACGCGCTCGACACCGAAGGCCGTGTTCACGGAGACCTCGGTGGCGACCTCGTGCTCGGTGCCCTTGCGGATGGTGCCGCCGTTGCCGGTGTACGGGCCCTCGGTGCCCTCGCGGACGACCACGAAGTCGATGGCCGGCTCGCCCTTGAGGGGCGTGTCGACCCCCGGGAGGAGCTTCGACGGACGCAGGTTCACGTGGTGGTCGAAGGCGAAACGGAGCTTGAGGAGGAAGCCGCGCTCCAGCACGCCCGAGGGGACCGACGGGTCGCCGATGGCGCCCAGCAGGATCGCGTCGTGCTTCTTCAGCGCGTCGAGGTCGGAGTCGGTGAGGGTCTCACCGGTGGCGTGGTAGCGCCGGGCGCCGAAGTCGAAGTCCTTGGTCTCCAGCTTCACATCCTGCGGAAGGACGGCGGAGAGGACCTTCAGACCTTCGGCCACGACCTCCTGGCCGATGCCGTCACCGGGAATCACTGCGAGATTGATGCTGCGAGACATGCGGGAACCCTACTCCTCGTCCCATGGGATGACACCGCATGTCCGCGATGCGGACACCGCGTCACGGACGTTCGGCGTGCGTTCACCCGGAGGTGTGGCCGTTGTCGGGGTCCGCTGGGAAGTTCACTTCCATGGACCTTCCCGACGTCGGCATTCCGCCGCGGCTCGCGCAGCGGATGAGCATGGCCGAGCAGCACGAGTACCTGCGCACGAAGCTGTCCCGGCGCCGCACGCTGGTGACGGCGGGCGCGGTCGCGGGCGGTCTGCTGACCGGCTGCGGCCCCGCGGGATCGTCCACCGCCACCGCCACGCCCTCCCCCACGGCGACGGTGCACGGCTCGGCCGTCTCCCCCTTCGGCCGCCATCTCGCCTTCGGCGCCGATCCGAGGACACAGATGCGGATCTCGTGGCAGGTCCCGCTCGCGGTGAAGAGGCCGTACGTGCGCGTCGGCCTGAGGCCCGACGACCTGGGCCGCGGGATCGAGGCCGAGCTGCGCGACCTGCACACCCCGGGGCAGAGCGGCGTACGCCTCGCCCTCGACCAGTACTACCTGCACGCGGCCCTGGACGGACTGCGCCCCGGCACGACGTACTACTACGGCGTCGGCCACGCCGGCTTCGACCCGGCGGACGCGCGCCACCGCTCGACCATCAGCACCTTCCGTACGGCCCCGGCGAGCCCGGAGAAGTTCGTCTTCACCGCCTTCGGCGACCAGGGGGTCGGTACCGCCGCGGCCGCCAACGACAACCTCCTGCTGCGCCAGAAGCCCGCCTTCCACCTCCACGCCGGCGACCTCTGCTACGCCGACGGCAACGGCCAGGGCCTGACGTCGGACGGCTACGACCCGGGCTTCTGGGACCTGTTCCTCAAGCAGAACGAGGAAGTCGCGCGGAGCGTCCCCTGGATGGTCACGACCGGCAACCACGACATGGAGGCCTGGTACTCCCCCGACGGCTACGGCGGCCAGCTCGCCCGCTGGTCCCTCCCGGAGAGCGGCTTCGACCCGCGCTCGTCGCCGGGCGCGTACTCCTTCGCCTACGGCAACGTCGGCGTCGTGGCGCTGGACGCGAACGACGTGTCGTACGAGATCCCCGCCAACTTCGGTCATACGGACGGGAAGCAGACGAAGTGGCTGGAGAAGAAGCTGGCCGAGCTGCGCGCGGCCAGGGGGATCGACTTCGTCGTCGTGTACTTCCACCACTGCGCGTACTCGACGTCCTCGCACGCCTCCGACGGCGGGGTGCGCGCCGAGTGGCTGCCGCTGTTCGAGAAGCACCAGGTGGACCTGGTGATCAACGGGCACAACCACGTGTACGAGCGCACGGACGCGATCCGCGGCGGCGCGGTCGGCCGGTCGGTGCCGGTCGGCGGCGCCACGGATCCGACGCGGGACGGGATCGTGTACGTCACGGCCGGCGGGGGCGGCCGGGACCTGTACGGCTTCCCCGCGGGCGTGAAGGAGAGCTACGAGGGGCGCGTGCACGACCACGAGTCCGTCGAGACCTTCCAGTGGACGAAGTCCAAGCAGTCCCGGAAGGAGACGGTGGAGTGGTCACGGGTGCGCTACCGCGGGTTCTCGCTGCTCTCGGTGGAGGCGGAGAGCGGGGCGCGGCCGCGGCTGACGGTGTCGGCGCTCGCGCAGAACGGGGGGCGCATCGACCATTTCGAGGTGCGGCGCGGGGCCTGACGGACCCGCGCCACACCTCGTTCGGGTGCGGCTCCCGGCTGTGAGGGACCGGTCAGTGACCGGTCGAGCCGCCGTTGTCACGGCGGTCGAGGGCGCGCTGCAGGGCTGCGGCGGCGTTCTTGCGGTCGGACTCGCTGGTACGGGAGGTGTGACGGACTCGACGGCGGGCGGTCGTCTCGGCCATGAGAAATCGACTCCTTCGAATTTCCGGGAAGGGGACAACGAGACGCCGGAAGGGGCGGGGAGCGACGGGCCGCAGGGGTTGCCTGCACGGGGCCCGGCTCACGACCGCCATTCGCTTGATCGAGCGAGACGTTCGGCTCCTACAAAGCTAAGGGAGGACAGCCGGTCTGTCTCCACAATTACTCGGACTTCCTACTATCTGAGACGGCGAAGTGGATCACACTGCGCTGACCTGCGGTTTCACCGAGAGGAGCGGAGAGCAGCCCCGCCCGTCCCGGGCGATGGCGAGAAGGCGGAGGGCGCGTACGCCATCGGCGCGGACCAGCGCGACTTCCTGCGCGGCCCCACGCTGAAGACCCTGCGGGCCGGGAGGGCTGGTGCTCGCGGCCGTCGGAGGCGGTCGTGCCGTTCGCGGAGGCGGGGAAGGCGCACGGGCGGGGAGATGCGAGGCGGAGGAAGGGAGCGCTGGTGCGGGTCATGCCCGGCCGACTCCGCGGCGGAAATCCTCGCGCCGTGGGCGGATCCCGTTGATGGACAGCCGACGTGGACCACACTCTTGAGTTCCCCGTACTGCTCGGCCTGATCGACGAGCGGTCGGCCGCGTTCCGGGACGCGATCGACTCCGCGCCCAGCCTCGACGTGCGGGCGCCGACCTGCCCCGAGTGCCCGCATTGTGCGCACGCGAAGGGGCCGGGCAACAGCCCGGCCCCTTCCAGCAACTGACGAGCCGTCAGCCCATGTGCGGGTAGCCGTAGTCGGTCGGCGGGACCAGCGTCTCCTTGATGGCGCGGGTCAGGGTCCAGCGCTGGAGGTTCTGCGGGGCGCCGGCCTTGTCGTTGGTGCCGGAGGCGCGGCCGCCACCGAAGGGCTGCTGGCCGACGACGGCGCCGGTGGACTTGTCGTTGATGTAGAAGTTACCGGCCGCGTAGCGCAGCTTGTCCATCGTGTACGCGGCCGCCGCGCGGTCGGACGAGATCACCGAGCCCGTCAGCGCGTAGTCGGAGGCCGACTCCATCTGGGTCAGCATCTCCTCGTACCGGTCGTCCTCGTAGATGTACACCGCGAGGAAGGGGCCGAAGTACTCGGTGGTGAAGACCTCGTTCTCCGGGTCCGTGCACTCGACGACGGTCGGGCGGACGAACCAGCCGACCGAGTCGTCGTAGGAACCGCCCGCGACGATCGTGCAGGTGGGGTCCGACTGCGCGCGGTCGATCGCCGCCTTGCTCTTGGCGAAGGCACGCTCGTCGATGACCGCGCCGATGAAGTTGGACAGGTCGGTGACGTCACCCATGGCGATGCCGTCGACCTCGGCGGCGAACTCCTCGCGGAAACCGCTGTTCCAGATCGACGCCGGGATGTAGGCCCGGGAGGTCGCGGAGCACTTCTGGCCCTGGTACTCGAAGGCGCCGCGGGTCAGGGCGGTCTTGAGGATGGCGCGGTCGGCCGACGGGTGGGCCACCACGAAGTCCTTGCCGCCGGTCTCGCCGACCAGACGCGGATACGTGCGGTACTTCTCGATGTTGGCGCCGACCGTCTTCCACAGGTGCTGGAAGGTCTTCGTCGAACCGGTGAAGTGGATGCCCGCGAGGTCGCGGTGCTCCAGGGCGACCTTGGAGACCTCGATGCCGTCGCCGGTGACGAGGTTGATGACGCCCTTGGGCAGACCGGCCTCCTCGAGGAGCTGCATGAGCAGCACGGCGGCGTGCGTCTGGGTCGGCGACGGCTTCCAGACCACGACGTTGCCCATCAGCGCGGGCGCGGTCGGCAGGTTGCCCGCGATCGCCGTGAAGTTGAACGGCGTGATCGCGTAGACGAAGCCCTCCAGCGGGCGGTGGTCGAGACGGTTCCAGACGCCCGGGGCGTTGGCCGGGGGCTGCTCGGCGAGCAGGTCACGGGCGTACTTGACGTTGAAGCGCCAGAAGTCGACGAGTTCGCAGGGCGTGTCGATCTCGGCCTGCTGGGCGGTCTTGGACTGACCGAGCATGGTGGAGGCGGCCAGCGTCTCGCGCCAGGGGCCGGCGAGCAGTTCGGCGGCGCGCAGGATGATCGCGGCACGGTCGTCGAAGGACATCGCACGCCAGGCGGGGGCGGCGGCGAGGGCCGCGTCGATGGCGTCCCGGGCGTCCTGCTGGGTGGCGTTGCGCAGGGTGCCGAGGACGGCCTTGTGGTTGTGCGGCTGCACGACCTGGAAGGGCTCGCCGCCACCGAGCCGCTTCTCGCCGCCGATGGTCATCGGCAGGTCGACCGGGTTCTCGGCCAGCTCCTTGAGCTTCACCTCCAGCCGGGCCCGCTCGGGCGAGCCGGGGGCATAGCCGCGCACCGGCTCGTTGACGGGGGTGGGGACCTGGGTCACAGCGTCCATGAGATCCGTAACTCCTTGAACTTGAGCGGGTGTTCGGGCTCAGCCCTTGCTGATCATGCTGCGGACGAAGAAACGCAGGTTCGCCGGCTTCTCCGCGAGCCGCCGCATGCTGCGCCTTCCCGGGGGACAACCCCCGGGCCCCCGGCCGAATGAGCTCTGTGCGTGTCTCATCCGTCAGCCCCGGGTGATCATGCTGCGGACGAAAAAGCGCAGGTTCGCCGGCTTCTCCGCCAGCCGCCGCATGAAGTAGCCGTACCAGTCGGTGCCGTAGGCGGTGTAGACGCGCATGCGATGGCCCTCGGCGGCCAGGCGCAGGTGTTCTTCGCCGCGGATGCCGTAGAGCATCTGGAACTCGTACTCGTCGGGCTTGCGGCCCGCCTGCCGGGCGAGTTCCTGGGCGATGGCGATCAGGCGCGGGTCGTGGGAGCCGACCATCGGGTATCCCTCGCCCTCCATGAGGATGCGCAGGACCCGGACGTACGCCTTGTCGATCTCGTGCTTCTGCTGGTAGGCGACCTCGGCGGGCTCCTTGTAGGCGCCCTTCACCAGCCGCACCCGGCTGCCCGCCGCGGCGAGCCGGCGGGCGTCGGCCTCGGTGCGGAAGAGGTAGGCCTGGATCACACAGCCGGTCTGCGGGAAGTCCTTCCGCAGTTCCTCGTGGATGGCGAACATCGAGTCGAGGGTGGTGTGGTCCTCCGCGTCGAGCGTGACGGTCGTGCCGATGGCGGCGGCGGCCTCGACGACGGGCCGCACGTTGGCGAGTGCGAGCTCGTGGCCGCCGTCCAGCGCCTGGCCGAACATCGACAGCTTCACGGACATCTCGGCCCCGGTGCCCAGGTCGAGTGGCCCGAGCCGGTCGACGAGCGCGAGATAGGCGTCCCGGGCGGCCTCGGCCTGCTCGGGCGTGGTGATGTCCTCGCCGACCACGTCCATGGTCAGCTCGAGGCCCCGCGAGGTGAGTTCCCGGACGATCGGCACGATCTCGTCGACCGTCTCGCCGGGGATGAAGCGGTCGACGACCTGCTTGGTCACCGGGGCCGCCGAGATCAGGCGTCGCATCCGGTCGCTGCGCGACGCGGCAAGAATCACGGGACCCAGCACGGGGCACCTCCACAGACCAGCAGACAGAACCACCGTGAAACCTAAGGATCCCTCCGATCGTGGGCCATCGACAGCTGTCACGCATCCGTGCCGCAGATCTCAGACAGATGTATGAAGCGGGGTGTTTTTGCGCGAGAATGCCCGAGTGGCAGGCGACAACAAAGGTGACTATCAGGAGCTGGTCGACGAGATCTCGGAGCTCCTGGGCGTACCGGCGACCCTGGAGAACCGCGACTTCGAGCTGATCGCCTTCGGTGCGTACGACAGTGAGGGCGAGCTCGATCCGTCGGCGCTGGACCCCGTCCGCGCCCGCTCGATCCTGACCCGGCGCTCCACGGCCGCGGTCCGGACGTGGTTCGAGGGCTTCGGCATCACGCGGGCGAGCGGCCCGGTGCGGATTCCGCCCACTCCGGAGGCGGGGGTGTACCGGGGCCGGATCTGTCTGCCCGTACGCCATCGCGGGGTCGTCCTCGGTTACGTCTGGCTCCTGGAGTCCGAGCCCGGCCCGACCGACCGGCAGCTGGAGGCGGCGATGCGGGTGACGGCCCGGATCGGCGCGCTGCTCGCGGACGAGGCGCAGCACGGGGCCGACCTGAGCCGGGAGCTGCGGGCGGTACTGACCGCCGAGCGCGGCTGGCAGTCCGACATGGCGGTGGCGGCCCTGCGCACGGCACTGGGCTCCCGCGGCGACGGCCCCTACACCGTGGTGTGTGTCGCCCCGTGGCCGTCCGCCGACCCGGACGACGCCCCGTCCGCCCGTACGATCCCGCACGCGACAGCCCTGTGCACGGTGCCGTGGAGCACCTCGGCCCAGTCCCTGGCAGTCCTGGTCCGCCTGCGAGCGACGGACACCCTGACCCCGGCGAACACGACGGCGGTACGGCTGCTGGAGCGGGCGCGGGGTGTGGAGGGGGGCGGGGGCGCCCATGGCGAGACGGGGAGCGGAGAACCGGGGGCGGGCGGATCCGGTGGGAACCAGGGCAGCGCTCCCGGGCCGGCGGTCCCTGACACCGGTGCAGCAGCTTCAGCCACGGCACACGACACAGGAGCCTCCGCCGCCGCCCGACGCACCGTGGCCGCCGGGGTCGCCGCCGCCCGCGTGGGCCTCGCCGAGCTGGCCCCCGCCTGGCAGGAGGCGTCGGCCGCGGCCCGGGCCGCGCTCGCGGAACCCCGGTTGGGCCCGGTCGCGGAGTGGTCCCGCATCGGCCCGTACCGTCTGCTGACCGCACTGCCCCCGGAGACGGCCCACGACCCCGCCGTACGCCCGCTCCTCTCCCCCGCCCACCGCGAACTGGCCCGCACCGCCGAGGTCTACCTCGACTGCGCGGGCCAGGCGGGGCGCACCGCCGCGGAGTTGGGCATCCACCGCCAGACCCTCTACTACCGCCTCTCCCGCGTCGAACAGCTCACCGGCCTGGACCTGGACGACGGCGAGGACCGACTGTTGCTGCACATGGCGCTCAAGGGGGCGCGGCTGTAAGGCATGTCGGGCCGAGAGCACCCCTCACGGCGGGCCCCGGACGCGGCGACCGCCATCGCCCGGGCGCCGGCACGCCACCCGTACTGATCACGAAAGGCGCACGTCAGCCTCGGGTGGCGGCCTCCACCAGTCGGCGCAGCCCCTCGGTGAGCTGTTCGGCTGTGGGTGCCGTTTTCGGATCGAAGGTCCACTGCGCGATGAGCCCGGTCATCAGCGTCAGGTAGAGCTTGCCGAGCGTGTCCGTCGTCTCGTCGGACACGTCCTCCTCGCGACCGCCCATGAGCAGCGGAATGATCCCGCGTCCGGCCTCCCGCTGGGCCTGCGCCAGATGGTCGCGCACCTCGGGCATCCGGTCGCCCATGACCAGGATCTCCATGCTCAGATGCCACGGCGAACCGGGCTCGCGCATGGTGCCGATGATGTTCGACCACACCTCCTGGAACCGTTCGAGCGAGCCCGGCTCGGTGGCGGTGCCGACGGTTCCGCCGCCGTCGAAGGCCTCGCCGAGCCCCTCGACCAGCGCGATGTACGCCTGCGCCAGCAGGGCGTCCTTCGAGCCGTAGTGATAGCCGATGGACGCCAGGTTGGTGCCCGACTCCTTCACGATGTCGCGCGCCGTCGTCCGCGCGAACCCCTTCTGCAACAGGCAGCGCTTGGCGCCTTCGAGCAGATCCTCACGGTGTCCCATGCGAGCCAGCGTATCCCGATCCATACAGACGTCCTAGACGACTGATTTATACGAGCGTTCTAGACAACCGTTTAAGACGTCCGTACAGTCTCCGGCATGACGAACCCGACGTGCACGACCGCCTCCGCCGGTGCCCGCGCCGGACGCCGCGAATGGACCGCCCTCGCCGTCCTGATGCTTCCGCTGCTCCTGGTCTCGATGGACGTCTCCGTCCTCTACTTCGCCATCCCGGCGATCAGCGCGGACCTGGAGCCGAGCGGCACCCAGCAACTGTGGATCTTCGACATCTACGCCTTCGTCCTGGCCGGCCTGCTGATGACGATGGGCTCCGTGGGCGACCGCATCGGCCACCGCCGCCTCCTGCTGATCGGCGCCGCGTGCTTCGGCGCGGCCTCGCTGGCGGCGGCCTACGCGAACAGCGCCGAGGCCCTGATCGCCGCCCGCGCCGTCCTCGGCATCGGCGGCGCGACCCTGATGCCGTCCACGATGGCCATGCTCCGCACGATGTTCACCGACCCCGGACAGCGCGCGAAGGCGATCGGCATGTGGTCCGGCGTGATGACGGCCGGGATCGCGCTCGGTTCGGTGATGAGCGGTGTGCTGGTCGAGTACTTCTGGTGGGGCTCGGTCTTCCTGGTCAACCTGCCCGCGATGGTGCTGCTCCTGGTCCTGGGCCCGATCCTGCTGCCCGAGTCGAAGGCCTCCTCCACCGGCCGGTTCGACTGGCTGAGCGTCCCCCTGTCGATGGCCGCGGTACTGCCCGTCGTCTACGGCCTCAAGGAAATCCCGTCCGAGGGCTGGAACGTCCGGTACGTCGTCTCGATCACCGTCGGCCTGCTCTTCGCGGCCCTCTTCGTGCACCGCCAGCGCACCGCGGCCTCGCCGATGATCGACCCCGCCCTGTTCCGCGGCCGCGGCTTCGCACCGTCCGTCGCCCTGAACCTCGTCTCGGCGTTCGGGATCATGGGGTCGGCCTACTTCACCACGCAGTACCTGCAGTCCGTGCTCGACAAGAGCGCGCTGGAGGCGGCCCTGTGGGCGCTGCTGCCGTCGGTGCCGATCGGGGCCGCGGCGCCGGTCGCGACCGCGCTGGTCCAGAAGGGCGTCAACCGCGCCTCCGTCGTCACCGCGGGCTTCGCGATCGCCGCGGCCGGCTTCGCGCTGCTGGCCTTCGCCGGTACGGACTCGATGTGGCTGGTGCTGGCCTCCTGCGGTGTCCTCGCGGTAGGCAGCGTCATCGTGATGTCCCAGATCATGGACCTCGCGATGGGCACCGCCCCGGTGGAGCGGGCCGGTACCGCGTCCTCCCTGATGGAGACCGGCGCGGAGTTCGGCGGTGCGCTGGGCATGGCGGTCCTCGGCTCCATCGGTACGGCGGTCTACCGCCACGACATGCCGGCCTCGGCACCCGACGTGGCCCGCGAGACGCTGGGCGGCGCACTGGCCGTCGCCGATCGGGTACCGGGGCTGGCGACCGTGGCCCGGGAGGCGTTCACCAACGGGATGCAGGGAGCGGCGATCGCGGGGGCAGTGCTGCTCGCGGGGGCGGCGGTGCTGGCCGCGGTGACACTGCGCCGGGTCGAGCTGCCCACACCGCAGGAGGCATCGGAGCCGGAGAAGGTGCCCGCGTAACAGACAAGCGCCGGGCGGGCCGAGGAAACCCTCGGCCCGCCCGGCGTTCGTGGTGAAGCGTCAGACCAGGTTCACCGCACGGGCCGACGTCGCCCCGATCTCCTCGGCGACCTCGGTCAGCACCCCGGCCGGAACCGTGTCGTCCACGGTCAGGACCGCGAGCGCCTCGCCACCGGCGATCGCCCGCGAGACCTGCATACCGGCGATGTTGATCCCGGCCTCACCGAAGATCCGGCCCACCGTACCGACGACACCGGGACGGTCCTCGTACTTGAGGACGACCATGTGGTCGGCGAGGGCCAGGTCGACGTCGTACTCGCCGACCGCGACGATCTTCTGGAGGTGCTTCGGCCCGGCCAGCGTGCCGGAGACCGACACCTCCTCGCCGTCGCCGAGCGTGCCGCGCACGGTGACGACATTGCGGTGGTCGGCCGACTCCGAGCTGGTCGTCAGCCGCACCTCGACACCGCGCTCCTGCGCGAACAGCGGGGCGTTGACATACGACACCGTCTCGGCGACGACGTCCTCGAAGACACCCTTGAGGGCGGACAGCTCCAGCACCTTCACGTCGTGCTGGGTGATCTCGCCGTACACCTCGACGTCGAGGCGGACCGCGACCTCACCGGCGAGCGCGGTGAAGATACGGCCGAGGCGCTCGGCGAGGGGCAGGCCCGGCTTGACGTCCTCGGCGATGACACCGCCCTGGACGTTCACCGCGTCGGGCACCAGCTCACCGGCGAGGGCGAGGCGCACCGAGCGGGCGACGGCGATACCGGCCTTCTCCTGGGCCTCGTCGGTGGAGGCGCCGAGGTGGGGGGTGGCGACGACCTGGTCGAACTCGAACAGCGGGGAGTCCGTGCAGGGCTCCTTCGCGTACACGTCGAGACCGGCACCGGCGACCCGGCCCTCCTTGAGGGCGGAGTACAGCGCCTCCTCGTCGACGATCCCGCCGCGCGCGGCGTTGACGATCCGCACGCTCGGCTTGACCTTGCGCAGCGCCTCGTCGCCGATGAGGCCGACGGTCTCGGGGGTCTTGGGCAGGTGGACGGTGATGAAGTCGGAGACCTCGAGCAGCTCGTCCAGGGACAGCACCTTGACGCCCATCTGGGCGGCGCGGGCGGGCTGGATGTAGGGGTCGTAGGCGACGACCTTCATGCCGAAGCCGGACATGCGCTGGGCCACCAGCGCGCCGATCCGGCCCAGACCCACGACACCGAGGGTCTTTTCGGCCAGCTCCACGCCCGTGTACTTGCTGCGCTTCCACTCGCCGTTCTTCAGCGCGGCGTTGGCCTGCGGGATGTGGCGGGCGGTGGCGACGAGGAGACCGCAGGCGAGTTCGGCGGCGGTCACGATGTTCGAGGTGGGGGCGTTGACGACCATCACGCCGGCCTTGGTGGCGGCGGAGACGTCGACGTTGTCCAGGCCGACGCCGGCTCGTGCGACGACCTTCAGCTTGTGCGCGGCGGCGATGGCCTCGGCGTCCACCTTGGTGGCGGAGCGGATCAGGATCGCGTCGACGTCGGCGATGGCCGGGAGCAGTTCGGCTCGGTCCGCTCCGTTGCAGTGCCGGATCTCGAAGTCCGGGCCAAGCGCGTCCACCGTCGCGGGCGACAGCTCTTCAGCGATGAGTACGACAGGTTTCGAGCTCACGTGAGTCCTCACAAGTCCATTGCGTGCGGACGGCCGTCCCGACGGCCGCAGGCGGTGGAGGGTACTGGCCGCGTTGAAGACGCACGACGCTGTGGGCCTGACGCGTATGTATGACGGCAGTGTAGTGGCGCTACCAAGGTCGTCCTGCGCCTCTGCGGAAGGATCACCCGTCCGTGACGGCACGGGTGGGTCAACGGGGCCGAAGCGCAGCGCTCCGACCCCGTCACGCGAGGCTTACGCCTCCTCGTCGACCCAGCTCATCAGCTTGCGGAGCTGCTTGCCGGTGGTCTCCAGCAGGTGCTCGGAGTCCTGCTGCTTGTACTCGTTGTACTTCTTCAGACCGCCGTGGTACTCGGCCATCCACTCACGGGCGAAGGTGCCGTCCTGGATCTCGGCGAGGACCTTCTTCATCTCGGCCTTGGTGGCGTCCGTGATGATCCGCGGGCCGGTGACGTAGTCGCCCCACTCGGCGGTCTCGGAGATCGACCAGCGCATCTTCTCCAGGCCGCCCTCGTACATGAGGTCGACGATGAGCTTCAGCTCGTGCAGGCACTCGAAGTACGCGATCTCCGGCTGGTAGCCGGCCTCGGTCAGCGTCTCGAAACCGGCCTTGACCAGCGCGGCCGTACCACCGCAGAGAACGGCCTGCTCACCGAACAGGTCGGTCTCGGTCTCCTCGGTGAAGGTCGTCTTGATGACGCCGGCGCGGGTGCCGCCGATGCCCTTGGCGTACGACAGCGCGAGCGCGAAGGCGCTGCCGGTCGCGTCCTGCTCGACGGCCGCGATACACGGAACGCCGCGGCCCTCCTCGTACTGGCGGCGCACCAGGTGACCCGGGCCCTTGGGGGCGACCATGCAGACGTCGACGCCGGCCGGGGGCTTGATGAAGTCGAAGCGGATGTTCAGGCCGTGGCCGAAGAACAGCGCGTCGCCGTCGTTGAGGTTGTCCTTGATGGACTCCTCGTAGACCTGGGCCTGGATCGGGTCCGGGACGAGGATCATGATGACGTCGGCCTCGGCGGCGGCCTCGGAGGGCGTCACCACGCGCAGACCCTGCTCCTCGGCCTTGGCCTTGGACTTGGAGCCCTCGTGCAGACCGACACGCACGTCGACACCCGAGTCACGGAGCGACAGCGCGTGGGCGTGGCCCTGGCTGCCGTAACCGATGACCGCGACCTTGCGGCCCTGGATGATGGACAGGTCGGCGTCGGCGTCGTAGAACAGCTCGGCCACTTTGGGTTCTCTCCTTGGAGTGCAGATGTTGCGTCCCACCGTATGACGGCGGGCTGACATGAAGATTCGGGGTCTCGGTATACGGGCGGCCGAAGCCGCCCGTGGCCGGCCCTACGCGCTGCGGTCGAGGGCGCGCAGCGAGCGGTCCGTGATCGAACGGGCGCCGCGGCCGATGGCGATGGTGCCGGACTGGACAAGCTCCTTGATGCCGTACGGCTCCAGCATCTTCAGCATCGCGGACAGCTTCTCGCCGCTGCCGGTGGCCTCGATCGTGACGGCCTCCGGGGAGACGTCGACGGTCTTGGCGCGGAACAGCTGGACGATCTCGACGATCTGGGAGCGCGTCTCGTTGTCGGCGCGCACCTTCACCAGAACGAGTTCGCGCTGAACGGCCGAGCCGGGTTCCAGCTCGACGATCTTCAGCACGTTGACGAGCTTGTTGAGCTGCTTGGTCACCTGCTCCAGCGGCAGTTCCTCGACCACGGTGACCACGATGGTGATCCGGGAGATCTCCGGGTGCTCGGTGACACCGACCGCGAGCGAGTCGATGTTGAAGCCGCGGCGGGAGAACAGGGCGGCGATCCGGGCGAGGATGCCGGGGGTGTTCTCCACCAGGACGGAGAGCGTGTGCTTGGACATGATCTTTTACGTCTCTCTCGCTCAGTCGTCTTCGTTGTCGCCGAAGTCGGGGCGGACGTCCCGGGCGGCCATGATCTCGTCGTTGGAGGTGCCGGCGGCGACCATCGGCCACACCATCGCGTCCTCGTGGACGATGAAGTCGACGACGACGGGACGGTCGTTGATGGAGTTCGCCTCCGCGATGACCTTGTCCAGGTCCTCCGGGCGCTCACAGCGCAGACCCACGCAGCCCATCGCCTCGGACAGCTTCACGAAGTCCGGCACGCGCGTGCCCTTCGCGTCCGGGTTGACGTCCTGCGGGCCGCTGTGAAGCACGGTGTTGGAGTAGCGCTGATTGTAGAAGAGGGTCTGCCACTGGCGGACCATCCCGAGGGCGCCGTTGTTGATGATGGCGACCTTGATCGGGATGTTGTTCAGGGCGCAGGTGGTCAGTTCCTGGTTGGTCATCTGGAAGCAGCCGTCGCCGTCGATCGCCCAGACCGTGTTGCCCGGCATGCCGGCCTTGGCGCCCATCGCGGCCGGGACCGCGTAACCCATGGTTCCGGCGCCGCCGGAGTTGAGCCAGGTGGCGGGCTTCTCGTACTGGATGAAGTGCGCGGACCACATCTGGTGCTGGCCGACGCCCGCCGCGAAGATCGTGCCCTCGGGGGCGAGCTGTCCGACCCGCTCGATGACCTGCTGCGGGGAGAGCGAGCCGTCGTCGGGCAGGTCGTAGCCGAGCGGGTAGGTCTCGCGCCAGCGGTTCAGGTCCTTCCACCAGGCGCTGTAGTCGCCCTGGTGGCCCTCGCTGTGCTCCTTCTGGACGGCCTGGACCAGGTCGGCGATGACCTCGCGGGCGTCCCCGACGATCGGCACGTCGGCGGCGCGGTTCTTGCCGATCTCGGCCGGGTCGATGTCGGCGTGGACGATCTTGGCGTGCGGGGCGAAGCTGTCCAGCTTGCCGGTGACGCGGTCGTCGAAGCGGGTACCGAGGGCGACGATCAGGTCGGCCTTCTGCAGCGCGGTGACGGCGGTGACCGCACCGTGCATGCCCGGCATTCCCACGTGCAGCGGGTGGCTGTCGGGGAATGCGCCGAGCCCCATCAGGGTGGTGGTGACGGGAGCTCCGGTGAGTTCTGCGAGGACCTTCAGCTCGGCGGTGGCGCCCGCCTTGATGACACCGCCGCCGACATAGAGGACGGGCCGCTTGGCCTGGGTGATCAGCTTGGCGCCCTCGCGGATCTGCTTGGCGTGCGGCTTGGTCACCGGTCGGTAGCCGGGCAGGTCCATGACGGGCGGCCAGGAGAACGTCGTCTTCGCCTGGAGCGCGTCCTTGGCGATGTCCACGAGGACCGGACCGGGGCGGCCGGTGGAGGCGATGTGGAAGGCCTGCGCGATGACCCGCGGGATGTCCTCGGCCTTGGTGACGAGGAAGTTGTGCTTGGTGATCGGCATGGTGATGCCGACGATGTCCGCCTCCTGGAAGGCGTCCGTGCCGATCGCCTTCGAGGCCACCTGCCCGGTGATCGCCACGAGCGGCACCGAGTCCATGTGGGCGTCCGCGATCGGGGTGACCAGGTTGGTGGCACCGGGGCCCGAGGTCGCCATGCAGACACCGACCTTGCCGGTGGCCTGCGCGTAACCGGTGGCCGCGTGGCCCGCGCCCTGCTCGTGACGGACCAGGACGTGGCGCACCCGGGTGGAGTCCATCAGCGGGTCGTACGCCGGGAGGATGGCACCGCCGGGAATGCCGAATACCGTCTCGGCGCCGACCTCCTCGAGAGAGCGGATGAGGGACTGCGCGCCCGTGACGTGCTCGGGGGCGGACTGCTGTCCTCCGGATCGGGGCCGCGGCTGCGGATGGGCCCCGGTGGCCTGCTCGGTCATCGTCATTCTCTTCTCGATGCTGAGGGTGTGAAGCTGAGTGGGGAGGCTGGGCAACAAAAAACCCCTCGTGCCATAAGGCAAGCGAGGGGAGCGCGCCGGGTGGGGATCGCTGAGCGGTCTGTGGCTCAGCGTCAGCCGACGCGCTTTCCAAGTACGAGAATTCGGGTGCGCATGAGACTGACCCTCCCCCCGGCACGCACCGACTGTCAAGTGGGTGGGACGGGAGTCTCATTATGTGAGCGGAGGGTCGTCCCACCACCGAGTACGGCAGACATGCTTCCGGTGTACACCGCCGCGCCCCTTTCCAAAGTTCCCGCGAACGCGGGCTCCGCGGGGCCGTGCGGCACCGGATAGTGCCCCGAGGCCAGCGCCCTGCGCAGCCGGTACTCGTCCAGCGGCCCCGAGAACGCCATGCCCTGCCCGTGCGTGCAGCCCATCGCACGCAGGGCGACGACCTGTTCCGGGAGGTCCACGCCGTCGGCCACGGACTGCAGTCCGAGGTCTCCGGCGATCCTGAGCAGCCCGCTGGTGATCTTGTGCAGTCTGGCGGACTCCACGACGCCCTCGACCAGGCTGCGGTCGAGCTTCAGTATGTCGACGGGGAGTTTGCGCAGGGCGGTGATCGCCGCGTAGCCGCTGCCGAAGCCGTCCAGGGCGATCCGGACCCCGACGCGCCGGATCGCGGTCAGCCGGCGCTCCAGCTCGTCCAGCGAGACCCGGGGGTCGGCGTCGGAGAGCTCGATGACCAGGGAGCCGGACGGCAGGCCGTGCCGGGTCAGCAGGGCCTCGACGGACCCCAGGGGCAGCGAGCGGTCCAGCAGCCGCTGGGCGTTCATCCGGACCGCCACGGGCACGGTGAGCCCGGTCGCGGCCCGCTCGGCGGCTTTTTCGACGGCCTCCTCCAGGATCCAGCGGCTCAGCTCCTGCGTCCTGTCGCTGTCCTCGGCCACCCGCAGGAACTCCGCGGGTGTGAACAGCACTCCCTGGGAGGAGCGCCAGCGCGCCTGGGCGCAGACCGACGTGATCCGGCCGTCCTCCAGACAGACGACGGGCTGGTGCAGCAGGGCGAACTCGCCGTCGTGCAGCGCGGCACGCAGACGCGTGGCCAGCTCAGCCTTCCGTACGACGTCCTGCTGCATCTGGGGCGCGTACAGCTCGACCCGGCCCTTGCCGCCCGCCTTGGCGCGGTACATCGCGAGGTCCGCGTTACGCAGGAGCTCGCCCGCGCCGAGTCCGGGCTCGGCGAAGGCCACCCCGATGGAGGCGGCGACCCGGACATCGTTGCCGTCGATGAGGTAGGGCTGCGAGAGCGTGACCCTGAGGCGGTCGGCGAGCTCCAGGATGTTGGCCTCGCGGGCAGTGCGGTCGCGGGTGCCGTCCCCGACGATCAGCGCGGCGAACTCGTCCCCGCCGAGCCGGGAGGCGGTGTCCCCGTAGCGGACCGCGTCCTGAAGTCTGCGGGCGGCCTGGACCAGCAGCTCGTCCCCGGCCTGGTGCCCGATCGTGTCGTTGACGGCCTTGAAGCCGTCCAGGTCGATGAAGAGGACGGCCGTGCCGCGGTCGGAGGAGCGGCGGCCGGACAAGGCCTGCTGGACGCGCCGGGTGAACAGGGCGCGGTTGGGCAGGTCGGTCAGCGGGTCGTGCTCGGCGTTGTGCTGGAGCTGCGCCTGCAGGCGCACTCTTTCGGTCACGTCCCGGCTGTTGAAGATGAGGCCGCCGTGGTGACGGTTGACGGTGGACTCGACGTTGAGCCAGCCGCCGTCGCCGGACCGGAAACGGCACTCGATGCGGGTGGTGGGTTCTTCGAGGGGGTTGGCGGCGAGGAAGCGCCGCACCTCGTGCACCACGCAGCCCAGATCCTCCGGGTGGATGAGACCGGCCAGTTCCGTGCCCACGAGGTCCTCGGCGGAGCGTCCGTAGACACCGGCGGCGGCCGGGGAGACGTACCGGAGGATGCCGTTGGGCGCGGCGATCATGATGACGTCGCTGGAGCCCTGCACCAGGGAGCGGAAGTGGTTCTCCTTCTGCGCGAGTTCCTGGGTGAGGGTGATGTTGTCGAGCAGCATGATTCCCTGGCGCATCACGAGGGCGAGCACGACGGTGCCGCCGGTGAGCAGCACCACCCGGTCCACGCTGCGGCCGTTGAGGACGTTGTAGAGGATGCCCAGCGTGCAGACCGCGGCGGCGAGATACGGCGTGAGGGCGGCCAGCGACCCGGTGATGGGCCGGGTGGCCGGATACCGGCCGTGGTCACCGCCCTGCGCGCCCTGCGGTCCCTGCGCGGACGGATGGTGCTGGATCCCGAACCGCTGTCTGGGCAGGTGCTCGCGCACCACGCGCGTGTGCCCGGCCGGCCGCTGCCGGTCACCGTCCGGGTGCCGGGGCGCGGCCCAGGGAGCGTAGGCGAGAAGCAGGGAGCCGGCGAACCAGCCGGCGTCCAGCAACTGGCCGGAGCGGTAGCTGTTGTGCAGCAGCGGCGACGTGAACAGGGCGTCGCACATCACGGTCAGGGCGAGCGCGCCGATCGCGGTGTTCACCGCGGTGCGGTTGACCGACGAGCGCCGGAAGTGCAGTGCGAGGACCATGCTGACGAGGGCGATGTCCAGCAACGGGTACGCCAGGGACAGCGCGGTGTGCGCGACGCTCGGCCCCTCGGACTTCGCCGCCTGGGCGAGGGCGAGGCTCCACGAGAGCGTGAGCAGCGAGCCGCCGATCAGCCAGGCGTCGAGGCCGAGGCAGACCCAGCCCGCCTTCGTCACCGGCCGCTTGGCGAGGACCAGCAGACCCACGATGGCGGGCGGCGCGAAACAGAGGAAGAACAGGTCGGCGTAGCTGGGGTCGGGCACCTCCCGGCCCAGCACGACCTCGTACCACCCCCAGATCAGGTTGCCGAGGGACGCCATGGTCGAGGAGAGCCCGAAGAGCAGCCAGGCGGGCCGAAAGCGGACCCGGCGGTTACGGGCGTAGACGAAGCACGACACGGCTGCCGTGCCCGCCGCGGCGCTCAGCCCGAAGTCGCCCATGACCAGGGCCACTTCGGGCGAACCCCAGCCGAACGCGGAACCGATGGCGTATGCCGCGCACACCAGGGCGAGAAGGAGTTGATGGACCAGGGTCGACCCGCCACGGGAGGCCGGCGGCAGGGAGGGCAGCACCCCCCGTGCGGGCCGGGCCCGCAGCGCTCCGTCGAGGGTGGTCGTGGGAGACGAGGGCGAGCTCACCGGGCCCTCCCGGTCCGCGCCGCTCCGGGGTCCCGGGGCTCCGGGTGCGCATGCCTCCTGCGGCTGTTGTGCCTGCGGTGATGACTGTGGTGACCGCCGTGATGGCCGCGTCTGCGCGCGGCTGTGTGCCAGGGTCGGAGCCGGCGGCCCCGCCGCGTCGGATCGTTGGTCCATAGGCCGTGCATCGCCCGTCGCCCCCCTCACAGTCTGCAATGTCCATCCCCGGCGCCGAACGGTGCGCGGCGCAGCCCCTGTCGGGACGATACACCAGTCTCGTCACTCAGGGACATAGTTCCTCTACGCTCCGTGACGACCAGCGGAGATGCGGGCACGGACCGCGTCCGAAAGGTTGCGGAGGGTACCGGAAGCGGATTAAGCGCCTGTTGCGCGCCCGCGCCCGACAGCGCGTTTCATGCGCGTCACGCGCCGTCTGATCCCGTTGTAAGGATCACGTTGCGCAGCGGCTCCTGGTTCACATAACGGTTCAACTGATCCACCAACAGGCGCTTGGCGCGCGGCAGGAACGCGGACGTGGGTCCTCCGACATGGGGACTGACCAGTACGCCCGGCGCCTGCCACAAGGGATGCCCCTGGGGCAGCGGCTCGGGGTCGGTGACGTCGAGGGCGGCGGTGATGCGGCCGGTCTCCAGCTCGGCGAGCAGCGCCTTGGTGTCGACCACGGGGCCGCGGGCGACGTTCACCAGGAGCGCGCCGTCCTTCATACGGGCAAGGAAATCGGCGTCGGCCAGGTGACGTGTGGTCTCGTCGAGGGGCGTGGACAGGATGACGACGTCCGCCTCGGGGAGCAGGGCGGGCAGTTCGGCGAGCGGGTGCACGGGGCCGCGCTCCGTGGTGCGCGCGGAGCGCGCGACGCGCGCCACCCGCGCGACCTCGAACGGTACGAGCCGGTCCTCGATGGCGGAGCCGATCGAGCCGTAGCCGACGATGAGGACGGACCTGTCGGCGAGGGCGGGCCGGAATCCGCCCTGCCACTCCCCCTTGTCCTGGGCCCGCACGAAGTCGGGGATCCCGCGCAGCGAGGCGAGGATCAGGGTGAGCGTGAGTTCGGCGGTGCTCGCCTCGTGGACACCGCGCGCGTTGCACAGCCGTACGCCGGGACGCAGGTGCTTCAGACCGGGGGTCACGTTGTCGACGCCCGCCGACAGCGTCTGTACGACCTCGACGGAGCTCAACCGGGGCAGGGGACGCAGGACCACGTCCAGCGGCTTCATGTAGGGGACGACGTAGTACGCGCAGTCGGCCGGGTCAGCCGGGAAGTCCTCCTCGCCGTTCCAGAAGCGGTAGTCGAGGCCCTCGGGGAGCCCCTCGATGTCGTCGGGCGGGATGGGAAGCCACACGTCAGCACTCATGCTCTGGAGGCTATGTCAGGCCCCCGGGAGCCCAGAGGTTAGGTTGGGGGCCGGAAGAGGGAGGGTCACGAGCAGGTGGAGCGCAGGACGATCGGCGCGGCGGCGCTCGCGGTGGGAGCCGTCGGACTCGGGTGCATGCCGATGAGCTGGGCCTACAACGGGTCGCGGCAGCGGGGCGACGAGTCGGTCAGGGCCGTGCACCGGGCGCTCGATCTGGGCTCGACGCTGCTGGACACGGCGGACATGTACGGCCCGTTCACCAACGAGCTGTTGCTGGGGCGGGTGTTGAAGGAGCGGCGCGAGGACGCGTTCGTGTCGACCAAGGTCGGTCTGCTGGTGGGCGAGCAGCACATCGTGGCCAACGGCCGCCCCGGCTATGTGAAGAGAGCCTGCGACGCGTCCCTGCGGCGGCTTCAGACCGACGTCATCGACCTCTACCAACTGCACCGTGAGGACCCCGAGGTCCCGGTCGAGGAGACCTGGGGCGCGATGGCGGAGCTCGTACAGGCCGGAAAAGTACGGTCGTTGGGGCTGTGCGCGATGGGGGCGCGGGGTGGACGCCGTTCCGGCACCCGGCTGTACGACGCGACGCTCCGGCAGTTGCGGCGCATCCAGCAGGTGTTCCCGGTGAGCGCGGTGGAGGCGGAGCTGTCGGTGTGGTCGCCGGAGGCTCTGGAGACGCTGGTGCCGTGGTGCGCGGAGCGCGGCGTCGGCTTCCTCGCGGCGATGCCCCTCGGCAACGGTTTCCTGACCGGCACGCTGACCCCGGGCGAGGGCTTCGAACCGGACGACGTCCGCGCCCGGCATCCCCGCTTCACCGCCGAGATGATGGCCGCGAACCAGCCGATCGTCGTCGGATTGCGCCGCATCGCGGCCCGGCACGGCGAGGGGGTGACCCCGGCCCAGGTGGCCCTGGCGTGGGTACTGGCGCAGGGCGGCCACGTGATCCCGGTACCGGGCACCAAGCAGGAGCGCTGGGTGACGGAGAACGCGACGGCGGCCGAACTGCGCCTGACCCCGCAGGACCTCAGGGAGGCGGGGGAACTGCCGCCGGTACAGGGGTCGTGGGACTAGCGGCTCATCGGCGGAGCGGGGCCTGCCGGGGGCGCATGGATCGTGGATCGGCGAGCCTGCCGACTGTGCGAGGGCGGCGGACAGTAAGTCCGCCGGCTGCGCACGGCCGCGGATCAGTGAGCCCTGCGCCTGCGCAGACCCGTCCCCGGCACGCCCACCACCACCCTCACGGGAGCGGGTCCGCGTATCGGGTCCGGGAGATCGGGAACCTGGGAGGGGTGAGCGGTGTATGACAAGGAGAACCCGCCGCTTCGAAGGGACCACCATCGTGCATCGTCGAGCTGTGACGGCCGTGCTGGCCGCGACCACGCTCCTGCTGACGGCCGGCTGCTCCTCCGACAGCTCAGGAGGCGGCGGCTCGCCAGGAGGCGGGGACAGCACCGCATCGAGCAGTACGGCCTCCGGGTCCTCGCCCACCCGGCAGGCCGCGGAGGCGACCCCGCCGGCGAAGGGCTCGGTGAAGGTGGTGCGTACGGTCGCCCAGGGCCTCAAGACCCCCTGGGGCCTGGCCCCGCTCCCGGACGGTGACCTGCTCGTCTCCTCACGGGACGACGGCACGATCACCCGGGTCGACGGACAGTCGGGCAAGAAGACGGAGCTGGGTCAGGTCTCCGGCGTCTCCGCGGCCGGCGAGGGCGGTCTCCTGGGCATCGCCCTGTCCCCGGACTACGCCTCGGACCACATGGTCTACGCCTACTTCACCTCGGACTCGGACAACCGCGTCGTCAGGATGGTCTACGACGAGCAGAAGGCGTCCGGTGAGCAGCTGGGCGCCCCCGACACCGTCTTCAAGGGCATCCCGAAGGGCTTCATCCACAACGGCGGCCGGATCGGGTTCGGCCCGGACGGCATGCTGTACGCGGGCACCGGGGAGAGCGGCAACACCGGCCTGGCCCAGGACCGCGAGTCCCTGGGCGGCAAGATCCTGCGGCTGACCCCCGAGGGCGACCCGGCCCCGGGCAACCCGTTCCCGGACTCCCCCGTGTATTCGTACGGCCACCGCAATGTGCAGGGCCTCGCCTGGGACTCCGAACAGCGGCTGTTCGCAGCGGAGTTCGGCCAGGACACCTGGGACGAGCTGAACGCGATCAAGCCGGGTGACAACTACGGCTGGCCCACCGCCGAAGGCAAGTCCGACGACAAGAGGTTCCACAACCCGATAGCCCAGTGGCACACCGACGACGCCTCCCCCAGCGGTGTCGCCTACGCCGAGGGCTCCCTCTGGATGGCCGGTCTGAAGGGCCAGCGTCTGTGGCGCGTCCCGTTGAAGGGCACGGCGGCCGCGGCCGACCCGCAGGCGTTCCTGAAGGGTGAGTACGGCCGGCTGCGCACGGTGGTCTCCGCGGGCGGGAACAAGCTGTGGCTCGTCACCAGCAACACCGACGGCCGCGGCAGCCCCAAGGCGGGGGACGACAGGATCCTGGAGATACAGGTCAGCTAGCCGGACACTCGTCCTCGTCCGGCTCGGGCCGGCGGACGACGACCTTCCCGGACGTGAGATCTATCGGTCCGCGTCCGGGGTCGCCGTCGCCGACGTCCTCGCGGGTCAGCTCCAGCCGCTTCTGTTCGTCGTGGGTGTGCTTGCGGCCGGGTGCGAACAGTTCCTCGAACATGTTGAACATGCAGCCTCCCCTGCCGGTCCCTACACCGTACGCCTCAGCCGGTGATCGGCGCGTGGAGAGCCTCCGCAGGGAACAGACCCAGCCGGTGCGCCACCGCCGCCGCTTCCCCCCGTCCGGAGACGCCGAGCTTGGCGAGGATGTTGGACACGTGGACGCTGGCCGTCTTCGGGGAGATGAAGAGCTCCTCCGCGATCTGGCGGTTGGTGCGGCCGAGGGCGACCAGGCGCAGGACGTCGCGTTCGCGGCCGGTGAGGCCGAGGGAGCGGACCGGGTCCGCCAAGTCGGCCGCGGGGGCCGCGGTCAGAGCGAGGCGGGCTCGCTGGGCCAGCAGCGTGACCGCGTCGGCCAGGGGCCGGGCGCCCAGGTGGTCGGCGGCGGCGTGGGCGAGGCGCAGGAGTTCGGTGGCCCGGTCGCGTTCGGGCTGCTCGGCGCCGCCGGGTGCCGACAGGAGGGCCTGGGCGAGCCGGTGGCGGACGCGGGCAAGGTCGTAGGGGCGGTCGAGGGGCTCGATGGCGGTGAGGGTCTCCCACCAGTGGTCCGGGGTGTCGGCGCACTCGGCGCGCAGCAGTTCGGCGCGGAGCCAGCGTTCGTGGGCGAGCCAGACCGGCGCGTTGGTGGCGAGGGTCCTGGCCGCCTCCCGGATGCGGTGGAGGACCTTCGTCCGGCCCTGTTCGGCGACGGGCAGGCCGAGGCTGTCTGCCTCCATGGTGGCGGCGGTGAGCAGCAGGGGCCAGGCGTAGCGCTGGGTGCCGGGCGGGAAGCCGGTGTCCAGGACGCGTTCGAGTTCGGCGCGGGCGTCCAGGAGGCGGCCTTCGCCGGCGGCGATTCCGATGGCGAGTGCGGAGAGGGGGAGTTCATGCTGAGGGGTCCGGTCGTGGGACCCGAAGTGGGAGCGTGCGGCGGCGAGTTGGCGAGCGGCCTCGGGCAGGTCGCCGCCCGCGAGGGCGAGTGCGGCGCGATTGGCCGCGTGGAAGCCGCGGGGTTGGGCGCTGCGGCCGACGAGCTCCGCCTTGACGGCGGCTTCCTCCGCCTGGTCCCAGCGGCCCAGCGAGTAGAGGGACTCGGCGAGGTTGCCCCAGATCCAGGCCTCCTTGTCGGACAGGCCGTACTTCCGGGCGTAACCGAGTCCCTCCTCCAGGATCGGCACGGCCTCCCGGGAACGCCCGATGGATTCGAGGGCGTTCGGCAGATTCACGTAGACCCGGCTGGCGACGGCGGAGATGCCGTCCTCGACTGTCTGCCGGAGGATCTCGAACATCTCGGCGAGTCCGGTCTCGACGCCACCGGACTCGACGATGAGGCCTGCGTGAGTGAGACGGGCGTTCATCTCGATGTCGCGGGCGCCGACCAGGCGCGCGTACTCCACGGCACTCTCGGCGGCCGTGATGGCTTCGGGGCCGGGGACATGGACCATGGACCAATTCGCGACGTTGGCCAGGACCTCGGCGTGCACCTCGGACGGCGGCAGGCCGCGGACCAGGTCCTCGGCGGTGGCGAGTTCGGCCCAGCCGTCGCCGCGGGTCAGGGCCTGGACGAGATGGGAGCGCTGGACCCAGAACCAGGCGGCGCGCATGGGGTCACCGTCCTCCTCCAGAAGGTGCAGCGCCCGCTTGGTGATCATCAGGGCGCGTTCGCGTTCGCCGCCCAGGCGGCCGGCGACGGCGGCCTCGGCCATCAGGTCGAGGTAGCGCAGCGCGGTGGTGGCCGGGTCGCAGCCGCAGGGAGGGTAGACCTCGGTGTAGTCGACGGGGCGCAGGGCGGCCCTGACGTCCTCGGGGGCGGTGTCCCACAGCTCCATCGCGCGTTCCAGGAGCCGGAGTTGTTCGGAGTAGGCGTGCCGGCGGCGGGCGGTGACGGAGGCGTCCAGGACGGCGGGCAGCGCCTTGGCGGCATCGTGGGCGTGGTACCAGTAACTGGCCAGGCGCATGACCCGCTCGTCGGCGGGGACGAGGGTCGGGTCGGCCTCCAGGGCTTCGGCGTAGCGGCGGTTGAGGCGGGAGCGTTCGCCGGGCAGCAGGTCGTCGGCGACGGCCTCGCGGACCAGGGAGTGCCGGAAGCGGTAGCCGTCGCCGTCGGGTGCCGGGATGAGGATGTTGGCGTTCACGGCGACCCGCAGCGCCTCGATGAGGTCGTCCTCGGCGAGCCGGGTGACGGCGGCGAGCAGCCGGTACTCCACGGTGGAGCCGCCCTCGGCGGCGACCCTGGCGACCCGCTGGGTGCTCTCGGGCAGCCCCTCGACGCGGACCAGGAGCAGGTCGCGGAGCGAGTCGGTGAGGCCGGTGCCGCAGCCCTCGGTGGCGCAGACGGCGAGTTCCTCGACGAAGAAGGCGTTGCCGTCGGAGCGTTCGAAGATCTCGTCGACCTGGGCGGGGTTCGGTTCGGTGGCGAGGATCCCGGCTATCTGGCGGCTCACCTCGTCCCGGTTGAAGCGGCCGAGTTCGATGCGGCGGACCGTGCGCAGCCGGTCGAGTTCCGCGAGCAGGGGGCGCAGCGGGTGGCGGCGGTGGATGTCGTCGGCGCGGTAGGTGGCGAGGACGACCAGACGGCCGGTGCGCAGGGTGCGGAAGAGGTAGGCCAGGAGGTGGCGGGTGGAGGCGTCGGCCCAGTGCAGGTCCTCCAGGGCGACGACGACGGTGCGTTCGGCGGCGACGCGTTCCAGGAGGCGGGCGGTGAGTTCGAAGAGGCGGGCCAGGCTCTCCTCGTCGTGCCGGCCGGTGCCCCGGGCGGGGTGTGCCTCGCCGATCTCGGGGAGCAGCCTGGCCAGTTCCTCCTCCTGGCCCGCGGCCGCGGCGGCCAGTTCGTCGGGCAGGGCGCGGCGCAGGGCGCGCAGGGCGGTGGAGAAGGGTGCGAAGGGCAGTCCGTCGGCGCCGATCTCCACACAGCCGCCCAGGGCGACGACCGCGCCCTGCCGGCAGGCGGCGGTGGCGAACTCCTCGACGAGTCGGGTCTTGCCGACGCCGGCCTCGCCGCCGAGCAGCAACGCCTGCGGCTCTCCCCCAGTGCCAAAAGCCTGGGAGGTACCCCCAGCGGCGGCGCGGGCGAGCGCTTCGTTCAGGCTGTTCAGCTCTTCGGTACGGCCGACGAACACGGGACTGACGGACCTGGTCTCCACAGGCCCGAGCATCGCACGCGGGTCCGACAGGACGGCACCGGTTTTCGCGGCGGGCCCGATTCCCCAACTGCCTTTGCTTGCAGGGAGGACGGCCGCGGCGGTGGCCGCGGGGACGGGCAGAGCCGTACGGCCGTCCTCCCTCCCCCCGGCTCTCACGCCGTGCGGAGGAACCGGTGCCGCCGGGGGCGGCCGGTATGCGAGTTGCTCTCCGCGGTGCCTTCGACGGCTTC
Source organism: Streptomyces sp. NPDC024687 (assembly GCF_055559055.1). Taxonomy (NCBI): domain Bacteria; kingdom Bacillati; phylum Actinomycetota; class Actinomycetes; order Kitasatosporales; family Streptomycetaceae; genus Streptomyces; species Streptomyces sp. NPDC024687. Next base: position 787,469 of record NZ_JBVHLJ010000003.1, on the reverse strand, counting down.
GCGGCGGGCGGCGCGGCGGCCGCGCAGCGTCTCACGGACGAGCCGCTCGTGCTCGGCCTGGCGGAGGAGTTCGGCGGAGCGGTACTGGGAGATCTCGTACTCGGGATACATGGCGTCGTCCTTGTCGGAGTCGGTTTCGAGCTTCGCTTTCTGCGATGCCTCTACCTTCGTCTCCGAGGGGGGTCCGCCACATCGGGAGAGTTCCGCATCTTCGGGGGCCGCGGGGGCCTTAGACGCGCGAGAGGGGCCTCAGGCGCTCCGTAAGGTACCTACGGATGTCCTGAGACCCCTCGCGACCTCCGATTGTTCAGCTCGCGGAGGGCAGGCTGACCAGCACGTCGGTGTACTTGAGAACAGCGATCAGCAGTCCGATGACAGCAAGCGTGACACCTGCCCAGGAGACCGACTTGATCCAGGCGGCCTGCGGCTTGCCGGGCGCCCCGAAAGCAGGCCGGACCAGGACGACGACGCCGATGATCAGGGCAACCAGGGCGAAGATCCCGTCGTACAGTGCCTGGACGTTCCAGACGTCGCCGTAGCCCTCCTTCAACAGCGTGGAGACACTCGAGGTCTGGGAGTTCTTCATCTGGCTCAGAAGGCTTTCCTTCTGGGCGGCGAGGGTGCCGATCCAGCTGCCGGTGAGCGAGACGAAGGCGAGCGCGGCGGAGACGACGGCGCCCGCGCCCTGGCCGACGCCGGTGGGGCCTTCTTCCCGGGCAACCTCGGACAGGTCGTCCTCGTCGTCGATGTCGTCGACGGCGTTCTCGTCGGCGGCGGTGTCCTCGGCCGAGTCCTGGGACTCGGGCGCGGCCTCCGTCGCCTCGTCGGTCTTGGCGACGCTCACCTTCTGCTCGTCGGTCGTGGCCTCGGCGCCCGTCTCGGCGCCGGTTTCGTCAGCTGTCTTCGTTCCCATGTCGGGCACGGTACGGATCCTGTCTGAGAGGGTTCTTAATGATCGTTCCGGCCTGCACGCGCGCGTGCCTCACGCCACTCGGGGGCGAGAATCGACCACACCTCGAGGTCGTGCCGTACGCCACGATAGGGGTGGGCCTCACGGCGGACTCCGTCGCGGGTCATTCCCAGGCGCCGGGCGACGTTGATGCTGGCCGTGTTGCCGGAGGCGGCGACCCATTCGATCCGGTGGATTCCGCGTTCGTCGACCACCGAGTCGATCAGCATCCTCATGGCCCGGGCGATCAGTCCGCGGCCGGTCGCGGCGGGCTCCAGCCAGCAACCGACCTCGCAGTTGCCCTGCGCGGCGTCGAAGTTCAGGGTGAGCACCCCGCCGACGAGCTTTCCGTCCAGCCAGATGCCGTGGTAGCCGCCGGTGTCGTCGGCGCGCATCCGGGCGTACCGCTGGAGCGTCTCGCGCGCCGAGGCCACGTCGACGGCCTGGGAGCCGAAGGGGATGAACTGTCCGATGAACTCGCGGCCCCGTTCCAGGTGGGCGAGGAACTCCTCCGCGTGCCACGGCTCCAGGGGCCGCAGTTCCGCCCCGTCGTCACCCAGCGATATCGCGTACATCCCCGTCCCGCTCCTTCTCCAGCTCCGCCACGACCTCGTCCAGCCTTTCATGCGCGGCACGGCACTCGGGCGGCTCGATGCTGATGCGGGGCATCCGGCGGTCCAGCCAGCCGGGCAGCCACCAGTTGGCGCCGCCGAGCAGGTGCATGAGGGCCGGCACCAGCAAGGTGCGCAGGACGAACGCGTCGAGGGCCACGGCCGCGGCGAGCGCGATGCCGAACATGGCGATCACGCGGTCGCCGCTGAGGACGAAGGCGAGGAAGACGGAGATCATGATGACCGCGGCGGAGTTGATCACCCGGCTGGTCTCGGCGAGGCCGACGCGAACGGCCCGCCGGTTGTCGCCGGTCTCCAGCCACTCCTCGTACATCCGGCTGACCAGGAAGACCTGGTAGTCCATGGAGAGCCCGAAGAGGACCGAGACCATGATCACGGGCAGGAAGGGTTCGATGGGCCCGGCGCGGCCCAGCCCCAGCAGCTCGCTCCCCCAGCCCCACTGGAAGATCGCCACGACCACTCCGAAGGCGGCGGCGACGGCGGCGACGTTCATCGCGGCGGCCTTCAGCGGGATGCCGACGGAGCGGAAGGCGAGCAGGAGCAGCAGACAGCCCAGGCCGATGACGACGCCGACGAACAGGGGCAGCTTGCCGACGATGACGTCCGCGAAGTCGTCGTACGAGGCGGTCGTCCCGCCGACGTGGAGGTCGAGGGAGGTGCCGGTCTCGGCCCGCGGCAGCACCTCGGTGCGCAGCCGGTCCACGAGCTCGCTGGTCTGCCGGGACTGCGGGGCGGACTCGGGGACGATCGTGAAGTAGGCGAGGTCGCCGCCGGAGTCGTAGGTCACCGGCGTGGTGGAGGCGATGCCCTCGGTGGTGCGGATCGTGGCGTCGAGGTTGTCCAGGAGGAGTTTGTCCTCGGCGCCCTCGACCGGGGTCACCAGCGTCAGCGGGCCGTTGACGCCGGGCCCGAAGCCGTCCGCGAGGAGGTCGTAGGCCTGCCGGGTGGTCGCGGACCGTGGGTCGTTGCCCTGGTCGGAGGTGCCGAGCCGCAGGCCCAGCGTGGGCAGGGCGAGGACGGTGATGACCACCAGGGCGATCGCGCCGAGCAGCTTGGGGTGCCGTTCGACGAACGCGGACCAGCGGTGGGCGAACCCGGTCGGCAGTTCCGGTTCGGGCCCGTGCTCGGCGAGGCGGCGCCGCTCGCGCCGGCTCAGGGCGCGCATGCCGATGAGGGAGAGCAGGGCGGGCAGCAGGGTCACGGACGCGGCGACCGTGAGGACCACGGTGAGGGAGGCGGCGATCGCGACGCCGTTGAGGAAGCCGAGCCGCAGGATCAGCATCCCCAGCAGGGCGATGCACACCGTGGCACCCGCGAAGACGACCGCGCGCCCGGTGGTGGTGACGGCGTTCTCGACGGACTCGGTGACACTGAGCCCGCGTTTCAGGCCGCGCCGGTGTCTGGTGACGATGAAGAGCGCGTAGTCGATGCCGACGCCGAGCCCGATCAGCATGCCGAGCATGGGCGCGAAGTCGGCGACGGTCATGGTGTGCCCGAGCAGCACGATGCCCGCGTAGGCGGTGCCCACGCCGACCAAAGCGGTCGCGATGGGCAGCATTGAGGCGGCGAGGGAGCCGAAGGCGAGGAACAGCACGAGGGCGGCGACGAGTACGCCGACGATCTCGGCGACATGCCCGCCCGAGGACTCGGTGAGGGCGACGGCGCTGCCGCCCAGCTCGACCTGGAGCCCGTCGGCCTCGGCGTCCTTGGCGGTGTTCACGACGGCCCTCGCCTCGGAGGCGTCGATGTCCTCGGCCGAGTCGGCGAAGGTGACGGTGGCGTAGGCGGTGTGCCCGTCGGCGCTGACCCGGCCGGTGCCCGCGTCGTCGTACGGGCTGACGACGGCGGCCACCCCGGGCAGGTCCGCGATCCTGTCCAGGGTGGCGGTCATCGTCTGCTCGACGTCGGCGTCCCGGACCGAGCCCGACGTGACGTGCCAGACGACGGTGTCGCTGTCCCCGCCGAGGTCCGGGAAGCCGTCCTGGAGCAGCTGGGTGGCGCGGCCCGACTCGGTGCCGGGGACCTCGTAGTCGTTCGAGTAGGCGGATCCGGCGACGGCGGCGCCCGCGCTCACCCCGCCGAGGGCGAGGAGCCACAGGAGAACGACGACCATGCGTCGTCGGACACACCAGCGTGCGAGGGCTGCCACGAACGTGCTCCCAGGATGGCGAATTGTGGATCTTTGACCGGGAACAGTCGTTCATGACACTTCATGAGGTGAACGGCCCGCAAAGAACGCATGAGCAAGGTGTGGACCACTCTTGCAGGCAAAAGTGATCGTTCATGTCCATCGTGCGGTTATTCACAGGAGTGGGAGGCAGATCACAGGACAGTAACGGTCACTCTGTCACGTCAGTCGAACTGGTCGCCCAGTGCCATCACCATCACGCCGACGATCAGCAGCCACAGCGCTCGTCGCGTGCGCCCCCTGGAGCCCAGGAACGCCGCGAGCGCGCACACCGCGGCGCCGAAGGCGTAGGCGGCCGGCACAAGTGTGGGGGCGGAGCCGGCCGCGCGGAGCGCCGCCGCGGCGAGACCGGCGAGGGCCAGCAGGGCGCCGGTGCCGAGGGCCATCCAGCGGGCCCGCCGGGCGTCCAGCACCTGGCCGTCGTACTCCTCCTGTATGTCGGATGGCTCGGAATTCGCAGGACCGTTCATGGCGGGCGAGCGTAGCGTGTTCCGCTGAGAAACCCGGGCCTCCCGGCCCCCGACCGAAGCAGGTGCGTTGTTTGAGCGTCCGGCCGAGCTCCGCCGTATCCCTTTCCGTCTCTCAGGACTCAAGGAGCCCGTGCACCGATGCCAGACGACATCACCCCGTCCATGACGGGGCCCTCGAGTGAGGACCTCACCCGGCGGCTGACCCAGGCCCGCTACCCGCGCAGCAACAGCTACGACGTCCGCTGGGTCATCGAGAACCAGATGGGCCCGAACGCGCTGTGGCTGCTGGAGTGGCTGGCGCCCGCCCTGGGCCTGGACACCCTGCGCCCCTGCGCCCGCGTGCTCGACCTGGGCTGCGGCCGGGCGATGACCTCGGTCTTCCTGGCCAGGGAGTACGACGTCCAGGTCACCGCCGCCGACCTGTGGGTCAGGCCGGACGAGAACGCGCGGCGCATCGCCGAGGCCGGTTTCGCCGACCGGGTGCTGCCCGTGCACGCCGAGGCGCACGACCTGCCGTTCGCCGAGGGCAGCTTCGACGCGATCGTGAGCATCGACGCGTACCAGTACTTCGGCACCGCCGACCTCTATCTGCCCACGCTGACCCGGCTGTTGAAGCCGGGCGGGCGGATCGGGATCGTCGTGCCCGCGGTGCGGGAGGAGATCGAGGGCGACGAGCCCCCGGAGCACCTCAAGCCGTTCTGGGACCCCGGTTTCTGGGCGTTCCACTCCGCCGACTGGTGGCGGCGGCACTGGACCCGCGGCGGGGCCGTCGAGGTCGAGACCGCCGATTGGCAGCCCGACGGCTGGAAGGACTGGCTGCTGTGGTGCGACGTGATCGCCGAGGAGAGCCCGGAGGAGTTCCATCGCACGATGGCCCGTGAGGTCGGCGAGATGGTACGAGCCGACCAGGGGCGGACGTTGGGCTTCGTACGGCTCGTAGGACGCCGTGAGTAGGTAGCGCTACGGCCCCGGAGGGCATCCCTCCGGGGCCGTAGCGTGGATCCGCTCAGCCCTCGCCGACGCCCAGCTTCTCCAGGATCAGTTCCTTGACGCGGGCCGCGTCGGCCTGACCGCGGGTCGCCTTCATGACCGCGCCGACCAGGGCGCCGGCCGCGGCGACCTTTCCGGAGCGGATCTTGTCGGCGATGCCCGGGTTGCCGGCGATGGCCTCGTCGACGGCGGCACCCAGGGCGCCCTCGTCGGAGACGACCTTCAGACCGCGCTTGTCGACGACCTCGTCCGGGGTGCCTTCGCCCGCGAGGACGCCTTCGATGACCTGGCGGGCCAGCTTGTCGTTCAGGTCACCCTTGGCGACCAGCTCGGTGACCCGGGCGACCTGCTCCGGCGTGATGGCCAGCTCGTCCAGCGCCGTGCCGGACTCGTTGGCGCTGCGGGCGAGTTCGCCCATCCACCACTTGCGGGCGGAGGCCGCGTCGGCACCGGCGTCGATCGTGGCGACGATCAGGTCCAGGGCACCGGCGTTGAGGATCGCCTGCATGTCGAGGGCCGTGATCCCCCACTCCGCGACGAGGCGGTTGCGGCGCACCAGCGGCAGCTCGGGCAGAGCGGCCCGGATCTCCTCGACCCACTCGCGCGAGGGGGCCACCGGAACGAGGTCCGGCTCGGGGAAGTACCGGTAGTCCTCGGCCTCCTCCTTCACGCGGCCCGAGGTCGTGGACCCGGTGTCCTCGTGGAAGTGCCGGGTCTCCTGGATGATCGTGCCGCCGGAGTTCAGTACGGCCGCGTGCCGCTGGATCTCGAAGCGGGCCGCGCGCTCCACGGACCGCAGCGAGTTGACGTTCTTCGTCTCGGAACGCGTGCCGAACTTCTCGCGGCCGTGCGGGCGCAGCGACAGGTTCACGTCGCAGCGCATCTGCCCCATCTCCATGCGGGCTTCCGACACACCGAGCGCCTTGATGACCTCGCGCAGCTCACGGACGTACGCCCGTGCGACCTCGGGAGCCCGCTCGCCCGCGCCCTCGATCGGCTTGGTGACGATCTCGATGAGCGGGATGCCGGCGCGGTTGTAGTCGAGGAGCGAGTGCGAGGCGCCGTGGATACGGCCCGTCGCGCCGCCCACGTGGGTCGACTTGCCGGTGTCCTCCTCCATGTGGGCGCGCTCGATCTCCACGCGGAAGGTCTCGCCGTCCTCCAGCTGGACGTCGAGGTAGCCGTTGAAGGCGATCGGCTCGTCGTACTGGGAGGTCTGGAAGTTCTTCGGCATGTCCGGATAGAAGTAGTTCTTCCGGGCGAAGCGGCACCACTCGGCGATCTCGCAGTTCAGCGCGAGACCGATCTTGATGGCCGACTCGATGCCGATCGCGTTGACGACCGGGAGCGCGCCGGGCATGCCGAGGCAGGTGGGGCAGGTCTGCGTGTTGGCGTCCTGACCGAGCTCGGTCGAACAGCCGCAGAACATCTTCGTCTTGGTGCCGAGTTCGACATGGACCTCGAGGCCCATGACGGGGTCGTACGACGCGAGAGCGTCCTCGTACGACACCAGGTCGGTCGTGGTGGTCACGGTGAAACTTCCCTCTCAGCCCAGCAGGACGTCGTCGTCGCCCAGCCGCTTCAGCTCGCGGTACAGGATCGCGAGACCGGTGATGATCGCGACGGCGGACACGGTGGCGTCGATCAGGACGAGCGTGTCCTTCTCGGCGCGGGCCTTCTTGAGCCGCTTGGCGACGCCGATCGCGCCGAACGCGGTCCCGGCGATGGACAGGTACGTGCCGGACTTGGACTTCTTGAAGTCCTTCGCCTTGGTCAGCTTGCTCACAGCGACGGTGCCTCCTCGAGGAGCGGGTGCCCCCACCTTTCCACGAAGGCGGCCTCGACGGCGGCGCCGACCTTGTAAAGGCGGTCGTCCTTCAGGGCCGGGGCGATGATCTGCAGACCGACCGGGAGGTTGTCCTCCGGGGCGAGTCCGCACGGCAGCGACATGGCCGCGTTGCCCGCGAGGTTGGTGGGGATGGTGCACAGGTCGGCCAGGTACATCGCCATCGGGTCGTCGGCGCGCTCGCCGATCGGGAAGGCGGTGGTCGGGGTCGTCGGGGAGACGATCACGTCGACCTGCTCGAAGGCCTTCTCGAAGTCGCGCGTGATGAGCGTGCGGACCTTCTGCGCGGAGCCGTAGTAGGCGTCGTAGTACCCGCTCGACAGGGCGTACGTGCCGAGCATGATCCGGCGCTTGACCTCGGGGCCGAAGCCCGCCTCACGGGTGAGGGAGGTGACCTCCTCCGCCGAGTGGGTGCCGTCGTCGCCGGTCCGCAGGCCGTAGCGCAGGCCGTCGAAGCGGGCGAGGTTGGAGGAGCACTCGGAGGGCGCGATCAGGTAGTACGCGGAGAGCGCCAGGTCGAAGGACGGGCAGTCCAGTTCGACGATCTCGGCGCCCAGGTCCTTGAGCAGGGCGACCGACTCGTCGAAGCGCTGGATGACACCGGCCTGGTAGCCCTCGCCGCGGAACTGCTTGACGACACCGACGCGCAGGCCGGCGACGCTGCCGTTGCGGGCGGCCTCGACGACCGGCGGAACGGGCGCGTCGATGGAGGTGGAGTCGAGCGGGTCGTGCCCGGCGATGACCTCGTGCAGGAGCGCCGCGTCCAGGACCGTGCGGGCGCAGGGGCCGCCCTGGTCGAGGGAGGAGGAGAAGGCGACCATGCCGTAGCGGGAGACCGCGCCGTACGTCGGCTTCACGCCGACCGTGCCGGTGACGGCGGCCGGCTGGCGGATGGAACCGCCGGTGTCGGTGCCGATGGCGAGGGGCGCCATGTGCGCGGCCAGCGCGGCGGAGGAGCCGCCGCCGGAGCCGCCGGGGATCCGGGTGAGGTCCCAGGGGTTGCCGGTCGGGCCGTAGGCGCTGTTCTCGGTGGAGGACCCCATGGCGAACTCGTCCATGTTGGTCTTGCCGAGGATGACGACGTCGGCGGCCTTCAGCCGCTGGGTGACGGTCGCGTCGTACGGCGGGATCCAGCCCTCGAGCATCTTCGAACCGACGGTCGTCGGGATGCCCTCGGTGGTGAAGATGTCCTTCAGCGCGAGCGGGACACCGGCCAGCGGGCCGAGCTTCTCGCCCTTGGCCCGCTTCTCGTCGACGGCGCGGGCCTGCGCGAGGGCGCCCTCGCGGTCGACGTGCAGGAAGGCGTGCACCTTCTCGTCGACGGCCTCGATCCGGGCCAGGTGGGCCTCGGTGACCTGCACGGCCGTGAGCTCACCGGAAGCGATCTTCTCGGCGGTCTCGGCGGCGGTGAGCTTGATGATGGTGACGTTGTCCGTCATGGCGGTTAGTCCTCCCCCAGGATCTGCGGCACCTTGAAACGCTGCTGCTCCTGGGCCGGGGCGCCGGAGAGCGCCTGCTCGGGGGTGAGCGACGGACGGACCTCGTCCGCGCGCATGACGTTCGTCAGCGGGAGCGGGTGCGAGGTCGGCGGTACGTCTTGGTCGGCGACCTCACTGACGCGTGCGACCGCGCCGATGATGTCGTCCAGCTGTCCCGCGAAGTGCTCGAGCTCTTCGGGCTTCAGCTCCAGACGCGCCAGCCGTGCGAGGTGGGCGACCTCCTCGCGCGTGATGCCAGGCATGCAGCGATCCTCTGGGGTGAGTGCGTGTGGTTTGGGGCCAATCCTATGGGTCCCGGCCGGATGGCCGTTAAACGGTTTCCCCTAGGTGACGTCAACGGACGGTCCCCATACCGCGCCAAAGGATGCCGGGACGGGTCACTCCGCCGCCGGCAGCGCCGCCCTGGGCCGCTGCCAGCCCCTCGATCCCCGTGCCAGCAGCCACGCCGTCGTCTCCTCGGGCGGCATCGCCGCCGCCACCAGCCAGCCCTGTACGGCGTCGCAGCCCATGTCGCGCAGCCGCTCCCAGGTCTCGTCGTCCTCGACGCCCTCCGCCACCACCAGGAGACCCAGGGAGTGGGCGAGGTCGACCGTGCAGCGGACGATCTCCGCGTCCTCGGTGTCGACGGCCAGCTTGGCCACGAACGAGCGGTCGATCTTCAGTTCGCTGACGGGCAGGCGGCGCAGATGGACCAGGGAGGAGTAGCCGGTGCCGAAGTCGTCCAGGGACATCTTCACGCCGTGCCCGGTCAGGGCGGCGAGAGTGTCCGCGGCCCGCGAGGGGTCCTCCAGCAGGACGTGCTCGGTGATCTCCAGTTGGAGCGCTCCCGCCGGGACACCGTGCCGGGCGAGGCGCGCGGCGACCGAGCCGGCGAAGCCCGGGGTGTGGACGTCACGCGGGGAGACGTTGACCGCCACCGGGACGTAGAGCCCCTGCGCCCGCCACTCGGCGACCTGGGCGAGAGCCGTGTCCAGCACGTACTCGGTGAGGTAGGGCATCAGCCCAGACGACTCGGCGATCGCGATGAACTCGTCCGGCGGCACCTTCCCGCGCTCCGGGTGCACCCAGCGCACCAGGGCCTCCAGACCGGCGACCTGGCCGTCGAAGCGCACTTTGGGCTGGTAGTGCAGCTGTACGTCGTGCGCGTCCAGGGCCCGGCGCAGATCGCCGAGCAGCCCGAGCCGGTCGGGGGTGTTGGAGTCCCGTTTGGACTCGTAGACCTCTACGCCCGTACGGTCCCGCTTGGCCTGGTACATCGCCACGTCCGCCCGCCGCAGCAACCCCTCGGCGTCCAGGGCGTGGTCGGGGTAGACGGCGACCCCGGCGCTGGCCTCCAGGACGAGGGTGAGCCCGTCGAGGTCGAGCGGGGAGCTGAGGGCCGCGACCAGGTTGCGGGCGACCCGGGTCGCGGAAGTCGTGGAGTCGGCGACCGGCAGTAAGACGGCGAACTCGTCGCCGCCCAGCCGCGCCGCCTCCGCCCCGCGCGGCAGCGCGATCCGCAGCCGGTCGGCGATCTGGAGGAGCAGCCGGTCACCGGCGAGGTGGCCCAGGGTGTCGTTGACCGAGCGGAAGCGGTCGAGGTCGATGAGCATCAGTGCGGACCGGGCGCCGATGCGCTCGGCGTCGTCCAGGGCGGTCCAGATGCGCTCCAGGAGCCACTGCCGGTTGGGCAGTCCGGTCAGCGGGTCGCGCAACTGCTCCTCGGCGCGGGCCCGGGCCATCCACAGGGTGGAGTCGAGGGCGATGAGGGGGATCGCGAACAGCGGGAGCAGTACGGGCTTGGCGGCGGCGACCACGCAGACCAGCGGGGCGATGCCGAGCAGGGCGACCGCGACCAGGCCCTGTCTGACCAGGGCGGTGCGGGCCACGGTGGGCAGACCGGCGTGCCGGGAGGAGTGCAGATACCAGCTCAGGGTCCGGGTGACCGCGAGGTAGGCCACGGCGACCAGGACCACCTCGGGGCCGGTGTAGAAGGTCCAGGTGTCGGGGTTCCAGGGGGTCTCGACGGAGGGCGACTGGCCGAACGCGGCGAGGACCAGGGCGCCGGCGGCTATGCCGAGGAGGTCCACCGCGCCGTGCAGGATGCCCTGCCGCCAGCGGTGGCGCCTGGCTATGCCGACCAGCAGCACCACGGTGAGGCTGACCAGGCCGGCGGCCACCCAGCCGTACAGCAGGAGGACGGCGAGGGTCAGGGCGGCGCCGGAGCCGGTGCCGCCCCACCAGCGGGCCCGGCCGAGGGCGACCAGATGGCCGACGATGACTCCGGTCAGCACGGCCAGCGACCAGCCGACGGTGCCGGACGGGAAGAGGGCGTGGCCCCCGGTGAAGGCCCGGTAGAAGCCCGCGCCCAGCACGAATCCGGCGGCCGAGACGATCCCTGTGGGCAGCGCGGGCCACGGCAGTTGCCGGTCGGACTCGGAGTCCGGCATACCGGGGGTGCGTTCGGCGGTGAGCTGCGCGGCCCGGGGGCCGCCGACCGGGGAGTAGGGTCCGGCGGCGCGGGTCTCCGCGCCCGGGTGCTCCGAAGGCCGCCCGGCCCACCGGCTCGCCCGCCACGCGCCGGTGAGCCGGCGCAGCCGTGAGTCCGGGGCGGCGCTCTCGGTCGGTTCCATTCCCGTCCCTCTCACAGCCGGCGGTGCCCACGCCACGCGGCTCGTTCGCCCGACAAAACCCTCGACGGCGCCGCGTTGGAAAACCCTTCCCCTTGCTCTTCAGGAGCAAGGGAATGCCCCGACCGCAGCTGGGCACGGCAGGCGCACATCTCAACAGTAGGCCGCAGAAGGCTTCCACGGGCAGCGGTCGTCGACGGTTGCCCGAATGCGCCCCGGCCACCCGTATGCCTCTGGTATGCGCCGATCGGGTGGCCTTCAACCGCCGCTTCTCGCTACTCCTCCGTGGGAAGCGCCACATCGGCGGCCGCTTCGGGGCCCTGTTCCAGCAGGACGTCGAAGCCGTCCTCGTTCAGAACAGGCACCTTGACTTGCATCGCCTTGTCGTACTTGGACCCAGGATTGTCACCTACGACGACGAAAGACGTCTTCTTCGAAACCGAACCGGTGACTTTCGCCCCTCTGGATTGCAGCGCCTCCTTGGCCCCGTCGCGGGTGAAGCGCTCCAGGGTGCCGGTGACCACGACGGTGAGCCCTTCGAGGGGACGCGGCCCCTCGTCCTCCCCCGAGCCCTCCTCCTCCATGCGCACGCCCGCGGCCTTCCACTTGCGCAGGATCTCCTGGTGCCAGTCCTCCGCGAACCACTCCTTGAGGGACTTCGCGATGATCGAGCCGACGCCGTCGGTGTTCGCCAGCTCCTCCTCGCTCGCCTGCTCGATGCGGTCGATGGAGCGGAAGTTGCGCGCCAGCGCCTCGGCGGCGACCGGGCCGACATGGCGGATCGACAGGCCGGTCAGGACGCGGGCGAGCGGGCGCTCCTTGGCCGCGGCGATGTTCTCCAGCATGGCGACGGCGTTCTTCTTGGGCTCGCCCTGCTGGTTGGCGAAGACGGTGGCGATCTTCTCCTCGCCGGTCTTCGGGTCCCGCTTGGGCAGACCGCTGTCCTGGTCGAGGACGTACGCCTTGATGGGCAGCAGTTGCTCGATGGTGAGGTCGAACAGGTCGCCCTCGTCGGTCAGCGGCGGGTCCGAGGGCTCCAGCGGCTTGGTCAGGGCCGTGGCCGCGACATATCCGAAGTGCTCGATGTCCAGCGACTTGCGGCCCGCGAGGTAGAACAGGCGTTCGCGCAGCTGGGCGGGGCAGGTACGGGCGTTGGGGCAGCGCAGGTCGACGTCGCCCTCCTTCATGGGCCGCAGCGCGGTGCCGCACTCGGGGCACTCGGCCGGCATCACGAACTCGCGCTCGCTGCCGTCCCGCAGGTCCACGACGGGGCCGAGGATCTCCGGGATGACGTCACCGGCCTTGCGCAGCACCACGGTGTCGCCGATGAGGACGCCCTTCGCCTTGACGACGTCCTGGTTGTGCAAGGTGGCGAACTCGACTTCCGAGCCGGCCACCGTCACCGGCTCCACCTGGGCGTACGGCGTGATCCGGCCCGTACGGCCCACGCCCACGCGGATGTTGATGAGCTTGGTGTTGACCTCCTCGGGCGCGTACTTGTACGCGATCGCCCAGCGCGGCGCCCTGGAGGTGGAGCCGAGACGGCCCTGGAGGGGGATCTCGTCGAGCTTGACGACGACCCCGTCGATCTCGTGCTCCACGGAGTGCCGGTTCTCGCCGAAGTAGGCGATGAACTCCCTTACGCCGTCGAGCCCTTCGACCACCTTGTTGTGCTTGGCGGTGGGCAGGCCCCAGGACTTGAGGAGGTCGTAGCCCTGGGAGAGGCGGGTCATGCCGATGAAGCCCTCCAGGACGCCGATGCCGTGGACGACCATGTGGAGGGGGCGGGTGGCGGTGACGCGCGGGTCCTTCTGGCGCAGTGAACCGGCCGCCGCGTTGCGCGGGTTGGCGAAGGGCTTGTCGCCGGCCTCGACCAGGCGGGCGTTGAGCTCCTCGAACTTCTCCATCGGGAAGTAGACCTCGCCGCGGATCTCCACGAGGTCGGGAACCTTGTCGCCGGTGAGACGGTCCGGGATCTCGGCGATCGTGCGGACGTTGGGTGTGATGTCCTCGCCGGTGCGGCCGTCCCCGCGGGTCGCCGCGCGGGTGAGGCGGCCGTGCTCGTAGGTGAGGTTGACGGCGAGGCCGTCGACCTTGAGCTCGCACAGCAGGTGGTAGTCGGTGGTGCCGACGTCCTTGGCCACCCGCTCCGCCCAGGCCGCCAGCTCCTCGTCACTGAACGCGTTGTCCAGAGAGAGCATGCGGGAGCGGTGCTGGACGGACGTGAACTCGGTCTCGTAGGCCCCCGCGACCTTCTGGGTCGGCGAGTCGGGGGTACGCAGCTCCGGGTACTCCTCCTCGAGGGATTCGAGGGAGCGCAGGAGCTTGTCGAAGTCGGCGTCACTGATGACCGGCGCGTCGTTCACGTAGTACCGGAAGCGGTGCTCCTCGATCTGCTCAGCGAGCTGCGCGTGCTTCTCCCGTGCCTCGGCGGGCACCGTCGTCTCCGCTTGCTTGTCGCCGGCCACCGTGTTGTCCTCCCGTTACTCTGGGTTGTCCGCGAGGGACCTCGCCGCCTGGGCGCAGTGGGCGAGAGCCCGGCGCGCGTACTCGGGGGACGCGCCCGCGAGTCCGCACGACGGAGTGACCGTGACCGCCTCCGCGAGAAGTCCCGGATGCAGCCCCAGCCTGCGCCACAGCGTCCTGACACCCATGACGCTACCGGCAGGGTCTGACAATGCCGTGTCCGTGCCGGGCACGACACCGGCGAAGAGCCTCGTCCCGCCTTCCACCGCCTCGCCGATCACGTCGTCGTCACGCTCGGTGAGGAGCGAGAAGTCGAAGGAGACCGCCGCCGCGCCCGCCCGCCGCAGCAGGGCGAAGGGGACGTCCGGTGCGCACGAGTGGACCACGACGGGGCCGCCCGCGTGAACCCCGACGACATCGCGCAGGGTCGCCTCGACCACCTGCCGGTCCACGGCCCGGTGGGTCCGGTAGCCGCTGGCGGACCTCACGTGCCCCCGCAGTACGGCGATCAGGGAGGGCTCGTCGAGCTGGAGCACGATCCGGGCGCCGGGGACCCTGTTGCGGACCTCCGCCAGATGCAGCCGCAGCCCCTCAGCGAGCGAGGCGGCGAGGTCCCGGCAGGCGCCGGGGTCGGACAGGACGACCTCGCCGTTCCGCAGTTCCAGCGCGGCGGCGAGCGTCCAGGGCCCGACGGCCTGCACCTTCAGCTGCCCCTCGTACCCCTGGGTGAACTCCTCCAGCGCGTCGAGGTCCTGCCCGAGCCAGGACCGCGCCCGCTTGGTGTCCCGGCCCGGCCGGTCCCCGAGCCGCCACCCGCTGGGCTCCACGCGCGCGTACAGCTCGACGAGCATTCCGGCGGTGCGGCCGATCATGTCGGCGCCGGGGCCGCGGGCGGGCAGTTCGGGCAGGAAGGGGAAGTCCTCGAAGGAGCCGGTGGCGGTCCTGGCGGCCTCCCGGGCGTCGCCGCCGGGGAGGGAGCCGATGCCGGTGGCGGGGGCGAAGCGGATGTCTGCGGTCACGTGTGAAGCCTACGTAGGTGACCGGCGTGGTTCTCGCGCGGTTCCCGCGTGGTTCTCGCCCCGCCGGAACGTCAGCGACCGGGGCGGACCGTGAGGTCGTTGATCTCCGCGTCCCGCGGCAGGTCGATCGCCGTCACGATCGTTGTGGCGACCGACTCGGGGTCGATCCATCGTGCGGGGTCGTACTCCTTGCCCTCCTGCCGGTGGACCTTGGCCTGCATGGGGCTGGCGGTGCGGCCGGGGTAGACCGAGGTGACGCGGACGCCGTTCGCGTGCTCCTCGTGGCGCAGCGAGTCCGCCAAAGCCTTCAGGCCGTGCTTGGAGGCGGCGTACGCGGACCAGTCGGCGTGCGCGGTCAGCCCCGCGCCCGAGTTCACGAACACCACATGGCCCCGGGCCGTCCGGAGTTGGGGCAGGAAGTGGCGGGTCAGCTCGGCCGGGGCGATCAGGTTGACGTTCAGCTGGTGACGCCAGGACTTCGGGGTCAGGTCGCCGACCGGGCCCAGGTCGACCACGCCGGCGATGTGCAGCAGGGAGTCCACCCGGTCCGGCAGCGTCTGGTGCGAGAAGGCCCAGCTCAGCTTGTCGGGGTCGGCAAGGTCCCCGACCAGGGTGCGCGCCCCGGGAAATTCCGCCGCCAGCTCCTTCGCCCGGCCCGCGTCACGCGCGTGCAGCACGAGTTCGTCCCCGCGCGCGTGCAGACGCCGGGCCACCGCCGCGCCGATGCCGGAGCCCGCTCCGGTGATCACATGTGTAGCCATGCCGCCATGCTCGCATCACGGCGTCAGCGCGTACCGAGCGACTCCTCCAGGTACGCCAGCGCCCCCACCGGCTCCTCCGCGAAGAACACCAGGTCGGTGAGCGGACGGGGCAGGAAGCCCTCGTCCTCCATCCGCCGGAACTGCTCCTTCAACCCGTCGTAGAAGCCCGCCGTGTTCAGCAGGACGACCGGCTTCTCGGTGTGCCCGTGCTTCTTCAGCTCCAGGATCTCGGTCGCCTCGTCGAGCGTGCCCGTGCCGCCCACCATGATCACCACGGCGTCGGCCTTCTCCAGGAGCAGCTTCTTGCGTTCGGCGAGGTCCTTCGCGATCACCATCTCGTCGACGCCCGGGCGGACCTTGGCGGCCAGGAACTCCACGGAGACCCCGACGAGCCGTCCGCCCGCCTCCTGCACCCCGTCCGCGACGACCTTCATCAGGCCCACGTCCGAACCGCCCCACACGAGGGTGTGCCCGCCCTTGCCCAGCAGCTTCGCGAACTCCCGCGCGGGGCGCGTGTAGCGGTCGTCGAGGTCGGCGGCGGAGAGGAAGACGCAGATTCGCATGAGGTCACCGTACGCGGGAAGAACCGGGGGCCCGCGAGCGCTTTTCCGGTATGGCCGAAGGACACACGATCACCATCGAGCAAACCGACCAGCACGTGCGCGTGGTGCACGGCGACCAGGTCCTCGCGGAGAGCGAACGCCCCCTCGTGCTGCGCGAGACGGGCTCTCCCGTGCGGTACTACCTCCCCGCCGAGGACGTACGACTCGACCTTCTGACCCCCTCCGACACCCACACCTACTGCCCCTTCAAGGGCACCGCCTCCTACTGGTCCCTGCCGGACGCGCCGGACCTGGTGTGGTCCTATCCCGAGCCGAAGCCCGCCGTCGCCGAGATCAAGGACCACCTCTGTTTCTACGAGGTCGACGTGTCCTGACCGATGAATTCCGTGCCGTGCGGCAGTCTCCTCAGGCATGGAAAACAAGACCCTCTCGCGCGACGGCACCCCGATCGCGTACAGCCGCACCGGGCAGGGCCCGGCGGTCATCCTGGTCAGCGGCGCGATGTCCACCGGCGGCACGGTCGCGCCCCTGGCCGTGCCGCTGTCCGAACGGTTCGACGTCCTCGTGTACGACCGCCGGGGCCGCGGTCGGAGCGGTGACACGGCCCCCTACGCGGTGGCCCGTGAGGTCGAGGACCTCGCCGCGCTCATCGAGACGGCGGGCGGCGAGGCGTGCCTGTGCGGTATCTCCTCCGGCGGTGCGCTGGTCCTGGAGGCCGCGGCGAGCGGCCTGCCGGTCCGCCGGGTCGCCGTGTACGAGACGCCGTTCGCCGACTTCCTCGACGGGGGCGCCGAGCAGAACGCCGAGTACACCCGGAGCCTCGAAGCGGCGCTCGCCGAGGGGCGGCGCGGGGACGCGGTGGAACTGTTCCTGCGGCTCACCGGGATGGGCGAGGAGATGATCCAGGGCGCCCGCCAGTCCCCCATGTGGCCCGGCATGGAGACGGTCGCCCCGACGCTCGCCTACGACAACGCGGTCATGGCCGGCGGCCTGGTCCCCCGGGACCGCCTGACCTCGGTCACGGTCCCGGTACTGGCCGTCGCGGGCGGCGCGAGTCCCGAGTGGATGCGCGAGGGCACCAGGGCGGTCGCGGAGGCGGCCCCCAAGGGCTCGTACCGTGTCTTGGAGGGCCAGACCCACATGGTCGACCCGAGCGCCCTGGCCCCGGTCCTGACGGAGTTCTTCACGGACTGACGATCCCCCCGGTACGCGCGCGTGGCGAGGCCTGTCCATGCGCGCGGGCGCGGGACGGTCGGGGTGCGCGCCGACACCGCACCGGGCGCACAAGAGCCGCCGGCAACCACTGGCCCGCTCGCGTGCGCGCCCGCAACGTCACGGGCCGGACGCAGGCCCGGCATTCGTCGCGAGCCGTGCGTCCGGCAGCGTCAGCGTCTGGCGGGTCGTCAGGCCACGCCTGCCGTCACCCGCATCGTGGAGGCGATCGTCGCCGAGCCCACCACGCGCGTGTCGTCGTACAGGACGATCGCCTGGCCGGGGGCCACTCCGCGGACGGGCTCCGCGAACGACACCCGCAGCTCCCCGTCCACCAGCTCCGCCGTGACCTCGGTCTCGCCGCCGTGGGCGCGGAGCTGGGCGGTGTAGGTACCGGGGCCGGTCGGGGCAGCCCCGCACCAGCGCGGCTTGACGGCCCGCAGACCGGTGACATCCAGCGCGGCGGCCGGGCCGACCGTCACCGTGTTGTCGACCGGCGAGATGTCGAGGACGTAGCGCGGCTTGCCGTCGGCGGCCGGGGTGCCGATGCGCAGCCCCTTGCGCTGGCCGATCGTGAAGCCGTACGCGCCCTCGTGGGTGCCGACCTTCGTGCCCGACTCGTCGACGATGTCGCCCTCGGCCCTGCCCAGGCGCGAGGCGAGGAAGCCCTGGGTGTCGCCGTCGGCGATGAAGCAGATGTCGTGCGAGTCGGGCTTCTTGGCGACCGCGAGGCCCCGGCGCTCGGCCTCGGCGCGGATCTCGTCCTTGGTGGTGACGGTGTCGCCGAGCGGGAACAGGGCGTGCGCCAGCTGCCTCTCGTCCAGGACGCCGAGGACGTACGACTGGTCCTTGGCCATGTCGGAGGCGCGGTGCAGCTCACGGGAGCCGTCCTCCCGGACCAGCACCTTCGCGTAGTGGCCGGTGCACACCGCGTCGAAGCCCAGCGCGAGCGCCTTGTCGAGCAGGGCCGCGAACTTGATCTTCTCGTTGCAGCGCAGGCAGGGGTTGGGGGTGCGGCCGGCCTCGTACTCGGCGACGAAGTCCTCGACGACGTCCTCGCGGAAGCGGTCGGCGAGGTCCCAGACGTAGAACGGGATGCCGATGACGTCGGCGGCACGGCGGGCGTCGCGCGAGTCCTCGATGGTGCAACACCCGCGCGCGCCCGTGCGGAACGATTGCGGATTCGCGGAGAGCGCGAGGTGGACGCCGGTCACGTCGTGGCCGGCTTCGGCCGCGCGGGCGGCGGCGACGGCGGAGTCCACTCCTCCGGACATGGCGGCGAGAACGCGAAGGGGGCGCTGCGTGGTGTCAGTCATAACCCTTCAAGAGTAAGGGGGCGCGGGAACCGGGGCAGCCGGGTATCCGTTGACGACCACATGGGGGCGACAGAGGGTTCCAAGGACGCCGACCGGCGCATCGGCCGGCGGGCCCTGCTCATCGGCGGGACGGCGGCCGCCGTGGGCTCGGCGGTGCTGGCCCGTGACGAGCTGGCGCGGCTGTGGTGGCGGACGCCGGGGGTGGAGAAGCCGCGGGTCGAGGGCGCGGTCGACTTCAGCGGGGCGCAGTGGGTGGCGGCCTCCGACGCCAACTGGCGGCGCGCCGACCGGCCCGACGACTACGGCATAGACATGGTGATCATCCATGTCACCCAGGGCAGTTTCGCGAGCGCCGTGAAGGTGTTCCAGGACCCGGGGCACAAAGCGGCCGCGCACTACATCGTCCGCAAGGACGGGCACATCACGCAGATGATCCGCGAGCTGGACGTGGCGTACCACGCGGGCAACCGCGCCTACAACGAACGCAGTGTGGGCATCGAGCACGAGGGATTCGTGGACCGGCCCGAGGATTTCACGGACGCGATGTACGCGGCCTCGGCGCGGCTCACGGCCCGGATATGCGCGCGGTACGCCATCCCCGTCGACCGCGAGCACATCATCGGCCATGTGGAGGTGCCGGGGACGGATCACACCGACCCGGGCGAACACTGGGACTGGGACCGGTACATGAAGCTGGTGCGGCAGAGAACCGCGGCCGCAGGCGGGGCCAGGGCCGGGGGCACTCCCTGACCCGTGCGGTCCTCGGTGGGCTCACCGGCGTGCAGCGCGACGACGCCGCGTCGGGGCCGTTACGTCAGCCCCGCCGCGCGGGCGCGTTCCACCGCCGGGCCGATGGCCTTCGCGACCGCCTCGACGTCCGCCTCGGTGGAGGTGTGGCCGAGGGAGAAGCGCAGGGTGCCGCGGGCCAGGTCGGGGTCGGTGCCGGTGGCGAGCAGGACGTGGCTGGGCTGGGCGACGCCCGCGGTGCAGGCGGAGCCGGTGGAGCACTCGATGCCCTGCGCGTCCAGGAGCAGGAGCAGGGAGTCGCCCTCGCAGCCGGGGAAGGTGAAGTGGGCGTTGGCCGGAAGGCGGCCGCCCGGCGCCGGGTCGCCACCGAGGATCGCGTCCGGGACCGCCGTACGGACCGCCTCGATCAGGGCGTCGCGCAGGGCGCCGATCTCGGCCTCGAACCACTCGCGCTGCTCGGCGGCGAGGCGGCCGGCCACCGCGAAGGAGGCGATGGCGGGGATGTCGAGGGTGCCGGAGCGGACGTTGCGCTCCTGGCCGCCGCCGTGCAGGACCGGGACGGGGGTCCACTCGCGGCCGAGGACGAGCGCGCCGATGCCGTACGGGCCGCCGATCTTGTGGCCCGACACCGTCATCGCGGCGAGGCCGGAGGCGGTGAAGTCGACGGGGGTCTGACCGAAGGCCTGGACCGCGTCGGAGTGCAGCGGGACGCCGAACTCGGCGGCCGCGTCGGCGAGTTCGCGGACCGGCATGAGGGTGCCGATCTCGTTGTTGGCCCACATGACCGTGGCCAGGGCGACGTCGTCGGGGTTCTGGGCGATGGCCTCGCGCAGGGCGTCGGGGTGGACCCGGCCGTGCTTGTCGACGGGGAGGTACTCGACGGTGGCGCCCTCGTGGTCGCCGAGCCAGTGGACGGCGTCGAGGACGGCGTGGTGTTCGACGGGGCTGGCGAGGACCCGCGTCCTTGCGGGGTCCGCGTCGCGCCGGGACCAGTACAGGCCCTTCACGGCGAGGTTGTCGGCCTCCGTGCCGCCGGAGGTGAAGACGATCTCGCTGGGCCGGGCGCCGAGCGCCTCCGCGAGGGTCTCGCGGGATTCCTCGACCGTGCAGCGGGCCCTGCGGCCGGAGGCGTGCAGGGAGGAGGCGTTGCCCGTGGCGCCGAGGTGCGCGGTGAGTGCCTCGACCGCCTCGGGGAGCATCGGGGTGGTCGCGGCGTGGTCGAGGTATGCCATGGTGACGCCGATTCTACGGGTCGCGGGTGAGCGCCCTCGGGCCAGGACCGGCCGGTGCCGGCGGCCTCAGAAGCTCCAGGACGGCGTGCTGTCCAGCTGCATGAAGGCCACCAGGACCAGGAGGTCGGCCACTCCGAGGCCGAGGCCCAGGTAGGCGCGGCCGCGGCGGGCGGTGCCGCGCCACAGGGCGACCGAGGCCAGGACGATGGCGATCGGGCCGAGGAAGAGGTTGAGGACGAGCAGGCCGATGAGGCCGAGGATGAAGGACGCCACGGCCATGCCGTCGGCGTCACGGGCGCCGGTTCGGTTGGTGGCCTGCGCGGTGAGCTGCATGGTGATCAGTGCTCCTGGGGACGGTGGGGCGGCGGTCAGTGGCTCGGGGTGCGGCGGCGCGAGTGACGCTCGCGGAGCGCGAAGACGCCCAGCCAGACGGCGATCACGGCGGCGGCGACGGCGGTGAAGGTGAGCGGCGCGTGGGCGACGGTGCCCAGGACGACGCCGAGCAGCATGAGTGCGGCGACGAGGAACAGCATGGGACGGATCCCCCTCCGGGACGACTGTCGTTACGTTTGGGTGAACAGTTGTGGTTACAGTTGTTCACTGACTCTGGAGTCTAGCGTGTCGCACGGCTTTTCAATTACGGAGAACAGTTGTTAACTGGATGACATGAGTCACACCCTCGGCCTTCGGCAGGCACAGAAGCAGAAGACCCGGCAGGCGCTCCTGGACGCGGCGCTGACCCTGCTGGAGGAGCAGAGCCTGAGCAGCCTGGGCCTGCGCGAGGTCACGCGTGCCGTCGGCGTCGCGCCCACTGCCTTCTACCGGCACTTCCGCTCCACCGCCGACCTCGGCGTGGCCCTCGTCGAGGAGGCGCTGGGCAGCCTGCACCCGATGATCCGGACGACGGTGTCCGCGGCCGACGACCACGCTCAACGCATCACGCGCGCCATCGAGTTGATCGCCGGTCACGTAGACGCGTACCCCGCTCATGTCCGTTTTATCGCCCGGGAACGACATGGCGGTGTCCAGCCGGTCCGGGAGGCCATCCGGGAGCAACTCGCCCGGTTCGGGCAGGAGGTGAAGGACGAGCTGGCCAAGGACCCGGTGTCCGAGGGCTGGAGCGACGACGACCTGCTGATGCTGGCGAACCTCTACGTCGACCAGATGCTGATCACGGCCTCACTGTTCCTGGAGGCCCTGGAGGCATCGCCGGAGGAGCGGGAGCGCGTCTGCCAGGTGGCGGAGCGTCAGCTGCGACTGATCGGCATCGGCCGCGAACACTGGCTGGACTAGGGCGAGTCCGGCAACGCACAGGGGCGGCACCCCCGTTCACCGGGAGTACCGCCCCTGCCGTACGACGTCCCGCGCCCTGTCAGCTCTTCGTCGCCTCCGCGCTGGGCGCACCGCTGGGCACACCGCTCGGAGCCGCGCCGCCCCCGCTGCCGCCGGGGCCGCCGCAGCCGCCCATGCCGCCGCCGGGGCCGCCCTGACCGCCCTGGCCCCCGCCGGGCCCGCCGCTCGGCATGCCGGAGGGGTTGCCGCTGGGCGCGCCCGACGGCCGCGCGGTCGCGTTGCCGGTGGGGGCACCCGAGGCGGCGCCGGTGGGCATGCCGGACGCGTTTCCGGTGGGGGCCTGACAGTTCTGCTGCCCCGAGGTGCCGCTGTTCGAGGTCGACGACGAGTCGCCCGAGCCGCAGGCCACCAGGGCGAGGGGCGAGAGCGCCAGCAGGGCCACGGCGGGGAGGAGACGCACACGCTTCATGAGAGACAGCTCCAGGGAGGATGAGGAAGTCCTGAGGCCGGGAACTCTCGCAACGGCCCCTGAGCCTTCGTTGAGTCCGGCCTGTCCCCCGCCTGTGCGGCAGGCAAAGCGCGACTAAAGCAGCCCCTCTGAGCTGGGGTTCCGCACGGATCGCTCACCTACTGGCTGGTACAAGCCCGTGACAGAAGGGGCCTCACAACACCTCCCAGGCGTCGGCGAGTTCACCCCGGGCTGCGTCTGACGGGGTCGTCCGGCTCCCCGCCGGGCGGGCAGCGCGGCCATCACCTTGCACGGCGGGACCGACAGGAGACGGTCGGGCTTCACGCCACCAGGGCCCCAGGCCCCCAGGGCTCGCTCAGGCCAGCCTCACCCGTGCCAACTGCCGTGACTGGGCGACCAGTCGGTCCCCGCTGTCCCAGACCTCGGCGTCCTCCTCCAGGAAGCCGCCGGCGAGGTTGCGGGTGGTGATGGAGACGCGCAGCGGGCCGGGGGCCGGGCGGCAGCGGACGTGGACGGTGAGTTCGACCGTGGGCACCCAGCCCTTGAGGCCGATCTCGAAGGCCGTGGGCGGCAGCGCGTCCACCGCGAGGAGCAGGGAGAAGGGGTCGGCGTCCCGGCCGTCGGCGAGCCCGAACCAGGACCGCATCTCGCCCTTGCCGGAGGGCGCGCCGAGGGCCCAGCCCAGGGTGGAGGGGTCCAGCTTGAGCATCAGCCGGTCGGTGATGGCGGAGCTGCCCTCGACGGGGGCGGGCCCGTCCTCGGGACCGAAGCACTGGTCCATCGGCGGGATCACCGGCGGCTTCGCCGTCGTACGGACGTCGTCGGGGAGGGCGTCGAGGTCGCCGTAGGAGGCGAGGACGCGGATGCGCTCGACCTCCTTGCCCTCGTCGTCGTACTGGAAGAGCGAGGCCTGGCCGGTGGAGAGGGTGCGGCCGGTGCGGACGACGTCCGTGCGGATCACCGCGGGTCCGGGCTGGGACGCGGTCAGGTAGTGCGCCGAGATCGTGAACGGGTCGGGGTGCGGCAGGGCGTCCGCGAGGGCGCGGCCCAGGACGGCCAGGAGGTAGCCGCCGTTGACGGCGCTGATGATCGTCCAGCCCGCGGAGAGGTCGATGTCGTAGACGCCGGGCGCGCGGCGGGTGACCGCGGTGTCCCGGTCGAACTCGCTGTCGCCGATCCTGGCGCGGGTGACGGAGGCTGCTTCTGGCATGGGTGAACGGTACAACAACTCCCTACTAAGCGGTAGCTTTGTCGGGCGACTCCACCTGTCGTCCCAGGTGAGACCCGCGCTATTTCTCGGTAAGTGTCCGTACTCGTCCGTGACCGATGTCCGGGCCTCCTCCTCTACAGGGACATGAGCCTCACCGGGACCGCGTTCCTCTACACGCTGATCGTGCTGTCCGTCGTCACCCTCGTGCTGCCGCTCGCCCTGTGGTCGCGGCTGCGGGGACCCCGGATCGCCCGCGCCGCCGCCCGCGTACTGATGGTGCTGTTCGCCCAGGGCACGGCCGTCGCCCTCGTCTTCGTGCTGGTCAACAACGAGAACAGCCTGTACGACAACTGGGCCGACCTGCTCGGCACCGGCAACCACGTCCAGCAGGCCGCGAACCTGGGCGCCGACGGCACCGGCGGGATCTCGCTGAAACGGTTGCCCAGGGTGAGGCAGCACTTCACCCACGCCTCGGGACCCGGCATGACGGGCGTGCGGGTCACCCAGCTCAAGGGCCGGGTCTCGGGGGTGAACGCCGAGGTCTACGTCTGGCTGCCGCCGCAGTACGCCGAGCCCGCCTACCGGCACCACAAATTCCCCGTGGTGGAGCTGCTGTCGGGCTATCCAGGCTCGGCGAAGGCCTGGTTCGGGTCACTGCACGCGGTCGGCCAACTGCGGCCGCTGATGCGGGACGGCCGGGTGGCGCCGTTCATCCTGGTCGCCCCGCGCATGAACCTGCTGGCCGGGGTCGACACCGGGTGCGCCAACATCACCGGCACGGTCAACGCCGACACCTGGCTCAGCGTCGACGTGCCGAAGATGGTCACGGACAACTTCCGCGCCCAGTCGGGTCCCGCGGGCTGGGCCGCGGCCGGGTACTCGGCGGGAGGGCACTGCGCGACGAAGCTCGCCGTCGCGCACCCCGACCGCTACCGGGCCGCGGTCAGCATGTCCGGCTACAACGACCCGATCGGCGAACGCAACTCGCTGGCCGCCGAGACCCCCGCCCTGCGGCGCGCCAACAACCCCTACGTGCTGCTGCGCGACGCCCGCACCCCGCCCGCGATCGCGCTCTACCAGTCCGGTCAGCCGGGCGACGGGTACGAGGCGGCCATGGGCCTCGAACAGATCGCGAAGGCACCGACGACCGTGCACGTGGTCTACATCCCGAAGAGCGCGGGCGGCCACAACATGGCGCTGTGGAAGCCGCAGGTGGTGCCGGCCTTCCGCTGGCTGACCGAGGAGATGGGGCTGTTGCACGGCCGGGCGGGCGCTACTCCTCACGCACGGTCGACCGGCGGTTCCACGCCCGCGGAGCTCGCCAGTGGAACCGCATCGCGAGCAGGCGCAGCACGAAGGCGGTGAGCGCGGCGAGCCCGCTGGTGAACGGGGAGAGAACGTCGTAACGGATGCACAGGGCGGCCATGGTGGCGCCGACGATCGCCGGGACCGCGTACAGGTCGCGGTCCCAGCGCAGCAGGGACGGGACCTCGTTGGCGAGCACGTCCCTGAGCACACCGCCGCCGACGGCGGTGGCGAGGCCGAGGGTCGCCGACTGGGTGAGGCCGAGCCCGTACTCGTACGCCTTCGTCGTCCCGGCGACGCAGAACAGGCCGAGGCCGGCCGCGTCGAAGACGTTCACGCCGGCCTGGATGCGCTCCACGTGCGGGTGCAGGAAGAAGACCAGGAGGGCGGCGAGCAGCGGGGTGATGAAGTAGCCCAGGTCCGTGAAGGCGGCGGGCGGTACCGCGCCGATGATCAGGTCCCGGAACAGCCCTCCGCCCAGCGCGGTGACCTCGGCGAGGACGGCGATGCCGAAGACGTCGAAGTTCTTGCGGACGGCCAGCAGCGCGCCGGAGATGGCGAACACGAAGATGCCCACGAGATCGAGCGTGTGCTGGACGGAGGGACTGAACAGTTGCTGGAGCACACCGCATTCTTGCGCAGGGCTCCTACCGGACCGGTTTGCCCGTCGTGAAGAGCCAGGTGTGGAACAGGTCGTCCAGCTGCTGTCCGCTGACCCTCTCCGCGAGGCGGACGAAGTCGGCGGTGCCGGCGTTGCCGTAGCGGTGCAGCCTCGTCCAGGCCGGCAGCAGCTTGAAGAACGCCTGGTCGCCGATCCGTTCGCGTAGCACCTGGAGGGTCATCGCGCCGCGCTGGTAGACCGCGGACGCGAACATCGTGTCGCGCTGCGGGTCGCCGACGGTGATCTGCCAGAAGGGGTTGTCGGCGGGGCGGGCGTCATAGGCGGCGACGAAGGAGTCGTGGGCGCTGCGGGTGCCCCGGTGCTCGGCCCACAGCCACTGGGCGTAGGTGGCGAAGCCCTCGTTGAGCCAGATGTCCTTCCAGCGCTCGACGGAGACCGAGTCGCCGAACCACTGGTGGGCCAGCTCGTGCACGATCGTGGTCTCGTTGCGCACCGCCGAGTACACCGGCTTGGTCTGCACCTCCAGCGAGAACCCCGCCTGCGGCATGTCGTCGACGATGGCGCCGGTCTCCTCGAAGGGGTACGGCCCGAAGACCTGCGACCAGTAGTCGGTGGCCTCGGCGGTGATGCCGTACACGTCGACGTTGTTGCTGTTCTCCAGGACCGGGTCGATGGCCGTGTAGATGGGGATCCCGCCGGGGGTCTTCCCGGTGCGCACGTCGAACTTGCCGATGGTGGCGGTCGCCAGGTAGGTCGCCATCGGCTTCTTCTCGCGCCAGTGGGTGTACGTCGAGCCGCCCTTGTCGTACGTCGACACGAGCCGGCCGTTGGAGACCGCGGTCAGGCCCTTCGGGGTCCTGATGCGGATGTCGTAGGTCGCCTTGTCCGCGGGGTGGTCACTGGACGGGAACCAGGTGGAGGCGGCGTTGGGTTCACAGGCGACGAAGACGCCGTCGGGGGTCTTCATCCAGCCGTAGTCGGAGCCGAAGACGATGGGACCGTTGAGAGGTTCGGGGATCCCGCCGTAGGTGACGGCGACCGTGAAGTCCCGGCCCTTGCGCAGGGATTGGCGGGGGCTGATGCGGATCTCGTCGCCGTCCCGCGTGAACCGGGCCCGTCTGCCGTCCACTTCGACTTTCGTGACCTGCAACTTCTGCAGATCCAGGTCGAAGGACGAGAGGTTCTGGGTGGCGCGGGCGGTGAGTGTCGTACGGCCGTCCAGCCGGTCGGTGTCCGGGTTGTACGCCACGTCGAGGGTGTAATGGCGGGCGTCGAAGCCGCCGTTGCCGAGGTTCGGGAAGTAGGGGTCGCCGATGCCGGGGGCGCCGGGTTTCGGGCCGGGGGCGGCGGCGATGACAAAGAAGGAAGCCGCCGCGGTCGCGACGGCTCCTAAACGTGCCGAACGGGAGAGTGTCATGGGTGTCGTCCCTTTCGAGCCTGTGCCGATAAGTCGGACACGGACGACTCTTCACTCTCCCGTTCGGGCATGTGCATGACTTTGCCAACTTGTCATGCGTTACTTGTCGGTTGACTCCTGACGGTCGTCTTCCGCTTCCGGCGAGCCAGGGGTGTCGGAGACGGGCACCTCGGCGGCGGCAGGCACCTGGGCGCCGGCGGCAGGCGTGGTCCTCGCTCCCGGGCCGGTCTTCCCGGTCGTGGCCTCGGCATCCGCCGTGACCTCGACCGCGGGCTTCTCGGCCGCGGGCTTCTCGGCCGCACCCTCGGAGGGCGCTGCCTCCTTGGAGCCCTTCACCTCCGCCGCCACCGCCGCCGACGTCTCGGCCGACTCCGCCAGGACCTCCTCGGCGACCAGTCCGGCCGCCTCCTTGGCGACCGACAGGAGCACGGTGTCCTGCGGGGCCTGGTCCTCGAAGTTCTCGGGGTGGTGGCAGGCCACGCGCTGCCCGGGGCGCAGCTCGATCAGCGGCGGCTCCGTCGTCTTGCAGATCTCCGTCGCCTTCCAGCACCGCGTGTGGAAGCGGCAGCCCGAGGGCGGGGAGATCGGGGACGGGACGTCGCCGCGCAGCAGGATGCGCTCGGACTTGGCGCCGCGGCGCTTGGGGTCCGGCACCGGGACCGCCGACATCAGGGCCTTGGTGTACGGGTGCATCGGCGCCTCGTACAGCGAGGTGCGGTCGGCGAGTTCGACGATCTTGCCGAGGTACATCACCGCGATGCGGTCCGAGACATGGCGTACGACGGACAGGTCGTGCGCGATGATCACGTAGGTGAGGCCGAGCTCGGACTGGAGGTCGTCCATCAGGTTCACGACCTGCGCCTGGATCGACACGTCGAGGGCCGAGACCGGCTCGTCCGCCACCACCAGCTTGGGCTTCAGGGCCAGGGCGCGCGCGATGCCGATGCGCTGGCGCTGGCCGCCGGAGAACTCGTGCGGGTAGCGGTTGTAGTGCTCGGGGCTGAGGCCCACCAGCTCCAGCAGGCGCTGGACCTCCTTCTTCACCCCGCCCTCGGGCTCCACGCCCTGAAGCCGGAACGGCGCCGAGACGATGCCGCCGATGGTGTGCCGGGGGTTCAGGGAGCCGTACGGGTCCTGGAAGATCATCTGTATGTCCCGCCGCAGCGGACGCATCCCGGCCGAGTTCAGCCGCGTGATGTCCTGGCCCTCGAAGTGGATCGAGCCGCCGGTCGGGTCCTGGAGGCGGGTGATGACCCGACCCATGGTCGACTTGCCGCAGCCCGACTCGCCGACCACGCCGAGGGTCTCGCCCTTGCGCACCTCGAAGTCGATGCCGTCGACCGCCTTGACCGCGCCGACCTGGCGCTGGAGGACGCCCTTGCGGATCGGGAAGTGCTTCTGGAGACCCTCGACCTTGAGGAGGACCTCACGCTCTTCCGGAGCGACGTCGGTTTTCTTGGTCTCACTCACAGCTTCGGCGCAATCTCTTCGGTCCAGATCCGCGTGCGGTCCTCCAACGAGAGGTGGCACGCGGAGAAGTGCCCGCCGCCGACCTGCTGGAGCTCCGGGCGCACGGTACGGGTGACATCGCCCTTGGGGATGTCCGCGTACGGGCAGCGGGGGTGGAAGGCGCAGCCCGAGGGGACGTTGATGAGGCTCGGCGGCTGGCCCTTGACGGGGATGAGCCGCTCGGAGGTCTCCCGGTCGATACGCGGCATCGAGCCCAGCAGACCCCAGGTGTACGGGTGCTGCGGCCGCTCGAAGACATCGTCGACGCTGCCGCGCTCCACGCACCGCCCGCCGTACATCACCAGCACGTCGTCGGCGATCTCGGCGACCACACCCAGGTCGTGGGTGATGAGGACGACCGCGGAGCCGAACTCCTTCTGCAGATCCCGGATCAGGTCGAGGATCTGCGCCTGGACGGTGACGTCCAGGGCGGTCGTCGGCTCGTCCGCGATCAGCAGCTCGGGGTTGTTGACGAGCGCCATGGCGATCATCGCGCGCTGGCGCATACCGCCGGAGAACTCGTGCGGGTAACCGTCCACGCGCTTGGCCGGCTCGGGGATGCCGACCCGGTCGAGCATCTCTATCGCACGCTTGCGCGCGATCTTCTTGCTGACGTTGTGGTGGACCCGGTACGCCTCCACGATCTGGTTGCCGATCGTGTAGTACGGGTGCATCGCGGACAGCGGGTCCTGGAAGATCATCGCCATCTCGCGGCCGCGCAGCCTGCGCACCTCGTCCGGGTCGGCGGAGACCAGTTCCTTGCCGTCCAGCCAGATCTCGCCCGACATCCGGACGTGCTTGCCCTGTGCCCCGAGCCGGTGCAGTCCCATGATCGCCAGCGAGGTGACGGACTTGCCGGAGCCCGACTCGCCCACGATGCAGAGGGTCTTGCCCTTCTCCACCTGGAAGCTGAGCCCGTCCACGGACTTGACCAGTCCGTCGTCGGTCGGGAAGTGCACCT
This sequence comes from Streptomyces sp. NPDC024687, assembly GCF_055559055.1. Classification (NCBI taxonomy): domain Bacteria; kingdom Bacillati; phylum Actinomycetota; class Actinomycetes; order Kitasatosporales; family Streptomycetaceae; genus Streptomyces; species Streptomyces sp. NPDC024687. The sequence goes on along the minus strand of NZ_JBVHLJ010000003.1, from coordinate 758,184 downwards.
TGAGGTCGCGGACCGCGAGGAAGGCGTCGGGGGCGTTCCCCGGAGCCGGCTCGCCCAGGGCGGCACCGGTCTTGGAGAGTTCGGTCACGAGAGCCTCACCCGCGGGTCGGCGGCGGCGTACAACAGGTCCACCAGGAGATTTGCGATCACGACGAAGAGAGCGGCGAGCAGGGTGACACCGAGGATCGGGGGCAGGTCGTTGTCGGTGATGCCCTGCACCGCGTACTGGCCGATGCCGGGCAGCGAGAAGACCGTCTCGGTGATCACGGCACCGCCGAGCAGCAGACCCAGGTCCATGCCGAAGACGGTGATGATCGGGGTCAGTGCGGCCCGCAGCCCGTGCCGGGCCACGACGTTGCGCTCCCGCAGGCCCTTGGCGCGGGCCGTGCGGATGAAGTCCTCGTTCATCGTCTCCAGCATGCCCGAGCGGGTCAGCCGCGCGTAGATGGCGGAGTACAGGAGCGCGAGCGAGCACCAGGCCGGGAAGAGCGTGTTGGCCCACTGGGCCGGATTCTCGGTGAACGGTACGTAGGTCCGCCCGAAGATCGGCCACTGGTAGGTGAAGAGCAGCAGCGCCAGGTTGCCCGTGAAGAACATGGGCAGCGAGACACCGGCGAGCGCGACGCCCATGAAGGTGCGGTCGAAGAAGCTGCGGGGCTTGAGCGCGGAGATCACACCGATCACCACACCGGACACCAGCCACATCACAGCGGCACCGGCGGCCAGCGAGACGGTCACCGGGATGCGCGAGGTGAGCTGTGGCCAGACCGCCTGGTGGTTCTTGAAGGAGTAGCCGAAGCAGGGCGCGTCACAGTGCGCCGTCGTGGGGCCCAGGTTGTAGGTGGCGCCGGTCACGATCCCCTTGATGAAATGCCAGTACTGGGCATACAGGGGCTCGTCCAGACCGAGGTTCTGCTTGACCGCGAGGATGTCGGCCTTCGTCGGACTCTTTCCGATGTACTGCTGCGCGAGCTGGTCGGCGGTCTGGCCGGCCATCCGCGGCAGCAGGAAGAAGATCGCGAAGGTGACCGCGGTGACGACCAGCAGCAGGATCACTGCCGCGAACGTCCGACGGAGGATGTACGAGATCACGGGGATCGGCGCTGGTGCCCGCGGGCCGCGAGGCCCACGGGCACCAATGCCTTCACCTGCCTTCCGGGGCTACTTCTTGGTCGTGCCGATGTTGAGGTAGTCGTACTGACCGCTGAAGGCCGCCGTGGACACCAGGTTGGTGAAGCCCGTCGGGCGGTACAGCAGGACCTTGAAGTAGGTCAGCGGAACGAGCGCGGCCAGGTCCATCGCACGCTTGTCGACCTGCCCGTACAGGGCGTTGCGGGCGGTGTCGTCCTCGGTGGCGATGGCCTTCTCCAGCATCTCGTTGATCTGCTTGTCGTTCAGATACGAGAGGTTGGTGTTGCCGGAGGCACCGATCGCGTCACCGTGCAGGATCTGCTGCAGGAAGCCGTAGCCGGAGGGCCAGTCGGCACCCCACTGCATCATGTGCAGACCGATGTTCTGCTTCTTGTCGAAGGACGGCACACCGGCGTAGTCGGTGAAGTACTTGCCCGACGGGTACTGCTTCAGGCTGGCGTTGATGCCGACCTTCTTCAGCGAGGCGATGATCGCGGTGGCCGCGTCGATCTCCTGCGGGCGGTCGCTGCGCGCCGAGAGGTTGGTGTTGATCGTCGTCTTGCCGCAGGCCTTCAGCTGCTCCTTGGCCTTGGCGACGTCACCCTTGTTACCGGTCGTCTCGTAGACGTTGGTCTTCTGGTAGCCGGTGATGTCCGGCGGCAGAACGGTGGTGGCGATGTCACCGCGGATCGGGCCGCCCTCGGCGGTCTGCACGGAGACCTTGTCGATGGCGTACTCGACGGCCTTGCGGCACTCGACCTTGTCGAACGGCGCGACCTGGTTGTTGATCGCCATGTAGACCAGACGGCCACCGTAGGTGTTGTCCGTGTTGGACTTCAGGTCGGCGCTGTTGACGACCTTCGCCTGGGTCGCGGCCTGGACACCGGTACCACCGAGGTCGATCGCGTCACCGGCCTGGACGTCCTGGTCGATGGTCTCCGGGCTGACCTTCAGCTTGACGACGATCTTGTCCGGGTACTGCTTGCGCAGCGGGTCGCTCTTCGCGTCCCAGTTCTCGTTCTTGACGAGGACGGCCTGCTTGCCCTCGTCGTAGCTCTGGAACTTGTACGAGCCCGAGGACACGATGCTCTTGACGTAGTCGATGCCGGTGTCCTTGGCCTGCGGGACCGGCGCCGTCTGCGGCGTCGCGACCAGGTAGTCGAACTCCTGGAAGGGACGGTTGAGCTTGAAGACGATCGTGGTGTCGTCCGGCGTCTGGATGGACTTCAGACCCTCGGCGCTCTTGTCCTTGTAGGGACCCTTGTACGCCTTGCCGCCCTCCATGAACTGCTGGAAGTAGTTCGGGCCGAGGGAGAGCACGTCACGCGCGAAGTTGGAGCGCTCGACGGCGTACTTGACGTCCTTCGAGGTGATCGGCGTGCCGTCCTGGTACTTCAGACCCGAGCGGATCTTGTACGTCCAGGTCTTGCCGCCGTCGCTCGGCTCGCCCGCCTTCTCGGCGAGGTCCGGGACCAGCTTGTTGCCCTCCTCGCCCGGACCGGGCTGGAAGGTCATCAGCGGGCGGGCGTACAGCCGGCTGAGGTTGTACATGTAGGCGTAGTACGTGTTGCCGGGATCGAAGGAGTCCGGCACGTCCGAGAGCTCGTACGTGACCGTCCCACCCTTCTGGGTGGAGGCATTGACGACGCCCTTGGTCGCTGCGTTGGCCCCAGCCGACTTGTTCCCGTCTCCACCGTTGTCATCGGCTTTGCTGCAAGCCGAGAGCAACAGGCTCGCACTGCCGATGGCCGCCACTGCGGCCAGCGCTGACCTTCGCATGATGGTCTGCTTCCCCTTCAATTGTCGGAAATCTTGTGGACTCTCACCGCGGCCGCGGGTCAGCGGCTGCGCGGGTCGAGAGCGTCGCGGAGACCGTCGCCGAGCAGATTGAACGCCAGCACGGTCACGAAGATGGCCAGACCAGGCACGATCATGAACTGCGGGTCGACCTGGTAGAAGTCGACGGCCTGGTTGAGCATGCCGCCCCAGGAGGCCTGGGGAGGCTGGATGCCGACGCCGAGGAAGCTCAGCGACGCCTCGAAGAGGATGTTGGTCGGAATGAGCAGCGTCGAGTAGACGATGATCGGGCCGACGAGGTTCGGCAGCAGCTCCCGGAACAGGATGTACGGCCCCCTGGCCCCCATCCCGCGCGAGGCGTCGACGAACTCCCGCTCACGCAGGGCCAGCGTCTGGCCGCGCACGATGCGGCCCAGGTAGGGCCAGTTGAAGAAGCCGATGACGAAGATCAGCACACTGATGTGCAGCGGCAGACCCTCGAGGCCGAAGGCGCCGCCCTGGAGCGTGGCCGAGATGGCGATGGCGAACAGCAGGAGCGGGAACGCCAGGAAGGTGTCCATCAGCCGGCTGATGATCGTGTCGACCCGTCCGCCGTAGTAGCCGGCGACCACGCCGAGCACGGCGCCGATCGTGTTGGACAGGATCGTGGCGCCGAACGCGACCACCAGCGAGACCCAGGAGCCCTCGAGGATGCGGGTGGCGATGTCGCGGCCGAACTTCGGCTCCACACCGAGCGGGTGCGACCAGCTCATGCCGCCGAAGTCGCCCTTGGGCAGCGAGGTGTTCGGGTCGATCAGGTCCTGGTGCAGGGCGTTCGGGTCCAGGCCGAACATGGCCTGGATGGGACGGGAGAGCACCGCGAGCAGGATCAGCAGGATGACGATCACGCCACCGGCGACCGCCACCTTGTCCTTCTTGAACCGGGACCAGGCGATCTGCCCCAGGGAACGGCCCTCGATCTGCCCCTTGTCGACGCCGACGAGGACAGCCTCCGGCTGCGCCTCGGCCTGCGCCCCGGTGGTCTCGATCGGTGCGGTCACAGTGACCCGACCCCTCTCGCCGGTGGTGACCGGCCTACACCTGCCGTGGATTACGGCTTTGTCGACTTGCTCAGCGCACAGGAACGTCTGATCCTGCGTCTGCCTGGGGAGTCTTCAGCTTCGCTGCGATCACCCGCCAGGCCTGACGAAGAAAGTATGCGTAACCGTGATGCAGTACGAAGGATTCCGTTATCCGAACAGCGGGTAACGCCCCTCGGACGCATGCCAGTTGGGACAGAACGGCACAATAGGCGACGATCGTGATGATCCGCCGCTATCTACGCGCGAAGAAATGTGGCCGTTACGTAAACGAGGCGAACGGGTTGTCATCGCTCTCAGTAACCGCCACGGGCCGGCGGGTAGCCGTACCCGGCCGCCGGCGCCTGGGCCGGGGATCCGTGGGCCTCACGGTCGTAGAACGGACGGGCCCCGGCGCGCATCCACAGCGCCACCGGGTCGTACTCGTCGGACATCGCCACGGTCGACACCGGCAGCCCGTCCGGGACGGCGCCGATGGACTGCTGCATCATCGCGCGCACCGAGTCCACGGCGGAGGGGCTGGTGTCGTACACGTCCAGGCCGATGGCCAGATACGGCGCCCCGAGAGCCGGCTGCACCCAGGCGCGGCGCAGCGAGCGGACCGCCGGGGTGCGGTGGGCGTTCTGCACCAGCAGGGCGTAGAACTGGGGGATCTCGATGCCGGGTTCCGACAGCCTGAGCGGCCCCGCGGGCTGGCGCTCCAGGCCGGTCGCGATGCGCCGCAGGTCGAGCCAGGGGATGCCGACCCCGCCGCCGGGGGCGTGCGGGTTGAGCCAGAGGCCGTAGTGGTCGGGGTAGAGCGTGCGGGCCACGTCGATGCCGTCGACCACTTCGTACGAACGGTTCCAGCCGCTGGCGCTCAGCTCCTGGGCCGAGGTCACACAGGGGGCGTAGCCGTAGCCGTCGACCTCCATGTTCGCGTACTGGGCGTCCGGGGAGCCGGACTGGCCGTGCCACAGGAGCATCCAGATCTGGCCGGATCCGGGGGTCGCGAGTGCCTTGAGCAATGCCTCGTAGGCGTCGTAGCGCCCGGGCGTCACCTGGCGCAGCATGTGCTCGACCGTGCCGGTCGCGGTGCCGCTGGCGCTCACGTCGTATCGCCCCTTCTTGAAAGTTCCCCGAGTATGAAACCAGCTTAAGCGCCCACCAGCTCGGGACCTGTGCGTCGTCGGCGAGTGCGGGTCGTCCGTGGCTTGTCGCGCTAGCCCTGCGTGTAGAAGGGCCGTACCTGCCCGCGCATCCAGTGGCCCACCGGGTCGTCCGCCACGTCGAGCAGGACCAGGTTGACCGGCCAGGGCACCAGGGTCCGGCCCAGGGCCCGGCCAAGGGCGTCCATCGGCAGGGTGCGCAGGTCGCCCTCCCACTGGGAGAGTTCCACGCCCACGAACATGACCGGGTCGGCGGTCTCGATGACGGCCAGGCAGCGGCGGGCCGTGAGGACCACTCCCGTGGCCGCGAACTCGGCGGACGCGGCTGCCAGGAAGTCGACCGGGTCGTCCTGCCAGTCCGGCTCGTAGAGCTTGACCCGGCCGCCGGTGTTGGGCCCGTCCAGCGGGGTGCGGCCCACCCGGCACAGGTCGGCGACGGCGGCGGGCGGGAGGGGGACACCGACCACGCCGTCGGGGTTCACCGCGACGCCCACGTGCGGGGGCAGACCGCGGGCGAACTCGACCGCCGGGGCGATGGTGTACGACAGATGGCTGCCGACGACCTGGCGGAACTGCTCCTCGGAGCTGAAGACCGGGACGAACGCCTGGCCCTCGATCTCCAGGGTGGGCAGGTCGAGGGGGCCGCTGTGCGGGCCGCCGCCGTTCGGCAGGGGGATCCAGACGAAGCTGCGGCCGAGCACCTCGATGATCCGGGCGCCCGCCGAGGGCATGCCGAGGGAGGCCGAGAGCACCTCCTCCAGCTCGTTGCCGGGCCATCCGCCGTGCGGATGGGGGTGTGCCGACTGTGCCGGGAAGTGCGCGGGAAGATCCGCCGGGAAGTCCATCTGTGTGACCGCCTGCTGTGAACCGCTGATGTGGCTGAAAGGCTAGCGGGTGCGGAGGATGTGTGGCTCAGCCCGTGAACCCGATCCGCCGCAGGACGTCCGCCGCGTCCCGGTCGATCAGCACCGCCGAACCGCAGCCCTGGGGCAGGTCGCCGCGCTCCACGGAGCGGATCAGCCGGGCGGCCGCCCCCCGGTGCCGCAGGAAGGCGTACCGCGAGACCCCCCGGCCGCGCTCGCGCTGACCCTCCAGCGCGGCGTCCGCGGTGACGTCGAGCAGCAGCAGGTGCAGGGTGCCGCCCCGGCGCCGCGCCTCGCGGGCCAGCCAGCCCCGCACCCAGGCCTGCGTCCCGCAGTCGTGCACCACCACTCCCTCGCCGGAGCGCAGGGCGCGGCGCAGTGCGGCGTAGTGCGCGAGCCGGACCAGGGGGCGGTAGGCGGCGTACGGCAGTAAGCGGGCCAGCCGGCCGTCCCAGCGGTCGCGGGTGTCCTGGGAGTCGATCCGGATGCCCCTGACCGCACGCCTCATCAGCGTGGACTTGCCGCTGCCGGGCAGGCCGGTGATGACGACGACGTCCCCCGGGCCGAAGAGCAGGGCGCGGGGACTGTGGCCCGCGCGGTCGCGCAGGTCACGGACGACCGGGCGGGCCCCCGGGGTCTCGACCGCCGGGGCCGCGGGCTGCTCGGGCAGCGCGAGCCCCGAGGTCGTCGCGTACGCCGTGGTCCTGTTCACCGTCATCGTCCTCCTCCGGGGTCGGGCTTCCCCTCCCCACCGAGCGTAAAGAGAAGGTAATGGATGATCTCTCGTGTTTCTGTACGCGTACCGTCACGAGCCGGTTACAGAAGGGAGGGGCCGGGGCGGCCCTGCCGTGGGCGTCGGATGCGTGCAATGATGTCGGCGCCAACTGCATACCGGCCGCTTGAATCCGCGCGGGAGAGTCCCGGGGTACGTGTACCCGGGCGCCGAAGGAGCAAGTCCCTCCCTTGAATCTCTCAGGCCCCGTTACCGCGCGGGCGAGGCACATCTGAAAAGCGGGCCGCCGACTCGACGGCGGCCCCACCCACGGTGCAAGCCACCGGCCACTCGTGTGGCCGGGGCGAACCTCTCAGGTTCCGATGACAGATGGGGAGGAATACCTCGCCCGTCACACCCATGTCCTGGGATCCTTGGAGACGACCGTCCGATGAGCAGTTCTGAACTCCGTCTCACCGCGCTCGATGCCCTGCACCGCTCGCTCGGTGCGACCATGACCGACTTCGCCGGCTGGGACATGCCCCTGCGGTACGGCTCCGAGCGCGACGAGCACACCGCGGTACGCACGAAAGCCGGGCTCTTCGACCTCTCCCACATGGGCGAGATCACCGTGACCGGGCCGCAGGCGGCCGGGCTGCTGAACTTCGCCCTGGTCGGCAACATCGCCTCGGTCGGTGTCGGCCGGGCCCGCTACACGATGATCTGCCAGGCCGACGGCGGCATCCTCGACGACCTGATCGTCTACCGGCTCGGGGAGACCGAGTACATGGTGGTCGCCAACGCCTCCAACGCGCAGGTCGTGCTGGACGCGCTGACCGAGCGCGCGGCCGGCTTCGACGCCGAGGTGCGCGACGACCGGGACGCCTACGCGCTGATCGCCGTACAGGGGCCGGAGTCCCCCGGCATCCTCGCGTCCCTGACCGACGCCGACCTCGACGGTCTCAAGTACTACGCCGGTCTGCCGGGCACGGTCGCCGGGGTGCCGGCGCTGATCGCGCGCACCGGGTACACCGGCGAGGACGGCTTCGAGCTGTTCGTGAAGCCGGAGCACGCGGTCGAGCTGTGGCAGGCGCTGACCAAGGCCGGCGAGGGCGTCGGGCTCGTCCCCTGCGGGCTGTCCTGCCGGGACACGCTGCGCCTGGAAGCGGGCATGCCGCTGTACGGGCACGAGCTCTCACGGGAGCTGACCCCCTTCGACGCCGGGCTCGGGCGGGTCGTGAAGTTCGAGAAGGAGGGGGACTTCGTGGGGCGCGAGGCGCTCGAGGCAGCCGCCTCCCGCGCCGCCGAGAACCCCCCGCGTGTCCTGGTCGGGCTCGTCGCCGAGGGGCGTCGCGTCCCGCGGGCCGGGTACGCGGTCGTCGCGGGCGGCGAGGTGATCGGCGAGGTCACCTCCGGCGCCCCCTCCCCCACGCTGGGCAAACCGATCGCGATGGCGTACGTCGACGCCGCGCACGCGACGCCCGGCACGACGGGTGTCGGTGTGGACATCCGGGGCAGCCACGAGCCGTACGAGGTCGTGGCGCTGCCGTTCTACAAGCGCCAGAAGTAGCCGCCGTAGGTGATGCTGGGCCCAGAGTCGCTGCTCACGCACGCCTTCCGCAGTCCCCCCTTCACCAGCACTCCCCCGCGTACAGGAGAATCCAGGCCATGAGCAACCCCCAGCAGCTGCGCTACAGCAAGGAGCACGAGTGGCTGTCGGGCGCCGAGGACGGCGTCTCGACGGTCGGCATCACGGAGCACGCGGCCAACGCGCTCGGCGATGTCGTCTTCGTCCAGCTCCCGGAGGTCGGTGACACGGTGACCGCGGGCGAGACCTGCGGCGAGCTGGAGTCGACCAAGTCGGTCAGCGACCTGTACTCCCCCGTCTCCGGTGAGGTCACCGAGGTCAACGAGGACGTCGTCAGCGACCCGGCACTGGTCAACTCCGCCCCCTTCGAGGGCGGCTGGCTGTTCAAGGTACGCGTCTCGGAGGAGCCGGCCGACCTGCTCTCCGCCGACGAGTACACCGCCTTTTCCGCCGGCTGAGGAGTCCGCACCCGATGTCCGCACTGAACACCCCCCTGCACGAACTCGACCCGGAGATCGCCGCCGCGGTCGACGCCGAGCTGGACCGTCAGCAGTCCACCCTCGAGATGATCGCCTCGGAGAACTTCGCTCCGCTCGCGGTCATGGAGGCACAGGGCTCGGTCCTCACCAACAAGTACGCCGAGGGCTACCCGGGCCGCCGTTACTACGGCGGCTGCGAGCACGTCGACGTCGCCGAGCAGATCGCGATCGACCGGGTCAAGGACCTGTTCGGCGCCGAGTACGCCAACGTGCAGCCCCACTCCGGTGCCTCCGCGAACCAGGCCGCCCTGTTCGCGCTGGCCCAGCCCGGCGACACGATCCTGGGCCTGGACCTGGCGCACGGGGGTCACCTGACCCACGGGATGCGGCTGAACTTCTCCGGCAAGCAGTTCAACGTCGTCGCCTACCACGTGGACGAGTCGGGCCTCGTCGACATGGCCGAGCTGGAGAAGCTGGCCAAGGAGCACCGGCCCAAGGTGATCATCGCGGGCTGGTCCGCCTACCCGCGGCAGCTGGACTTCGCGGAGTTCCGCCGGATCGCCGACGAGGTCGAGGCGTACCTGTGGGTCGACATGGCCCACTTCGCCGGCCTGGTGGCGGCCGGGCTGCACCCGAACCCCGTCGAGTACGCGGACGTGGTCACCTCCACCACCCACAAGACGCTGGGCGGACCGCGCGGCGGGATCATCCTCGCGAAGAAGGAGTTCGCGAAGAAGCTGAACTCCTCCGTCTTCCCGGGCTTCCAGGGCGGCCCCCTGGAGCATGTGATCGCGGCGAAGGCCGTGTCCTTCAAGGTCGCGGCCTCGGAGGAGTTCAAGGAGCGCCAGCGGCGTACGGTGGACGGTGCGCGCATCCTCGCCGAGCGTCTGACGGCCGACGACGCCCGGGAGGCCGGGATCGACGTGCTCTCCGGCGGCACCGACGTCCACCTCATCCTCGTCGACCTGCGCGAGTCCGAGCTGGACGGCCGGCAGGCCGAGGACCGTCTTCACGAGGTCGGCATCACGGTCAACCGCAACGCCGTCCCGAACGACCCGCGCCCGCCGATGGTGACCTCGGGGCTGCGGATCGGCACGCCCGCCCTGGCCACCCGCGGCTTCACGGCCGAGGACTTCGCCGAGGTCGCGGACGTCATCGCTGCGGCACTGAAGCCGTCGTACGACGTGGAGTCGCTCAAGGCCCGGGTGAAGGCCCTTGCCGACAAGCACCCGCTGTACGCCGGCCTGAACAAGTAGTTCCACGGTGGGGGCACCCGACGACGTGTGCCCCCACCCTTTGTGAAGGAGTTCCCGTGGCCATCTCGGTCTTCGACCTGTTCTCGATCGGCATCGGCCCGTCGAGCTCCCACACGGTCGGCCCGATGCGCGCGGCCCGCATGTTCGCCCGCCGCCTGCGCAACGAGGACCTGGTGTCCTCCGTCGCCTCGGTGCGCTGCGAGCTCTACGGCTCCCTGGGCGCGACCGGCCACGGTCACGGCACCCCGAAGGCCGTACTGCTCGGCCTGGAGGGGGCCTCCCCGCGCACGGTGGACGTGGAGGGCGCGGACGACCGGGTGGCGGAGATCAAGGCCACGGGGCTCCTGAAGCTGCTCGGTGAGCGCGAGATCCCGTTCTCCTTCGACGACGACCTGGTCCTGCACCGCCGCAAAGCCCTCCCCTACCACGCGAACGGCATGACGGTGTGGGCGTACGACGCCTCGGGCGCCGAGCTCATGTCGAAGACGTACTACTCGGTGGGCGGCGGGTTCGTCGTCGACGAGGACGCCATGGGCGCGGACCGGATCAAGCTGGACGACACGGTCCTGAAGTACCCCTTCCGCACCGGCGACGAGCTGCTGCGGCTGGCGAAGGAGACCGGTCTGTCGATCTCCGCCCTGATGCTGGAGAACGAGCGGGCCTGGCGCACCGAGGACGAGATCCGGGCCGGGCTGCTGGAGATCTGGGAGGTCATGCGGGCGTGCGTGTCGCGGGGCATGTCCCGTGAGGGCATCCTGCCGGGCGGGCTCAAGGTCCGCCGCAGGGCCGCCGTCACCGCCCGCCAACTCCGCGCCGAGGGCGATCCGTTGGCGCACTCCATGGAGTGGATCACGCTGTACGCGATGGCGGTGAACGAGGAGAACGCGGCGGGCGGACGGGTGGTGACCGCCCCGACCAACGGGGCCGCCGGCATCATCCCCGCGGTGCTCCACTACTACATGAACTTCGTGCCCGGCGCCGACGACGAGGGTGTCGTCCGGTTCATGCTGGCGGCCGGCGCCATCGGCATGCTCTTCAAGGAGAACGCCTCCATCTCCGGCGCCGAGGTCGGCTGCCAGGGCGAGGTCGGCTCGGCCTGCTCGATGGCCGCGGGCGCCCTCGCCGAGGTCCTCGGCGGCTCCCCCGAACAGGTCGAGAACGCCGCCGAGATCGGCATGGAGCACAACCTGGGCCTGACCTGCGACCCGGTCGGCGGCCTGGTCCAGATCCCCTGCATCGAGCGCAACGGCATGGCCGCGGTGAAGGCGGTCACGGCGGCCAAGATGGCGCTGCGGGGCGACGGCTCGCACAAGGTGTCCCTGGACAAGGTCATCAAGACCATGAAGGAGACCGGGGCCGACATGAGCGTGAAGTACAAGGAGACGGCCCGGGGCGGGCTCGCGGTGAACATCATCGAGTGCTGACGGTCACGGTCCTCGGGTCGGGCTCCGCGTCGTAGTTCGGGCGTAGAGGCGGTCGCGACAAATCCCCCGCATCCTCGCCACGGCAGACGCATACGGCGTGTCCGTCGCAATCTCCTCCCCGCTCCCACGGATGCGGAGGTCGCGCAGGGTGCCGTACCTCTCCTCGGAACCGCTCGGACCGGCGCCCGCGCAACCGGGGTTCCCGCACCGGGCAGGTGGGGCATCATCAACTTCCGTCCCCCCGACCACACTTCAAGGAGCCCCCACATGCTCCGCGGTATCGATGTCAGCGCCTACCAGTCCTCCTCCTACAGCACGGAGGGCCTCTCCTTCGTCTTCATCAAGGCGACGGAGGGCCGCTCCTACACCAACCCCAAGCTCTCCGCCCAGACCAAGCACGCCCGCGACGCCGGGCTGGTCGTCGGCTTCTACCACTTCCTGTGGCCCGGCAACCTCACCGCCCAGGCCGAGTACTTCGTCAAACACGCCCCCGAGAAGGGCGGCGACATCCTCGCGGTCGACTGGGAGACCACCGGCGACGGCACCCACGCGAGCAACGCGGAGAAGGACAGCTTCATCCGCAAGGTGAAGCAGCTGCGCCCGAACAACCGGGTCCTTCTCTACACCAACCGGCACTACTGGCTGACGGTCGACACCACGTCGTACGCCGGCGACGGCCTCTGGATCGCCGACTACGTCACGGCCGGCAAACCCCGCATCAAGGCCAAGTGGCGCTTCCACCAGTACACCGACGACCCCGTGGACAAGAACGTCGCCGACTTCGCGAGCAAGGCGGCCCTGCGGGAGTGGGCCGCCGACGCCTGACGCCGGGGCCACGCTTAGGCTTCGGGTATGGGTGGGACGATCACTGCGGTCAGCAGCAACGGAACATACTCCTTCACGAAGCCGAACCGGGAGAGCATCACCTTGCTCGCCGGGTTCGGGGTGGAGGGGGACGTCCACGGCGGGGCGACGGTCAAGCACCGTTTCCGGATGAGGAAGGACCCCTCGCAGCCGAACCTCCGGCAGGTGCACCTGATGCACGAGGAGCTGTTCGAGGAGCTCCGGGAAGCCGGGTTCGAGGTCGGCGCCGGGCAGCTCGGAGAGAACGTCACGACGCGTGGCGTCGATCTGCTGGGGCTGCCGGTGGGGACCCTGCTGCACCTGGGCGACGAGGCCGTCGTGGAGGTGACCGGGCTGCGGAATCCGTGTGCGCAGATCGACGGGTTCCAGAAGGGGCTGCTGAAGCAGGTCGTGGGCCGCAGTGACGACGGCCGGGCGCTGTTCCGGTCCGGGATCATGAGTGTCGTGGTCAGCGGGGGTGTGGTGCGGGCCGGGGACGCCGTGGGGGTGGAGCTGCCCGAGGGTCCGCACCGGGCGCTGGACATCGTCTAGCCCGCGAACGGATCCTCCAGCTCCCCCCGCAGGATCTCCGCCGCCCCCTCCGCGTCCCCGTCGGCCACCGCCCGGATCAGCGCCGCGTGGGCCTCGTCCGCGGTGTTGGGGTCGTCGTCGCGCAGGCCGGTCAGTGCCAGCAGCTCGACCAGGCACGAAGGCGGGGTCGGAGGACGCGGAGGCGGCCCGCCCGGCACCACCCACGCGATGCTGCTGCGTGCGGGCCGGGTCCTCGCGCAGGGCCCGGCGGCGCGGGTGCTCACCGGCGACCAGGTCGCCAAGTGCTTCGACCTGCCGCTGGTCCTGGAGCGCCACGACGGCCGCTGGACGGTACGGATCCGGGGCCGGGGCCGGGCATGACGAAGGGGGCGCCCGTCGGGGCGCCCCCCTCACCGTCGGCTCTACTTGTTCAGGTAGGCCCAGAACTCGTCGAACGACAGGAGCTTGTCGCCGTTCAGGTCGCGGCTCTTGATGATCGCCGCGGCGACCGACTCGGTCACGTTCCAGTCACCGCCCTGGGCCAGGGCGGACTTGAACTCGGCGGCGGTGATGGAGCCGTCACCGTCCGCATCGATCCGCTCGAACTGCTTGCGTGCTTCCTCGATGTCGATGTGCGCCACCGGTCCGCCCCTTTTCTTGCCTTTGTCGTGTCCTGCTGGCTTGCTGCCGCAGGTCAGATTAGCGGCCCGCCCGGACCTCCAGCACGGCGACCACCGGGGAAAACCGCGGTGCCGTCCTCGATCGCGTCTGCGAGGGTGGGCCATCCACTGGGTGGCGACTCGAGGAGCGGTGTGATGGAGACCTTGCGGGACATTCTCGACGCGGCGGCCCGCGGGGTCTTCCCGCCCGCGGACGGCGGCACGACGGTCGTACCGCAGGCGTGCCACCGGGACGCGGGGGTGCTGTCCTTCACGGCGCACTCGGTCGTCTTCACCGACGAGGACCCGGAGTGGGTGCACGCCACCCTGCGCGGCCTGGACTGCGACGCGCTGGCCGCGACCATGAACCCGCGGTTCCTGACCGCCCTCCTGGACCGGACCGGGCGCAGGTCCGAGACCATCGACGCGATGCTGGTCGGCGACCCGCTCCCGGGCGAACCGCCGCTCACACTGAGGGAGATCGAGGATCCCGACCACCCCCGTGTCGTCTACGCCCGCAGGCGGCGTGACGGCATTCGCGCCTGGACGGCGCCGGGCGGCGTGCTGGTGACGGGGCGCGGGGTCGGCGGCCGTCTGGAGGTCTCGGTCGAGGTGGACGAGGACGTACGGCACCGGGGTCTGGGGCGTGCCCTGGTGACCGCGGCGAGGCATCTCGTCGAGGAACCGCTGTGGGCCCAGGTGTCCCCGGGGAACGCCCGCAGCATGCGGGCGTTCCAGGCGGCCGGTTACCGTCCGGTGGGCGCGGAGGCGGTGCTGCTCGCCGCGGCCCCACGGGTCCTCGACCGCTCAGCGGAAGATGCCGGTGTGACCGAGTGAGTACCGCCCCGGCTGGGGGTACACCGCGAGCCCGTGCGGTCCGCTGCCGACCCTGATACGGGCGAGCTGGGCGCCGGTGCGGGTGTCGATGGCGTAGACCTCGGAGTTGTAGCGGCCGGACAGCCACAGGACCTTGCCGTCGGCGGAGACGCCGCCCATGTCGGGGCTGCCGCCGCCGGGGAGGCGCCACTTCCTGGTGAGCCGGTTCTCGGTGAAGTCGAAGACGGAGACGGTCCCCTCACCGCGGTTGGAGACGTACATCTCGCGGGAGTCGCGGCTGACGTAGAGGCCGTGGGCGCCCTTGCCGGTGGGCAGCAGGGCCGGCTCGCCGAAGGTGTCGCCGTCCAGGACCCACATCCCGTCGGCCATCATGTCCGCGATGTAGAAGCGCTTCCCGTCCGGTGAGACCTTGACGTCCTGCGGCATGGCCCCGTGGAAGGGGAGCCTTTGCTGTCCGACGACCTCCATCTTCTCGGTGTCGACCTTCAGCAGCTCACCGCTGAACTCGCAGGACACGATGAAGTACCTCCCGTCCAGGGAGAAGTCGGCGTGGTTGACGCCGTAGCAGCTGACCGGCACGGTCTTCCTGCGCTCCATGGTGTGCGGGTCGCGGAAGACGAGCTCGCGGTCGAGGGAGGCCATCACGACCGCGTACTTGCCGTTCGGCGTGAAGTACAGGTTGTACGGGTCGTGCACGTCGACCGGCCTGCCCGCCTTCCCGGTGCTCGGGTCGATCGGGGTGAGGGTGTTCCCGCGGTCGTTGTTGACCCAGAGGGTCTTCATGTCCCACGAGGGCACGACGTGCTGGGGCTGCCGCCCGACCCGGATCGTCTCGACGACCTCGTACGTCCTCGGGTCGATCACGGAGACGGTGTCGGACTCGGTGTTGGGCACGTAGACCCGCGACGGGAAGTCCTTGACCACCGGTGACAGCCTGTTCGGCCGGTCCGCCGCGTAGACGTCCTTCGGGTCGAGGACGGGCGGCATCCCGGGCAGCCCGCGGACCGGCTTCCTCACCGGCCCCACCGGCTTCACGGGGGCGGGGACGGCCGCCTTGGTGCCGACGGCCTCATGCACCCCGCTCTCGGTCCCGGTACCGCAGGCGGCGAGGGCGACGAACGCGGCACCCGCGATCAGGGTGCTCCGCACGAGGCGGCGCTTCAGGAGGGTGGGGGGCATCAGCTGAACAACTCCGTGGTGGTCACCGCGGCCAGGCCGCGCCGGTCGAGTTCTTCCAGTACGACGGGGAGGGCGGCGACCGTGTCGGCGTACCCGAAGTGCAGGCTCACCACGGATCCTTCGCGGATCTCGGCGAGTACCTTGCGGGCGACGGCGGTGGCGCCGGGCGAGGTGAAGTCGAGGGAGTCGACGTCGTAGGACAGGACGTGGGGGTAGCCGGCCTCCCGGGCCAGCCGCGTGACGAGCGGGGAGGCGGTGGGCGTACGGGAGGGGCGGAACCAGGTCCCGACCGACCCGGTGAGCCGCCGGATCCGTTCGGCGCAGCCGACGATCTCCGCTCTGGCCTCGGTCTCGGACATGGCGTTGATGTCGAGGTGGTGGAGGGTGTGGTTGCCGAGGTCGTGTCCGCCGTCGAGGACGCGCCGGGCGATGTCGGGATGCGCGTCGAGCCAGGTGCCGACGGCGAGCACGGTGACACGGGCGCCATGCTTCTCGGCCTCGGTGAGCAGGGCGCGGGCGGTGCCGGGATCGCCGTTGCCGTGGAAGGTGAGGGCGACACGGGGGCGGTCGCGGGGGCCGTGGGTGAGCTGGGCGGGCAGGGCGGGGGCTGTGCCGGCGGAGTGGGCGGAGTGGGCCGGGTGAGCGACGGCGTTCCTGGTCGCACATCCCGCGGCCAGCGCCAGCCCAGCGGTGGCGAGGAGCACGGCCCGACGATCGGTAGCGGTCACTCGCCCCATTTAAGGGGTTATGCCGGAGATTGCCGCTGATCGACCCACCGGCTACCCACCGACTACCTGTCGGCCACCCGCATCTCGAACCACGTCGTCTTTCCGCGAGGCAGCAGGTCGACGCCCCATCGGTCCGACAGCTTGTCCACGAGGAACAGTCCGCGCCCGCTGAGATCCGTCTCCTGCACCGGCATCAGACAGGGCAGTCCGCGTGACGGGTCACGGACCTCTATCCGGATCCACCCCCGCCGACGCCGCATCCGAAGACCGAACACCCTCGCACCCGTGTGCCGTACCGCGTTGCCGACCAGCTCGGACACGAGTAACACCGCGTCCTCGGCCATCTTGGGAGTGAGCCCCCAGTGACGGAGGACGATCACCTGGGTCAAGCGCCGCGCGGCCGCCGCGGACTCCGGCCGGGAGGGCAGCGGGACCTCGGCCTCCGTGGGATTTCCGAACAGTTCGAGCGCTTTCAGTGCGTGCTCGTCCTCGACCGCCGGAGACCAGCGCGCCGCCGTCGTTCGGCTGTCTCCCCGCGGCTGTTCGAAACCCTCCAGCCCCGCCATGCCCCCATCATGGCCGCCCATAGCGCCCTCCGGGGCCGTTCCCGACGAATACACCCCCCGGAATGCTTCGTTCCGTTGGCAGTGATCGGCATATGCCATTGGCACTTCGGCGCCTTTGACAACCCCTCTGGCCTGCGGCGGAGGCTCACTGGGGGGCAATCGACGGGCTCCCTCGACAAGGCAGACTTAAGGTTGCGTTAAGGCTCCCATAAACCGCCCCATCGAGGGACCCGCATCAGACATCGCGTCAATTGCAAGGGGTTCAGAGGAATTTGGCCTTGCCGGGGCCCTCCTCGACGAAGCTCTTCATGCCCCGCTCGCGGTCCTCCGTGGCGAACAGACCCGCGAACCAGTTCCGTTCCACCGCGAGGCCCGTCTCGATGTCGGTCTCGAGTCCCATGTCGATCGACTCCTTCGCGGCGCGCAGCGCGATCGCCGGTCCCTTCGCGAGCTTCGCCGCCCAGGCGTGGGCCTCGGCGTACACCTCTTCGGCGGGCACGACCCGGTCCACGAGGCCGAGCGTCAGCGCCTCGCCGGCCTTGACCATACGACCCGTGAAGATCAGGTCCTTCGCCCTGGACGGGCCGATCAGCCGGGCGAGGCGCTGGGTGCCGCCCGCGCCGGGGATCAGGCCGAGCAGGATCTCCGGCTGCCCCAGCTTGGCGTTCTCCGCGGCGATCCGGAAGTCGGCGCACAGCGCGAGCTCGCAGCCGCCGCCCAGGGCGTAGCCGGTGATGGCCGCGACAACCGGCTTGGGGATGCGGGCCACCGCCGTGAACGAGTCCTGCAGGGCGCGGGCGCGCAGGACCATCGCGGTGTGGTCCATGGCCTGCATCTCCTTGATGTCCGCACCGGCCGCGAACACCTTCTCCCCGCCGTACACGATCACCGCGCGCACGTCCTCGCGCCGGGTCGCCTCCTCGGCGAGCTCCTTCAGCCGGTCCTGGACGGCCACGTCCAGCGCGTTCATGGGCGGTCGGTCGAGACGAATCGTGCCGACACCTTCGGCGACTTCGAGATTCACGGTCATGCAGGCAGGTTAACGGCGACTAACGGTGACCGGCCGGGTGCGGTCGCTCACATTCGGCCGGGGGTCTGGG